>NZ_BAAGWZ010000007.1:0-219749 GCF_054780095.1 Humibacter ginsengisoli
AGCTGATCTGACTAGAATCGAATATCAAACTGACATTCAAAAATATCTAATCCAAAGGAATCCCAACACCAACACCAACCAAAAAGGCCGATGCCAGTGACGAGGTTAATTGGCATATGACATTGTGCACGCTGTTGAGTTCTCAAGGATCGGACACTCCTGACCATCGGTCTCGCGACCTACTTGTCAGGGTTGACTTCACCGATCATCCACGGGTAACTGCTCGAGACGAACTCGAGTACGCGCCGATGGAAGTTGTTCGTTCCGTTCAACCAGTGGTTCTCTCCTGAGAGGAGTAGCTCTTCGGCTGAGGATCGGTCCCGCTTGAGGCCGGAAGCTCTGCGAGCTTTCCGCACCTTTGGGGTGACAAGTGAATACTTTACGTGGCCTGGCGCGCGCGTGCAATTCGGGACTGCAGCCCGGGCGTGGCGCGCTCCAGGCATGGGATCACGGATGGGTCGTGGTCGGTGCCGGCGCCACCGGCCGCATGGCCACCCGACCCGCGCTACCGGCGCAGCGAGCGGTCCAGCGCGTCGATGAGCCGCCGGTAGGTCTCGTCGAGTGACTCGTCCATGCCGAATCCTCCGGCACGTTCGAGTACGGCGAATCCGTGCATGATCACCCGCATTTCGCGCACGGCGTGCACCAAGTCGGGCTCGGCCAGGTCGTAGGCCGCGAACACCTGACGCATCACCTCGAGCGCGGCGATTGCTGCATTTTCGTGCTCCCCGTCACCGGGATCGGGCGCCCTGAGAACGACGTTCACCATGCCCGGGCGTCGCTCCGCATAGGCCCGGTATGACTCAGCGGCCGCCAGCAGCGCATCTCGTCCGGATCGGCCGACCGTCGCCGACCGCATCTGCGCAGTGAGCTCGGTGAGCCCCAGCACGGTAAGGTCCCGCCTCAGCCCACTCAATCCGTCCACATGCTTGTACAGCGCAGGAGCCGAGATTCCGAGCCGCTTCGCCAGTCCGGCGAACGTGACCTCCTCGAGTCCCGCCTCGTCGGCGAGCGCCGCCGCCTCGTCCACGACGCGCGCACGTGTCAGACCCTGTCTCGGCATGGCGTCAACGTACCCGAAGCCCGAGCAGGACGCCCCAGCCTGTCATCCAGACGAGCAACAGCGGCAGGGAGGCGTAGGCCGCTGCCGCAAGCGGAGTGAGCGCGAACAGGTATCCGAGCCCCGAAATGACGATCGCGACGGCCAGCAGCGCACTCGTGACGCTCAGCCAGATCGGCCGCACTCGTTGCGCGATGATCAGGTAGACCACCGTGGCGACGGCCATGCCACCGAAGAAGAGCATCTTCACTCCATCAAGGCGAGTGACGGCATCCGAAAGCCCGGCCGACGCCGCTGCGTCGTTCGAAGGCACTGCTCCGATCACCAACGTGACGCCCAAGACGAATTGTGCGAACGAGATGATGCAGGCGGCCGGGGCCATGATCCAGGTGGCTCGGGCCAGACGCGAATGACCGGAAGTACGCATCGAGCGGCAGAGCGCCCGCACCACGACCAGAATCGCGATCGGCGGGAGGCCCTCAGTGAACAGGAACTGGGCGAGAGCCGCGAGCGCCTGACCGCGGTAGGAAGCGATGACTTCTGCGCCGGTTGAGACGACGGTCGTCGAATCCGCGAAGACGCAGAGGCCGATGATCCACGACAGGCTGAACCCGAGCCCGGCGATGGTAGTGCTGCGCCCGACCCACCGCACGGCATGTGGAAGGCGCGAAATCTGTGACGAATCGGCGGACATGGTCGCCCCCTTCTTGTTAATGCTCATAACTTTATGGTTATGAGCATTAACAAGTCAAGAGGCCGTCGCGGTTCCGTTTAGATGTCGAGCCCGGATGCCGTGCGATCAGATGCCGCGCTGGAGGCGCCAGTAGGCGGCGCTCCACTGCAGCTGCTGCTCGAACTCACGCGGCCTCGTGTCGTTGTCGATGATGACGAGCTCGGTGGCGGACATCCGTGCGAAGTCCTCCCATGCCTCGATGCCCACGGCGTTCGTCATGACCGTGTGGTGTGCGGCGCCGGCCTGCAGCCAGGCCCAGGCCGAGGTGCGGAAGTCCGGCTGCGGAACCCACACGGCACGACCAACGGGAAGCTTCGGCAGCGGCTCGGTGGGCGGAACAACCTCGACCACGTTCGCCGTGAGGCGGAAGCGGTCGCGCATGTCCGAGAGCGCCACGACCACCGCGGGGCCGGCATCCGCGTTGAAGACCAGACGCACCGGGTCGTCCTTGCCGCCGATGCCCAGCGGGTGGATCTCCAGCGTCGGCTTGGCTGTGGTCAGCGACGGGCTCACCTCGAGCATGTGCGCGCCGAGAATGCGCTCCTGCCCAGGCGTGAGGTCGTAGGTGTAGTCCTCCATGAGGGATGCTCCGCCCGGCAGACCCGCGCCCATCACGTTGGCGATGCGCACGAGCACGGCCGTCTTCCAGTCGCCCTCGGCACCGAAGCCGTATCCCTCGGCCATCAGGCGCTGCACCGCGAGGCCGGGCAGCTGCTTGAGCGCGCCGAGGTCTTCGAAGTTCGTCGTGAACGCGCCGAATCCGCCCTCCTCGAGGAACGAGCGCAACCCCAGCTCGATGGCTGCCCCGTCGCGCAGCGACTGGTGCCGCTCGCCGCCACGCCGCAGCTCGGGCACGACGTCGTACAGGTCTTCGTACTCGGCCACGAGCGCGTCGATGTCCGTCTCGGATGCCTGGCTCACGGCATCCGCGAGCTCATTCACGCCCCAGGTGTTGACCTGCACGCCGAAGACGTGCTCGGCCTCGGTCTTGTCGCCCTCGGTGACGGCGACGAAGCGCATGTTGTCGCCGAACCGGGCGAGTTTGAGGGAGCGGGATGCCGCGTAGCCCGCTGCGGCGCGGGTCCAGGTGCCGATGCGGCCGCTCACGGAGGGATCGCTGACGTGTCCGACGACGGTGGTGCGTGCGACGCCGAGCCGGGACTGGATGTAGCCGAACTCGCGGTCGCCGTGCGCCGCCTGGTTGAGGTTCATGAAGTCGAAGTCGATCTCGCTCCACGGCAGCTCGACGTTGGCCTGCGTGTGCAGGTGCAGCAGCGGCTTCTGCAGCGCGTCGAGACCGGCGATCCACATCTTCGCGGGGCTGAAGGTGTGCATCCACGCGATCACACCGATCACGGAATCGTCCGCGTTGGCCTCGAGCATGACGCGACGGATCTCGTCCGATCCGGTGAGCACGGGCTTCCACACGATGCGCACGGGCACGTCGTCGGAGGCGCCGAGCTGCTCCGCGATGGTGCGCGATTGGTCGGCGACCTGCTCCAGCGTCTCCGGGCCGTAGAGGTGCTGGCTGCCGGTGAGGAACCAGACCTCGTATGCGTCGAGCGAGGTGGTGAGCGGGGTGCGGGTCATCGGACTGTCCTATCTGTGGTCATTCGTGCAGTGAAGCGATTGGGGCGAACGGTGTCGCACCCTCGAGCGGAGTAATACGCACCCTCCGGGAGACGAACGTGCACCCTCAGGGGGAGGGACCCGCACTCTCGGGGGAAGGAGGGGCACGGGCGGCATGGTCTACAGGGCGGCGATCGCGGCGCGCTCGACCGCGAGGCCGGCGCTGTAGCGCTCGAGGTAGGCGGCGAAGCCGGCGACGTCGGCCGGGTCTGGGTCGGTGACCTGCGTCGCGGCATCGGCGAACACGGTGTCGTTCAGATATTCGGCGAGCGACAGCCCGGTGGATGCCTCGCGCAGGTACGCGGCGAGCACCGCGGCGCCCCACGCACCGCCCTCGGCCGCGGTCTCGCCCACGGCCACCGGAGCGTTCAGCGCCGCCGCGAGGAAGCGCTGCGCGACACCGGCGGTGCGGAAGATGCCGCCGTGGGCGAGCATCCGCTCGAGCGCGACTCCTTCGGCGGAGAGCACGCGCATGCCCAGGCTCAGCGTGCCGAAAACCCCGTAGAGCTGGGCGCGCACGACGTTCGCGAGCGTGAAGCGACTGTCGGGCGTGCGCACGAACAGCGGACGGCCCTCCGCCGTGCCGGTGACCGGCTCGCCAGCGAGGTAGTTGTACGCGAGCAGGCCGCCGGCATCCGCATCGCCGTTCAGCGCCTCGCGGAACAGCAGCTCGAACACGGCATCCGCATCGACGGATGCGCCCGCCAACTCGCCGAATCGACGGAACAGGCCCGCCCACTCGGCCAGCTCGCTGGCGCCGTTGTTGCAGTGCACCATCGCGACCGGGTCGCCCGCCGGGGTGGTGACGAGGTCGAGCTCCTCGTGTGACTCGGCGAGCGGATGCTCGAGCACCACCATCGCGAAGATGCTCGTGCCCGCGCTGACGTTGCCGGTGCGCGGGGCGACCGCGTTCGTCGCGACCATGCCGGTGCCGGCATCCCCCTCGGGCGGGCACAGCGGGATGCCCGGCTGGAGCGCGCCGGTCGGGTCGAGGAGCGCCGCACCCTCGGGAGTCAACTCGCCTGCCGGCGCGCCGGCGGAGAGCACCGCCGGGAGAATGCTCCGCAGATCCGGCTGCGTGACGATGGTCTCGAACCGTGAGAGCAGGTCGGCGTCATAGTCTCCGGTGGCGGAGTCGATCGGGAACATGCCAGAGGCATCTCCGACGCCCAGGACTTTGCGGCCGGTCAGCTTCCAGTGCACGTAGCCGGCGAGCGTGGTGAGGAACGCCACGCTCGGCACGTGCGGCTCCTCGTCGAGCACGGCCTGGTACAGGTGGGCAACGGACCAGCGCAGCGGGATGTTCACTCCGAACAGCTCGCTGAGCTCGGCCGCAGCAGGCCCGGTCGTCGTGTTGCGCCAGGTGCGGAACGGCACGAGCAAGTCGCCCTCCACATCGAACGGCAGATAGCCGTGCATCATGGCCGAGATGCCGATCGAACCGAGCGAGGCGAGCTGCACGCCGTATCGGCGCTGCACGTCGGCGACGAGGTCGGCGTACGCGCTCTGGATGCCTACCCAGACATCCTCGAGCGAGTACGTCCACCTGCGGTCGACGAATTGGTTCTCCCAGGCGTGGCTGCCAGCGGCGATGGCCACGGAGGGGTCGTCGCCGATCAGGCACGCCTTGATGCGGGTGGAGCCGAGCTCGATGCCGAGCACGGCACGCCCGGAGCGGATGGCGTCGGCGGCGACGGTCTCGGCCGCGGCCGCGTCGATCGCGCTTTCGGTCGGGGATGCGGCCCCTTCGCCGGCGGCGCTCACGACTGGCTCCTGCGGGCATCCGTCGCCTGACCGTACACATTCTGGTAACGGTCGTAGAGGCGGTCGATCGCCTCCTGCGGAATCGGGATGAGATCGCCGCCCTGGCGTGCGATGTGCACGGTGCGGGCGACGTCTTCGACCATGACGGCGGCTTTGACGGCATCTTTCGCGCTCACGCCGATCGTGAACGGGCCGTGGTTCTGCATCAGCACCGCGCGGCTGCGGTGCTCGCGCAGCGTCTCGACGACGCCGCGGCCGATGGAGTCGTCGCCGATGATCGCGAACGGGCCAACCGGAATAGGACCCCCGAACTCGTCGGCCATCGCTGTGATCACGCACGGGATCTCCTCGCCGCGCGCCGCCCACGCGACCGCGTACGTCGAGTGCGTGTGCACCACGCCGCCCACCTCGGGCATGTGCCGGTACACGTAGGCGTGCGCCGCTGTGTCGCTCGACGGGGCGCGCTCGCTGCCCGGCGTGCCCGGGACGACCTGCCCCTCGAGGTCGCAGAGGATCATGTTCTCGGGAGCCAGATCGTCGTACGAGACTCCGGACGGTTTGATCACGAACAGGTCGGTGCCGGGCACGCGCCCGGAAACGTTGCCGCCGGTCCACACCACCAGTCCGTAGCGCACGAGCTCGGCGTGCAGTGCGGCGACCTCCTCGCGCGTGCGCGCTACGGCTGCCTCCTGCGTCGCATCCAGAATCGTCACTGACTCCTCCATCGTCTTCGTCTCGTCCGCTCCGGCGTCGCATCCGCCCCTCTGGATCGAACAGGCGGCGCTTCGGCCATGTTACCGGTCACATGCGGGCAGAGCCAGTCGGATACCCGCTATCCAACAGGAGCCGTCGACTCGCGTGCAATCAGGCGCGGCGACTTCACGGATGCCTGCACGTCGAGACCCAGCACCTCCGACACGCACCGCCGCGCGTCGCCCTCCAGGTCGACGCGCACCGTGGTGAGAGCGGGCCGATAGAACGCGGAATCCGTGTTGTCGTCGAACCCGACGATCGAGACGTCGCGCGGAACCGACAGACCAGCCGAGACCAGTCCGGAGATGAGTCCGAGCGCCATCTGGTCGTTGGTCACAACGACGGCCGTCGCCGCGCCCGACCGCACGACCTCGGCGACCTCGGCCGCACGTGCTGCCCCCGACGCCGCGGACCAGTCCCCCGACCATCGCGCAGCCGCGTCGATTCCGGTGCGCCGCATCGTCTCGTCGAAACCGCGCACCCTAGCGGCTTCCTCGAGCCAATCGCCTGGACCGCCCAGCCGCGCTATGCGGCGGTGCCCGAGCTCGAGCAGGTGCGTCACCGCGAGACCTGCGGCCTCGGCCTGATCGTCGATGCCTCGATCGGAAGGCAGCGCAGCGATGCGCAAACCAGCATCCTGTTTGCGCAGCACCGAAACGGTCGACACGCGCGGAGCGACCACCACGATGCCGTCGACGCCCTGCGAGAGCAGATGCTCGAGAGATGTCAGTGTCGATGACTCGTCCGAGGCGTCGGCATACGCCGTGGTCACCCAGCGCCCTTCGGTACGGGCCGCCGCTTCCAGCGCCACGACCGCGGACGATGGTCCGAACAGCGCCGCGTTCGACGCGATCACTCCGAGAGTGCGCGTGCGCCGGGTGCCGAGGGTTCGCGCCGCGTTGTTGACGCGGTAGCCGAGCTGGAGCATGGCATCCTGCACGCGGCGTCGCGTCTCATCCCGCACGCTCGGGTGCTCGTTGATCACGCGGGACACGGTCTGCGTCGATACTCCGGCGAGCGCGGCCACGTCGCGCACGCCGGCGCGGCGCACATCACGCGCGGAGTCGACGGTTTCCATGAGCCTTCACGATAGCCGCGGGCATCCGTCACGGCTCAGAGCACGCCGAGCGTGGACCCGCGCGCGATCAGCTCGGGCTGCACGCGTTCGATACCCGGCAGGCGGGTGCCTCCTATGGCGTCGAGCAGAAGCTCCGCGGCACGGCGTCCGATCTCTCCGAGCCTGCGGTTGACCGTCGTGAGCGGCGGACGTGCGCCCTCGACGATCACGTCCCAGTCGTCGAATCCCGTGATAGCGATGCCGTCGGGGATGCCCACCCCACGTTCGCGAAGGCGCTCACACGCCCCGCGCGCGATCTGGTCGTTGCCGCAGGTGATCGCATCCGGTGCACCGTCACCGTGGTCGAGCAGGATGTCGACGGCCGCGCGGCCCCATGCTTCGCTCCACGCTCCGTAAAGGGGCTCGTGCATGAGGGACAGCCCGCTCTCGCCCGCCCGCGCGAGCATTGCCTCGGCGCGCACCTGAGCACTTCGCTGGTCGACGGGTCCCGTGATGTGCGCGAGCCGGCGTCGGCCCAGGTTCACGAGGTGGTCGACGACGAGCGCCACGCCCGCCGCGTCATCGGACACCACGGACGTGTCGTTCGGATCGCTCGATGGCGTGTGCGCGTACACGATGGGAATGTCGGCGCGAAGCGGCCGCCGCGGGTCGGTGAATCCGCCGGTCACGATGACGCCGTCTACGCGCTGTTCGCGCAGGCGCTCGAGGTAGTACTGCTCGCGAACCGGGTCGTCGCGTGTGTCGCAGAGCAGCACCATGATCTGCCCGAGACTCAGCGCGTTCTCCGCGCCGAGCAGGATCGGCAGGCTGAAGCGACCGACCGAGTCGCCGGTCAGCAGCGCGACAGTGACGGTGCGAGACGAGTCCCGCTCACGCTCACGCTCGGTGAACCCGAGTCGCTGCGCGGCTTCGCGCACCCGGCGCCGGGTGCCTTCGCTCAGCTGTCCCGTGTTGTTCAGCGCCTTGGATGCCGTTGCCGGTGAAACGCCGGCGGCCGCGGCGACGTCGACCACGCGCACCGACGAGCCCGAAGGCGCCGACTTCACTGCCATACGAGCCTGCCTCTGCGATCCGAGCGACACGTCGCGCCCGTGCGACGGAAATGTTCCGTGACGCTCACGATATCAAGAGCAGCGGTGTTGACGAGGTCGGTCAGCGCGATTACGGTCGACGTAGTTCGGAAATTTCCGGAACGTTCTGCGCCGGCGGCCTTTCGGCTGCTTCCTGAACCAAGCCACTCTTCGAGAAGGACCTCTACGTCGTGACCGTCTCCTCTCCCGCCGCCGCACGCCCGGTTGCCTTTGACCACGTTTGGGGCCCCGCCAGCCCCCATGCCGACACGGTGCTGCGTCCGCTTGCGCTCTCCGACGTGGTCGTTCGAGAGGGTTTCTGGCTCGATCGGCAGCTCGCCAACCGCGACGTGTCCATCCCGGATGGCCTTCGCCAACTGCGCGATGCCGGCAACCTGGGCAACTTCGAGATCGCAGCGGGCCACGCTGAGGGCGAGGCGGTGGGACCGATCTTCGCCGATTCGGATGTCTACAAATGGCTCGAGGCCGCCGCCTGGGAATACGCGCGCGAGGCCGACGAACAGCTTCTGGCCGACCAGCTGAAGATCACCGAGCTGGTCGCGGCAGCGCAGGAACCGGATGGATACCTCAACACGGTGGTGCGGCTGCGCGAGGGCGAGCGAAACGCGCATCCGGAGCGCAACCACGAGCACTACTGCGCCGGCCACCTCATCCAAGCGGCGGTCGCGCAGAAACGCGCGACCGGACGCGACGACCTGCTGAACGTCGCGGTGCGGGTCGCGGACCACCTGGTGCGCGAGTTCGGTCCACGCTCGGCGACCGGGTCCGCAGGCGACGTGGACGGGCATCCGGTGATCGAGACCGCTCTCGTGGAGCTGTACCGCGAGACCGGCGAGCGCGCCTACCTCGACCTGGCCGAGTGGTTCGTCGACGCGCGCGGGCACGCCACGCTGGAGCGCTTCGGCGGAAACTCCACCTACCTCTCCGACCGCGTCCCGGTACGCGAGGCCACGACCGTCGAGGGGCACGCGGTGCGCGCCGTGTATCTCACGACGGGAGCCGCGGACGTGGCGATCGAGACATCCGATTCGGAGCTGCTGGCCACACTCGGCCGGCAGTACGACCACATGGCGGCGACCAAGCAGTACGTCACCGGTGGACTGGGATCGCGCTGGGACGGCGAGGCCTTCGGTGACCCGTACGAGCTGCCGTCCGACCGGGCGTACGCCGAGACGTGCGCCGCGATCGGTGCGGTGCAGTGGGCGTGGCGGATGCTGCTGGCCACGGGCGAGGCATTCTACGCGGACCAGATCGAGCGACTTCTCTTCAACGGGTTCCTCGCCGGCGTCTCACTGCGCGGCGGCGACTACTTCTACGTGAACCCGCTGCACGTGCGGCACGACGCGCACGCGGACGACGAGCGCACGCCCAAGAACGGCCGACTGCGCTGGTTCGGCTGCGCCTGCTGCCCGCCGAACATCATGCGCATGCTGTCGAGCCTGGGCGGCTACCTCGCGACGACGAACGGTGACGGGGTTCAGGTCCACCAGTACGTGCCGGGCGTGCTCCGCGCGAGCACCGATGCCGGCGATGTCGAGCTGAGGGTCGACACGGCGTACCCCTGGGACGGCACCGTTCGCATCATCATGGCGGAAGCGCCGGCGGCATCGATCACGCTGAGTCTGCGGGTGCCGGACTGGGCCGGCGGGGCGACGCTGGACGGAGTGAATGTCGCTCCGGGCCGCTACGCGACGATCACGCGCCCCTTCGCTGCGGGCGACACCCTCGAGCTCGCGCTGCCGCTGACGCCGCGGGTCACGTACCCTCACCCGCGAGCTGACGCCCTGCGCGGCAGCGTCGCGATCGAGCGCGGCCCACTGGTCTACGCATTCGAGGGCACCGATCAGCCCGAGGGCGTCGTGCTGGACGACGAGAGGATCGAGCCAGGCTCGGTCGTGGAGGCGAGCGCACCCGGCCTCGTCCCCGGAATCATCGGCGTCTCGGTGCGTACAGCCGAGGGTCGCGAGCTCACAGGCATCCCGTACTTCGCCTGGGCCAACCGCGGCGGCGGCGACATGCGGGTCTGGCTGCCAGAGAGCTGATACACGCTTCCGTGGTCCCACATTGCGGGTCGACGAGGAACACACCCGCAATGTGGGCCAGCGGAACCGCTGAATCACCCGCCGAAGCGGCCTACGACGATGGACGCGCCACGAGCGTCGCCGTACCGGTGTGCTCCGTGCCGTCGCGAACGAAGGTGATCGTGACCCGGTCTCCGGCCTTCTTCGTCAGCAGCAGCCTGGTGAGCACATCGGCGCGGTTCGCGGGATGGCCGTCGATCTTCGTGACGATGTCGCCCGGCTTCAGACCCGCCCTCGCGGCCGATCCGTTCGGGTCGACCGACTGGATATAGAGGCCGTCCTCGATGCCCCACCGCTGCGCGACGGCGGGCGGGATCGGCGTGACCTGCACCCCGATGTACGGATAGGCGACCTCGCCGGTCTCGATGAGCTGGTCGGCGATGCGCATCGCGAGATTCACCGGGATCGCGAATCCGATGCCCACGGATCCGCCGCCGCCGACCCCCTCGGAGTTCGGCACCGTCGAGATGGCCGTGTTGATGCCGATCAGGTCGCCGCGGCAGTCCACGAGGGCGCCGCCGGAGTTGCCGGGGTTGATCGAGGCATCCGTCTGGATGGCGCCCGCCAGCGTTGCCGTCGCACCGTCGTCGCTCGGCACTGGAACGTCACGGCCGAGCGCGCTCACGATGCCCGCGGTCACCGTGCTGGAGAGGCCGAGCGGAGCGCCGAGCGCGACAACGGGCTGGCCGACCGCGACGTTCCCGCTGTCGCCGATGCCGATCACCGGGAGGCCGGATCCCTCGTCCACCTTGAGGACGGCGAGGTCGGATTGCGGATCGCGGCCGACGAGCTTCGCTACGGCGATGTGGCCGTTGGAAAAGGTCACACGCATCTCTCCGCCATTGCGCGCGGCTGAGATGACGTGGTTGTTCGTCACGATGTATCCGTCTTTTCGGATCACCTCGCCGCTGCCGACGCCGCTGCCGCCCGGGGCGCTCACGTTGATCGTGACGATGGCAGGGAGCACCTCGTTCGAAACCGTCACCGCGTTGCACGAGCCCCCCGTCGAACCGGACGCGACTTGCGATACGCCGGAAGTTCCGCCGGTCTCCCACCACGCGCCGAACCAGCCCGCACCCACGCCGAGCACGATGGCGATAACTGCAGCGACCAGCCACACGAGCCACGCCGGGGTTGCGTGACGCTCGGCGCGCTCGCGCGCCGAGGCTTGCGAGTTCGCTTCAGGCGGCCCTGCGGCCGGTTCCCGCCCGTCAGCAGCATCGTCGTCCCTCGGATCCGTCATCATGCACCCCCGTTTGCATCATGCCCGCCCACGCTTCGCGACTGTACGCCGCGGGCTCGCGGCCGAGAAGTCCCGCGGCCCGGCCCGTTGCAGGCGATACACGCCTGTCGACTGCTCAACCGGTGTGATGAATCGCCGGCTCGAGACGGCCATCTCGTCTGCGTCGGCGCCGTCCTTCGTCGCCCTATCGCACGGACTTGATCGGGAACACGAGCAACGACGACAGCACGAGCGCGACGATCGCGTAGATGAAGATCGCGACATAGTTGCCGGCGAACAGGCCGAGGAGCAGCGCGGCGATCGGGGGCGTGAGTGCCTGAGGCACGTTGGCTGCGATGTTGAGCACGCCGAGGTCTTTGCCGATGTCACCCCGTGAGGGGAGCACGTCGATCATGAGCGCGAGATCCACTGCCAGGTACGCGCCGTATCCAAGCCCGGTGATCGCGGCGAAGAGGAACATGGCGCCGACTGTCGGCGACACCGCCGGTATGAGCGCGCCGGCCGCGATCACGACCGTTGCGACGAAGACGAACACCTTGCGGCGTCCGGTCTTGTCGGAGATGCGACCGAACACGAGCGTGCTGACGATCATGCACACCATCGAGACCGCCGCCAGCATTCCCGCCGTCGAGCCTGCCTGCACCGGGCTGAGGTGGATGTAGTCCTCCAGGATGTACAGCAGGTACGCCGCGATCGCCTGGTAGCCGAGGACCATGAAGAGCCGGCCGGCGAACGCCCACGCGTAGTCCGGATGCTTGCGGGGCGACACCCAGAACGACGTCGCGAACGCCCGCCGGCTGAACGTCGTGCGCTCCGGCCGCTTCGTGCTGCGGTCCGGGTTGATCACCACGAACAGCACAGAGACGACCATCACGCCGAGGCCGAAGACGAGATACGCGAGACCGAGGTGCATCAGCAACCGGCCGGCGAGGATGACGCCGGCCGCGGCTCCGACGGACACTCCGACACCCGCGAACGCGGAGGCGGTGGCACGGCCGGTCGCCTCTATGCGGTCAGCCACGATGGAGGACATCGGGCCCTGCCACGCGTTGAGAAGTACCTGCGCGAGCACCCAGATCACGGTCAGCGCGAAGACGCCGGGCGAGAACTGCAGAGCGATCACGCAGAGACCGCCTCCGATACCGCCGAAGACGACCCACGGCGAGCGTCGGCCGAGTCGGGACCGGGTGCGATCGGAGAGTGCGCCGACGATGGGCTGGACGAAGATGGTGACGATCGAGCTGATCGCCGTAACCATGGCGAAGTTGCCGACCTTGTTGGCCGGAGTGAGCTCGGCGAGCTGCTGCGGGAGCAGGACCGCAATGACGCCTCCATATGAGGCGAAGAGCACGAGATTACCGACGAGGAGCGACCCCATCAGGGTGCGTCGGCGAGCCGACGACAGCGTCTGCGCCACGGCAGCCGAGTCGACCGTGGCTGCGACGTGCCCGGCGAGGTGAACGACGCTCGACCCGGCTTTTCGGGTTGCGGTCACCCGACGAGCCGGCGCCCCTCGAAGGCTCGCCCGAGTGTCACCTCGTCGGCGTACTCGAGGTCGCCGCCGACGGGCAGACCGGATGCCAGCCGGGTCACCCGCATCTCCATCGCCTGGAGCATGCGGCTGAGGTAGGCGGCGGTCGCCTCGCCCTCCACGTTGGGGTTCGTGGCGATGATGACCTCGCGCACCGAGGCGTCAGCGAGCCGCGACATCAGCTGACGGATGCGCAACTGGTCGGGACCGACGCCCTGGATCGGGCTGATGGCTCCCCCAAGCACGTGGTACAGGCCGCGGAACTCACGCGTGCGCTCGATCGCTACCACGTCTTTCGCCTCTTCGACGACGCAGATCAGGCTCTGGTCGCGGCGCGGGTCACGGCAGATCGAGCAGGTCGTCTGCTCGCTGACGTTGCCGCAGATCTCGCAGAACCGCACCTTGTCGCGCACCGTGGTGAGCACGTCGGCCAGTCGCGACGGGTCGTAGGTCTCCGTCTGCAGGATGTAGAACGCGATGCGCTGCGCGGACTTCGGCCCGACGCCGGGCAGCCGGCCGAGCTCATCGATCAGGTCTTGGACGACGCCTTCGTACACGGCCTACCTCTGCCATCCGGCGGAGCCACCGGTGCCGCCAGAGCTGGAGGGCGGCGTGATCTGCTGCTCCTCGATGAACTTGGCGCCGAGCAGCTCGCGCACGACGGCCTCACCATAGCGCACTGGCGCGCCGAAACCGACGGATGCTTTCGGCCGGGCGGATGCGCCCCGCGCGTCGTTCCTGCGGTTCGGGTTCTGGCTGGTCGGGGCCCGCCCGTCCTGTTCCGTGCGAATGCCCCGCGAGGGCGAACCGGCCGTCGTGCCGGCGGCCGTCATGGGCGTCGCGGCGCCGGGCGCCGGGGCACCATCGGTCACGGATCCGTCGTCGGGAAACGGCGGCTCCGTGTCGTCGGGGGCTGCGGCGTCGTCGGGGACTGCGTCGTCGGGGACTGCGGCATCGTCCGGGCCCACGTACCAGCCTTCGTCGTCGGACGCGGATGTCGCGGATCGAGAACCCGCGGCGGAGTCGATCTGCGTCGTCGCCGCCTCGTTGCGCGCGGGCTCGTTGCGCGCGGGCTCGTTGCGCGCGGGCTCGTTGCGCGCGGGCTCGTTGCGCGCGGGCTCGTTGCGCTGTGCGGCTCCACCGCGCGCGTCCTCGGCAGATGCGGTTCGCTCCGCCGAGCGGGGGACATCAGCTGCTTCGTCCGGCGCTGCGTGGTCAAGAGGTCGCTCGAGCACCGCGGTCGCCGAACCGGGAATGGCGACCGTCTCCCAGCCGACGGACGAACTCGAACCGGCGGACGAACTCGAGCCGGCGGACGAACTCGAGCCGGAAGATGCACTCGGCCCGGCGGGCGCGCTCGGTCTGACGGAGGCGGTGGACGCACGGACTCCGGCGGTGGAGGGCCGGCTCTCCCGGTTCTGCTCCACTGGTGGCGACGCGATGCTGCCGTTCCCGGACGGCCGCACGCTCTGGCTTGATCCTGCTCGTCCCGGTGTGGGCGTTACCGGTTGTCCGGGTCCTGACCCAGCGCCGCCTGGTCCGCCATTGCCCGGACCGCCGCGTTCCTGCCCGCCGGGTGCGCCCCCGTCGAGCCCCGCGGCCTTCGCGACGAACTTCACCCGGATGCCGAGCAGGTCGACGATCGACTGCCTCAGCACCTCGCTCGCGGCATCGTTGGCGCCCGGCGTACCGCGGAAGCTCTCCACGTCGTTCGCGCTCGGGAACGACAGCGACAGCACGTCCCCGTCGAGCGCGCGCACGGTCGCCGTGTAGACGACGGCCCAGGCGTTGCGGCTCGCCTCGGCGACGGATTCGAGGATCTCTGGCCAGGCATCCCTGACCTGCTGCGTCGTCACCGCACCGACTTGCAACGTGGACGCATCGTCGGTCACGCCGGGCGTTGCCCATGCGGATGCCGCATCGCCACCGCTTGCCGCACCATCGGCGGATGCCCCGAGCGCACCGCCGGCGTTGGTGCCCTTCTTCGCTGCGGCGGCCGCCGCGAAGGCCGCCGCCTGCGCGACCGCTGGGTCGACGGCTGCCGGTTCGTTCGGTTCCGGCTTCGCCGTAGCGGTTTCGTCCGGTTCTGGCGTAGTAGCAGACTCGGCCGGAGTAGCCGGAGACTCCGCCTCGCCCACTTCCCCGGCATGACTCGCGGAGGCACTCGCTTGCACCGGCTCGGCAGATCGCAACCCCGCAGAGCCTGCGACACGCCCTGGCGTGGTCTCTGCTGCACCCGTGCTCATGGACCAGGCGGATGTCGCGGACTTCGCGGCCGCTCCCGGTTCGGCATCCTGTGCGGCCGGCTGCTGCACCGACGGTGCGACCGGCATGCGCGAGCCCACAGCTGTCCGGGCCGCCGCGGGTTGACCCGGTGTCGCAGCTCCGCCGGTCTCCCCCGCGGTGTTCTGTACACCGACGCGGCGTTCGAGCCGCTCGACCCGGGCGAGCGCACCACGATCCGTCGAGTCGGAGGCGGGCACGAGCATCCGTGCGATCATCAGCTCGAGGTGCAACCGCGGCGAGGTGGCACCGGTCATCTCGGTGAGCGCGCTGTTCACGATATCGGCGCACCGCGAGAGCTCTGCGGTACCGAAGACGGATGCCTGCACCGACATGCGGTCCAGCTCCTCCTGCGGGGTGCCGCGCAGCACTGCGGCGGCGGCGTCCGGAGACGTGGCGGCGACGATGATGAGATCGCGGAGCCGCTCCAGCAGGTCTTCGACGAATCGCCGCGGGTCCTGCCCGGTCTGGATCACCCGGTCGACGGCGGCGAAGGCCGATGCCGCGTCCACCGCGCCGATGGCATCCACGACCTCGTCGAGCAACGCGGCGTGCGTGTAGCCGAGCAGGGCGACCGCGCGCTCGTACTCGATGGTCGCGCCCTCGGAACCGGCGATGAGCTGGTCGAGGAGGGAGAGCGTGTCACGTGGCGAGCCTCCGCCGGCGCGGACGACGAGCGGCAGCACGCCGGGGGCCACGGACATCCCCTCGCTCTCGCACATGTGCTGCACGTAGTCGAGCATCTGGGCAGGAGGCACGAGCCGGAACGGATAGTGATGCGTGCGCGAGCGTATGGTGCCGATCACCTTGTCGGGCTCGGTCGTCGCGAAGATGAACTTCACGTGCTCCGGCGGTTCTTCCACGATCTTCAGCAGCGCGTTGAAGCCCTGCGGCGTGACCATGTGCGCCTCGTCGAGGATGAAGATCTTGTACCGGTCGCGAGCGGGAGCGAAGATGGCGCGCTCACGGATGTCGCGGGCGTCGTCGACGCCGTTGTGGCTCGCCGCGTCGATCTCGACGACGTCGAGCGAACCCTGCCCTCCCCTGCCGAGCTCAATACAGCTCTGGCACTGGCCGCACGGGGTGTCGGTGGGGCCCTCCGCACAGTTCAGACAACGGGCGAGGATGCGCGCACTCGTGGTCTTGCCGCACCCCCTCGGCCCGCTGAAGAGATAGGCGTGATTCACGCGATTCGTGCGCAGCGCCGTCATCAGCGGCTCGGTCACCTGAGACTGGCCGATCATCTCGGCGAACGTCTCTGGCCGGTAGCGGCGATACAGGGCGGTGACCACGCGTCAATGGTAGTCGGGACCCCCGACACACGATTGAGGTCGCGGACGGTGCCCGTGAACTCCGGAAGTCGCGTCGACCTGTGGCCGGAAAGCCCCCAGTGGCGCGGAGCCGTCCACCCCCTGGACGGTCCCGCTCCGCGCCCTCGAGGTCGTGCCCCGACACGACCTCGAACCGCCTGTAACCGTAGCGGCTCAGTGGCAGCTGACGTCAAGCAGCCGGGGGCAGATCACCCCCTAAGAGGGGCGAGAAGGAGGCCAACGAGACGCTATACTTGAGGATTCTTCATTTGCACGGAGCTGAGAGCTCGCGCCGCGAGCCTGACGGCTGATTCCGGTCGCTACCCGGCCGCCTGCAGCGTCTGCCGCGCGATCTCGAGCTCCTCGTTCGTCGGCACGACGAGCACCGTGACGCGCGAGGCATCCGTCGAGATCACGCGCGGCCCCGTATTCGGCGCCTCGTTGCGGTCCGCGTCGACCTCGATGCCGATGCTTTCCAGGCCCGACAGGGACCGTGAACGCACGACCGCGGAGTTCTCCCCCACGCCGGCGGTGAACGAGATGACATCGACCCCGCCGAGCTCCGCGAGATACGCCCCGACGTAGCGCTTGATGCGGCGCACGTAG
The DNA here is from genome assembly GCF_054780095.1 of Humibacter ginsengisoli. Classification (NCBI taxonomy): domain Bacteria; kingdom Bacillati; phylum Actinomycetota; class Actinomycetes; order Micrococcales; family Microbacteriaceae; genus Humibacter; species Humibacter ginsengisoli. Next base: position 17,163 of record NZ_BAAGWZ010000007.1, read on the forward strand.
ACGCCGAGGGCGAGGCGCGCCGTCTCGTCGCCGGCATCCGCCGCCCTGGTCAGGTCGCGCATGTCTCTGTGGCCCGACAACCCGAGCACCCCGGACTTCCTGTTCACGAGCTCGTCGAGCTCATCGGCACCCATTCGGGTCTTGCGCTGCAGATAGAGCAGCACGGCTGGGTCCATGTCGCCGGTACGGGTGCCCATGACGAGCCCCTCGAGCGGCGTGAAGCCCATGCTCGTATCGACCGAACGTCCGCGGTCGACGGCACACGCGGATGCCCCGTTCCCCAGGTGCAGCACGATCTGCTTCAGTTCCGTAAGGGGCCGCTGCAAGAACTCTGCTGCGGCCTCCGACACGTACTTGTGGCTCGTGCCGTGGAATCCGTATCGACGGATGCGCAGACGCTCGGCGAGGGATGCCTCGAGCGCGTAGGTGTAGGCATCCGGCGGCATCGTCTGGTGGAAGGCGGTGTCGAAAACGGCCACCTGCGGCAGGTCGGGGAACGCGTGCTGGGCCGCCTTGATGCCCTCGACGTTCGCCGGATTGTGCAGCGGAGCGAGGTCGGAGAGATCCTCGATGTTGATGAGCACGAGCGGAGTGATGAGCGTGGGCTCGAAGAACCTCGCCCCGCCGTGCACGACCCGGTGGCCGACGGCGACCGGTGGATGCTCGTCGAGGCTCGGCCCGTGCTCCCGGAAGCCGGCGAGCATCACGTCGAAGCCGGCGGTGTGATCGGGGATCTCCACCGAGCGCTCCCAGTGGCCCTCCGGCGTGTCGTGGCTCACGTGACCGGTGGCCTCGCCGATCCGCTCCACCAGGCCGGACGCCAAGCGCTCCTCGGACTCCGCGTCGATCAGCTGGTATTTGAACGACGACGACCCGCTGTTGATGACCAGTACCGATGCCATAGCCCCTCTAGCTCTGCGCCTGGATCGCGGTGATCGCGATCGTGTTCACGATGTCGTCGACGAGCGCCCCGCGCGAGAGATCGTTGATCGGCTTGCGCAGTCCTTGCAGCACCGGTCCGATCGCGACAGCACCCGCGGAGCGCTGCACCGCCTTGTACGTGTTGTTGCCCGTGTTCAGGTCGGGGAAGATGAACACGGTCGCACGGCCGGCCACGCTGGAACCGGGCAGTTTGGCGGCGGCGACGGCGGCATCCGCTGCGGCGTCGTACTGGATCGGGCCCTCCACGAGCAGCTCAGGTGCCCTGGAGCGAACGAGGGATGTCGCCTCCCGCACCTTCTCCACGTCGGCGCCGCTGCCCGACTCCCCGGTCGAGTACGAGAGCATCGCCACACGTGGTTCGATGCCGAACTGCTCGGCAGTGGCCGACGAGGAGATCGCGATGTCGGCCAGCTGGTCGGCCGTCGGGTCCGGGATGACGGCGCAGTCCCCGTACACCAGCACCCGATCGGCGAGCGCCATCAGGAACACGCTGGAGACGACCGAGACGCCCGGTTTCGTCTTGATGATCTCGAACGCCGGACGGATGGTGTGAGCGGTCGTATGCTTCGCGCCAGAGACCATGCCGTCGGCGAGGCCCAGCTGCACCATGAGGGTGCCGAAGTACGAGACGTCGGTGACGACATCCGCCGCCTGCACCCGCGTGATGCCCTTGTGCAAGCGCAGCCTGAAGTACTCGTCGGTGAAGCTCTCGTGCAGCTCGGGATCGAAGGGCGAAAGGATGCTCGCATCACCGAGCTCGACGCCGAGCTCCCGCGCCCGTCCGAGCACCGTCGCCTCATCGCCGAGGATCGTCAGGTCGGCGATCCCGCGCGAGAGCACCACACCCGCCGCCTTGAGAATGCGATCGTCGTCACCCTCAGGGAGCACGATGCGCTTGCGGTCAGCACGTGCCCGCTCGATCAGCCGGTACGCGAACGCGAGCGGCGTGACCACCGGGGCGCGCTCGACGTCGAGCAAGCGCAGCATCACGTCGGGAGCGATGCTGCGGTAGAACAACGCGAGAGCTCGCTCACGCTTGCGCTCGGAGTCCGCGGCCAGCCTCCCCCTGGTGTGCGTGACGCGCACAGTCGTCTCGTAACTGCCGTACCCGGTCGCGATGAGCGGCACCTTCGTGTGGATGCCGTCCAGCAGCCGCTCGATCGGCTCACTGAGCTCGAATCCTCCGTTGAGCACGACGCCGGCGACCGACGGGAAGGTGCCCGACGCGTTCGCCATCAGCACGGCCAGAAGCACCTCGGTGCGGTCGGCGGGGAGCACCACGACGGACCCCTCGATCAGCCGGGTGAGCACGTTCTCCATCGACATCGCTGCGACCACGACGCCGAGCGCCTCGCGCTCCAGAAGCTGCGGGTCGCCGGAGACGAGCTCGCCGTCGACGGATGCCATGATCGACGCGACCGACGGCGCCACCAGCACCGGATCTTCGGGAATGGCCCATACCCCGGGCTGCGATTCCGCGGTCCCATCCGGCATGGCCGATGTCACGGCCCGCACGATGTCGTCGAGACAGTCGGGGTCCGCGCGGTTCACCACGACCGCGATCAGCTCCGCGTGCTCCGCGTGCAGCGATGTCAGCGCCACTTCGGCGAGCTGACGGATGTCGGAGGGGGTGCGGGCATCCGCTTGCCCGAGGCGTTCGTCGGCACCCCGGGCGACCCGTCCGCCGAGCACCAGCAGCACGGGCGAGCCGAGGTTCGCGGCGATGCGAGCGTTGTAGCCCAGTTCGGTCGGCGTGCCGACGTCGGTGTAGTCGCTGCCGACGATGACGACGACGTCGCTGGATGCCTCCACCGCCTTGTATCTGTCGATGATGAGGGAGAGCGCGGCGTCAGGGTCGCCGTGCACGTCGTCGTATGTGACGCCGAGCGCCTGTTCGTAGCCGGTCTGCACGCCGTCGAGCTTCAGCAGCAGGTCGAGCACGTAGTCCCGCTCGGTGGTCGACCTTGCGATCGGACGGAACACGCCCACCCGTCGTCCCTGCCGCAGCAGCAGGTCGACCACGCCGAGCGCGACCGTCGACTTGCCACTGTGTCCCTCCGCCGAGGTGATGTAGACGGAGCTCACGCGTTGTCCCCTCCTGTGTCGGTCGAGCGATTCACGGCGTCCGAGTGCCCCCATGCCCAGTTCGCGACTTCGGGGATGTCCTCACCGTACTCGCGGGTGTACTGGCGGGCGGCGAGGCGGGCATCCTGCATGCGCTGCCGCAGCTGAGCGTACCGTTCGGCCAGTCCCGGCACCCGGTCGATCACGTCGATCACGAGGTGGTACCTGTCGAGGTCGTTGAGCATCACCATGTCGAACGGCGTCGTGGTGGTTCCGTTCTCCTTGTACCCGCGGGCGTGGATGTTGTCGTGCCCGTGCCTGCGATACGTGAGCCGGTGGATCAGCCACGGATACCCGTGGTAGGCGAAGATGATCGGCCGGTCGGTGGTGAAGATCGCGTCGAACTCCCGGTCGGAGAGCCCGTGCGGATGCTCCGACTCCGACTGCAGGCGCATCAGATCCACGACGTTGACGACACGCACCTTCAGGTCGGGGATCTCTTCGCGCAGCAGCTGCGCCGCCGCGAGCACCTCGAGGGTCGGGATGTCTCCCGCCGCAGCGAGCACGACATCCGGAGTCTCGCCCTCGACCTCGGTGCCCGCCCAGTCGAAGATGCCCAGGCCGCGGGTGCAGTGCGCGATCGCCTGCTCCATGGACAGCCAGTTGGCGGCCGGCTGCTTGCCGGCGACGACGACGTTCACGTAGTCGACGGAGCGCAGGCAGTGGTCGTACGTGGACAGCAGCGTGTTGGCGTCGAACGGCAGGTACACGCGCACGACGTCGGCGCTCTTGTTGACGACGTGGTCGATGAAGCCCGGGTCCTGGTGGCTGAACCCGTTGTGGTCCTGCCGCCAGACGTGGCTGGAGAGCAGGTAGTTCAGGCTCGAGATGGGGCGGCGCCACGGGAGCTCACGGGTCACCTTCAGCCACTTGGCGTGCTGGTTGAACATCGAGTCGATGATGTGGATGAACGCCTCGTAGCAGTTGAACAGCCCGTGCCTTCCGGTGAGCAGGTAGCTCTCCAGCCATCCTTCGCACTGGTGCTCGCTGAGCATCTCCATCACGCGGCCGGCGCGCGCGAGGTGGTCGTCGGTGGCCCACACCTCGGCATTCCACTGCTTACCGGTGTCTTCGTACACCGCGGGTGCCAGGCGGTTGGATGCCGTCTCATCCGGCCCGAAGATACGGAACGTGGTCGGGTTGTCCTCGATCACCGTCGCCAGCCACTGGCCCAGCACCTTCGTGGCCTCGTCGACCGTTGCGCCCGGAGACGGAACGTCGACCGCGAAGTCCCGGAAGTCGCGCAGTGTCAGCTCCTTGCGCAGTAGGCCGCCGTTGGCGACCGGGTTCGCGCTCATCCGCCTGTCGCCCTCCGGTGCCAGCCGGGTGGCGAGCGAGACCGGAGCGCCTGCCTCGTCGAACAGCTCGTCCGGACGGTACTTCCTCAGCCAGTCCTCGAGGATCTTCGTGTGCTCCTCGCTGTCGCGCGCGTTCGCGAGCGGCACCTGATGGGCCCGGTACGTGCCCTCGATCTGCACGCCGTCCACGGTGTGCGGGCAGGTCCAGCCCTTGGGCGTGCGCAGGATGATCATCGGCCAGGCGGGAACCGCGCCGCCCTGCTCGTCACCGGGAGACGCGTCGTAGCGGCCGGCACGGGCATCCGCCTTGATCGTCGCGATGTCGTTGAGCACCTCGTCCAGCGCTGCCGCGAATCGCTTGTGCACCTCGATCGGATCTTCGTCGTCGAACCCGCCGCTGACCAGGTAGGGCTTGTACCCGTAGCCGCGGAACAACTCGAACAGCTCGTCTTCGGGGATGCGCGCGAGCACGGATGGGTTGGCGATCTTGTAGCCGTTGAGGTGCAGGATCGGCAGCACGACGCCGTCTTGCTTCGGGTCGAGGAACTTGTTGGAGTGCCAGCTCGTGGCCAACGGTCCGGTCTCGGCTTCACCGTCGCCGATCACGCACGCGACGAGCAGGTTCGGGTTGTCGAACGCGGCGCCGTACGCGTGGCTCAGCGAGTAGCCGAGCTCGCCACCCTCGTGGATGGAGCCCGGTGTCTCAGGCGCGACATGGCTCGGGATGCCGCCGGGGAAGGAGAACTGGCGGAACAGTTTGCGCAGTCCCTCCTCGTCTTGCTTGATGTGCGCGTACACCTCGGAGTACGTGCCGTCGAGGTATGCGTTCGCGACCATGCCGGGGCCGCCGTGCCCCGGGCCGGTGATGTAGATCGCGTCGAGGTCGCGCTCCCGGATGGCTCGGTTCAGGTGCGCGTAGACGAGGTTGAGGCCGGGCACAGTGCCGAAGTGGCCGAGGAGCCGGGGCTTGATGTCGTCGCGCGTGAGCGGCCGTCGCAGCAGCGGGTTGTCGAGCAGGTAGATCTGCCCGACGCTGAGGTAGTTGGCGGCGCGCCACCAGGCATCCAGTGCCGCGAGCGTCTCCGGGGCGAGTTCGCGGAGGGGGCGATGCGGGAACGCCGGGTCGTAGTCGGGCGTGGTGCGTCTGCCCTCGTGGGTCAGGCGGGTCGCCGCGGTGGATGCCACGACCTGCGGCGGCTGCGCGGGCCTCCCACGCCTGGTGGTCCCGTTCGTCTCGGTGGTTTTCGCTGCGCCTTTGGCAGAGCTCTTCGCGCTGCGTTTCGTCGATGCCGACACGGGAGCCACGAGGATTCCTCCAGACCGGTCGCGATCGCGGCCGTCCGTTCCATCCTTGTCAGGCGGCCACGTGCCGCGCCACCCCTTCGTGGCATCCCGCGACAAATGAAAAAGGACCCCCCGCGCACCCGCCAGAGCCCGGTTACCCTTGCTGCGTTTCCGCCCTGGGGGAGTTGGCCTGGATGGCGCCACGCGAGGAGCCGTCACCAAGTGTACCGGGTAGCGGATGCGGCTTGCTCCGTCCGTCTGCACGGGACGAGCGAGCACGAAACCGACGAGCCACCACGCTACGGACATCCATTGCGTGCTCGCTCGTCCGCACCGTGCTCGTTCGTCCGCACGGTGCTCGTCCGCCCACGCCGTGCTCGCTCGCCAGGAACTGGTGGTCCCGCGCGGCGAGATACGCTCGTGGAGCATCCGTCGACCGAAGGGAATGGGCATGACGCTGTACCTGGATGATCTGCACGCCGGACAGGTGTTCGTCACGCCCGGGCGCACGATCACCGAAGCGGATGTCATGTCCTTCGCCTCCTGGACGAACGACAACAACCAGGTGCACACCGATGCCGAGTTCGCCAAGCACACCCGCTTCGGCCAGCGGATCGTGCACGGCATGCTCGGGGCATCCCTCTGTCTCGGGCTGATCGCGCGCACCGGGGTGTTCGAGGGCAGCGCCGTCGCGCTGCTCGGCATCGACGAGTGGAAGTTCGCCGCACCCATCTTCATCGGCGACACCGTGACATGCACGGTCGAGATCCTCTCGGCGCGTCCGACCAGTTCCGGCCGGTACGGCATCGTCGAGCGGATGCTCACCCTGCGCAATCAGCGCGACGAGGTCGTGCAGAGCGGGCGCATGGACGTCATGGTGGCAACGGCGCCGGTCGCCTGAACGCGTGCAGCTGCCGGTGCTTTCGGCGTGACGGAGCGGCTCCGGGCGTCGGGTAGGATTCTCTGAGGTCGTTCCGGCGGCCGCCCGGAGGATTCGCCTAGTGGCCTATGGCGCACGCTTGGAAAGCGTGTTGGGTGCAAGCCCTCGGGGGTTCGAATCCCCCATCCTCCGCCATGTGATGAGTCGCGTTGCGGTCGGAGCGTCGACGCGTCCATTGAGCCGGCTCCGACTCGTCCCTCACAGGCAGAAGGTCGAGCGCGTCACTCACATTCGGTCGCCGCCGAGCATTCTCGAGCGGTCGTTCCCCGTACCGTCCAGGGCATGAAACGACTCCCCGATGACAACGCACTCCTGCTCAACGTAACGCTCCGAGGTACCGCCCCTCGGGCCGAGCGCACCCTCGCCATGGGCTCGGGACTCACGCTGGCGGATCTGCATGCCGCCATCCAGCTCGTCTTCGAGGGCGACCGGGCGGCCCGACACATCTTCTGCGATCAGGATCCCTTCCCCCAGGGATTCCCCGAGACCGAGGCGGAGGTCTACGACGACTGCTCCTGGTACTCCCGTCGCGACCACTACGGTTGGCAGCCACGAAGACGCTGGGGCGATATCTGGACGACGATCGACTGGCGGGACCCAGGGGTCATCGACGAGCGCAGCACTTCGTTGACCTCGGTCTTCGGCCAGGAGCGCGACTTGCATTATCGGTGCGACGATCCTTCGAAAACGGCCGAATCGGCGTGGTTCGAAATCCAATGGATAGGCAACGAGCCGACCCTGTCAGCGAGCGGGTCGGTACGAGTCGTCGACGGACGACAACGCGGACCGTTCATGCTGTTCCCCGCCGCGGAACACGCCGCGCAACTGGCTGCCTTCCTGGATGCGGAGAGCGCTGACCACATTGCGGCAGCCATGACGCTCGACCGCGCATGCGGTCCATGGGCGAGCTTCGACCCGTCGGAGGTGCCTCTTCAGCACCTTCAGGCAGTGCTCGATGAGCGCTGGCGCATCGAGCAGAATCGCCGAGGCCCGCACAAGGTCTCGCGGACCGCGCTCGATGATCTCGTCCGTGCGCTGCCGTCGTCCAACGCGATCGGCCTACAGCGCCACATTGACAACCTGGGTCTGCGCTCCGCGCCTGAGGTCCCCGAGGATGATGCAGCGCGATTCGCACGGCCGTTCGTCTGGCTCGTGGACCGCTGCCGTGAAGGCATCCAATTCCCCGACAGACAGCTGCCGGCCGACGTCGGGCGGGAGTGGGCGGATGCCGTTCAGTGCGACGAATCCCACATTCCGGAGCTGCTCGCAGCTGCTCGCACTTTTCGTCTTGTGCGTCCTCTGCAAGGTCGTCTTCTCTCCCTGAAGGGTCCGCTGCGCCTGATCGATGACCCACTCGGTCTGTGGGAGCATCTCGCGCGGTCACTCGTGGGCGGCAACGGCCGGGCGCGGGCCTGGTCCAACGTATTGTTCGTGCTCGCTATGGCAGACGGCTCGATCGGCGAGGGAGGACCCGATGGTGGTATCAGCCGCCTCGCGTTCGCTCACACCGTTCTCGAAGACGCGATGGCGACTCGATACTGGACCCCATGTCCGCGGCGATGGCAAGACGGGCCGACACCCATCTCGATCGAGGCCACGCGCCAACTCATCGCTCCCTTAGCCGCGCAACTCGCTCCGCTCGGACTGGCACGAACTTCGGACGAGACGTGGCAGGTCGATCCCCTTCTGCGCTCGTTCGCCCGGTGGGCGCTGACGGTACCGACATCTGCTTACACGCCGCCGCTTGCCGCGACGAGCCCCGTTGATCGGTCCACGCTCTCCACCGCAGCGGGATAGCACGAGCCGGCCTCCATTATTCGTCGAGCGCGTCGAGCAGGTCGACGGCGGCACGGGCGTATTCGCTGATCCAGCGGTCGTATATCCGCTTGATCGGCAACGGGGCGAGAGTCAGCAGTCGCTCGCGCCCCCTGCTGCGACCGACAACCAGTTGCGCACGCTCGAGCACGCGCAGGTGCTGCAACACGGTCGTGCGATCGACGCTCGGAAACGAGCTGCACAGCTCTCCCGTCGTGCACGTGCCCGCCTTGAGCACGTCGAGCATCTGCCGCCGCATAGGGGATGCCAGCGCCTTGAAGACGAGGTCGTCATCCGGCACGCTTTCGCCCTCTCGCGACATGTGATAAAACTATCACATGAATGAGACCGACTCGCTGTCTGAACTGCGCTTCACCGTCTCCGGCCGTGTCTCGCGACCGTGTGCCGAGGTCTATGAGGCTGTCGCCGACCCGGAGCAGCTCTCGCACTACTTCACCACCGGAGGAGCGCGAGGGCGCCTCGAGCCCGGCGAGGACGTGACGTGGGACTTCCACGACTTTCCAGGTCGTTTTCCGGTGAGCGTTCTCGAAGCCGACCCGCCGCGTCGAATCGTCATCGAGTGGGATGCCCGGTCCGCGGCCCGCGATGATGGCAAGACCCGGACGACCTTCGAGTTCGAACCGCTCGACGACGATACGCGAACGCTCGTCACCATCACCGAAGAGACCTGGCGGGCCACGCCGGACGGGGCGAAAGCAGCGTTCGGGAACTGCGAAGGCTGGACCGGGATGCTCGCCGCGCTCAAGGCGTGGGTGGAGCACGGCATCAACCTGCGCGAGGGGCTTTACCGCTGAGAAGAGCGGCGCATCTCAGCCGCCGTTGCCCTTCTTGCCGCCGTTGCCATGGCCGCCGCCATTTCCGTGGCCGTTCCCTTGACCAGTCCCGTGTCCGTTGCTGTTCCCGCTCTCCGGCGGATTGGTGACCGACCCGGGACCTTGGCTGCTGCCCGGCTGGGGCGTGGGCGTCGCCGTTCGTACAGTTGTGACGACAATGGTCGGAACAGGTGTGTGCGCACCGTGATGCGGTTGGCTGCTCAAGGATGTCCACGCCACCGCGGCGCCAGTTATGCAGAGCGCGACGAGCCCGGCGGCGAGCACAACCGCAAAGCTCCGCTTGCGCGGCGGTGCCTCCGTGGGAGATGCGGGCGCGTCGCGCGACGCAACCGGCTCGGGGACCACAGCGTTCCTTGTGATGGTCTTTCCCAAGCCGTCACCCTCGACCGGCAATGACCCAGCCGGCATCGGCACGGTAGGGACCGCGCACAGAACGGCAGTGGCCTGATCGTCGACGGTGGGCAGCTCGCCGCGCTCGACCAGGGAGCCGACGGAATCCCCGACCAGCGCTGCAGCTGGGCGAGCGGAGGCATCCCGTTCTGTCATGGCGATGAGTAGTGCGCGCCATGCCTCCGACAGCCCGGCGGGTATCACTGGACTTCGCGCAAGTCGAGCTACTGCGGCTTCCGGGGCAGATCCCGGGTATTCGCGTCGCCCCGTCAGACACTCCAGAACCACAAGGCCGAGCGAGTAGATGTCGCTGGGCGCACCGACCTCGCCGCCCGAGACCTGTTCCGGACTGAGGTACGCGGCGGTGCCGAGCACCATGCCGGCGACGGTGATCCGCTCGGACCCCCCAAGCCGCGCGATGCCGAAATCGACGAGCTTGACCGAGCCGTCGGCAGCATCGATGAGGATGTTCTCCGGCTTGACGTCGCGATGCACGATGCCGCGGTCGTGCAGGTGAGCCAATGCAGCGCCGAGATCGCCGCAGACCCGCGCTGCAAGATCGGGATCCGCGCCGTCACGATCGATCCGGCGCCGCAGTGACTCGCCCTCGACGAGCTCCATGACGAGGAATGCCGGCTGGCCGGCATCCGGCGAGGACGGCCATTCCGCATCGAACAGGGTGACGAGGTTCGGATGACTCGCGGACGCCAGCACGTGCGCCTCACGCAGCCTGCGCTCCCGGTCGGCGGCGATGGGCTCGTCCGAGGCGAACACCTTCACCGCCACCGCACGCTCGAGCTTCTCGTCCCACGCACGGTAGACGGTCGACATCCCCCCGCGACCCACGACTTCGCCCAGACGGTACCGCGCCGCGAGCACCGCGGCCGGCGGAATATCGCCGCCTTCGCGCATGCGTCACCTCCGGGTCAGCAACCCACGGTACGAGGTGGCACAAGAGAATCCCGCGGGTTGACGTGGGGCGCCGACGCGTCCATGGAAGTACGCGGTCACGGCCACATACACCGAAGGCACGAACGAGACCGGTCAGCTCGGACTCCCAACAGTTCGTTCTCCTCTGGACAGTCAGGCGCTAGGCATCACTGTCCAGTCGCAGTCCAGGGCTACGCTCGCACCCGGCTCCAGCCGCCGCAGGGGCGAAGTCGCCTCTATTTCGACAACTGCTGCCGTGGACGCGAACCCTCGGAGCGCCTCCAGCGGCTCGTCGAGCGGAGTCTGCATCCACACCTGAGCTGGACTGTCGTCCGGGTAGGCCTCGTACCGATTCACGTGAAAGGTCATGCGAAGTCCTGGTGCCTCAGCACGACGCACCTCAATCTCCCCACAGGCACTCGGAAAGCCGAGTTTCCCGATGGCCCGGGCGAAAGGCATCCGCATGACTCCGTCGTCGGCGTGCGCCTTGAGCGTTCCGTGCAGGCTGAAGAGCGGAATCGCGCCGCTGCCCTGATGACACCTCACGTAAACGCCCGCGTGCGGCGACGCGAGATCGGCCTCGTGCACGGGCAGTTGGGCGACCTCCCACGCCGCCCAGCGCCGCGCGCGCTCCGACTCGTTGCGGAGCGACGTCTTCACATGCATGCCGAGCGACGTGACCGTCACAGTCCGTGTCATCCGAAGACCCGTCCGCGGGTCGAACGCGCTGCGCATTCCGATGCCGTTCCCCGAGCGTGCGATCACGTCGAATGCACCGGCGTCGAAGACCCGATCTGGAGGCCCGTGCCACTCGTCATCACCGTCCCAGCCCTGCGGTGCGACCCATGATTTGTCGCCGCCCCAGTTCTGCCAACTGGAGAAGTCGCCGAGAGACAGCGGGTCCGCCTGCTCCACGAGCAAGTTCAGGTTTCCGTCGATCAGGTCGGGATTGCGCCAGAACAGGTTGACGCCGCGATGGGAGAACGAGAGCACTCTGCCGCCAAGCGCCGGCACGACAACCGCCCGCACTTCACCCGCCCCGAGCGCTATCGCCTCCACCGTCGTCACGATGGACCGGCACCTTGACGGCGCCCGGCATCGCTCGCGCGTCCGGGTTCGCCTGGCGCGCCAACACCGTCCTCCGGATCCGGCTTGTTGAAGAGCAGGAGTTCGGGAAGGCTGGTGGCGAAGTAGTCCGTGCTACCGTCCGCACGAACTGCCCTCGGCGGCATCACTTCCGGCCGTCCTTCGCCGAGGTTCTCAGGCGGTACACCACGCGGCAAGCCGAGTGCCGAGCGCGCTGCATCCCAGGCCGCGAGCGTCTTGCCCTCTCCGCCCTCCCACGGCTGGAAGCTCCTCGACTCGAGCAGATGCAATGCTTCGGATGCTCTTCCTTGCCGCGTCAGCAGCTCGGCGAACTGCACGACCAGGTCATCTCGCTGGATGACGAGCTCCCGCTCGCCTTCCAGTCGTTCGAGCCGTTCGGAATCCGAATGCCCGAGTCGAGCGGCGAGCTGGTCCTGTTCGAACAAGAGCCGCGCGTCGTTCCGGTCGAGCTCCCGCGCCCGCTCGTAGTGCGCCCAGGCTGCGTCACCGTCGCCGAGCACGTTGAAGGATGCGAGGCCGGCGTTCCGGCGAACACGCGCTCGATCCCCGCCGGACTGGATGGCGCGCAACCAGAGTTCCAGCGCCTCCTCACGACGACCGGCGTCGTACAGCAGCATCCCGAGCAATTCCGCCGCGACGTCGTCAGCCGGGTCGTCGTCCAACGCCGCGACGAGTGCGTCGTGCATGTCCAATCCGCAGGGGAAGCACCAGGTCGTATCGGTCGCGCGCGCCGATTCGCGGGCTGCGGTCGCCCCGCGGATGTCGCCAACGCCTTCCAGAAGCCGCGCGCGCACATAATGCGCCATGGGGGCGAGGTTGCCCGCCGGGGTCGGCTCGAAGTCGGCGGTCAGCTCTAGCGCGGCGATGGCGCCATCGAGGTCGCCGAGTCGCTCTAGCTCGAGTGCGAGGTCGAAGACGAGACCGGCGTCCTCAGGCAGAGAGCGGTCCGCTAAATATCGGAAGAGGTCATCCAATGGGCTGCTCGCCATGGCCGCGGCCAGCACGGTTGCCGCCTCCGCGTCGCGGCCCAGGCGGCGCAGCGCGACGACCCGAACCACCTGCAATCGTGAGTCCTCGGCGCCGGATTCAATCAAACGCGCGGCATCGCGCTCGGCGAGTTCGGCGTCGCCGTCGAGCAGCGCGTTCCGAACGGCGAGTACTCCCGCCGGGACCACCCAGTTGCGATCCCAGGACGCCTTGGCGAACCAGCGCACCGCCTCGTCGCGGCGGCCCAGCCGCTGCAGGATCAGCCCCAGCAGATAGTAGGGCTCGGCGTCTTGCGGGTTCTCATTCCGGACTGTCACCCGTGCGACCGCTGCCTCCGCACATCGAAGCGCCGTCTCGTAGTCGCCCATGCGGTACGCGCGGTCCGCCAATGCGAGATTCGTGCGCGAGTGGCCCGCATCTCGCCGCAGCGCTTCGCGCCAGTACGGCATCGGAGACCGCGTCGGATGCCTGTACTGCTGCAGGTGCAGCCCGGTCAGGTAAAGCTCCTCCACACTCCCCACGTCTTCCGGCTGCGGCGGTTCCGTCGCGACCCACGGCTCGACGTCGTCGACGTCGTCGAGCCTCCAGGTGAGGATGCGCTCGTCGCCGTCGAGGAGTTCGACCCGGATGTTGGCCAGGGGCACCGCTCGTGCGGTCCTGGCCTCCAGACTGAGCACGGATCCGGGCACGGCGGATTCGCTGTGTTCGGCGATCACGATGTGCTCAGCAGTCACTCGAATGGTTGTATTCATGGGACGCGTGACGGCGCCAGCCACGGCGATCCGCAGGCCACCCTCGAGCGCCTCTGGATCAGCCTTCAGGTCGACGTGCAGAGCCGCATCCCGGTTCGCTGCGTGCGCCACGCCGATCGCAGGGATCGGATACCAGAGCTGCGAGAACCTGCGCACCTCACCGGGCATGAGCCACGAGAAGTCGGGCTGGTTGTCGGTGAAAACCCCGGCCATGAGCTCGACATACGGGCCGTCCGAGTCGGTGAGTTGCCTGTCCCAGGCGTGACCGAACGGGGAGTTGCCCCAGGTCCATTGCTTCTTGCCGGGCGAGATACGACGGTCGGCCCAGTGCACCACTCCGGCTCCCGCCTCGTGGTCGTAGCCCCCGAAGAATGCCTCATCCGAGTCGACGACCATGTACGAGGTGGGAACCGGGATATTCCGGTAGAAGTCGATGCGATCGGCGCCCGGGTGCATCCGAGCGCGTGCCGGGTAGTCGACCTCGTAGTAGGGACGGTCGGCGGCGGGAAAGGCTGTGATGGCGCGTCGTGCGTGGTCCGCGACGTATCGCACGTCCTGCGGAAAGAAGGATTGATAGTGATCGTGAACACGCACCGCGGCGTTCGCCCACCACAGGAACGTCTGCCGCTGATCGGTGCGATTGTGCAGGCGAACAACGACCTCGACATATGCCCGATCCGGATACAGCCGGATGCCGTGGGTCTCGGCCATTCGGGTGAAGGGATCATGGTCGGAGCACCACACGGTCACGCTTCCGTCGTCTGCGTGCTCGATCTCCGCTTCCATCGGCAGGTAGGTCGCCGGCCGATGATGCTGCGGCCAGTTGAACTCCACGCCCCCGCTGATCCAGGGTCCGGTCAGGCCGACGAGCGCCGGCTTGATCACGTCGTTGCGGTAGAAGAAGTCGTAGCCCGTCGTCTTGTCGCGCCCGGTGTGGATGCGTCCCCCGAGTTCCGGAAGCACCGTGAGCCGGAGGTAGCGGTTCTCGAGGTGGATTGCGTGCCACGATCGTTCGACCGCCTGCTGATCGACGCTTTCGATGAACGGCAGCGGATACACCCGTCCGCTCGAGCCCTGGTACACCCGATGGTCGAGATACATCGGCAAACGAGACGGCGCGTGCGGCTCGTACGTAGGGATGACGACATCTTCAGCCCATGCAATGGCATCGCCGGCGGCGAGCCTGTCGAGCAGGTCGAGCGGAGGCGTCTGGCTGCGGGAATCCGTGCTGAGCTGGGACGTCATGGTCTCACCATAGAAACGACCACCAGGGGCCCTGAATGGTCGAACGGATGAACCTTCATGGACTTTTCTCTGATCCTGGTTGCGACCAGGTCCCAGAAAGACGGGCTATCCACCGCATCTACCTGGACGTCTAGTACTCGTCGAGTGGAGTCAGGACGAGCACTTCGGCGTCTTGCGCCCACGAGAACCGAACGGGTAGGCCGACGGTGGAGACAGACTCCGCCGTCACTACGTCCCCGCCGAATCGGCCGAACCCGTCCCGCACTTCATATCGACAGCCCGGCCTGAGAGCGGTGGGAAAGACCCGCGAAAGCTCACGATCACGCGTCCGATCGCGGTCACGGTCATATACGAGGATGACGACCCGCGGGTCGTCGGGTGGTCCCGCGAACTCGATCGCGTACAGATTCTCCCCCGGCAGGCCATGCGTGCGTATGTCTCCGTGGTGCACGACCTTACGGATCTCCTTGTACGCCTGCACCATCGACGCGGCGTCAGTCTTCTCCACCTCGGACCACGAAGACAGATCGCTACCGATCCCGAGCACGCCTGCCATCGCGACGGCGAACCGGTACCCGAGCGAGACCGGCTGCCGGTCGCGGTGCCCAGCGTCATCGGACACCCAGGAACTCATCGTCCATGCGGGATACGCACTGAGAAAGCCGTGCTGGATGACCAGGCGGTCCCGCGCGCCGACCTGGTCACTTGGCCACACGACATCCGCACGTGCCAGAACGGCGTTGTCGATGCGTGCGCCGCCGGACGCGCACGCTTCGACCACCAGCTCAGGATGCTCCGATCGCAGCATCTCGAGCACGCGGTAGAAATTGCGCGTGTGCTGCACGCTCCACTCCCGGCCGTGCAGGCTACCCGGTCTGCCTCCGTCGGTGATCGGTCTGTTCATGTCCCACTTCAGGTAACCGATCGACGCGGATGACAGCAGTGTGCGGAGCATATCCATCACCCACTCGACGACATCGTTTCTGCCGAGATCGAGCACGTACTGGTTGCGTATGGTCTCCAGCGGTCGGCCGTCCGCACGATAGACCCAGTCGGGGTGCAGTCGATACAACTCGGAGTCGGGATTCACGCACTCGGGCTCTACCCAGATGCCGAACCGCATTCCCAGCCCTTCGACCACCGTCGCGAGTTCGGCGAGGCCATTCGGGAACTTCACCGGATCCGGTTGCCAATCTCCAAGGCCGGCCCTGTCCGAGGTGCGACCGGCGAACCAGCCGTCGTCGAGCACGAACGTCTCGACGCCGAGAGCGGCAGCCTCGCGAGCGAGAGTCTTCTGCTGCTCGACGGCGACGTCGAACCCGGTCGCCATCCACGAGTTGTAGACGATCGGACGGGCGCGCGGCGAGAGGTCTCTGGCGAGCTCGGCTCTCTGGAACTCATGCCATCCACGGCTGACGCCAGCCGCCGACTCGGCGGAGAAGATGCCGAGGCTGTCAGGCGTGCTGAATTCCTCCCCCGGTGCAAGCACGACCGTCGTTACGTCCTCGTGCACTCCGCACGACACCCTGGCGTGCTGGCCTACCGGCGCCGTCTCCACCTGCAGCCGCCATGACCCGCTCCACTCGAGCGCGACGCCGTAGGCGTTCCCGTGCTGGCGTTGGAAGGATTCCGCATCGTTGAGGGCGGACACAGTCACGACGGGGCTGAACGAGAGACTGGTCACGCCTTGTCTGCTGCCGAGGGAGAAGGTGCCCCAGTGCAGGTCGATCGACCGGCGCTGGAACTCGTGTGCCCAGCTGCCGCCCAGGTAGTCGACGTGCACGTCCTGGCCGAGCGGCAGGTTCCACGCCGCGGAGAACATTCTGGGCAGCTCGATCCGGTCCACACCGCGGTTGACCAGGCGCGCACTGCGACGGATCACGTCGTGCTCCCGGGAGGTACGCGCTCGCAACTCGAGTCTCAGCGTTCCCGTCTCTTCGTCGAACGGCACGACGAGCTCGTCGCCGCCATCGCTTCGACGACTCAGCACCTCGTCGCGTACGACCGACCATCGTGCTCCGGTACGGCCGCTTCCTCGATCGATGAGCAGTTCGCTGAAGGATGCATGCCGCTGGCCGTCGCTTGCATACTCGAGCGGCTGCACGTCGGCCGCAGATGAGAACGAGACGAACCGCTCTGGTTCATTCCACTGCGGGATGTCGTCGAGGGCATCCTCGGAAATGCTTGGTCCCCAGTAGTCGAGCACGAGCGCGGATCCGTCCGGCGTCACGCTGACGATGTACGACGTGCCTCTCGTTCTCAGATGCCAGCGAAGGCGCGCTGAATCGTTGGCGGACACCCGACAGTTCGATTCTTCCGTTGTCGCTTCTGTCACTTGCCGGCGCCGAGCGTGAGGCCGGAGACGAATTGCTTCTGGAAGATGAAGAAGACGATCGCGGTAGGAATCGCAGCAATGATCGCGCCGGATGCGACAACATTCCACTGGCTGACATAGCCGCCCTGAATGTTGAGCAGTTCCGCGTTGATCGGGAACTTCGACTCCGTGCGGAGCACGGTGAGCGCCCAGAGCAGGTCGTTCCAGACCCATGTCGTCGCGAGTGCCGCGAGTGCTGCCAGGGACGGTCTGGTCAGCGGGAGCACCAGCCTGAGATAGACGCGGAGTTCACCGGCGCCGTCCACGCGAGCCGCTTCGAATATCTCCGCCGGAATGGAGCGCATGAAGCCGTGGAGCACGAATGTATAGAAGCCGAGGCCGAACGCGACCTGCACCAGGATGAGCGCGAACAGGGTGTCGGGAATACCGAGGCTGTCGGTGATGCGCGCCACCGGGATGAGCAGGATCTGCGCCGGCAGGAGGTTGCCGGCAAGCATGAGCAGGAGGATCGCATGCCGGAACGGGATCTCGTAGCGGCTCAAGGCGAACGCCGCCCAAGACGCGAGCAGGAGCGAGAAGAACACGGTGAAAGCCGTGACGATGGCGCTGTTCACCAGCGCGTGGTTCACGAGCCCGCTCGTGAACACGGTCGCAAAGCCCTCCCACGAGAACGAGTGCGGAAGCGCGCCGAGGCCGTTCTGCGTGATGTCGGTGAATGATCGGAACGCGACGACGACCACGAACACCATTGGAGCGATCCAGATGAGTGAGATCGGTGCCATGTAGAGATGGAAGAGCCAGGAGCGCTTCTTACGCGGCTTCGCGGGGAGCTCGGCCGGGTAGGGCAGCGGAGTGGTCGTCATGTCAGTCCTCCGACTTCGACGCGCGCGTCAGGTATCCGATGATGAACACGATCGCGAGCAGGAAGATCACGACGGCGATCGCTGAGCCATAGCCGAGGTTCACGGTGGTGAAGGCGGTCTGGTACATGTACGTCGAAAGCAGTTGGGTGGAGTTGTAGGGTCCGCCCTGCGTCATCGCCCAGACGATGTCGAAGGTGCGTAGCGAATCGATCACGGTCACGGCGAACACCACGGCGTTCACGCCGCGCAGCTGCGGCATGACGATGCGCCAGAACCGCTGCCACTTGTTCGCGCCGTCGACCGCGGCTGCTTCTTCGAGTGTCGGGTCCACGCCCTTGAGACCCGCCAGATAGAGCACCATGATGTAGCCGCACTGGCGCCAGACGGCGGCCACCAGCACCGCGGTGAGAGCCGTGGCCGGATCAGCGAGCCACTGCTTCTCCCAGGAATGCAGACCGATCATGCCGAGCAGTGCGTTCACGGATCCACCCGGGGCGTACAGCAGACGCCAGAACAGCCCCGTCACCGTGAGCGAGAACACCATCGGCAGATAGATCGCGCTGCGGTAGAAGCCCACGCCGCGCCTCGGCTTGTTCAGCGCGAGCGCCAACAGAAGGCCGATGACGACGGATGCTCCACCGAACCCGATCACCCAGTACACGTTGTTGACGAGGGCCTGCAAGAAGATCGGATCGGTGGCCAGGTTCTGGAAGTTCTTCAGGCCGACGAACTCGGGTGCTCCGACACCGTTCCACTTCGTGAGGGAGATGTAGAAGCTGTTGATCGCGGGCCAGAACACGAGCGCTAGCTCTATCGCCAGCGGAACGAGCAAGAACGCCCAGATGAGCGGTGGAACGCGCCGCACGGATCCCCGACGGGAGCGCTTGCGCTGGGGTGCCCCCGTCGAGATGCGCGGCACGTCCACCGTCGCCGTCACGAGTTCCACACCTTCTTCGCTGCCGTCTGCCAATCGGCGAGGATCTGGTCTACGTCCTTGGGCGTGGCCAGGAACTTCACGAGCGCCGTGTCGGCCGTCGTCTGCAGCGCATCGGAGGAGTCGCGATTGAAGAACTGCGTGATCTCCTTCGTCTCATTGAGCATTTTGAGCCCCTTCTGCACCAGGGGCGAGAAGTTCGATGTGCTCACGGCCGGTGACGTCGGAAGGTTCGACGACTTGGACTTCTGAATGAACTCCTCCTGCTGTTTGGGGCCGGCCATGTAGGTCAGGAAGTCCATGACGGACTGCTTGTTCTTGGAGTTCGCGCTGGCGAAGAAGCCGTCGGTCGGGGCTTCCTCCGCCGACGGGACGGACTTGTCGATGACGGGGACTCTGAAGAAGTCGAGATCGTCGGGATTCTGCGTGACGTTCTCACTGATGAAGGCGCCGGCGAGATACATCGCGTCCTTGCCCTGTACGAGCGGGGTGACGGCATCCTGCCAGGCATACGAGCCCATGTTGGGGTCGAAGTACGGCACGAGCTGCGCGTAGTACTTCATGACCTTCTTGACCTCGGCGCTGTCGAACGAGTGCTTTCCCGCCAGCAGCTCGCGGTGGAACTGCGCCCCATTCACCCGTAGGTCGAGGATGTCGAACCATCCGGATGCCATCCACGGCGTCGTGCTGAGACCTTGCGCCAGCGGGTTGATCCCCTGCGCCTTGAGCTTGTCGCACAGCGAGATGAATTCGTCCCACGTGGTCGGAACCTCGACGCCCCACTTCTTGAAGTTGGACTTGAAGTAGAAGATCCCCCACCAGTAGTAGTCGGTGGGCATGAAGATCTGGCGTCCCTTGTCGTCGCTCGAGAGCTGTTTGAGCGCCGGGCTGAACTTGGACGCGACTCCCTTGCCCTCCCACAGCTCGGAGAGATCGAGCAGAAGCCCTTTGCTCGCGTAGTCCCTGGCGACCGATCCCGCGTACCACGACAGCACATCGGGGGGATTGCTCGAGGTGAGATAGGTGGAGAGCTGGGCGCGGAACTGCTCCGTGGCGACCGTGTTCATCGTCACTTTGCCGCCGACCGGATGAGCGTTGTACTCCTTCACGAGGGCGGTAAGCGCACCTTTCGGCGCAGGATCCGACTCTGAGTTCTGAAACACGATCGCGCCCGTGCCCGAGCCGCTGCTGGACCCGCCTGATGGACCGCCTGTGACGCAGCCGGCAAGGGCCGCGACCCCGCCTATGGCGACCGCGCCCGCGAGGAACGTGCGACGTGTGACCTCTGTCTTCGTAGCCATGTTGTGTCCTCCTTGACTGCCTGTGCGCTTCGGCTACAGGCCCTGTGATTGCGTTGACGTGAACAGCCGGTTGCATTCGACCTGGAGCCGGACGTCGCTCCACATCGGGTGGTGGGGCGCGGCGTTGGAGCACACGATGGTGCCCCATGCACCGACGCGTGCTGATTCGCTCACCGCTCGCCGACAGAACTCCGCCCCGACCGGGCCCTCCTCGAAGTTGCCGTGAAGCGGGGTATAACCGATCCATCCCTCGCCGAAGACCAGGGGGATGCCGCGCTCGCTCGCGCGATCCGCTGCGACATCGAGCCAAATGCGCAGCACCCTGTCCATCTCCACGCGGTGTACCTGGTAGCGCTCGTACAGGAACCGGTCGAAGGCTTGCGCATCTGCCCAGTCGTGCAGGAAGATCTCCGGTTTTCCCACGATCGTGGCGTCCATCTTCCATGCGGAGGCGTCCGGAAGCACCCAGGTTGTCGCATCGGGAGCGTCCGGACGCAGGATGCCGGCAGCATCCACCGCAGCCCGTGGGAAGTCGGCGAGGTCTCCCCGGAGGTCGAACGCCGCCGTCGTCTCATTGAGAACGCCGTAGATGTACGGGTGCACGACCAGAACATCGATCTCGGCGGGTACGGCGCGCATCGCCGCGACGGGCACGTGCGCGTAGTTCACCGTGACCGGGCGATCGGGCTGCAGCTCGTGGAAGCGCGCGAGTCCGCGCGACAATCGCGGTTCGAGCTCGATGAGACAACGCACCTCGTCCGCGCGTCCCGAGGTGATCCCGTCGGTGAGATGTCCGCCCTGAACCTCGTTATGGAGCTCGGTGAAGGCGATTCGATCGTCGAGGCCGTGCTCGGCGAGAAAGTCGATGAGCGCTGACTGCGACTCTGCGAGCGCGACCACCCGGTCATCGGGGTCGATCGCCCGAAGCGAATCCCACCACGACGAGTCGGCACCGAACGAGGATGACTGCTGGTACTCCCAGGAGGAGAGGATGACGAAGAGGTCATGCCTTTTGCAGACCTCGAACAATTCGAGCAGCTTGGCGCGGCCGTCAATCCGCGTCGGCGTCTTGACGTCATACCAGCGCACGTTCTGGGCGTAGTCCCCGCCAAGGCGGTCGAGCTCGATCGCGCTCGTGTCGAGCCCTGAGCCGAACAGGAGAAACGGCATCGCGCAGATGCGAATGGTGTTGTAGCCGCGCTCGACAGCTTCGGCAGCTGCGCGGTCCAGATCTTCGAACGGCTCCCCGTCGCCGCTGCGGACGTACCACGAGAAGTCCCACAGCGTGATCGTCAGGCGCTTGGGAAGGTGTACCGGGACCTGGACGGGAATGTAGTTGCTGCGGTAAGTCGCGCCGCGGTGTTCGGCGACGACGTCAGGGGGATTTCCGTTCTCACCGTTGAGCATGTGGTCAGCCTAGGAAAGCTCTCGACCGGCCCGGAATGATGGTTCCTACGGGATTCCTGGATGATTCTCTGATTTGCTACGCTCTTCGCCATGCTGCTTCGAGATGGATTCCCCGGTCAGCGGTTACGCGTGCTCCCAGCGCCGTTGGTCCGCGGTGCACTGGAAGAACCCGTCACGAGACGCCTCCTGGTAACCGATGCCGGGTACTTCCCGCACGCGGCGGCCCATGGACGGATACGTACCGACGGTGCACGCGAGGCGATAGTCATGGTGTGTACTGGCGGGTGCGGCGTCCTTACACTCGACGGCCGGGACCACAGAATCGAGACAGGCGACGCCGCCGTCATTCCGCCCGGATCGCCACACAGGTACATCGCAGATCAGCTCGACCCATGGAGCATCTGGTGGCTCCATGCCACAGGGTCGGATGTCGACGAGTTAGTCGCGGGCATCCTCGGCACTGACGCCGATCCGGTTCTCCATCTCCGGGATGTCTACACGGCGGTCGCCCTCGTGGAGCAGGTCGTCTCGTTGCTCGAGAACGACGAGACGATGGCGACGCTGTACAAGGCAGCGGGGTCGGCCTGGAACCTGTTCGGACTGCTCTGCGCGGATCGCTTGCGCGGGGAGCCGCAGACCAGCGACCGCATCCATGTCGTGCAGGAGTATCTGCGCGCGAACCTCGCATCATCGGTGTCGGTCTCCGACCTGGCTCGGCTCGCCGGCCTCAGCACGTCCCACTTCTCGGCCCTGTTCAAGGCGTCTACCGGATCAGGTGTCGTCGAGTACGTGAAACGCCTACGCAGCGCGCGGGCGCGCGAATTGCTCTTGACGACGGCCCTGTCGATCAGTGAGATCGCGGCCCAGACCGGATACACGGATGCGTTCTACTTCTCACGGCAGTTCCGTGCGGTCAATGGAACCTCGCCGAGCGCTTTCCGTGCAGCGGCCGCGAGCACATACGTTTAGGTGCGAACGCGTCTCTCCCCGCACGTCGCATTCGGCAGCTGTTCAGCCGGCGAGATACTCATCCTCCCTGATCGCCGCCTTCCACTCCGCGTAGAGCGCGTCTGCGGCCCACGGAGCTGCCGCGAGCACGCCTCCGGATGCCGGGAACGACGTCGGCGACCCATCCTCACCGAGCACCAGGCCGCCGGCCTCCTGCACGATCAGGATCGCAGCGAGGTGATCGACCGCGCCGAACGAGCCGATCACGGCACCGACACCGCGGCCGGTCGCGACCCCGGTCAGCGTCAGCGTTCCCGATCCCATGATGCGCATCGTGCAGTAGCGGTCGCCCAGCCGGCGGAGCAAGGAGACCATTCCGGGCCACGGATGCTGGTTCGCCAGCTCCGTGCTCACGATGCGGCCGCGGAGCGGGTCACCATCGGAGGGTGCGGCATCCCTCAACCGGAGCGGATGCCCGTTCAACCGCGCCCCAGCACCTCGCCTCGCATCGAAGACATCACCGCGCCACGGGTCGGCGACCACGGAGACGACCGGCTCGTGGTCCACCACGAGTGCGAGCGAGAACGCGTTCCAGGGCACGCCGTTCGCGAGATTGGCCGTGCCGTCGACCGGGTCGAGGTACCAGCAAGGCACCCCCGCGCGCTCCGATCCGCCGAATTCCTCGCCAACGAAGTCGTGATCGGGGAACTGTGCTGCGATGACCTCGCGCACCTGCCGTTCGACCGCCGTGTCCACCTCGGTGACGAGGTCGGCGGCGTCGCGCTTCGTCGAGATCGTGCCGAGGTCAGCGGCGCTGGTGTACTCGACCGCCCATTCGGCCAAGGAACGAGCGACCACGTGCGCGCGGTCCAGCTCCTCCGCAGGATCAGCTCCAGACCGCTCCTCCGCATCCGTCGCGATGCTCTGGAATCGGCCCAGCCGGTTGGTCGTCACGGTGTCCACTCCTGTTCTGATCGCCCAGCGCATGACCGCATCGTCATCGACGGTCCACACCGTGACGTCGAGTCCGAGCCGATGGATGTCATCGACGAGCCCAGGAGACATCACGGCGAACGGCGTGTTGATGCACTCCGGCCGCAGGTCGCCGAGGTCGTCGTCGGTCGGCGGCGTCGTTCGGCTCCACGGCATCCAGATGCGCGCGTCGGGGTCGAGAGCCCTGATCATGCGCATGCCATCCAGGTCGCCGCACCAGGCAATGGATGCGCCGGCACTCTCCGACGCGATGACGGCGTGGGCGGGAGCCGCGAACGACGCGTCGTCCATGTCGATGAGCAACGTCGAGTGGACGCCGTCGAAGAGCTCGAGCACCTCGCCGAGCGACAGCGGACGGTGATCGGCGTCACCGAGTGCGAGCACCTCGTCCCAGGTCGTCTCGGCCACCGGTTGCGGAAGGTTCCACAACCGTTCGAACGTCGGGTCGTGCACGACGACCACCTGGCCGTCACGGGTGACGCGCACGTCGATCTCCACGAAACCGGCACCGGACGCGATCGCCGAGCGGATCGCGGGCAGCGTGTTCTCCCGGTACCGGCTGGAGTCGCCGCGGTGCGCGCACGCACGAACGCGCAGCCCGGTCGCCGTCATCGGGCGGATGCCCCGTCGTCGGACGTCACTCCGACTCGCGGCCGATCGGCGGACCCGGCCATCGGCCCGGCGGCGGCACCGGCGACCGTCACGCGCTCGCGGGCTGGCTCGGTGGTGCTGCCCTGCAGCACGCCGTCCTCGTACCGCAACGCGCGCACGATGCGCGCGAAGCCGCTGTCCCCGATCACGGGCGCCTCGCCGGAGACGTACGCTCGCAACGTGGCATCCGTTCGGCGCAGCACGAGCTCGTTGAAGTGCCCACGCGGGATGACCCGCTCGACCACGGCCTCGACGGCACCGGGCGCCGGCTCGCGGTGGAACGCGACATCCTCGGGCCGAACGGCGGTCGTCTCCTCGCCCGGCACGATCACGCCGTCGCGCAGCGATCCCTCCAGCATGTTGATCGCGCCGATGAACGTAGCAACGAACGTGGTGCGCGGCTGCGCGTAGAGCTCAGCCGGGGTGCTGTACTGCTCGATGCGGCCGGCGTTCATCACGGCGATCCGGTCGGAGACCGACATCGCCTCATCCTGGTCGTGCGTCACGATCACGGTCGTGATGCCGAGCCGCTGCTGCAGCTCGCGGATGTCTTCCCGCACCTTCACCCTCAGCTTGGCGTCGAGGTTGCTGAGCGGCTCGTCGAGCAGGAGCAGCTGCGGCTCCTGCACCAGCGCCCTGGCCAAGGCGACGCGCTGCTGCTCCCCACCGGAGATGCGTCCTGGCCGTGAGTCCCTGTGGTGCAGGAGGTTCACGAGCTCCAGCGCGTGCTCGACCCGGCTGGTGACCTCCGCGCGCGGCAGCTTGCGCAGGCGCAGGGGGAACGCCACGTTCTTGAACACCGTCATGTGCGGCCAGAGCGCGTAGTTCTGGAACACCATCGCGCTCGGCCGGCGCTCCGGCCCCAGCCGTGTCACGTCGCGACCCGCGACCCTGATCGATCCGCTGTCCGGAGTCAGGAACCCGGCGATCATGCGCAACGTCGTGGTCTTGCCGCATCCGGACGGGCCGAGAAGCGACACCAGCTCTCCCTGTCGGACGGAGAGGCCCAGGTCGTCGATGATCGTGCGCCCGCCGAGCACCTTGTTCAGGCCCTCGATGGTCAGGCCCTGCTCGTCACGTGCGGTCTCGCGGTTCTGTTCTGCGGTCGCGCCGTGGTCAGGCTCGCCCATGGTGCACCCCTTCTATCTGATCTGGAAGCCCTCGGCCAGCTGTCCACCCATGATGTGCTTACGGGCGACGAGCAGGAGGACGACGGACGGAATGGACAGCAGAATCGAGAACACGGCCGCGACCTGCTTCGGGTAGTTCAAAACGAGCGTGTACATCTCGGTCGGCATCGTGAAGTAGTCGGGTGCGCCGACGAGGTACGTGCCCTGCGCCTCGTCGAACGAGGCCAGGAACGACATGACGATGGCGACGAGGATGCCCGGCAGCGCCATGGGCAGCGTGATGCGGAAGAAGACCCGCAGCTTCGATGCGCCCGCGTCGCGCGCCGCCTCCTCGAGGCTCCGCGGAACCGCCGAGAATGCCGCGGCCGGGATCCACGTCATGAACACGATCGTGCCCAGCAGCTGCACGATCACGATGCCGACCACGGTATTCATCAGGTTCAGTGCGTAGAACAACGACGCGAGCGTGGCGAACAGGCCCATCTTCGGGAACGCGTTCGTCGCGAAGAGCCCCACGAGGAACGTGCGCCTGGCGAAGAACTCGTGCCGGGCGAACGCGTACGCGGCCGGCAGGCAGATCACGGCGGAGCACAGCACCACGATCGGCGAGATCACGAGCGAGTTCTGCACGGCCGCGCCGAGACCGGGATCGCTGAAGACAGTGCCGAACCAGTGCAGCGTCCAGCCGTTGGGCCAGAGGTTCGGGAACGTCCAGCTGGTCGCGAAGGCGTGCACGGCAAGCCACGCCAGAGGCCCGAGGATGAACAGGATCATGAACGCCGAGAACAGCACGATGAGCGCCCTGCCGGCGATCCGGCTCACGAGCGGGCTGCGCTCCTCGAGCTGCGGCTCCGGCCGGTCGTATTCGACTGCCGGCGGCGGCGTGCGATCGGTGACCGCGCTCATCACGCCCTCCCCTGTTCCTTGGCGCTTCGAAAGTTCGCCCATACATAGAACGCGCCGATCGCGGCCGCGACGATGAAGATCGTGAACGCCATCACGATCGACTGCTGGGGCCGGTTGAATGCGGTGAAGTAGCTCGTCAGCATCACGCCGAGCATGGTCGGCGCGTTCGGACCGGTGAAGTACGGCACCGTGAACGATCCGATCACGCCGATCGCGGTGAAGGTGGAGGCGATCACGATCGGCACCGACGACATCGGGATCAGGATGCTGAACGCGATGCGAGCGCGCGAGGCGCCGGCGTCCTGCGCGGCCTCGATCATGGCATCCGGAATCGACTGGAATCCGGAGGAGATCATCAGCACTGCGAACGGCAGCGACGTCCACACCGAGCCGATGACGATCGCGACCACGGTGTAGCCCCACGTGGGGCCGACGAGACCGACGGATGCGAACACACTGCGGATGAACCCGTCGCCGGCATAGAACGTGAGGATCGCCCACGACGCGATGACGACCGGGATGAACAGCGGAACGACCGCCAGCCCGGAAAGCATCGTCGCGAACCATCCGGCCCGCATGCGCAGATAGAGGCCGATGCCGATCGACATGCCGAGCACGACCACGGCGCTCACGACGGTGACGACGACCGTGACGGCGAGGTTCGTGAGGAACTGGGTGTCGCCGAAGACGTCGGCCCAGGCCGCGAGCGTTCCCCACCAGTCCGTCGCCTTGTGCACCTGCTGTCCCACCAACGAGACCACGGTGTTGAGCCCGCCGGTGAAGCCGAGGCTGAATCCGAGCGCGAGGATGACGGGCAGACCGACGAAGAGCAGCACGAGCACGATCGGCGGCAGGGCCATGAGGAACCCGGCCACCGAGAGCCTCGGGGTGCGCCTGACCCCGAGGCTTTTCGTGCCGCTTCTCGAGCGACGCGCGGTGGAGACCGTCACTTGCCGGGCACCTGCTGAGACCACTGCTGGTTCATGTCGTTGTTCATCTGCGCCTGGTACGTCGGGCGCAGCTTGTCGATCTGCGCGTTGGCGAACTCGGTCTGGATCGACTGCGGCAGCTCCTTCAGCGGGATCACCGGGTAGCCGGCGACCGACTGGGAGATGGATGCCTGCGCCGACGGCGTCAGCAGCCAGTTCAGCAGCTTGTAGGCATCCTTCGCCCGCGGCGACGCCTTGAGAACGCCGAGGTACGAGGCACCACCGGTAAGAGACGGCGTGGTCTGCGTCGCCTTGATGTTCTTCGGGATCTGTCCGCTCTGCACACCGGAGGTGAACTGGTCGGACCAGACCGGCGCCATCAGGATCTGGCCGCTGGAGAGCAGGTCGAGCACCTGGTTGTTGCCGTTCGGGTACACGCCCTGCTGGTACACGTAGGGGTTCAGGCTGCGCAGCGTCGCCCAGCCGGCGTTCCAATCGGTCTCGAGGTTCGGCTCGTACTCGGTGACCATCTTGGCGCGATCGGCCGACGGAATCGTCTTGTCGAGAACCGTGGTCACGAACGCGCCGCCGCTACCGCCGGATGCCGGTGAGCAGTACGTGAACTTGCCCGGGTTCGCCTTGATCCAGGCGAGCAGGTCGTCGACGGTCTTCGGCGGCGAACTGATCTTGTCGCTGTTGTAGGCGAGCAGCACTGACGACGCCCGGTACGGCACCGAGTTCGCCCCGCCCGGCTTGCGGATCGCCTCCGC
Organism: Humibacter ginsengisoli; assembly: GCF_054780095.1. NCBI lineage: Bacteria > Bacillati > Actinomycetota > Actinomycetes > Micrococcales > Microbacteriaceae > Humibacter > Humibacter ginsengisoli. The sequence continues at coordinate 44,998 of NZ_BAAGWZ010000007.1, forward strand.
CACCTTGGAGAGGTTGGGGATCTGCTTCGGCGTCGCGGTCGCGAGCAGTCCGCTGGTGGAGAGCTGCTGCACGAATCCGGCGTCGACGATGTCGTAGCCCGGGTCGCGCTTCTGCACGGTGGCGGCGGTGATCTTCGCCACCGTCTGCTGGTCGTGCACACCATGCAGGTCGAAGTCGACCTTGACGGAGTACGACGGGTTCGCCTTCTCGAAGGCCGGGATCAGAGTCTTCTGCCACAGGTCCTGGATGTTCGTGTCTGCGCTGACGAAGACCGTGAGCGAGTGCTTGCCTCCCGAAGTGCTGCCGCCCTGCGACTGATTCGCGCTCTGCACGCATCCCGCGAGAGCGAGCGCGACGGCGGTCGCCAAAGCACCCGCCATCACTCTCCGTCGTGTTGTTCTCATCGTTGTCCTCCTGTCGTTATCCGTTTTCTCGCCCATTCGGCGATCGGTTCCCAGTGCTCGTCCGGAAGTTCCTCGGGCAATGCGGCCGCCAGCTGTTCGCGTCGGGGTGCGCTGGATGCCCCGCCGAGCGACTGTACGGATGCCGACGCCGCGAGCGTGGCGAACCGCAGCGCGGTCTGCAGCGGCCAGGCCTCGCGCTCGGCGGTCATGAAGGCCGCGGTGAACACATCGCCGGCGCCCGTGGGGTCGACGGCCCTGACGCGCGGCGCGTAGACGCGCTCCACCTGGCCACGCGCGGAGTCGACGGCGAGCGCTCCGGCCGCGCCCAGGGTCACGACGACGAGGCCGGCCCGCTGCGCCAGCACCCGTGCGGCACCCTCGACGTTGTCGCTGCGCGTGTACGCGAGCGCCTCGTCCTCGTTCAGGATGAACGCATCCACGTTTGTCAGCCGCTCCAGGTCGCTGCCGTCCCACGCGCCCGTTACGTCCCAGCCGACTCCGCCGTAGACGCGAGTGCCGCCGGCACGCATGCGCACGACCCAGTCGGTCTCCGCATCGGCCAGGTCGATCTGGCAGTACCCGGCGTCCGGCGTGGCCCCGGCAGGCAGCGTCGAGGGCATCGCGGACGCCTCGTCCTCGTACGTGACGAAGCTCCGGTCGCTCCCCTCGGTCATGACGGCCGTCACGGCGACACGGGCAGACGGATGCTCGGCGATCCAGTGGGCGCGCAACCGCGGTTCGTCCTCGAGGAGCGAGCGCACCAGACGGCTGACCGGGTCGGTGCCGAGCACCGCGACGATGCCGGAATCCATTCCTAATCGTGCCGCAGCGATCGCCCGGGTGGCGACGCCGCCGACGGTGAGAACGAAGTCGGAGGCGTGCACCTCCTGCCCTGGACCGGGCACGGGAACGTCGGCGAAGACCAGATCGCAGTAGAGCCGGCCGCCGAAGACCGCATCGATCCCCGCCGGGGAGGCCTCGATGCCTGCGCTCGGTGCGAACCTCTGCTCTTCCACCTGGTGCTTCTCCACTCACGGTGCGTGATCACGGGAACTCGGGCTACGACGGGCGCGTCGCCATTGATCGCGCGAATTGTGACATTGTTTGACTGGCTTTGAGCATAGGCGCGCGACGTGCCCCCCGGTCAAGGGATGTCAGGACATTTTCTCAAACCGTTACCGCTCGTTCAGCCGGGTTCGGCGTCGCCTTCCTCCTTCCTTCTTGCGCGATTCACGCAAACTCCGTCACCCGACGGATAAACTCGTGCCCATGATTTCGAAGGCCCGGCGCACCCGGATCCTCGACGCCCTGGCCGTCGACGGATCGGCTTCGGTGCGAGAACTGGCCGAACGCCTCGAGGTGAGCGAGTCCACGATCCGCCGTGACCTCCAGCGGCTCGACGAGAACGGCGAGCTCGTGCGCACGTACGGCGGCGCCGTCGTCCAGCCGCGGGCCACGTCGGGTCAGCCGGGTGACCCGGAGCGCCTCGAAGACCCGTGGACGGTCGGCGACGACCTGGAGGCATCCCTCAAGGCGGCGATGGGCAAGGCGGCGGCCGATCTCGTCACCGACGGTCAGGTCGTGCTGCTCGACATCGGCACCACGACCTCGTTCGTCGCCCGTGCGCTGCGCGGACGCCCGGTCACGGTCATCACCGGGAACGTCGCAGCGTTCGACGAGCTGCGCGACGACGAGGCCGTGCGGCTCGTTCTGCTCGGCGGCGTCTTCCGCCGCAATTACCGCAGCCTCGTGGGATCGCTGGCGCAGAGTTCACTCGACCAGGTGAGCGCCGACATCGCGTTCCTCAGTTGCACCGGCGTTCGTGAGAACGGCTCGGTGGTCGACGACATGGCCGTCGAGGCACCGATCAAACAGCGGATGCTCGCGGTCGCCGATCGCAGTGTGCTGATGGCATCCGATCGCAAGTTTCCCGGCACGGGTTCGCTGCGGCTGTGCTCCCTGGCCGACGTGGACACGCTCGTGACCACTGAGGGAGCGAATCCGAACACGACAAGGCTCTGCACCGAGGCAGGCGGAACGGTGATCGTCGCATGAAGCTCGCCATCCTCGGCGGCGGAGGATTCCGCACCCCGTTCGTGTATCAAGCGCTGCTCGGCGACATCGGCCCACGACGGGTCACCGAGGTGGCCCTCCTCGACAGCGATCGGAGCAAGCTCGACGGTATCCGTCGCATCCTCGACGAACTCGCCCAGGGACAAACGGCACAGGGGCGCACGGATGCCCCGCGTGTCGTCACGACGACACACGAGCGCGAGGCGATCGAGGACGCGGACTTCGTGTTCGCCGCCATCCGGGTGGGCGGCATCGCCGGTCGCCGGCACGACGAGCACGTCGCACTCGACCTCGGAGTGCTCGGGCAGGAGACCACGGGGCCGGGTGGCCTGTCGTACGCGCTGCGCACCATCCCGGTCATGCGTCACTACGCCGAAGTGATCCGCGAGCACGCTCCGGGCGCCTACCTTCTGAACTTCACGAATCCGGCAGGCATCATCACCGAGTCGCTGCAGCCCATTCTCGGTGACCGGGTGCTGGGCATCTGCGACACCCCGTCCGGTCTCGTTCGCCGGGCGGCGACGCTGCTCGGGCTCGAGTTCGACCGCCTGCAACCCGACTACATCGGCCTCAATCACCTCGGCTGGATGCGCCGGCTGCTCTACGACGGGGTCGACGTGCTGCCCGCGCTGCTCGCCGACGACGAGCGGCTGGCAGCGCTCGAAGAGGGCGAGGTGTTCGGCACGCAGTGGATCAGGGCGCTGGGGGCGATCCCCAACGAGTACCTGTACTACTACTACTTCAATCGCGACGCGGTTCGGAACGTGCTCTCCTCGGGCCTCACCAGGGGCGACTTCCTCGCGCAGACCCAGGACGAGTTCTTCCACGGGCTGGCCACCGAGGCCGGGTCGGCCGTCGAGCGCTGGCGCGCCGCCGTGGCGCGCCGAGATGCGAGCTACATGGCGGAGGCGAAGGGCGGCACGCAGGATGCCCCGGCTCGCGCACGGCTCTCGGACCTCGACCCGGTGATGCAGGGCTACGCCGGCGTCGCGCTCGAGGTGATGCACGCGATCAGCCGCAACGAGCGCTCCACGATGATCCTCAACGTGCGCAATCGGGGCGCGATCCCCGGCATGCCCGACGACGCCGTCGTCGAGGTGCCGTCGCTCGTGGATGCCGGCGGCACGCATCCGCTGGTGACCGCAGCCCCGGATGCGCACCAGCTTGGCCTCATGCTGCAGCTCAAGGACGTCGAGCGGCACATCATCCGCGCGGCCACCACAGGCGACCGCAACGAAGCACTGCTCGCGTTCGCGCTGCATCCGCTCGTCGACTCGGTGACGACCGCGGAACGACTTCTCGACGGATACATCGCCGCCATCCCGGAGGTCGCGGCGGTCTTCCGCGGTTGACCCCTGCCTTCGCTAACGAGGTCTCCGCTAACGAGGCCTCCGCTAACGAGCCCTCCGCTAGCGAGCAACGAGTGGGATGACCTCGACGGCGCTGTGGTCGGCCCGCGTCTCCGCGAGCAGGCTTGCCAGTGCGACGGCATCCGCTTTCTCCGGCACGTCGATGAGGTAGAAGCCGCCGAGCATCTCCTTGGTCTCGGCGAAGGGCCCGTCCGCTGCGGTGGGCTCGCCGGTGCTGGAGGCCCGCACTGTCGTCCAGACGCTGCGGCCCTTGAGCTGTCCAGAGGCCAGGATCGCCGTGGCCGCCTGCTCGCGGAAGCGGCGGTGTCCCTCGTCGATGGCGGCCCAGTCGTCGGTGGTCATCGCATCCCACCGTTGCTCGTTCCCGCTGATCGCGATGAAGTACTCGGTCATGTGTCGTCCCTCTCTGCCGTCGGTGACGAGCGTTCACGCATCGTCACGGAGACGTCGAACGGCCGGCGCCGGATTCGACACGGCCTGCTCACGCGACGGCGAAATCGGCAGAGTGCCGAACGACGACGGTCAGTCGAACTTCGGCAGCACGTACATCGGGAGCGCGAACGAGAGCGCCATGGCGATGATCCCGCCGAAGAACGTGAGGCCTTCCCAGTTGGCGACTTCGGGCGCATAACCCATCAGCGCCATACCGCCGAGGAACAGCACTCCCGAGACGACCAACGCGACCACTTTCATGCGGAACACTCCCACTCTGCCGGCACCCCGAGCCGTCGGTGCCTCGCCATCAAACCTAGCCGGTCGGCTCCGCGGGCGTCAGCGGGGAGCATCCATTTGCGGATGTTCGGGCGCCGATTTCACGGATGTTCGCGCTCAGGCGCGCACTGGGGCGGAATGGGGGTTCTATCTGTGAGGGATTCTCGCTAGTGTGGCCCTGGGAGACGCTCTTCCGCTGTTGTCGGTTCGAGGGGCGATGACGCGATCGGGCACCGGAGCGATGCCTAGGGCCGTGGGCGAGAGAGCCGCGGTCAGGGCCGCCCGAAGAGCAGCCCCTCCAATCTGAATGCAAATCCCCAGAGAGGCTTCAGGAGCTCTGTGCTTTCCGAGCAGATGATGACGACCGAGACGCACGTGTTGCGTCCGCATCGTCACCTGCTTGCCAGCGGGATGATCGCCGCGCTCGCCCTCACCACTCCCCTGTTCGCCGTGGCGTACTGGCTGACCATCAGCAGCGGAGGATGGCAGATCACGCTCGCGGTGCACGTGTTCGTGGCCTTGATCGCGATTCTCGCCGTACTGCAATACCGCCGCACGAAAGTGCTGGTCTCGCCCGAGGGGGTGCTGGAGCGTGGCTTTCTTGGCCGCGTCTCCGAGATGTCGAAGCAGGAGATCGGCATGCTGTGTCTCATCGAGATCTACAGCGACAACGCGCTCGACACGCAGCCGAATCTCTTCATTCTCGACAAGGACGGTGCGCCGCGCATCCGGCTGCGCGGGCAGTACTGGTCGCGCGCCGACATGGAAGACCTCGCGGATGTGCTCGACCGTCCGCTCGTCAGCCCGCAGGAGTCTGTGACGCTGTCGGAGATGCGGTCCACGCAACCGGGATGGTTGTACTGGTTCGAACGGATCCCGCTGCTCACCTGGTTGTAGACGCTCGCCGACGAGAACTCGCTCGGCGGGAGCGACGGGTCAGACTTCCGCGTCCGTGCGCAGGCCCACTCGTGTGCCTGCTGCGCTGGACGGAAGCGGCGTGAAGCCGAGGCGACGGTAGAACGCGCCGGCGTTCACGTTGTCGGCTCCATACTCCAGCCACACGCCGGGAACACCGCGCGACCGCAGCTCCGTCGTCAGCGTGCGCACGAGCATCCGCCCGAAGCCCTGTCCTTGAAGGTCGGGCAGCAGGTCGATGTGCAGGTGCGCCGGGTAGTCGTCGAGCTCGGGGATGAGCATCCGTTCCGGGCGACGAGCGTCGCGAACGAAGCGCTGGGTCGGAGTGTCGTCTCCGGTCAGCGGATACTTGGCCTCGAACCCGGGCAGCCACTGCGTGCGCAGGCGTTCGACGAACGCGGCGGTGTCGGCGACGCCGAGAATGTAGCCGTGCGCGCGCCCGTCGACGTCGACGACGAATGCCGTCTCGGGTGCGAGGTCCACGTACGGCAGCGCGTAGATGTCGGGAAGCACGTCGTCGTTATCGAGCCAACCGGTGGCATCTTCGCCCGACTTGCCGGTCTTGAGGCAGATCTCGTACACCGCGTCGCGGTCGCCTGAACGGTACGGACGGATGCCTGTCACAGTTCTCTCTTTCGTCGAACCTCGAGCGTCGGCCCGGCCGCGCCGGCCGCGTCGGCCCGCGTCAGCGCGCGAGCGGCGGCACGGTGCGCGGCCGCACCACGAACCACAGTGAACCGACCGACACGAGCGAACAGGCGAGCATCACGATACCCATGGGCGCGGCGCTGGCCACGCCGAGCAGGCCGACGAGCGGGGAGATGAGTCCCGCGATCGCGAAGTTGGACGCGCCCTGCAGCGACGCCGCCGTACCGGCCTCTGCGCCGTGTCCGTTGAGGGCCAGCACCTGCACGCAGGGGAAGCCGAAGCCGCACGAGGCGATGAAGAACCACAGCGGAACGATGACACCCCAGATGCCGCCGGTGCCCGTGCTGCCGAGAACGACGATCAGCGCAGCGGCGATCGTCATGGTCGCCGTCGACACGGAGAGCACCCACTGCGGGCCGAACCGCTTGGCCAGGCGCGCGGCCGTCTGCACGCCGATGATGATGCCGACGGAGTTCGCGGCGAACAGTGCGCCGTATTGCTGCGCGTCGAACGAGTAGACCATCTGGAAGACGAACGAGCTCGACGACAGGTAGGCGAACAGCCCGGAGAAGTTCATCGCGCTGACGATGACGATGCCGACGTAGATGCGGTCGCTGAGCACGGACTTGAACCGCTGCCCCACACTGGAATGGCCCGAGGCGATGCGCGCTTCCTTGGGCCGGGTCTCCACGATCCACAGCACGAGGCAGGCCAGCATCACGGCGCTGTAGGCCGCGATCACCCAGAAGATGCCCCGCCACGGCATGATCAGCAGCAACTGCGAGCCGAGCACCGGCGCGATCACGGGCGCGAGGCCATTGACGAGCGCAAGACGCGAGAGCATCGTCACCAGACGATGCCCGCTGAAGAGGTCGCGCACCATGGCCATCGCGACCACACCGCTGGCGGCGGCGCCGAGGCCCTGCAGCAGACGGAACAGGCTGAGCAGCTCGACGTTGGGTGCGAGCGCCACCCCGAGCGACGCCAGGATGTGCACGGCCGTCGCGAGGATGAGCGGCATCCGCCGTCCCACCTTGTCGCTCCATGGGCCGACGATGAGCTGACCGAGCCCGAAGCCGACGGTCGTCGCGGTGAGTGTGAGCTGGATGATCGCGGTCGAGACGTGGAAGTCGCTCTCGAGCTTCGGCATCGACGGCAGGTAGGTGTCCATCGTGAAGGGGCCGAGTGCGGTGAGCGCACCGAGGATCAGGATGTAGGTGACCCGCTTGCGCGTTGGCAGCGCGTCACCGGGGTGCACCACGGATGCCGGCATGGTGATCGGCGAACGGCGCCCTCGGCCGCGCGTGCCCGGCTCGATCGTGGGGATGCCGCCGGTGGGCATGCCCGCCGTGATGCCCACGACCGGGATGCCCGACGTCTGCGTCTGGACGAAGTCGGTGTCTTCGGCGGCCGATGGGCATGCGACATCGCCGCGGCGAGGAGAACGCGGGGTGGTTCCGGCTGCGCCGGGAACGACGGGGATCGGTTTCGTGGCGGTAGACATAGTTCTTCTGCAGGAATTCGCTGACGAGGTGCTTCAGAGGGTCGAGACGCGAATCGACGCCGCTCAGTGCTGATGAGGAGCGGCGTCGAATCGATTCGAGACAACTCTAACTGATGTCGGCTGGACATCGCCAGAGTGTGGTTCTAATCCGCGGCGAGGCGGCCCTGGCCGGCGACGAGTGCGTTGCGCTCCCCCGCGTTCGCAGCGGCGGCGAGCGCATCCGCCGCCGAGTCACCGCGCTCGAACGCCGCGAGCAGCCCGCCGAGGAAGGCATCGCCGCTGCCCGCGGGGAACCGGCCGCGCCGGGTCGACGCCGGAACCGAGGCCTGGATGCCGCCCAGCAGCGCAGCCGACCCCGCGACGCCGTCGGTGACCACGGCGTCGCATCCGTACTGTGCACGCAACCGATGGCAGGCATCCGTCGCCGTCTCCAGTTCCGTGTCGAGCAGCTCGGATGCCTCGCGCCGGTTCACCTTGATGAGCTCGGCTGCCGGCGCGGTCGCGCGCAGTCCGTCTCCCGACCCGTCGACGACGATGCGACACCCGTTCCTGCGCAGTTCGGCCAGCAGCGATCCGAGCTCGTCGAGCGGTACACCCGGCGGGACGGATCCACTCAGCGCGACCCATGGCATCGGACCAGAAGTGCTCGCTGTGGCGACTGCGCCGCGGGTGGCGGCGGCGTAGGCATCCCACTCGTCGGCGTCGAGCTCGGTGGCCGGTTCGTACAGGTCGGTGCTCGTCGCCGACTTCGCTCGCCCGACCACGGCGATGCAGGTGCGCGTCACGCGTCGCAGCGGCACGACCGTGGCCGCAACGCCGTCTTCCGCGAGCATCTGTGCGACCCACTCGCCCGTCGCGCCGCCCAGCGCGACCAGCGTGCTCACCTCGGCGCCGAGCGCGGATGCCGCCCTCGCCACGTTCAGTGCCTTGCCACCCGCGACCCGGGTGACGGCGAATGGCCGCGTGATGTCGCCGACGTTCAGCTCGTCGACCTCATACGTCACGTCGAGGCTGGCGGAGAGCGCGAGCGTGATGATCATGTGCGGCAGCCTATGGGCGCTCTCTCGGCTCGGCCACTCGGGGACCGCTTCGATCACGGCAGTGAGTGAAGCGGTCCCGTCAGGCTCGGTTTCGATACGCGGCTTCGCCGCTGCTCAACCGGCGACGAATGTCAGCGACGGAGCACCGTCGGGTCGGCCATCAGTCTCGTGAACGCGAGCTCCGCGGCGCCCACCGTGAGCACCTCGGTGCCGAGCTCGGCACGCACGATGTCGACCTGCTCCGCGGATGCCGTCAGCGACTGCTCGCGCACGGCGGCGTCGAGCACGTGCGGCGCGGCATCCAGAAGCACCCCGAGAAATCCGCCGAGCACCACCCGCCTCGGGTTGAGGATGTTCACGGCGTTGCGGATCGCCACCGCGAGGTAGCGCAGCTGGCGCTCCACCTCGTCGCGCCCCTTCTCGTCGAGGCTATGCATCGCCTCGTCGAGTCCATCCGCGTCGTCGAGACCGAGCGCGTCGAGAAGGCGAGCCTGCGAGACCTCCGTCTCCAGGCATCCGATGGCGCCGCAGTGGCAGCGGGATCCCTCGGAGTTCACCAGGGTGTGCCCGAGCTCTCCGGCGTAGCCGGAGCTTCCGGCGAGCGGCAGCGCGCGAGTGATGACTCCGCCGCCGACGCCGCCGGGGCCGCCGTTCAGATAGATGAGGTCGCCGATGCCGCGCCCTGCGCCGAACAGGTGCTCTGCGTTCGCGCCGAGGCTGGCGTCGTTGGCCACCAGCGCGGGGAGCCCGGTTGCCTCTTCGAGCAGCGCGGCGAACGGCTCGTCGACCCACTCGAGGTGCGGTGCCATGCGCACGACGCCGTCCGCCTCCCGCACGCTGCCGGGCACGGCGGCGCCGATGCCGGTGGCCCGCAGACCGGAGTCGAACAGGGCCTTGAAACCCTCCAGCACGTTCGCGACGATGCGCGCGGCCTCCTCTGCGGTCGGCGGCTCGGCGGTCGCGTGCCGCACGCGACGGTGCACCGTGCCGTCCAGCCCGACCAGACCGACATTGACGCCGTCGACCTCCGGATTCACCGTGACGACGACCACCTTCGGGTTCGCGACCACCACCGGACTCGGCCGGCCGACGCCTGTCGACTCGCGCGGCTCCTGCTCCGAGACGAGACCGAGCGCGGCGAGTTCCGCGACCAGTGCGCCGATCGTGGACCGACTGAGCCCGGTCGCCCTGGTCAGCTCCGACCTCGAACGCCCGGAGATGCCGTGCACGAGCCGCAGCACCGCACCGAGGTTGTGCTGCCGCACTCCGTCGAGATTGCTCCCGAGCGAGGGGCGCACTGGCGTGGTATCCGGCGTCGGCGCCGACAAGACTTCGGTCACTTGAGGCAGCCTACTGGTATTCACGTTCGGCAACCGAACTTATCGGCCACCGGTCCAGCCGGTCGGGCCTGGGCAGCCCGGTGAGACTAGGCCTATGGGATGACACTAGGTGCACGGCAGCTAGTGGCATCGCAAGCAGCTAGTCTCGCTGCATCTACTGACCGGCCGGGCCCGGGACTACTGCGGGATCGTCCGCGTCGCCGCCAACTCGGCGTACCAGGCGGAGCTGTCCTTGGGCAGGCGCTCCAGAGTGTCGTAGTCGACACGCACTATGCCGAACCGCTTGGAGTAGCCGAAGCCCCACTCGAAGTTGTCCATCAGAGACCACACGAAGTAGCCGCGCAGGTCGACGCCGTCCTGCAGAGCACGGTGCGCGGCCGTGAGGTGGCGGCGCAGGTAGTCGATGCGGTCCGCGTCATGCACCGCGGGTCCGCTCTCTTCGTGCGAGACGACATCCGGGAAGGCCGCGCCGTTCTCGGTGATCATGAGCGGCTGCTGCGGGAACTCGTCGCGCAGCGAGGTGAGCAGGTCGTAGAGGCCGGCCGGCTCGATGTTCCAGCCCATCTCGGTGTAGGGGCCGGGCTGCTCCAGGAATTCCACCCGGTCGGCGCCTGGCCACGGCGATGCGCCGACATCCTTGTGGCCGTCCGCGTGCTGTCGCTCGCTCCTGCCGTCCCACAACCGCACGCGGTTCGTCGAGTAGTAGTTGACGCCCAGGATGTCGATTCTCTGGTTGATCGTCTCCAGGTCGCCCGGCTGCACGAACGACCAGTCGGTCAGCGCCTTCGTGTCCTCGAGCAGGTCGGCCGGATACTCGCCCTTCAGCATCGGATGCGTGAACGCCCGGTTGCCGAGCGCGTCGATCTGGCGCGCCGCCTCGGCTCCCGTGTCGCCTTCCGGCCGGATCACGTGCAGGTTCAGCGTCACCGAGTACTGCGCGTCGTCGTTCGCGACGGTCGCGCGAAGAGCCTGCAACCCCAGGCCGTGCGCGAGGTTCAGGTGATGCACCGCGCGCAGGGCAGCCGCTCCGTTCGTGCGTCCCGGCGCGTGCGCACCGGATGCGTAGCCCAGGTAGGCGGAGCACCAGGGTTCGTTGAGTGTCGTCCACACCGCGACGCGGTCGCCGAGTCGCTCGCCGATGGCGGCCGCGTAGTCCGCGAACGCGTACGCAGTCTCGCGGTTCGGCCAGCCGCCCTCGTCTTCGAGCACCTGCGGCAGATCCCAGTGGTAGAGAGTGGCCACGGGCGTGATGTCGCGTTCCAGCAGGCCGTCGACGAGTCGCGAGTAGAAGTCGACACCCTTCGGGTTCACCTGGCCACGGCCGGTCGGGATGATCCTCGGCCATGCGATCGAGAACCGGTAGGCGTGCAGCCCGAGACGCTTCATCAGGTCGAGGTCGGCCTCGAGGCGGTGGTAGTGATCGTCCGCGACGTCGCCGTTGTCGCCGTTCCACACCTTGCCCGGCGTGTGGCTGAACGTGTCCCAGATCGACGGAAGCCGGCCGTCATCCTTCACGGCGCCCTCGACCTGGTACGACGCCGTCGCTGAGCCGAACACGAACGAGTCGGGGAACTGCAGACCGCTGTCGCGGAAGTCGTCACTGCCTTGAGCCATGTCATTCCTGCCTGTGTGCACGGAGTGCGCGAGGTGCGCATGACGCACGGATGCCGCGCTGAACGGATGTCGGGATCACGCCCTCGAGAGAGCGCTCTTCCCGACACGATAGCGTGCATCCATTGCGACCCGCCGCGCCGGTCGAAACGATTCGGCCCACTGACCGGGCCTTCGTGTTCGTAACTCCTGCTCGGATGGCCGTCGCCTGGCGGCCGCCCGTGTGTTTCCGCAGTTGCGCCGGTCGGCGGTTGCGTCCTGCAGGAGTTATCAACGTCGGGGGTCGGACCAACGAGACGTCGACAGGACGCGGGTCGCCTACCAGGTCGCCGGCGTGGATCCCAGCGGCACGGGTGCGGGGCGCTCGACGGTGCTCGCGATCTCGACCACGCTGTGGTCGGCGGCGGCGCGCAGGATGCCGTCCATCACCTCGAGCACGTGGAACGCGAGCTCCCCGCTCGCCCGGTGCGGCCGGTCGGTCTCGATCGCACGGGCCATGTCGGCCAGTCCGAAGCCGCGACCGGAGTCGGCCCAGCCCGCAGAGACGGGCACCGTCTCCCACTCGCGGGTCGCTGCGGGAGCGACCTCCGTGTCGCCATCGAACCGGTTCGGGTCGGGCACGGCCATAGTGCCCTCTGTGCCGAACACCTCGAACAACGGTGCACGCGACTTCCACACGTCGAAGCTCACCGTGATGGTCGTGGTGAGACCGTTCTCGTGCTCGAGCAGCGCGCTCACGTGTGTGGCGACATCCACCGGGATCGCAGTGCCTGCCAGCGGGCCGGTGGCGACCGAGCGCTGCCGCGACGACGTCGTGGCGACGCCGGAGACTCGGGCGATGGGGCCGAACAGGGTCACGATGCTCGTCAGGTAATAGGGACCCATATCGAACAGCGGACCACCGCCGGGCTGGTAATAGAACGCGGGGGCGGGATGCCACAGCTCGTGACCCGGCGCGCTCCAGTGGATGGCTGCGGCGATCGGCTCCCCGATCGCGCCATCGTCGAGGGTCTTCCGCGCGGTCTGGATGCCCGTGCCGAGCACCGTGTCGGGCGCGCTTCCCACTCGCAGCCCCTTCTCTGCGGCGAGCGCGAGCAACGGCTCCGCCTCCGCCGGCGTCAGTGCAAGCGGCTTCTCGCCGTACACGTGCTTGCCGGACTCGACCGCACGGATGCCGATGGCCGCGTGCGCCTGCGGAATGGTCAGGTTGAGCACAGCGTCGACACCGGCATCCGCGAGCAGTCCGTCGACGCTCAGCGCACGTACGCCCTGTTCGGCCGCGACCTCGCGCGCCCGCTCTTCGTTCACGTCGGCGACGGCGACGAGCTGGAGATTCGGCAGGTTCGGGATGTGCGCGAAGTACTGCGAGCTGATGTTGCCGACGCCGATGACGCCGAGCCGTAGAACCCCGGATGCCTCACTCATCGCCCGCGCCCGTTCCCTGAGCGTTCGCCGGCGTGAACGCCCCGGACTCGACGTCGGCAGCACTCGGCGCCGGCTGGCCGGAGCCGCGCGCGGCCCACAGCAGTCCGCGCTCGATGATGCCGCGCACGTTCGGGTCGTTGACGACCTCGAGCTTGTGGCCGGGTGCCGAGACGAAGATGCGACCTTCGCCCCACAGGCGGGTCCAGATCGCCGGCGCCGTGACCGGGCGGTGCCAGGCATCCCACGGGCGGACCGCCTGGGTGGTGGTGGCGAGCACGTCGTTCAGCTCGTCGCTGAGCACCCAGTACTGCTCGGTGACGAGGTCGAAGTCGTCGACGCCCGCCGTGATCGGGTGCACCTTGCCGAGCTCGGTCATGTGCACCGTGTAAGGGATGTAGTTGTCGGACTGCTCGCCCGCCAGCTGCTCCTTGGGTGCTCGGTTCGCGTGGTGCGCGAACTGGCCGCCGATCATGTGCAGGTAGTCGGCAGTGTTTCGGTAGGAATCAGCGATGCCGCCGTGCCAGCCGGCCATGCCCATGCCGCCCCGCACAGCACGATCGAGGCCGGCCATCTCCTTCTGCTCGATCGAGTTCATGGTGTTGATCTGCACCAGCAGGTCGACGGTGTCCATGTAGGTCTCGTCGGCGTAGATCGCCGGCGACTCCTCTACCCGCACCTCGAACCCGTTCTCCGTAAGGAACGGGATGAACGAGTCGGTGGTCTGCACGGGCTCGTGCCCGTCCCAGCCGCCGCGCACGATGAGCGCGCGGCGTGTTGCGTCAGTCATGTTCTTCTTTCGATATCTGTTAAGAGCTGTCAGCGGCTCTGTGAGAAGGCCGCGTCGAACGCGGCGGCCGGCGGCGTGATCGTGGCGAGCTTGCGCACGAACTGCAGCGCCTCGGGGCCGCCAACCAGGCGGTCCATGCCGGCGTCCTCCCACTCGACACTGGTCGGGCCTTCGTAGCCGATCCAGTTCAGCGTGCGGAAGATCGGCTCCCACGGAACCTCGCCGTGCCCGGTCGAGACGAAGTCCCAGCCACGCCGCGGGTCGCCCCACGGCAGGTGGGATGCCAGACGCCCGTTGCGGCCGTTGAGCTGCGTCACCGACTCCTTGCAGTGCACGTGGTAGATCTTGTCGGCGAAGTCCTGCAGGAACGTGACAGGGTCGATCTGCTGCCAGACGAAGTGCGATGGGTCGAAGTTGAAGCCGAAGGCATCCCGGTTGCCGATCGCCTCCAGCGTGCGCTTGCTCGACCAGTAGTCGAACGCGACCTCGCTCGGGTGCGGCTCCAGCGCGAAGCGCACGCCGACCTCGTCGAAGACGTCGAGGATCGGGTTCCATCGATCCGCGAAGTCCTGGTAGCCGTCATCGATCATCGACTCGGGCACCGGCGGGAACCCGGCGATGGTCTTCCAGATCTTCGATCCGGTGAAGCCCGTCACGGTCTTCACGCCGAGCGCTGCCGCGGCTCGCGCGGTGGTCTTCAGCTCCTCGGCCGCGCGCTGCCGCACGCCTTCCGGATCGCCGTCACCCCACACGTGCGGCGGCACGATGTCCTGATGCCGCTGGTCGATCGGGTCGTCGCAGACCGCCTGGCCCACGAGGTGGTTGGAGATCGTGAAGACCTTCAGCCCGTTGCGCTCCAGGATGTCCAGCCGGTTCTGCACGTATGCGGGGTCGTTCGCCGCCTTGTTCACGTCGAGGTGGTCGCCCCAGCTGGCGATCTCCAGCCCGTCGTATCCCCATTCTCCGGCGAGCCGTGCGACCTCCTCGAAGGGCAGGTCGGCCCACTGACCGGTGAACAGTGTGATCGGACGCGTCATCGTCCGTCCTCCTTCTGAATCGTCTGCCAGGCGGAACGGGCATCCGCCGATTGCTCCACAGCGGCCAGAACGCGCTGCACCTGGAGCGCGTCGTCGAACGACGGCCGGGGTTGCACGCCGGCCGCGATGTCGCGCACGAGATCGACGACCTGGTGCGTGAACCCGTGCTCGTAGCCGAGGCCATGACCCGCCGGCCACCAGTTGGCCACGTATGGATGCACCGGATCCGTCACGATGATGCGCCGGAAACCCTGCGTCTCGGCGTCGTCGGTGCCGTCGTAGTACTCGAGCTCGTTCATGTCTTCGAAGTCGAACGCGATCGACCCCTTCGAGCCGTTCACCTCGAGGCGGATCGTGTTCTTGCGTCCTAACGCAAACCTCGTCGCCTCGAAGACGCCGATCGATCCGTTGTCGAAGCGTGCAGTGAACGCCGCGGCATCGTCGACCGTGACCGGCCCCTTCTCGGCATCGCTCGAGCCGGTGCCGCCGAGGCCGACCATGTCGCCGCCGACCGGTCGCTCGGTGACGAACGTGTTCACGATCGCGGAAAGCCCCACGATGTCGGATCCGGTGACCCACTGCGCGAGATCGATGACATGAGCGCCGATGTCGCCGAGGGCGCCGCTGCCGGCCTTCGACTTGTCCAGGCGCCAGGTGAGCGGTGCGTTCTCGTCGCTCAGCCAGTCCTGCAGGTACTGCGCACGCACGTGCCGGATCTCGCCCAGCCTGCCCTCCTCGACGAAGCGGCGCGCCAGAGACAGCGCGGGCACGCGGCGGTACGTGAAACCGCACATCGCGAACACACCGTTCGCCGCCGCCGAGCGAGCAGCATCCGACATCCGCTCCGCCTCGGCCACCGAGTTCGCCAGAGGCTTCTCGCACAGCACGTGCTTGCCGGCCTCGAGGGCGGCGATCGCGATCTGAGGATGCGTGTCGCCGGGCGTGCAGATGTCGATCAGATCGATGTCATCGCGTTCCAGCAGCCGGCGCCAGTCCGTCTCGACGCTATGCCAGCCGAGGCGCTCGGCCGCTGCGGACACCGCGGCCTCGTTGCGGCCGGCGACTGCCGTGAGCTCGGGCGTCAACGGGAGATCGAAGAACCGGTGCGCATTGCGCCAGGCGTGAGAGTGGGCCGCGCCCATGAAGGCGTAGCCCACCATGCCGACGCGCAGCCGGGGTGTGCCGTCTGCCATCGCGACTCCTTTGTGGGATGTGGACCGTGTGATGAGGGCTGTGAACGTACGAGTGAAACGCGCAACCGGGCCTGTGACGGCCTACTTGCGCAAGTCACGCCGACACTTCGGCGCGCCCGCTCCGATCTTTGCATCGCGAACCCCGGAGAATCAAGCGCAGCGGGGCCTTCATAAGTTGCGCAACTCGGGCCTACCATGACCCCATGAGCGAACAGGGCGGTGACGGGCGCGTGGGGAGCACGGGATCCGCCGGCACGGCCGCAGCCGGTAGCCGTCCTCGGGATCCGGTCACGATGGCCGAACTCGCGCAGCTGGCCGGAACGACGGTCCCGACGGTGTCCAAGGTGCTCAACGGCCGATCGGATGTCTCGGCCGCCACCCGGGAACGCGTGATGCGATTGGTGGAGCAGACGGGGTACCGGCGCCGGAGACGCGCGGCGGGCATCCGCGACCGTGAGACGGGCGGTCTCGTCGACCTGGTCATCAGCAAGGTGAGTGGCTCGTGGGCGAACCTTGTGCTGAGCGGCGCCGAGCGTGCCGCCGCCGACGCGGGACTCGATGTCGTGGTCACGGTCGCGCGCCAGCAGCAGGGTGCCGGTGAGGACTGGGTCGCGCGGCTCCTGGCCCGCAGGTCCCTCGGCGCGACGGTCGCCCTTCTCACGCCGAACCGGGCACAGGTGGAGATGCTCGCCGCCGCGGGCATCCCGCTCGTGCTGCTCGACCCGTCTTCGGATTCCGCGTCGGGCATCCCGAGCATCGGCACGACCGACTGGGCCGGCGGATACGCGGCCGCGGCGCACCTGGCCGCACTCGGCCATCGCGACATCGCCGTGCTCACCGGCGCCGGCGACTATCGGTACGGCCGCGCCAGAGTCGACGGGTTCCGCGCGGGCCTCGAGCAGGCGGGCATCCCTCTGCCGGAGCGCCACGTGCAGCAGGCCGACTGGAATCGCGACCCCGCTGCGGCGGTTGCGGAGCGGATGCTCCGCTCGGGCGCGCCGCCCACCGCAGTGTTCGCGTGTGCCGACGAGCTGGCACTCGGCGTCTATCGAGCCGCTGCGGAGATGGGAATCGCGATCCCTGGCGACCTCAGCGTCGTGGGCTTCGACGACCTGCCCGAGTCGGCCTGGGTGACGCCGGCGCTCACCACCGTGCGCCAGCCGATCGAGGAGATGGCGGCCGCCGCGATGCGCATGCTCCTGCGTCTGCGAGGCGGCGCAACAGCGGGTTCCGCCCGCGAGGAGCTGGCCACGGAGCTCGTCGTGCGCGGGTCGACGACAACGGCTCGGTAACGTTTTGGCCGCGTGAGGATCTGTCGTATAGCCTCTCCGTGAGAGCGCTCCCACGACTTTCATCACAGGTTGATTTCAGTTCGCGACGACACGCGTGGGAGGCTCCCGGTAAATGTTGACACGTCCAACAAAAGACTGAATGATGACAGGACGGCCGTGGAAGACGTGGCCGCGACCGCCGCACCAAACCTGACATTCAACGACGAATCTCCGCATCGATGCGCGGCATCCATGCGGACCGGAAGGGATCTGACGATGGCATCGGAATCCACAGGCGCAGCATTCACCCGACGGGGCTTCCTCGGCCTCGCCGGTGGTGTGGCGGCCACGACTCTCCTCGCAGCCTGCTCCAGCGGTGGCGGAGGAGGAAGCACAGGCGGAAGCGGCAAGCCGCTGAAGTTCTGGAACATGCCCTGGGGCGGAACGACGTTCAACCCGCTCGACAAGAAGATCACGCTGGCCTACAAGCCCAAGAGCGGTCTTCCCGCGGCCACATACCAGGAGATCCAGTGGGCGAACTTCACCCAGACGTTCTCGTCTGCGGTGGCCTCGAACACCGGACCTGCGGTGAGCTCCGGCGGTGGAACGCAGGCGTTCCAGTTCGCTCACCAGGGCAAGATCGCCTACGCGGACGATCTGATCAACTCCTGGAGCAGCAACGGCCTGAAGGACGACTTCCTCCCTGGTCTGCTCGACACGATGAAGACCGATCAGGGCTATGCGGCGGTTCCGTACAACCTCGACGTGCGCGTCTCCTGGTACAACAAGACGCTCATGGCCCAGGCAGGTGCCGAGAACCCGACGACCTGGGACGAGTACAAGGACGTGTGCGCCAAGCTGAAGAAGCTCGGCGTATACGGGTTCGGCATCGGCTCCGGTGCCGGCAACTTCACCGGCAGCCACATCCTGACCGCGTTCATGATCAACAACGGCGGCGGCCTCTTCAACTCGAAGAAGGAGCCGGAGTGCGTGACGGACCGGAACGTCGAGGCGATGGAATACGTGCTCGAGCTCGTGCAGAACGGATACTCGGACCCTGCAGCGGCGACCTACACCAGCGCGAACGTGCAGGCACAGTGGAAGGCGAAGAAGTTCGGCTTCGGCTGGGACACGGCCGGTCTCCCGGCTGGCGCCGTGGGGGACGTTGCTTCCGATCTGGTCGTGGGCGACCCGCTGACCGGACCGCACGGAACGAAGGGCGGCCTGTACTTCCCGAACAACATCATGATGTACAAGAACACCCCCAGCCAGAAGGGCTCGGAGGCGTTCCTCACGTACTACTACAAGAACATGTCCAAGCTGTGGACGGAGAAGACCGGCATCGGCCTCCCCCCGCTGAAGTCGATCGCTGACACGCCGGTGCTCAAGAGCGACCCCGTGACGGTGAAGATCCTGAAGGAGTGGCAGCCCATCTACGGCACTTGGGCGGCTCCGGGCGGAAAGGGCCTGTTCTACAACATCGCCAACACGGTGGACGGCACTCAGCCGATGAACACCTTCGCACAGTCGATCCTCGGTGGTAAGACGGATGCCAAGAGTGCATTGACGACGTTGCAGAACGCCATCGAAGGTCTGATGAAGTAAGGATGCATTGCGGGTGGGCCTGCGCTTCAAGCGTCGGGCCCACCCGTTTTCATTCTGGAAAGCTGTCGAAGGAGAGGCTGACATGTCGACCGAGTCCGTGGCCGGCGCGTTGAAGAAGGCGCGTAACGGCGTGGGTGTGGCGGGTCCTGGCCGCGGCCCTAGCAAGGGCAAACGGGGCCGCGCGATCTCGCACCTGTGGACGTTCTTGCTGTTCGCGATCCCGTCCCTGTTGTTCCTGCTGCTGTTGAACCTGTACCCGGTGATCTACGCGGGGTGGCAGTCCCTGCGCAATGGTGACCTGATCGATTCCGGCGCGTTCGTCGGGTTCACGAACTACATCGCCGTGGTGCAGCAGCCCGGATTCTGGCACGCCGCCTTGTTCACCCTGGTGTTCACGATCGTGGGCGTGTTCGGTTCCTGGGCCGCCGGGCTCGGGCTGGCGCTACTGCTGCGCACCCGGATCCCGTTGGCTGGCCTGTGGAAGGTGCTGCTGCTCCTTCCCTGGGTGGTGCCCGTGGTCGTCTCCGCAACCAGCTGGAACTGGCTGGTCGCAACCCCGCAGTCCCCGTTCCCGCTTCTGGCTCACGCGCTCGGGCTGGGGAACGTGCTGTTCCTCGCCGACCCGCTGCTGGCCCAGATCACGGTGTGCGTCTTCAAGGTGTGGATCAGCTTCCCGTTCATGATGATGATGATGGCCTCCGCTCTCGCGTCGGTGGACACCACCGTGTATGAGGCGTCGAAGGTCGACGGTGCAGGCACCTGGCAGACCTTCACCCAGATCACCTTGCCGATGATCGCCCGCACCACCTACGTGTCGTGGATCCTGATGACGATCTTCTGCGTCAACGACTTCCCGACGATCTTCCTGCTCACCGGCGGCGGTCCGGTGAACGCCACCCAGTCCCTGGTCGTGCTCGCATACCAGACCGTGTTCCAGAACTACCAGGTCGGTCCTGGTGTCGCGATCGCGTTCATCATGACCATCGTTCTCGTGATCATCTCGGTGCTGCTGTACCGCCAGATCAGAAAGGCGAACGTCGCATGAGCACCGAAGCATCCGCCGACCTCATCGGCGAGCTCCAGGTCGGAGTCACCGGCGGCAAACGCCGCACGCTGGGCGAACTGGGCGAACGCGGCAAGTGGTGGCGCCTGCTGGGCATCGTGATCATCACCGCTATCGTGCTCGTCCCGATCGTCGCGGTCGTGATCCTCTCGCTGACCCCATCGCTGGGCTCCACCGCAACCGGGCTCACGTTCGAGAACTACGGTGCCGTGTTCTCCCAGACCTCGGTCGGCACCTGGCTGGGCAACAGCCTCCTGGTCGCCGCGGTCACCGTGGTCGCAGCGGTCGTGATCGCGGCCCCGGCCGGGTACGTCCTCTCCCGCGGCCGCAACCGGCTGGTGTCCTCCTACGCGCTGATCCTGTTCATCGTGCAGTCGCTGCCGGTGGTCACCGCGGTCATCCCCCTGTTCTTCCTGTTCTCGAAACTCGGGCTGGTCGACAACCTGATCGGCGTCATGATCATCTACACCGGCTCCACCATGAGCGTCGCGTGCTGGATGATGGCCGCCTACTTCGACTCCATCCCGATCACCCTGGAAGAAGCAGCCTGGATCGACGGGGCATCCGTGTTCGGATCGTTCACCCGCGTGGTGCTCCGCAACTCGCTGCCGGGCATCCTCTCCACCGCGATCTTCTCGTTCCTGCTGGCCTGGAACGACTACCTCATCGCACTGGTCTTCCTGCGCAGCGACCAGAACTACACCCTCCCCATCGGCCTGAACACGTTCTTCCAGCAGAACCAGACCAACTGGGGACTCGTCATGGCCGTCGCCGTGATCATGATGCTCCCGCCCATCATCGTGTTCGCCGTGCTCAACCGGTTCTTCTCCGTCGGAGGCATCGGAGGCTCACTTGCCGGTCGATGAGTCGAACGGCCTCACCGCGAAGGGCGGGCGCACCGACCGTGCGGCCGCCCTTCCGGCTCTTCGGGCTGCTGCCGACCGAATCATCCCAGCGGATGCCTGGCCCGCCGGCTGGGAGGGCGGCGTCGCGGAGTACCTGACCGTCGACCCGATCTCCGCCGACCGCGACCTCGCCTGGGCGTGGCCCGCGTTGGTCTCGCTCGCGGCACGACTCGACGACGAAGCGCGCCGCATCCTCGGTACCGCACCGGCGTCGAGTGACGGCCCCACGGCCCGCGCCCCAGCGGGCTTCGCCGATCTCGACCCGGCTGCGCAAGACGCGATCCTGACCGCGGTGGCGGCCGGCTCCGGAGCGCGTTCGTTCGACGCGCTGCGCCGGGTGTGCTGGGAGGGGTACTACGCGTCGTCGGATGGCAGGCATCCGGCCGGCCTCGACATGGTCGGGTTCCGAGGCGTGCCGGAGGGCGTGACACCCATCGAACCGGAACCGCTGAAGACGATCGCCCCCGCTGCAGTGCAAGCGCACTACGACGCGGTCATCGTGGGGTCGGGTCCGGGCGGCGGAGTCGCCGCGCAGGTGCTCACGGCCGCCGGCAAGCACGTGCTGCTCGTGGAGCGTGCGCCTTATCTGCGGAACGACCAGATCCGGGGCGACCATCTGCACGGCAAGCGCAACGCCGTGTACTGGCCGACGGTGGGGCCAGGTCCCGGACATCCGCGGGTCGCGCAGCTTCCAGAGGGCGACCGGGTTCTCGACGGGATCGACGACGCGTCCATCTACGGTCTCAACGCCGACGCTGTGGGCGGAGGCACGCGTATCTGGCAGGGCATGGCGTGGCGGTTCATGCCGGAGGACTTCCGCATGCGCACGCTCTACGGCAACCCGCACGGCGCGAGCCTCGCGGACTGGCCGGTGTCGTACGAGGAGATGGAGCCGTACTACACGAAGGCCGAGTGGCAGCTCGGCGTCGCCGGCGAAGAGGGCGGGCTCACGCGGCGGATGCCTCGCTCGGCCGGATACCCGATGCCGGCGATGGGCACGGAGCCGTCGCGCGAACTGCTCGGCGCAGCGGCCGAACGGCTCGGCTGGGGCTGGGGCCCCATTCCGCTCGCGATCAACTCGGTTCCGTGGGACGGCCGCGCCGCGTGCGTGAGGTGCGCGCAGTGCATCGGCAATACCTGCCCGGTGAACGCGAAGAACGGCTCGCAGTCCACGTTCATCCCGCGCGCGATCGCGACCGGGTTGTGCGATCTGCTGCCCGACGCCGAGGTGATCGAGGTACGCGACGGGGCCGGAAGCGCGGGTGTGACGATCATGGCGGACGCGTCCACCTTCCCCGTCGAGCTCACCGTGAGTGCCGACGTCGTGGTGGTCTCCGCCGGTGCGGTCGAGACCGCTCGCCTGCTGCTGGCCAGTGGCCTGGGCAACGACCACGTGGGACGCTACCTGCACGATCACCGCACGGCGACGGTGCTGGGCGAGTCGGCGCATCCGGTCAAGCCATACATCGGCCCCGGGCACTCGGTCGCGACGCTCGACCACGTGCACGCCGACACGATTCCGTGGGGCGGCGGCGTGATCGTCGACCTCATGGGACTGCTGCCGCTGACCTCCGCCGGGGAGCCGGCGCCCGGTGTTCCTGGCTGGGGTGCAGGACACAAGGAGTGGATGCGCACCGGGCGCGCCAACCTGTTCGGCGTGTTCGCGATGGGGCAGGAGATTCCGTTGCCGACATCCAGGGTCACGTTGGCGGCGGTGAAGGACCGCTGGGGCCGGCCCGGCGCCGCACTGCGCAAAGACGTGCACTGGACGAGCGAGCAGGTCGAGGACGGCATGGCCGTGCAGGGCGCGCGGTGGCTGGAGGCCGCCGGAATCACGAACATCAGGCGGCACGGCGGCCCGGCGACGGCGTCGGCAGCCGGCGAGCACTCCTGCGGCACGGCGCGCATGGGCACGTCGCCGGAGAACTCCGCCACCGACCCGTTCGGCAGGGTGTGGGGCACGAGCCGCGTCGTGGCGTGCGACTCTTCGCTGCACCCGACGAACGGCTCGGTGAACCCGACCCTGACGATCGTGGCGAACGCTTTCCGCGTCGCGGAGAACCTCGTAGCCGAGTGGCCTCGGTGATGCTGGTGAGGCTCGTTCGGACCCATTCGTCACGCTGCGCCGTTCGTAACTCCTGCGATTCGGTCCGTACTCACGCTTGCCGCGGAAAGCCGCGCCCCTGCGGCAGGTGCGGCACCATTCTGCAGGAGTTATGAACGGGCGTGGGCGAACCACGATCTGAAGGGACGACGATGACTGAGACGAAAGCGCCCGGCGCGCGATGGCGCGACACCCGGCTTCCCGCTGCGGAGCGCGTCGAGGCGCTGATCGGCGAGATGACGCTGCGTGAGAAGGTGGCGCAGCTCTATGGGGTGTGGGTCGCCTCGTCACCTGTCGGCGACGATGTCGCGCCGTTCCAGCACGACATGAGCGAGGATGCCGTCGAGCTCGACGCGCTTCTCCCCCACGGCCTGGGCCAGTTGACGAGGTCGTTCGGCTCGGCGCCCGTCGACCCGGCCGTCGGTCTCGTCTCGCTGGCGCGCAGCCAGAAGCGCATCGTGGCGGCGAACCGGTTCGGCATACCGGCCATCGCGCACGAGGAGTGCCTCGCCGGGTTCACCGCGTGGGGCGCGACCAATTACCCCGTTCCGCTCTCGTGGGGTGCCACGTTCGACCCCGCGCTGATCGAGCGGGTCGCGCGTCGCATCGGAACCGGCATGCGCTCCGTCGGTGTGCACCAGGGCTTGGCGCCGGTACTCGATGTCACCCGCGACCCGCGCTGGGGTCGCACCGAGGAGACCATCGGGGAGGACCCGTACCTGGTCGGCACGATCGCGCTCGGCTACGTGCGCGGGCTGGAGTCGACGGGCATCGTCGCCACGCTCAAGCACTTCATCGGGTACTCGGCATCCAAGGCGGCCCGCAACCTGGCGCCCGTCTCCATGGGACGCCGCGAGTTCAACGACGTGATGGTGCCGCCGTTCGAGCTGGTCGTGCGCGACGGCGGGGTGCGCAGCGTGATGCACGCGTACACGGATGTCGACGGCATCCCGTCGGCATCCGACGAGTCGTTGCTGACGGGGCTTCTGCGCGACACCTGGGGATTCACCGGCACCGTGGTCGCCGACTACTTCGGCATCGCGTTCCTGAAGACGCTGCACGGCGTCGCGGGCTCCTGGGAGGATGCGGCGGCATCCGCTCTCAAGGCCGGCGTCGACGTCGAGCTGCCCACCGTGAAGGCGTACGGCGATCCTCTCGTAGCAGCCGTGGAGAGCGGCGACCTCGACGAGGCATTCGTCGAACGAGCGCTGCGACGCGTTCTGCTGCAGAAGGCCGAGTTCGGCATGCTCGACGCCGACTGGTCGCCGCTGCCCGAGGGCTGGACCCACGAGGACCTCGACGACATCGACGCCGCCCGCGGACGCGTGCAGCTGGACACCGCCGAAGATCGCGCACTCGCCCGCGAGGTGGCCGAGCGTGCGGTCGTGCTGGTACGCAATGACGGAACGCTGCCTCTGGAGACGGACACGGGCATCCGGATCGCGGTCGTCGGTCCGCTCGCCGACGACCCGTTCGCGATGCTCGGCTGCTACTCGTTCCCGAGCCACGTCGGCACCCTGCATCCCGAGGTGCCGATCGGAATCGAACTCCCCACCGTGCTGCAGAGCCTGCGGGCGGAGTTCACGAACGCGACGTTCGTCGTCGAGCCTGGCGTGAGCGTCGACGGCAAGGGCAGCGACGGTGACGCGGACTCCGCGGGCATCGAGCGCGCAGTGGACGCCGCCAGGGACGCCGACCTCGTGATCGCTGTGCTCGGCGACCATGCCGGACTTTTCGGTCGCGGCACCTCCGGCGAGGGATGCGACGCCGCAACGATGCGGCTCCCCGGCAGGCAGCAGGACCTCCTGGACGCACTGATCGCGTCGGGCACGCCGGTGGTCGCGACCCTGGTGGAGGGGCGTCCGTACGCGCTGGGGTCGGCGGCGGAGCAGGCATCCGCCATCGTCACCGCGTTCTTCCCCGGCGAGGAGGGCGGGCCCGCGATCGCGGGCGTGCTCAGCGGACGGGTGAACCCGAGCGGACGGCTGCCGGTGAGCATCCCTTCGCACGAGGGGGCTCAGCCGGCCACCTATCTGGCGCCGCCGCTCGGCGGTCCGACCGGTGTGTCGAACATCGACCCGACGCCGCGGTTCCCGTTCGGGCACGGCCTTTCGTACACGACGTTCGAGTGGTCGGATGCCGGCACCGACGTCGAGCAGATCGCCACGTCGGGCACCGTGACGGTCTCTCTCACAGTGACGAACACGGGCGATCGCGCCGGCATCGAGACCGTGCAGCTCTACCTGCACGACCCCGTGGCCTCGGTCGTACGCCCGGTCAACCGGCTCATCGGGTACGCGTCCGTTCCGCTCGAGGCAGGCGCACAGTCGCGGGTGTCGTTCGAGGTGAGCGCGGACCTGTCGGCGTTCACGGGGCGCGACTACTCGCGCATCGTGGAGCCGGGGGAACTCGAGTTGCGGCTCGGGGCATCCAGCGGCGACATCCGGTTCGGGCTGCCGGTCACGCTGAGCGGCCCTGCGCGCACAGTCGACCACACCCGAACGCTGCGCAGCCGCGTGACGGTGGACGCCACCGCCGGGTGAGTATCGCGGCTACTCGACCGGCCGGGAGTGCGGCGGTTCAGGCGAGGCTGCAGCCCACGGTACGCGGCGGCGGAGTGCGGCCAGCAGCACACCGGCGACTGCCACGGGTATGACGACCGCGTACGCGGTTCCGGTCGCGATGCCCGGTGTCGTGCCGAACCCGTGCAGTGCGGAGTACAGGCCGCCGCAGATCATCGCGATCCACGCCGTGCTCGCCGTCTCGGCGAACGACACGAGCGGTCCGACCCGCATCGCGGGATCCGGTCCCTCGAACGCCTCCGACATGGCGAGCGGATACGCGATACCCATGCCGAGCCCCGCCACTCCGGCCGTGACGACCACCGCGATGATCGCTCCCGTGCCCGCGCCGATCAGGCTGATCACCACGAGGGAAACAGCGGCGAGCACCATGAGCACGAGCCCCGATGTCACGCGATCTGGCCGTGCAGACGGACGCGGGCGCAGTCCGGCGAGCGTCCACATGATCAGGGCGGCGGTGATGGCGACGGATGCCCACAGCAGTCCGCCGCCGAACGCCTCGATCACCGTGACGGATAGCAACGACTCTATGCCGAAGAAGGCAGCGCACAGCGCACCGAACGACGCCAGCGTGCTCAGAAGGCGTCCGCCGGGCGCACCCGCACGCAGGAACGCCACAATGCCCGCCCCGCCGCCGACGGCCGCAGCGACGAACAGCGCGGCCGGCCAGACGCCCGTGGAAGCGGACGCCGCCGCCCCCACTCCAAGCGCCGCGGCCACGACCACACCGGCCACCGCACGCACCGGCTCCTTGCGCTTCTCCCACGGGATGGCCGAGGCGTACGCACCCATCAGCACCCTGGCTGCGAGCACGAGGATCGCCGGCCACGCGAACGCCCAGCGCCAGCCCACCGTCTGCGCGATGGCGGCATTCAACGCGGGGCCTGCTATCGACGGGATCAGCCACACGAACGCGTAGAGCCCGAGCACGCGCGGGCGTTCCCGGTCGTCGAAAAGCCCGCCGATGGCGGACGAGCCGAATCCGGTGATGAGCCCGAGGCCGATGCCGCGCACGATCATCCCCACGAGGACCCACTCCATGGTCGGCGCGAAGACCGAGGCCGCGACGCCGGCCAGGAAGATCACTGTGGCCCACGCGATCACGGCGGCAGGACGCATCCTGGCTAGGACCGGCGCGCTGAACGACAACATCAGCACCGCGGCGATGTTGCCGGCGGCGAGAGTCGCTCCGAACAGCGCGAAGCCGTGCAGCTCCTGCGCCACGACGGGCAGCACCGTCGAGATCGCCAGCCCCTGCATGCCGCCGCCGAATTCGGCCAGCAGCATGCTGAAGAGGAACACGCCGCGCCGGCCATGGAAGACCTGCCGGATCGGCACCCGGTCGCTGCTCACCCGGCCACGCTATCGGGCGCCACCGACCCGCAAAGAGTGGCAGTCCCAGGGCGGGCTCCGTGGCGTGACCGTCGACTACTCGGCGACGCGGAGGATCGCGGAGGCGAGGAGGCGGTCGGCGGAAGGGCCGGCGGCGATGCGGTACCGGCCGGGCTGCACCCGCAGCGCGCCGGCGTGCAGCCAGTCCGTCGGAGCTCCTGGCAGCCGGAGCGCGTCATCCCACACGGCGAGGCGTTCCGGCGAGAACTCGAGCTCGATGGAACGACGCTCGCCCGGCGCCAGCCGAACCCGCTTGTACGCGACGAGGATGCGCAGCGGCGCCGCGACCGGCAGCCCCGCCGGAGGCAGCGCGTAGAGCTGCACGAGCTCCTCCGCGTCGCGTTTCCCCGTGTTGCGCACGGCGACCACGGCCCGAACGAGCGCCGCGTCGTCCGCCGGTTCGAACGCCGCATGGCGGTGCGTGGGTGCCGGTGCCACCGCCGAGGGAGTGATCAGGCCGACCGCCTCGTATCCGACGCTCGAGTACGTGCATCCGTGCCCGAACGCGAAGGCGTACGGCTCCGGCTGATGCCGGTACGTCGCCTGCTGCCGCGCGGTGTCGTAGTCGAAGAGGTCGCCCGCCTGCTCCGGATGCGCCGGCCACGACTGGGCGAGGCGCCCGCGCGGCTCTCGGTCGCCGGAGAGCACGTCGGCAAGGCCGCGTCCGAGCTCCTGGCCGCCGTGGCTCGACCACACCACTGTGGCGGCATCCGCCACCCCGCGCGGCAGCACGTACGGGTAACTGGAGATCACGGTGAGCACGGCGCGCTCGTTCGCGGCTTGCGCCACCCGGTAGAGCTCGGCCTGCGACTCGGGCAGCCAGAGGTGCGGGCGGTCCTGCGTCTCGCGTCCCGAGAGGTGCGGCTCGTTGCCGACCGCGACGAAGACGACGTCGGCGGATGCCGCGGCGCGCGCGACGGCATCCTGCCCCGCCACGAGGGTGCGGGCGGTGAACCGCTCGGCGTCGTCCACGGTCACGCCCTCGGCGACCAGCAGCCCGGAGTCGCGGAGCAGCCGCACCCAGCGGCCGGTCCCGAGGTTGAGCAGCGACCAGGATCCGTCGGCGTGCACGTGGCGACGGAAGCTCTCGTGCACCACCCACTCGCCGACCTTCTCGGCGTCGGCCCGCATCGGCCAGTGCGCACCCGTGAGCAGCCGTCCGCTCGCCGCTGACCTGAGCGTGAGGATGCCGTCACCCCAGTCGGTCACGTCGAACCGGGCCTCCTTCACCGCGGTTTCGGCGCTCGCCTCGACCTGCGTACCGTCGAGCGAGGAGACGACGTACCGCCCGGTGGAGACCGAGCGGAGTGCGACGGTGTCCGCGCCTGTCACCACCTCCACTCGCGCCGATGGGTATCGCTCTGCGAGGCCGCCCGCCAGTCCGAACTCGTATGGCGGCGTTCCGGAGTACCAGTCCATCAGCACCGCGTCGGCGAGCGGCCCGACGACCGCGATCGAGGTCGGCTCGGCGAGCGGCAGGATGCCTGCGTCGTTCCGCAGCACGACCACGGCGGCGCCGGCGATCTCCCGCGCCAGCTCCCGGGCGGACGGCAGGTCGAGCTGGTCGGCCGTGATCGCCCCGTAAGGGTCTGCGTCGCCGTCGAACTCGCCGGTGCGCAGCCGCAGCTCGAGCAGCCGCAGCACCGCGGCATCCACGTCGTCCATGCTGAGCCGCCCGGCCTCGAGCGCCTCGTTCACGTAGCCGATGGTCGGCGCCGCGTTCTGCTCGTTGTCGGTGAAGGAGTCCATTCCCGAGCGAAGCAGGGCGACGGTGGCTGCCACGTGGTCCGGCTGCTCGCGCTGAGCGGTGACCAGCAGGCTGGGCGCACCGGCGTCTGAGACCACGGCGATCGACTCCCGGGCCCAGTCACGCGCCTCCGCCACGAGTTCGGGCTGCGTGTGCGCCGCGACACCGTTCACCCGGTTGTAGGAGAGCATGATCGCACCCGCCGCTCCCGACTCGATGGGTGCGCGGAACGCCGGCAGCTCCTCCTCGTGCAGGGTGCGCAGCGACAGGTTCGACGAGGTCGTCGACCGGTCGGTCTCGTTGTTGTAGGCGAGGAAGTGCTTGAGCGTCGGCACGGTGCGCCACACTCGGTCGTGGTCGCCGCGCAGGCCCTGCGAGTAGGCCGCGCCGAAGTGCGCGGTGAGTTGCGGGTCCTCCGAGTAGCCCTCCTCGTTGCGTCCCCAGCCCGGGTGGCGCAGTGTGTTGACGACCGGCGCCCACACGTTGAGCCCCACAGACGGGTTCTCCGCGCGCTTGGCACGCACCTCGATCGAGGTGACCTCGCCCGCCTTCCTCAACAGCTCGGTGTCCCAGGTTGCGGCCAGCCCGACCGCCTGCGGGAACGTCGTCGCGGTGCCGAGCCATGCCACGCCGTGCAAAGCCTCGCATCCGGTGTGGAACGAGCGGATGCCCAGCCTCTCGATCGCCGGTGCCGCCTGGTGCAGCATGGTGATGCGTTCGTCCCGGGTGAGCCGGTTGAGAAGGTCGCGTGCGCGCTCCGCAAGGGGTGCATTCACGCAGCGGAACAGCTCGGGATCGGTCATCGGGCTTCGCCTTTCTCGGAATGACCCTGCGGCGGCGTCTGCTCATCCAGCGTGATGGTCACTTCGCCCGCCCCGGCGGCGTGCACGGTGACGCCGCCCGCCTCCAGCGACCACGGCCGGCGGGCATCCGTGCTCGATGCTGAGATCGCGGAGCCGATCCGCTTGACGTGGAATTCGGTGCTCGGCGCACCATCGCGACCGGGCACCGTGGTGACGCCGTCGTACCCCTCGGGCAGCTCGAAGCAGCGCAGCGTCACCCCGTCAGCCCAGTCGTAGTCGGGGCGGTCATCCGTCGCCCCGAACGGCAGGACCGTACCCGGGCGCACCAGAAGCGGCAGGGAGTCGTACCCATGCTCCTCCGTGTGCCAGCGGAAGCCGTCACGCGTGGAGCCGTCGAGCAGCGAGGTCCAGGAACCCTCCGGCAGGTAGTACTCGACGGAACCGTTCGGCGTGAAGACCGGAGCCACCAGCAGTGCGTCGCCGAGCATGTACTGGCAGTCCGCGTCGTAGCCGCCTCGGTCATCCGGGAACTCGAGCACCATCGGCCGCATCATCGGCGTGCCGTCGGTGTGCGCCTGGCTCGCCGCGTGCGCGAGGTAGGGCATGAGACGCATCTTGAGCTTCGTGAACTCGCGGGCGATGTCGACCGACTCGTCGTCGAACGCCCACGGAACGCGCACCGAGTCCGAGCCGTGCAGGCGCGAGTGCGAGCTGAGCAGACCGAAGGCGAGCCACCGCTTGAACAGCCCGGGATCCGGGGTGCCCTCGAAGCCGCCGATGTCGTGACTCCAGTAGCCGAAACCCGACATCGCCAGCGACAACCCGCCGCGCAGCGACTCCGCCATCGAGGCGTACGACGAGTCCGAGTCGCCACCCCAGTGCACCGGGAACTGCTGGCATCCTGCCGTTGCGGATCGCGCGAACACGATCGCGTCGCCTTTGCCGCGCCGCCGCTCCAACGCGCGGAAGACGGCCCCGTTGTAGAGCTTCGCGTAGTAGTTGTGCATGCGCCGAGGGTCCGACCCGTCGTGCCACACCACGTCATGTGCAGGGATGCGCTCGCCGAAGTCGGTCTTGAACGCGTCGATGCCCTGGTCCATCAGCCGTTCGAGCTTGCCGATGTACCAGTCGCTGGCGTCGGGGTTGGTGAAGTCGACCAGTCCCATGCCGGCCTGCCACAGATCCCACTGCCAGACGCTGCCGTCCGTGCGCTTGAGCAGGTAGCCGGCCTCGGCCGCCTCGGCGAAGAGCGCCGATCGCTGCGCGATGTACGGGTTGATCCACGCCGAGATGTGCAGGCCCTTCTCGTGCAGCCGCTTCAGCTGACCCTCCGGGTCGGGGAAGTAGCGCGCATCCCACTCGAAGTCGGTCCACTGGAACTCGCGCATCCAGAAGCAGTCGTAGTGGAAGACGCTCAGCGGGATGTCCCGCTCGGCCATCCCGTCCACGAACGCATTGACCGACTGCTCGTCGTAGCTGGCCGTGAACGATGTGGTGAGCCACAGCCCGAACGACCAGGCAGGCACCTCCGCGGGCCGACCGGTCAGCGCCGTGTAGCGACGCAGGACATCCTTCGGCGTCGGGCCGGCGATCACGTAGTAGTCGAGCGACTCGCCGCCCACCGAGAACTGCACTCGCGAGTTGACCTCGCTGCCCACCTCGAACGACACGTTGCCCGGGTCGTCGACGAACACCCCGTAACCCCGGCTCGTGAGATAGAACGGGATGTTCTTGTACGCCTGCTCGCTCGCGGTACCGCCGTCGGCGTTCCAGGTGTCGACGACCTGCCCGTTCTTGATGAACGCGCCGAACCGCTCTCCCAGACCGTAGACGCGCTCGCCCGGCTCGATGGACAGCTGCTGGTGCACCCAGGTGCCGGCGGCATCCCCGTCGGCACTGATGTGGCCGACCGACCGGGGCAGCGAGCTCGTGATCCGCTCCCCCGCATGCTCGAAGTCGAACCGCCAGGGCCCGCTCCGCGGCACACGAACGCTGAGATCGCCGGAGACCAGCACGCCGCCATCGTCATCGATCGAGACCGAGGGGCTAAAGGATGCATCCGCAAACGTCTCGAAGTCCGGCCCGTGATGCACGGCGCCCGCGTGCCGCTCGACGCGCACTTTGATGACCCCGGCCATCGGCGACGAGAAGGTGAGCGTCAGCATCGCGAGGTTGAGCGTGTCGCCGCGCTGGCGGATCGGCTTCGTGGGCGCGTAGACGGTCATCGTTCCCGCGTCGGGATCGGCGCGGATATCGTCGACCTCGACGGCGTACAACGGCTTGAGTCCCGGCCTGGTGAGCCAGAATCCATCGGTGAATTTCACGTAGTGCGCCCTTCGATCAGCACCAGGGCCGTTCCCGGCGCGAGCGCCGCGGCACGGTCTATTCGTTCGTTCGTCATCAGGTCGAGCAGGGTCGCGGGCAGCTCCAGTTCGGCGGTGTCGCGACCACGGTTGAGCAGGAAGAGCGCGGGCCCGCGGCGCACGGCCTCGAGCCCCTCTGGCAGCCGCCGGCCGGGCGTCACTCGCTCACCGAGTGCGTTCTCGACGCCCGCCCCGTGCAACGCCGACTCCAGCAGCGCGGCGAGCAATCCGTCGGACACGACCGCGCCGACGTACCAGGCGACCCCGTCGCCGTACCGGTGGCGCGTCACCGCTGGATGCCCTGCAAGCGGTCCGCCGCCGAACGTCGCCAGCACGTCGGCACCGTCGGATCGAAGCCGTTCACCGAGAACGCTCGCCGAGTGCTCCCCGGCTGGTGCGGCATCCCATCCTGCATCGACGACGAGGGGTGTCGGCTCGTCGGGCAGTGCCATCCATTCCTCACCGCTCACGCCCACCAAGTCGCGCAGCAGCACGGGGAACCGGCCCTGCAGGATGCCCGCGTTCGCGTCGGCCACACCGCTGAACGGTCCGACGACGACGTGCGCGCCGCGTGATGCGGCGTCGCTTAGGCCGGCAGCTGCATCCGGTTCGAGCAGGTAGCTGTGCGGGACGAGAATCACGTCGTATCCGTGCAGGTCGCTGCCCGGGCGCACCACGTCGGCCGGCACGCCCTGACGCCACAGCATCCGGTGCCAGCGTCGCAGCTGCTCGAGCGTGCTGTACCGCTCGGTCGGCCGTGCCGGCTCCTCCGCAGCCCACCACGACGGCCAGTCGAAGAGGATGCCGACGCGGGCATCCACCCGTTCACCGGCGATCGAGCCGAGCCGCCCGAGATCCGCGCCCAGCCTTTCGGCACCGCGGAACACCTCGGTGTCGGCACCGGCGTGCGGCAGCAGCGCCGAGTGGAACCGCTCTGGTCCGGTGCGCGCCTGCCGCCATTGAAAGAAGCACACGCCGTCGGCGCCGTGCGCGACAGCCTGCAGGGAGTTCAGCCGCGCCTCGGCGGCAGACCTCGGCAGGTTGTGCTCGCGCCACGAGACGGCGCCGATCGCCTGTTCCATGAGCAGCCATTGCCGGCCGCCTCCGAGCGAGCGCATCAGGTTCTGCGTGAGAGCGATGTCGCTTGCCGCGTGCGGAGAGCCGGGGTCGGGATACTGGTCGTCCGCGATCACGTCGACGTCGCCCGCCCACGACCAGTAGTCCACGTGCGGGAAGAATCCCATGAAGTTCGTCGTGATCGGCTGGGTCGCCCCTGCCTCGCGGATCGCGTCGCGCTGCTCGCGGAAGCACGCCAGCAACTGGTCGGAGGAGTACCGCCGGAAGTCGAGCGACTGCGCCGGGTTGATCAGGTACGGCGCCTTGCGGGGCGGAAGCACCTCGTCGAACGACCCGTACCCCTGCGACCACACGGAGGTGCCCCACGCCGCGTTCAGCTCCTCGATTGAGCCGTACCTGCGCTCCAGCCAGGCGCGGAACTCGCGTGCGGCCTCGTCGCCGTAGTCGAGCTCCCCGTACTCGTTGCCCACGTGCCACAGCCGAACGGCCGGGTGCTGCGCGTACCGGCGTGCGAGGTCACCGGCGATCGTGCGCGCGTGCTGGCGGTAGACGACGGATGCCGGCGAGTAGTGGTTGCGCGACCCCGCTCCCAGGCGCACCCCGTCTCGAGTCACGGGCAGCGTCTCCGGATACCGGATGCCCAGCCAGGGCGGCGGGGACGCCGTCGGCGTCGCGAGATCCACCGCGATCCCGCTGCCGTGCAACAGGTCGAGCACCTCGTCGAGCCACTCGAACCGGCGCTCGCCCGGGCTCGGTTCGATCGTCGACCAGCTGAACACCCCGACGGTGACCAGGTTGACCCCAGCCCTCACCATCAGCTCGACGTCTTCGGCCCACGTCTTGCGGGGCCACTGCTCGGGGTTGTAGTCGCCGCCGAACCAGATACGGCGTTCGCTTCCGAGGGTTGCGCGATCGGCGCCGGGCAGCCGACTCGTCTCGGGAGTCCGTCCGGGCACACGTTCTGCCACATCGTCGAAGCGCTTCACCACTGCGACCTTATAAGATGCAGGCGAGCCGTGTCCACGCGCCGTCGAAACGCTGCGCACCCGTTTCGCAAGAGGGCACGATTCGGAAAGGCAGGAAGACCGATGGTCACGATCGCAGACGTCGCCGAGGAAGCCGGCGTCTCCATCTCGACCGTGTCGTACGTGATGAGCGGCAAGCGCACGATCTCGCCCGAGACGCGCCGACGTGTGGAGCGCGCCATCGCGTCTCTCGGCTTCAGCCCGCACGCCGGCGCCCGCTCGCTGGCATCCCGCTCCACGAGCGTCATCGGCCTGCAGATTCCACTGCGCACCGGCGTCGACGTGCACGTGGTCATGGAGGTAGTGACCGGCGTGGTGGCGCGTGCGCGCACGCACGGATACGACATCCTGCTGCTCACCAGTGACGACCCGAGGGGCATGGAGCGCGCCGCGAAGGGTTCGATGGTGGATGCCCTGCTCGTCATGGACATCGAGTCCGACGACCCCCGCATCGGCATCCTCTCGCACCTCGAACAGCCGAGCGTGCTGATCGGGCTCCCCGAGGGCCGGCGCACCATCCCGTGTGTCGACTTCGACTTCGAAGAGGCCGGATGGCTCGCCGTCGACCGCCTGAAGGCACAAGGACACCGCCGGGTGGCGCTGATCGGCTCGCCAGCCGAGGTCATGGCGAGGCACACCGCATACGCCGACCGGCTGGCCCGCGGGTTCCTTGCGGCCTGCGCCGCCTCGGGCATGACGGGAAGCATCCATCCGTGCCCGAGCAACGCAGAGGCAGCCGACGTCGTCGACGCGGTCATGGCCGAGGATCCGCAGATCACCGGATTCTTCGTGCACAACGAAGGTGCGCTCCCGCACGTGTATGCGCGGCTCGTCGAGACGGGCAAGCACGCGGCGAGCGCGCCGTCGCTCGTGGCGTTGTGCCCTGAGGACGTGGCGCTCTCCGTCCCCGGACCGGTGGACAGCATCGCGATCCCTGCGGAAGCGATGGGGGCTGCGGCAGCAGACGTCATCTGCGAGCTGATCGACGGTGGCACGCCGCCCGGCGTGCGCCTGATCGCTCCCGCGCTCACGGTGCGCACGGCGCTCACAGCGACCGGCAAGCCCGCTAAGCCGAAGCGCCGCGCCGCCTCATGAGGATCGATCCCGACAGCAAGACGATGCAGGGCGCTTCGACGTTCGTGTCGTTCATCGTGCTGAACGTCTTGTTCATCGTCACGTGCATCCCGATCGTCACGATCGGAATGGCCACGAGCGCGCTGTTCGAGGTCACGCTGCGCTACTCCGACGAGGAGAGCGGGCACCTCGTGCGCGACTACCTGCGAGCGTTGAAGACGGATGCCGTCCGCGGCACGATCGTGTTCGCCTCCTTCGCGCTGCCCATGCTGGTGCTCACGTTCAGCGGCCTGTTCTGGGCGTTCAGCGGCAGCGCGATCTCCATCGCGGCCGTCGTCGTCGCGCTCATCGGCGCGCTGTACTTCTTCGCCGCGTTCCTCTATGGCACAGCACTCGTCGGCCGCTACGAGAGCGGCTTGCGTCAGACGCTGAAGAACGCGATGCTGCTTCCGGTCGCCGAGTCGTGGCGCACGTTCGTGCTCGTGATCATCCCGGCGACCGCGGCGAGCCTATCGGCCGTCTTCCCTGCGTTCCTGATCGTCATCGCAACGATCGGCTTCTCGGTCGGCGCGTACGCGACCGGCTTCCTGCTCCGCGGCATCTTCGCGCGGCACTCGCAGGCATCCTGAGCGAAGAAGCAATAACGAGCACAGACCCGCCAGAGGGGTGCGTCTCCCGCCGCACGGGATCACCGCAGCGGCCGGAAGCGGCAAGCATGGAGCCATCGCCACCAACCGGTGATGGATGAAGCATTTCTTCTTCACGCGAGAGGAATCAGTCACGCAGAACTCTGACATCCGCCTGATCATCGATGTCGCCGAATCCGTCCGGAACGCGGCGCCGATTCAGAAGGACCCGGAGGATGCGCAGCTCATCGGCCAACATCGGTTCCCAGCCTGACGCCCTCTACTTCCTCGTGCAAACCGTCCTGCTCCAGAGGCGCTCGAGGGCCAGCAGAGCAATGCCGCTGGGCCGCCACGCTCCGGGCCGCGTCCGAGCCGGCAGTTTCTCCAGGTCCTGCCGGAGCGGCGTCGGCTGGCGCTATTGATCCACCCTGGGGTACGAATCGGGGTGACGCGCATCGTGCTGAACACGTACGTCATGCACCGGGACATCCGCCGGATCGGTGACCGGAAGGGCCATCTGGAGCCGGAATCCTCCGTGCGGCGTCGGCCCCGCGTTCATGCTGCCGCCGAGCAATTCGGCACGTTCGCGGAGTCCAATGAGTCCGTGACCCGATCCCGGCAGAACTGACCGAGCAACAGAAGACGGCTCATTCTCGACGGTGAGCACCACCACGCGGTCTGTGCACGCGAATGAGACACGTGTCATCGCATTGGCACTGTGCTTATGCACGTTCGTCACGCCCTCTTGGACCGCACGGAACAGTGCGCGCTGCACGCTGGAGGGCAGGTCGGCCGGTGGCGGGGATGTCAGTTCGACGTCAATTCCGCTTTCCGTTAGAAGCGCAGGTAGATCCGACAGCCGTGGCTGGGGCGCCAGGCTGGTGCCCCCGCTTCCGGAGGCCCTCAATACGCCGACCATCCGGCGCAGCTCGTCGAGGGTTCGTACGCATAGTGCCCGGATCGTTCTGGCGATGTCCGCCGTGTGCTCGTCTTGCGCACTGACCTGCAACGCGCCCGCCTGCACCGTGATGAGGCTGACCTGGTGAGAGACCACGTCATGCATCTCCCGCGCTATTCTGGCTCGCTCAGCCGCTACGATCTGGTGTTCCGCCGCTTCTCGTTCCACGCGACGCGCCGTTGTCAATTCTGCGAGCCTCCCCGCCAAGTCGCGGCGGGTCTGAACGAGCAACCCCAGCACAATGGGCGTGAACCCGAACATCGCCGAGTAGATGGCGTCGAGGATGATACCGAGCCGAGGAGCGTAGTCCCACGGCGCGAGCCAGAGCACGGCGGTGAGGGTCGAGGCGACTACGAGCATCCAGCGCACCCGCGACCGCTCGGCGACCGCGAAGAGCGTGACCAAGGTGGGTATGAGACTGGCGGTGATCGCCAGAGCGGGAAGGGTTAGCGCGAACGCAACCCAGGGCATCCGGTGGCGCAGGATCAGTGCTAGTACGCCGACCACTCCGAACACGAAGTCGAACGACCACGCGGGCGATGTATCTAACAGCAGTTCGGTGATGGAAGCAGCCAGCAATCCGACGTCGATGAGCGCGGCGAGCCACCTACGCCCGGCGTTCGTTGCCCGAGTCATGAGAGTTCCGTTGACCGCAGCAGGCCGCCCCGCTCGGCGATCAGCGCAGCTTGTACGCGGCCGTTCACTCCGAACTTGAGCAGAATGGCGCTTACATGGTCCTTGATCGTGCCGGGGCTCAAGTGCAGCCGCGCACCGATCTCTGCATTGCTCAATCCCTCCGCCAGAAGTGCGAGAACTTGGCCCTCTCTCGCCGTGAGGCCGCGCACGAGCGTCTGCGCATCTGCGTCGTCCTCCTCGACAAGGTAACGGCCGACGAGTCGGCCACCGACCTGCGACGAGAGAACGATCCCGCCCGCCGCCAGGGTTCGCACCAGTTGGGGAAGCAGTTCCGGGTCGGTGTCCTTGAGCAGGAAACCCGATGCACCCTCTCGAAGCGCCGCCGCGACGTACTCGTCAGCGTCGAACGTGGTGAGCATGGCTATGATCGGCTCCTCGCCACGTTCTTCCCGCACACGCCGCAACACGCTGATGCCGTCCACGCCAGGCATCCTGATATCCAGGAGCACCACATCCGGTGAGGTCGCTTCGATGACGCCCACAGCCCCGATACCATCGCTCGTGCCTACCACCTGGATATCGGCCGTTTGGCCGAGGATGAGGCTCAACCCGGACCGCACCAGCGTCTCATCGTCGACGATGACCACACGAACGGGCATGAGGTCCCTTCTCACTAGGTCGATGGCCTGAGGCGGCGGAAACGAGACAGCAACTCGGACAGTCATAAGCCAGCGAGATACCGAAGTAACCGTACTTCGTGGCCGCCGCGTTCCGCTCGACTTGAGCGAACACCCGCCGACCGGCGGGGGTGGTTCCAGCACGTCGTCGGATGTGTGGCGACCATCGATCCGTCGAGGCTGGGAACGTGAACTCGGTCGTCGCTCTCTCGCATCATCCCGCCAGCCGATCCTCCGCCGGCCGGCGCGATCATCGTCCGGTTATCGGCACGGTCGTAGCCGTGGGGGCCGTCACCTCCACCATCCTGCGCGTCACCATCAGGGTGCAGGCGAACCTTCGGCCTGCTGTGCGTCGCCCGCACCATGCGACTGTCGAGCTCCGGACGGCGAAAGGCACCGTCCAGCGAGTGCTGACTCCCGCCCCATTCCGCGAGGAAGCGGGCAGCGAACAACTGTTGACCGAGCTCGATGTCGTGACGCATCGTGGTCCGGGCGAGATCACCCCGTGGGTCCGCGGCCTGCGCAGCGGTGATGAGCTCCGCATGACGCTGTCGTCTCAGCGCCTCGATCTTCCACATGGATTCGCCCGCTACATCCTGCTCGCCGATGCGACCGGCCTGCCCGCATTGCGCACCCTGCTCGCCCGCCTTCCCGAGGCGGCAGAGGTCATCGCGTATGCGAGTGCGTACTACTCAGACACGCCACGGTATCTGGGTCATCAACCCTGCGTGGAATGGCTGCCGGCGGCCAGTACTGACGCCGAGCTTGCGGATGCTCTGAGTTCGCACGGCCCTCTCAGCGACGACGTGTTCGTCTGGGCGGCCGGCGCCGAGCATCGGATGCGGTTACTGCGCCCCCTCGTGGCAAGGGGGCCCCGGTCGTCGTCTGTCAGTTCGATCACCGACTACTGGAGTCGTTCGATGGGCTCACGGACCACGGCCCACGCGTCATGAGGATGCTCGAGCGCATTCGCCGTTATCCGGCCACCCTCGGGATCCTTGCGGTGGTACTCGCCGTTTCGCTCGCCAGAGCTATTGCCCACGCAATGCATCACGGCGGCACCTGGGAACTCGGCTACTCCGCTGTCGTTCACGGACACGAGCCTTGGCGCATCGTCACGGCACCAGTGGTGGTGTCCGGCATACCGCAGCTGCTCGCTGTGCTGGCGCTCGGGATCACGGTCATCCCGATCTCTGAACGCAGACTCGGTTCATGGCGCACTGCTGGTGCATGGGCTGCCACCGGAATCCTCGGGCCCGCCCTGGCTCTCGGGTTGCAATACGTCGGGATCGCGATGCACGAACTCGGATCTCGCACAGCGCAACACGCGGTTATGGCTGTGCCGCTCGCGGGACTCATCGGGACCCTCGTGCTCACGGCCGCGAAGGATCGTATCGTGTGGCAGCGCCGGCTGTCTGCGCTTCTGCTCGCGGTGTTCGGTGTTCTCGTCTTGTACACATCGAACCCGATCCTCACGGCGTACCTGCTCTCCGGCCTCGTGGGTGGGGGGCTCGGATTGGCAGGTAGAAGCCGACCCAAGCGACCCATGGCGTATCAGGGAAGCCATCGTGCCGCTAGGAGGTGGGTGGCGTTCGTAGTGGCCGCCACGGCGGTCGGGCCGTTGATAGGTCTGACCCAGCCCGATCGTCCCGGGCCGCTTGCGCCTCTCGGCGAGCTCTTCATCACCGACGATCCGGCTTCCACACCCTTGGCAGGGTTGCTCCTCGACGTAGCGCCATCGATCGTTCTCCTCGTCGCCGCGTATGGCATGCTCCGCGGAAGTCGTATTGCAGCGATCGTGGCCATGTGCGCGACGACGCTTGCGGCTCTCATCGCGACCTGGTGTTTCGTCGTGCTCCCTCTGCTGTCCGGTGGGTTCGACTGGAGCAGCGCCGGAAGTATCGAGACGAATCTGACCTACCTCTTGGCCGGAGCGATCTTCGCCATCATCGCCCTTGTCATCGCGGCGAACCTCGGCCACTTCACCGTGCCCGCCCGACCCCGGATCTTCCGGCGTCTAGGACTCGGCGCCATCGCCATCACTGCTCCACTGGCGATCATCTTCACGGTCGCGGCCTGCGCCATGGGACAGAGCCCGCTCACGGCATGGATCGGGCTGCCTCTCAACGCAGTGCCGCCCGCACTATTGCAGAACAGCTCACTGGCCGCTCTCGACCAGCATTCACCGATGGCGACGCTGGAGTTATGGAGTGCTGTTGCGATCTGGGGGCTGATGACCATCCTTCTCGGCCGGCTCATCGCCGCGACCGCCCCGAAGCACGATCCACAGGATCGCACCCGCCTGCGTGAGCTGCTGCGCCGGCACGGTGGCGGCACCCTCGGTTTCATGGCGACATGGCCGGGCAATCGCACGTGGTTCGCCGAGACGGGCGAAGCGGCTGTCACCTATCGGCTTGTCGGTCGCACAGCGATCGTGCTCTCAGATCCGGTATGCGCACCGGCGGATGTCTCACGCACGTTCACCGAATTCATCCGCTGGTGCGACGACAACGGCCAGACGACGGCGTTCTACAGCCTGCACAATCAAGTCGCTGCCCTGACCGGAGGCAATGGCTGGAAAGCGATCCAGGTCGGGGTGGAGTCGATCATCTCCGTCGAATCGTTCTCACTAAGCGGCAAACGCAAACAGAACATCCGCACCGCGATAAATCGGGCGGGCCGTGAAGGCGTACAAGCAGTGTGGACCGCTTTCGAGCAACTCGACGCATCCCAGCGCGGCCGGCTGAGAGCGCTGTCGAAGTCATGGAAGCAGGGCAAACCGCTGCCAGAGATGGGATTCACACTCGGACGATTCGAACAACTCGCCGACCCAGACGTACGGCTCATGCTCGCGGTGTCCCAGGACGGTACGATCACCGCTATCACCAGCTGGCTCCCCTCTTACAGAGACGACGCGTGTGTCGGATACACCCTCGATGTGATGCGGCGCGGCGCGGATGCAATGCCCGGATCGGTCGAATTCCTCATCGCCGCCACCGTACTGCGAGCAAAAGACGACGGGATGGAATTCGTCAGCCTCTCCGGCTCGCCGCTGGCGGCCGCACCTTCCGATCCCGCTGGCTTGGCCGAGCGTATCGGCGAACGCGTTGCAAAAACACTGGAGCCTGTTTACCACTTCCGCTCGCTCGCCTCATTCAAGACGGCCTTCCAACCCGAGCAGGTTCCCCTCTGGCTTGCCTACCCCGACGAGACGACGCTGCCTCAGACGCTAGCGGCCATCGGACGAGCGTACGTCCCAACCATCCGATTCAAGGAAGCACTCACCCTCGTTCGCACTATCAGCGACCGAAGGTGAGCGTGCCGCTGGTCGCGCACGAGCTTGCTCAGCCCGTGAATGAACAGCGTGGTCGGCTGCCACGACGTCTTCGGTGCGAACTTCTGTCATCCTCCACTGACGACGCTGACATCTCCGATCGTGGATGGAATCATCCTTCGACCCCTGCGCCGCTTATGTAGGCATGAACCGCATGAGTTGACACCCGTGGGGTTCGATTTCCACCTCAATCATTTCGCGGCGGCCGCCCCGTTGTTGACCAGCTGGGGCGGGGTCCTGCGTGAGCGGGTGTATTGACCGGCGAGACCAAAGCTCTTGTGTCTCTCCTTCGTCGTCGGGCGGGAATCCGAGATCCTGACGGTCGAGGACGAAACGATGCACGGTCTCCCCGAGGTTGAAGACCGCGCCGTACCTTGCACCTCCCGGACCCTCAGCCGTCCAAATAACCAGGTCATGTTCACGGAGCGCTTCCCGATTGTTCGTCGAGCGCAGCACCTCGAGAACCTCAGCATTGGTGAACAGTGCGATCGTGTCGGGATCGCTGTCCGGCAGGTGTCCACCAATCATCAATGGCGATCTCGCCATGACCCACAGCGTCATCATCGTTCGACGTTCCGCGGGCAACAGCTCGTCGTCTCGCGGGCGTCCGCGTTCTGCTCGAAGCCCGATGCGACCGAGTGGAAGCATGTCCCCGTCTGCCCACCCGAGCTCGGATGAATGGGGCGCCCAACGAGCGAAGCGGGCGAAGTTCGCGGCGACGTCTTCCCATCGGTCCCAGAGGTCATCACAGATGCGCCACATCGTCGCATGGGAACGCAGATGGTCTAACCGTGCAAGTGAAAGGTCGCGTCCCGGCGACAGACTCAGCTGCATGCTGCGGCCGCATTTCTGGATCGCCTCCGAAAAGGCCTCGATGTCCTCGACCTGGTAGGGCCAGAGCATGTCGTCGGCCTTGATGAAGTCGACGCCCCATTCCGTATACAAGGCAAGGATGCTCTCGTAATAGACGCGGGCTGCGGGATTGGCGTGGTCGAGACCGAACATGTCAGGGTTCCAGCCGCATACGTTCGAACGGTCGGCGACATCCCGCGCGGTCACATTCGTGCCGAGTATGGGAAGGTCCTCGAAGACCGCGTGCCGAGGTATGCCACGCATGACATGAATGCCGAACTTGAGTCCGAGACCGTGAACGTGATCAGCAAGCGGACCGAACCCCGCGCCATCCGCCGAACTGGGAAATCGACCCGGATCAGGGATCAGGCGGCCATACCGATCCATGGCCAGCGGCGCGCCGTCGTTGTAGCCATGGGCGCGGGCCGTTGGATCCGACCAGTCGATATCGACAACTACCGTGTCCCAGCCAAAGGGACGCAAGCGCTCCGCCATGAACTCGGCGTTCGCGAGCACCTCCTCCTCGGTGACCGAGGTACCGAAACAGTCCCAACTGTTCCACCCCATCGGCGGAATGGGCGCGGGCTCGTGAATGATCGGGCAGATCACGAGAGCGACCCGGTAACGGTGCTCCCCGAGACCTTCAGGTAGTAGGTCGTGGTGGCACCGCTCCAGTATTGGAAGGTGAGTGTCACGCGCGAGCCATCGGTGAGCGAGGCGAGGTAGCCCTTCGTCAGGACGATCTCATTGTTGGCGTAGTCGGCGGAATACGCCCCGTTACCCACCGAGTCCGTGCCGTACTCCTGGTACGGAGTCCAGCTGGTTTGTCCGGCGTTGGTGCCGTCGGAGTACACGGAATGCATCGTCGTCAACGTGTCGCCGTTGAACTGGGTCGGAATGATCAGATCCGAGCTCGTTATGCCAGTCGCCGCCAACAGTGCGGGCTGCTCGTTCGTCACGATGTTGATGTGCCACGGCACGCCACGGGAGAAGTGCGCCTCAAGCGTTGCGTCGACGCCCAAGGCCCGGTCGCCGACGAGCTCGGTCAGCAGGGAGGCCTTGAGAGTCAGCGTGCCGGCGGAATAGGTGTAGTCGCTGCCTTTGCGGAGCCGCCGTTTGCCGTCGGAGAGTCCGGTGAACTGCAATCCGTTGGGGTTCAGCGCCAGGGTCTGGTCGCTGATCGCACTCGCCTTCGGCACGTACACCGTGTCGTTGGCGCCGGTTCCCGATCGCGTCGTCCAGCTCGACTGCATCACCGCGAACGTCCCAGGGTCGAGCACTTGCAGGCTATTGCGATTGAGCAGGCGACTACCGTCATCCCAGTAGCTGAGGGTGATTCCGGTAGTGCGAGCCTCGTAGCCGAGCGCCTCGTAGTACTTCAAGGTTTCGCCGCGCTCAAGGCCGTTGAACCAGTCCGTGTCGTTATACAGTCCGGCCTCTCCGAGGTATACCGGAATGCCCTTGGCGACGAACTCATCGTGCATCAGCGTGAATGCATTGGTCATGTCCTGCTGCGGAGTGGTGTCGAACTTGGAGTAGCCCGCCACGTTCACCCCGAACGGCCAGAAGCCGTAGTAGTGGAAGGACGCGATGAGGTTCGGGTCATGCAGCGACTGCATCTCGGAATACAGTGCGTCTTCGCCTGGCTGGGCTGCCGTGTCTCCCGGCGTGGAGAGCATCAGATAGCGCCTCGCATTCTCGCTGCCGGAGCGACGTACGACGTGGAAGAAGTCGGTCTGCAGCTCATTGAGCAGCTGACTCGCCTGGGCACCGCTGACGCCGGAGAAGTTCTGCTCGTTATCCGCCTCGAAGATCAGGCTCCGTGGCTCATTCTTGAACGCGTTCGCGATCTGCGTCCAGGTGGCGTCGTACCGCGCAGTGACCCCTGCCGGATCCGTGGGCATGTTCGTAATCCACTGCCACGAGTCGTGGTGGACGTTGAGCACGACATAGAGACCGTCGGACAGTGCCCAGTCGACGACCTGCTTGACCCGGGCCATCCAGGACGGGCCGATGGTGTAGCTCGGCCCCGCCCCC
Organism: Humibacter ginsengisoli; assembly: GCF_054780095.1. NCBI lineage: Bacteria > Bacillati > Actinomycetota > Actinomycetes > Micrococcales > Microbacteriaceae > Humibacter > Humibacter ginsengisoli. Next base: position 89,188 of record NZ_BAAGWZ010000007.1, read on the forward strand.
TCATGTCCGCCCCAGGTCACGGGGACGCGAACGCTCTTGAAGCCAAGCGATTTGATCTTCTGCAGCAGCGCCTGCGTGATCGGTGGGTTGCCCCAAGACGTTTCAGTGGGAAAAGCGTCGAGGCTGTTGCCGACATTGAAGCCGGGCTGCATGTCGGCGACGAACTTCATGGGATCGGCGGACGCCGGAGTGGCTGCAGGTGATGCGCTCGTCGCACTCGCCGGCGCCGTCACGCCCGAGCCAGCGACCAGCAGAACAACCAGACCGGCGACGATCAATGCAGGTCGCCATTGAATCTTGCGTGAGGTCGAAAGCCGCACGATATCTCCTACTGTTTTCAATGGGCGGTCAGTCATGCGAGGGTTCATGCCCCGGACGGGCATCCGGGGCGAGGACGATCTTGACAACAGGGCCGAACAGGCTGGACTGCGCAGCTGGAAGGTGCACATCCAATCCATCCCATGCCTGGCCCCATTTCGGTTCTTGATTCATGCCGAGAACCGAAACCCTTTGCACGGTCTGCGCCATCAATCCGGATCCCGACCCGAGCGCGCGGATCCGCACTCTTCCATCGGCAACGGGGGCTAGAACGATCGCGTAGACGTACTCGGCAGCCGCATCGTGCCGGCTCGTGAACCGGATGTCTTCGCTCGTGTAGGCAGGTTCAGACTGGTCGACGAACGAGCCGCTTGCCCGGGCGGTGGGCCCCTCACTGGCGACCTTCCATGGCCGTGTTCCGTATATCGCCTCACCGTTCTGAGTGAGGTACGAGCCGATCTTCTCGAGGAGGTCCCGTTCTTCTTCCGCGATCGTGCCGTCCGCTTTGGGGCCGATATTCAGAAGGAGCACGCCGTTCTTCGAGACCACGTCCGCGAGTTCGGCGACAATACCGGGCGCGCTTTTGTAATCCTGGCCTTCGATCCAGCACCACGAGTTACGTGAAACCGACGTGTCGTTCTGCCAGACCTCAGGATTTATGGAGCCCATCGCGCCGCGTTCGATGTCGTAAACCGCCGAACCCGGCCTGAAAGCCTTCTCTTTGTAATTGATAACCACTTCACGGCCCCACTCGGCAGCACGGTTGTAGTAGTAGGCGGCCAGCTTTCGCAGGTATGGCTCGAAAGCCGGCTGTTCGATCCACCAGTCGAACCAGAGAACCTGCGGCCAGTACTTGTCGATGACTTCGACAGTGCGGAGCAGCCAGTCCTCGAGGTAACGCTCGCTCGGCGCGACTTCCTCGCGTTGGGCCGGCCCATAGAAGTCGACGTACCGTTGGTCCAGAACGTCCGAGTCGAACTTTGCGCCGCCATTCATGAAGAACCAGTGCTCTGCGCGATGTGACGAAGCACCCCTGATCAGCCATGACCGGTCCACCGCGGCCATGAGATCCCCAAAGACATCACGACCCGGGCCCATGCGAGCAGCGCTCCATCGTGAGCGATCCGTGTCATACATGGCAAAGCCGTCGTGATGCTCGGCCACCGGCACAACGAACTGCGCACCAGCGCGCCGGAAGAGGTTCACCCATTCGTCAGGATCGAAGTCCTTCATGGTGAAGCTGAGAATGAAGTCCTTGTATCCGAAGTCCTTCTGGTCGCCGAATTCGGCTCGGTGGTGATCGAATTCCGCACTTCCTTCGAGGTACATGTGGCGCGAGTACCACTCGCTCCCGAAGGCCGGCACGGAAAAGACTCCCCAGTGCAAGAAGATGCCGAACTTCGCATCCCGATACCAACGGGGCACGCGATATCTCGAAAGCGAGCTCCAAGTGTCCTCGAACGGGCCCTGATCGATGACCTCCCTCACAAGCGCCAGAGCACGTGAGTTGTCGGAGACGTCGACCGGCTCGGGCAGTTGAGAGGGGTCGAGCGGTTGCAGCGTGGCCATGCTGTTTCCTCTGGATCGTGTCGAATCAACCCGATGGGACCGATTCCCTACCGGGGATGAGCTGAATTCCCGGCGGCGTCGGCGTCGACTTCTTCATACCAATCGAAGTGAACGGTTCCTTCGGCGGCGTACATGCCGATGACTCGCCCGGTGAAGCCGCCGGCCACCTCAGTCGAAAGGTAGCGGCCGTCGAGGGATGCGAGTGTCTGGACGGCACCCGCCCCATCCTCGACTCCGAAGAGGATCGTGTCAGGCCCCGTCTTAGGGCCGTCGTCCTTTGGATCGGTGATCTGGAGCACAAGCGTGGTCACGCCATTGGGGAGTGGTGCGGAGGCGACCTCCGTGTACACGCTCCCGATTCGGGCGGCCACTCGGACGCGGCCATCGCCGGTCTCGATCTCGTAGTGGTGTTGCTCGTCGAGACGGATGCCGAGGCCACCAGCGCCATCGCTGGCATCAATGCGAGCCTTGACTGTTCCTCGCAACCAACGCTGTCGTCTGCCGACGAAAACGATGTCAGAGGCATCAAGGGAACGGCCGCGAGCGCGAAGTGTCAGCCACCCCTTACGCTCGGCGACCGTGACGTGATCCGCCGAGCGTTCGCGCACCGAGACCCAGCCGGGGTCGAGTTCCGGCGCCTCGAAGTCGTGCCGCGCTTCCGAAACCGATGGCTTGTCTAATGACGTGACGGGGAGGGAAAGCCGCGTGCTCAGGTCGCCCACAACCGGCCATTCGTCCACCCAGCTGACTTCCGCGAGGAAGGTCTCGCGTCCGAGCACGTGCCATCCAGGGGTGCCGCCCTGTGGCCGTACTGCCAGGAGGACCATCCACCACGACCCGTCCACCGCTTGAACAAGGTCGGCATGCCCGGTGTTCTGTATCTCATGGTCGGTCCCGCGGTGAGTCAGAATCGGGTTGGACGGGCACGCTTCGAAAGGACCGGTGACGGATCGGCTCCGTGCAACCGATACGCTATGGCCGCGTTCCGTGCCCCCTTCCGCGATAATCAGATACCACCAATTGCCGACGTGGTAGAGGTGAGGCGCCTCCGGCGCCTTGGCACCGGGAAGTCCCGACCATATCTGTCTAGGTTCGCCGACCACCTCGCCGCTGCGCGGCGAGATCCGGGCCTGACCGATGCCGGCGAACGTGCACCAACACGTGCCGCCCTCATCCCACACGAGGTCAGGATCGATCCCAGGAAGTTCCGGCAGCCAGATCGGCTCGGACCACGGGCCGCCAGCGTCGGTTGCGGTGATGACGAAGTTGCCGCCACCCGGACGGATGACGGTCGTGATGATCCAGAAGAGCCCGTCGTGGTAACGCAGCGTCGGCGCATAGATCCCGCCCGAGGAAGGCGCACTTGCGAGCGCCAGTTGCGATGGACGATCAAGTGCGTTGCCGATCTGCGTCCAGTGGGCGAGGTCCGTGCTGTGGAAGACCGGCAAACCCGGAAAGTACTCGAAGCTGGAGCACGTCAGGTAGTAATCGGAACCGACTCTGCAAATGCTCGGATCGGGATGGAAGCCGGGAATGACGGGGTTCGTTCGGCTGTGGCTCATCCGAACTTCTTGACGATAGCGGCCTGCGCGGCAGCCTGTGCTTTCGCGTTGGCCAGGTCGACCTTATAGACCTTGTCGTACCCCAGCCCGTCGGCCGTGGTCTGCATTTCTTCGAGAAGCGCGTTGAATTCCGAGTCGCTCGTCGACATCGCCATTTTCCAGGAATTGGTGACGATGGTCGAGCCGACCTGACTGCGCAACGTGGCAATCTCCGAACTATCGACGGGAGCGATGTAACCGGCTCCGGGAGCCACCACCAGCTGCCCCTTCTTCTGCAGATATCCCATCGTCGTCTTCGCCCCGTCCATGTGCGCAGACCAATCCTTGGTAAGCGGGTTCTCGATGAGCGTCTCGTAGCTGGGCCACAGTGTGTACTCGAACGGTTCGCCCGTCGCCGGGTCTTTGTCCACCAGAGCGACAGCCGCCATGTTGATCGGGGAGCCGCCCTTTGAGAAGGAGCCGGTGCCGTAGGACGCCGGAACGGTCGCGGTGCCGCCACCGAGGAGTGCGGCCTGACCGAATGCGTTGAGCTTCGGCTTTCCCGACGAGATGGTCCACGTCATCTCCTTGGGCCCCGGTGCTCCGCCGACCGTTCCCGAGTTCGCGTAAACCCCATCAGGCGAGTACAACCAGTCGATGAACGCGGCGACGCGTTGCGGGTCGCGAGCCTTAGCCCCGATGGCGTAGACGAGCGTGCCACCGTACGGTTGGACGCCTGTGGACACCACTTTCAAGTTCTTCATCGGCGCCATCTCGAAGCCTTTGCCCTGCTTCTGATTGGCATCGGTGTTGTACGCCGACCCTCCGAGCCATGGCCACCACGAGAAGAGAACCTGGCCGTTCTGAAACTTTGTGAAGAGGGTCGAATAGTCCTGTGTCGGAGAGTCGGGGTCGACGAGGCCCATACGGTTTGCTTTTGCGTACAACCGCAAAGCTTCGACGTAGTAGCCGTTGGAATCGAGAACGCCCTGATAATCGCTTCCGTGAACGGGAGCGAACACCAGGCCCGTTCCTTGATAGCCGAAGAAGCTTGCGAACTGGCCTGCGTTCTGCATCACCACACTGTCCCAGTCCTTGAAGAACGAGAACGCGTAGACCGGCTTTCCATTCGGTGCCTTGGGCTCCAGCTGCTGCATCTTCTTGAGGACATCGAGCAGTCCGTCCAGGTCGTTGATGGGCGGATAGCCGAGCTTGGCATACAGATCCCAGCGCAGGTACGGCGCCACGGTCGGGTCGACGCCCTCGGACGGCACCGTCGGCTTGAGGTTCGACACAGTGGTGGGGAACGCGAAAGTTCCCTTCTGCGACTTGTTCAGATGCTTCACCGCAGCGTCGAACGGCTTCGCGTTCTGCATGCTTCCGTAGTACGGCGAAGCATCGAGCAGGAGGCCGCCCTTCAGTGACTCTGTGAGGTGAGCCGACGAACCGATGATCACCAGGTCGCCTAGGCTTCCGGCTGCCGAACGCGTGTTGAAGAGAGTGTCACCCCCACCGGCGACGTTCGGCGCGATCATGTTGAGCTTCATGTTGAACTTGTCCTTGACGACCTTCGCAAACCATCCGTTTGCAATGCCTTGGTAGTTGGCGACGTCGTCGAAGACGTCGATTGTGATCTCCTTCTTCCACGTAGAGGGGAAGGGCCCACCGGCGTTCGTCGCTTGCGGCGTCGTTCCGCTGATCAAGGAGCACGACGACAGTGTCATCGTGGTGACGGCACCGATGCCTGCCAGTGCCAGGAATTCTCTGCGCTTCATTGCTGCATTCCTTTCTTGGTGCGCTGAGGCGCGCGTCAGCTCTTGACGGCGCGGAGCATGGTCCCCTTCACGAAAGTGCGCTGCACAAAGGGGATGGAAGGAAGGCGGGCGGCTCCACAACGGCCCGGCCCGGATTGTGGTCAGCCGAACTTCTTCGCGACGGCGAGACGCGCGGCGTTCTGCGCCTTGGCGTGCTCCATGTCGAGCTTCAGCACCTTCGCGTAACCGAGCCCGTTCACTGTGTTCTGCATGTCCTTCAGCAGCGAATCGAACTGCGACGTGCTGGTGGCCATCGCCATCTTCCAGGAGTCCGCAACGATGACCGCTTTGATCTGGTTGCGCAGTGTCTGCGTCTCAGTGTCGTCGGCAGGTGCGTTGTAGCCCGATCCGGGCGCGACGATGATCTTCTTGGTGTCGCGCAGGTAGTCCATGGTGGTCGCCGCGCCGTCCATGTGCGACGACCAGCTCTTGGTGAGCGGGTTGGCGACGAGCTTCTGGTAGCTCGGCCACATCTGGTAGGCGAACGAGTATCCGGTGGATGGATCCTTGTCGACGGCCGTGACCAGCGTCACGTTCAGTGCGGAGACGCCCTTCGTGAAGGTGCCAGTGCCCCAGTCGGACGGCACCTGCTTCGTCGATCCACCGAGGAAGGCATCCTGCCCGAAGGCACTCAGGGCCGGCTTCTTCGACGAGTCCAGGTCCCAGGTGAGGCCCTTCGGGCCGGCGGCCGACCCCGTTTGAGCACCATTCGCGTACACGCCGTCGGTGGAGTACAGCCAGTCGATGAACGCCGCAACGCGCTCCGGATCGCTCGCCTTCGTGCCGATACCTAGGGAATAGTTGCTGCTGCCGTACACTTCCGCGCCGTAGGAGAAGATCTTCATGTCCTTCAACGGCGCGATCTCGAAGCCGCGGCCGGCGTTCATGTTGTCGGTGGTGTTGTAGGCGGGCTGGGCGAGCCATGGCCAGAACGCGAAGAGCACCTGTCCCGCCTGGTACTTCGCGTACATGGTCGAGTAGTTCTGCGTCGGCGAGTCGGGGTCGACGAGGCCCGCCTGGCTCGCCTTGCTGAAGAACTTCAGCGAGCGCACGTAATGCGAGTCGGAGTCGATGATGCTCTCGTAGGAGGATCCGTCGGCGGCTGCCAGTACGAAGCCCATCTCGTCGAAGCCGTAGTAGCACGCCGGCTGCTTGGCGTTGTTCATCATGTTGCCGTCCCAGTCCTTGAACAGGGACAGGCTGTAGGTCGGCTTGCCGTTCGGCGCCTTCGGCTCCGCCTTCTGCATGTCCTGCAGCACTGGGATCAGGTCTTCGAGCGTGTCGATCCGCGGGAATCCGGCCTTCTCGTACAGGTCCCAGCGAAGGTACGGACCGAAGGTGGGTTCCGTGCTCTCGGACGACTGGGTCGGCTTGAGCTTCGACACCGAGGTGGGGTACGCGAACGTTCCCTTGTTCCCGGTGTTCGCCTTCTTCACCGCAACGTCGTACCGGGCCGCGTTCGTCATGTTCTTGTAGTAGTTCGACGAGTCGAGCAGAAGTCCGCCCTTCAGCGCCTCGGTGAGGTGCTGGTACGACCCGAGGACCACGAGATCGCCGAGGTCTCCGGCCGCCGACCGGGTGTTGAAAAGCGTCTCTCCACCGCCTGCCACGTTCGGCGCGATGACATTGAGCTTCATGTTGAACTTGTCTTCCACGAGCTTCGCGAACCATCCGGACTGCATGCCCTGATAGTTGGCGAGGTCGTCGAAGACATCGATCGTGATGGGCTTCTTCCACGTCTTAGGGAAGGCGCCCGACGAGCCGCCGGACGTCGTCGAGCTGCCCTCGATCAGTGAGCACGACGACAGCGTCATCGTGGCTATCGCCCCGATGCCCGCCAGAGCCAGGAACTCTCTCCGCTTCATTGCTGCATTCCTTTCTTGGTGCGCTGTGGCGGTCGTCAACCCTTGACGGCGCCGAGCATGATGCCCTTCACGAAGAAGCGCTGGAACAGGGGATAGATGAAGATGATGGGCAGAACGACGACGACGGCGACGGTCATCTGAATGGATGTCGGTGTCTGCGAGGTCGCGGAATTGGCGATCGCGCTGAGGCTTCCGCCCGCCGCGTTCTGGGCTGCCTGAGCCAGGCTGTTCGCCTGATTGATGAACATGTAGAGCAGGTACTGCAGCGTGTACAGGCTCTGATCGGTGATGTAGATCAGGGTGTCCTGGAACATGTTCCACTGCGCAACGGCGGAGAAGATCGCGACGGTGGCGAGGATGGGCGTCATGTTGGGCAGGTAGACGCGGAAGAAGACCTGCAGGATGTTCGCGCCATCCATCTCCGCCGCCTCCTGCATCGAGCGCGGCATCGACTCCACGAACGTCTTCACGAGAATGACGTTGAACGGCTGCACGAGGTACGGGATGACGTAGACCCAGAAGTTGTTCGTGAGCCCGAGGCCCTTGATGATCAGGAACACCGGGATGAGGCCGGCGCTGAAGTACATCGTGATGACCGTGAACCGGTACCAGAACGCCCTCCCCCACATGCGTTCCTGCGTGAACATGAAACCGAGGAACGCGGAGACGAGCACGGTGCCCGCCGTGCCCAGAACCGTGCGGGCGACGCTTACCGCGGTGGCCAGCGTGAGCCCCTGCAGCTGGAAGACCTGCCCGTAGTTCGAGAGGTGGAAACCGATCGGCCAGAACCGCACGTCCCCGAGCGCTGAGAGGTTGTTCGCGCTGACCGAGTTGATGATCAGGTAGTAGAAGGGGTAGGCGCAGATCACGGCGAACAGTGCGAACACGAGGTAGTTCAGCGAGCTGAAGACCTTCTCGCCCGCGGTACGCCGCGTGCGGGTCGGGCGCCCCCCGCGAGAAGAGCGAGTGCGGGAATCCGTGCCGGTGACGGCATCCGTTGCCATGGCCATGACCGTTGTCCTAGATGATCGAGGTGCCGCGCGCACGCTTGGCGATGAGGTTGACGGAGATGAGCAGAATGACCGAGATCAGGCTCTTGAGCATGCCGATCGCCGTCGCCAGCGACAGGTTGTTGCCGGTCATGCCCACGTTGTAGACGTAGAGATCGAGCACCTGGATGTGCTGCATGTTGAACGCGTTCTGGAACACGTAGTACTGGTCCATGCCGTTGTTGAGCAGGTTCGCAACCGACAGCATCAGCAGCACGACGTAGGTCGGCATCAGCTGTGGGATCGTGATGTGCCGCATGAGCTGGAACCGGCCGGCACCGTCGATCTTCGCCGACTCGTAGAGGGCGGGGTCGATGCCAGTGATGGCAGCGAGATAGATGATGGCACCCCAGCCGAGGCCCTTCCAGAGGCTCCAGAGCAGCATCGTGAGCCACACGTGCTGGCCGGAGTCGAGGAACTTGATCGGCGTCGTGATGATTCCGGAGTCCGTGAGCACGCTGTTCACGAGCCCGGAGCTGGAGAACAGCGAGAACGCGATCATGTAGACGAGCACCCAGGAGATGAAGTTGGGCAGCGTCGTCAGCGTCTGCACGACGTTGCGGAACCACGGAGCCTTGACCTCGTTGAGGAAGACGGCGAACACAATCGGCAGGAACGAGGTGAGGATGCCCAGAAAGCTCATCGCGAGCGTGTTGGCGAGCACCTGCACGATCTGCGCCATCTGGGTGGGTGAGCTGACCAGCATCTGGAACCACTGGAGCCCCACGAACGCGCTGCCCTTGAGGCCGAGCGCCGGCTGGTAGTCGTACAGCGAGAAGATCCAGCCGTAGAGCGGCAGGTAGGAGAACACGAAAACCAGGACGAGCAACGGCGCGATGCAGAGGAACATCGTGAACGACTTCTTGCCACCCCGGCGACGCCGATCTGCTCTGGAGGACTTGGGCTCCTTACGGTGCGCGAGCTCCGACGACGCCGCTTCCTGGAGAACCGCTTGCGTGGTCACCGTGCGCCTGCCGTCACCGAGGCGATCAGCGCTTCGTGGCGCCCGGACGCTTGATCCCGCTGCATCTCACTCCTTCGTGGGGGCCGTTGGGTCGACACGAGCTCCCTCGTCTGATCGAGTGCGAGCGCGCGATCCGGCTCGAATTAATCGAACCGCTTCGACGACCATAGAAGATGTTCGGCCGTTCCGTCAAGGTGCACCGCATGTCACCCGTACGGGTCGGAGACGAGTGCCCCGAGGGTGCGCGTTCCGCCCGCCGAACGAGCGCGTTCGTGCGCCCGAGGGTGCGGGTTCCTCGCGCGGAAGAACGCGCACCCTCGGGGTGGGTGTGGACGCTCGGGTTATCCGAGGTGCGCGGCGGAGCCCCAGGATTGGAGCGCCTCGCGCACGTCGGCGCGACTCTCGTCGGCGAGCGCCTGCGCGTACGCATCCTCGAGCACGTCGGCGAGCAGCACGGTTCGCACCTCGGCTGCCGAACGCACCGCGGCCTCCACCATCGCGAGGCTGTAGACGTTGGAGTGCACGTCACCAGAAGGCGTTACGCCCGTTCGGAGCGCTTCGACGAACTCGTCCAGGGCGCCCGCGATCTCCGGCCGCCCAGCACCGGCGTCCGGGTCCGGCGAGGCGGTGCCGTCCGCGTACTCGACGCGCGGCTCGCCCTCGCCGTCCCACGTCGCGCTGCCTCGCGCCCCGCTGATCCGCCAGGAGCCGTTCCACGACGTCTCGAGGCCCGTGCTGCACCAGCTGCCCGTGTAGGCGAAGCGCGTGCCACCGTCGAACACGAAGGTGGCCGCAGCGGCGGCGTCTCCCCGGTACCAGCTCCACGCCGGATTGAACGTGCGGCAATCGACGGAGACCGGATCGGCGTCGAGCAGGTAACGGGCCACGTCGAAGGCGTGGATCGCCATGTCGACCAGCAACGGATGCTCCATCTCGTCGCGGAAGCCGCCGAAATGCGGCCCCTTGAAGAACTCCGTCGTGACGAACCCGACCTCGCCGAGCGATGCGACGACGGCCTTCAATCGTGCCAGTTGCGGATAGTACCGTCGGGACTGACTCGTCATCAGTAACTGCCCCGACACCTCCTCGGCGGCGATCAGCGACAGCGTCTCGGCGACGGTCGGCGCAATCGGCTTCTCGCACAGCACCGGCAGCCCGAGGAAGAGCGCCTCCGTGTTCACCGCGTGGTGCGCGGGCGGCACAGTCACATCGATGACGGCCTGCGCGCCGGATGCGGCCGCCACCTCGGCCAGCGCCGCGCCGACGACCACGTCGAGCCCGTGCTCGGTCGCGGCACGATGGGCCAGGTCGACGTCGAGGTCGACGAGGCCGACGAGCGCGACGTCCGGCGATTCGCCGAGCACGCGCATCCACGCCCGCCCCATGTTCCCCGCACCGACGAGCACCACCCGCAGTGGCCCCTCGCCCGTCACGCGCGCGAAGGCGTTCATGCCGCGTCGTCCGTGTCGTTGTTGTGCAGCGCGCCCTGGTAGCCGTGCCCATTGAAGAAGTCGCCGGACTCGTAGCGCAACAGCGTCGGCAGAGCGCGGCTCGGACGATCGGATGCCGCCCACGCGACCCCGTTCGCGATCACGCGGCGAACATCCTTGTGGTGGTAGACGGGAAAGTCCTGGTCGCCGGGGCTGAAGTAGAAGATCTTGCCGTTGCCCCGGCGGTACGTGATGCCGCTGCGGAACACCTCGCCCCCGGTGAACGAGCTGATGAAGACGATCTCGTCGGGCCGCGGCACGTCGAACTGCTCGCCGTACATCTCTTGCTGCGGGATCTCGATCGGATGCGGCACACCCTGCGCGATCGGATGCGTCGGGTCGACCGTCCACACCAGCTCGCGATCGTTCTCGCTGCGCCACCGCAGGGTGCACGTCGTGCCCATCAGCTTCTGGAAGATCTTCGACCAGTGCCCGGAGTGCAGCACGACCAGGCCCATGCCCTCGAGCACGTGCCGGTGCACGCGCTCGACGACCTCGTCGGAGACCTCGCCGTGCGCCGCATGCCCCCACCAGGTGAGCACATCCGTCTGCGCCAGCCGCTCCTCGGTGAGTCCGTGCTCCGGGTCGTCGAGCAGAGCCGTCGTGACGGAGACGCGGTCTCCCAGGTTCTCCTCGATGCCCGCCTTGATGGCGTTGTGCATGCCGTCGGGGTAGAGCTCGGCGACATGCGCTTCGACCTGCTCGTGGCGGTTCTCTCCCCAGACGACGACCCGCAGGGGGGTCGATGCGGTGGTGTCCATGTGTTTCTCCTTCATCGAATTCTCTTCTCGAGATGCGGCGCCGGGCACACCGCTGCCGACCTCTCGCCGCATCTCGTGCGACAGCTGCTCTTTCGTGCGAGTGCTACTTGATGGCGCCGCCCAATGCGCCCGCCGCGATGTACTTCTGGGCCAGGATGAGCAGCACTCCGGCGGGAATGGATGCGATCACCGCGGTAGCCATGACGGGCCCCCACGCGGACACGTTCGCCCCGATGTAGTTGTAGATGCCGAGCGTGATCGGTCGCACCGCGGGCGTACTGGTCAGTGTCAGCGCGAACAGGAAGTCGCCCCACGCCCCCAGGAACGTGAACAGCGCGGCCGTGATGATCGCGTTCTTGCTGATCGGCACGACGATCGAGAGGAACGCCCTGAAGTTGTTCGCGCCGTCGACGAGCGCGGCCTCGACAAGGCTCTGCGGGATGGATGCCATGAACGCCCGCATCAGGATGATCGCGAACGGGATCTGCGCGGCGCTGTCGGCCAGGATCAGGCCGAGATACGAGTTGAGCAGTCCCCAGTCGTTGAACAGCGTGTACAGCGCGTTCGCGATCACGATGGTGGGGATCATCTGCGTGATCAGCAGCACGAAGACGAAAGCCGTCATCCCCTTCATGCGGAATCGGGCGAGGCCGTAGGCGGCTGGGGTGGCGACGACAAGCGTCAGCACCACCGTGCTCACCGCGATGATCAGGCTCGTCACCAGGTTGCCGCCCTGCTGCTGGATCGCCTGGGCGTACCCGTCGAAGGTCGGGTGGAGCGGGATCCAGTCCGTGTTCGCGGCACCGGAGTTCGCCTGCAGACTGCTGTTGATCATCCAATAGACCGGGAACACCATGATGGCCAGGAAGATGATGCCGAGCACCGTCATCGGCCACTTCGGGCGGTGGTGTCTGTGCTCGGCGCGCGTGCCGGCCGGCAGCACCATTGCCTGCGTCGCGGTCATTCGTCGACCCCCTTGCGGTTCATGTACAGATAGACCATCGCGAAGAGCAGCGATACCACGATCAGCACGTTGCTGATCGCGGCGCCTTGGCCGAACGCGAACTTCACGAACGAGTTGTGATAGGCCCAGGTGGCGAGGGTTTCGGTAGAGTTCGCCGGTCCTCCGCCGGTGAGGCCCAGGATGATGTCGACGACCTTGAGTGTGTACACCACCCCCAGCACGATGACGACGCTGACCACGGAACGGATGCTCGGCCACGTGATGTGCCAGAACGCCCGCCACCCGACGGCTCCGTCGAGCGCCGCCGCCTCGTACAGCTCCTCCGGCACGGACTGCAGGCCCGTGTAAAGGATGGTCGTGTTGAACGGGATGCCCAGCCACACGTTGACGCCGATCACGGCGATCAGCGCCAGGTCAGGGCTTACCAGCCATGGCACCGCGTGGATGCCGAAGACGCCCAGGAACTGGTTCAGCGCACCGCTGCCCTGATCGAGGATCCACTTCCAGACCGCAGCGGAGGCGATCAGGGGCAACAGCCACGGCAGCAGCAGAAGCGACCGCAGGAATCCGCTCAGTGGGAAGTGCCGTTTGAAGAAGAGTGCGAGGCCCAGTCCGATGCCGAACTGCAGCACGATCGAGCCGATCGTGAACAGCGCGGTGTTGATCACGGTCGTCAGGAAGATCGGGTTGCTGAACACGGAGGCGTAGTTGGCGATCCCGACCCACGGGGCTACGCCGGTGTAGAAGGTCGCTGTCGTGTAGTCCTGCAGCGACATCAGCACGTTCTGCACGATCGGATAGCCGAAGAACACCAGCACGAAGAGGATCGCCGGCGCCACGAACAGCCATCTGGTGAGGTAGCGGCCGAGGTGGTGCCGCCGCCGGGGTGCGCCGCTCGGGCGGGCCGGGGACGCGGTGCGCCGGTCGATGCCGGCCTGCGCTGAGGTCATGTCACGCTCCTTTGCGGTTCATGCGGGCGGCGGCGGTACAGACTCCGCCGCCGCCCGCATCTGGCACCTACTTGTTCTGCGCCTGCGCCTGCTGGAGCGCGGCCTGCGGGCTCGCCTTGCCGGTCAGCGCCAGCTGCACCGCGGTGTAGATGGCAGTCGCGGCGGTGGGCCACTTCGGTCCCAGCTCCGCTGTGCGGGCACGTGCCGTCTTCACCGTCTGGACGAACGACTCGACCTGCGGGTGCGACTTCGCCCACGTCGCCGCCGACGCCTCATCGGCGGGCACGTTGCCCGAGATCTTCGCGATCTTCAGCTGCGTGGCCGGCTTGTTCAGGCATGCGACGAACTTGGCGGCGAGGCCCATCTTGGTCTTGTCACCGGTCTGCGGCACGTTGTAGGTCTCTCCGCCGAGCGGCGAAACGACCTTTTGCGAGGTGGTGCGCGTCGGGATCGGCACGCTCGCGAAGTTGAGCCCCTTCGTGGAGTTGAGCACCGGCAGCTGCCACGGACCGTTGATCATCATCGCCGCCTTGCCCGCGACGAACTGGTTGTTGACATCCTGCTGGCTCCAGTTCACCGAGCTCTTCGACATGGAGCCGTCGTTCTGGAGGTCGACGTCGAGCTGCAACGCCTGGGCTGCTTCCGGTGTGTTGATGTTCTTCTCGTTGCCGCCGTTGGTCCAGAAGAACGGGAGGAACTGCCAGGTGCCCTCGTAGGTGTTGATGTTGCTCATGGCGAACCCGTACTGGCCCTTGCTGGCATCCGTGAGCTTGAGCGCCGCGGCCTTGAGCTCGTCCCATGTCTTGGGCGGGGTGACGCCGGCGGCCTTCAGCAGGTCGACGTTGTAGTACAACGCGATGGAGTTGATCACCGGAGCGAGGCCGTAGACCTGGCCCTTGTAGGTGCCGGCCTTGACCACGGCGGGTACGTCACCGCTCGGCACGGTGACACCGAAGTTCTTCAGCGGCGCCAGGGCTCCCGTGGCGGCGATCTGCTGCACGTCGGGGTTGTCGAGCATGAGCACGTCGGGCAGCGTCTTCGACGATGCCTGCTGCAGCACCTTCTGAATCAGCGATGCGCCGGCGACGTGCACCGGGTTCACCTTGACGCCGACCTCGGTGCCGCAGTCCTTGTAGATCGAGTTGTATCCGCTCATGCTCGGGTTCGCGGAGTAATAGTCCTCGACCGTGAGGGTCTGCTTGCCGCCCGAGCCACCGGATCCCGACGAACAGGCCGCCAGCGACAGCGAGACGACGGCCGCCCCGGCGATCGTCGCGATGATGCGTGACTTCTTCACGAGTGAGCTCCTTTGCTTCTTTGAGGAAAAGGTCTTGTTGTTCTTCGAAGGTCTTCGCCATCGGGGGACGGCGAGGTCAAGCGCTTGACCGGGATGCCAAAAGAAAAACCGGACGGTCTGGGAGGAACTTCCGGCAAGTGCTTTCAGGCATTCTGCGCACGATCGGCCATCAGAGTCAAGCGCTTTACCAAAATCGCCTCGCCTCGGTGCGATACTTGCCCGGAGCGCAACCAGAAGGGCGGTGGCAGTGGTCACGATGCAGCAGGTGGCGGACCACGCCAAGGTCTCGATCTCGACCGTGTCGTTCGTGGTCAACAACACCAAGCCGGTCACGCCGCAGACTCGCGAGCGGGTGCTGAGCGCCATCGAGGAGCTCGGCTACCGCCGGAATTCGATGGCGAGAGCGCTTGCCAGTCGCAAGTCGCGCGTACTCGCCTTGATCTACCCCCTGCTCGACCACCGGCATCCGCACTCGTTCGTGGATGCCGCGGCCACTGCGGCCGAGGAACGCGGCTACAGCCTCGTGCTGTGGCCGATCCATAGTGACAACGTGTCGGCCGAGATCGCCTCGCTCATCCAGGCGGGCTTCGCAGACGGCGTCATCTTGATGGAGGTGCAGATGGAAGACGAGCGGGTCAGCCACCTGCAGCGGGCCGGCGCTCCGTTCGCACTGATCGGCCGCACGAGAGAGCTCGACGGCATCGATTACGTCGACATCGACTTCGAGCGCTCCATCGAACAGGCCGTCGACGATCTCGCGGCGCTCGATCACCGCGAGATCAGCCTGATCATCGAGGATCTCAGTGGCACGCCGCTGGCCGGATACAGTCCGCCCATCCGCGCCGAGCAGGCCTTCCGCGAGGCGACTGCCGAGCGGGGCGTGACCGGCACCGTGTTCCGCGTCACGCACGATAGGGCATCCATCCTCTCGATCACCGACGAGATCACCCGGCGCGCTCCAGGAGCCACGGCAGTCATCGGCATGCACGACGAGGCGACGTACGCGCTGATGAACGGGCTCCGGCATCGGGGGGTGCGGGTGCCGGGCGACATCTCGGTGGTCGGCGTCGGGAATGCCACGGCGATGTCTGCCCTCGCCGACCCTCCCCTGAGCACCTACGAAGCACCGGGCGGCGAACTCGGGCGCCTGGCGACCGACGCGTTGATCGACCGGCTCGAGGGTCGCGATGGGCCGCCGACTCAGGTACGTCTGGCCTGCACGCTCGTACCCGGCGCCTCGGTGGGCGCCGCACCGGTCGGCAGACAGCCTCTCGACCCCTCGCCCACGATCTGATATGTTTGGCCGCACAACAAATCATCGACGACGCTGAAGGATGTCCTCCATGACAGTCACGCCCACCCGCGAAGACAAGTTCTCGTTCGGTCTCTGGACCATCGGCTACAACGGCACCGATCCCTTCGGCGGCCCGACCCGGCCGCCCCTCGACGTCGTCGAAGCCGTCGAGAAGCTCAGCGAGCTGGGCGCATACGGCCTGACCTTCCACGACGACGACCTGTTCGCCTTCGGATCCAGCGATGCCGAGCGCCAGAAGCAGATCGACCGCCTCAAGCAGGCGCTGGCGGACACCGGCCTGATCATCCCGATGGTCACCACCAACCTGTTCTCCGCGCCTGTGTTCAAGGACGGCGGGTTCACCTCCAACGACCGCCAGGTGCGCCGGTTCGCGATCCGCAAGGTGCTGCGGCAGCTCGAACTCGGCGTCGAGCTCGGAGCGAAGACGTTCGTCATGTGGGGCGGCCGTGAGGGCGCGGAGTACGACTCGGCCAAGAACATCCAGGCGGCGCTCGCCCGCTACAAGGAGGCCGTCGACTTCCTCGGCGATCACGTGCTGTCGCAGGGCTGGGACATCCGGTTCGCGATCGAGCCGAAGCCGAACGAGCCGCGCGGCGACATCCTGCTGCCCACCGTGGGCCACGCGCTCGCGTTCATCGACTCGCTAGAGCACCCGGAGCTCGTCGGCCTCAACCCCGAGGTGGGCCACGAGACGATGGCCGGCCTGAACTTCGCCGCCGGAGTCGCCCAGGCGCTGTACCACGGCAAGCTGTTCCACATCGACCTGAACGGGCAGCGCTCGATCAAGTACGACCAGGATCTCGTGTTCGGCCACGGCGACCTGCACAACGCCTTCGCGCTCGTCGACCTGCTCGAGAACGGCGGCCCCAACGGCGGCCCCGCGTACAACGGTCCCCGGCACTTCGACTACAAGCCGAGCCGCACCGAGGACTTCACCGGCGTGTGGGACTCGGCCAAGGCGAACATGGCCACGTACCTGCTGCTCAAGGAGCGCGCAGCGGCCTTCCGCGCCGACCCCGAGGTGCAGGAGGCGCTCGCCGCGGCGAAGGTGGCCGAGCTCGAGCAGCCGACGCTGAACGACGGCGAGACCGTGGCCGCACTGACGGCCGACCGCAGCGCGTACGAGGACTTCGACACCGACGCGTACTTCGGCGGCAAGGGCTTCGGGTTCGTGCGCCTGCAGCAGCTGGCGACCGAGCACCTGCTCGGCGCGCGCTGAGTTCTCGGTTCGCGCACAATTAAGGGCAGGAACGGCGCCCGACGCCGTTCCTGCCCTTCGCCTCGCCTGACAGCCTGAATGTGCGCACACTCGCACGAAGGGAACCCCATGACACTGATCGCGGGCGTCGACTCCTCGACGCAGAGCTGCAAGGTCGTGATCCGCGACCTCGAGACCGGCGCGCTGGTGCGCTCGGGCCGAGCGTCGCATCCGGACGGCACCGAGGTCGATCCGGCCGCGTGGTGGTCGGCGCTGGGCGCGGCGATCGCGGATGCCGGCGGACTCGACGACGTCGCCGCGATCTCGATCGGTGGACAGCAGCACGGCATGGTGGTACTGGATGCCAAGGGTCGTGTCATCCGCAACGCACTGCTCTGGAACGACACCCGCAGCGCCGGTGCCGCGGCCTCGCTGACAGACGAAGTGGGCGCGGCGGAGTACGCGCGGCGCGCTGGGTCGGTGCCGGTGGCATCCTTCACGGCGACGAAGCTGCGCTGGCTGCGCGATGCCGAGCCCGAGAACGCGGCGCGCGTCTCGGCGGTCGCGTTGCCGCACGACTGGCTCACCTGGCGTCTGCTCGGGTACGGGCCGGCAGACGAGTCACCGCTCGGCCCGCAGCTCGACGCCCTCGTCACCGACCGGTCGGATGCGTCGGGAACCGCGTACTGGTCGCCCTCCGCGGAGGACTACGACCTCGGCCTCTTCGAGACGGCGCTGGGTCGACCGGGTCGGACGGCCACCGGCGTCGACTCCGACGGATTCGCAGGTACAGCGGGTGCACCGTCGGGCAGCGAGATCCCGGCCGACGACTCGGCGCGCGAGGCCGTCGTCGTGCCACGCGTGCTCGGTCCCGGCGATTCGGCGGGCATGACCGCGGAGCAGCACGGGGTTGTCGCCGTGCGCGCCGGTCTCGTGGTGGGTCCGGGCGCGGGGGACAACGCCGGGGCGGCGCTCGGACTGGGGGCTGCATCGGGTGATGTGGTCGTCTCGCTCGGCACGAGCGGCACGGTGTTCGCGGTGACCGATGTATCGACACCCGACCCGAGCGGGTCGGTCGCCGGGTTCGCGGATGCCTCCGGCCGCTTCCTGCCGCTCGTCGCCACTCTGAACGCTGCCCGCGTGCTCGGCACCGTCGCCGACCTGCTCGACGTGGACTTCGAGGAGTTCGCAGACCTCGCCCTTCGAGCACCGGCCGGTGCAGAGGGCGTCGTGCTCGTCCCGTACTTCGAAGGAGAGCGCACGCCGAATCTCCCAGATGCGAAGGCGAGCATTCACGGGCTGTCGATCGCTTCGAGCCGTCGGGAGAACCTGGCGCGTGCCGCCGTGGAGGGCATGCTCAGCGGGCTCGCCGCCGGGCTGGATGCCGTTCGCGCGGTCGGTGTGCGCGAGCAGCGTCTGCTGCTGGTCGGCGGCGCCGCCCTCAACCCAGCAGTGCAGGTCGTGGCGTCGCAGGTATTCGACGCACCGGTCGTCGTTCCCGCGCCCGGAGAATACGTGGCGAACGGAGCCGCCGTGCAGGCGGCGTGGGTGCTCACGGGCACGCGGCCGGAGTGGCCTCTCGAGGTGGTGGCCGAGCCGAAGCCGGACTTCCGGCCCGTCATCCGCGAGCAGTACGAGCGCTACGCCGGCGACGTGCAGGCCTAGGCCTCCGCCAGCTCGAGCATCCGCTCCAAGTAGTCGTCGGGCGTGGTGTCGTCGACGATGCGGCCACCTGCTACCACCAGCACGCGTTGCACCCAGTGCAACGACTGCGGCCGATGCGTGACCACGAGGGTGGTTCGGCCCTTCGCAATGAGTCGCATGGCCCGGTCGACACGGCGCTCGCTGGAGAGGTCGAGGTTGGACGTCGCCTCATCGAGGATCAGGATCCTCGGGTCGACGATGAGCGCCCTGGCCAGGCAGATCAGCTGACGCTGACCGTTGGACAGCGAGCGCCCGCGTTCTGTCACGATCTCGTGATAGCCGCCCGGCAGGCGTGAGATGAACTCGTGTGCGCCCACGATGCGGGCGGCGGCCTCGACTTCTGCATCGCTGGCATCGGGAACCGCGTAGGCGATGTTGTCGCGCACAGACCGCGTGAACAGGAACGGCTCCTGCGGCACATAGCCGAGCCGATGCCGGTAGGCGGCCGAGTCGAGGGTCTCGAGGTCGCGACCGTCGACGAGAATCCGCCCCTCCGTCGGGTCGTAGAACCGGGTCACCAGCTTGATGGTCGTCGACTTTCCGGCACCCGTCTGGCCGACGAACGCCACCCGCTGCCCGGCGGGGATGTGGAGGTCCACCCGACTCAGGGCATCCGTCCTCGTTCCCGCGTACCGCAGCCGGACGCCTTCGAGGCGGATGTCGCCGAGGAGTCGGTCGACCGGCCGCGCATCCGCAGCCTCGGGCGTCGACGATGGCAGGGCGAGCAACTCCCGGATGCGCACGAGTCCCGCCCTGGCGCGCTGATAGGCGTCGAACACCGTCGACATCTGCTGCACGGGCGCGAACACCTGGGCCAGATAGAGCAGGAACGCGAGCAGCGTGCCGATGCCCAGCCCGCCCATGGAGATGAGCAGGAACCCGACACCGAGCACGGCGACCGTCGCTGCGGTGGAGAGGAACTCGACGGATGCCACGTAAAGAGCGTTCGCGAACGCACTGCGCTGCGCCCACCAGATGAACTGGCGCCCAAGGGCGGCGAAGTCGGCGAGGTTGCGGCCCTCCCTGCGGTACGCCTGGGTGACCCGGATGCCCGCCATCGACTCTGCGAGGTTCGTGTTCAGCATCGATGCCCGCTCGCGCAGTTCGTCGTACGCGACCGACGCGATGCGCCGGTACCACCACGTGACCAGCGCGGCCAGCGGGATGACGCACAACACGACGAGCGCGAGCCGCCAGTCGAGCACCGTGACCACCACGGACATACCGGCGAAGGTGAGCACGGCCATGACCAGGTTGATCACGCCGGTCTGGAACAGCTGCCCGATCGAGTCGATGTCGGACGTCATCCTGGTCATGATGCGCCCGGTCTGGGTGCGGTCGTAGAAGTCGATGCCCAGCCGCTGCAACTGCCCGTACACGCGGGTGCGCATGGCGAGAAGCAGCCGCTCCGACGTGCGTTGCGTCCACAGCTGCGCATTCTTCTGGTCGAAGAACAGCGCGACGGTCAGCAACACGGCGATGCCGAACACCACGAGCAGCGCGGGCACGGACCTGCCGAGCATGCCGGAGTCGACGCCCTGCCTGATGACCAGCGGGTTGACGAGTCCGATGAGCACCTGAATCACGACGAACACGAGGCCGATCGCGAACCCCTTGCTGTATGGCCGCAGGAATCGGGCGAGCCGGAACGGTTCCCGATTGTCCGCCTCAGCGGCCATGTCGACACCCGGCCTGTCGTCGAACTCCGGCAGCGCGGCGATGCGGGCCTGCACGGCCGGTGACGTGCTGAGATCCAGCAGACCGGGAGTGGACGGACGCGACGGATGCCACGCCGCCTCCGTCGCCTGGAACTCACCGGAGCGCGCCTGGCCGAGCAGCGCGCCCGCGTTCGGGTCGTCGTCAGAGGCGAGGTCGCCGAACAGTTCGCGGTAGAGCGGACTGCGTTCGAAGAGCTCGTCGTGGGTTCCTGTGTCGACCAGGCGGCCGGCATCCATCAGCACGACGCGATCGGCCATGAGCACCGTGGACTCCCGGTAGGCGATGATGATCGTCGTTCGCGTCTCGAGGAACGGGCCGAGGTTGGCGTGGATCTCGCGCTCGACGCTCACGTCGACCGAGCTGGTCGCATCGTCGAGCAGCAGGATCTCGGGATCGGTCAGGATGGCCCGCGCGAGCGCGACGCGTTGCCGCTGACCGCCGGAGAGTGTCATGCCCTGCTCGCCGATGACCGTGTCGTAGCCGTCGGGTGTCTCCATGATGAAGTCGTGCGCCATGGCGGCACGGGCGGCACGACGGATGTCGTCGGGCGTGGCATCCGGAGCACCGTAGGAGATGTTCGCCGCGATCGTGTCGGAGAACAGGAAGCTGTTCTCGAACACCACGCCGACACGCGACCGCAGCTCGGCGATGGGCTGGTCGCGCACGTCAACGCCGCCCACACGCACGCTCCCGCCCTGCACGTCGTAGAACCGCGGGATGAGATGGATGAGCGTCGACTTGCCCGACCCGATCGTGCCAACCAGTGCCACGGACTCGCGCGGCCTCACGCGCATGCTGAAGCCGTCGAGCACTGCACGATCGTCATCGCCGTCATAGCGGAACTCGACGTCGTCGAAGACGATATCGCCGTCGGATCGCTCGGGTGAGATCGGCTCTTCGGCCTCGGCCATGGTCGGCCGCAGGTCGAGCACCTGCCCGATCCGCTCGATCGCAGCCTGACATTGCGGCAGGTTGCTGAGCACCATGCCCGCGGTCTGTGCAGATCCCGCGAGTCCCGTGAGATAACCGGTGAAGGCCAGGAACACGCCCACCTGGATGTCGCCCATCAGCACGAAGACGCCGCCGACCAGCAGGATCACGGCGATACCCAGTTGCGGGCCCGTCGCGAGGGAAGCCGAGAACGGGGCGCGCAGGCGCACCGCTCGAACCCGCGCGTGGAACATGTCCCGAAGCGCCGCGTGGAGGCGTCCGCTCTCCTGCGCCTCCTGCCCGAACCCGCGCACCACCCGCACCCCCGTCATGGATTCCTCCACCTGGGTCGTCATGTCGGCCTCGAGCTGCTGCGCCTGCCATCCTGCGGCGTGGGCGTTGCGGCGCATGCGCTGCGTGACGACGAAGACGCCCGCGATGATCGCCACGACGATCACGGCGAGAACGGGCGAAAGACTGATCATCACGACAACGGAGACGAGGGCGCCGGACACCGTCGCAACCAGCTGCGGGATCCACCCGATGAGGATCTGCACCCACAGCAGGTCGGAACTGGCGCGCGACACCAGCTGACCGCTCTGCAGCTGCGAATGACCGGCGAAGTCGAGCTTCTGCAGGGCGTCGTACATGCTGTTGCGCATGTCGTATTGCACGACGTATGACGCCTTGGCTCCGAGGTAGCGCCAGGACAGCGACAGACCGAGGACCACGATCCCGACGGCCGCCATCACGATGAGCCACGGCACGATGGGCACATTGTGGCTCACTATCGCGTCGTCCACGATGACCTGCTGGATCCACGGCAGCATCGAGACGAGGACCGCGTACACCCCGGCGAGGCCCATCGCCGTCCCCACGATCCCCTTGTGCCTGAGGAGCAGCGGCAGGATGCGCCGGCGCCACTCCGCCCCCGCCGAACGGTCGTCGGCGCTGCGCCGCGACCCCGACGCTGGTCCGTCTGCGGCTCCGGAGCGGGATGGCGTGGACACCGGTCGGCCCGTGGCGGGCGACACCGATCGTCGTTCGTCGACGGCCCGACCGTCGTCGAGCGAGCGGTGGATGATGTCCGCCCTGCGTTTTGCAGTGCGGCGTCGCACTGAACGTCTCGGCGCGACGGTGGGGATCTCACGTGTGGACGGAGACAAGAGCACTCCCATGGCGAGTGGATCACGGGCGCGGCAACGACAGCCGCGCAGAACAGAGGTGATGAGATATGAGCCGGGACGAGGCTCCGGCTCGGGACGAAGGATCAGCGGCGACGCAAAGGGTCGCCTATCGGCGATCCGTGCCACATATCGCAAGATCGCCGACGCTGACGAATCAGGGCAGGATCACCTGGCAACACCGGCTTCGAATGATCGTGAACGGTCACGGACAGGTTCACCATTGAACCAGCCCAGCCCGGTGCGCAATGGCACAAAGCCCTCGTATTCACACATCCAATGACAGTCAGTGAGCAGAGCGATACTGGCCCGAACCGGGAATCTCCGGGCTCGCTGCTGCCAGCACGCTGCCGGCTCGGCGCATCCACGCGGCGGGCTGCGCCATCGCGTCAGCGACTCCGCCGGCCAGCTCGGCCAACGAACACGACGCCGCGAAGGAGCCGGGGTGCGCCGCCAGAGACCCTGCGATCAGCGCCACCGGGACCCCGGCAGCTCTGGCTTTCGCGGCGACAATCGCCGGCGCCTTGCCAGAATCGGTCTGCGCGTCGTAGCGTCCCTCGCCCGTGATGACCAGGTCGCTGCCGACGAGAGCGGCATCGAGTCCGATCGCGTCGCCGATCGTCGAGGCACCGGAGACGAGCGTCGCGCCCCAGGCGAGCAGACCGAAGCCGGTCCCGCCGGCGGCACCGGCCCCGGGAGTCGAGGGATCGATCGAGACGCCCGCGTCGTGCAGCACACGCGACCAGCTCGCGAGGGCGACGTCGAGGACGGCGCGCTGGGCGGCATCCGCTCCCTTCTGCTCACCGAAGACATTCGCCGCACCGCTGGGGCCGAGCAAGGGATTCGTCACGTCACTGAGCACGAGCGCCCCGCCGGGCGGCAGAGCACGCAGCTTTCCGAGGTCGACAGCGGCCACCGCGGAGAGCGAGCCCCCGCCCAGCAGCACCGACAGCCCCTCGGCATCGAGCAGCCGGGCGCCGAGCGCTACCAGCAGTCCGGCTCCGCCATCGGTGGATGCGCTCCCGCCGATACCGAGCAGCAGCCTCGACACGCCGTGGTCCAGGGCCGCGGCGATCGCCTGGCCGAAACCGAGCGTGTGGGCGTTCAACGCATCCAGACGCCCCATGAGCGGCAGACCGCTCGTCTCGGCGAGCTCGACCACCGCTGTTCCCCCCGGCAGCTCGGGCGTCGCCGGCAAGAGCACCCAGGATGCGTTCACCACGCGGCCGTCCGGCCCCGTGACACGCACGGGAACGCGGTGCGCGCCCGGTACAGCGACCAGGAACGCGTCGAGCGTTCCCTCTCCGCCGTCCGCCATCGGCAGTTCGATGAGCTCGTCGTCCGGCCGAATTTCGCGCCAGCCGGCGGCGACGGCCTGGCACACCTCGACAGCCGAGGCGGAGCCCTTGAACGAATCGGGGGCGATCACGACGCGCATGCGTCAACTCTCGCATCGCGGTTGGGGCGGCGCATTCCCCGCAATTCAGCCGACCGGATCGAGCTGTGCTGCCACCACACGGCTGAAGGCCGAGGAGACCTCAGCGGCGACCTCGGTGAAGGGCCGGCTCCAGATCTCCGCATTGAAGATCTCGCACTCGATGTCACCGACGTACCCGGCATCGTCGACCGCGCGAGTCAGCGGCGTGAAGTCGATATGACCGTCACCCGGAATGCCGCGGCCCAGCAGCACATCGGCGGGCAGCGGTGTCAGCCAGTCGCACACCTGGTACGACGCGATGCGGCCCAGGCGCCCGGCGCGCTCGATCTGCGCGATCACCTCCGGGTCCCACCACACGTGATACGTGTCCACGACGACACCGACCGACGGGCCGGCCTCGACCGCGAGGTCGACCGCCTGACCCAGCGTGGAGACCACGGCACGGTCGGCCGCGAACATCGGATGCAGCGGCTCGACGGCGAGCGTGACCCCAGCCGATGCCGCGAACGGCTCGAGCGCACCCAGTGCATCGCGGACACGCTCGCGGGCCCCCGCCAGGTCGCGGGATCCGTGCGGCAGGCCGCCGGCAACGAGCACGAGCACGGCAGCGGAACCGACCGCTCCGGCCGCCGCGAGCGCGGCCGTCTCCTCGATCGCGCGGCGATTGTCATCCAGTGCCGCGCGACGTTCCGGGCCTTCGAAGGCCGTGAAGAACCCGCCGCGGCACATGCTGGAGACGCGCAGGCCGGAGTCGGCGATGAGGCGGGTGGCGACATCCAGTCCGATGTCGGCGACAGGCTCCCGCCAGACTCCGATGCTCTGGATGCCGGCGCCCTGCGTCACTGCGATCGCTTCGGCGAGTGACGCATGCTTGATCGTCGCCTGGTTGAGCGAGAACCGGGGATGCGCGTTCATCGGCCGCTCCCGGCTTCCTGCTCGTTGAGGATCCCCTGCTCGTTCAGCGTCTCCTGCTCGTTCAGCGTCTCCTGCTCGTTGAGCCCGCCGAAACCCGCTCTCCCCCCGGCATCGGCTTCGCTCCCCAGGCGCACGGCCGGTTCGGCACGCGTCACGTCGCTGGCGACGATCCCGTTCAGCGCCAGCAGCCCGCTCCACCGCGCCGCGGCGAGCTCGGGCCGCTCGAGCGCACCCGACGTGTTCGCCAGCCGCACGATCTCGGAGAGATGCGGAAGGCTGCGCGCCGAGTGAAGGCCGCCCACCATCGTGAACGACTCCTGGTGCCCGTTCAGCCAGCTGAGGAACGCGACGCCGGTCTTGTAGTAGAACGTCGGAGCGGCGAACACCTGCCGGCTGAGCGCCTCGGTGGGGCGCAGGATGCGCTGGTAGGCATCCGGGTCGCCGTCGTCGAGCGCGCGGATGGCCCTGGACGCGACAGGTGCGATCGCGGCGAAGGCGCCGAGCAGGGCGTTCGAGTAGTGGCCGGGACGCTCGCTGCCGTCACCGGCGATCAGGTCGACGTAGTTGAAGTCGTCGCCGGTGAACATCGTGGCGGTCTCGGGGAGGCGGGATCGCACGGAGATCTCGGCATCGGCATCCAGCAGGCTCATCTTCACGCCGGAGACCTTGTCGCCGTTCGCCTCGATGATGCGGATGAGCGTGTCGGCCGCCACCTCGAACGTGTCGCCGAAGTATCCCTTCAGCACCGGGTCGAACGCCTCCCCCAGCCAGTGCAGCACGACCGGGCCGCTCGCGCGCTGCAGCACGGCGTTGTAGACGCGCTCGTAGTCCGCCGGCGACTGCGCGGCACGCGCGAGGTGACGCGAGGCCATGAGCACGACGCCGGCACCGGCATCCTCGGTGGACTGCAGCTGCTGCAGGTAGGCATCGATCACGGCGTCGAGCGGGATCACCTCGTCGTCGACGTGGTCAGTGTTGACCCCGACGACGAGCGCACCGCCGACGGATGCCGCCTCCTTCGCACTGCGAGCGATCAGTTCCCGCGTCGCCGCGGCATCCAGCCCCATGTTGCGCTGCGCCGTGTCCATCGCGTCCGCCACGCCGAGACCCTGCGACCACACGTGATGCCGGAACGCGAGCGTCGCATCCCAGTCGAGGTTTGCTGGCGCACCTGGCACGTTCTCGGCATTTGGCTTCGGGATGACGTGGGCCGCGGCATACGCGACTCGCGACTTGAGCGGCGTGGCGGGCGGCAGCGTCGCCTCGTGCTCCACGAGCGGCTCGGTGCGCAGCGTCCCGTCGGATGCGACGAGCAGCAGGTCGGTCATCGCACGACTCCTGCCAGTTCGCGCAGGCTCTCCGGGGTGACGGCCGGAATGTCCACACGCGCACCGGTCGCGGAGCTCTCCAGTCCCTTCTCCGCCATGAGCACGCCGCGCGCTCCGGAGAGCAGGTCGTACGGGAACGGCGCGTCCTCGGCGATGTGGCGGATGAACTCCTCCCACTGCACCTTGAAGCCGTTCTCGAACACCTCGGTGTCTGGCACCTGGTGCCAGTCGCTCGCGTAGTCGTGGGTGTCGGGGATGTCCGGGTTCCACGTGGGCCGCGGCGTCGCGTTCCGCGGCTGGATCTTGCAGCCGAACAGCCCGACGACGGCGCTGCCCAGCGTGCCGTCCACCTGGAACTCGACCAGCTCGTCACGATTCACGCGCGTCGTCCAGCTCGAGTTGAGCTGGGCCGTGATGCCGCCGGCGAGGTCGAAGACCGCGTAGGCCGCGTCATCCGCAGTCGCCTTGTACCGGTGCCCCTGCTCGTCGACGCGCTCCGGGATCTCCGTGACCGCCCGCGCGTACACGGACTCCACGCGGCCGAAAAGATACTCCAGCACGTAGTTCCAATGCGGGAACATGTCGACGATGATGCCGCCGCCGTCTTCGGTGCGGTAGTTCCAGCTCGGCCGCTGGGCAGGCATCCAGTCGCCCTCGAAGACCCAGTAGCCGAACTCTCCGCGCACCGAGAGGATGCGTCCGAAGAAGCCGGAGTCGATCAGCCGGCGCAGCTTGCGCAGACCGGGCAGGTAGAGCTTGTCGTGCACGACGCCGTTCTTCACGCCGGCCTCGTCGGCCAGACGGGCGAGCTCGAGCGCCTCCTCGAACGTCTCGGCCGTGGGCTTCTCGGTGTAGATGGCCTTCCCAGCGGCGATCGCCTTACGCAGAGCGGATGCCCGTGCCTTCGTCACGAGGAAGTCCGAGTACACCTGCCACCGGTCATCCGCGAGTGCCGCATCGAGGTCGGTCGTGTAGTGCTCCAGCCCGTGGCACTGGGCGAGCTCGGCGAGCTTCGCCTCGTTGCGGCCGACCAGCAGCGGCTCGACCTGCACGCGGCTCCCGTCGGACAGCTCGACGCCGCCCTGCTCACGGATGGCGAGGATCGAGCGCACAAGGTGCTGCCGATAGCCCATGCGCCCGGAGACGCCGTTCATGATGATGCCGATTGTCGACTCTGACACCGTGGTTCTCTTTCGTCGTACCGTCTACGGATTTCGCCTTGGAAAGCGCTTACCGAGACGATACCAGCTTGCGCCGCGCACGACAACGTTGTTAGGGGTCACGGTTCTTGGCGGTCACGCCGGACGAACCGGCGCGTCGGGCCGATGTCATCGACCGAGCACGCGGCGGTCGAGCGAGCACGCGGCCGTCGAGCGACCACACAACGGACGCCCGCAACGTGCTCGCTCGTCGACTTCGTGCCCCCCGTCGGCGGAGGGATGCGCCCTACATCGACTCAGCCGGCTACATATTCCGCGAGGTACTCGCCGGTCAGCGTAGAGCGGCCGGCGACGAGGTCCGCCGGCGAACCCTCGAACACGATGCGGCCGCCGTCGTGGCCGGCGCCCGGTCCGAGGTCGATGATCCAGTCTGCATGGGCCATCACGGCCTGGTGATGCTCGACGACGATCACCGACTTGCCGCTGTCGACGAGCCGGTCGAGCAGGGCGAGGAGCTGTTCGACATCCGCGAGGTGCAGTCCGGTCGTGGGCTCGTCGAGGATGAGCACGCCGCCCTTCTCCCCCATGTGCGTGGCGAGCTTGAGCCGCTGCCGCTCTCCGCCGGAGAGGGTCGTGAGCGGCTGGCCGATCGTGAGGTAGCCGAGGCCGACATCCGCGAGCCGGTCGAGGATGGCCGCTGCCGCCGGGGTTCGCGCCGGCCCCGCGGAGAAGAACTCGCGCGCCTCGAGCACCGACATCCCGAGCACTTCACTGATGTTCTTGCCACCCAGCGTGTACTCGAGTACCTCGGCACTGAAGCGCTTGCCGCCGCACTCCTCGCACGTGGTCTGCACCGTCGCCATGATGCCGAGGTCGGTATAGATCACGCCAGCGCCGTTGCAGACCGGGCAAGCGCCCTCCGAGTTCGAGCTGAACAGCGCCGGCTTCACCCCATTCGCCTTCGCGAATGCCTTGCGGATGGGGTCGAGCAGCCCGGTGTACGTCGCCGGATTGCTGCGCCGCGAACCCTTGATCGGGGTCTGATCCACCGTCACGACGCCCTCGCGCGGCGACACGGAACCCGTGATGAGCGAGCTCTTTCCCGAACCCGCCACGCCCGTGACGACCACGAGCACGCCGAGCGGGATGTCGACGTCGACGTTCTGCAGGTTGTGCGTGTTCGCTCCGCGCACCTCGAGAGCACCGGATGCCCGCCTCACCGACTCCTTGAGCCGCGCCCGGTCGCCGAGATGGCGGCCGGTGACCGTGTCGCTGGCCCGAAGACCGTCGACCGTTCCCTCGAAGCAGATGGATCCGCCTGCCGCTCCGGCTCCGGGCCCGAGGTCGACCGCATGGTCGGCGATCTCGATCAGCTCCGGCTTGTGCTCGACGACGAGCACCGTGTTGCCCTTGTCGCGCAGCCGCAAGAGCAGCCGGTTCATGCGCTGCACGTCGTGCGGGTGCAGGCCGATGCTCGGCTCGTCGAACACGTAGGTCACGTCGGTGAGCGCAGAGCCGAGGTGGCGGATCATCTTGGTGCGCTGCGCCTCGCCGCCGGAGAGCGTGCCGGATGAGCGGTCGAGCGACAGGTACCCGAGTCCTATCTCGACGAACGACTCGAGCAGGTGCAAGAGGGATTTGAGCAGAGGTGCCATCGGGCGGAACCGGGTGTCGTCTTCCGGGTCGGCGGGGGCTGCGGTGGCGGCGTCACCAGCGCCGGAGCCGGTGGATCCGGTCGCGCGGGTGACGAGGCCGCGCACCCACTCCGTGAGGTCCGTGATCTGCATGCCGCAGGCATCCGCGATGCTGACCCCGTCGATCTTGGACGACCGAGCGCCCTCGTTCAGGCGCGTCCCACCGCACTCCGGGCACGTGCCGAACGTGATCGCGCGCTCGACGAACGCGCGGATGTGCGGCTGCATCGCGTCGAGATCCTTGGAGAGGAACGACTGCTGGATGCGCTGGATCAGCCCCATGTACCAGACGTTGATGCCGTTGACCTTGATACGCGTCGGATCCCTGTAGAGCAGGTCGTTCAGCTCGCGCTTGCTGTATTTCGCGATCGGCTTGGCCGGGTCGAGAAAGCCGGATTCGCGGTAGATGCGCACGTACCAGCTGTCCCGCGTGTGGTTCGGCACGAGCAGCGCGCCGTCGTCGAGCGACTTGCCGGCGTCGTAGAGCCGGGTGAGGTCGAAGTCCTGCACGGTGCCGCGGCCCTCGCACCGCGGACACATACCGCCGGTGATGCTGAAGCTGCGGCGCTCCTTGGTCTGACCGCCCTGTGCGCGGTCGATCGTGACGGCGCCGCTGCCGCTCACGGAGGCCACGTTGAACGAGTACGCCTGCGGCGATCCGATGTGCGGCTCCCCGAGCCGGCTGAACAAGATGCGCAGCATCGCGTTGGCGTCTGTCGCGGTGCCGACCGTGGAGCGCGGGTCCGATCCGATGCGCTCCTGGTCGACGGTGATGGCGGTGGTGAGCCCCTCGAGCACGTCGACGTCGGGGCGCGCGAGCGACGGCATGAAGCCCTGCACGAACGCGCTGTAGGTCTCGTTGATGAGTCGCTGCGACTCCGCCGCGATCGTCGCGAACACCAGGGAGCTCTTGCCGGATCCCGACACCCCGGTGAACACCGTGAGCTTGCGCTTGGGCAGCTCGACGTCGACGTTCTTCAGGTTGTTCTCGCGTGCGCCATGCACCCGGATGGTGTCGTGCGTGTCGGCGGTCACCGAGGGTTCGTGCGGCAGTGCAGAGTCGGATGCCTGCGCCGAGATCGTGGACGTGGTCGCGTTCATGGTGCCCAGGCTATGCGTGCCCTGCACCCGATGCTTCTCCGATCGTGCTCAGGCTGTGAGCGCGGCTCAGGCCGCGAGCGCGGCTCAGGCTTCGGCGGGGCGTACCGCAGCGCCCGCGGCCACGGCATCCGGTTCCTCGGCGTTGAAGTCGACACCCTTCGCGTGCGTGCCGAACGCCGTGAGCAGGATGACCGCGATCGCCGCGCCGGCCACCGTGATGGTCATCGCCCACGGGTAGCCGATGTGCGCGGCCAGCGACTGTTGGATGGGCAGGTTGAACGCCGCGATCACATTGCCGAGCTGATACGTCACGCCCGGGTAGAACCCGCGGATCGCGTTCGGCGACATCTCGTTGAGGTGCGCCGGAATGGCGCCCCATGCGCCCTGCGTCGTGAACTGGATGAGTGCGGATCCCAGGCACAGCAGCCCGGCGGTGTGTGAGAACGCGAAGATCGGGATGATCGGCAGGGTGAGTA
The DNA here is from genome assembly GCF_054780095.1 of Humibacter ginsengisoli. Classification (NCBI taxonomy): domain Bacteria; kingdom Bacillati; phylum Actinomycetota; class Actinomycetes; order Micrococcales; family Microbacteriaceae; genus Humibacter; species Humibacter ginsengisoli. The sequence goes on from NZ_BAAGWZ010000007.1 coordinate 119,932, forward strand.
CCGCCCCGAGGATGATCGTGGCCTTGCGTCCCCAGCGGTCCGAGAGCGAGCCGAGCACGATGCATCCGACGATGGCGCCGATGTTGTAGACCACGGCGATCCAGCCTGCCGTCGCCGCGTCGAGGCCCGCGCCGCCGTTCCCGGTGGACTTCAGGAACGTCGGGTAGATGTCTTGCGTGCCGTGCGACATCCAGTTGAAGGCCGCCATGAGCAGCACGAGGTACACGAAGCGGCGGACCACCTTGGCGTTGAAGAACACGGCCTTGATCGACGTGTTCTTCTTCTGCATGCGGTCGCGGGTCGTCTCCCACACCTCCGACTCCTTCACGCGCGTGCGGATGATCAGGCTGATCAGCGCGGGAACGATGCTGAGCACGAACAGCCAGCGCCAGTTCAGGCCGAGGGCCGAGTGCACCAGCAAGAAGGCGAGAGCGGCCAGCAGGTATCCAGCCGAGTATCCGGCCTGCAGGATGCCCGAGAAGAATCCGCGACGCTCGCGCGGCACCTTCTCCATCGTGAGCGCGGCGCCCAGGCCCCACTCGCCGCCCATGCCGATGCCGTAGAGCAGCCGCAGGATGAACAGCACCGTGAAGTTCGGTGCGAACGCGCAGAGGAATCCGACGAGCGAGTAGAAGCACACGTCGACGATCAACGGGATGCGCCGCCCGACCCGGTCGGCCCAGAGCCCGAAGAGGTACGCGCCGACCGGACGCATGACGAGCGTGATCGTGGTGAGGAACGCGATCTGCTCCAACGTCACGTGGAACTCGGCGGCGATGTCCGCGTACACGAGCACGACGATGAAGTAGTCGAAGGCATCCATCATCCAGCCGAGTAGCGACGCGGCGAACGCGCTGCGCTGGTCCGAGGTGAGTCGTCTGGTGGCTGCGGACGCCGTCGTCATGCTCTGTCCCTTCGTCGGATGCCGCTTCTCGATTCCCGTCTCGCGCCTGGCGTCGTCAGGTCGCAGGGTGCGTCCCGTGCACTCAGCCCCCGGTCGGTCTAGCCCCGCATAGGGCACAGGAAAGCGGTTGCCGGTCTAGCATAGGCTGACTCGCGAGCCGCGCAAGCCGGTTGACGCCGGCGGGCGGGTTCGGGCAGCAGGTTGGACGCACCGGTACCGATGGGCAGCGAGTGGGACGCAGACACCGGTGCCGTTCCGCAGCGACTCGTGTCGAGCAGCGGTCGGTGCAGAGCAGGTCGGTGCAGAGCAGGTCGGTGCAGAGCAGGAGGCTCCATGAGCGCGAACATTCTCGTCGTCTGCGGAAGCGATCGATACGCCGACCCGTGGCATCCGTTCGCCGAAACCTCGGCCCGAGTCGCGGACGTGTTCCGTGAAGCCGGCCACGCGGTGACTGTCGCCGAAGACGTGGATGTGCGCCTCGCCTCGCTCGCCGAGCCTGCGAACGACCTCGACCTTCTCGTGCTCAACGTGGGCGCCGGCCGCACCCCGGAGGAGCGCGCGGTGGTGGAGGCCTCGGATGAGCGCGAGCCGCAACCGCTCTCGAATGCGGATGCCGCCACCCGCGACGGCCTGCTCGCGCACGTGGGCAGGGGTCGTCCGGTGCTCGCACTCCACGTGTCGAGCACCAGTTTCGGTTATATGCCGGAGTGGGAATCCATTCTCGGCGGCATCTGGGTGCGCGGCACCAGCATGCATCCGCCCTACTCGCTCGCTCACATCGAGGTGGCGACGGATGCCCTCCCGATCACCGCCGGCATCCGCGACTTCGAACTGCACGATGAGCGCTACTCGAAGCTGCGGATCTCGCCGCGTTCGCGGCAACTCGCCTGGCACGAGTTCGAGGGCAGCAGGCATCCGGTGCTGTGGGCGCACCGCCATGGGGATGCGCGCGTCGTCTACGACGCGCTCGGGCACGACGCCGCATCGTACGACTCCCCCGAGCACCGAGCGATCCTGCGCAACGCTGCGGCCTGGCTGCTCGGCTAGCACCTCCCTTCTCCGCGAGCCACCCGCATGTTGTCGAGCCACCCGCATCCTGCCGCAACTACGCGGGTGGCTCGGCACTATGCGGGTGGACGGGCGGCAGGGCGTCCTGGATCGCCGGAAGGGCCCGGCAGCTCGGCGGATGCCTCGACCGGCCCCGCGCGCCGGCCCTCCCGTCAGCGGTCGATGCGCACCCGCAACGTGGCGTGCACGGTGGTGCCGCCGCTCGAGTAGCTCACCGTGCCGGTCTTCACGCCCGGGCTCGAGAGATCGTGCAACGGTGCGTACACCGCATCCGCTGTGACGTCGGATGTCGATCCGTCCGCGAACCGCGCGGTCACCTTCGTTCCGGTGAGCAGCACCGGCTGTCCCTGGGTGAAGTGGTCGGTCGCGGGCGGGGTGACCGTGATCGACTTCAGCGCCGGTGCCGGCGGAGCCACGACGACGGAGACCCACGCGATGCGCGGCAGTGTGCTGCCGCTCGCCGGTGCGGTGTTCAGCGCCACGGTGGCGGACCGGTCGAGCGTGATCGTGCTGGTCGCTGTGGGCGTGCTGTCTGCGGCGATCTGCGTCGACACCGTCGGCGCGAGTGCCGTTCCTGAGTCGTCGTACACCGTGCTCAGGGCGGTGACCGCGTGATCGGAGGCGTATCCGACGCTGACCTGATACGTGCCTGCGGGCAGCGTCAAGTAATAGTCGTTCGTCGACCGATACGAGCTCTGCGGATCGCTGGGCGATCCGGTCACCGCCGCAGGATCAGCCGTGTCGTATCCCCAGGTCGAGGATCCCGGCACGTACGCCTGGTCGGGCACCGCGTTGAGCAGGTGACTCTGCGCCGCGATCGCGTCGTAGGCATCCGATCGGGTGGCGCCGCTGTCGATGTAGTACACGTAGTCCGGCGACTGCTTCGACGTGAACGCCACCGTGTAGGTGTTCGTCGACCCGTCCGCGGCCGTGACCGTCACGGTGGCGACGGGGGACGCGAGGCTTGCCTGCGAGATCGCGACGGCGGCGTTCTGGTCGGTCGGCAGCGCCGAAACCGTCGGGAGCGCAGCGAGCGAGTCGACCTGCACGGTGTAGCCGTTGGTGCCTGCCGCGAAACCGGCGATGCCCGCATTGTTCACCTCGAGCTCACCGAGTGTGTCGACCGACGACGGTTGGGTGGCGAGGCCGAAGATCTGCACCTCGTTGATCTTGGTGTAGCCGGCGGGCGAGAAGGCGAAGACCACCCGGATGCCGTCCGTCGTCACGGGTGAGAACGTCGCCGTCGACGGTGCGGCAGCACTGAGACCGGTTGTCGTTCCCGCGTCGGTGTCGACCCAGGCGCCGCCGGCATCCTGGTACTGCACAGTAAACGACGTCGCCGCCTTCTCCGACGAGTACACGGTGATGCTGCTGATCGTGTAGTCGTGGGTGAAGCCGTATGTCAGCGAGTCGGACGAGCGGTCGCCGGAGACCCAGTCGGACCAGCGCTTGCTGCTGGACGTGTCGCCGTCGCAGGTCGCGGCCGCCGAGTACCCGGGTTCGGTGTACGTAGCGGAGACGGTGACGCCCTTGTCGAGCGTGCAAACGTCTTGTTCGCTTTGACCCACCACGATCACAGTCAGCGCCGCAGGAAGGCTCGCGCCGCCGGCGACCTTCGCCGTGCCGTCGACCGTGAAGCTGCCGGATGCCGCAAGCTGCGTGGCCGTGATCGCCTGCGGGTTCCAGGTGACCGGCAGTGACAGACGATCGGATGTCATGCCGAGTTGACCCTTCACGGTCGCCGGAAGATCGCCGACGACGGCGGAGACGGAGGTGCCGGCCGGCACGGTCACCGACGACGGGTCGACCGCCGTAACCGCGTCGACCGTGACGACGGCCTTCGCTGTGGCGAACGGCTGCCCGTCGCCGTCTGTTCCGTGGCCGAAGACGGTGTGGGTTCCCGCGGAGTTCCAGTCGATGCCGTCGAGGTCCCAGGTGACCGGCACGGCGGTTCCTGGTCCCGTTCCGTACACCGGTGTGACGGTTGCCGGCAGCGTGGGCGCTATGCCGACCTGAGAGGTGACGTAGCTGTCCTTGATCGACTGCAACGCCAGCGCCTGGAGTCCTTCGTGCGCGGACTGCAGCGCGCTCGCCGCCGTGTCGATGGCATCCTGATCCGCGGCGGAGTCGTGGAGCACCGTTTTCGCGGTGGCCAGCGCCGCCGAGTACGCCCCCCAGCTGTCTGCCGAGTAGTCGGATGCCGTCAGGTGCTGGCGGTCATACTTCGCGATCAGCGCGGCCAGATTCCCGCGGTCGACGCCCGGCGTAACCGCACCGTAGACACCCACGGCATCGAGCCCGAACCCGCCGTCGACCGAGGTGATGGTGACCGTGTGCCGGCCGTTCCGCAGACCCGTCAGACGGTATCCGGACTCGCGGGGCGACTTCGTGGACTCCGCCACATCGGTGGCGACCGCGTGCCCGTCGACCTTCACGTCGATGTGGTCGCTCTGCGCACTGCCGGCGTCGAGCACGAAGCCGGTACCGGTGAACGGCACTGTGACGCTGGCGCCGGCGGAGGCGACGGACTGCGTGCGGTCGAGGATGCTCGAGCTCCCTAGGCTGTGCTGCCACGTTCCGGAGTACGTCGTCGCGTTGTCGCCGTCGTCGATGTACTTCGTCAGCGTCGCCGTATAGCCGCGCACGGCCGACACCGTGAGGTCGTCGAACGCGTTGCGGTACCAGCCGCTCACGAGGTGAACCCGGCCCGACATCGGCACGTTCGCCCCGGTCGCCGTCCACTGCGCGAGCGTCTTGCCGTCCACGGATGCGACGACCGTCTGGCCCTTCATCGTCAGGCCAACGGTGTGCTTCTTCGCCGGGTCGAAGCCGGTGATGAACCCGTGGGCCAGGGAGTTGGAGGCGGTGATCACGCCGTTGCCGATGCTGCCTGCGTTCCCGGCATCCTGCATGATGCCCCAGTCGCCGTCGGCCTGCAGCAACAGGAGAAAACCGTTGCCCGCCCGATTGGAGCGACCCCCGATGCCGACGTAGTTCTTGTACGACGCGCTTGCCGGTGTCGTGGTGTCGAACTGCACGTCGGCGCTGGCGGTGTAGTTCGCCCACTTGTCGTCGCCGATGAGGGTTTCCGGCGGCCCCGGGTTCCACGCGCCCGGAATCTGGTCGTAGGTGAGCTGTTGCACGAGCGCGTGACCGCGCCCGGCGTTGTTCACCTCGAAGGCACCGTTCATGTCGTTGCTGTACCGCGGGGTGTTGCCGCGGCGATCGAGGTAGGAGAGCTTCGGTCCGGTCGGCGAGCACGCGTTGGCCGAGGTGTCGGTGTTCGTCGCCTCGCACCGCGTGTAGTCCCACGAGGTGCTCTGCGGCGCGTAGGCGGACGAGTAGCCTGCCGATCCCTTGGCGTACTCGAAGTCATCCTGGTACACGATCTTCTGCGCCGGACTGTGCCGGTAGTCGAGCACGCCCGCGTCCTCCGGCCCCGTGTGGCTGCCCGGCTTGTGTGCGGCGGGCAGCTTGCTGTCGGGCAGCGACGTGATGGTCTTCACCGAGTACGGCGCCATCGCGAACGTGAACGTGCCGGAGCCCGGCAACGCGATGTCGTCATCGCGCTGGAACCAGTGCGAATCGGTCTTGGCGCCGCTCGCGAAGTCCGTCTCGTAGACGGCCAGGCGGCTCGTGTCGAGCTTCACATTCTTCACCGTGACCGTGTAGGTGGCCGGCTGGTCGCTGTTGTTCGTCACGATGGTCGAGAATTGCGTGTGCTGCCGGTTCTCCAGTGTCAGGCGGTCGGCTGTGCTGCCCGACATGGCGTTGCTCGACTCGTGTCCTGTGCCGCGGGAAGCGTCGCCATCGACGTACTGCCACGCTCCGGACGGCACGGCGTCGGGCTGGTTCACCTGGGCCTTCGAGACCGTTCCGGTGCTGGCGAAGGCGGTCAGCTGCCGGGTGATGTAGTAGCCGATCTGGTTCGTATAGGTGCCGGACCACGGGGAATCCGCCGTGATGTCGGACTTCGAGCTGTACGTGGTGCCCTGCGGGAACGCCTCGACAGCCGGTTGCGTCATGTAGAGCGTGTGGTGGGCATCCTTCACATCGGTCGGGTAGCCGCCCGACAGCGTTGAGTTGCCCTCGCCCGCGTAGCTGTTGATGAACAGGTTCGCCACATCGATCGCCGTCTGCCCGGTCGCCTGCAGGCCGAGGTGCTGAACGCTCTCGCTGTTGCCGATTCCGGTGACTCCTTCGGCGTACCAGATCTGCATGCCGTAGGTGCGGTTGAGGATGGCCATGGCCGGGCCTGTGTAGATGTCGTAGTGGTGCGCGAGCGCGCTGACCAGGCTCAGAAGGGTCTGGTTCGCGACCCGGTAGTAGTACGCCTTGACGCCGTCCGCGTCGTTCGGGTAGCTCGTCGTCCACAGCGTGTTCGCGTTCGCCGGGTCGAGCGCCTGTGCGAGGGCCTTCTGCGGGTCGGCTGAAGGCGTCGCCGCGGCCGCCTTCTGCGCTGCGCTGAGAGTGCCCGGGTCGATCAAGGTGAGCAGATTGTTCGCCATCGTGGTGGACGACGATCCGGTCGAGTCGTCCATCGCGATCTTGATCTTGGAGTAGTCGTAGGGGGTGCCGGTCTGCGCCTTCAGCTGCTGAGCGAAGTAGGTGATCCAGGGCACGTCGGCGCTGGTCTCGTTCGTGTTCGGGTCGATCCAGTTGACGACCAGACCATAGGTCTTGTACGCCGAGTCGATCGTGTCCTTGTACCACTGGAAGCGCTGGGCGTTCGTGGTGATCCACGCTGCGCGCGACCAGTTGAGCAGGCTCACCTGCACTGCCGGGTTGATGGACTTCGCGTCGGCGGCGAAGTGGAAACCGGCACCCCGCAGCACGTTGGCGACGTCGTCGGCGGTGCGCATCGTGGCAGGCTCTGTTCCCGACGAGGTGTCGCCGTCGCTTCCCAGCTCGACCTTCACCTGGGTGAGCCCCATGCCGGTGACCGGGTTGAACAGCTCGTTCATGATCTGCCAGTACTGCTTCGGATGCTCGTCCTTGTAGTCGAGCAGGTACCGCGACGTGTTGTTCGCGGTCACGGCCCCGAAGCCCTTCCACGCGTCGCCGGGGTTGGTGTCGGCGAGGCTTCCGTCGATCGTGTACGACAGCGGCGTGGATGGCGTGTCCGCAGCCGCCCTTTGCGCCGGCGACAGGGTGGCGGCGACGACCGCGATCACGGCGGCCGCTCCGGCTGAAGTGAGAATGCGTGACCAACGCTGCCCGCGCATGGTGACTCCGATCGACGTTGACGAAGGCTGCGGACCCCGACGCCGCAACGTCTCGAAGTCTCAGCCGATCGAACATCCACCGGCAAGCGACCGATCACACCCGAACGGGCACACACCGAACCGAACGCCGGTGAACGCATCCGAACCGTCTCGGGCCGGATGTCATGCCCATGGACCGCCGGTTTCGACGAGTTCAACCCGCGGCAAGCGACCTCAGGTACGGCTCCAGGCGGTGTTCCCCGAACGGCTCGCCCACCGCGTCGACGGCGAGCGACTCGAGGAAGAACCGCGTGAGGTTTCCCAGTCGCGGGGAGCCGCGATCCGCCGCCCACTCGAGGCTGCGAGCCGCACCATCGCCCACCCGCAGGATGCGGGGCTTACGTCCCACGATGCGGAACACGAGCTCCTCGAGCTGGCGGTAGCTGAGGATGTCTGGACCACCGACATCCCACATCCCGGCCTCGCCGGTCAGCTTCTCGACGATGAACGCGGCGAGGTCTGCGCCGTGGATCGGATTGATCTTCGAGGTGCCGGCGCCGAGGGTGAAGCCGATGCCGCGCTGGGCCATCCGGAGGAAGTCGGAGACGTCGGAGAAGTATCCGGACGGGTTGACGATCTGCGGCGCGACCGCACTGCGAATCAGCGCCTGCGAGAACGCGTACTTCGAGCGCATCGTGAGCGACGTGCCGGAGTCGCTGTGCAGCACGTTGACGTAGGCGAACGACTTCAGCCCGTGCCGCTCGGCATCCTCCAGGAGGCGCAGATTGCCGAGGTAGTCGACATCCCACGGACTCGCCTTCTGCCTCGTGACTCCGAGTGCCGAGACGAGGCGATCCGCGCCATCGGTCACATCGACGAGGCTCGACGGATGCCTGTAGTCGACGACACGCCACTCGTCGACGTGTCCCGCCAGGGATGGCGCGCCGAACGCGCCCGGTCGCTCAGCTCGCTCCCGGGATCGCACGAGCGCGCGCACCCGATGCCCGCGCGCCGCGAGCGCCTGCGCCACGTACCTCCCGACGTATCCGGTCGCTCCGGCCACCACCACCGTTTGGCCCATGCATCACCCGCACTTCCGGCGCTTCGCCAGCGCCTGCAGTATTCGTGTACCACTTGGTACACGAATATCTTAGGATGAAATGGATGCCTCGTCCATCCCGCCCTCTCGAGCCCGCCCGATCACAGCGGCTACTCGTCGTCGCCGGCGAGGCGTTCGCCGCCGACGGCTTCGAGGGCGCCTCGCTCAACGACATCCTGAGCCGCGCCGGCATGGGGAAGAGCTCGTTCTACCACCGGTTCGCCGACAAGGCGGCGCTGCACGACTGGGTCACGCGCACGATGGCGAATGCCATTCTCACCGAGATCCGCGTGCCCGCGCTCGGGACGTTGTCGGCGGCATCGTTCCGCCCCGAGCTGACCGCGCTGCTCAGCCGCTTCCAGGCGCTGGCAGCGGCCCAACCCGAGCTGATGAACCTCGGCCTGATGTTCCACAACTCGGTCGACGTGTCGCCTCAGCGCGCCATCGCCGAGGTGCGCTCCGGCGTGATGAAGTGGATCAGCGCAGCACTGGAAAGAGGCCGCGCGGTGGGCGTCGTCCGCTCCGATCTGCCGCCCGACCTGCTGTCCGAGTGGGCGATCGCATCCCTCACCACGATCGACCGCTGGGCCCTGACGGCGGCCGAGCCCATGCCTACGCGCGCCGCCACGTCCACTGCCGCTATTGACGCGCTGTGGTCGCTACTCGCCCCGCCGCAGGTCGTGGTCGCCCAGGTTGCCCAGCGTCCGCGCCCTCGCCCAGATCTGCCGAGCCACCCCCATATCACCGAGCCACCCGCATCCAGCCGCAACTATGGGGGTGGCTCGGCATTCTGAGGGTGGCTCGGTGAGAGAGCGGCCGTTGGGCAGACGATCCGGGCATTGCTGTTGTGCACAGGGCAGGGTCGTCCCTCGACGAGCCACCCTCAAGCTGCCCAGCCACCCGCGGATTGCCGCGTATTTGAGGGTGGCTCGCGGCTGAAGCGGCACGGCACGGCGCGAGCCTCAGCCGCGCTCGGCCTCCACGGCGCGGTGGAAGGAGTACTGCGCGTTCGCGAACACGGCGTACAGCAGGATGCCCGGCACGAGTGCCGCCCCCAGCACCGGTTGCAGAAGCACCGCCGCGCCGATCAGCGCGACCATCACGAGCGCGACGACGCTGAAGTACCAGCGGCGCACCGCCAGGTACAGCGAGGCCTTCGCCAGCGCGCGAAGCGACGCCGACGGATAGACCACCAGTCCCGACAGTGCGAAAAGCGCAACGGCGACCGACCCGATGCCGAGCACGGCCAGCAGCGGCCCGAGCAGCGGCGCCCACACTGTGCCGGCGAGCGCCGTCCCGTCGAACAGCGCGATCGCGACGACCACCGCAGTGCCGAGCCCCACGAAGAACGCCGCCCCACCGCGGCGCCGATACCCCTGCCAGAACGCTGCGAACGGGCGCGGACGCCCCTCGTCCTTCATCGCACGGAACACCTCGAATGCGCCGACCAGAGACGGCGCGAGAGACAACGAGAGCAGCAGGAAGAACGGCCACGACTGCAGCGAGTCCACCGTGACGAACAGCATGACCGCAAGCGGCAGGTTGAACACCACGAGCAGCACGTCGACCATGAGCAGCGCGTACGCGTACCCGAAGATCGTCTCCATCGTCTCCTGACGGAGCTGGAAGAACCGGCGGCGCGCATGCGAGGAGTCGCCGACACGCGAAGCGCCGGGAGAAGTGGCGGTCATCCTTTCATTCCGCTCGTCGCGATGCCGCTGATGAAGTACCGCTGACCGGCCAGGAAGATGACCAGGATCGGGATGATCGAGATCACCGATCCGGTCATGATCATGGCGTACTGCGCGGAGTACTGGCCGATGAACGATCTCAGCCCGATCTGCACCGTCCACAGCTGGTTGCTCGAGAGGTAGATGAACGGGCCCATGTAGTCGTTCCACGTGTTCACGAACGTGAGCAGCGCGAGCGACGCGAGCGCGGGTTTCGAGAGCGGAAGGATGATCCGCGCCCAGATTCCGTAGTCGTTGAGACCGTCGATGCGCGCGGCCTCGTTCAGTTCCTCCGGGATCGTCGTGTAGTACTGCCGCATCAGGAACACGCCGAACGCGCCGAAGGCCTGCAGCAGGATGAGCGCCGTGAACGTGTTCGTGAGCCCCGCCTTCTGCATCATGACGTACTGCGGGATCATGTACGCCTGCCATGGCACGGCGATGGTTGCGATGTACGCGAGGAACAGGGCGTCACGGCCCGGGAAGCGGATGCGCGAGAACCCGTACGCGGCGAAGCTGCCGGTGAGCACCTGCAAGAACGTGATCACGACGGCGAGAATGGCCGAGTTCATCAGGTAGCCGGCCATCGGGATCTGCGTCCAGATGTGTGCGTAGTTGCTCCACACGAACGTCTCCGGAATCCAGCGGATCGGTACCGTGAGCACCTCATTGTCGTGCTTGAACGACGAGGAGAGCATCCAGATGAACGGCAGCAGCACCACCGCGAGCAGCACGACCAGCAGCACGTACATCGCGACCTTGCCGAGACGGGAGCGGATGCTCCGCCTCCCGCCGCGCTGCGGTCGCGCCGACGGATGCGTGCGCCCGGTCTCGAGCTCCTGCGCGAGGTCTGAGGTGAGAGTGGACATCATCGCTCCCTGATCTGCTGGATGCGGAACTGGAATACGGTCACGATCAGCACGATGAGGAACAGCACGAGCGAGATCGCGGACGAGTATCCGAATTGACCGTTGATGATGCCGTCCTGGTAGATGAGCTGGGAGAGCACGAGAGTCGCGCGGCCCGGCCCGCCCTGCGTCATCACGAAGATGAGGTCGAAGACCTTGAAGCTCGACACGCTGAGCAGCACGAGCACGAGGAACGTCGTGGGCCGCAGCGACGGAAGCGTGATGCTCCAGAACTTGCGCCACCGGCCGGCGCCGTCCACCTCCGCGGCCTCGTAGTACTCGTTCGGAATGGCCTGGAGTCCGGCGAGGAACAGCACCATGTAGTAGCCCATGTCCCGCCAGACGCTGGTGATGATCACCGCTGGCAGCGCCCATGCGGTGCTCGACGTCCAGCCCGGCGCGTTCGCGATGCCGATCGCGTGCAGGAACTGGTTGATCGGGCCGCTCGTGGGGTCGAACAGCATGTTCCACACGATCGCGATCGCGACGAGCGAGGTGATGTAGGGGAAGAAGATCGCGACGCGGAAGAACGCGATGCCGCGCAGCTTCTGGTTCAGCAGGATGGCCAGCCCGAGCGAGATAGCCAGGGTCAGGGGCACATGCCCGAGCGCGTAGAGCAGCGTGTTGCCCAGCGCCACATGGAAGCTGTCGTCGCCGAAGAGCCGCACGAAGTTGTGGAAGCCGGCGAAGGTCGGCGGATTGTAGGCATCCCAGTTCATGAATGCCAGCACGAAGGCTGCGATCACGGGAATGAGGGTGAACAGCGCGAAGCCGACGAAGTTCGGCAGGATGAAGCTCCAGCCGATCAGGATGCTGCGGCGGCGCATCCTGCGGCTCGCCGTCTTCCGCGAGGCGCCGCCGCGCGGTGTGCGAGGCGTCGCTGCCTCGGGGCGTTCGGTGATGGTCGTCATGGTGTCGTTCGGCTCGTAACGAACCGCTCCGTTCTGTCTGCGAGACCTGTGGTGCGGCCGCCGCGGGGAGGCATCCTGCCCGGCGGCGGCCGCACGAGGGGCCGTCGGCGCTACTGGTTCAGCACCTCGGACTTGACGCGGCTCTCCATCTCGGCGATGCCGTCGTCGACGGACTTGCTGCCGGTCATGATGAGCTGGTGCTCCTGGCCCAGGATGGTGCTGATCGCTGCGGTGTTCGCCGCGACCGGGGCGTCCAGCTTGATGACGTCGGGGTTGAACGCCTTCTTCGAGGTCGCGTCCTGCGGCATGCCTTCGAGGCTGAAGTACGCCTTGGTGATGTCGGCGCTGTGGTACGCGGGAACGATTCCCACCGAGACCACGGCCTTCGCACCGGCCGGGCTCACGGCGAACTGCAGGAACTTCTTCGCGGCCGCGATGTTCTTCGAGTTCTTGTTGATGCCGAAGCCCGTTGGGCCGCCATCTGTGGTGATCTTGCCGTTCGCCTTGATCTGCGGCAGCGGCGCGATTCCCCAGTCGACGTTCGTCGTCCCGGCCTTCTTGTCAGCCAGCAGCGGGGCGATCAACCAGGTCCCCATCGGAACCATGGCCGCCTGCTGCTTCTCGAAGACGTCCTTGTACTGCACCTGCTGGCTGTTCGCCGTGGCCCAGTTCATGATCGTGCCGGCGTTCTGCATGCCCAGCGTCAGGTTGTACTGGTCCTTCATCCAGCCGTAGCTCGGCTTGTTCGGGTTGTTGCCGGTCTGTGCGGCAGCGATGCCCTGCACCATGGAGTTCCAGGTGTGGATGTAGGCGCCGTAGACCTTCGACGCACCGTCGCCCTTGGTGAGCTTCTTGGCGTCGGCGGCGAACTGGTCCCAGGTGAGGTTCGAGGGGTCGGGCAGCCCGGCATCCTTGAACATCGTCTTGTTGTAGTAGAGAACGTTGAAGTCCTGGCGGTACGGGATGGCGTAGGTCTTCCCGTTGTAGTCATAGTTCGACAGCGCCGGGATCTTGTCTGCCGGAAGCGACTTCGCGATGCTGCTGACATCGACGAACTGCTGCTTCTGCGCGTAGCCCGAATAGTCGGTCAGGTTCTTCACGGTGATGATGTCGGTGGTGTCGCCACCGGCGAGCATCGTGGTGATCTTGTCCTCGTAGTTCGCAGCGAGGATGTCGACCGGCTGGATCGTGATGTTCGGGTTCGCCTTCTCGAAGGCGTCGAACAGTGCCTTGAACTCCGGCGTCTGGGCGTAGTTCCAGACCGAGACGCGCAGCGTGGTCTTCGCGCCGCCTGTGGAACCTGCGGACGAAGCGGACGACGACGTGCCCGCGCATCCGGTGAGTCCGAGCGCGAGCGCGGCGGTGATCGCGCCCACCACGATCAGAGAGCGTTTCATGAGATGAACTCCTTTGTCTATCGGGATTGCTGGTGTTGGGGTGAAGGGAACGTCTGGGGTGTCACGCGCTCAGTTGGAGGTCCTCGCTGGTGATCTCGTCGACGAGCGGATCGCCCGCTGCATAGCGCTCGAGCTCGTCGAGCGCGGCATCTGTCATGCGGTGCAGTTCGCTGCCGAGCGAGCCCGCGATGTGCGGCGTGATCATGACGTTCGGCAGCGTGAACAGCACCGAATCCGCCGGCAGCGGCTCCGGCTCTGTGACGTCGATGATGGCGTTGATGCGGCCGCTCGCACAGGCCGCTTCGAGGGCGACCGTGTCGACGAGGCTGCCTCGAGCGGTGTTGACCAGCGTCGCGTGGTCGCGCAGGGCGGCCAGCTCCGCGGCTCCGATCATGTTCTGGGTCGAGGGCAGCGCGGGCGCGTGCAGCGAGAGCACGTCGACCCGCGGCAGCAGCTCGTCGAGGCTGACGAGTTCGGCGCCTGCGGCCTGCACCTCGAGCGGATCGGCGTAGGGATCGCTGACCAGGCAGGTGACGTCCTCGAGCTGCTGCAACAGATCGACGACACGGCGACCGACGCGACTGAAGCCGACGACGCCGATCGTGCGACCGAGGTTGCTGAGTTCGCCGTAGCGCTCGATGCGCAGGCCGTTGCCGCGGCGCGCATCGGCATCTGCCGCGATGAACGGTGCCTTCTTGCCCGCGAAGATCACGGCGGCGAGCGTGAACTCCGCGACCGGAACCGAGTTCGCCTCGGCGACAGTGGAGGCACGGATGCCCCGGCGCCAGAACTCGTCGCTGACCTGCGGGCGGATGGTGCCTGCGCAGTGCAGCATCGCTTTCAGGTTCGGCATGCGGTCGAGCCGCTCGGCGGTCAGCCGAGGAGCCCCCCACCCGGTGAGAAGGACTTCGACCTGAGCGAGCCGCTCGTTCAGCGCCGGGTCGTCGAGGTCGGCGGTGAAGACCGGATCGGGAACCTCGGCGAGCAGGTGGAGCCTGTTCAGGCGTTCGAGATCGAACTGGTTCTCGAACACGTCACGCGCCATCACCACGAGGGCTTCCGGCTTGCGGGTTGGGGTCATTCTCGTACGGGCTCCAGCGAATTCATCGGGATGTGAGGCGTGCGACGGATTCGCATTGCATCGTCGCGATCAACAGTAGATACTCAATCCCGATCGACAACAAACACGACGATCAGACTCGAACAGCAACATACAAACACGAACGAACAGCCTCGGAAGATAGCAGGGATCAGCGACGATGCTGGAACGACCGACGACGCTCCCCACAGACTCGACGACACCGGCCGCGCCAACGGCGAACGGCAAGGGCGGCGAGTCGACGTCGCGCGTCAATTCACATGCCGCTCCTCCCGAAGGGGTCGAAATCGAGTACCGCGAGTTCCGCGGTCCACTGTTCGCGCGGTGGGGCGAGGCCATGCGAACGACGGCGCTCACCGAAGCCTTCCATCGTGCGGGCGCCGATGAGCTGCGCATGCGCCTGGGCATCCCCGCGGCGGCAGACCGGTCGGCGTGGACGGCGATGGACCGCGCGACGATCGGAGCGATCACCGAGCAGGCACGAGCGGAACAGGGGCTCCCCTGGCCGCAGGCACTGGCATCCGTCTTCGCCCGCTACGTGCGAGACGGCGATCGCCGCCAGTACGAGAAGGCGATCGACGAGCGGATGTACCGCCTCACCAGGGCCGTCGTGACCGCGGCTGTCACGGATGATCCGGCCTGGCTCGACGAGGCGGCCGACGGCGTCGTGCTGATGTGCGAGCTCAGCACCTGGTCTCTTCCCGCGCACGACGACGCGCACGCGCGACGAGGGTTCGTGATCTCGGATGCCGCCTCGCCCTACGTCGACCTCTGGGCCGGCGAGGTGGTCGCCCAGCTCGCCGTCGCCGACCACGTGCTCGGCGAGCGGTGGGATGCGGCGTGGCCGGGCATCCGGGAACGCATCCGGCACGAGGCGGAGCACCGCGTGTTCAGGCCGTTCGAGACGCGAGACGATCTCTGGTGGCTCGGCTACTGGCGCGAGGTGAACAACTGGAACCCGTGGATTCTCGGCAACATCGTTTTCGCCGCAGTGCTCCTGATCGATGACGTGGAACGCCTCGCTCGTATCGTGGGCCGCGCCCTCGAGTCGCTCGACCGTTACGTGGCGAGCCTGCCCGAGGATGGCGCGATCGACGAGGGCGTCAGCTACTGGTGGCAGGGTGCCGCACGCATGCTCGAAGTGCTCGACGTCGTCGTGCGCATCACGGGCGGCGCACTGGATGCCCTCGCCCTCCCCGTGATCGGCGAGTCGTTGCGGTTCCCGATGCGGATGCAGCTCGGCGGCGACTGGTACGTGAACGTCGCGGACGGACGAGCGCGCATCGGCGAGCACGAGCCGTGGCAGGTGCCGTTCCGCTGGGGGTCTCGGCTCGGTGACCAGCAGGTGGTCGCGTGGGCGAGCGGCGGACGAAGGCCGGGCCGGCCTGTTGCATACGCCGATCGCGGGCTGCCCCGCCTGATGCGAGCGCTGAGCGACAACGCGTGGCGCGACGCGGTTCCCGCCGCTCCGCCGCTGCCGGCCAGTGTGTGGCTGCCGTCGGTGCAGGTGTGGGTCTCCCGTGCAGTGGAAGGCGACACGGCCGGCCTCACGCTCGCCGCGAAGGGCGGCACGAACGACGAGAACCACAACCACAAAGACGTGGGATCGTTCATCCTCGCCTGCGGCGGACGGCCGCTGCTGATCGACATCGGCAAGCCGACGTACACGGCGCAGACGTTCAGTGCAGAGCGGTACGGCATCCGCGCTATGCAGAGCGGATGGCATAACGCACCCGCCCCGCACGGGCTCGAGCAGGGTGAGGGGCCTGCTTTCGGGGCCGTCGTCGTGCGCGCCCCAGAGGAAGGCCGGCCAGAGCTGGAGCTCGATCTCACCAGGGCGTATCCACTGACGGACGGCGAGCGCTGGACGCGCTCGTTCCGGCTGGTCTCGGCCCACCGGACCGAGATCGTCGACACGTGGCAGCTGAACGAAACGACGCCAGGCGATGTACACCTCATCGCCGCCGGTTCGGTCGAGGTGCAGGGCGCGGCGGCCCTGGTGACCGCCGACGGTCACAGCATCCGCGTCACGACGGCCGAGGGCATAGCGCCGGCCGCGGAGGTGTGGGAGCTGGACGACCCTGAACTCGTGGATGCGTGGGGCTCGCACCTGACACGGCTGACGTACCGACTCGACGCATCCGCCGGGTCTCTGACCACCATCGTCGAGGAGGTGCGGCCATGAGCGGCGGGGACCAGCTGTTCGCGCTGCAGAGGCGCGAACGCATCATGGACGAGATCCGCGAGCACGGCTCGGTGAGCGTGAGCGACGTCGCCGTGCGGCTCGGCGTGAGCGAGCTGACGATCCGGCGCGACATCAACGCGCTGGCGCAGCAGGGACTCGTCACGAGAGTGCACGGCGGCGCGACGCTGCGCAGTTCGATCGAACCCGCGCTGGCGCCGGGGCTGGCAGGCCACGATCCGAGCGTCACGAAGTACACGATCGGCATGGTCGTCCCGTCGCTCGACTACTACTGGCCACCCATCGTGAACGGCGCGAGGGCGCAGGCGCTGCAGCTGCGTGCGCGGCTGATGCTGCGGGCATCCACCTACGACGTTCGGGACAACCGCAAGCAGGTCGAGGCTCTGCTGAACACGCCGGGCATGCACGGGCTCATCGTCGCCGCGGACCAGTCGGGCGACGAGGGCCTGGAGATGCTGCGCTGGCTCGACTCGCTGCCGGTGCCCGTGGTGCTCGCCGAGCGGCGCATCCGTTCCGCCGCCGGAGTGCACCGGCTCGAATCGGTCGTGACCGATCACGCCACGGGAGCGGCGGAGGCGGTGCGGCACCTGCACGAATCCGGGCACGAGCGCATCGGGTTGCTCACCCAGTCCGACTACCCCACCGGTCGTTATGTGCGTCGCGGTTGGCGTTCAGCGCTGAAGTCGCTGGGCCTGCCGACGGATGTCGTGCAGTTGAACGGCATCCGGTTCGACACGCCCGGACGCGAACGCGAGATGGACGACGTGCTCGACCGCTGCGAGAAGACCGGCACGACGGCGCTCATCGTGCTTCCGGATCCGCAGGCGCTGGCACTCGAACAGCACTGCCTGGACCGCGGGATCCGGGTGCCTCAGGACCTGGCCCTCGTCGCCTACGACGACGACGTCGCGCGGTACGGCGACCCGGCCATCACCGCGGTGCGGCCGCCCAAACAGTTCGTCGGCCGCGAGGCGGTGAACCTGCTGATCGCGCGCCTCGAGGGCGGAGCCAGCCGGCCCGCGCACCGCGTGAAGCTCAGCGCGGAGTTGCACGTGCGCGACTCGTCACAGCGGTTCAGCGCCGACGAGCACGACGCCACCGCTTCTGCGGCTCACGAGCAACCGACCGAACCACCATCGACCCCTGTGCCCGAGGAGGCAACCGCGTGACATCCGACGCGCCCGCACTCTTGTCCGCTGCGCTCGTCCTGCCACCAGAGAACCGCGAGCTCTCGCCATACACCGGCTGGACGCGCGACCACTGGGCGGCGGTCGCCGATCATCTGCTGCTGGCGCTGCGACCGTACTTCTCGGCAACCGGCAGTCGGGTGGCGCTGCCGGGCCGGGCGAGCGCAAGCGGCCCGGAAAGCGATGGCTTCGAAGGATTCGCACGGTCGCTTCTGCTCTACGCGTTCCGCACCGCGGGCGAGAACGGCGCCGATCCGTTCGACTTCACGTCGTGGTACCGACGCGGGCTCATCGCCGGAACCGACCCCGCGAATGCGGAACGCTGGCCGACTCCGCGGGAGAAGGACCAGGCGAAGGTGGAGGCGGCATCCGTCGCGCTCGCCCTGCAGCTGACGAGGCCGTGGCTCTGGGACACGTTCTCACCCGCCGAGAAGCAGCAGCTGGTGGACTGGCTCGCTCAGGCACCAGAGGGCTGGTACCCCGACAACAACTGGCTGTGGTTCCGCCTCACCGTCGAAACGTTCCTCGCATCCGTCGGCGGCCCCCATGACCTCGAGCGGGTCACCGGCGACCTGGCAACGATCGAGTCGTACTATCGCGCCGACGGATGGTACGCCGACGGCCGCCTGCGTGCTTTCGACTACTACTGCGGCTGGGCCATGCACGTGTACCCGCTGCTGTGGGCGGCATCCGAGGGCTCCGCCGAGCTCGGCGCCCGCGTTCTCGAGCCGGTCTTCCGCGGCCGTCTCACCGAGTTCCTCGACGACTACGTGCACCTGATCGGCGCCGACGGGCTGCCCGTCTTCCAGGGCCGCAGCCTCATCTACCGGTTCGCGACCGCGGCACCACTGTGGATGGGTGCCTTCACTGGGGCGACGAACTTGTCGCTCGGCACGATCCGGCGGGCGGCATCCGGCGTGCTCAAGGCCTTCATCGAGCGCGGCGCCGTCTCGGACGACGGACTGCTCACCATGGGGTACTTCGGCGAGTGGCCGGGAATGGCGCAGACCTACTCCGGCCCAGGGTCGCCGTACTGGGCCTCCAAGGGGACGCTCGGGCTGCTGCTACCTGCCGAGCATCCGGTTTGGCAGGCGGTCGAGGAGCCACTGCCGGTGGAGGTCTCCGACGCGCGCCGCGTCATCCGGCCGGCGGGCTGGATCGTCAGCGGGACGGCATCCGACGGACTCGTGCGCCTGTTCAATCATGGCGCGGACCACGCCGCGAAGAATGAACCGGTGGGCGACTCGCCGATCTACGCGCGGTACGGCTACTCGAACGCAACGGTTCCGCCGCTCACCGGTGCCACGATCGACGACCCGGTCGACAACTCGGCCGGCGCGCTCGACGAGCACGGGCGGTCAACGCACCGCACCGGCTTCGAGCGCGGCCCGATCGGAGACGACGGCGTCGCGTCGTACGCCACGTCTGTCACCCGCTCGCACTGGGTCGACTCCAGCGGCGACGCAGCACCCGATCACGGGTCGGGTCGCGAGGGCGTGACCACCGACGGCCCGACGCTGCAGACCGCCTCGGTGGTGCGCGGAGCGTGGGAGGTGCGCGCGGTGCGGGTGGCGGATGACGAGGGTCAGGCATCCGCTCCGGTGTGCACGGCGGATGACGCGGGTCAGGCATCCGCTCCGGTGGCGGTGCGGATCAGCGGCTGGCCGATCAGCGGCGACGAACCGGCAGGGAGGACGGATGCAGGCGTGGCCGGCGGCGCGACCGATGGTGTCGTGGCGCAGCGCGGCGGAGACGGCGGCCCCTCAGCGGGCCGCGCTTCTGCCCGTGCCGAATCGGACGGGCTCGTGGCCGAACTCGTCGCGCTGACACCCGGCGCAAGGGCGAGCGTGCACGTCGAGGAGGGCACTTCTCCGATCGGCGCCCGCGTCGCCGTTCCTTGGCTGGTGTTCGACGCAGTGCGGCCCGGCGAGACAGTGATCGCGGCTTCCTACCTCGGGTGGGGCAGCGTCGGCGATGCGCCGACAGCGCGAGCAGTCCACACGGGCGAAGTCGTCGAGTTGCAGGTCACCTGGCCGGACGGCGCCCTGACCGCCGTCGCCCTTCCCTGACATCCGGCCGTGACGGGCGCGACGGCGCCGAGCGTCAGCGAAACGACCTGAGTTCGCGCTACACCAATCGGCATCCGCTATATCGCGCACACGAAGCGCTACACCAATCGGCATCCGCCACACGAAAAACGTGTGGCGGATGCCGATCTGTGTAGCGCAGAGGAAGGGCGCCGGGCCGTGGCGCGACGGTGTGCTGTCGCGCAAGGTGGCTCAGCGCCGAGGGGTGCTGTCGCGCAGCGTGACCTCGCCGCGGATCGGCTGCTGCTCGGGCGGCGCCTCCGCCAGCGCGAGTTCCAGCGACCGCTCACCGAGCTCCCGCAACGGAAGCGACACCGTGGTCAGCGACGGCACGACGTCTTGCAACATCTCGATGTCGTCGAATCCGGCGACGGCGATGTCCACCCCGGGTGTCAGTCCTCGCTCGCGCATCGCGGTCATCGCGCCGACCGCCATCACGTCGGTGACGGCGAAGACGCACTGCGGGCGGATGCCGGCATCCAGCATCCGGAGCATGTCTCGGTATCCGCCTTGACGGGAGAACCCGCCGGTGAGCACGGATGCCTCATCCGGCTGGATGCCGTGCTCGGCCAGTCCGGCGAGGAAGCCGCGGGTGCGGTCGGCCGACGTGGTGAGGCTCGTCGGCCCCGCCAGCACGGCGAAGTCGCGGTACCCGTGCCCAACGAGAGCGTCCGCGAGCGCGGAAGCCCCGTCCGCGTTGAGCACGGGAACGGCGCGGAACCCGTTCGCCTGAGCGCCGATCATGGCGACGCGCCCGCCCTGGGCCTCCACGGCCCGGAGCTCGTCCGCGATCGCGGCCTCCGTCTCGTCGTCCACGTACCGGCTGCCCACCACGATCACGGCTCGCGGGCGCTGGCCTCGCAATGCGGCGATGGTCTCGACCACGGTCTCAGGCTCGGTCCCCGCCGTTGACATCGTCACGATGAGTCGCTGCCTCGCCGCGGCATGCGCGACCCCTGCCGCTATGGCGGAGAAGTACGGGTCGGCGATGTCGCCGAGCACGAGCGCGACGGTGCGGCTCGTGCCGCGTGCGACGGCCTGCGCCTGCACGTTCGCCGTGTAGTGCAGCTGTCGAGCGGATGCCTCCACCCTCGCCTTGAGCTGCGGGTTGACCGTGCGCGTGCTGCCGTTCAGTGCACGCGATGCCGTCGCCAGGGACACGCCCGCGTGCTTGGCGACGTCGGCGAGCGTGGGGACGGAGCCGTTCCCGCCCGGCTCATGCGATGCGCCACGGATGTCTGCTGCCACTCCTGCTCCCCTGCTGCCACTTCCGATTGTGCCGCACGGCCGAAGCGCCGCCGTGCAGTTACTTGATGCCGGTGGTGGCGATGCCTCGGATGAGGAAGCGCTGGCCGATGAGGAAGGCGACGAATACGGGTATCAGCGACACGACCGACATGGCGAACAGTTCTCCCCAGTTGCCGCCGGTCTGGTTGTCGATGAACTGGCCGAGGGCGACCTGCACCGTCCACGTGTGCGGCTGCGTCAGATAGACGATCGGGCCGAAGAACTCGTTCCACATCCAGATGAATGTGAAGATCGTCGTCGTGGCCAGCGCCGGGGTCATCAGCGGCAAGATGACGCGGAAGAAGATCCGCGGATGCCCGCACCCGTCGATCCGGGCTGCCTCGTCGAGCTCCCGCGGAATGCCGCGGATGAACTGCACCATCAGGAAGATGAAGAACGAGTCGGTGCCCAGGATCTTCGGCAGGATCAGCGGCCAGAACGTGTTCAGCATGTGCACGAACGAGAACATGATGTACTGCGGCACCAGGGTCACCTGGAACGGCAGCATGATCGTCAGCAGCATGATCGTGAACGCGACCCTCTTGAACCGGAACTCGAGCCGGGCGAACGCGTATGCCGCCAGCGAGCAGGCGAACAGGTTGCCGAGCACGGCACCGAGCACGATGATCAGCGAGTTGCCGAGGTAGAGCCCGAACGGCGACGACAACGCGTTCCAACCGGCCGTGTAGTTCTGCCAGTCGAAGTGGTTCGGGATGATGGACGGGTTCGTGAAGATCTCGTTGTTCGGGCGAAGCGAGCTGACGACCATCCACAAAAGCGGATAGATCATCAGGATCGCTGCCGCGATCATGATCACGTGCTTGATCGAACTGCGCACGGTGGCACGCACACCACGCGATCGCTCGCGATCCTTGCGGCCCGACGGGACCAGCAGAGCCCTGGTTGCGGTCTCAGTTGTCATAGAACACCCAATACTTCGAGGTGACGAACGTCACGGCCGTGATGATGGCGATGATGATGAACAGCAGCCACGCCATCGCGGAGGCATAACCCATGTCGAACTGGTTGAAGCCCTGCTGGTACAGGTAGAGGGAATAGAACATCGTCGAGTCAGACGGACCACCGGTTCCACCGGAGACCACGAACGCCTGCGTGAACGACTGGAACGCGCCGATCAGCTGAAGAATGATGTTGAAGAAGATGATCGGCGACAGCATCGGAAGCGTGATGCTGAAGAACCGGCGCCACCTGCCCGCACCGTCGATCGACGCCGCCTCGTAGTACATGTCCGGGATCTGCCGCAGCCCGGCCAGGAAGATGATCATCGGCGCACCGAACGTCCACACGTTCAGCAGGATGATCGTGCCCAGCGCCCACTGCGGATCCGAGATCCAGCCCGGCATGTTGTGCAGCCCGATCAGTCCGAGCACCTGGTTCACCAGGCCGCCCTGGCCGAAGATCTGACGCCACAGGATGGCCACGGCCACCGAGCTGCCCAGCAGCGATGGCAGGTAGAACACCGACCGGTAGAACGGCAGCGCCCGCATTCCACGGTCGAGCAGCAACGCGAGGGCCAGCGCCAGAATCAGCTGGATCGGCACCGAGACGAACACGTACTCGAACGTGACCCGCAACGAGTTCAGAAGCCGGGGATCCTGGAACATCCGGATGTAGTTCTGCGCGCCGACGAACGACGGCGCCTGGATCAGGTTGTAGTTCGTCACCGAGATCCACAGCGACGCGATCATCGGGCCGGCGGTGATGCAGATGAAGCCGAGCAGCCACGGCAGCAGGAAGAAGAATGCCGCCTTGTTATCGCGTTTGCCCGTCGTCTTGGACGATCTGACCGATCGCAGTTCTTCGAAGACGCTCACGCGAGCCCCCTGGTAGTCGACGCTGAGTACATGGTGTGGACCGCGGTGCGATCCTCTCGAGCAAACCATGCCCGAGATCGGGTTGAACAGTCTTGGAAAGCGCTTCCCCGGAACTGTTGGAGCAACGTTACCTGCGACCCACGCGATCCGTCAAGCCGGGCCAGAAAGCGATTTCTCAGCAAGGGTAGCATCCTCGTCCACGGGTTCAGGATCCTCGTTCGCGGTCCCAGGAGCGCGGCTCGGCCGTTCACGACTCGCTGCTCCACACCGTGAGCCTGCCGCACATGCCGAATCGCTCCGCGCTGTCGGAAGCGACACGGATGCCCGACTCGCCCATGATCCCGGCGCTCATGTTTGCGAGATGCTCGAGTTGTCGCAGCGTGGTCGAGACCTGGACCGAGGGGCCGGCATCGACGATGGCTTCCCATCCCGGGATGCGATCGGCGACGAGCGCAGCCGCGGCATCGTGAAGCTCGCGGAGCGAGCCCTCGAGATCGGTCTCGGCCCGAGCACAGAGCCGGGCGAAATCGTCGAGTGCGAGGTCTCGGCGCCGGCGGGCGGCATCCGCGAGGTCCTCCTCGGCTGCGGATCGCGGGAGAGCAGCCTGCCGCGCGTAGCTCCGCGCGTCGGCGAGGATCTCGGGCGGGAAGGTCAGCACTGCATCCCCGGCTTCGGGCAACCCGGCGTTCGACATCAGCGTGAGGATGTCGAGGGCACCGTCATCGTTGATGAGGCGGTGCACCGTGCCCGGCGTGAACCACGCGATCGTTCCCGGTCGAAGCTCCGTGGTGGCGAAGCCGTGCGAGCTCAGGGTCTGCACTCTGCCGTGGCCGCCGAGCACGACGTACGCCTCGGACGACGCCGTGTGAAGGTGCGGCGAGCCGCCACTCAGGCCGTCGGCGGTCGGCCAGTCGTACACCCGCAGACGTGAGACCGCGACACCGCCGGGCAGGCCGGCATCCAGGAGTTCACCGCCCGGCATCCTGCTCAGGGGAACCGCGTCGTTCATCGCTCACCGGCGGCCGGCGGGTCCCACGGGGCGCCGCTTCCGGCCATGCTGCGGTAGAACGGCGATCCGGCATCGATCTCACCGGAGTCGATGCGGCGTCCAGTGAAGGCGGACGCATAGATGCCCGCGATGAGTTCGAGCGTGGAACGGGCATCGGTCAGCGAGACGGGAAGCCGGTCACCGTTCTCGATGGCCCGCAGGATCGCGGCGAACTGCGCCGCGTGGCTGCTGGGCGTGCTCGCCGGGCCCTGGGCCCAGGCATCCGTCACCGATTCTTCGTGGCCGGGTGCCGGGGTGATCGTCCAGGATGCATCGGTGTATCCGTACAGGTGCTCGAGTTCGACCGTGGCGTACTCGAAGTCGAAACGAAGATAGCTCGTCTCTCGCGGTGACAACAGACTGTTCACCACGCTCACCACCGCACCGTTCTCCAGCGTGACGATCGCGTGCGAGACGTCCTCGGTCACCACGGGACGCGCTTGCCGGGTAGCGACGGCGACCACCTGCGCCCACGGACCGAGGATGGAGAGCATGGTGTCCATTTGATGGATGCCGTGACCCATCGTCGGACCGCCTCCCTCGGTGTCCCATCGTCCCCGCCAGGGCACGTCGAAGTAGGAGTCCGGCCGGTACCAGAGCGTGTTGCACACGGCCGTCAGCGGACGACCCAACGCACCGTCGGCGACCCGGTCACGCAACCAGAGGGCACGCGACCCGAACCTGTGCTGAGACACGGTGGCGAACTGCGCGCCGCCCTCGCGCTCGGCCTCCGCGATCTCGTCGAGTTCGGCCAGCGACAGCGCAGGCGGCTTCTCGCTGAGCACGTGGATGCCTCGCCGCAGCGCGGTCACGGCCTGCTGTTTGTGCAGACCCGGCGGCGAGCACAGGTGCACGATGTCGAGGTCGACCACTTCCAGCAGTTCCTCGAGCGAGGTCGTGCCGACCTGCACATCCCACGAATGCTGGAACTCACGAACCCGGCCCGCATCGATGTCACACGCACCGACGATCCGGGCACGACCATCCAGCCCTCCGATGGCCTTCGCGTGCGCGGAAGCGATGCCGCCCGTGCCGACGATGCCCACCCGCAGCGGCTTCTCCGCGGTGAAGACGCGGCGTCGCCCGTCCTGCGCGAATGCCGCGTCGCGCCGCATCGTTGTGGTCTCGCTGTTCGTCACGTCAGTGACCCTTCCTCTGCACTAGGTGAAACGCTGGCTTCTGCGCGCTCGACGGCAGAGCGCCCGCTGTCGGCGAGCGCAGACATCCGATCGGCGTCCGCTGCGCCGTCGGCGACCGTGACGGCGTAGCGGAGTTCCACGGTCTCGCCTGCCTCGATGACGCGCACCCGGTCGAAGAACGGCGCGGGGTTGAGGCAGGCGAACGGCTCCGATCGCGCGAACCATTTCGTGTCGAGATTCTGCGCGGGGGTCAGGTCGGCGAACACGACGGTCGATGAGCCGTCCTCGCCGTCGTGACGACCGCAGAAGCCGGCCCATTCGCCACGGGTTCCGCGGACATCCTCTCCGGTCGTCCCGTTCGAGGCGATGATCGCCCCGCCGGCGAACGAACGAGGCCCGCGCCAGAAGAGGCCGCCGTAACCGGCGTTCTCGCGGCCCTCCGTGGTGGGCGACCCCATAGCGATCGACGCTCCGGATGCGTTAGTGAGGCGGGTGCGCCAGCCGAGCACCCAGGCATCCTCATCGTCGGCGAGCGAGACCGTGAGACGCCGACTCTCTGAGAACACGATGTCGCCCGTGGCGCTGCCGTCGGCCGGCTCGCGGTGCCAGGTGAGGTCGTGCGCGAAGACGGCGACCTCGCCATACCGCCCGATCGTGGTGACCCGCTCGTGGTCCTGCGAGCCGTTGTTCGGCAGCGCGACGTAACCACCGGCATCCCGCGTGTACGTCGGTCCGCCCCAGAAGTTGTCGCGTCCGACGACGGGCAGCGCCAGGGTGATGCCCTTGTGCCACACGTGGTCCCATGGCCGGAAGACGGTCACGAGCCGGCCCGACAGCGTGCGAATCGGATGCACGTACGGTCGCGGTGACTCGTACTGAACCTCGTCCGGACGGTAGACGTACCGCATGAGCGTGACGTCGGCGCGGGCATCCGTTGACACCGCGACGTCGACGTTGCGGTCGATTTCGTGCCGGAGCACGAGCGGGGTTCGATCGGTCATCGCTGAGATTCCTCTCCAGGTCGGGGTGTATCGCGAAGCACGACCTGGCAGCGGTAGTGCTGCGACGCGGTCATCTCGCCGCGGAACCAGAGCAGCGCCACGCGATCGGGGTCGCCGGGCGCCACGATCGGGCGCAGGTTGTCGACGTCCGAGTTCTCGGTGACAGGCGTCCACGACCAGCTCGCCCCGCCATCTTCCGTGCGGCCCGAGTAGATCTCGTGATGCGCCGTGGCAGCTCCGGAGCGCGGATCGAACGGCGTGGAGACATAGACGGAGTCGAGGTCGTACGGGTCGATCGTCGCGAGGCCCGTGTAGTCCTGTTCGTGCGGAAGAAGGCCGGCCCCGGCCTTGCCGAGCAGGTGCCGCGACCACTCCTGCCCCGGTTCCTTGCGTGCGTAGACGAAACGGTGGTCGAGAACCGGGCGCAGACGAGCGAACTCCTCGTCCGGGCCGTCAGGGTCGTCGTCCCCGCGCGCCGTCAAGGTCGCAGCGATCGTGCCGTTCGCCGAGCGGCGGATGTCGGATGTCCAGGCGTGCGTCAGCCTCACCCCGTCGAGCTCCTCCCCCGCGGCAAGCACGGTCGTGAGTTGCACCTGCGACGGGGCATCCACTGCCGGGTCGAACAGATGGTCATGCACCCGGGAGTCGTCGGAGCGGTGAAGGGCGCCGTCTTCGAAATAGCCGTGGTAGATCGAGTTGTCGTAGTCGCGTGGGTGGTGGTCGGTCGTGATCAGGTCGATCCGCTCGCCGTCGCCGGCGTATCTCGTGTAGCCGTTGACGTAGCCGATCTTCGGGCGGGTGAAGATCTTGCCCGCGTAGCGCCAGGTGTCGCCGTCGTCGTCCGAGACGAGCGCACACGGGTCGTCGTTCACCGCCCGGCTGAAGCAGTACAGCCGGCCGTCGAGCGAGCGCAGGTTCGCATACGTGACACCACGGCCGCCGGTGTACGACGCCCAGTCGAACACCTGCTCGGAACCCCAGCGAGTGGGGTCGCCGGGATCGCTGACTCGCCAGCGCAGCAGGTCATCGGTCTTGTGCTTCGTGTAGACCGCGAGCCAGCGGCCATCCGCTCGCCGCCACAACGCGGGCACGTCGTGGTCGTCCGCCTCGAACGCCTCGTGCAGAACGACCACCTGTGACGTGCCCGTGCGAAGGTCGACGACGGTCAGCTCGACGTTGCCCGCCCGGCCCTCGCCTCCCGGGCCTTCGGCGACCGCGATCGATCCGACGACGAGCGTCTGCGTCTCGGGGTCGACGAGAGCCCGCTCGTCCTGGAACCAGCACCAGGCACCGTTGTCGTTGACGACGTACTCGGTCATGGATCCCCGCGTCATGAATTGCTGGCCAGCAAGGACTGGACCTCGGTGCGGAACGCCGCGGCCGCGGCAGCGGGCGTCGCCCGCCCGAAGATCACGTCTTCGGTGTGGCGCTGCGAGACGGATGCCACCGTGCTCGTGCCCTTCGGCGGAACCGGGGGAACCCACTTGATCTCTTTCGTGACGTTCTCCAGGTAGTCGACCGCGTTCTGGTCGTACTGCGACAGGAGCGGCTTGATTGCGGCGACGACCGCGGCACCCACCGGCACGCCACGCTCGGTGAGCTGGACCTTGTTGGCCGAGATGTCGTTGAGAAGGTAGTTGATCAGACCTCCCGCCTGCGCCGGGTACTTCGTCTGCGACCCGATCGACCAGTACATGGACGGCTTGAGGTACAGGCCGTTCTTCGTGGCCGATCCCGCGACGCTCGGCGGACGCAGCAGAACGCAGTCGCCGCCGTTGGCGGCCTGGTACGACGTGATCTGCGTGTTCCAGAGCCACCCCAGCGCGGCCTTGTTCGTGCCGAACAGGGTCTGCTGCGTCGAGGCGACGATGTCGTTCGTGTACTGATCCGGCGTGAGCGCACCGCCGGACGAGAAGAGCTTCTGCACCATCGTCAGCCAGCTCGTCACCGTGCTGGCGCTGAAGCCGAGCTTCCCCTTGTCGGTGTACAGCTGCTGACCGTGCTGGTGCAGCCAGATCTGCAGATCCTGATCGCCTCCGTACCAGTTCGTACCGGTGAACGCGCCACCCGAACCGGCCGCGAGCTTCTTGCAGGTGTCGAGATAGTCATCCCAGGTCCACGTCTTGTCATCCGGAACCTCGACACCTGCCTTCTGGAACAGCGTCTTGTTCGCGCAGATGCTGTACGCGGTCTCACCGATCGGGATGCCGTAGAGCTTGCCGTTCAGGGTTCCGTCGGCGAGCGACGACTTGACGGGCTTCGTGTCGATCGAGGCGACGCCCGACAGGTCGAGCAGTGCACCCCGTCCGCCGTACTCGGCGATGTACGCCTGATCCATCTGGATGACGTCGGGCTCGGTCTGCCCCGCGACCTGCGTCGACAGCTTGGTCCAGTACGTCGCCCACTGACCCGGCTGCTGGTTCACGGTGATCGCCGGATGCGCCTTGGTGTACGCCTGCACCATCTTGTCGGTGTTCGCCGAGCGCACGGGGTTGGTCCACCACGAGAAGTTGAGCGTCGCCTTCTTGAACGCGTCGCCGGCTGCCGCGGTCGATGTGGCGCCGCCGCCGCTCGGCGTCGCCGATGTTCCGCATCCGGCGAGCAGAAGCGTGGTTCCGATCCCGGTCAGCGCGAGGGCGCCGAACTGACGCCGGGAGAGCTGCTGTGACATGTGTGGCCTCCTTGCCAGGGGTGGTGTCTCTCGATTCGGGCTGCACATCGGTGCTACGGCCGAGCGGGCAACCGCTTTCCCAATGTGCGGTCACGGTAGCACAAATAGTGATCGTTCACTACGTGTGTGCAAAACTTGCGACATGCAAGGTAAAGATGCGCCGCTCGGCAGTTCCCGGCGCAAACGCGTGACGATCATGCAGGTCGCCCAGCATGCCGGCGTATCGCACCAGACGGTCTCGCGCTACCTCAGATTCAACGGGGGCCTCAAGCCCGCCACGGTCGAGCGCGTCGAGAGAGCGATCCGCGACCTCGATTACCGGCCGGACCTGATCGCGAGGTCCATGCGAACTCGACGCACGAACCGCATCGCGATCATTCTGCCCGAGTTGACCTACTTCGTCCCTTCGCCGTTCCGCGGCGCCGCGGCCGCCGCGCACGAGGCCGGCTACCAGGTCGACGTTGTCAGCCTCGAAGGGGATGAGGTTCGCCGCCGCGAGCGAGTACTCACCTTGATGGACAGCGAACGCGCGGAAGGCATCCTGTCGTTCACGCCGCTCGGCGACGTGCTCGCGGCGAATGCCGAGCCATCCGCTCCCCTGCTGGTGATGGGGGAGTACGACGACAAGATGCGCTCGACGGGCGCATTCGCCGACGGCGCGTACACGGCGGAAGTCGTAGAGCATCTCGCGAACCTGGGGCATCGTCGCTTTCTGCACGTCGCTGGGAACCAGGACTGGGCGTCCGCCCGCAACCGTCGAGCCGTCTATCTGGAAACCGTCGAACGCCTGGGGCTCGAGTCCTACGGCGTGGTCGGTGGCGACTGGTCGGTGCAGTCCGGCTACGAAGCAGCACGCAACATCCCGGCCAACTCGGGCGTGACGGCGGTCGTCGCGGCCAACGACTTCGTCGCATTCGGCGTGATCCGCGGGCTTCAGGACCGCGGCATCCGGGTTCCCGACGAGATCAGCGTCGTCGGCTGGGACAACGAGGAGATCGGGCGCTTCCTCTCGCCGACGCTCACAACAGTGGAGCTCAACTTGGAGCTCATCGGGCGGCAGGCCATGCAGGAGCTGATCGCCAGGGTCGAGGATCGCGAGCCGCCCCGCTTCGAACCGCAGGTGATGGGCAGGCTCATCGCGCGGGCATCCAGCGGGCCGGCACCGCTCTGATGCGAAGCTTCGTAGAAAATCGTTGACATCGAAAGTGAACGATCACTAATCTCAGCCCCATGCCCCGACTCGTCAGAACGATCACCCTTGCCGCCGCCACGTGCATCGCAGCACTG
Source organism: Humibacter ginsengisoli (assembly GCF_054780095.1). NCBI lineage: Bacteria > Bacillati > Actinomycetota > Actinomycetes > Micrococcales > Microbacteriaceae > Humibacter > Humibacter ginsengisoli. The sequence goes on from NZ_BAAGWZ010000007.1 coordinate 149,997, forward strand.
ACCGGCGCAACGCTCTCTGTTGCAGGTGCACCGCCGGCGCACGCAGACACCACAGGTACGACGTACTACGTCGACTCCGCAATCGGAAGCGATGCGAACCCGGGAACGAGCGCCACGTCACCGTGGCAGTCGCTGACCAAAGTGGATGCGACGACGTTCCAGCCGGGCGATCGCATCCTGCTGGCGGACGGCTCCGAGTGGAGCGGCGTCACGCTGCGGCCCAAAGGCTCAGGCGACGCCACCGCCGGCATCACGATCAGCGACTACGGTTCGGGATCGCTTCCCCGCATCGATGGTGCCGGAAAGGTGCCGAACGCGGTCGAGCTCTTCAACCAGCAGTACTGGACGATCCAGAACATCGAGGTCACCAACCAGGCACCGTCGACAAGCACGCCAGGAGCGAACCTCGGCGACTTCCGGGGCATCTACATCGGCGGAGACGACGGGCAGACTCTCTCAGGACTCACGGTCGACTCGGTCTACGTTCACGACGTCACCGGCGAAGTGCACTGGATGGGTGGCAGCACCGCGAACAACAAGCCCGGCATCACGTTCGCCACCGGCTGGGACGGCATGAAGAACACCGGCGGCATCGTCTTCGAGACGACCGTGGCCGACCCGGCGAACCCGGGCAATCCGACGATCCTGAACGACATGACCGTGGAGAACTCGAGAATCGAGAACACGTCGTTCGGCGGAATCATCACCAAGCAGTACGCGGGGACGAACGCAGGGGCGGTTGCGACCGGTTGGGGCATGCGCACTTCCGCAACCGATCCGAACTATCACCCGTTCACGAACCTCACGGTGCAGAACAACTACATCACCCAGGCCGGCACCGCTTACGGCGCCAACGGGATGCTCCTCAATAGCGTGCGCGGCGCGCTCGTGCAGAACAACGTCGTGGACCGGGTGGGTACGTGCGGTATCGAATACGACTACTCGGATGACGCCACCACCCAGCACAACGAGGTCATGGGCACGTCTGTCAAGGCAGGCGGCGGCGATTCGAACGCGATCGACACCGACATGGGCACGACGAACATGATCGTGCAGGACAACTACATGCACGACAACAACGTCGGCTTCCTGATCTTCCAGATCCACTTCGGCGACAGCATCTGGCGATACAACGTCATCGCGAACAACTCCGAATACTCGATGCAGCTCGGATCGGCATCCAGCGCGACCGCTCAGATCTACAACAACACCTTCTACAACGTCACCTCTTCGATGGCGTGGCTCATGACGCAGAGCGACTACGCCTTCTCGAACAACGCGTTCTATTCGACGACCGGCTCGCCGGCCATGCCCTCCGGCTCGGGCGTCACCTACGAGAACAACTACTACGGCGGTCCTGCGCCGACGATTCCGAGTGTCGAGACGCATCCCGTCACCGGCGATGCCCGATTCACCGATCCGTCGGTGACCGGGCCATACGGCGGCACCTCAACCGGCCCGGCTCTGGCCACGGCGAGCGCCTACGCACCGCTCTCCGGATCCACCCTCATCGATCAAGGCACGGCCATCTCCGGCAACGGCGGAGTGGACTTCGCCGGGAACGCCCTCTACAACAACGCCCCCGACGTCGGCGCCTTCGAGTACCGCACGCCCGCCGGAGCGCCGGGCGAGGCCATCGACGGATTGGTCACCTCCAGCGTCGGCGGACCGCTGAGCGGTGCGACGATCACCGCCACCGCCGACGGCCGAACCTTCACGGCAACGACAGACTCCACCGGCTTCTACGTGGTGCCAGGAGTTCCGTTCAGCACGGATGTCGCTGTCTCGGCATCCGCGAAGAACTACGCCACGGCGACGACGCATGCCGCCGTGGCCGACGGCGACAGCACACGGCTCGACCTGACGCTGACGCCGACCATCACCACGGGAACCCTCCAGGGCACCATCGACGACGACCACGCGCAGCCCCTGGCAGGCGCGACCGTGACCCTGAGCAAGGCGGGCACGACGGTCGGAGCGACGAAGACAGATGCAAAGGGCGGCTACTCCTTCCCGACCGTCACCGCGGGATCCGGCTACGTGCTCACGGCGACGAAGAGCGGCTACCGCAGCGCAGTCGAGTCCGGAGTGCAGGTGGTGATCGCCACCACCACGACAGCGCCAACCCTCCTGATGCCGACGACGGACGGCACGGCGATCCAGACGCACGACTTCGACTCACTACCCATCGGAACGCTGGCGACGGGAACGGATGACTGGACCACGTCCGCCTCCGGCGGAAGCGTCGGTGTCGTCGCAGACACACCGGGGACCAACCGGTCGCTGCAGGAGACCCGCTCCAGCAACAGCGGCATCACCGGGGCGGAACTGGACTTCGGGACGCCTCTCGAGGGCCTGATCACCGTCGAAGCCGACGTGCAGCGCACCGACTCCGCGGATGCCTACAAGAGCGACTACTTCAGCGCACCATACCTGTACGGCTCCAGCTCGACACCCGGTGTCGCCGTCGCCACGACAAAGGGAGAGATCGCGGCATACGAAGGCACCTCGCTGAAGAACCTGGTCCCGTACACGCCGGGCACCTGGTATCACCTCGCCCTCGTCGTAGACACGGTCAATCAGCGCTACGACTTCTACGTGGATGGCAAGGAGGTCGTCGCGGACGCGGCCTTCCGGGGATCGATGCCAGGCATCCAGCGCATCGTTTACCAGGCGACCAGTTCGAACTACGGAACGCAGACCATCGACAACGTGCGCGTCGGATACGGGCTGCCCGTTCAGCAGTCCTCCGTGCCGGCGAAGGCTGACCTCTCCACTACTCAGGGTTGGGCGGACGGCCTGCACGACGGCTACTTCGATGTGCACATGAACAACTGGTGGGGCAGCAACGCGACAAGCTACTCGCTCTACCAGAACGGGGCGCTCATCTACACGGAGCCGCTTCTGGCAGATGGCGACGACGCACAGGCATCCACGGTCACCATCGGTGGACTGCCGAACGGCACGTACGAATACACGGGTGTGCTGAGCAACAGCGCGGGCGACACCGCGACCAGCACGGTGACGGTGAAGGTGACCGATGCCGACCCCGGCGTCCCCGTGCTCAGCGATGACGGGTATCGCGGCGCGTCGAACACGACGGTGACGACGAACATGTGGTGGGGCACGAACGCTACGAGCTACACCCTCTACGTAGACGGAGCCGCCGTGGACCAACAGCAACTGACAGCCGCGACCCCGTCGGCGCAGAAGGTGACGACCGCTCTCACCGGTCTCTCGCCCGGCACCCACCAGGTGATCGCGGTCCTGACCAATCAATTCGGCTTCACCTCGAGCCGTCCGCTCACCCTCGACGTGACGAGCTGAGGTCGGCTGAACAGGGCTGCGCCGCCACGGTCAGAACCGTGTCGCAGGCGGCGCGACCTCCCCGCCCCTTGTCGGAATCGTTTACGCACTGCGGAGGAATGAGGTCACCGGCGCCGATACACTGGGCGTCAGAAAGCGATTTCTGATAACTGCCCTGGATCGCTTGACACCATTCGAACGAGGTCACCATAATGTGGCAGACGACGCGGGAAAGCGTTTGCCCGTCGTGACCACAGCATGGCAAGGAGGCCACATGTCACAGCAGCAGATCTCCCGGCGCCAGTTCGGGGCACTCGCCCTGACCGGTATCGGAACGACGCTCCTGCTCGCCGGGTGCGGAACGTCCGCCACCCCCGCCGGTGGCGGCGCAACTTCGACCGCAGCGGCCGGAGATGCGTTCAAGAAGGCGACGCTCAACTTCGAGTGGTGGACCAACCCGGTGCGGTCCGCGTACACGGCAAAGATCATCCAGAACTACACCGCCGCGCATCCGAAGATCACCGTGAACCAGGCGCCCGGACAGTGGGCGACGTACTGGACGAAGCTGTCGACGCAGGTCGCGGGGCAGACCGAGCCCGACATCATCCAGATGGACCAGGCGTACATCGCCGAGTACGGCGGCCGTGGCGCCCTGCTGGACATGTCGAAGGTGGCGAGCATCGACTTCACCCCGCTGAAGGCATCCCTCTCCGCGGGCACTCTGAACGGCAAGCTGTACGGCATCCCCACCGGCAACAACGCGTACGGCATCGCCGCGAACAAGACGCTGTTCGAGAAGGCGGGCGTCAAGGTGCCCGACGACAAGACGTGGACGTGGGACGACTACCTCGACATCTGCAGCAAGCTCAAGAGCGGCTCCAACGGTGCGTTCACCGGCACCACCTGGCAGAGCGGCGATCAGGACATCAAGATCTGGCTGCACCAGCACAACGAGCAGCTGTACACCGACAAAGGCAAGCTCGGCTTCAAGGTGAACACGCTCGCGGACTGGTTCACCATGATCAAGAAGCTGTTCGATGCGGGTGACGCCCCGACGCCCGACCAGTTCACGAACGACATCGCCGCGTCGCTGCAGCAGACCCTCTTCGGCACGAACAAGGCCGCGCTCGGTTGGACCTGGAGCAACCAGATCACTGCTTACCAGCAGTCGAGCGGCGGCGACATCGTGCTGCTTCGCCCGCCGAGCGTTGCCGGTTCAGCCAGCAAGAACGGCCTGTACTACAAGCCGTCGATGTACTGGTCGATCGGCTCGCAGACGAAGAACCCCGCCCAGGCCGGTGGACTGATCAACTACTTCTTGAACAGCACGGACGCAGCCAAGTTGCAGCTTGCTGAGCGCGGCGTTCCGGCGAACGCCAAGGTGCTGGCCGTGGTCAAGCCGCTCCTCTCGAAGACCGACCAGCTCGCGGTGCAGTACCTCGAAGACATCAAGAGCGAGATCAAGTGGGTGCCGCCGGTGCCGCCGAAGGGCACGAGCACCGTCGCCGCGGTCGCACAGCGCCACACGCAAGACGTGATCTTCGGTCGCGCCACTCCGTCGGCAGCGGCACAGGCGTTCACGACCGAGGTGCAGGGGCTGATCAACTCCGCATCGTGATCCGGTTTCACCATCGTCGGTGCCCGTTCTGGCCGCACGGCCGGGGCGGGCACCGATCTGTCTGCGGCGCAGCCCGCACGAAGGAGCGTTCGCCATGAGTTCGTCGGCAATACCCGGCTATGCGGACTGGCCCCGGCACGCGGCCGCCACTCCGCCTCTCGCGGCAACGGATGCCCCGACACAGGCACTGGCGGACGTGCTCGGCCTGCGCCGTAAGCCCGAACCGCCGCCCGTGTGCCGCGGCGAGTCGGCCGTGCGTGACGGTGTCGCGATCACGCCCCTGCACTGGCGGATGCCGTACGGGCCGCAGACGCAGGCGTGGGAACTGCGGCCGGCCGAGTCGGCCCCGCTCGGGAGCGAGACGAGTGCGCATGGGGGCGACAGGGGGTTGCTGCCGGGCATCCTTGCGTTGCATCCGCACGGCGGACGACGTTCGACCGGCGCGGCCCAGCTGATCGACTTCGACGGCGACAATCCGGATGCCGTCGCGAACCGGTTGGCGAAGGCCGGCTTCGTGGTGCTGGCGCACGACACGTTCTCGTGGGCGAGCAGGCGGTTCGACCTGTCCGCGCCGCCGCTCAAGCTGGCTCGAACACGGGATGCCCTGCTGGCGCTCTGGGCGGCCGAGGGATACCGACCGAGCGATGACGAGCTCTTCGATGCCGTCTCGTCGGCACACGAAGACCTCATCGCGAAGACAGCCGGCCTGCTCGGGCAGACGTTCGCCGGGATGGTCGTCACGGACGACCTCGTCGCGGCCGACGTACTCGCCGGGCTGCCGGGAGTGGATTCCGATCGCCTCGGCGCGATCGGGTTCTCCGGTGGAGGCGGTCGCGCGCATCTGCTCGGCGCGCTGGACGACCGGATCGGTGCCGTGGTCGTCGCGTGCATGATGGCGACGTTCGGCTCGCTCGTCCCCGACTACGTCGAGACACACTCCTGGCTGCTGAACAGCCCCGGGCTTCCGCAGGTGTGCGATTGGCCGGAACTGGCACGGATCGGCAAGGCCCGCGAACTGCTCGTGCTCTACGGCGAGCGCGACCCGCTGTTCCCATTAGAGGGGATGCGCGCTGCGCACGATGCACTCGACTCATACCCGGGATACGACGGCCGGTTCTTCGACGTCGGACACGAGTTCACGGCCGAGATGCTCGACGCGGCGACGGAGTTCTTCGTGGCGTGGCGGGCATCCGACCGATAGCACTCACTTGGCGCGCTGCGCCAGACCCTTCACGTATTCCGCCTGGCCGAGGTGCTTCACGTCGTCGTCGATGATGCTGATCAGCCGCACGCCGAGCGTGACGGGCGGATTCCAGCGCGTGTCGACGACGCGATCGAGGTCGGCGTCGCTGGTCGCGGCGATTCGCGCGAGCGTGACACGCTGAGTCGAGTCGTAGTAGCCGAGCAGGAGCTCCGGCGAGACGCGGACCGCCGCCACCTCGTCGCTCGACTGTCCGTAGCCGCTCGCGTTGCGGGAGAACGGCAGAGCGAATCGGTCTACCCAGCCCTCGGATGTCCACACCTGATCCAGCCCGTAGACATCGGCGATCTGCGCATCCTGTCCACGGGTCAGATGCCAGACCAGCCACGCGACGGTGTTCGCGTCCGGGTCGGCACGGAACGTCAGCTCATGCTCTCCGACGCCCTCGAGCAGGCGATGCACGCCCTGGCCGACGCGCTCGACGGCATCCGACAGTAGCTCTCTGGTGTCCATTCGGCTGGCTCCCTTGGTCTTCGTGGCGAAACGGATGCCCGGGCATCCGTTTCGCCACGTTACCCGCGGTGCAAGCTGCGCACCGAGCTTGGTGAGGTGCTCGTCGGCCTACGCGATCCGGTCGAGCGCTTGCTCCACATCGGCCACGAGGTCGTCCACCGACTCGATGCCCACCGACAGCCGCACAATGTTCTCCGGCACCTCCAGCGCCGTGCCGCGCACCGAGGCGTGCGTCATCTCGCTCGGGTACCCGATCAGCGACTCGACGCCGCCGAGCGACTCGGCCAGCTGGAACACGCGCGTGGACTCCGCGAGCCGGCGGGCGGCATCCGCTCCCCCGCGCACCGCGACCGAGAGCATGCCGCCGAAGCGCGACATCTGACGGGCGGCCAGGCCGTGACCCGGGTGTGAAGGCAGACCCGGGTAGTAGACGTGCTCGATCGACGGATGCCCGGACATCCGCTCGGCGATCGCCTGCGCGTTCTCGGAGTGCCGCTGCATGCGCACGTCGAGCGTCTTGATGCCGCGCACGGTCAGCCACGCCTCCATCGGCGCCGCGATGGCGCCTGCAGCGAACTGCTGGAACGCCAGCTTCTCCGCGAGGTCGCCCTCGCGGAGGATGACGGCGCCGCCGATCACGTCGGAATGGCCGCCGAGGTACTTCGTCGTCGAGTGCACGACGATGTCGGCGCCGAGCGACAACGGCTGCTGCAGCGCGGGCGAGGCGAACGTGTTGTCGACGACGACCTGCGCACCCACCGCGTGGCCGAGCTCGGCGAGCGCGGCGATGTCGCTGATCTTCATCAGCGGGTTGCTCGGCGTCTCGATCCAGAGCAGCCGCGTGCGGTCGGCGGCGAGCGCATTCCGCACCGCATCGAGGTCGGTGAGGTCGACAGCGCTATGGCGGATGTCCCACTCGCCGTGGATGCGATCGATCAGCCTGTGAGTACCGCCGTACACGTCGTTTCCGAGCACCACGTGGTCGCCGGGGCGAAGGGCGGAGCGCAGCAGGGCGTCCTCGGCGGCGAGTCCCGAGGCGAACGCGAGCGCGCGGTCGCCGCCCTCGAGCGCGGCGAGCACGACCTCGAGCGAGGTGCGCGTGGGGTTGCCGGAGCGGCCGTACTCATAGCCCCCGCGCAGTCCGCCGACGCCGTCCTGCACGAACGTGGACGACTGGTAGATGGGCGGCACGACAGCCCCGGTCGTCGGGTCGAACTCCTGCCCGGCGTGGATGGCGCGGGTGGCGAATCCGGTCTCGGCGTGTGTCTCGGTCACAGTCATCTCCTTCGTTCTTGGTTTGCGTGGATGCGTGTCACGCCCGCCCCCGGGTTCGTAACTCCTGCAATCTGGCCGGCCTGGCGGGACGCCTCCGCGCCGTCCTGTACTGCGCGTCGGTTCATGCGAGCAAGTTGCAGGAGTTATGAACGGGGAAGGGCGGTGAGCCGGACTTGCGGAGCACGATCAGCGGCTCAGGAACGCGAGCAGGTCGGCGCGGGTGATCACCGAGAGCGGCTTGCCCTCATCCGTCACGAGCAGCGCGTTCGCCTCGCCGAGAGCGGCACGCGCGGCGGCCACCGTCTCGTTCACTCCGATCAGCGGCAGCGGTGGCGCGACAACCGATCCGACGCTGTCTGCCATGCTCGCCTCGCCCGCGAACACGCGGTCGAGCAGCGTGCGCTCGTCGAGCGATCCGACGACCTCGCCGATCACGACGGGGGGCTCGGCGCTCAAGATGGGCAGCTGGCTCACGCCGTATTCCGTCATGATCGCGATCGCGTCGTGCACCGTGTCGGACGGATGCGCGTGCACCAGATCCGGCAGCGCTCCCGACTTCGAGGCGATCACCTCCCGCACCGTCGCCTCCCCGGAGTCGTCGCTGAAGCCGTATGAACGCATCCAGCCGTCGTTGAAGATCTTGCCGAGATACCCGCGGCCGCCGTCGGGCAGGAGCACGACGACGACGTCGTCGGGACCGAGATCGCGCGCAGCGCGCAGGGCGGCGACCACGGCCATCCCGCTGGAACCGCCGACGAGCAGACCCTCCTCCCGCGCGAGCCTGCGGGTCATGGCGAACGAGTCGGCGTCGGAGACCGCGATGATCTCGTCGGGCACAGACGGATCGTAGGAATCCGGCCAGAAGTCCTCGCCGACGCCCTCGACCAGATACGGGCGTCCGCTGCCGCCGGAGTACACCGAACCCTCGGGATCGGCGCCGACGATCCGCACACGACCTTCGGATATCTCCTTGAGGTATAGGCCGGTTCCGGTGATGGTGCCGCCGGTGCCCACGCCCGCGACGAAGTGCGTCACCTGACCCTCGGTGTCGCGCCAGATCTCCGGGCCGGTGGTCTCGTAGTGGCTGCGCGGCCCGTTCGGGTTGGCGTACTGGTTCGGCTTGTACGCGCCGGGAATCTCTCGCACCAGCCGGTCCGAGACGCTGTAGTACGAGTCCGGATCGTCCGGCGCCACCGCGGTCGGGGTGACCACGATCTCCGCACCGTAAGCGGTGAGCACGTTGCGCTTGTCCTCGCCGACCTTGTCGGGCAGCACGAACACGCAGCGGTAGCCGCGCTGCTGCGCCACAAGGGCGAGGCCGACGCCGGTGTTGCCGCTGGTGGGCTCGACGATGGTGCCGCCTGGCTTGAGGAGACCGTCGCGCTCGGCCGCGTCGATGATCCGCTCGGCGATGCGGTCCTTGCTGGACCCGCCGGGGTTGAGGTACTCCACCTTGACGAGCACCGTGGCGCGAATGCCTTCGGTGACCCGATTGAGGCGAACGAGGGGCGTGTTGCCGATGAGGTCGGTGACGGATGCGGCGAACTTCATGCTGGTCCTGTCGTTGTTCTTCATGCTGAGTGGGTGGTCGACGGCGGATGCCTCGCGCACGCCCGCTGTGAAAGCACGGCTGGGGCGGCGCGCCTCAGCGGCTACAACAGTTCAGGAACACGCGCACCAGCCTACGACACGATCGCGCCCGGTCGCATTCGACCGGCAACCGGGCATCCCTAGACTGAACGCCATGTCGGTCTCGTCCCTCACGAACACGGCGCAGGACTACCTCAAGGTGATCTGGGCAGCGAACGAGTGGGAGCAGACTCCCGTGACCGTGACCGCGCTTGCGGCGCGCATCGGGGTGCGGGCCGCAACAGTGAGCGACGGCATCCGGCGCCTCACCGAGCAGGGGCTCGTGGTGCACGAGCCGTACGGGGCGGTCGCGCTGACCGAGGCCGGACGGATGCACGCACTCGCGATGGTGCGCAGGCACCGGCTGATCGAGACGTTCCTGGTGGAGACGCTCGGCTACCCCTGGGACGAGGTGCACGACGAGGCCGAGGTGCTCGAGCACGCCGTCTCGGACACGCTCATCGAGCGCATCGACGCCGCACTCGGGCATCCGGTGCGCGACCCGCACGGGGACCCGATCCCCACGGCAGACGGCGACCCGCGCACTCCGCACGCGCTGCCGCTGCTGGAGGCGGAGCCGAACGCGACGCTGTGCGTGGTGCGCATCTCGGACTCCGATCCGGCGGTGCTGCGCTACCTGGCCGAGCGAGGCATCCGGTTGGATGCCCGCGCCACCCTGCTCGAGACCCGCCCGTTCGCCGGCGACGTGGTCGTCTCGGTCGAAGGCGGCGGCCCGATCACGGTGGGCGACGTCGCCGCCCGTGCCATCTGGGTGACGCCGGCCTGACGGCGGGAAGCACGATCTCCCACATTCGGGTCGCACTTTCTGTCGCCTCATCGCGCCGCAGGCGACAAAAAGTGCGACCTGAAGTCGGAGGATGCCGCATCAGCTAGCCGACGACTGCCTCAGCCGTCTCCACCTCCGCGGGCTCTCGCGGCACGAGCGGCACCGCGGCGACAGGCGCCAGCGCCACGAGTGCGAACGCGAGCGGGTAGCCGACCAGCGTGATGAGGCCGCCCACGGCCGGGCCCACGATCGAGGCCGCGAGATACTGCCCGGCGTTCTGGGTGCCGAGCGCACGCCCCGACCAGAACGGCCCGGCGAGTTCCGCCACGGACGTGTAGGCCAGACCATTGTCGGCGACGGTGACGGTGGCCGCCACGATGAGTGCCGCGACGCCCGCCCACCACGGAGCCAGTTCGCTCAGTGCCAGCACGATCATCACCGCGGCCGCCGTCCACGCGACCCAACGCAATGGACGCAACCGGCTGCCCACACGGTCGGACAGCACGCCGATCGCCACGCGCCCCAAGGCCCCGACGAACTGCGACACACCGACGACGATGCCGGCCGCAGTCGTACTCATCCCCCGATCCGCGGTGAGCCATACGAGCCCGAAGATCGACACCGTGAACTGCGGAATCACGAGCAGCGCCGACGCGAGATGGATGCGCACCAACGTCGCCGTCCCCCGGTACGGGTTCTCCGGACGGGAACCGGCATCCGCTCCCGATCGCTTGGGGCGTGGCGGGTCGACGATCACCGCGGCGCTGAGCACGGCGAGCGCGGCCGTCAGCACGAGCGGCAGCATCATCGCCGCGGCAACTCCGCCGGATGCCGCCAATGGCGGCACCGCGATAGCGGCAACCGCGACGCCCAGCGGCTGGCACATCTGGCGGATGCCCATTGCGAGCCCGCGTCGCTCCTTGCGGAACCACCCGACGACGACGCGGCCGCTCGCCGCGTTCGTGCTGCCGGATGCCGCCCCGCCGAGCAACAGGAATCCGCCCAGTCCGAGATATCCCGAGGCGGTGACAGCACCGATCGCGGCCAGCGCCGTCAGCGCCATGCCGCCTGCGATCACCCACCGCTCTCCGACCCGATCGGTGAGTGCGCCCCACGCGACGAGCGTGATCACGAGGCCCAGCGTCGGCGCGGAGGCCAGCAGTCCGGCTTGCGCGAGCGGAACACCGCGCTGAGTGTGCAGCAACGGGATGAGGAAGGCCGGCGCCGACTGGAACACGGTGCCTGCGGCCTGAGCGAGCACAGCCGTTGCGAGCATGAGCCACGGCCGAAGCGATCCCGTTCGGGGCGTCGAAGCGGGGTGTGCTGGTCGTCTCGGCGCCATGAGGCTTTCTCCTTACCGTCCGGCCGCGCCCCCGGACACCATGCCGGTCTCCGGAAGGCGCGGCCTCGGGCTCGTTCGACCGTGACTCGTGCTCGTTACGGGATACCATAGTGGTATACCAATTCACTCGCAAGCGGTGCCGACTCTGTCTCGGGTTGCCCATACTGGAGGGATGCAAGGGGCCTCCCAGACCGATCAGGTCTACGACCAAGTCCGGCAGGCGATCCTGTCCCTCGACATCGTGCCGGGAGCGCGACTGAGCGAGCGGGGCCTCGAGGCGGAGTTCGGGGCATCCCGCACCCCCGTGCGCGCCGCCCTGATGCGACTGCAGAACGAGGGCCTCGTCGCACGCGACGGCCGCGCGTGGAATGCGACGCCCATCGATCTCGACGAGGTGACCGCGCTCTCCGAATACCGGGAGGCCGTCGAGTGCGCCGGTGCGCGCCTGGCGTGCGAACGGGCATCCGACGCCGAACTCGCACGATTCGCCGAGTCGGTGACGGCGCAGAGCACGGAGCCAGACGACGAGCACGCGGGCATGCGGCGCGGATCGGACTTTCACGAGGGGCTCGCCGCACTCAGCGGGAACGCGTTCATCGCACAAGCGGTCGCGGACACCGTCACGCGCATGGCACGCGCGCGGTGGCTCGAGATGCGAACCGAGGAAGGGCGCGCCGCCGCGTGGGAGGAGCACGCGGCCATCGTGGATGCCATCGCACACCGTGACGCGGATGCTGCCGCCTCCGCGATCGCGCACCACACGCAGGCGAACCTCGACCGCCTGCTGGCATCCATCCGCTCCGATCGCCGTGCCTTCGGCGCCCGGGGCCTGCGCATCGTCGGCGAGTAACAGGCACGTGGCGTAGCGTCGCGGCGTGGAACTACGCCAGCTGGAACACTTCATCGCGGTCGCCGAAGCGAAGCACTTCACCAGGGCTGCCCGTTCGCTGAACATCTCGCAGTCCGGCCTGTCGGCATCCATCCGGTCGCTGGAGACCGAGCTCGGCACCGAGCTCTTCCTTCGCAGCACTCGCAGGGTCGAGCTCACCCAGGCGGGACACGCGCTGTTCGTCGAGTCGGTGCGCACCGTGGCCAGCGCTGCGGCGGCGAAGGAGGCGGTAGTCGCCGTGCGCGAAGTGCTCACCGGAACCCTCTCAGTGGGCTCGGAGCAGTGCCTCGGGCTCGGCGATCTCGCTGCGGAACTCGCGGAGTTCCGGTCGAATCACCCCGCGGTGGGCGTGCGACTAGGGTTCGCCGGTTCCGCGCGGCTTCTCGATGACGTGGCATCCGGTCGTCTCGACGTCGCGTTGATCGCCGAGTGCGGCCTGAACCCCCTCGGCGTGCACGTTCGCCGGGTTTCCAGCGAGCCGTTCACCGTACTCTGCAGCACACGCCACAGGTGGGCGAATCGGAGCTCGGTGACGATGCAGGACATCGCGCGTGAGACCCTCGTCGGCTTTCAGAGCGACTGGGGCGCTCAGCTCCTGGTCGGGCGGGCGCTGGCGTCCATCGGTGCGCAGCGCTCGGCCGACCTGGAGACGAACGACGTGCACTCGCTGCTGGATCTCGTGCAACACGATCTCGGGGTGGCCGTCGTGCCCGCGCATTTCGCGATGAAGCGGCCACACAGCCTCACCTCCGTGCCGTTGGATGCTCCCGGCCTGGAATGGTCGGTGGGCGTGGCCACCCCCGAGGTCGCGGGCCCCGCCGCACGTGCGTTCCTGGCGCAGTTGGAGGGATCCGCCCTGGCCGCCTAGTGCGTGCTGCGGCGGCCAGGGCTCCGGGAGACCTCTACCAGGCGTAGTCCTCCGGTGCCGGCTTGTGGCCGGGGAAGATCTCGTCGAGACGCGCCAGCGCAGCTGCGTCGAGCTTCACATCGACCGCACCGAGGATGCTCGTGAGCTGCCCGGGCGTGCGCGGTCCGGTGATCGGGCCGGTCACCGCAGGCTGGTGCAGCAGCCAGGCCAAGCCGAGTTGCGCGGGCTCGACGCCCAGTTCGTCGGCGAAGGATTCATACGCCTCGAGCTGCGCTCTATGCGTCTCCAAAGACTCGGCCGAGCGTCCCTCGTTGCGGCGTGACGCATCCGCCTGCTTCTTGATGATGCCGCCGAGCAGGCCACCCTGAAGCGGCGACCAGGGGATGACGCCGAGGCCGTAACGCTCGGCCGCGGGGATGACCTCCCGTTCGATGTCACGAACGATCAGGTTGTACAGCGACTGCTCGCTGACCAGCCCGAGGAAGTGGCGGGACGCCGCCGCTTCTTGCGCCTGCGCGATGTGCCAGCCCGCGAAGTTGCTGCTCCCGGCGTAGATCACCTTGCCCTGCTGCACGGCGACCTCGATGGCCTGCCAGATCTCGTCCCACGGGGTGTCGCGATCCACGTGGTGGAACTGGATCAGTTCGACATGGTCGGTCTGAAGGCGGCGCAGGCTCGCGTCGATGGAGTTGCGGATGTTCAGCGCCGACAGCCGTCCGCTGTTCGGCCAGGAGTTTCCCATGTCGCCGTAGAGCTTGGTGGCCAGCACGGTCTTCTCGCGCCGCTCACCGCCCTTGGCGAACCAGTTGCCGATGATCTCCTCCGTGTGGCCGGGGTGGTCGGGACCGCCGTAACCGTTGGCGGTGTCGAAGAAGTTGATGCCCTCGTCGAGGGCGGTGTCCATGATCTCGTGAGCCGTCCGCTCGTCGGTGCGGGGCCCGAAGTTCATCGTGCCGAGCACGATGCGGGAGACCGTGAGGCCTGTGCGGCCGAGGTGCGTGTATTCCATGGCATCCACTCTTCCGCTCGGGTCATTGTGCCGTCCAACGGGAGAATTCGATCGATTCATTCGCTCCGCGTTCTCAATCCCGTTGCAGAGCGATCGCCTCTTACAGCGTGTAAGCGTTTGACGCAAACGCTTACATTTGCGTTCTCACAGGTCTAAGGTTCCTAAGACACGGTCACATCGCCATCGGCGCCGGCCGTCGCAGCACACACCACAGCACACCAGCTCGCTCGAAGAGGAGTGGACATGACAAGAGCGCGTAAAACGTCCCTGCGTCTGGCGGGGGTCGCCGGCGTCGCAGTACTCGGCATGGTCCTTGCCGGATGCTCGGGGGGAGGCGACGGCAGCGGCTCGGGCCCCGCGCAGGAGAACCTCGACGGCAAGGGTCCTATCACGTACGTGCAGGGCAAAGACAACAGCAACGTCATCCGCCCCCTGCTCGACAAGTGGAACAAGGCGCACCCCGACGAGAAGGTCACCTTCAAGGAGCAGTCCGACAAGGCCGACCAGCAGCACGACGACCTCGTGCAGAACTTCCAGGCCAAGAACGCGAACTACGACGTCGTCGACGTCGACGTCGTCTGGACGGCCGAGTTCGCCGCCAAGGGATGGTTGCAGCCGCTGACCGGCAAGATGGCCATCGACACGTCGAAGCTCTTCAAGCCGACGGTCGCGACGGGCACCTACAACAACACCCTGTACGCGGCACCGCAGACCAGCGATGGCGGCCTGCTGTACTACCGCAGCGACCTGGTGAAGACTCCCCCCACCTCGTGGGACGACATGATGAAGGACTGCGACATCGCGAAGCAGGCCGGCATCGGATGCTACGCCGGCCAGTTCGCTCAGTACGAGGGCCTCACCGTGAACTCGGCCGAGGCCATCAACACCGCAGGCGGCACCATCGTCGGCAAGGACGGCAAGACGCCGACCGTTGATTCAGCGGAAGCCAAGAAGGGCCTGCAGCAGCTGGTCGACGCCTTCAAGAACGGGAACATCCCGGCAGAGGCGATCACGTACCAGGAGGAGCAGGGCCGGCAGGCATTCGAGTCCGGCAAGCTCCTGTTCCTGCGCAACTGGCCCTACGTCTACAACCTGGCCAAGACCGACGGATCCAGCGTTGTGAAGGACAAGTTCGCCGTCGCACCGCTGCCGGGCAACGGCGACGGCAAGCCCGGCGCATCCAGCCTCGGCGGTCACAACGCGGCGATCAGCGTGTATTCGAAGCACAAGCAGACGGCGCACGACTTCATCGAGTTCCTGCAGAGCGAGGAGACCCAGAAGTTCTTCATGACGCAGGGCTCGCTGGCACCGGTGCTCTCCTCGCTGTACGACAGCGACGAGCTGAACCAGCAGTTCCCCTACCTCAGCACGTTGAAGAAGTCGATCGAGAGCGCGGTCCCGCGCCCGGTGACGCCGTTCTATCCGGCCGTGACCAAGGCCATCCAGGACAACTCCTATGCGGCGTTGAAGGGTGACAAGTCGGTCGACCAGGCGGTGAGCGACATGTCAGCCGCCATCAAGACGGCCGGCTCCGGCAGCTAGCCATGTCGACCCAGACGGTCGCTGGGGGCGCCGTGCGCGCGCCGCGCCCCCAGCGCGAGCACAAACGCGGGCAGACCAGGTGGGCGATCTGGCTCCTGTTGCCCACCATGGTCCTGCTGGCGGTGGTGATCGGGTACCCGATCGTCAGCGCCGTCGTGATGTCGTTCCAGAAGGATGCCGGCCTGGACTCCGCCACCGGCATGTTCGTTCAAGGCGGCTTCGCGGGCTTCGCGAACTACACGCACTGGCTCCTGCAGCAGTGCTCGTCGGCGACTGGGGCGATCGCGTGCCCTCCGGGCAGCCTGGGTGCTCAGTTCTGGAACGCGGTCGGCATCACGTTCTTCTTCACGGTCGTCACCGTGGTGCTCGAGACCCTGTTCGGGCTGTGGATGGCCATCATCATGAACCGCGCCTTCCACGGCCGCGGAATCGTGCGCGCCGCCATCCTGGTGCCGTGGGCCATCCCGACCGCCGTCACGGCGAAGCTCTGGTACTTCATCTTCTCGGCCGCGGGCATCGCCAACGTCCTGATCGGACAGCGCGTGCTCTGGGTGAGCGGCGAGTGGTCGGCACGGTGGGCCATCATCATCGCCGACACGTGGAAGACCACGCCGTTCATGGCGCTGCTCATCCTCGCCGGGCTGCAGCTGATCCCGGAAGAGCTGTACGAGGCGGCGAAGGTGGACGGCGCCACGACGCTTCAGCGGTTCTGGCGAGTGACGATGCCGCTGCTGAAGCCCGCGCTGATGGTGGCGGTGCTGTTCCGCATTCTGGATGCCCTGCGCATCTACGACCTGCCCGCCATCCTCACCGGAGGAGGCGGCGGAAGCGGCAACGCCACGACCACGCTCTCGATCCTCGTCGTCGATCAGATCAGGCAGGGCCCGAACAGCGCCTCTGCACTGTCGACCATCACGTTCATCATCATCTTCCTGGTCGCGTTCATCTTCGTGCGGTTCCTCGGCGCGAACGTGGTGCGCACACAGGAGTCCCAGCAGAAGGGCACGCTATGAGCGCCATCGCAGGTCCTGCTGCCGCCTCCACCGAGGGGCGCGAACTCCGCCGAGCGGGCGCGACCACGGTCAACACCGCCGCCCGGCGCAGGCGCCGAGCCCAGAGCATCCGCACCGGACTCAGCGCCATCGTCATCGTCGTGTGGTGCATCGCCCCGTTCTACTGGATGATCGTCACCTCGTTCCGCGACGTGGGCTACACCTTCGACAACACGCCGTGGATCACGCACTTCACGTGGGACAACTACGTCACGGCGCTGTCGACGAACCTCGGCAACCACCTCGGCCTCGCGCTGCTGAACAGCCTCATCATCGGCGGCATCACCACCATCGTCTGCCTGCTGTTCGGAGTCTTCGCGGCGTACGCCCTCGCGCGGCTGGACTTCCGGTTCAAGGGCATCGTGATGGGCGTCATCCTCGGCGCGTCGATGTTCCCCGGTGTCGCGCTCCTGACACCGCTGTTCCAGCTGTTCACGTCGTGGGGCTGGATCGGCACCTACCAGGCGCTGATCCTGCCTGACATCTCGTTCGCGCTGCCGCTGACCGTCTACACGCTCACGTCGTTCTTCCGCGAGATGCCGTGGGACCTCGAAGAGGCGGCACGCATCGACGGTTGCACGTCGGCGCAGGCGTTCCGCAAGATCATCCTGCCGCTGGCCGCTCCCGCCGTGTTCACCACCGCGATCCTGGCGTTCATCGCCAGCTGGAACGAGTACCTCATCGCCAGCCAGCTGACGACGGATGCGACCCAGACGGTGACGGTCGCGATCGCGGGGTTCACGGGCAGCCAGCCGCACCAGGAGCCGTACACCGCGGTGATGGCCGCGGGGGTCGTGGTGACGATCCCGCTCGTGATCCTGGTGCTGATCTTCCAGCGTCGCATTGTGGCCGGCCTCACGGCCGGCGGTGTGAAGGGGTAGCGCGATGCGCGGCATCCGGGTGATGAACAGCGGCTCGCGGCGTGACCCGCGCGAGACGCTCGACGTGTTCGTCGGCGCAGTCGGGTTGTTCACGGCCGCGTTCTTCGTCATCACGCTGGGGTGCGAGCTCACCGGTCAGGATGCCCTGGGCTGGGCGCTCGCACTGCTCGCGTTCGTCGTGCTGCTCGCCCTGCTCCTTCTCGGGCGGCGTCGCATGACGAGACGGATGCTCGCCGCCCGGCAGAGCCCCGCCTCCCAGAGCACCGTTCGCGGCTGACGAAGGTCATGACGGGCATCGACGACGTCGCGCGGGCGAGTGGCGTGTCCACGGCAACGGTGTCGCGGGCGTTGCGCGGCCTGCCGAACGTGGCCGCGGAGACCCGGGAGACGGTGCGGCGAGCCGCGGACGCGCTCGGATACGTGCCGTCGTCGAGCGCCGCGGGCCTGGCCACCGGGCGCACCATGGCGATGGGCGCCGTGGTGCCCTCGGTAAGCCGGTGGTTCTACACGGCCGTGCTGGAGGGCATCGACCGGGAGCTACGGAGCGCGAGCTACGACCTCATCCTGTTCAACCTGGGCGGCCGTGGTGGTGACCGGTCGCGGGTGTTCCACCGCTCGATCCTGCGCAAGCGCACGGATGCGCTGGTTGCACTGTGCCTCGATTTCAGCGCGGAGGAGCGCAGGCAGCTCGCCTCCACCGGGCATCCAGCGATCGTGGTGGGCGGGCCCGTGCGGGGCATCCGGCACATCGGCATCGACGATCTCGGTATCGCGTGCGCCGCCACCCAGCACCTCATCGAGCTCGGGCACCGCGAGATCGCGTTCCTCGGCGGTGACGACGAGGAGGGGCTGAACCACGTGGTGCCGCAGGCCAGGCGGGCGGGCTGGGAGCGGGCGATGGCCGCCGCGGGCCTGCCGGTGCGGCCTGATCTCGTGCTGCACGGCGGGTTCGACACGGCGACCAGCCGCAGGGTGGTGGACGCGATGCTGCATGCCGGGCGCCGGCATCCGACAGCGATCTTCGCCGGCAGCGACGAGATGGCGCTCGGCGCACTGCTGTCGCTGTGGGCGCAGGGGCTGCGGGTGCCGCAGGATGTCTCGGTGATCGGAATCGACGGGCATCCGCTCTCCCGCGTGTTCTCGCTGAGCACGTTCGAACAGGACCCGGGCGAGCAGGGAGCCACCGCAGTAAGGATGCTGCTCGCCGAGCTTGCCGGAGACCCCGCGCGACCGCGTTCGCTGCGGCATCCGGTGCGATTCGTCGACCGGGGAAGCACCGCGCCGCCTCCTTCGACAGCGCCATGAACCTGAGACAACACTCCCGGATTCGTTGCTGAAGCGCTCCGCGCGAGCGCTTGCAGTGGCCCGTTCGGCGGGCGTGGTTTCACGAATGTGGGACCGGCGATCGTGACGTGAAGCGACCGGCGGTGTCACGGTGCCACTGGATGCCGCCGGCGTTGTTCCGAGATCGCGCCGGAGAGGGCGCGCACGGCGCTGCGCGGCGAGTGACGAATCATCCAGATGATCAGCCGATACCGCAGGGTAGGTATGGAGATCACCTTGCCTTTGTCCACGTCGCGTAAACACGCTTCGACAAGGTCTTCCGAGTTCAGCCACATTCCATTGGGAATCGAACTCGACGGTATGCCAGCGCGCTCGTGAAGCTCGGTACGCACCCATCCGGGGCACAGTGCCGTCACTCGTACGCCGGTGCCCTTCAGTTCGACTGCGAGGCTCTCGGTGAAGGTGGTCACCCACGCTTTGATCGCGGAATAGCTCCCCATGGCGAGGAAGCCCGCGGTGCTCGAAACGTTGACGATGGTTCCCGCACCACGGCGGCGCATCGAACGTGCCGCCGCAGCGGAGAGCACCAGCACGCTACGGCACATGACCTCCAGCGCCTGGTCGTGGAGCGTCGAGTCCTGATCGGTGAGATCCGTGGATATGCCGAATCCGGCGTTGTTGATGAGGATCTCGATCGGTCGCGAGTCATCCGCCAGGCGAGCCAGCACTCGGGCGACGTCGTCCCGCGAACCGAGGTCCGCTTGAATGATCTCCACGGTGCGTCCGGCCATTCCTAGTTCGGTGGCCATGGCCTCGAGCCGATCCCTCGAACGGGCGACGAGCACGATGTCGTTTCCGCGATCCGCGAGAGTGCGCGCGAAGGCCGCACCTATGCCGGATGTGCCGCCTGTGATGAGAGCAGTAGCCATGGTCAGCACGATACGGCGCTGGCGACCCGAGCTCCGCAACAGGCGGTCCCCCGCGTCCGCAGTGTCAGTGACGCCCTTGAGCTGGACGGGGAAACGACACTTCACGTGAACCTGAGAGAACACTCCGGGATTCGTTACTGAAGCGCTCCCCGCAAGCGCTTGCAGTGGTTCGGCAGCGGGCATAGTTTCGCAAATGTGCCGGGCGGCTCGTCCCGGCCGACACCGTTCAACCGGGGGCGACCCGCTGAACCCTACGCAATGCAGCGCCAGCAGCCGGCCGACGCCCCGCAGCGGCCCAGGCTCTTCGCCCCGCGGTTGATCGGTGTGCCATCCAAGTCGCGTTGGTGAACGCGCACTTCGGCGTGCCCGCACACCGGAGTGCCCGAGCCGCGCGACTACGTCGGTACGAAGACGAGGAGATCATGTCGAAGAACATCACGCGAGCCTTCGGGCACAGGCGCATCATGAAGGTCGCGGCGATAGCCACCGCGATCGCCACGGTGGGCGTGCTCAGCGCGTGCAGCTCGGGAGGAGGCGGGTCGACGTCAACGTCGACGAGCTCCGCTTCGGGCAACGCGACGAAGGGCTCCATCACCTGGTGGGCGAGTCCCATCACCACGAGCGGCACCGATCCGCGCACCGTGCTGATCAGCGCCTTCGAGAAGGCGTATCCGAACATCTCGGTCAAGCTTCAATCGGCGCCCAACAACACCGACACGAACCGCGCCACCCTGACCACCCAGATCTCGGGCGGCGGAGGACCCGACGTCTACATGGGCGACGTCATCTGGCCCGCACAGTTCGGCGCTCACCAGCTCGCCCTTCCACTGTCCAAGTACCTGCCCAAGAGCT
Source organism: Humibacter ginsengisoli (assembly GCF_054780095.1). Classification (NCBI taxonomy): domain Bacteria; kingdom Bacillati; phylum Actinomycetota; class Actinomycetes; order Micrococcales; family Microbacteriaceae; genus Humibacter; species Humibacter ginsengisoli. The sequence goes on from NZ_BAAGWZ010000007.1 coordinate 170,974, forward strand.
ACTGGAACTCCTTCGCCAGCGGACTGGTCGACGGTGCTACCTACAAGGGACAGGTGTACGGCGCACCGTTCTTCGAGGATCAGGGATTCCTCTACTACCGCAAAGACCTTCTGCAGGAGAACAACCTGAAGGTTCCGACCACCTGGGAGGAGCTGGTGCAGGACTCGAAGACCGTGCAGAGCAAGGGTGAGGTGAAGTACGGCTACGTCTTCCAGGGCGACAACTACGAAGGCGCGACCTGCAACTTCATGGAGTTCCTGTCGGATGCCGGCGGCACGGTGCTGAACAAGAACCAGACGAAGTCCACGCTCGACAGCCCGGCCGCGACGAAGGCGCTGACGTTCATGCAGAGCCTGGTGAAAGACGGCATCAGCCCGCAGGCCGAGTCGACGTTCCAGGAGACCCAGTCGATGAACTCGTTCGCTGCCGGCGACTCGCTCTTCCTGCGCAACTGGGACTACGCGTACTCGAACTCGCAGGCATCCGGTTCCGCGGTCGTCGGCAAGGTCGGCGTCGCCCCGATGCCGACCTTCCAGGGCCAGCCGACCCCGGGGTACTCCAACATCGGCGGCTGGAACCTGTACGTGAACCCGCACAGCAAGAACGTGGCGGCCGACCTGACGTTCATCAAGTGGATGACCGGCAAGGATGCGCAGACCACGCTCGCCACGCAGTTCAGCGAGATCCCGACGAACGCGGCGGTGCGCTCCTCCTCCGCGGTGAAGAACGCCAACCCGGTGCTGGCGATCGTGTCGAAGACCAAGCTGGTGCCCCGTCCGGCGCAGACGCCGAACTACCCGCAGGTCAGCAAGGCGATCTACACGGCGGTCAACGGCGTGCTGTCCGGTTCGGCGCAACCGGCGGACGCGATCAAGACGGCGAATACGTCTATCAACAGCGCACTGGGCGGCGGCCTCTAGGCGCGACGTGCGCACCTGTGGCCGCCGTGCTGAGCGCGGCGGCCACAGAGCACGAAGCCTGACGAGCGGCACCGGCGAGCCAAGGAGGACTCGACCATGTCAACCACGAGTACGGACGCACCGCTACGCACTGCGCTGCCGCCCGAGTTGCGCCACAAGGGCGCATACCGGCGCCTCATGGCGCGCATCGGCTGGGGCTTCTCCGCTCCGGCGCTGATCCTCATCGCCGCTGTCACGCTCTTCCCTGTCGTGTTCTCGGTCGTGATGAGCCTCGGCAATGTCAATGTTCTGGGCAGCGGCTTCCAGATCGACGGCTTCACGCTGTCGAACTACGGCATCGTCTTCACCAGCCCGTTGTGGCAGTACGCACTGCTCTTCACGGTCGGTTACACCATCGTCACCGTGATCGTGGAGCTCGTGCTCGGCACGCTCATCGCGCTCGTCCTCGAGAAGCTGGGCGCGGCGCGAGGCTGGATGATGGCCATGCTTCTGGTGCCGTGGTCGCTGATCACCGTCATCTCCGCGACGTTGTGGGACTACATCTACGACCCCACCTACGGTGCGGCGGATGCCATCTTCCACGCTCTCGGGCTCGGCTCGCCCGTCATCCTCGGCTCGCCGGCCTCCGCGATCATCGCGATGATGATCGCCGATATCTGGAAGACCACCCCGTTCGTGGCGATCATCGTGCTCGCCGGCCTCGTGATGCTGCCGAAAGACGTGTTCGAGGCCGCCGAGATGGATGGCTCGAACGGGTGGAAGACGTTCTGGCGCGTGACGCTGCCGCTTCTGCGACCGACGATCGCGCTGGCGGTGCTGTTCCGCATCCTTCAGGCGTTCGGGGTGTTCGATCTTCCGTTCGTGCTCACCGGAGGCGGCCCGCAGAACTCGACGACCTCGCTGGCCATGCTCGGCTACCAGGTGATGTTCACCGACCTGAAGTTCGGTCCTGGCGCCGCCGTCGCCGTGACGACGGCGGCACTGGTGGTGATCGGCTGTCTCGTCTTCCTCAAGGTGTTCCGATCACAGGTCAGCGAGAACGAGGGAGACTGACATGCGCAAACGTTCGCTCGGCGCCCGCTGGGGCCTGGCCATCAGCTCCGCCATCATCGTCCTCTTCGTGATGGCGCCCATCTACTGGATGCTCGCCGCCAGCTTCAAGACGACGGCCGGCGTCTCGTCGCAGCCGCCGCAGTGGTTCCCGACGCCGCCCAGCGTCGAGAACTACGCGATCGCCTTCGTCGACCACGGATTCGCCCACTACATCCTCAACTCGGTCATCGTCTCGGTGATCGCGACCGTGATCGTGCTCGTGCTCGGCACCCTCGCCGGGTACGCCCTCGGCCGTCTGCCGATGCGCGGCAGGTTCCCGATCATGGTGTCGCTCCTGGTGCTCTCGGTCTTCCCGGCGATCGCGCTCATCGCGCCGTTGTATCTGCTGATGCGCGACATCGGCTGGCTCGACAGCTATCAGGCGCTGTTCGTGCCCTACGCGGCGATCAACCTGCCGTTCGCGATCTGGATCCTGCGCAACTACTTCATCGGCGTGCCGAAGAGCATGGAGGAGTCGGCCCGCATCGACGGGGCGTCACCGATCCGCACGGTCTGGTCGATCGTGCTGCCGATGGCGTTGCCTGGCCTGTTCACGGCGGGCATCTTCGCGTTCACCGCCTGCTGGACCGAGTTCCTGATGGCGCTGTCGTTCAACAGCGCCGATGCCTTCCGCACCATCCCGGTCGGCATCGCCCTGTTCGGCAACGCGCATGTGACGCCGTACGGGGCGATCTTCGCCGCGAGCGCCGTCGCCGTCGTGCCCATCGCCATCCTCGTGCTCGTGTTCCGCAAGTCCGTCGTGTCCGGCCTCACCTCCGGGGCCGTCAAGGGCTGATCGAATGGATGCCTCGCTCCCGCGTCCGCTGCCCGCGTCCAGCAGCATCAACGATGTGGCGAGAGCGACGGGCGTGTCGACGGCGACGGTTTCGCGCGCCCTTCGCGGGCTGCCGAACGTGTCAGAGACGACCCGCGCGCTCGTGCGGCAGGCTGCGGCCGACCTCGGATATGTACCGTCGTCGAGCGCCGCGGGTCTGGCGTCCGGCCGGACGATGGCGATGGGCGTCGTCGTTCCCACGCTCGACCTCTGGTTCTACTCGACCGTGCTCGAGGGTGTCGACGCCGTGCTGCGGCGGGCGGGCTACGACCTCATCCTGTTCAATCTCGGGGATCGCCACGGCGGGCGGGAGCGGGTCTTCGACCGCAGCATCCTGCGCAAGCGAACGGATGCCCTCATCGCGCTCTGCATCGACTTCAGTGCCGAGGAGCGCCGGCATCTGGCATCCACGGGGCATCCGACCATGATCGTGGGCGGTGCCGTGCGGGGTCTTCGACACGTCGCCATCGACCAGCTCGGTGCGGCCCGCATGGCGACCGAGCACCTCATCGGCCTGGGTCACACCGACATCGCCCATGTCGCCGGCGACGTGATACCCGGATACACGAAGGATGCGCCGGAACAGCGCCGGCGCGGATTCCAGGAAGCCCTCGCCGCCCATGGGCTGCCGAACCGCCCGGACTGGACCGTGCACGGAGCATTCGACCTCGCAACCGCCAGGGGTGCCGTGGCTGAACTTCTCGAGCGCCCGGGTCCGCGGCCGACGGCGGTCTTCGCCGACTCGGACGAGATGGCCATCGGGGCGATGGTGGCGGCCAGAAGCGCCGGGCTGCAGGTTCCCGGCGATCTCTCGATCATCGGCATCGACGACCACCGGCTGGCCGCGCCGTTCGAGCTCACCACGGTGGCGCAGAACCCGTTCGAGCAGGGTGCGCTTGCCGCCAGGATGCTGCTCGAGGAGCTGCGAACGAACAGCGCACCCAAGCGTTCGGTGCGGATGCCCGTGCACCTGGTCGTGCGCGGCAGCACCGCTGCTCCTGCGGAGTCGACGCCGGCGGCGCCGGCTGTCACCTCGACGTCGGAGCCTCGACTCGCCCCGGCATCGCCACCCGCGGCATAGCTGCCGACCCGAGCGTACGGTGTGCCGGAAATCACTCGATGCGCCGGACGTATCGAGTTGATAGGTCCGGCGCATCGTCGGGTTTCCGGTCGACCGTGTCACGCGGTTGGCGCGTCGCCACGAATCAGCAGGCCAGCTCAGTCGGCGTCGCCGATACCGATCGCCTCCGCCTCCTGCTCAGCGCCTTCGACCGCGCCGTCCGCACGACGCAGCGCGCGGCGTCCGAACATGATGATGAACGTCGAGATCACGAGCACCACGGCACCGAACAGGAACGGCACGGCGGCACCGAACGCGTTGCCGAGGGCAGCGGCCACCGGCGGGGCGATCGCACCGCCGATGAACCGAACCCCCGAGTAGGCCGACGACGCAACGGGCCTGGGCAGATCCGTCGCCTCCATCGAGCACTCCGTCAGCACCGTGTTCAGGATGCCCAGGAAGATGCCGCCGACGATGACGAGCACGATGATCGCGACGATCGACTTCACGAAGAGGGCGACGAGGAGCAGGTCGATCGCGAGCAGCGGGATGACAATGGTCAGCACGGTCGTGCGGCGCATCCGGTTCGTGAGTGCGGGTGCGAGCCACACCGACGCGATCGCCAGGCAGATACCCCAGCCGGTGAAGATGAGTCCGAGCGGGATTGCGGCATCCAGTCCGAGGTCTGCGAGAGCGAATGGCGTGTAGGCCAGCAGCACGAAGAAGCCCATGTTGTAGAACAGCGCTGCGGCGGCCATGACGCCGAGGCCCGGCCTCGCCAGCCCGCGGAACGGCGCGGTGAGCTTGGTCGGCACCGGCTTCTTCTCGTCGCGGGCGCGCAGCATGGTGACTATGGCGAGGAAACCGACCGCCATCAGCGTGGCTGTGCCGAAGAACGGTCCGCGCCACGACACGTTTCCGAGCAGTCCGCCCACGAGCGGGCCGAGCGCCATCCCCAGGCCGAGTGCCGCCTCGTACAGGATGATCGCCTGCGACGCTCCCCCGGACGCCGCGCCGACGATGGCCGCCAATGCGGTCGAGATGAAGAGAGCGTTCCCGAGGCCCCAGCCTGCACGGAATCCGATGATCTCCCACACCGACCCGCTGGCGCCGGCGAGGGCTGCGAACACGACGATGACGGCGAGCCCGATGAGCAGCGTCTTCTTCGTGCCGATACGCGTGGAGAGCCAGCTCGTGAAGAACATGGCCGCACCGGTGATCAGCAGGTAGGTGGTGAAGAGCAGCTCCGTCTGCGCCGCGGTGGCCTTCAGGCTGGCCGCGATCGCCGGGAGGATCGGGTCGACCAGGCCGATGCCCATGAACGAGACGACGCACGCGAACGCGACAGCCCAGACGGCCATCGGCTGCTTCAGGATGCTCGCACCGCCCGAGTGCTCTGCGCCGCTGTGCCCCGTGCTGTGCGCGGTGCGGGGCGTCGGGATGGAGTTGGTATCGGAAGGGATGTCGGTCTGCGTCATCGGGCTCAGTCGTTCGTCTTTCGTGAGGGTGATTCCGTCGATGTGGACACCTGCGCGATGCGCGGAAGCACGAGCTCCAGCGCGTGCTGCACAACGCGACGGTCGTCGTCGGTGAGGTCTTGGAAGTACGGGAGCAGGGCGGTCGCGAGCGTGTTGCGCCACTCGGTCAGCTGGATGATGCCCTTCGCCGAGATGCCGATCTGCCATGCTCTGGCGTCGTCGGCATCCGCGATCCGCTTCACCCACTCGCGCTCGACGAGGCCGGCGACGATCTTGGTCATCGTCGGCTGCGCGACCTGGCTGGCTGCGGCGAGTTCGCCGAGGCGCATCGGCCCGGACTGCTGAAGCACCGCGAGCGTGCGCCAGGTGGCCGGACCCTCCGGGCCACCGGAGAGTCGGTGGGCGAGGCGGGTCACACGGCCGGAGAGTTGCACGAAATCGCTGAGAAGGTATCGCAGTTCGGCTTCGCTGCCCGTCTCATCCCTGAGCTGAAGGGAGATCGGTTCGGTAAGCATGAAACAATCATATATAGCCAGGCTATGTATTTCAAGTCATGCCTCCCTCCCGGCGAGACTACGTGTATGCGCTGACGCTACGTGCATCACGGCTAGTGTCAGCGCATACGCCTAGTGTCGGTGCACCGAGCGAGCACAACGAAGGGCGCCATCCCGAACAGGGATGACGCCCTTCTGCGGTTCTGAGAACCTGCGGCCCCTAGCGGGGCAGGTACTACTTGAGCGTGACGGTCGCGCCGGCCTCTTCGAGAGCGGCCTTCGCCTTGTCAGCGGTCTCCTTGTTCGCGCCCTCGAGCACGGCCTTCGGAGCACCGTCGACGACGGCCTTCGCCTCGCCGAGACCGAGGGAGGTCAGCTCACGCACGACCTTGATGACCTGGATCTTCTTCTCACCGGCAGCCTCGAGGACGACGTCGAAGGAGTCCTTCTCCTCAACCTCTTCGGCAGCGGCACCGGCGCCACCGGCGGCCGGGGCAGCAACGGCGACGGGCGCAGCGGCGGTGACCTCGAAGGTCTCCTCGAACGCCTTGACGAACTCCGACAGCTCGATGAGCGTCAGACCCTTGAACTGCTCGAGCAGCTCCTCGGTGGACAGCTTTGCAGCCATTTTCTTCTCCTTGGTTTTTTCGTGTACTCACCGCGGCGAGCATCCTTCACCCCGAAGGGCGAGCGGATGCCTACGCTGCGGACTCCTGCTTCTCGCGCAACGCGTCGACCGTGCGAACGGCCTTCGACAGCGGTGCGTTGAACAGATATGCGGCTCCGAACAGCGAGGCCTTGAAGGCACCGGCCAGCTTGGCCAGCAGCACCTCACGGGACTCGAGGTCGGCGAGCTTGCCTACCTCTTCGGCGGAAAGGGCACTGCCATCGAAATAGCCGCCCTTGACCACGAGAAGAGGGTTCGCCTTGGCGAAGTCACGCAGACCCTTGGCGACGTTCACGGGGTCACCGTGCACGAAGGCGATCGCGGACGGTCCGGCGAGCTCGTCGTCGAACGCCGAGATGCCGGCGTTGTTCGCCGCGATCTTGGTCAGCGTGTTCTTCACCACGGCGTAGGTCGCGTCTGCGCTGATGGACCTGCGAAGCTCACGAAGCTTCGCAACAGACAGACCGCGATACTCGGTCAGCAGAACGGCGGTCGAGCTCTTGAACTTCTCCTCGAGCTCGGCAACCGTGGCTTCCTTGTTCGCCATGGCCACTCCTCTTACCTACGAGACGCGCGGCGGATGCTGCGCGCCGCCTTCGGACCGGCCGGAGAAAGAAAAAAGCTCCATGCGCAGGCACGGAGCGTGTCGGATGCCCGCACTGAAGCGGACTTCGTCTCGATCTCGCCTGCGCGGGCCGTCTCGATCCGATCTGCTGATCGTTCGAGAACCTTCGATCGACGTGCGAGCACGCCGATGACCGGCGGTCTTGGGCTTCATCAAGCCTACGCGATGCGCCACGGATGCCCAAATCGCCGGACGACGCGGAATAGTTGACAAAACTCATTAGTTGACTAATGTGAACTAGTCCGTTCCCATCGCAAGGAGTTCCATGACGCACGCCGCCACGAAGACGGAGCCGGAGTCGCAGGCATCCGGTCCCGCCAAGATGTCGCATCGGCAGGTACTCGAGGCGCTCTCCGGTCTGCTGCTCGGCATGTTCGTGTCGATCCTGGCCGGAACCGTCGTCTCGACCTCGCTGCCGAAGATCATCGCCGACCTGAAGGGCGACCAGACCGCCTACACCTGGGTCGTCGTCGCCACGCTGCTGGCCACGACCGTCACCACGCCCATCTGGGGCAAGCTGGCCGACCTGTTCAACCGCAAGCTGCTCATCCAGCTCTCGCTCGCCATCTTCGTGATCGGCTCAGCGCTCGCCGGGTTCTCGCAGGACACCAGCATGCTGATCGGATTCCGCGTGCTGCAGGGCGTCGGTGCAGGCGGTCTCACGGCGCTCAGCCAGGTGATCATGGCCGACATCATCAGCCCACGCGAGCGCGGAAAGTACATGGGCGTCTTCGGCGCCATCATGGCGGTCGGAACTGTGGGCGGCCCGCTGATCGGCGGCGTGCTCACCGACTCGGTCGGCTGGCGCTGGAACTTCTACATCGGAGTTCCGTTCGCGATCCTCGCGATCATCCTGCTGCAGACCACGCTGCACCTGCCGAAGAAGCCGAAGCAGAAGGTGTCGATCGACTACCTCGGTGCCGTGCTGATCGCCGCCGGCGTCTCGATCCTGCTGATCTGGGTCTCGCTGGCCGGGCAGAGCGGCCAGTTCGAGTGGGCATCCGCCACCAGCTTCTGGATGGTCGCCGCAGCGGCCGTCGCACTCATCACCGCCGTGCTCGTGGAGCTCAAGGTGAAGGAGCCGGTCATCCCGCTGCGGCTTTTCAAGAACCGCACGTTCACGTTCTCGGCGATCGCCAGCATCTCGGTCGGTGTGGCCATGTTCGGCACCTCGGTGTTCCTCGGCCAGTACATGCAGCTGGCGCGCGGCGCCACGCCGACGCAGTCCGGCCTGCTCACGCTGCCGATGATCGTCGGCCTGCTCGTGTCGTCGGTCGTGATCGGCCAGATCATCAGCCGAACCGGCAAGTGGAAGTCGTACATGGTGGTCGGCAGCATCCTGCTCATCGCCGGGCTCGTGCTCATGGGCACCATCGACTACGACACCAACTACGTGGTGCTGTCCATCTACATGTTCGTGCTCGGTGCGGGCGTCGGCATGGTGATGCAGAATCTCGTGCTCATCGTGCAGAACGTGGTCGCGCCGGCCGAGATGGGAGCCGCGAGCGCTGCGGTCACGTTCTTCCGCAGCCTCGGCGGCACGGCGGGCGTCTCGGTGCTCGGATCGGTGCTCGGCACCCAGGTCGCGAACCACCTCGCCGACAAGTCGCAGGAGCTGACGTCGGCGATCATGAAGCTCGGTCCCGCGGGTGCCGCGCTCGCCAAGTCGCTGCAGAGCGGCACGATCCCGAACGTCTCCTCGCTGCCGCAGAGCGTGCGGGTGATCGTGGAGTCTGCGTACGGCCAGTCCGTTGCGTTCGTGTTCCTGATCGCCGTACCCCTCGCCGTCATCACGCTCGTCGCGGTGTGCCTGCTGCCGAACAACAAGCTCGGCACGAAGACCACGATCGAGCGTCAGCACGATGAGGATGCCGCCACTTCCGTTCCGCGCGTTGGTGCGTTCGCTACCGCCGCCGTCGAGTTGATCGACGACGCCGATGCCCTGATCGGCGGGCAGTCGCTGGAGGCGGTGGATGCGATCGCGCACACCCCGCGCGCCGCGCACGACGGATCCGACGCGGCCTCAGGCATCCGCTCGGATCAGTAGCGAGAGATCGCCTGGATATGATGCCCACCATGACCGAGAGCGATCGCGCCGCCGGTGGCGGGACCGCAGGCAGCAGTCCCGGCGCCGGACTCGACGGCGCGATCGAGTCGGTCGAGCGGGAGTTCAGCACGCTCTTCGTGAAGCTGCGCAACCGCATGCGGGCGCAGGCGCTTCAGCTGCATCCGGAGATCCAGCCCGCCGGCTACCTCATGCTCACGACGCTCTCGCGATCCGGGCCGATGCACGCCGGCGCGCTGGCCGAGGTGCTCTATGCCGACAAGAGCCTCGTGAGCCGTCAAGCGTCGCAGCTGGAGCAGCTGGGACTGCTTCGCCGCGAGCAGGACCCCGCCGATCGTCGCGCCACCTATTTCGCGCTCACCGACGAGGCGCAGAAGCGGCTGAAGCAGCTCTTCGAGCGCAATCGCGAGGAGCTGCGCTCGGGCCTTTCGGGTTGGGATGTCGAGGAGCTGCGCCTGTTCGCGCGGCTGCTGCACCGGCTGAACGAGTTCTGATCCCGTGCGCTGCGGGACGCACCCGTCGGCGACGAACCGGCCCAGCTCGGAGCCGGCACAGTCGACCGGCCCGGCTCCGAGCATCCGACGTGCTCCGTCAGGCGAGGATCGTCCAGGGATCCTCGATGAGCCGCGTGAAGGTCTGCAGCCACTGGGCGGCGAGAGCGCCGTCGATGATCCGGTGGTCGCTGTTCAGCGTGTAGCGCATGCGATGCCGGGGCACGATCTGCCCGTCGACCACGGCCGGCTCCACCTTCGTGCCGCCGACCGAGAGGATGGCGCCCTCCGGCGGGTTGATGATCGCGGTGAACTCCTCCACCCCGTACATGCCGAGGTTGCTGATGGTGAACGTTCCGCCGCTCATCTGCGCCGGCGTGAGCTTGCGGTCCTGTGCAAGCTTCACCAGCCGCTTCGACTCCTCTGCCAGTCGCCCGACCGACTTCGTGTCGGCATCGTCGATGACGGGCACGACAAGCCCGTGATCGGAGGCGACGGCGATCCCGATGTTGATGCGGTGGTGCACCTGTATGGCGGTGGAGTCGTCGCCCGGGTAGCTCGCATTGACCAGTGGATGCTCGCGCAGCGCGAGCGCAGCGGCCCGCACGAGCAGGTCGTTGACGCTGATCTTCTGCCGGCCTGCTGCCACGAGGCGCTCGTTGAGCGTGGCGCGCATGGTCATCAGCTCTTCGGCACCCGCGACCGCCGTGACGGCGAAGTGCGGGATGCTCCGGGCGCTCTCCGCGAGACGCCGCGCGATCACCCGGCGCACCGAGTCCATCGGCACCTGCTCGGTGCCGCGGCGCTCGTCCAGCGACGAAGGCGCACCCTGCGATGCCGGCACAGCCGGAGCGGTTACCGCGTCGGGCGGCGCCACCGGAGCGGTCGCTCCCTCAGCGGCAGGCAGACCCGGCGTCGGTGCGCCTATCAAGTTCTCGACATCGGCTCGGATGATCCGCCCGCCGGGCCCGGAGCCCGTCACCGCGCGAAGGTCGATGCCGTGCTCCCTCGCGATGGTGCGCACCACGGGCGAGGCGAGCAACCGCTCCCGCGAGTTCACGCCGGAGGCACCTGGGGTCGGGACCTCGGGAACGGACGACCCTGCGGGAGCCGGCGCGGCCGGCCCCGACGCGGGAACGGCCTCGGTGAACGAGGTGCCCGCGGCCGTTGTTCCGGTAGCGGGCGGCTGCGTCGGCGTCTCCGCGTTCACCGGCTTCACGGCCACGGCGGTCGTCTCTTCCGGAGTGGTCGTCTGCGCCGCGCTCGGTGCGGCACCGGTGTCGCCCGAACCTCCGGGCGTTCCGTCGAGCTCGGCGATCGGCGTTCCGATCGTCACCGTCTCGCCCTCCGGCACCAGGATCGCAGTGAGCACGCCGGCCTCGTACGCCTCGAACTCCATCGTGGCCTTGTCGGTCTCGATCTCGGCCAGCACGTCACCGGCATCCACGTGATCCCCGACGTTCTTGTGCCAGGTGGAGATGGCGCCCTCCTCCATCGTGTCGGAGAGGCGCGGCATTGTGATCTGTTTCATGTCGATTCCTTGATCTGGCCGACGGTCAGCGCCGGCGCCCCACGGCGTCGAGCGTCTCGCGGATGGCATTCACGACATCGTCGAACGACGGGAGGGCCGCGGTCTCCAGCGGCTTCGCGTACGGCATGGGAACCTCGGCCATCGCGACGCGGCGCACGGGGGCATCCAGGTAGTCGAAGGCTCCGTCGGAGATCGAGGCGGCGATCTCCGCGCCGATGCCATAGGTGAGCCAGTCGTCTTCGAGCATGACAGCGGCGTTGGTCTTCTTCACCGACTCGATGATGGTGTCACGGTCCAGGGGCCGAAGGCTGCGCAGGTCGATCACCTCGATGTCGAGGCCGTCGGTCTCCGCGAGGCGTTCCGCCGCCTGCTGCGCGACCACGGCCATCCGCGAGTACCCGATCAGAGTGAGGTCCTTGCCCTCCCTGGTGACCTTCGCCTTGCCGATCGTGGCCGGTTCGACATCGTCGGGCACCTCGCCCTTCGTGTTGTACAGCGCGAGGTTCTCCAGGAACAGCACCGGGTCGTCGTCGCGGATGGATGCCAGCAGAAGCGCTTTCGCGTCGGCCGGCGTCGATGGGGCGACCACCTTCATGCCGGGCACGAACGCGTAGTAGAGCTCGATGTTCTGGGAGTGGGATGCACCGAGCTGCTGGCCGCCACCGCCCGGGGTGCGGATGACCATGGGCACGCTGAGCTGCCCGCCGAACATTCCGTGGATCTTGGCGGCGTGGTTCACGATCTCGTCCAGCGCGAGGAGCGAGAAGTTGATGGTCATGATCTCCACGACCGGGCGCAGACCGAGCATGGCAGCGCCGATCGCCGCCCCGGTGAAACCGCCCTCGGAGATGGGGGTGTCGCGCACGCGCCGTGCCCCGAACTCCTTCAGCAGGCCGGCGGTGATCTTGTACGACCCGTCGAAGATGCCGATCTCCTCGCCCATCAGCATGACGTTCTCGTCGCGAAGAAGCTCGTCGCGCAGCGTGTCGTGCAGTGCCTGGCGGTAGGTCATCTCGGTCATGCGACGCCTCCGGTCGTGAGCGCCGGAACGGGAAGCGCCGGGTAGAGCGCCTGCCCGGGGTATCGGCGGGAGTCGTTCGGCACTTCGGTGGCGTAGGTGTAGTCGAACAGGGTGGATGCATCGGGCTGCGGGCTCGATGCGGCGAACGAGGCGGCGTCGTCGACGACGGCCATGACATCCGTCTCGATCTTCTTCATCGCCTCGTCGTCGAGCACGCCATTCTTCTTCAACTCCGCTGCGAACGTGTGCACCGGGTCATGCTCCTTCAGCGCCTCCACCTCTTCGGCGTTGCGGTACTTCGCGGGGTCGACGACGGAGTGGCCGCGCAGTCGCTCCGTCATCACCTCGAGCAGGTAAGGACGGCCGCCGCGCGCGACCTCCACAGCGTGCTTCGCGGCCGCGGCCGTCGCGACGGGATCGAGGCCGTCCACACGCGCGGACTCGATGCGGTACGCGGCGCCGCGCTTGTACAGCTCCGGCTCCGCCGAGGAGTGCTCGACGTCGGTGCCCATGCCGAGGCCGTTGTTGATGATCACGTAGACGATGGGCAGATCCCACAGTCCGGCCAGGTTGACCGACTCGTGGAAGGCTCCGGTCGCCGTCGTGCCGTCGCCCATGGTGCACATCACGATCTCTGGCCGCCCTTGGTACTGGAGCGCGAGCGCCGCGCCGGTGGCGATGGGCAACTGGCCGCCGACGATGCCGTAGCCGCCAAGCAGCCGGTGCGTCACGTCGAACATGTGCATCGAACCGCCCCACCCCTTGGAGACGCCGTCGACCCGGCCGTACAGCTCGGCCATCACCTTGCGCGGGTCGATGCCGCGGGTGATCGCGTAGCCGTGCTCCCGGTAGTTCGTGAACAGGTAGTCGCCGGAGCTCAGCTCGCCGAGCAGTCCGACGATCGCGGCCTCCTCCCCCAGGTTGAGGTGGCAGTAACCGCCGATCAGAGCCTCGGTGTAGGCGCGCTGCGCCCTCTCCTCGAACCGGCGGATCAGCAGCATGTCGCGGTAGTAGTCGGTGAGGCGCTTCCGGCGCGCATCATCCAGCTTGGGACGGCGTTGAGTGGTCTTCGCCGAGCCGGAATCGCTCGACCGGGACCGGGTGCTGCGTGTGGTGGTCTTGGTGCGTGCGGACGCGCTGCGTGTCGTCCGGGCCGGATCGGCCATCGATCGTTCTCCTCCCGGCGCTTTCGTGAACGCCTGTGGTAAATGACACCGGTGAGTATCATTACAGGCGACATCATACGCCGAAGTGCGACGCAGGGGGCGCGGATGACCATGGAGAGCACCGCCTCAGACGGCAGCGCGCAGCACCGCAGGGGGCGTCCCACCGCCGAGCAACGGGAGGAGCGACGCGAGCGGATGCTGCAGCGCTCCTTGCCCGTCTTCCTCGAGCGCGGATACCAGGGAGCGACACTCGATGAGCTGGCACGGGCCTCCGGTGTCACCAAGCGCACCATCTACACGGACTACGGCGACAAGGAGGGCCTCTTCGCCGCGATGGTCGACGCGCTCGCCGGAGGCATCAGCCAGGGCCCGGACACGGTCGGCGAGACCCTGCAGTCACTGGCGACGAGGATCGTGTTCCGCATCCACTCCGATGAGCTCGTCGCATTGCACCGGCTGGTGATCGCCGAGGCACCCCGGCTTCCCCAGCTCGCGCGAGCGTTCTACGAGCACACCGACGCGCGTCACATCGCTGCGTTGCGCGCGCACATCGTGGGAGATGGCCACGCGGATGCCGGCGGGCTCGCGTCTGCGCTGTTCTCCCTGCTGCTCGGCGAGCGTCATCGCCAGAGGCTGCTCGGCGTGCGCGGAGCGGCGAGCGAAGCGGAGGCGGCTCGGATCGCCCGCCAGGCTCTGCACCGGCTGGGGTTGGGCTCCCGCTGACCCGGCAGGACAGCCCCGCCGGGAAGGCGGCACCCCAAGTTCAGTCGCGCCAGGAGTGCTGCGGCTCGTAGCCGAGCAGGCGCCGCGCCTTGTCGATCGAGAGCAGGGTGTCATGCTCGCCGAGATCCCGGGCGACCGGAACGCTACCGAATTCCGCGGCGGCCAGCTCGGCGTTGGGTCGGTTCGACACGGTGTCGGCCGCGGCGATGATGAAGACGTCGAAGCCTTGCGCCTGTGATTCCAGTGCCTTCAGGATGGCCTGCGAGCCGTCGCGCGCGTCTATGTAGCCCCACGCGTTCCAGCGCCTGTTCTTCGGGTCGGCGTCGTACTCGGGGAAGGCGGCGTAGTCCTCCGGGTCCATCACGTTGGAGAACCGCAGGGCGATGATCTTCAGCGTCGGATCCCACCGGGTGAACTGTCGCGCCATCGTCTCTTCGAGGTGCTTGACCAGCGAGTACGTGGACTCCGGACGTCCCGGATACTCCTCGTCGATCGGCAGGTAGGGCGGATCCTCGTCGAACGGAAGGCCCAGTACGGTCTCGCTCGACGCGTAGACGACGTTGCGGATGCCGAGCGTGCGTGCCGCCTGGAACACGTGATATGTGCTCAGGATGTTGTTCTCGAACGTGGCGACGTCGCTGCGGATGCCGGGGGCCGGGATCGCGCCGAGGTGCACGATCGCGTCGTATCCGATCTGCCTCGTGCCCTCGTGCACTCCGGCGAGCGCGTCCACCACCTGGCCGTAGTCGGTCAGATCCACCTGGAGAAAACCGGGGCCGCGGATGCCTGTCACATCGAACGACGTGACGTCGTGGCCGGCGTCGCGAAGCACGCGCACCGCCGTTCGTCCGAGCTTGCCTGATCCACCAGTGAGAGCGATACGCATGAGCGACATTCTGGCACCGTGGCCTCACGCGCAGTGCCGCTGATCGAATTCGCCGGTGCCAGAGCAAACCAGTACGTTGCCGCACGGGCAATCACACCATCTCTATCGCGAATGTCGCTCTAGTTTCGAATATAGCTTCGGTCTATTCTTCGGTTAGCGCCCTTATTGCAGCACTTTCCGTCCACAGTTCATCCTGGCCGACTGTTGTCCACACTCGTTGCTCTGTTCGATCTTGTTCTGTAGGATGGACGCATGTCCTCAACGGTGGAGCGTCTGGAAGAAGCCACGCAGCGTGCGTGTTCCGTTCTTCTGCGCTCCGCCGCGGACGGGCGTCGAACGTCAGAGTCCGGCGGGGAAGAGAACGATGCAAATCGGCCTTCGCTGGTGCAGCAGGTCACGGCGCTGGATGACGACTCACTCGCGCAGCTGATGTCGGATGCCGCGCATGGTCGCGCGGAGTTCGACACGATCATCACGGTCGCCGCCGGGGTCGCCGCGAAGCGATCCGAGTGGTCGCAAGGACAGGCAGGACTCGCGCAGCGGAACGGGCATCGAAACGCGGTGCGCTTCGTCCAGTCGGTAACCGGCGCCAGCCGAGGCGAAGCCGCACGCCAGGTTCGGCTCGGTGGGGCAATGGGTGAGGCCGACGCGGCAGAGCGGCTCCTTCGCCTGGCGGGCGCCGGCTCAGCAGACGACGGCTCGAGCGGCGATTCTCCGACGGGTGACGGCTCCGGCCCTGGGGCAGGCGCGAGCGCAAACGGCCATGATGCTTCGGACGCGCCGAAGGAGCCCGCCGTGCTCCCCTGGAGTCGTCCCGTGACCTCCGCCGTCGAAGAAGGCACCATCACGCCCGCTGCAGGCGACGCGATCGTGCGCGGGCTGGGTGAGCCGAGTCGCACCTGCGACATCGAAACGCTCCGGGCGGCGGCATCCGAACTCGTGCACGACGCACGAAAGACGCATGTCGATGAACTGTTCCGTACAGCGCGCCGGATGCGCGACGAGATCGACCCCGCCGGCGTGCAGGAACGCTGGCAAAGGCGCTACGACAAGCGGTCCTGGATTATGCGCCGCAACAACGACGGCCAGCTGACCGCCCATGTGATCTTCGACGATGAGTCCGGTGTGTTCGCGACGCAGTTGCTGGACATTGCGCTGAGCCCGCGCCGCGGTGGTCCACGATTCGTCTCCGAAGCCGAGCGAGCCTGGGCGAACACTGTGGTCAACGACCCGCGCACGAACGAGCAACTCGCGTTCGACACCATGCTCGACATCCTGCGATGCGGGGCCGAGTGCGATGACTCGACGACGTTCCGCACACATCGGCCCGCGGTGCGCGTCCTCGTCGCCGGGGACGAGGACTCACCATCGGGTATCGGCGGCATCGGCCACCTCGAAGGAAGCGACGACGCGATACCCCTGGCCGTCGTCGAGAGTCGGCTCTGCGACGCCGGTTCCCAGCCGCTGATCATCGACAGCTGCCGAAACCCGCTCGATCTCGGCCGCGAACAACGACTCTTCACCTCCAAGCAACGCACCGTACTCCGCGCCCGCGACGGCGGATGCGTCTGGCCGGAATGCGACAGCCCGGCCTGGGCCTGCGAAGCCCACCACACCATCACCTGGCACAAAGACCACGGCCGCACCGACGTCGCAGACGGCGTGCTGCTCTGCCGCTTCCACCACCTCCTGCTCCACAACAAGGGCTGGAAGATCGAACGAGACACCCCACCGACCGGAACGAGATATCTGCTGATCCCACCGGCCTCAATCGACCCCGAACGCGTCCCGATCGAACTCCACTCGAAATCAGCCGGATGGATCCACCACCGACGGCGAAGCCTGCGACGGCGTCCGACAACCCCTGGCCAAACGACAACGCCACCACCCGTTGCTTTCGCCACCCGCACGTGAAGCCCGCGCCGGTGGATCGCTGGTCGAGCGTGGAGCGCACCATCCGGTTCAGCTCAACCAGCGGCGGAACTCAACCCACGGCGCTCATCGTCCGGTGCCGGCGACTCTTTGACGCCCTGCTCGTCCGGTGTCGGCGACTCTTTGACGCCCTGCTCGTCCGACGCCAGCGACTCTCCGGACTTCTGGTCATCCTCCGACGCAAGCAGCTTCTCGGGGTCTGGACAATCACCTGATGCCAGGGGTTCCTCGAAGTCAGCCTCACCCGCAGAGGACGTCTCAGCCAGCGGCAACCGCACCGTGAACCGGGTCTCGCCCGGCTCGCTCTCCACCTCTACGATGCCACCCTGCGCCTCCACCACGGCGCGCACGATGGCAAGCCCGAGGCCGGTCGAGCCGGTGTGCCGCGATCGCGACGAGTCTCCGCGCGCGAACCGCTCGAACAGCGTGGACTGCAGGTCGTCCGGGATGCCCGGGCCGTCATCCGTGACCGTCACGACGGCGAACGAACGCTGCGCCCCGCGATCCACGGTCAGCGCTGTCGCGACGCTCGTTCCCTCCGGCGTGTGCACCCTGGCGTTGGTGAGCAGATTCGCGATCACCTCGTAGATGCGCGGGGCGTCGCCGAGCACCGTGACCGGTTCCGGCGGAAGGTCGACCGTCCAGCTATGGTCACGGCCTGCGGCGTGTGCGTCGGAGACCGCGTCGATGACGACGCGTGAGAGGTCGACCGGATCGTGGTCGAGCTCACGGCCCTCGTCGAGGCGTGCGAGCAGAAGCAGGTCTTCGACGAGCGCGGTCATCCGCTCCGCCTCCGACTCGATGCGGCCGAGCGCGCGAACCGTGTCCGCTGGCAGTTGCTCCGGGGCCCGCCTCGTGAGCTCGGCATAACCACGGATCGAGGCGAGCGGCGTGCGCAACTCGTGCGAGGCATCCGCCACGAACTGCCGCACCTTGTTCTCACTCGCCTGGCGCGACGACAGAGCGGATGCCACGTGCCCGAGCATGTGATTGAACGCCGCTCCCACGCGCCCCACCTCGGTATGCGGGTCGGTGTCCTGTTCGGGCACACGCACGCCGAGCGCCACCTCGCCCCGGTCGAGCGGAAGCCGCGACACGGCGGTCGCGGTGGCGGCCACGCGGTCGAGCGGGCGCAGCGCGAGCACGACGATGAGCAGTCCCAATCCCCCGGCCACCGCGATGGCGACGGCGGTGACCAGCAAGAAGATCGTGAGGAGCTGGGCGGTCGTCGCGTTCACCTCGGACAACGGCAGCCCGATGACCAGCGTTCCGGACGGCAGTTGGACGGCCTCCATGCGGAACTGTCCCAGCGTGCCGCCCAGATCGACGTCGACGGGGTGGCTGCCGGGGGCGATCGCCGCGATGTTCGCATTCGCGTTGCCCGACGTCTTCTGCTGAGGTGCCGTGGGATCGCGCGGGCTCAGGTAGACGGCGCTGACGTCGCCCTGATCGCTGACAACGGCAACAACGGTTCCCGCGCTCAGACCCGGCGTGCTCACCACGTCGCCGAGAAGCTGCTTCGCGGTCACTCCACCGGGTTCGCTGAGCGATCGCAGCGCGGCGAAGGATGCACGTTGCGCGGCGTACTCCACCTGATGATCGAGCTGTCCGACGAGGTAGCTGCGCAGGAACAGCGCACTCGCCAGGCTGACCACCACGCCGAGCACGGCGACGAGCGCAACCACGGAGAAGACGAGCTTGGTGCGCAGTGTCGTGCGGCGAAGCGGATGCAGCATCCTGCGCCACCACGATCCCCCCGCCCGAGGTTCCCGGCTCGGTCCCGCCGCAGCGCCGCCCGCATACGGGTTCGGCGTACCCGGTGAGGCCGTCGTACTCATGGTTCGCTCCTGCCGGGAACGGGTAGGCGGTGGACCTACTCCGCCGCCTTGATCATGTAGCCTGCCCCGCGCACCGTGTGGATCATCGGCGAACGGCCCGCGTCGATCTTCTTGCGCAGGTAGGAGATGTACAGCTCGACGACGCTGGAGGTTCCGCCGAAGTCGTAGCTCCACACCCGGTCGAGAATCTGCGCTTTGGACAACACGCGGCGCGGGTTGCGCATCAGGTAGCGCAGCAGTTCGAACTCGGTCGCGGTGAGCGAGATGCCCTCGCCCGCCCTGGTGACCTCGTAGGAGTCCTCGTCGAGCACGAGGTCGCCGACGACGATGCGCGGGTCTTGCGTATCCGCGATCAGGGCTCGTGAGCGGCGCAGCAGCGACCGGAGCCTTGCCACGAGCTCCTCGAGACTGAACGGCTTCGTCACGTAGTCGTCGCCGCCGGCGGTCAGCCCGGCGATGCGGTCGTCCAGCGAATCCTTCGCCGTCAGGAACAGCACCGGCGTCTCTCCGCCGCTCTCGCGCATCCTCGCCATCACCTGCAGGCCGTCGATGTCGGGGAGCATGATGTCGAGCACCACCGCGTCGGGGTTGAACTCGCGGGCCACGGTGAGCGCCTGCTGGCCGCTGGCGGCCGACTTCACCTCCCAGCCCTCGTAGCGCAGGGCCATCTGCAGCAGGTCGGTGAGGGTGTGCTCGTCGTCGACGACGAGGATGCGGATCGGCGAGCCGTCCGCGTGGTGCAACGGTGCCGGCGCGGACCGAAGCTGGCCGCGCTCGGAGCTGGCGAGAGAGGTGGACATGCTTCCCATTATCGAGAGCACCGTCCGAGACGACTGTGCTGCACTTATGCGGAGTCTGAGAGTCAGCCATCCGGCTCTCAAGAACCGCTCAGCCCGGGAACGGCCCAACCCGCCAGTACACGAGCCTTCGCAGCCAGGCCGGCGGTCGCAAGGTGAACGCACAACCTCGGCATAGCGACGCCACAATACGGATGCCTACGGTTCCTCCAGACCCACGGAGGACAACCATGTTCGCAACCTATCTGCGCCGAGAGCTGCTCGGGCGCCGCAGACAGACCATCATCATCGCCATCGGGATGGCGTTGGCGATCGCGCTCGTCATCATCGTGAATTCGGTGGCCGCCGGCGTGAAGAACGCGCAGGCTCAGGTGCTGCAGTCGGTGTATGGCGTGGGGACGGATGTCACCATCACGAAGCCGGTCAGCGCCCCGACTGCTGGCAGCGGCCAGGCACAGGGACCGAGATTCGACTTCGGCGCGAACTCCGGTGCGCAGTCAAGCGACGGCAGTCGCACGGTGGACTCCTCGCGGCTGAGCGTCGGCTTCGGAACGAACACCATGAGCGACTCGGCGCTGGCGAAGGTGCAGAAGACGTCGGGCGTCGCCGGCGCATCCGCCGCGCTCTCGCTCCAGAACACGAGCTTCAAGGGCACGCTCCCCGACTTCGGCCAGCGCGGCGCGGAGGGTCGGCAGAGCGGGTCGACCGGCGGATCCGGAGCCACCGGCGGCTCGGACGGCAAGGGCGGCAGCTCGTTCCAGGTCAACTCGTTCAGCGTGATGGGGATCACGCCGGGCGCCAAGGCGGTCGGTCCGGTCGCCTCCACGGCGCTCGGCAAGGGTCGCACACTCACCTCGTCCGACAAGGGCAAGGATGTCGCGGTGCTCGACGCAAGCTACGCGAAGACGAAGAGCCTCTCCGTGGGTGACACGATCAGCATCGGCGGCAAGGACTTCAAGATCGTCGGCACGGTGAAGCCCACCGGCTCCGATTCGGCGACCGCCTCGAATGTGTACGTTCCGCTGGATGTCGCGCAGTCGCTCTCCAGTGAGTCCGGCAAGGTCTCGACCATCTACGTGACCGCGACGTCGGCCGCCGATGTGGACTCGCTGAAGACATCACTGCAGAAGGTGCTCCCCGGAACCACGGTGTCGACCCAGGCGGATCTCGCCTCGAACGTCTCCGGATCGCTCGGCAGCGCCAGCCAGCTGGTCTCCAACCTCGGAACCTGGCTCTCGGTCATCGTGCTCGCGGCGGCGTTCCTGATCGCGATCCTGTTCACGATCTCCGGCGTCACGCGACGCACCCGCGAGTTCGGCACCCTGAAGGCGATCGGATGGTCGAACCGCCGCATCGTGGGCCAGGTCGCAGGCGAGTCCGTGGTGCAGGGCGTGATCGGCGGGATCGCCGGAATCGCGATCGGGCTGATCGGCGTACTCGTCGTCAACGTGATCTCCCCGACGCTCACCGGCGGCGTCTCGCGAGGCGGGTTCGGCGGTGCGCTCGCGGCGGGCGCCCGCCGCGCATTCGGCGGTACGGGCAGCGGATCCACCTCCACAGGCTCGACGAGCGGTGGATTCGGTGGACGGGGCTTCGGCGGCGGGTTCGGCGGCGCCGCGCGAGCCGCCGCCTCCTCGAGCACGCAGGTGGATCTGTCCGCACCCATCACCGTCTGGATCATCGTGATCGCTGTCGGCCTCGCCATTCTCGGCGGCCTGCTCGCCGGCGCGATCGGCGGATGGCGCGCCTCGCGCCTGCGTCCCGCCGAGGCTCTGCGGTCGGTGCAGTGAGCATGGTCAAGCAGCCACGAGCATCCGTCGAAGACGTCAGACCAACGAAGGAACGCACATGTACACGCTGAAGAACGTGACGAAGGAATATCCCGGCAAGGGGCGCAAGGTGACGGCGCTGAACGACGTCACGCTGGACATTCCGGACGGGCAGCTCGTCGCGATCCAGGGCCCCACGGGCGGCGGCAAGTCCACGCTGCTGCAGATGCTCGGCGCACTCGACCGGCCGACGTCGGGAACCGTGGAGCTCGAGCAGTCGAGCCTGGGCAAACTCGGGGATGGCAAGCTCACCGGCATCCGCGGCAAGGAGATCGGCTTCGTCTTCCAGGGGTTCAACCTCATCCCGACGCTGACGGCGCTGGAGAACGTGGAGACAGCTCTTGTGCCCCTCGGGGTTCCGGCAGCGGAGCGGCGGGATCGGGCGACCAAGGCGCTGGAGTCCGTGGGGCTCGGCGACCGCGGCGACCACCGGCCGGCCGAGCTCTCCGGCGGTCAGCAGCAGCGCGTCGCCATCGCGCGTGCGCTCGTGAAGGAGCCCGAGGTGCTGCTGGCCGACGAGCCCACCGGCAACCTCGACGAGGAGACGCGCGACGAGATCATGGACCTGCTCGAGGGCCTCTGGCGCGACCGCGGTCTCACCCTGGTGATCGTCACGCACGACTCCGCGGTGGCTCGACGCGCTCAGCGGCGCCTGCACATCAAGCAGGGCAAGGTGAAGGAGGTCGCGTAGCACCACCCGCTCAGCGCAGGGCGTACCGTGACTGCATGCCGTGGAGGTGGCGCCCGTGAAGCTGAAGCTCGACCTGCACGACATCTACAACCGCGGCGGCGAGATCGATCGCGCGCTGCGGGGGATCATCGACGATGCCATCGAGAAGAAGGCGACGCTCGTCGAGATC
This sequence comes from Humibacter ginsengisoli, assembly GCF_054780095.1. Lineage (NCBI taxonomy): Bacteria > Bacillati > Actinomycetota > Actinomycetes > Micrococcales > Microbacteriaceae > Humibacter > Humibacter ginsengisoli. The sequence continues at coordinate 193,284 of NZ_BAAGWZ010000007.1, forward strand.
ATCCCTGGCAAGGGGTCGGGTCAGCTGAAGAAGCGGGTGCTGCGCTTTCTGGATCAGAAGGAGATCAAGGCGCTCTACCACCGCGTGGAGAAGGATTCCGACAACTTCGGGCGCATCTTCGTGCACTTCCGGTTCAAGTGAGGGCGCTACACCTCGACCCAGGCGCCGGTATCGGCGGAGTCCATGACCGCCTCGGCCACGATCGCGGCGCGCAGTCCGTCCGCGAAGAGCGGCAGTCCCTCTGGCGCCTCGCCGGCGATCGCAGCGTAACTGTCGGCGACGAACGCGTTGAAGGCATCCTGGTAGCCCTGCGGATGCCCGGCGGGAGTCGCCACCAGGCGCGCGGCATCGGGGGCGAGCTGGTCGGCGTCCCTGGGGATGAGCAACGAACCCTTACGGCGGCCCACCCACAACGTCTCCGGCTGTTCCTGATCGAACACGACGGACTCCGCGGATCCCGCCAATTCCACGTGCAGCCGGTTCTTGCGTCCGGGCGCCGCCTGCGACACGAGCAGGGTACCGATCGCTCCGCCGGTGGTCTGCACGGCGACGGCGACGGCATCCTCCGTCGTGATCGCCGTGTGCTCGGCGCGCGACTCGAAGAACGTGCGCTTCGTGGCCGCCACCCTCGAAACGCGGTCGCCGGTGACGAACTCGATCAGGTCGACGAGGTGCGACCCGATGTCCGCGAACGCGCGGGACCGGCCGCCTGCCGCGCGGTCGACGCGCCAGTTGTCGTCGCCGGTCTCCAGCAGCCAGTCCTGCAGGTACGAACCCGCGATCGTGAGCAGCCGGCCCGTCTCGCCGGAGGCGAAGCGGGCGCGCGCCTCCCGCACGAGCGGGTGGTAGCGGTACACGAACGGCACCGTGGCGGCGACGCCGGCGGAGGCCGCGGCCTGCGTCAGCGATCGGGCGTCCTCGACCGTCGTGGCCAGCGGCTTCTCGCAGACGACGTGCTTGCCGGCGGCGATCACGGCGAGTGCTTGCCGGGCGTGCACGGCGTTCGGGGTGGTGATGTGCACCACCCCGACGCGCTTGTCGGCGATCAGGTCGTCGAGCGACCCGAAGGCGTGCTCGATGCCCAGCTCCTCCGCGGCGCGCACCGCACGCTCAGCACGAGACGAGACCACACCCACCAGGCGCCCCCTGGCGGCTCGCGCTGCCCTGGAGTGAACGGTCGCCATGAACCCGCCGCCGACGATGCCAACGCCCATCGGGCCGGCGCCCGCCCGGCTCTGCGCGTTCGCCGCCATCAGACGAGCGTGGCCTCGGCCGGGTCCCACCCTTCGGGCAGCGCAGGGGTGGGCGTGAACGTGCTCTCGACATCCACCCACTCGCCGCGCTCCGCAGCCTCGATCGTGGACACCATCACATCCAGCGCGTGCAGCGCCTGCTCTCCGCTCGCTCGCTCGGGAACGCCGGCGCGGATGGCCCGCGCGAGCTCGACGACGCCGGTGCCCCGCGCCGACTTCTCGCCCTCGATCGTGATCGTCTCCGGCTCGCCGTCGGTGTGCAGCACGAGGTCGCCGACGAACATGTTCGGGTCGTTCAGTTCGAGTGCGCCGTCGACACCGGTGACCTCGAACAGCGTGCGCCCCAGCTTCGAGTCGAAGCTGAAGATGCTCTGCGACGTCTGGCCGCTCTCGAACTCGAACACGGCCGTGACGTGCGTCGGCACCGTCACCTCGAACGTCTGCCCGGCCAGCGGGCCCGAGCCGATGGTGCGCACCGGCTTCGCCTTCGAGGCCACCGCTGCCACGCGCTTCACCGGCCCGAACAGCTGGATGAGCGTTGTGACGTAGTACGGGCCGATGTCGAACAGGGGGCCGGCGCCCTCCTGGAACAGGAAGGCCGGGTTCGGGTGCCACGACTCCGGGCCGGGGTTCTGGATGATGGTGAGCGCGGTCTGCGGCTCGCCGATCGCTCCGGCCTCGAGCATTCGTCTCGCGGTCTGGATGCCCGCACCCAGGAAGGTGTCTGGCGCGCACGCCGCACGCAGTCCAGCCGCTCTCGCCGTGGCGAGCACGCGCTGGCCGCTCTCGCGGTCGAGTGCGATCGGCTTCTCACTCCATACGTGCTTGCCCGCGGCGAGCACCTGCAGATCGACCTCGGCGTGCACCCGAGGGAGGGTGAGGTTGACGACGATCTCGATCTCGGGGTCGGCCAGCAGCTCCTCGGTGGATCCGTGCGCCGGAATGCCGAACTTCTCCGCCTGAGCAGCTGCCGCCTCGGGGATGATGTCGGCGACGAAGCGCACGTCGACATCGGGGAACGACGTGAGGTTCGTGAGGTACTGCGTCGAGATGTTGCCCGCGCCGATGACGCCGACTCCGACGGGGCCGGTCTTCGCAGACCCGGCAGTGCCTTCTGCGGCGCTCGTGGACTCGCTCATGCAAGACCCTCCTTCGTGAGGAATGCGTAGCTGTCGGCGACAGCGGTGAAACGGTTGTCGCGCGAGTCGTCGAGTTCGATGACGCGAAGCGCGCCCGGTGCGGCTTCGATGATCTCGCGGATCGGCAGGGTGCCTGCGCCGACGGCGACCTGGTCTTTGGTCTCCTTCGTCGCGGGCCCGTCCTTGATGTGCAGAGCCACGACCCGATCACCGAGCCGGCCGAGCACCTCGACCGGGTTCTCACCGCCGACGGCGACCCAGTACGTGTCGAGCTCGAGCACGACCTCCGGGTCCAGCCTGGACGCGAGGTACTCCAGTGCGTTCTGCCCGTCGATCTTGTTCTCGAACTCGTGCGCATGGTTGTGGTAGCCGACGCGAAGTCCGCGCTCCGCCGCGAGCTTCGCCGCGTGGTTCAGCTGCGCCGCGATGCCCTCGACGCCTTCGGCCGTCTTCCACAGCTCGTCGGGGGCGTGCGGGTCGATGACGGTCTGGATGCCCAGCTCGTGCGCCGCGTCGAAGATCGCGCCGATCTCCTCGTCGCTCTCGCCGAGGAAGTGCACGTGCACGGTCGGCGCGCTCAGCCCGGCGGACGACAGCGCCTCGCCGAGTCCCGGGAAGTCCGTGAAGGCGAACGGCTCGACCTGCGTGAAGCCCACCTCGGCGAGCTTGTTCAGGGTGCCCTGGAGGTCGTCTTGCAGCGCTTCACGCACGGTGTAGAGCTGCACGGAAAGAGGTGAGGTGGTCACGTTTCTCCTCGTTGCGGTGAGGCCGCTGTGTCAGGGATGTCTCTCGTCGGCATCTCCGCGGTCGAATCGATTGAATCACACTTCTGTCGTCAGTCAAGCAAAAGTCGCGCCGTTGCCGCCGACTTCTGCCTTGTGCTCGCCGCGTGTGCTTCAATCGGTCTATGTCGGCGCCCTCTCCCCACACGGCTGCGGCGCGCTCGTCGCCGGGGAGCCTCGTGCCGAAGGATGCCGGCGACCTGCTCGCGATCCTGCGCGACGGCATTCCGCGCACCAGGGCTCAACTCGCTGAGAGCACCGGCCTCGCCCGCTCCACCGTGGCATCCCGCATCGACGCGCTCATGGATGCCCGTCTCATCGTGCCTGCGCCCGATGCGGCGTCTTCCGGCGGGCGTCCGCCCGCGCGGGTGGCGTTCAATGCGGGAGCGCGCTTCGTCCTCGCGATCGACCTCGGAGCCACGCACGGGGTGATCGCGACCGCCGACCTCGCCGGCACCGTGCTCGTCTCGGAGTCAGCGCCGCTCACGATCGCCGATGGTCCCGAGCCAGTGCTGAACTGGGCGCTCGGCACCGCCAAGCGTCTCGTGAAGGCGAGCGGCAGGCCCCGTTCGGAACTCGCCGGAGTGGGCATCGGGCTCCCCGGCCCGGTCGAGCACTCCACCGGTATGCCGATCAACCCGCCCATCATGCCCGGCTGGGATCGCTTCGATGTTCCGGAGTACGTGCGGCGCACGTTCGACGTTCCCGTGCTCGTCGACAACGACGTGAACGTGCTGGCGCTCGGCGAGCACGCCGTGTCGTGGCCGCTCGAAAGCGACCTGCTCTTCGTCAAGGTGTCCACCGGCATCGGCCTCGGCATCATCGCGGGCGGGAGGTTGCAGCGAGGCGCGGCCGGTTCGGCAGGCGACCTCGGCCACGTGCGCGTCCCGTTCACCCGTGACACCCCGCGCCACGGCGACGAAGATGCCGACCTTGAGGCACTCGCGAGCGGCCCGGCGATCGCGCGGTACATCGCCGAACGGGGCACACCGGCTGGTTCCAGCGCCGACGTGCTAGCGCTGGCACGAGCAGGAAACGCGGATGCCGTCGCGGGCATCCGTCAGGCCGGACGAGACCTGGGTGAGGTGCTCGCCACGTGCGTGAACCTGTTCAATCCTTCGGTGGTCGTCGTCGGCGGCTCGATCGCCCGAGCAGGTGAACAGTTGCTGGCCGGGGTGCGCGAGGTCGTGTACCGGCAGTCCACACCGCTGGCGACCCAGCACCTGCAGATCGTGCCGGCCTCCGCCGGGGAGACGGGCGGCGTGCTGGGCGCGGCGATCATGGTCGCCCAGCACCTGCTCGACCCGGCGTGAGGGCTGATCGACCTCCTTCGCTCACGGCACCGGCTTGGTCTGAAGGAGACCGTCCGATCGCTCGACGCGCGTTCAGCGGGGCGCCGATGACAGAGGGCACGCGGCACAATGGAGCAGTGACCGACACCATGCTCTCTCTGTTCGACGAGGAGCTGGAGGCCACGCTGCGCCCGGACGGCACCACGCCGGATGCCGCGCGGGTCACGCCGCCGCTTCTGCCGCATGAGCGTCGCATCCTCGCGCACGCATCCGACCGGGTCGCATGGTTGCGCGCCCGGGCCCGAGGCATCACGGCGACGGATGTCGCGAAGCTGTCGACGCAGGCATCCGTGCTGGCTGCGGCGCGGCAGAAGGTGCACGGGTCGGGCTTCAGCGGCAACGTCTTCACCGAGCACGGCAAGGCGAGAGAACCGAAGATCGCCGAATGGGTGCTGCGGGAGCACGGCATCTCGCCGAGTGATGCGCTGTTTCACGCGGTACGCGATCGCCGGCATCTCGCCACACCGGACGGGCTGGCGGCGCGCGATACCGGACGCCTCGAGCTCGCAGAGATCAAGACGACGAACAAGCCGTGGCGGAGCATCCCTCGGCACTATCTTCGCCAGGTGTGGTGGCAGCAATACGTGCTCGGCGCCGAGCGCACGCTCTTCGTCTGGGAACGACACGACGGCTTCGTGCCGGTCGGCGACCCGCAGTGCCGTTGGGTCGACCGCGACGAGAACGAGATCGAGCTGCTGGTGCGGCTGGCCGGCCAGCTCATCGGCGTGCTCGCATCCGGCAGGGTCTAGGCCGTCGACGGGCCCCGGTCACGACGCGCCCGCGCATCACGCACGGAGTGCGCCTCCACTGCGAGTGGCTGTTCGAACACGTAGTCGTCTTCCCAGCGCTCACCCACCCGGAAGCGCTTGACGCCGACGCGACGGAACCCGCTCTTCGCGTAGAACCGCTGCGCGCGCTCGTTCTCCTGGTTCACCCCGAGCCAGATGCCGGCCATCCCGCGCTCGCGGGCCGCGTCTATGGATGCCTGCATCAAGCGAGCCGCGACACCGCGCCCGTGGTGCCCGGGCAGCACGTAGCACTTGCTGAGCTCGACCGTGGGGCGCAACGTGATCGCGGCGGCGACATCCTCATCGTGCGGCTCGCCCAGCACGAGCATCGTGTAGCCGACGGCATGGCCGTCCTCCTCCGCGATCAGCAGTATGCGATCGGGATCGGTCAGGTATCCGCGGAATGCGTCGGCGGCGAAGTGCTCGACGACGAAAGCCGCGGCATCCTCTCTCGTCGTGTGCGGAGGGCACGCCAAGGGGAAGGTCACGGCCGCGACGAACGCGAGCCGGTCGGCATCCGCTGACGTCGCTCGTCGGATCGTCGCTTCGCTCATGCAGAAACATTAAGGGCTCACGCGGTAGGCCGGAAATCGCACGATCGGCCGGAACGAAACGTCGCCGTCGTCCGGCGGATCGGATCATTTCCGGCCAACCGTGCGTAGCGACTGCACGCCCCCGCCGCTCATCCGGCCGATCGTACGATGCGATTAAGCCGCTCATGCAGCGGCGGCAACCTCCTGCGCCGGTTCCGGCATCGCCTGAGCTTGACCGTGCTCGTCGAGGTATCGCGTGTATGCGACCACGGTGAGGAAGGTGGGGTACTCCGGCCGCAGCGCCACCCGTTCGAGCACCTCGGCGGCGTCGTCGAACCGGTCTTCGGGAGTGCGAGGCAACTCGTTGAGAATCTCGTCGCGCAGCCTGTGGATGAGAGGTACCTCGACGAGCACCCCCTCACGCGTGACCACTGCGTTCTCGATCCACTGCCACAGCTGTGACCGCGCGATCTCCGCGGTGGCGGCATCCTCCATGAGGTTGTCGATCGCGACGGCGCCCGTGCCGCGCAGCCACGCCTCGACGTATCGCAGCGTCACCGAGACGTCGTCGCGCACGCCCGCCAGCGTCACCTCGGCGCCTGCTGCGCCGAAGCCGAGCAGATCGGATGCCTGCACCCGCACCTCGTCGCGCGTGCGTTCCAGCTGGTGCGGCTTGTCACCCAGCACAGCGTCGAACTCCGCTTGTGCCGTGGCGATCAGGTCCGGATGCGCCACCCACGTGCCGTCGAACCCGTCTCCCGCCTCGCGCCGCTTGTCCTCTGCGACCTTGGCCAACGCACGCTCGGTCACCTCGTGGTCGCGACGATTCGGGATGAAGGCGCTCATGCCGCCGATGGCATATGCGCCTCGCCGGTGACAGGTGGAGACGAGCAGCTCGGTGTACGCGCGCATGAACGGCACCGTCATGGTCAGCTGAGAGCGGTCCGGGAGCACGCACGCGCGGCCGCGAGAGCGGAACGTCTTGATGACACTGAACAGGTAGTCCCAGCGACCGGCGTTGAGTCCTGCGCAGTGCTCGCGCAGCTGGTAGAGGATCTCCTCCATCTGGAACGCGGCCTGCAGCGTCTCGATCAGTACGGTCGCACGCACGGTGCCGACGTGCATCCCGATGCGTTCCTGCGCGAAGCGGAAGACGTCATCCCACAGACGAGCCTCATCGTGGTGCTCGATCTTCGGCAGGTAGAAGTACGGGCCCTGGCCCGCGTCGACCAGCCGCTGCGCGTTGTGCCAGAAGTAGAGGCCGAAGTCGACGAGGCTTCCGGATGCCGGCAGGCTGCGGCCCTGCCGGTCGACGAACGTCAGATGCTTCTCGCACAGGTGCCAGCCGCGCGGGCGCATCACGATGGTCGGCGTGCGCTCGGCGGTGACGCGGTACTCCCTGCGCTCTGGGCTCGTGTAGCCGATGGTGCCGCGCACGGTGTCGTACAGCGAGAGCTGTCCCTCGATCACGTTCGGCCAGGTCGGGCTGGTGGCGTCCTCCTGGTCGGCCAGCCACACCCTCGCGCCCGAGTTCAACGCGTTGATCGTCATTTTGCGATCCGTGGGACCGGTGATCTCGATGCGGCGGTCCTCCAGGCCAGGACCGGCCCCGGCGACACGCCAGCTCGGGTCATCGCGGATCCATGCCGTCTCGGGCATGAACTGCGGATCGCGACCGTTCGCGATCTCGACGCGGCGGCGCATCCGCTCGGCCAGCAGTTCATGACGGCGGCCGGCGAAGCGATCGTGCAGTTCAGTGAGGAAGCCGAGCGCTCCCGGCGAGAGGATCTCGTCGTAGCGGTCGCCGCGCGGCGCGGTCACCTCGATGCGGGGCTCGTGGGTCTCCTTGGTGTTCATGGTCGATTCCTTTGCGATGTCAGAACTGTGCTTGCTCGGTCGAACCGGCCAGCGCGAGCGTTGCGCTGGCCGGGTTCAGGGCCGTGGCGATCCGGTCGAAGTAGCCGGCGCCCACCTCCTGCTGGTGGCGGGTGGCGGTGTAGCCGTCGCGTTCGGATGCGAACTCGGCCTCCTGGAGTTCGATGTACGCGCTCATCTGCCGCTGCGAGTAGTCGCGCGCCAGTGTGAACATCGAGTGGTTGAGGGCGTGGAAACCGGCGAGCGTGATGAACTGGAACGCGTATCCCATCGCGGCCAGCTCACGCTGGAACCGTGCGATGGTGTCGTCGTCCAGATGCCGCTTCCAGTTGAACGACGGCGAGCAGTTGTACGCCAGCCGCTTGTTCGGAAAGTCCTCGTGGATGCGCTCGGCGAACGTTCTGGCGAGCTCGAGGTCGGGCTTCGAGCTCTCCACCCACAACAGGTCGGCGTACGGCGCGTACGCGAGCCCGCGGGCGATGACCGGATCGATGCCGTTCCGCACTTCGTAGAAGCCCTCAGGCGTGCGCGTGCCGGTGAGGAACTCCCGGTCGCGCTCGTCGTGGTCACTGGTGAGCAGTGTGGCGGCGAGGGCATCCGTTCGCGCGATCACGATGGTCGGCACCCCTGCCACGTCCGCCGCGAGACGGGCCGCGTTCAGAGTGCGGATGTGCTGCGAGGCGGGCACGAGCACCTTGCCTCCCATGTGCCCGCACTTCTTCTCGCTGGCCAGCTGGTCCTCCCAGTGCACGCCGGCCGCACCCGCCTCGATCATGGAGCGCATCAGCTCGTAGGCGTTCAGCGGCCCGCCGAAGCCGGCCTCGGCATCCGCGACGATCGGCGCCATCCAGTCGATCCCGGACGGCGATTCGCTCGTGGCGTCGATCTGGTCGGCACGCAGCAACGCATTGTTGATACGCCGAACGACCGCAGGCACCGAGTTCGCCGGGTACAGGCTCTGATCGGGATACGTGTGGCCCGACAGGTTCGCGTCTGCCGCGACCTGCCATCCGGAGAGATAGATCGCCTGCAGTCCCGCCCGCACCTGCTGCACCGCCTGGTTCCCGGTCAAGGCACCGAGCGCGGCAATCCAGTGCGGGTCACTGGCCCACGTACCGTCGGGAGCCGGTATCTCCGTGCGCTGCAGCTGTTCCCACAGCCGTTCGGCGCCCCGACGGGCCAGCGTGTGCTCCTCGCCGACGCGACCGCGCAACGCGACGACGTCGTCGGCCGTGTAGTCGCGGCGGATGCCGTCCCAGCGTGGGTCGGCGCTCCACTCCAGCTGCAGCTCCGCTGCCGTCTGCCGTTGATCGCCGGGGCGGACGCTCCGCCGCTCGCCTCGCGGTCCACTCGCGTTCTGCTCGGTCATCGTGGTCCCCTTCGCGTCTGGTGGTCACGTACTGGTCGCGTTCATTGCGACCAGCGGATGCGTTGCGACAAGACTGCGGCCGGCGACGGCCGGCGATCTCGGATTCGGAAGAAGAAGGTGTGCACGACTTCTGATCGCCGGAAAATCCACGGCTTCCTCTGGAATCGCAGAAGAACCGGCATTCTTCTGCCGACTCCAGACCGACGCGGACTCCGCGGAGTGACAGCATCGGCACATGATCACCGCCACGGACCACCGCAGCCGGAGCGCCGAAGCCCGGGCGGTCCGAGCCGGAGTCGTCGCTACTGCGCGCTCGACGGAGCCGGACGAACTGGACGCCCTCACTCTCGGCCGCCGCATCCGGGAGCGCCGGCAGCAGCTCGGCATGACCCTCGACGACCTCGCGGCGGCGATCGGGCGGGCACCGTCGCAGGTGTCGATGATCGAGAACGGCAAGCGAGAACCGCGTCTCTCCATGCTGCGCGGCATCGCCGATGCGCTGAGCACCTCGGTGGACGAGCTCGTGCGCGCTGAGGCGCCGAACGAGCGTGCGGCGCTGGAGATCGCGGTCGAACGGGCGGTTCGCGGACCGGTGTTCGCCTCACTCGGGCTGCCGGGCATCCGTGCGGCGAAGTCGATGAGCGACGACGTGCTCAAGGCGCTGCTCGGGCTGCACGGCGAGATCGAGCGACTGCACAGGGAGCGCGCTTCGACGCCAGAGGAGGCGCGGCGGGCGAATGCCCAGTTGCGTGCAGAGATGCGTGCTCGCGACAACTACTACCCAGCGCTCGAGCGGCAGGCATCCGATCTGCTGGAGGCGGCCGGCCACACCGGCGGACCGGTCTCCCAGCAGACGGTGAGCGACATCGCGGCCCGGCTCGGCTACAGCCTGCACTACGTCAATGACCTGCCGTACGCCACGCGCTCGGTGACCGACCGGCGCCACCACCGGGTCTACCTTCCGGTGCAGCAGCAGCCGTCGCGGGACTCCCGCTCGCCGGTTCTGCAGGCGCTCGCGAGTCAGGTGCTCGGTCACGACGAGCCACGAAGCTACGCCGACTTCCTGCGGCAGCGCGTGGAGACGAACTACCTCACCGCCGCCGTGCTGCTGCCGGAGAAGGATGCCGTTCGCCAGCTCACCGAGGCGAAGAATCTGCACCGCATCTCCATGGAGGATCTGCGCGACGCCTTCGCCGTGTCGTACGAGACGGCGGCGCACCGCTTCACGAACCTCGCGACGATGCGGCTGGGCATCCCGGTGCACTTCATGAAGGTGCACGAGTCGGGAACCATCGTGAAGGCGTACGAGAACGACTCCGTGCGCTTTCCGTCTGATGCCACGGGCGCCATCGAGGGCACGACGGTGTGCCGCAACTGGACGGCGCGCACGGTGTTCGACGCATCCGACCGGTTCAGTCCTTGGTACCAGTACACCGACACTCCCGCCGGCACCTTCTGGTGCACGTCGCGCATCGAAAAGGCCAAGGAGGGCGAGTACTCCGTCAGCGTCGGTGTGCCGTTCGCGCACGTGAAGTGGTTCCGCGGTCGCGATACGGCGAATCGCGCAGAATCCCGCTGCCCCGACGAGAGTTGCTGCCACAAGGCTCCAGCGGAACTGGCGGATGCCTGGGCCGCCTACGCGTGGCCCGCCGCCCGTACTCCCACCTCGTTGCTGGCGGCGCTGCCGACGGGCAGCTTTCCGGGAGTGGATGAGACGGAGGTGTACGAGTTCCTGCAGGCGCACGCGCCGGCCGTCGCGAACTGAAGCAAGGCAACGGACGAATCGCCTGCCGCCGTCCGTCATTCCGGACGCCAGAGGCGGCCGGAGTCCCCACCCCGCTGCTTAGGCTGGAAGAAGTGTGCCGCAGACGGAGAAAGGACTCCCATGAGCGACTACGCCGTGGTCAACCCCGCGACGGGCGAGACCGTCAAGGAATACCCCACCATCACCGATGAGCAGCTACGCGACGCGATCGGACGAGCGGATGCCGCCTACCGCAGCTGGGGTCGCGGCACGACGCCGGCCGAGCGTGCGGAGCTCATCCGCAAGGTCGGTGACCTGCACTCGGAACGCCGCGAGGAGCTCGCCGCCATCATCGTGCGCGAGATGGGCAAGCCCGTCGAGCAGGCGCTCGCCGAGGTCGACTTCGCCGCTGACATCTACCGCTACTACGCGGATGTCTCCCCCAAGGTGCTCGAGGACGAGCCCATCGAGCTGCTCGCGGGCGAGGGTTCGGCGATCATCCGCCGCACTCCGCTCGGCGTGCTGCTGGGGATCATGCCGTGGAATTTCCCCTACTACCAGGTGGCGCGGTTCGCCGGCCCCAACCTCATCATCGGCAATGCCATCCTTCTCAAACACGCACCGCAGTGCCCGGAATCGGCCCTTGCGATCGAGCGGATCTTCCACGATGCCGGCTTCCCGGACGGCGCATACACGAACATCTTCGCCACGAACGGGCAGATCGAGTGGGTCATCGCCGACCGTCGCGTGCAGGGCGTCTCCCTGACCGGGTCCGAGCGCGCAGGCGCGGCTGTCGCCGAGATCGCCGGACGCAACCTCAAGAAGGTCGTGCTCGAGCTCGGCGGATCCGACCCCTTCATCGTGCTGTCGGCCGACGACCTCGACAAGGTCGCAGCGGATGCCGCCGCCGCACGTCTCGACAACAGCGGCCAGTCCTGCAACGCCGCCAAGCGGTTCATCGTGGTGGACGACCTCTACGAACCGTTCGTGGAGAAGCTCACCGCCAAGCTCGCCGAGTCTCAGCCGAGCGATCCGACGAGCCCTGCCTCGCCGCTCGGGCCGGTTTCCTCGACGGCGGCGGCCGATCGGCTGCAGAGCCAGCTCGACCGTGCGGTCGAGAACGGAGCGAAGCTCCATGCCACCGGCGAGCGCCACGGCAACTTCTTCGCCCCGATCGTCCTCACCGACATCGCACCGGACAACCCGGTCCGTCAGGAGGAGTTCTTCGGTCCGGTCGCCTCCGTGTACCGGGTGGCGAACGAGGACGAGGCAGTCGAGGTGGCCAACGACATCCCATTCGGTCTCGGCTCCTACGTGTACACGACAGACCTCGAACAGGCGCAACGCGTCGCCGACAAGATCGAGGCGGGCATGGTCTTCGTCAACGTCGTGCTCGCCGACGGCGTGGAACTGCCGTTCGGCGGTGTGAAGCGCTCCGGAACGGGACGCGAGATGGGCAGGCTGGGCGCCGACGAGTTCGTGAACAAGAAGCTGATCCGCATCGGCTGAGGTCGCTTCGGCCGAACGGGCGCGGATATCGGGCCGCGCCGCCGGCGCTCAGCGCTCGAGGACGAGTTGCCACGCAAGCCCGATACGGTTGAACGGTTCCCGGTCGAAGAGCTCCAACTCGAGGTCGAGCAGCTCGCTGAAGAATGCCGGGTCGTACTTCGCCGTGTTGTCGATCAGCAGGTCGTTGGCGATCCGGTTGCCGTAGCGGCCGACCAGAGTCAGCCCGGCGGCAGCGGCGTCAGACTGGACCTGATCGACGTCGACCTTGCGGGCATCGGTCTTGAACGTCTTGACCTCGAGCCTCTCTGCGTGCAGTTCTGAGGCCGCGGCAGCGGGCCCGTCGTTGACCAGCGCCCGGAGCACGTGGCCGACGGGATTCACGTCCATCACCGACAGGCGGCCGCCCGCGCGCACACGGCCGGCCAGTGCCGCGACATCCGGCGCCTCAGCGGGGCGGTAGCGCAGCACGAAGTGGCACAGCACGAGGTCCCACTCGCCGTGCGGCAGATCGTCGAGCCCGGCGAGAACCGTGCTGATGCCGACGCCCTCTTCGTCTGCCCGACGCCGGGCCTCAGCCAGCCACGCCCGTGAAGGGTCGACGACGGTGACGTCGTGTCCGGCCTTCGCCAGCGGCAGAGCGTCCATGCCGTCGCCGCCACCGACATCCAGCACCCGGATGCGGTCGCCGAGCGCGTCGCACTGCCGGCGCAGCACTTCGGCAACGGTCGCGTAGCGGATCCGCGCCCACGGAGTCTCGGTGTACGCACGCCACTGCGAAAGCTTCTCGCTGAAGACGTCGGTCACCGTGTCATCCAACCACCCTCCGCGGCGAAGCCCTCGAGAAGCTCACCACCCACAGCCGAAGCGGTGCCCACACCGTCCACAACTCCCTATCTACTACTTCTAGTAGAAGCGACTAGACTGGTGAAGTGGCTCGTGTGACGAAGACCGAACTGAACCAGCAGACCGCCCGGGTTCTGGCGCGTGTCGCAGCGGGGGAACGACTGACGATCACCGACCGTGGTGTTCCGATAGCAGAGATCGTGCCCGCGAAGCCCATGTCCAGGTGGGAGGAACTCGTTGCGGCCGGCAAGGTGAGGCTTGCGACGAAGAGCGGCCCGCTGCCGTTCGTCCCGGTTCGCAGCGACGTTTCGTCGCAGGAGATCCTTGACGACATCCGCAGGGATCATTCGTGATCTACCTCGACACGTCCGCAGCCGTGAAGACCCTGATCGATGAACGAGCGACCGAGGCAGTGCAGGATCTCTTCGCACGCCACGTCGAGTTCACGTCGTCCCGTCTTCTGGCGGTCGAACTTCACGCAGTCGCTGACCGGCGGAAGCTGACACCCGCGGACGTCGACGAACTGCTCGCCCGAGTGGCTCTACTCCCCCTGGACGACGAGACTCTTGATTCGGCGGTCCAGTTGCACAGCGGGTTGCGAACGTTGGATGCTCTTCACCTCGCGACGGCCCACGGCATTGCGAAGACCATCACCGGGCTGCTCAGCTTCGACCGGGAACTGACGGGTGCCGCGCGCACGCTTGGACTGCCGATCCACCCGCTGAGCGAGGGCTGACCCCACGTGCCAGACTCGAGCCGATGTGGATCGGATGGGTCGAATTCGACGTGCTCCTCGGGGACGTGCACTCGTTGAAGCAGAAGCGCGCCGTCGTTCGGCCGCTCATCGCGGAACTCAGTCGCCGCACGGAAGCGGCGGTCGCCGAAGTCGGCACGCTCGACCTCCATCGCCGAGCCACGATCGGCGTCGCCGTGGTCGCCCGCGACGCGGGACACGTGCGCGACGTGCTCAGCCGAGCGGAACGGATGCTCGCCGACGAGCATCCGGAAGTCACGTTGCTGTCCGCGCACCACGGCCTGCACGCCAGCGACGATTGACCTCAACCGCTGAGCGCATCGAGCAGCTTCAGCAACCGCACACGTTCCGCGGCCGATAGCCCGCCGAAGAGACCCTCCCAGACTCGGGAGGCCACCTCGCGTCCATCTGCAAGTGCCGCGCGTCCCTCCGCCGTGAGTTCGAATCCGATCCTTCTACCGCGGCCGGGGCGCCTTTCGATCAGGCCTCGGCTCAGCAGGCGCGTGGCGAGCGTGCCGAACGCCTGATCGCTCTGGAACGTGGCCACGGCGAGGTCGTGACTCGATGCGCCGGGCATCCGATCGATCGCTCGCAGCGCATCCCACTGCACCAGTGACACGCCGACCTCACGCAACGCGGCATCCATCGCGCGGTGGTCGCGATACTGCACCTGTTTGATGGCGCGCCCCAGCTGCTCGAGCTGATCCGCCTGTTCGTCCTGAGGTCCTGACCTCTCGTTCACGGTGCTATCGTATCAACACACTTATATAAACATGTTGATTGGATCACGGATGGAATCACAACTCGTCATCGATGCCACCACCTCCACGCTCGGTCTCGGACCTGACGTACCCGACCATGCCGTACTCGTGCTCCACGGAGGAGGCGGCCCGGCGACCGTCGCGCCGATCGCCGGGCACTATGCCAGCAAGCATCCGGTGCTCGCACCCACCCTCCCGGGCTGGAACGGCACACCGCGCCCGGATGCGATCGACGGCATCCCGACGCTGGCTCGCGGCTACCTCGACGCGCTTCTCGTGCTCGGCCTGCACGAGACGATCGTGATCGGCTCGTCGCTGGGCGGCTGGATGGCGTTGGAGATGGCCGCGACGGCGGTGAGCGACCAGCGCTACGCAGGGGTACTCTCCGGCATCGCGGTCATCAACGGAACGGGCATCACCGTGGAGGGTGAACCGATTGCGGATGTCTCGGCGCTCGACGCCCGCGGACTCGCCGAGCTCGCGTGGTTCGATCCGAAGCGCGGATACCTCGATCCCGCGACTCTCACGACGGAACAGCACGAGGCCCAGGCCGCCAACCAGGCGACGATCCGCGCCGTCGCCGGGGATCCCTACATGCACGATCCGGCGTTGCTTGCGCGCTTGGCGGCGATCTCGGTTCCGGCCGCAGTTCTGTGGGGCGAGGCGGACCGGGTCGTCACACCCGCGTATGGACGTGCCCTTGCTGCGGCCATCCCGGGCGCAGAATTCGCGGTCATCGAGCGGGCGGGCCACCTGCCGCAACTCGAGAACGCAGGCGCGCTCTTCGGCAAGCTTGACCCGTTCGTCTCGAAGCTCACCAGCATCCCCGCCTGAACGACAGAAACAGCACGGACGGGCCGGCCCCGAAGGACCGGCCCGTCCGCCTTTCCGGAGAGATCAGCGTCCGCCCTGACTAATGTCTGCCCTGGGCCAGCAGATGCGCCAGGTCGAACGACATGGCGCCCATGCCCGTCACGTCGTCGTATCCCTTGGTGACGCTCAGCGACGTGTCGTGGTTCAGCGTCATGAGGAACGAGCGTCCGCTCGTCTTGCTCGTGTAGACGACTGCGACCTCCTGCGACGGCGGCTGCACGTCACGGAACGCCGACGGCAGGATGCGGTCGAGCCCGTACAACGTCGGGTTGGCGAACCCGATCGTCGAGTGCGTCAGCTGCTGCGCCAACGCGACCTGCGCCGCCGTCAACGGAGACGCGAGCGAAGTTCCGCCGTAGGTCTCGTTGATGTAGTCACCCGTGGCGAGCGTGCTGTCATCGACGATCGGCGAGATGCCGATCTCGAACCCGGTGTACGGGTCGGCGAGCGCCGCCAGGTCGGGCGAGACGCGCTTGCCCTTCGACAGCGCGTCCGGCACGACGCCCTTCTGGTATGCGGGCTCCGCGTTCACCGCACTCACGCCACCGCCTGCGCCGCCCGCGAAGAGCGAGCCGGGAAGCGGATCGGTGTAGGAGAGGTTGCCGTCGGCATCCTTTTTGATGACATCGGCCTGAACGCCCCAGCCGACCTCCATGACCAGCTTGCCCTTCTGGTCCACTCCGATCGATGTGCCGCCTACCGACGTGACGTACGGAGAGGATGCCGGGAAGTCCGGCGACGGGTAACCCAGGTTCGCCGCCTCGTCTCCGTTGTCGCCGCTGGAGAAGTACAGCCCGATGCCCTCACCTGCCGCCTGGATGTGCAGGTTCTGCTGCCCCGCGATCACGTCGGCGGGAACATCCTCACCGACGTCGCCCCAGCTGTTGCTCACGATGTTCGCGAGCTTGTGGTCGAGGATCTTCGACATGGCGATGTCCAGCCCGCCCTCGCAGTCGAACCCGCCCACGTACAGCACGTTCGCCTTCGGGGCGATGGCGTGCACTGCCTCGACGTCGAGGGTCTGCTCGCCCTGCCATCCGCTCGGTTCCTGGCAGAGAGCCGTGTCGACGAACTCGCTCGGATCCGGCACGATCTGCTGGTACTGACCGGGGGCGAGCTGCGGCTCGCCGTTCTGCGCCGAGTACTGGTTCACGTCCGACTGGATGCTCGGCGACGCATACGCGTCGATGATGGCCACGGTCTGCCCGGAGCCGTCCACTCCCCACCTCGACCAGGTGTCCAGGTTGTAGGCGGAGCGCAACTGCTTCGGCACGTACCCGCAGATGTTCGTCGGGTACTGCGTCTGGCCGTTGTACGCGGCGGGCACTGTCGCAGTGTTCTGACCCCAGTAGGTGGAGCACGGAGCATTCACCACGGGGGCAGTGCCGGCGAACATCCGCGGCTTCGGCGTGCTCGGTCCGCTTGTCGACGGGATGTCGCCCTGCTTGATCGAGTCGGGCCGGGTGAGGGTGCGCGACTGGTCGAGGCTCACCGCGCTCACGGATGCCCCGATCTGCGATGGCAGCGACGGCGCGGTGGACGGCGCGATGAGCTGCCGCCCGTCGTGTGAGTACGTGTGGAGGGTGGTGCCGAACGCGGCCTTCATCTCCTCCGGTGTTCCCCGGTAGACGATGTACTGCCTGCTGTCAGGGGTGCCCGTGATGGTGAGCCCCTTCGACGTGAGATACGCCAACGTCGCGTCGTAGGTTCTCTGCGTCGGAGAGAAACGCGCGATCCACGCCTGCGGGCTCAGCCAGTGCCGGTACTGCCTGGTGCCAGGCGTGGAGACCGCCATCGCCAGGTTCGATGCGCCCTGCTGATCGCGGAGCTTGAGGTAGAGCTCGCCCTCCACGCTCGTGTCGGCCGCGGGAGTCCCGCTGTCGTTCGCACTCGTCGCCCAGTTCGGAACCGAGCCGGCGTAGTCGACGGTGGTTGCGGCGTCCGCCGCGGAAATGCCTGTCGCTGACAGCGCAATGATGCTTGCGCCAGCTGCGAGGATCGCCGTCGCACGCCTCGTGAGCATGCGGCGACTTGCTCGTGTCGTCATCCCATTCCTTCCGATCGGTGTGCGCATCCCCATCGGCGCGCACGAATCGGACACTATGCCCGCGCATATGTGCCTCACAAGGGGGACACGACAAAGGGCCCCGCAATGCGGAGCCCTTTGTACGAGTGCTTCAGTCGATCAGATCGCGTTCACGTCCAGCGGGATGCCCGGACCGAACGTGGTCGACACGGCGCCCTTCTGGATGTAACGACCCTTGGCGGCCGACGGCTTGAGCCGCACGACCTCTTCAAGCGCGACCTTGATGTTGTCGGAGAGCTGCTCCGGGGTGAATCCGGCCTTGCCCACGACGAAGTGCACGTTGGCGTGCTTGTCGACGCGGAACTCGATCTTTCCGCCCTTGATGTCGGAGACGGCCTTGGCCACGTCGGGCGTGACGGTTCCCGTCTTCGGGTTCGGCATGAGGCCACGCGGGCCGAGCACCTTTCCGAGACGACCGACCTTGCCCATCAGCTCCGGCGTAGACACGGCGGAGTCGAAGTCGGTCCAGCCGCCGGCCACGCGCTCGATGAGCTCGTCGCCGCCGACCTCGTCGGCGCCGGCAGCGATGGCCGCCTCGGCAGCCGGGCCGGTCGCGAACACGATGACGCGAGCGGTCTTGCCGGTGCCGTGCGGCAGGATGACCGTGCCACGCACCATCTGGTCCGCCTTGCGGGGGTCGACGCCGAGCTTCAGCGCGACCTCGACCGTGGAGTTGAACTTGGCCGAACCGGTCTCGCGTGCGAGCGCAACGGCCTCGTCGGGGGTGTAGTACTTGCCGTCTTCGATCTTGGCGGCGGCGGCCCGGTAGGCCTTGGACTTCTGTGCCATGGTTCTGACCTACCTTTCTTACTCGACCGTGATGCCCATGGAACGGGCGGTGCCGGCGATGATCTTGGATGCCGCATCCAGGTCGTTCGCGTTCAGGTCGACGAGCTTCTGCTCGGCGATCTCACGAACCTGTGCGGCGGTGAGCTTGCCCACCTTGGTGGTGTGCGGAACACCGGAACCCTTGGCCACGCCCGCGGCCTTCTTGATGAGCTCGGCGGCCGGCGGCGTCTTGAGGATGAACGTGAAGGAACGGTCCTCGTAGACGGTGATCTCCACCGGGATGACGTTGCCGCGCTGCGACTCGGTCGCAGCGTTGTACGCCTTGCAGAACTCCATGATGTTGACGCCGTGCTGACCCAGCGCCGGACCGATCGGCGGGGCGGGGTTGGCGGCGCCGGCCTTGATCTGAAGCTTGATCAGACCCGTGACCTTCTTCTTCGGTGCCATTGATTGTCCTTTCTACGAACGGATGCATGTAAGCATCCGCTCTCCCACGCACCCGGACTGTCCGGATGGTGGTGTCGAATGCGCGCGAGCGCAAACCATGCAATCTTACTCGATGCGTGGCTGTGCTCTCGCCGCGGGTTCTACTGCTTGGTGACCTGATCGAAGCTGAGCTCGACGGGAGTCTCGCGCTCGAACAGGGAGACGAGCACGGTGAGCTTTCCGCTCTCCGGCTTGATCTCGCTGATGGAGCCCGGCAGGCCCGCGAACGAGCCTTCCTTGATGGTGATGGTCTCGCCGATCTCGAAGTCGACCTCGATCGGGGCGACGCGCGTAGCGGCCTTGGTGCCCTTGCCCGCCGCGGCCTTGCCCGTGGAGACCGGCTCCACCTGCACGAGCGACTTCAGCATGTTGAAGGCCTCGTCGAAGCGCAGCGGCGTGGGGTTGTGCGCGTTGCCCACGAAGCCGGTGACACCGGGGGTGTGGCGCACGACGGACCAGCTGTCCTCGTTGAGATCCATACGCACGAGCACGTAACCCGGGATGCGCACACGGTTGACCATCTTGCGCTGGCCGTTCTTGATCTCGACCACGTCTTCCATCGGCACCTCGGTCTGGAAGATGTAGTCCTCCATGCCCATGGATGCCGTGCGGTTGGCCAGGTTCTGCTTCACGCGGCGCTCGAAGCCGGCGTAGGAGTGGATGACGTACCACTTGCCGGGCAGGTAGCGCAGCTCGCGCTTGAACTCCTCGTATGGGTCGACCTCTGCCTCTTCGGCCTCCTCGACTTCCTCGGCCGAAGCGTCGTCGGACTCCTCGGACGCAGCGGCCTCGCCGGCATCGTCAGCGCCGTCCACCTCTTCTTCGTCCTCGATCGCCTCGAACGCGGCCTCCGCCTCGTCGGCGTCGTCGATCTCCAGCGCGTCGTCCACGAGGGCGTCGGCCTCGGGGTCGGCGGTCTCGGCGATCGCATCGAGCACGGCATCGAGGTCGATGTCGTTGCCGTCGGTGCCGGTCACGTGCAGTGCCCTCCGCTCGGCGGAATCCGACGAGTCCTCTGCGGACTTCAGCTGGTTGCCTTCCTGCGCCTCGTCGTCCTCGGCGGACTGCTCGGCAGTCGTCGCCCAATCGACGTCGTCGCGCTCTCGTTCAGACACTTCGCTCTTACCAATCCATTCCTGTTGTCGCGCAGGTCACGGCCCGCGCCGCCGATTCATCCAGGCCGTCCCGCCCAGCGGCCGTGTCGGCCGTCAGGACGATGAGCCACCGAAGACGAGGATGACGAGCCACCCGAAGAGCTGGTCGAGACCGAACACGATGCCCATCATGATGATCACGAAGACCAGCACGACGCCTGTGTAGCTCAGCAGCTCTCCGCGCGTCGGTGTGACGACCTTGCGCAGCTCGCCGAAGACCTGCCGGATGAACAGTGCGATCCGAGAGAAGGGGTTGCGCTTGGCTTCCCGCTCCTTCTTGGCGTTCGCGACGACATCCTCGCTGGGCTCGTCGATGACTTTTCGGGCCACCTCATACCTTTCGTGGGCCGGTGCACGAGCACCGACTTGCAGGGCGGACAGGACTCGAACCTGCAACCTGCGGTTTTGGAGACCGCTGCTCTACCAATTGAGCCACCGCCCTTTACGTGCCGAAGTCGTGACCGCTTCCGAACGATTCGAAAATGGGCGCAGAAAAGCTTGGCTGACTTCAACAACCTCGGTCAAGTGTAGGCGAGCGGTGCACGGTAGCGCAAAGCGACGATCGCCTCACAGCAGACGCCTCGCGAGGGCCCACGCGGTCAGCTCATGACGCGACGACAACTGGAGCTTGCGCAATACGGCGGAGACGTGGGTCTCCACCGTTTTCACAGAAATGAACAGTTCACCGGCCACCTCTTTATACGCGTATCCGCGGGCGATGAGCCGCATCACCTCGCGTTCACGGGCCGTCAGGCGGTCCAGCTCGTCGACGCTCTCCGCCTGCTCTCCGGATGCCGTGCCGAACGCATCCAGCACGAACCCGGCCAGCCGTGGCGAGAAGACCGCGTCGCCGCCGGCGACGGCCTGCACGGCGCGCGTCACCTCGGCACCGGAGCTGCCCTTCGTGATGTATCCCCGGGCGCCCGCGCGGATGACGGCGACCACGTCTTCGGCCGAGTCCGACACGCTCAACGCCAGAAACCTCGTCGACTGCGCTCGAGGTGCGGCCCGTCGCGCTACCTCGGCCCCGCCTCCCGCCTCACCACCTGGCAGGTGCACGTCGAGCAGCACGACGTCGGGCCGCAGCGCGGCGACCGTCTCCACGGCGGAGTCCACGTCTCCAGCCTCGCCGATGACACGGATGCCCGCTCCAAGGTCGGCGCGCAGCCCCGACCGGAAGATGGAATGGTCGTCGACGATGACCACGGTGATGTCATCCGACCCGCTCGATGGGCCGCTTGGCTCGGTCACTGCTGCTCCTCTCCGGACTCGGCGCCCTGTTCCGCGCCGTACTCGAGATGGATGCGCACCTCGGTCCCCACACTCCCCGCGCCCGGACGCACGGATGCCTGCCCGCCTGCCCTGCGCATCCTGCCCACGATCGACTCCCGAACACCCATGCGGTCGGAAGGCACGTCACGGAGGTCGAAACCAGAGCCTCGGTCGCGCACGAAGACGTCGACCGAGTGCGGCGTGCCCTCGACGTACACACTGACGTCGCCGCCTGCGTGACGGGCGGCGTTCAGCATGGCCTCCCGCGCCGCCGCGGCAACCTCGCCGCTGGAGCGTTCGGCGGTCTCGCCGACGGCCACCAGATCGAACCGCACCGGGTAGTCGAGTTCGAGTGCCGCCGCCGTGTCGCGCAGGTCGGTGACCAGATCGCTGTCGTCCCGCCGCTCGCCGGAGTACAACCACTCGCGCAGCTCACGCTCCTGGGCCCGCGCGAGCCTGGCGACCTCGCTGGAAGCTCCCGCCCTGGTCTGGATGAGCGCCAACGTCTGCAGCACGGAGTCGTGCAGATGCGCTGCCATCTCGGCACGCTCCTCCTCGCGCACCCGCTTGGTGCGTTCGGCGATCAGCTCGCGCCAGAGTCGCAGAGCCCACGCTCCGGCCAGAACCGCGACACCGGCGAGAACGGCCGCAAGGAAAAGCATCCATGCCCAGCCGGGCGCTCCCCCACCCCAGATGAGCATGCCGAGGATGCCGGCGGCCAGCAGCAGCACGCCACTCGCGGTGCGCAGCCAGCGGGCGGTGGCCTCGTTACGGGGAGCGGAGGCATCCACGAGCTGGTCCCACGCCACCGCGCCCACGCCGCACCCGATGACGCCGATGATCATCGGGAACAGCACGGCCGGGTCCGTGAGCCCGGCACGGAACGAGCCGCCGAGACCGAACATGAGAAGGGTCAGCGCGGCTGCGATCGCGAACAGCACCCACGGCACCGAAACACGGCGATGCACGAGACCGTGCGCGTCCGTCTCGGCCGGCTCGAGCGGCGTCAGCGCCCACAGCCACGCATAGAGCAGGATGCCCGCGCCTCCGCACAGTGCGAGCCCGACCGCGAGCCATCGGGTCGTCCGCACGCTCCACCGGAGATGCCGGGCGACGGCGACGCACACTCCACCCAGGGCGCACTCGCGCGGCCGGAGAAGCGGCGGCCGCAGGCCGGCTCCGCTCGAGGGGGTGGACATACTGGCATCCAACCATCCGAGCGGAATCGGGGTACGCCCTGGCGACGGATCTCAGGGACCGATCAGGGGCATCCCCCATCGCGGAGCGAGCGGCGGCTCGGGCACGATCGAAGCATGTCTGAACATCCCCGTCAGCACGACGACCACGCAGCGGGCGGAGCGCACTCCTACGGCGCCGCGTACTCACAACAGAACGGCGCCCAGGGCAGCGGGGGCGAGCGATTCTTCGGCTGGCTCCGATCCCTCGGGGTCGTGCGCCAGAACGGATGGATCGGCGGGGTCTGCGGCGGAGTCGCCGCACGACTCGGCATCGATCCGATCATCGTGCGCGGCATCGCCGTGGTGGTGGCCGTGCTCGGCGGCCCCGCGTTCCTGCTCTACGCAGCGGCGTGGCTGATGTTGCCTGATGCGCAGGGCGACATCCACCTGCAGCGCCTGATCAAGGGGCACTTCGACCCGCCGATCATCGCGATCATCGTCATCGCGCTGTTCTCGTTCCTGCCGTTCGCGCAGGGCTTCTGGTGGGCGGGCGCTCAGTTCTGGAGCGGGCTGAGCTGGTTCTCGTCGGTCGGCCGGGTGCTGTGGACACTGCTCGTGATCGCCCTCATCGTTGGCGTGATCATCTGGGCCGTGCGCAACGGCCGGATGCCGTCGGCGGCTCCGGATTCACGTCCTCCCTACTCTTCTGGCTCGTCTTCTGCCTCACCGAGCTCACCCTCGACCTCACCGACGGATGCCGGTGCCGGCGCCGCACATTCGGCCTCTGCGAACGCTGCCCCGGCATGGGCCACCGCGCCGGGCTCTTCCACCGCGCCAGGCTCTTCCACCGCGCCGGGCTCTTCCACCGCGCCGGGCAGCACCGTGTATGGAACGCGCAGCACGGATGCGACAGCAGCGAGCTCGGCCTCGGCGGCCACGGCCCCTGACCAAGGCGACCTCGCCGACTGGCGTGCCCGGCAGGACGCGTGGAAGGCGGACTACGCGGCCTGGACGACGCAGCGCGACGATGCCAGGGCGATCCGTCAGCAGCGCTCGGCCGAGCTGCGGGCGCAGTCGCAGGTGCTCGCAGCCGAGGCGGAGGAGGCCCGCAGACGTCGCCGGGCGGCGAACCCGCGCACGAGCGCCGCATACGTCTTCATCGCCCTCGGGGTCGCTCTGGTGGCGGGCGGGATCGCTGCCGCCATCGCACTCGTCGGCGCTGCCTCGGACTACGCGCTCGCGATCGCGCTCGCTGTGGCGACCGGCGTGATCGGGCTCGCGATCGTGACGGCCGGCATCCTGCGTCGCCGCAGCGGCTTCCTCACGTTCGTGTCGATCGTGCTGGTTCTGGCCACCTTCGGTGCGACTGTGCCGCCACACGGACACGAACTGATGCTGCTGCCTCGCGCCACGTACTGGAACCCGCAGCATGTCTCGATCTATCAGCCGGTCGGATCGCTCGAGCTGAACTACGACACATCGGGCACCAGGACGGCGGATGTCGTGCAGGGCGCGGGCGATGTCGCCGTGCGGCTGCAGAACGGCGTCAGCGCGCGCGTCGTGGTCGTTCAGCACACGGCGGGTAGCTCCGTGAGCGCCGCCCGGTTCGATGGCCAGGGCGACACGCACGAGGTCGCACCGTCGAGCGGTTCGGGGCTGACGCACACCTACGTGTTCGGACACTCGACTCCGACGGTCGATCTACAGATCGACCAGATCGCCGGCGACGTGAACGTCTACTACTACCCGGCGGCCCAGCGATGAACGAGGAGACGGCGATGCCACAACACGACGACAAGCCCGAAGACGTCGCGGCGGACGCGACCGAGACGATGGATGCGGCCGAGACGATGGATGCGGCCGGCAGCGCCGACGCGGGCGACAAGACGGACACGGGCAACGGGACAGATACCGCCGACAAGACAGGCACCGCCGACAAGACAGGCACCGCCGACAAGACAGATACCGCCGACGGGACGAGCGCCGCTGACAGCGGCGGCACCGGCCGCACGGCCGAACGCGCTGAGTCCGCCCGTTCAGGCGAGAGCACCGACGTCACGAATCCGACCGAGGTCATCGAGCCCGCGGATGAGGCAATGAGCACGAGTGCTGCCGAGACAGCCACAGTGCCGACGGATTCGATCGATTCGGTACTCGGCATCCCTGCGGTCTCCGGGTACGGCTTCACAGACGCCACGCACGGTTCTGCGGACCCATCTGGCTCGTACGGCCCAACTACTCCGACTGCTCAAAACCGAACTTCCCCACAAACCGGGAGTTCGTCGGAGGTTCCCTACGGCGCTTTCTCCGGGCCCGCTTTCTCTGGGACGGCTTCCTGGGGTCCCGCGGTCTCCGCGCGACCGCGAGTGCGTGTCGGAGCGATCGTGTGGGGCGTTCTCGTCATGGCATTCGCCGCCGCAGTGATCGTGGTCTCCGCCTCTCCCGACGCGAGGTACGCGTTCGACGCGTGGCAGGCATCCCTCACACCTGTTGCATGGGCGGTGATCGAGGTCGTGGCGCTCGGCGTCGCCGTGCTGCTGATCGCGGGTACATCGGCGATTCGCGGCGCCCAGCGCAGAGTTCAGACCCGAGATCGCGGGTAGCGTCAGGGCGGCCCTGGTTGCGGGACGCTCCATGCTCCACTTTCCGTCCACAGACGCGCGTTCGGCCGGGTTGTCCACAGGTGAAACGCCTGGTCAGGGGTCGGTTCGGAATGTCGGTGGGTGCTGCTCGACTTGGTTGTATGAACAGCTCGAACGCACCGGTCGCCGCCTCCACGGCGGCACTGTCGGATGCGTTCGACGCGCTCACCGCAGCGCTGGATGACGTGCTGCCCGCGACGGGTGTGCACGGTCTCGAGGACGAGGTGCTGCTGACCGCGACCCGTGCGGTGGAGGCCCTGGGCCGGAAGGTGGATGCGTTGCGTGCGCATTGTGCTGGGGAGATTCTGGAACGCTCCCCGAAGGGTCTCGGTGCGGAACGCCTCTCCGCCCGTAATGGGTGCCGCACCCCCGCGGAGTTGACGGCACGGTTGACCGGGGTGTCGGAGGCGACCGCTGCCCGGCGTGCTGCGCTCGGGCAGGCGGTGGCGGTGCGGGGTTCGGTCACCGGTGGGTTGTTGCCGCCGAAGTTCCCCGCCGTCGCCGAAGCGGTCGCTACCGGGGATCTGGGTGAGGATGCCGCCCGCATCATCGTCAACACCCTGACTGGTGTGGAGCATCGTGCTGATCCGGAGGACTGGGCCGCCGCCGAGCGTGACCTGGTCGCTTCCGCCTTGGGTGAGGGGTTCACGGCGGATCAGACCCGGGTGCAGGCGACGGTGTGGCGGGTCGCGTTGGATCCGGACGGGGTGGAGGGGGATGCGGAGGAGGCGATGCGGCATCGTGCGCTGACCCGGCTGGGCACGAGGGGTGGGCTGATCAGGTATCGGATGGAGTTGATGCCGGAGATCTCCGGGAAACTGGAACAAGCCATCGCCGCCGTGGTGTCCCCGAAATCGAAACCCACCTTCCTCAACGGCGACCAGCTGACAGAGGCTGGCCTGGATGACCGTACGTCGCCGCAGCGGCGGCATGACGCGTTCGCGTCCCTGATCGATGCCGCCGCTCGCAGTGCGGAGGTTGCGTCGATGGGGGGTGCTGCACCCACGGTGCTGGTCACGGTGGACGAACACGACCTCCGGGAGGGTCGTGGTGCCGGGTGGATCGACGGGGTTCAGGAGCCGATCCCGATGACCGCGGTCACCCAGTTCGCCTGCGCCGGCGGCATCCAAAAACTCCTGATCCGTGAGGGGCGGATCGTGTCGTTGTGGTCACCGCAACGCTGCTTCACCCCCCAACAACGCAAAGCGATCGCCGGGGACTGCTGCACGGATGGGTGACAGTTTCGGTTAGGCCGCGAGGGCCAGGGCTTGGTTCATGATGGTC
>NZ_BAAGWZ010000008.1:0-9514 GCF_054780095.1 Humibacter ginsengisoli
CGGCCACGCCGACCCCACCATCCCCAACTTCGATCGAGAAGAAATCCTGCCAACTACTTGACGCGGGACATCGCTAACGAGTTTCGTCGTGACTACAGGCGTGGGCGTCGGGCTGGGTGTCGGCGTCGATGAGACGGCAACACCAGCAGGGGCTGTCGTTGGATGCGCGGCGCCGTAGGCAGTGGTCGAGCCAATAAAGATGGTGAGTGCTATCCCCACGCCGATGGCTGCTGCGACGCGTTTCCGGGGCAATCTCAGCCAAGTAGCTCGCCGGAAGATCCATCCGTAGACAGCGGTGGTGAGGACTACCAACGCGATCACGGCAAGCATCGACCAGATGCCACCCGCCAACGAGACAAGAGCAAGAAGGGCGGTGCAGCCGACCCCAACCCATGTCGAAACAGGCACTTTGCGAAGCCAACCCGACCCTCGCTTCGGATCTCCTGGGGGCGCGATTGACATAACTCTCCTCAACTGGGCTTACGGCTCCCTAGCATGTCGCTCCGATCAAGCGCCCGTCTTGCCCCACTAATGGGGAACGAGTGCGAGTTGACTGCCGCCGCGGTAACCGCGGATGAGGATCTACAGAGGGTGCCTTCGACCCATAAGAGCGGCTCAGCCGGGTGATCCGCATTTCCAGATCGCCGGATATGATCTGAATATTCGGATCGGAGGTCTCATGGCCGAGTACGACGCTCGCATTCGTAGCCCCCACGACTTCGGGCTCGTCCTGCAGCAGGCCCGCGATGGGATGGGCGTCTCGCAACGAGAGCTCGCCCGGCGCATCGGGCTGAGTCAGCGAGCGATCAGCGAAATGGAGTCTGGGCGACCCACCCTGTGGGCTCGCCGGTTGTTCGAGCTGCTTGAGGCGACCGGTGTGCAGCTGACCGCGCAGTGGGCTGATGATGAGGACCGCGGATGAAGCTCGCGGTCGAGCTTTACGGTCAGAGGATCGGGCACCTCGACGGCGATGATCCGCGTACGTTCGTGTTCACGGAGACGACGGATGCCGTTCGCGCATTCGGCGCGGGAAGCCGCATCCTCTCGATTGCCATCCCGCTCGGGAGCCACCCACGCAAGGCTGATGCCGGTCGAAGGCGCAACTTCTTTGCCGAGCTCCTTCCGGAAGGGCGCATCCGCACGGCGATGTTCGACGCTGCCGGTATTCGGCGGCCCGACGACGTCTTGGCCTTCCTGAGTGTCTATGGTCGTGACGTTGCGGGCGCCCTTCAGATCTGGAACGTAGATGATCCCACCGAACCCAAAGAGGGCGTGGGGGTACCTGTCGACGGCGCTCAGATCCGATCGCTCATGGAGCGGTACCTTCGTACTCCACTCGGCAACGCCCCGGACCACGGCCGCACGTCTCTGGCCGGCGTGCAATCGAAGATCGTGCTGGCGAGGGAGGGCGCCACCTGGCTGCAGGCCATCGACGGCTACCCGTCCACCCACATCCTCAAGCCGGCGCTCAACGACGGATCCGTTCGGGAGACCATGATCTTCGATGAGGAGTACGGAGCACGGGTCGCGCGAGCGGCGGGCATCCGCACGGTGGATGCCCGTATCGAGCAATTCGCGGGCCTGGACGCGCTCGCCATCACGAGGTACGACCGCGATTCGAGCTACCCGGGCGATCGGGTGCATCAGGAGGACTTCAATCAGATTCTTGGGGCATCCGGCGACCAGAAGTACCAGGAGCACGGCGGACGCGTCACTCTCCGACGCGTAGCCGAAGCACTCGAGACAGCCGGCGCACCTCGGGAGATCGAATCGCTGGCCGAACAGGTTGTGCTCGCGTGCGCGATTGGCAACCTCGACCTGCATGCCAAGAACATCTCGGCCCTCCACCTGAACGACGGCACGGTGCAGCTCGCGCCGGCCTACGACGTTGTTCCCCTGACCCACGTGCCCGGAATCGACGGACGCTTGGCAATGGCAGTCGGTGGCGTCTATGCGCACGCGGCACTTACGCGAACCGACCTCGTCCGCGAGTTCGCATCCTGGCGGCTTCGCCGGGCTGAGGCAGTGATCGACGAGACTCTCGCACACGTTCTCGACGCGGCCGAACATGAGGCACCACTTCCCGGTGCCGCCCCATCGGTGCAGGACGACATCGTGCGCATTGCGCGGAACCTGCTCTCCGGCCAACCGGCGGGGCGCACGCGATAGGGCGTCAGCGAGACGCACTCTCCGGCGCCCGCCACAGCGAGTTCCGTCCACAGGAACGTAGCGCCTGCCGTGCCGAGTCAGCAGTCCTGGCTATCATCGCCACGTGGGCAGGCAGACTCTGGAGCGGGCGTACACCGTGCCGTTGTACACGAAGGGCGAGGTGGCGAGCATCGTGGCTGCCCCGGCGTCCACCGTCCACAGTTGGCTCGTGGGTCGCGCTGCCGACGGGCGCTCGTACCCGCCTGTCATTGAAGGTGTCGGTAAGGGTGCCGGCCTGCGGGTGTCGTTCACAGGCTTGGCCGAGGTGTACGTGCTGAACGCGTTCCGGAAAGCCGGCCTTCCTCTTCAACGCATTCGCCCCGCCGTGCAAATGCTCAAGGAGCATTTGCAGTTGGACCATGCGCTGGCAAACAAGCGTTTGGTCACCGATGGTGCTGAGGTTCTCATCAAGTCGGATGATCCCGCAGACAAACGACTGATGGTCGTGCGCAACGGCCAAGCCGTTTTCAATGAGGTCGTCGAGGGCTACCTGAAACAGATCGACTTCAGTGACCTGGGCTACGCGTCCTCGATTGCTCTTCCCCAATTCACCGACACGAAGGTCATCGTTCGGCCTTTGCTCAATGGCGGCAGGCCGACCATCGAATCGCGAGGTATCGCGCTGGACGATCTGCTCGGGCGAGTTCGTGCTGGGGAACCGCCTGCCGAAGTCGCGGAGGACTTTCGGCTCGATCTCAACGATCTTCTGTACCTGAATTACGCAGCCGCTTGATTCACGATGCGCTCCGACTTGCGGTTCTTCATCGACCGTGGAGTCGGTTCGCGCATCGTGCCTGAGGGATTGCGTGCCGCGGGCTGGATTGTTCTGACGATGGACGAGCGATACGGGATGGCAAAGTCACAGCTCGTGGATGATCCGGTCTGGATCCGGGAGGCATCAGAGCGCGGCGAGGTGCTCATCACAAAGGATCGAAATGTGGCTAAGCGGCCGTTCGAAGCGGAGGCGATCTCTGCGGCGGAGGCTCGAGTCCTCGTCATCGCCAGTGGCAACTTGACCGGGCAAGAGGCGCTTACTCGGCTTGTGTCTAACGAAACGCGAATCGAACGTGCCGCCGCTGATCCAGGCCCGTGGGTTCTCGGCGTCTACGCCGAGCGGCTTGGACGCATTCGACTGCGTCGCAGCACCTGACCCGGCTACCGCACATATCGGCACACCCCAACCCGCGACAATAGAACCCGTGACACGAACGGTACGGGGCGCGCGCATCCTCATCACGGGTGCGGCCAGCGGCATGGGCAGGCTCTATGCCGAGCGGGCCGTGCTCGAGGGCGCCGCGTCTGTCGTGCTGTGGGATGTCGACCGTGCGGCACTCGACGAGGTCGCGGAGGTGCTGCGCGCGGTTGCCGAGACGGGCACGAGCATCCATCCGTACGTCGTCGATCTCGCCGAGATGGGCGCCATCGCACAGGCCGCACACAAGGTGCGGAGGCTGGCAGGCGATCCGGACATCCTCATCAACAACGCCGGCATCGTTCGCGGCGCCCTGTTCTGGGAGCACGACAACGGCGACGACACCCGCAAGATCATGCAGGTGAACGCGCTGGCGCCGATGTACGTGACGCGCGAGTTCCTGCCGTCGATGATCAAGGATGCCTACCGCGCCAAACGCATCGTGAACGTCGCGTCGGCCGCGGGGTTGCTGTCGAATCCGCGCATGAGCGTGTACGCGGCATCCAAGTGGGCGGTGATCGGCTGGAGCGACTCCCTGCGCCTCGAGCTCGAGCGCGAAGACCACGGAAACGTCAAGGTCACCACCGTCGCCCCGAGCTACATCGACACCGGCATGTTCGAGGGAGCGCGCGGACCGCTGCTCACGCCGATCATGCGTCCGGACTACGTGGTCGACAAGGTGTGGGATGCCATGCTCGCCGGACGCCCGCTGCTCACGCTCCCGAAGTCGGTCGCGCTCGCCCGCGCGCTGAAGGGCATCCTTCCGGTACGGGCGTGGGATGCCGTCGCCGGTCCGGTCTTCGGCGTCTACTCCTCGATGGACGACTTCATCGGGCGTCGCTGAGGCTGGTGCTCAACGGGCGGTACGTGCGGCGTGCGGCTCAGAGGTGGTGCTTAGTCAGCCAGGCGCGGAGCACGGCGTTGAACTCGTCCGGATGCTCCACGCTCGGCAGGTGCGCCGTGTCGCTGAAGATGTATCCCTCGGATCGCGGCAGCGCCGAGACGAGGAACGCCTGCGCGGCGAGCTCCGCCGACAAGTCGAACTCCCCTGCCGTTGCCAGCAACGGCACCTGCAGATCGTTGATCGCCTCGTACGCGGTGGGCTCGGCCGGCTCGACGATCGGCGCCTCCGAGCGGTGCGCCGCGTTCGGCCGGTTCAGCGCGAACGCGGTGTCGACGAATGCGGGGTCGAGCTTCGCGGCATCCCGCGTGGGCGCGATGGCCCACAGCAGCGTCTCGAGCTCCACCACCCGCGGCCAGTCCTGCTCCTCGTACGCGTCGTCGAGGGCGTCGAAGGCGGCATCCTCGGCATCCGTCAGCTCGACATCCGGCAGGCCACTCGGTGTCGACCCAACGGTCACCACTCCGGTGATGCGCTCCGGCGCCTCAAGAGCGAGGTCGAGCGCGATCCGGCCGCCGCGCGAAGCGCCGATGACGCACGCCTTCTGAACACCGAGGTGATCGAGCAGGTCGAGCGCGTCGGTGCGGTCGCTGAACTTCACGTCGTCGGTGCGCGTCTGGCCGAAGCCGCGGGTGTCGAATCGCACGACGTAGTGGTCGTCGACCAGCACAGGCACGAGCGGGTCCCACATTCGCAGCGACGCGATTCCGGCGTGAATGAGCAGCACGGTCGGAGCGGATGCCGGCCCTTCCGCCTCGTAGTACAGCTCGGCTCCCGGCACGCTCAGGTGTGGCATGGTCCGAGCCTACGGCCGGCCGGATGCGCGAGCCAGGAGTCGCGGCGGCAACGGTTGCCATCGCCGGCGCGGAGGTCAACCCGCGGTCCGTAGGCTTGAGCGGTGACAGGCGTGCTGATCGGGTTCGGGATCATCGCGTTCGTCATCGTCGTCGGCTACTTCGCCGGACGACTCGGCGTCGGCGGCCCGTCCGCAGGGTTCGTGCTCAATCGGGTCGCGTTCTTCGTGACCAACCCGGCTCTCCTCTTCACCGTGCTGGCCAAGGCCGATCTCCGCGAGGTCTTCTCGTCGAGCGTCATCATCGCGGCAGCCTCGGCGATCGCTTCCGCCGGCGTCTTCGTGCTGGTGAGCCGGTTGTTCTTCCGCAGGTCCGCCGCCGAGACCACTATCGGCGCGCTCGGCGCAGGCTACGTCAACGCCAACAACATCGGGTTGCCCGTGGCCGTATACGTGCTGGGGAATGCATCATTCGTGGCGCCGGTGCTCCTGCTGCAGCTGATCGTGTTCGCGCCGACCGCACTCGTCGTGCTCGACATCACTGCGCATGGACGGGCATCCATCCGCTCGATCGTGACGCAGCCGGTGCGCAACCCCATGATCCTCGCCTCTCTCGCCGGACTGGCACTCGACCTGACGGGCTGGAAGGTTCCGGATGCCGTGTTCCAGCCCTTCGAGTTGCTCGGCGGGGCCGCGGTTCCGCTGGTGCTCCTCGCGTTCGGCATGTCGCTGCGCGGCGCCCGCCCGCTTCGCGCGGCACACGAACGGATGCCTATCGTGGCGGCATCCATCGGCAAGGTCGTGTTCATGCCGCTGGTGGCATGGATCGTCGCCGCGTCGCTCGGGCTGCACGGGCACGCGCTGTTCGCGGCCGTCGCGCTCGGTGCCCTGCCGACGGCGCAGAACGTGTTCAACTTCGCCAGTCGCTACCAGCGAGGCGAGGTGCTCGCTCGGGACACCGTGCTCGTCACGACGATCGCTGCCATACCGGCGCTGATCGTCATCGCGTGGCTGCTGGCATGACGGGATAGCGCACGCGCTACCCGAAGATCATCGGGCGGTCTTCGTCTTCGTTCCCACCGTGCAGTGAGACGTCGAGCTCGACCATGACCGGCACGTGGTCGCTGGGTGCATCACCCTTGCGCTCGTTGCGGTGGATGCTTGCGTGCGTCACGAGGTCGGCGAACGGCTGCGATCCCAGGATGAAGTCGATGCGCATGCCCTCGTTGCGCGGGAAGCGCAGCTGCTTGTAGTCCCAGTACGTGAAGCCCTCCGGCTGGTACGGGCGCACCACATCGGTCATGCCGATCGTCTCGAACGCGGCGAACGCTTCACGCTCCGGCGCCGAGATGTGGGTCGACAGACCGGGCACGACGGCGGGATCGCCGTTGTCGGCATCCGTCGGCGCGATGTTCCAGTCGCCCATCAGCGCGAGGGGTTGGTCCGGATTCTCGGCCAGCCAGGTGCGGGCATCCGCTGCGAGAGTCGCGAGCCAGTCGAGCTTGTACGTGTAGTGCGGGTCCTGAAGCGAACGGCCGTTCGGAACGTAGAGGCTCCACAGCCGCAGACCGGCGATCGTCGCACCGATCGCGCGCGCCTCACGCGGCAGGTCGGGGCCCTCCTCGCCCTTCAGGAAGCCGGGCATGCCGTCGAACTCGGTGGCGACATCCTCGATCGGCAGGCGGGAGGCGATGGCGACACCGTTCCACTGATTGAACCCGTGGATCGCTACCTCGTAACCCGCCTCTTCGAACGCTTCGAGCGGGAACTGCTCCGGCTTGCACTTGATCTCCTGCATCGCCAGAACGTCGACGTCTTCGCGCACGAGCCAGTCGACGATGCGGCCCACGCGGGCGCGGATCGAGTTCACGTTCCAGGTGGCGACACGCATGCGGCCCAATCTATCGGCTGGATCCGACAGGGCTCGACGGTCTACCAGCCGCCGCCTCCGCCTCCGCCGCCACCGCCGCCGGAGAATCCTCCGCCGCCGGAGCCGCCGAACGAGCTGGAGCTGCCGCTCGACGACGACGGCGTCGTGGCGAAGCTGGAGGTGGAGAATGCGCTCGACCACAGCGCGAGCGTGAGGAACGGCGATGGGCCGCTGTACCAGTCAGGTGCGTTCTCGCCGGTCGTGGCGTAGCGGTCTTGGAGCACCTTCACCCACTGCTCGGAGACTCCGAGCACCATCGCGTACGGCAGCACCTTCTCATACAGCTTCACCACGGCCCCGGAGTCGCTCACGTCGACACGCTCTGCCGTCTTCGGGCTCTGCAGGAACGCCAGCCGGTCCTTCTCGGCCAGCTCGATGTACTGCTCCAGGCCCTCCAGGTGGTCGCGCACCTCTGCACCCCGGTCGGTGATGCGCAGACGCGGCGCCGTCAGCACGAGCAGCACGATCGCGAAGGCCGCGGCCGCGACATCGGGTAGCACGACCCACGGCACGCCAGCGTGGTTGGCTGCGGCGAAACCGAGGTGCACGATCGGCAGAATCAGCAGGGCGAAGAGGCCGAACCGCACCCACCCGTTGCCCTGGCGCTTCGTCCTGGCCCGCAGCCCGAGCTCGGTCACGCGCTTCGGCGCGGATGCCCGCTGCTTCGCGAGCGCATCCCCCAGCGTGCGATCGGTCTGGTCGAGCACCCGATAGTTGCCGACGATCCCGCCGGGGAACAGCACCTGCATCAGCGTCACCTCGGAGCTGTCGAGAGCCGACCAGTCGGCGTTCGTGAGAGTGACCGTGTAGCGAGAGCTGCTCGGGGCATCCGCGTTCTCGGAGATGGTGAGGTACTTCCCCACCGCCAGCCCGACGAGTTCGGCGGGGAACGCCGCGTTGCCCTTGCGCAAGAAGTCAGCGGCAAGCATCGGCCAGACACCGCGTGGCGCGTCGTACTCGGGCACGATGATGCCCCGCCCCTTGGCATCCCGGAACGGTCCGGTGCGCAGGTAGATCACCCAGGCGAGACCGCCGAGCAGCGGGATGAAGAACAGCCACGGCACGACCACCCACTGCCAGGCCTTCTGCTCGTGCGGCGGCTCGGCGAACGCGGAGTTCTCGAAGCCGATCGCGACCGTGAGCGACTTGTAGTAGTTCAGTCCTCGAACGCTGGCGACGATCGACCCGCTGTCGGTGCCGATCGTGCACGGCTCTTGCGAGACGCCCTTGGCGGATTCCTTCGCCAAGGGGTAGCACGCCATCTTGCCGTTTAGTGCCGCAGCGGTGCCGTTGTGCAGGTAGATGCGTACAGAGGTCTCGGCGATCTGCGAGTTCCAGCCGGTCCCGTTGACGTCCCAGTACAGTTCGGCGTCATTCGTGTCGGCGAAATGCCAGACGACGTTCTTCAGCGTGTACCGGATGACATAGGTCTTCGCGCCGTGCACGTACGCGTTCTTGTCGCCGATGCGCAGAACGGTCATGTCGTCGCCATACCCGGCGTCCCCGCTGTCCACCGTCTCGTACGGCTGGGGCGTGCCCCGGGCATCCGTGATGGAGACGACGTGCGGGTGCAACGCGATGTCCTGATTGAACGTCGGGATCGCACGCTCGATGCCGTGGTTGACGTCGGCCTCGGGGAACCGCACGCCGATGGTCTCGGTGACCGTCATCGACGAGTTCTTCGCCGCATCACGGTGCAGGTCGTACACGGCGTCGAACCGGTCGAGCGTGAGCGAGGTCACAGGGTCGTCGGCGAACGGGCGGACGCTGCCGGCGGATGCCTGACTCGCGGCAGAAGCGCGGGCGGGCTCCGAGTCGAGGGTGATGCCCAGGGCACCGAGCGTGCCGAGCGCGAGCACTGCGGCAGTCACCTTGACGACGTGTGCGATGCGCATCGCCCCAGGGTAGCGAGGGGCGGCGTGGCCCGCGGAGTTGCGGGCATCCGGGGCCTTCACAGCCCCACCACGACTAATCTTTATCCGTGACCGACACCCGCCAGCAGCTCATCGACCACATCTCGAACGAGGCCGTCTTCCACGGTGACTTCACGCTGACGAGCGGCAAGAAGGCATCCTTCTACGTCGATCTGCGCAAGGTGAGCCTCGACCACCGGGTCGCTCCTCTGATCGGTCAGGTCATGCTCGACCTCATCGCCGAGGTTCCCGATGTGGTCGCCGTCGGCGGGATGACCATGGGCGCGGACCCGATCGCGGCCGCGATTCTGCACCAGGGCGCCGCGCGCGGCCTGGCGTACGACGCCTTCGTGGTGCGCAAGGAGCCCAAGGACCACGGCCGCGGCAAGCAGGTCGAGGGACCGGAGCTCGAGGGCAAGCGCGTCGTTGTGCTCGAAGACACCTCCACGACCGGCGGATCCCCGCTCAAGGCGATCGAGGCGCTGAAGAAGGTCGGCGCCGAGATCCCCGCCGTCGCCGTCGTCGTCGACCGCAACACCGGCGCCCGCGAGGTCATCGAGCAGGCCGGCTACCCGTA
>NZ_BAAGWZ010000009.1:0-7353 GCF_054780095.1 Humibacter ginsengisoli
GATGTCCTGATACACCGTTCGTCAGAGATGTCCTGATGCAGAAACGTCAGAGATGTCCTGATACATCACACTGCCGTTCTGGTGTATCCAGGGCTGTTTGGACACACTTTGGACACACCCCAGTGTCCGGTCTCGGCACTCATGTACGGCGACGATGACGCGCCAGGGCCCTGAGGTGATCGCAGGCGTCACCGCTGTGTCCGCGGCCGACGGGATCGGTGGGGTCGTAGAGACTCCCGCCCAAACTCAGCACCACCCCCTTAGCCGTCAGCTCGTCGGCGATGTCCCGCGCATCCCGTGATGATCTCGCCAAACGATCCAGCTTGGTGACGACGAAGGTGTCGCCCGATCGAACCGATGCCAACGCCTCCCGTAAACCGGGACGGGCACGGTTCGTGCCCGTCAGTCCGTGATCGACGAAGACCCGACTCTCATCCACTCCAAGCCGTACAAGAGCATCCCGCTGAGCAGTCAAGTCCTGTTCGGCAGTCGACACTCTCGCGTAGCCGACCTGTATCTCATTCATCAGAGCACCATCACGCAGAACCGAACCGTCCACAGCAGGATTGAGGATCGTGCGGGTCAATCGCGAGGTTATCGGTTGTAGACCTCGCGTCGGTGTGCAGCGCGTATGACGATCACCCTGAGTTCTTCGTCGAAGATGTCATAGATGACCCGGTAGTCGCCGACGCGGATGCGCCAGGCCGTGTCCTCCCCGACCAGCTTCTTTGCTCCGTGCGGTGGTGGGTCTTCCCCGAGATCGTCGACTGCATCCAACACGCGATCCCGCGCCGGTCGGGGTAGCTTCTTCACCTGCCGTGCGGCAGCGGTGGTGAAGTCGACGCGATAGCTCACGAGGAGAGGTCGCGGCGCAGCTCGTCGAGGCTGACGCGGCTGCCGTCATCGGCCGCTTTCGCCTCGCGATACGCGGCAACATCCTGCCCCATCTCGAAGGCCTCGAGTTCCTCCAGGTCCGCGACGCCGATCACCACGGCCGCGAGCTTGCCATTACGCGTGACGCCGATGCGTTCTCCGGCGTACATCGCGCGCCCCAGCACTTCCGAGAGCCGGCTACGAAGCTCCCGCGTCGAAACTTCCGTCGTCACTGTTTCCATGTGTCGATTATAGCCGCATGTTCAACTGTGTACACGATTGCGATTCTCAAACCACCGTGCGCGAAGGTGGATCCCGTTGCGATCGGTCAGGTGGTCATTGTGACTGGGTGAGTCGAGCGGTGAGGAGTTGCTGGGCATCCGCGGGGACGAGCTCGACTGGCAGCACGTACGGTGAGCGGGACGTCCTGCGGTGCAGGAACACGGCCCCATCGCGCACCGTCATGCGAGTGAATACGCTGTACGCGGTCTGGCTCCTTCTCCCCGCCGTCTCCTCAAGCATCTTCTCGGCGCCGAAGCCGGTGCCCCACTCCTCACCGATGGGGAGCTGGTTCCGGACACTCCGCACGGCGAACGCATAGAGGCACGCGTTGGATCCCGCTACGAGTACGGCCCCGGCGAGCACGTAACCAAGAAACGTGACAGGCGTGCCCGTGTTCGCTGCAGCGCCCATCCCGGCGAACACAAAGCCGGCCTCCAGCATCACCACCATGGCGACTCTCCGCGGACGGAAGAGCACGTAACGACCCACCGCACGCGAATATCTCACCGCCACCTCCGTAGTGATCAGGAGGCGGTGCTGGATGGGGACGGCCGAGTCTGTCATCGTGCCTCATACTCAGGTCAGCGCGCAACTGAATCGAATTGTGTCACCCGCCGGGCGTCAACCGTGTACGCAAGCCGATCCGCTTGCGCACCGTCCGCTTCCACAGCCCGCCGAGTGCACGCCGGAGAACGTCGCGAACTAACCTCATTCGTGAAGTAGAGGTGAGGGCAGGAGTCTCACCATGGGAAGCATCGAGCCGTACGAGAGTGCCAAGGGTCGCCGATACCGGGTGCGGTACCGCAAGCCGGATCACAGTCAGGGCGCCAAACGCGGGTTCCGCACCAAGCGGGACGCGGAACTCTACCTGGCATCGGTGGAACTGAAGAAGGCGGCAGGCGACTACATCGACTCGAGCTCCGGCCGTGTCACAGTAGGAACGCTCGGCACAGAGTGGTTCGCCACCCAGACGCACCTCAAGCCTTATGGTGCGGCAGTCACCACGATCACCTTCCCGCCGGGGTATACGCCTAACCCTCAGCACACGGACGCCTACGGCGCGACTACGAATGTGGTCTGTGGTGGCGGCAACATCGCGACTCCGGACGGATCGGCGCAAGATACTGGAGGCGATGTCGTGGCGGTGATCACCGCCACCCGAACCAGTTAGGTTGATGGATTTGGCAGGCAACTCTTCGCTACACGCAACAGAGATACTTCGGCTTGACGACAGGGGGACTGTCGACTTTCCGACATATCGAGTGACGTTTTGGAGCCTGCCGGTGGGGAGGGGGCTACCCAGTCCCTACCCCACCGCCTTCAACGCAGAGCACTGGCGGCTCAGCGAAGTCACGGATGTCCATGAAGTGCTGAGCTGGGCCAGGCGAGACGGACGAATGTTTGAGTTGTTCATCGAAAGCGCAATTCGTGATTTCGAGGTCCAGGATGTCCGAATCGCGGGGATTAACCCCACTCTTGGCGAAGAAGTGGATCCTGTCTCGTACCTATCACTTGCCGAGGACGTGACATTCGCGAGAGAGCAACTCACGGAGTCGCACGGCCAACGCTGACCAGAATCACCCGCTGCGGCCGCGTGTCGGCGGCAGATCGGTCTGGTTCTTCGGGTCGTCTGGGCGGTCGGTAAATTGGCTTCCGGAAGCGGGCTGATAGCTCACCCCCATGTCGTTTCAACGATGGCGTATCCGCATCTTCTGCGGATAACCTGCGCTTCGTCCGGTCGCGTTGCCAGCCTGATGGATGCCCGTATGGGGATCCATCATCGGGCACGTGATGGTGCTCTTTTGCCGGGCGAATCGACCCTCATGTACGGTTCATGGTCCCAAATGTACAATTGGCTCATGTCTATTGTCAGCGTTGCCGACGCGCGCAACCATCTCTCTGATGTCATCGATCGTTCTCGGAACGAGGCTGTGTTCATCGAACGTCGCGGCCGACGCGCCGCCGTCGTTGTCAGTCCTGAGCAGTACGAGCGAATGCTTGAAGCCCTTGAAGATGCCGAAGACGTCGCCTCGTTCGACGAAGCCATGGCAGAGGAAGGTGCCAATATCCCGTGGGCACAAGTGAAGGCTGACCTGGGCTGGAAGTGAGCTACCAGATCGAACTGCGCCCGGCCGCTGTCCGGGCATTGAAGCGGATCGACCACCAGGACCGCGACCGTATTCGCGGGGCAATCTCGCTCCTTGGCGAGAACCCGCGGCCGCCAGGAGCCAAAGCGCTCAAAGGCCGCCCCGGCCTCAGAGTCCGAGTCGGTGACTACCGAATCATCTACACAGTCGACGACGACATCTTGATCGTCACCGTGATCACGCTCGGCCACCGGCGCGAGGTCTACGAGCGCTGAATGCCCGCAAGAGGATCCCTCTGCGCATGATCTGTAGGGTGGCCGCATGGCACAGGTGGTGGTCTACGGGCAACGCGAGTCGCTCGCGCAGCGTCGAACGGCGCTGTCGGATGCGATCCACGAGGCGATCATGATCGCGCTCGACTACCCACCGGAGAAAAAGTTCCAGCGGTTTATCTCGCTCGACGCCGAGGACTTCATCTACCCAGAAGACCGCGGTCCGGACTACACGATCATCGAGATCTCGATGTTCGAAGGGCGTTCAGAAGGCGCCAAGCGAACCCTCATCGCGGAGTTGATCGATCGGGTTCGGACGAAGGTCGGCATCGAGCCGCACAGCCTGGAGATCACGATCTCGGAAACCCCGAAGGTGAACTGGGGCATCCGCGGACAGAACGCCGCGGATCTCGCTCTCGGGTACCGCGTCGAGGTATAGAAGCGCCGCCCGATAACGGATTCCCACCCGTGCAACTAGTTGGTTGTTGTTGCTGACTGGATCAGCCGTGGGAGCCAGGTCACATAGGTGCTGTCCGCCAGCCGCAGGCCGGGCAGATCCGCAACTGTGAACCATGCCAAGTCGTCGTGCTCGTCCGGCGCCGCGTTCATCGGGGTGCCGTCCCAACGGGTTACGAGGAAGCCGTGCAGGTTCGCATCCT
Source organism: Humibacter ginsengisoli (assembly GCF_054780095.1). Lineage (NCBI taxonomy): Bacteria > Bacillati > Actinomycetota > Actinomycetes > Micrococcales > Microbacteriaceae > Humibacter > Humibacter ginsengisoli. The sequence continues at coordinate 4,174 of NZ_BAAGWZ010000009.1, forward strand.
CGGCATTAAAAGGGATCTCAATTGGTCGGGGTTCACGGATCGCGATCGTCAGTTCTTCGCGGCATTCTCGGCGGATGGCATCCGCAGCTGTTTCACCAAGCTCGATGTGGCCGCCGATCAGATCCCAGCAGTCGGGATACCAGCGTCGCTCGGGGTGACGGTGCCCGAGCAGGAGTTTTCCATCACGGACGATCGCGGCGACCGCAACCTCGTCTTTCGAACTTCCCGGTCTCACAGAAGGGACACTATCGCCCAGCCGGGCAGCATTCCGCCCGTAGAGCGATGGTGTAAGGAGACCAGGGCTGCCGGCCAAGTAGAACTGCTCAGCTGTTGCCTGATCGCCCAGTAGCTTGGAAACGCGTGCGAATCCTGTCTAGGGACAGTGATGAAGGCCTTCTTGATCGTGTTGCTCGTGGCAACAACAGTGCTTCTCGGAGCGCTGATCCTTTGGGTCGGCACGGGCGGCTTCAGCCATTTCCTCCGTGCTCACGGCTTTTCAGCTCGTCCTATGAGGGGGCGAACGAGGATCTGCGCGGCTCTCGGTGCGGCGGCGTCGATCGTCGTCGTGCGTACTCATCGTCACCGGCCAGCCCCATTAGGGACCGGCTATTGAGACTCTTTCGGTGGGCGCGTTGAGGGCGGCGCCGCGGCCGCCGAGATGATCCGTTCGCTCCAGCTGCGGATAGCAGCGGCCTGATCGTTGGTGAGTTGACCGGTGAAGATCCGGGACACGCTTTTCTCGTGGACGCGCAAGGCTTCCCGGAGCGCGTTTCGCCCGTCGGAACTGAGCCTCACGGCGGTGCGGCGGCCGGGAGCGCCGTCCTCGATCCGGGCGATCAACCCGCGATGCTCCATCCGCGTCAGAAGATGCGCGACCCGACTCTTTTCCCATCGAAGCGCGGCTGCGAGTTCGACGACGCGAAGCGTCGCCTCAGGTGCGCTTCCGACGGTGCGAAGGATGCTGAACTCGGCCTTGGAGACACCGGCTTCGGATCGCAGCGCCTCGTCGACGCCGTCCGCGACGAGGCGTTGCGCTTCCATCCAGGAATGCCAGAGTTCCCAGTCCGCTGCCGTCAGGGAGTGAGTGGCCATGCAGCCACCATAAGCCGAGCGAGTTGACGCATCAACTGTACGCATCCTAGAGTTGACGCATCAACTTTGGAAGGTCCGCCCTTTATGGCTCTGCGTATCGGCATCATTCTCGGAAGTACCCGGCCCGGACGTCGTGGCGCTCGGCTCGCAGCGTGGGTGCTCGACGCGGCACGTCAGCATGGCGGCGCCCAGTTCGAAATCGTCGATCTCGCCGACTACGCGCTGGGAAACCTCGACGAGCCCGGCAACCCGATCCTGGGCCAGTACACGCACGACCACACCCGCGCCTGGTCGGCCGCCGTAGCGGCATTCGACGGCTTCGTGTTCGTCGTCCCGGAGTACAACCACTCCTTCCCCGGCGCGTTGAAGAACGCAATCGACTATGTCTACAGAGAGTGGAACGACAAGGCCGCCGGCATCATCAGCTACGGCGGATGGGCGGCAGGCGTCCGCGCCGCCGAGGCCCTCCGGCTCGTCCTCGCCGAAGTCCAGGTCGCTACCGTCCGTTCGCAACCGGCTATCAACACACATGCGGGCTTCGAGACCGAAGAGTACATCCCGTCCCATGGAATCGAGCCTCTGGTCGGGACGATGCTAGACCAGCTGCTGTCATGGGCGGCGGCGCTCCAGGCGGTTCGAGCGGGGCGGGCCACCGCTGCCGCCTAATCCGTCCGTTAGGGATCCTCATCGGTGCCCCGCGCAATGGGGTGGCCAACGACTTCATCAATAGCGGCATGCGCGTAGAAGTGACAATCGCGTCGAGCGACTACTCCTTCGACTCCTCGGCGTGCGGGGAATTCGTGAAGCAGTAAGTTGCATCCAAGTCCAAGCTGATGCACCGCAGGCGGACCCTCTAGGGGGCGCTGGGATCCGGTTCGCTGTTGGACCAGTCCTTGTCCTCAGGATGGTCCGGATCGACGACATGCGAGACGGCGTTCCAGAAGACACGTAGATCCTTGCCCCCGCCGCCAAAGGCCCCCGGTGCCGCAAGGTAGTCAAGAGCCGCATCGATTCGTTCGCCCACAGGCTCAAACTAGCGCGATCCTCGGACGCGAGACCCGCTTGCTGGGGGATGTTCATCGTGCGGTCGGGACGTTGATGGTCGAGCTGACCGCACTAGCGGGATTGGATTGCATTCATTCGGCCGGCAACCAGTGAGTCTGGCAGTACCGCTTCTACCGGGGTCGCTTGGACCGTTAGAGTCCACAGCGGCGAGAGAGCGGAGTCAGCATGGGGGTGGTCCCGTCAAACGGGAGAGGAGTGGTTTGGCCGGTGCTCGCGGCTGCCAGCGGTGACAACCTCTCGAGCATCGCGGACCACTTCGGGATCACCGTGGACGAGCTCACCACCACCTCCGGCGCCTGCGGCGGCATAGTGCCCGGTAAGAGGCTCGCCCTCAGCCCCTGAGCGCGAGCAACTGATCGGCCGTGGCGGTCGGTGTCTCGTGCGGCCGCTGCACCGCTATCGCCAGCCCGTGACTATGTGACGGTGTACCCAGCCCTGCGAAGGATCGCGATGATCCGGTTGATGCTGAACCAGCTCGTGATGATCGCTTGCTCGGCCGCATTCTCGCCCCAGCTAACCCACACGCGCCGAAAGAATCGGCGCTCAAGCCTGAGCGTCAGCTTCGACGCGAAGACTTCGGTCCCCAGGACGGAGAAGGCGATGCCGTTCTGGCAGACGTCAATCTGACGAGGAAACGGCCAACTCGTATTCACTGGCACGAGGCCGGTGATCAACGACAATCCCTGTGGAGCCAGGCTCGCCAACCGCTGGCCATACTCCTCAACGAGCGGCATCGCACTCCAATCCCGGCGATGTATCGCCACACATCCAACCACGAGAGCGCGCATTCACGGCAGGAAATCGAGGCGCCCACAAGCCGATCCGCCGGGTCTGTCAGATTAACGGTGGATCTGGCCTGGCGGATTGTTAGTTGATTCGGCCTTCGAAGGTGATCGCGAAGGCGTTGAGCGCGGGTTTCCACCTCGTCACCCAGCGTGCCCGACCCCGGCCGGTTGGGACTGCTGCACGGAGAGGTGACACCTGATCTGTGGTGCCGAAGGGTGCCGCTGGGAGGATGTCATC
>NZ_BAAGWZ010000010.1:0-12311 GCF_054780095.1 Humibacter ginsengisoli
ACGATGGCTCGCCCACGTCCACGACGCCGGCCGCCCTGCCCAGAACTACACCACCCCAGGGGACGTCACCACAGATCGGTGACAGTTTCGACTGTCTTGGTGGTGACACTTCTCTCCGATGTTTGAGGGATGAGCCCTGTTGAACCGGTTGATCCTCGTGTTCGTCTCGCGATTGCTCAGTGGCCGTCAGATGCGCCGCGGGGAGCGGTGACGACGTTCTGTCTGGAGCACCAGATCGCGCGGAAGACGTTTTATGCGATCCGCAAGAGAGCGATTCTGGAGGGTCAGGCTGCTGCACTTGAGCCGCGGACCCGTCGGCCGGTGGGAAGCCCGAACCGGATCTCCGATGAGGTGAAGGCGCAGGCGGTCGGGGTGCGGGCGGCGTTGGAGGCCTCCGGGCTGGATCACGGACCGATCAGTGTTCACGAGAAGATGCGGTCGCTCGGCTTGGAGCCGGTGCCGGCGGTCTCGTCGCTGGCGCGGATCTTCCGTGACGCGGGGGTGGCGCGAGTCGAGCCGCGGAAGAAGCCGAGGGCGTCGTATCGCCGGTTCGTCTATCCGGCGCCGAACGCGTGCTGGCAGTTGGACGCGACGGAATACGTGCTCAACGGTGGTCGCAAGTGTGTGATCTTCCAGCTCATCGACGACCATTCCCGGCTCGCGGTCGCCTCCCACGTGTCCTGGGGTGAGACCTCCGAGGTCGCGATCGCCGTGGTGAGCAAGGGCATCGCCGCGCACGGGGTTCCGCAGCGACTGCTGTCCGACAATGGGGCGGCGTTGAACCCGTCGCGGCGCGGAGTGTTGGGTCAGCTGGTCGTCTATCTGCGCTCGCTCGGGGTCGAGCCGATCACCGGGAAACCCTATAAGCCGACCACCCAGGGCAAGAACGAACGCTTCCATCAGACCCTGTTCCGCTTCCTCGACAAGCAACCGCTGGCCGAGACGCTCGAGCAGCTGCAAGCCCAGGTCGACGCGTTCGATCTGATCTATAACACTGAGCGACCGCACCAAGGGTTGCCGGGTCGGATCACTCCAACGCTGGCTTGGGCGGCCACCCCGGTGGTCGAACCGACCAGACCCATTCCGCAGGCCGCTGCGCCGGTCGGGGACGATGGCCTCCGGATGACCCGGATCCGCGACAACGGCACCGTCTATGCCCGCGGCACCAAGTTCCAGGTCAGCCGCACCCTTGCCGGGCAGATCGCCTACCGAGTCGAAGAGAACGACCGGCTGCTGATCTTCGACGCCACGGGCACCCTGCTGGCCGAATACCCCTGGCCCGCGCCGGGCACCAAATACGTCGGCAGCGGCAACCCCCCGAGGACCCCGCGGCCCACGCAAAACCCACTGAGTGTTACCGACGTCCTGAGACATGAACTGTTACCGATGTCCTGAGACAGAATCGTCACCGATGTCCTGAGACATCACAGCAACTCTGATATATCGCGTGTTTCATCAGGACATCACTGACAATTCTGCATCAGGACATCACTGACCGAGACGTGGATCCGATTCATGCTCACCCCCTCGTTCCCACCGGCGCGGCCAGGTGCGGGACGGGACGAGGGGTTCGCCCACCGGTCGGACGGAATCGGAAGGGAGCCCTCGCTCCTCATCTCAAAGCTGCGGCGGGGGCAAACTCATTGGGAAAGTCGCGTGTTCGCCTCATTCAAATATCCGCTTCTTGCTGGCCGCCAGCAATGACATCAACCTTGCGGTCCACCGTCATGCAGCTTCCGAATAGCGTTCACCGCGAGCGCATGGTCCGCTTTTTGTGAGAGCCCGGACACGATCACGTAGGCCTTGGTCTCAGAGTCTCCATCGACACGCAGTGGTACCGCACCTCCGTATGGGGCGTGTTTGGGAAACGCCAGACCGGTCTCTTCTTCGAAGGTCGTTCCGCGCGCAAGTCGAACGTTGCGCTCGTACAGGCGCGAGTGCCCGCTCATTCGTGCCCTGTTCCATTTGGCAATTAGGACGATCTCGTTGATGTCGGTCGCGCCCGGTAGCCGCACACGGAACACTTCGAGCTCACCAAGACGCACCGATACGGCGAGCGGCTGATGCGCTGCCAGCCCCCGGTCGGCGATCGTCGCCCCCAGCCTGTAGCACACAGCCTCGTCGAGCCTGTCCAGGATCAGATCGTCCTCTTCGGCGAGCAAGTCCGTCGGTGAGGCGAAGCCGTTCACTTCGGCGTCGGTCTGCTCCGTCCGACCGGCGGCATGCCGCCGCAGTGCCCGCGCATTCGTATTCGGCTCGAAGCCGAGGGAGTCGATGGCGGCGGTGACCCGACGGAGGACCTGCGTCGTTACGATGTCGGGGTGGTTGAGCGCGCGCGAGACCGTTTGATAGGAGACGCCCGCCTCCCGTGCCACGTCGCGGATCGTCGGGCGCGTCGGCCCACCTCCCGTCGCAAGCGCCCGGGCGGACCGATTGGCTTCGTAGCCAAGCTCGGCGACTGCCCGACCCACCCTTTCTCGAGTCGACGGCGCCAGGTGCTCGGGCCGATGGAAGTAGTTAGACACCGTGCCGATGCTCACCTGCGCCAACGGTGCGACATCGTCGAGAGTCGGCGCACCGTGCTGCAGGGATTGCGGCTCGGCTTCCGATGCCTGGTCGGCCGGAGTGTCCGTCATGACTCGCCTTCCGTCGTGACCTCGGTCTGCTCGGCTGTGGTCACGCGGGCGGATCGGGTTCGCCACGCGATCAGGTAGTAGGCGTCGATCACGGCAACGGCCACGTTCAGCGCCACTGACGGCCAGACCGCGAGGGCCGCGTTGTAGCCGATCAGAACGAGTGCGGCGAGAAGGTTCAGGACCCGCAGTGTCAGCATTCGCGACTGGAATAGCGAGATCACGAGAAGCGCGCTGCCGCTCCACCCGATGACCTCGACGATTACCGTGGTCATGCCAACTGGCCCCGAATCTGCTCCCACAACCGCTCCGTGGTCTCGAGCGTTCGCGCAGCGCTTTCCAGATCGGACTCATTGGGCACCGAACCGCCGGCGACGTCGCGAAAGTGCTGAAGCGCCGGGATGAAACCCATCGTCGTGAGTCCGGAATTCGCCGGAACAGGCAGCGTATAGTTCGGCCGCCAGACCTCCGCCGGTCCGTCGACCGGACGGTAGACGCACGTGTCGACGTTGTCGACGAGCACGGCGTCGCCGATCCCGAACACTTCAGCCGACTCCCCACGATGCGCGAAGGAGGCTGTCGTGCAGAAGTCGAACGAACACGCGGCACCGCTCTCGGCACGGGCGATCAGGCTCACGCTGAGTCCGAAGTCGGGCACCCGGTCGACCAGGGCCGAGATGTCCGAGAGTTCACCCACCAGGTAGCGCGCCATGTCGATCATGTGCACTGGGTTGTCGATGAGGTAGTGACGCGGGTCCGCCAGGTATTGATCGACCCGACCCATGGTGAAGGAGAAGTGCGCAAGGGAGGGCGCGCCGAACCGCGGAGAGCTGATCAGGTCGCGGGCGCCACGATACGCCGGCGCAAAACGCTTCATGTACCCGACGACGACTGGACATCCCTGGGCCGAAGCAGCGTGAGCCAGCTCGCGAAGCTCCCTGGCGGAGCGGCCGGCAGGCTTCTCGCAGAAGACCGGGAGACGCGCCTCGATGCACCGCTGGATGAGGGGGCTGTAGGCGTTTGCTCCGACCGCCATCACGACGCCGTCGAGCCCTCCTTCGGTGAGCATGTCCGCGACCGAGGTGAAGTGGTCCGGCGCGCCCCACCGGTGGGCCGCCGCCTGCGCGTGCCGGGGGGTCCGAGCGCAGACGGCGACCAGCTCCAGGCCGGACTCGATGATCGCCGGGTAGAGGGCGTTGTTCGCGTGGCGACCCGCGCCGATGACCCCGAGTCTCATGGGACGCTCACGTCGCTTCGGCTCAGCATGTGGTCGATCGCCTGCGCTGAGTCGGCGAGGATGCGTTCGAGTTCTGCGGGCTCTCGGTAGGCGTCCACCAGCGCCTTCGACCAAAGGCTGGCGACATCGAGGTACTCGGGCATGGGTGTCGGTAGAACCCGGGCGATGGTTCGCAGGATCTCGAGGCTGTTGTCGCCGAAGCCGTTCCACTTCGAGGCCGCTGCCCGGTATCGGTCGTCCTCCCAGGTGCTCAGGCGGGTCGGGTTCATGTTCCCTTCGAGGGCGGCCCGTGCGAGGAAGGTTGGGGAGCTCGCCCACTCGATGAAGCGCCAGGCGCTTCGCTTGTCGCGGGACGCGCTGTTCATCACCAGTGACCACGTCCACATGTTCGCCTCGCGCCGTCCGTCCGGGCCGGCCGGCGGCAGGGAGTAGGCGACGCGTCCGCGGACATCGGAGGACTGCCCCTCGAAGAAGGCGACGTAGTGGTCGGAGTCGACGATGAGGCCGTAATGCCCCGCCGCGAAGTCGCGGGCGACATCGAGCCAGTGTCCGTCCGGCCACGCAGTCGGGCCCGAGGCGCGGACGGCGTCGAGGAAGTCCCGGGTCGCTGTGACCATCGTCGGGCTCGCGATCGCGCTGCGGCCCGCGCCATCGAAGTCGGTGCCGCCGTATGACCAGGCCTGCGTCGCGAAGCCGGTGTACATCGTGTGCCACGTGTCGGTGCCGCGCTGCGCGAAGCCGCGGACACCGGGGACGCCTTCGGCGATCCGGTTCGCCGCCGCGAAGTAGTCCGCCCACGTGGCGGGCGGTTCGCTGAGCCCGGCGCGCTCCAGTACTTCGGGCAGGTAGGCCAGGTTATAGGTCTCCCAGTTGACCGGGATCTCGAGCAGTGGTCCATGGCCCAAGCTGTCCCCGCGTCGCCCCGTCCACCGGTTGGCCGCCATCAGTTGCGGGATGAAGTCGATGGGGTGGTAGTCGTCGGCGCACCCGTCGAGGTAGTCGTCCAGGGGCTCCACGAGCCCCTCCCCCGCCAGCTTCCACATCGACACCGGCCCCGATACGTAGACGTCAGGCGCCGACTCACCCCGAAGCCGAGATCGCAACGCGTCCAGGGAGTTGGTCACGTACTCGGTCTCCGGGATGATCTCGAGGACGGCGCTTTCACCCGTGCGGGCTTCGAACTCGTCGATGTGCCGGGCGACGCTCGCGACGTATGCGTCGTTGTCGGGGCTGATGAAACGGACCATGTCAGTCTCCTTATTTTCGGCACGGCGGAACCGCCGAACCGTGGTGTCGATTGATGGATGTCTAGCGGGCGCGGACGCGGTCAGCCCGAGAATCGGCGGCGCGCGCGATCGTGCAGTGCGGCGACCACTTCGTAGAGCAGGATCACCGTCACAGTGACCACCACCACGTCCGCCCACAGCCGGGTGTAGTCGAAGGTCGACGTCGCGGTCGTCATCGCTTCGGAGATGCCGTCGCCGGTCACGAGCCATTCGGCCACCAGGGCGCCGAAGAGTGCGAGCGGGATACTGATCCGGGCCGCGTTCAGCACGCCGGGAAGGGCCCCGGGGAGTCGCACGAAACGGAGTGCGGCCCAGCGGCCGCCGCTGAACACGGTGACGACGTCGAGGGTCGAGCGCGATCGCTCTTCCAAGGCGGTGACGATGACAATCATGGCAGGGAAGAACACGACGAGGAGGCCCGTGATGATAATGAACAGCTGGCCCCGACCGGCGATGGCAACCAACAGTGGGATGAACGCGATCTGAGGTACGCACTGCGAGGCGATGAGCAGCGGGAGCCCCAAGCGCAGCAGCACCGGGAAGCTGACGAGCACACAGCCCGCGATCAGCGCAGCCGCCATGCCAACGCCGAAGATCATGGCCGTGTCGCGCATAGTGATGAGCCAGTCGGAGAGCAGTGCAGCGCGATGGTCGGCAGCGGCGGGGTTGCTGACCAGGTAATTGACGACATCGACCGGAGACTTGAAGACGAGAGGGCTGGCACCGCCGAAGAGGATGAGCGCCAACCAGATCAGGATCAAGGCGACCGCCGGAGTGAAGAACTCGATCGCCCGGCGCAGTGGCCCGGCGCTCGGGGAGGCCGCAAGCGTGCTCTGCCCGTCGGCCGGATCGACGTGGAGCCAGCGCCCCACCGCCGTTATCACCGCGTAGAGGAGGCCTCCGATGACGGTGGCGACAATGGCGACGCCCCAGGTCTGAGCGGTCAGGAGCTTCTGCTGACTGACAACAAGGGCCACCCCGAGCCCGTTCTCTGCACCGCTGAACTCAGCGACGAGTGCTCCGAGTAGCGCGCCGGGTCCCGCGATCCGCATGCCGCCGATGATGTAGGGCAGCGCGGATCGGAGGCCGACCTTGAGGAGCACCTTGAGCCGTCCGCCGCCCGCGCAGTAGACGATTGCGGCCGTGTCCGCCGGCGTCGCCCGGAGTCCGGCGAGCGTCCCGACGAGCATCGGGAAGAACGAGAACAGGAACGCCATGGTGATCCTGGTCGGTTGTCCGGGACCTTCGAGGCTGGAGATCAGGGGAAGGAGCGCCGGGAGTGGCAGACAGTAGATCGCCAGGCCGACACGCGAGACCGATCGTTCCAGCAATCCCGTGAGCGACCCGATCGCGCCGAAGACGAAGGCCACGACCGCGGCGATGGCGAATCCCTCGAGTGCGGTGACGAGAGTGGGCACCGCATTGGAGATGTAGAACGGGAAGTTCGCGACGAGGTCTTCGGCAACGGTCGTCGGGTTGGGCACCGACGCTGCGGGGAGGAGTCCGGAGATCGAGACGATCCACCACGCTCCGAGGGCGAGTACGAATCCGCTGACCGTCCACACGATGCCCGGCACCCGGCGACGCGGACGGGGGAGGTCGCGTGCCGGTCGCGCGGCTGGGGGTGGCACCGGGGGGACTGCTCGGGGCTGGGTGGTCGTCTGCATCGTGGTCATTTCAGGCGCTCCGCAGGGCGACGGGCCGGGTGGGTCCGTCCGTGGCCGCTGCGTCGTTTTCGAAGAGCAGCTGACCGAGCTCATCGACGAGGAGGTGGAACTCCGGACTCCGCATCATCTCCGGCACGCGCGGCCGTGGGAGGTCGATCGGGACGGTTCGCAGAATCCGGCCCGGCCTCGGCGTCATCACGACGACGACGTCGGACAGGAAGATGGCCTCCGATATCCCGTGGGTGACGAGGAGCGTCGTTGCGGGCCGCTCGGTCCAGATCCGCTGCAGTTCGAGGTTGAGCCGCTGGCGGGTCATGTCGTCGAGCGCGCCGAACGGCTCATCCAAGAGGAGGACATCCGGCTCGAACGCGAGGGCGCGGGCGATCGAGACGCGTTGGCGCATTCCGCCCGACAGCTGGTTCGGCCGCGCTTTCTCGAATCCGCGGAGGCCGACGAGCTCGACGATGTCCTGGATCGTCGCCGGGTCCGGGCGACGCCCTGCGACTTCGAGCGGCAACCGGATGTTGTCGGTGACCGTTCGCCACGGCAGGAGCGCGGAGTCCTGGAAGGCGACCCCCAGTCGGCCGCTCTTGCGAGCGACCGAGGGGCTGTTGCCGTTCACCGTCACACTGCCGGAGGACGGCCGGTCGAGGTCGGCGAGAAGACGTAGGATCGTCGACTTGCCGCACCCCGACCTGCCGATCAGGCTGACGAACTGGTTCCGGTCTACCGTGAGGCTGACACCTCCGAGCGCATCGACACGTTGTCGTCTCGCCATGAATGTCTTCGTGACATCGTGAAGCTGGATTCCGGCGATCGCCTCCGTGGAGGCATCATCTGGCTGCGTAGGCATGGGAGCTCCTTCGCTCTGGTTTGGTGAGAGGGTCACGGGAGCGTCTTGAGCTCCGGGTGCTCCTTGTAGATCTCGTTCAGCAGGGACATGTCGAACAGGTCGGCCTGGGTCGTGTGAACGCCGCTGAGCCCGAGTGTCTTGACTGTGTCCTTCTGCAGCTGGTCCGTGACAGTGAGGAGCCCGTTCTTCTGGGTGTCGGGCGTCTTCATCAGCGCGATCTCCGCCTTGTTGGCCGCCACCTGGTTGTCGAGGGAGAGTTTCAGCGATCTGCCGTACTTGTCGACGGCAAGGCTCGCGCCCTTCTGCGGGTCCGCGATATCGGCACGCCATCCCATGATGTCGGCGAGGAGTGCCGCTTTGAGCGTGGCGCGATCCTTCGAAATCTGGTCGGTCGACGCGACATACGTCTGTGTGACTGTCGCCCAGTGGAAGTCCGAGAACATCATCACAACGGGGTCCTGTCCGGACTCTTTGAGGCTGATCGGCGAGTTCGTCGAGTAGTCGAGGATGCCATCCACCTGGCCGGCGACGAGCGGTGCCGGGTCGTACTGGAAAGGCACGATTTTCAGGTCGCTCGGCTTGAGCCCGTTGGCCTCCAGGAAGGCCTGCATGAACGGCTTGTCGGCGTCGGAGACGGCGATCGTCTTGCCCTTTAGGTCGGCGGGGGTGCGGATCGGCTTGCCGGCAAGCGAGACGATGGCGCGCGGGTCCTTCTGATACATCGCCCCGATGACTCGGAACGAGGCGCCGTTCGCGTTGGCTCCCACGATCTCGGTCGGCGAGGACACCCCGAACTGTGCGGTGCCGTTGGCCAGCTGAGTCAGCACGGAGACAGCGGACGGGCCGCCCGGGATGAACTTGACCGAGGAGAACCCGGCCTTCTGGTAGTAACCGTTGGTGTCCGCAAGGTACGGCCCGGCTTGCGTCACATCGTTGAGCCACGAGAATGCGTAGTTGAGCTGGCCCAGGCTGCTGGCGGAGGGAGCATCCGAGCCTGAGCCGGCCGAGGGAGCCGAGCACGCCGAGAGCACTACTGCGAGAGTCGCGGCGATGCCCAGGCCGAGAAGTCGGGCGCGCTTGCTCCGGTGGCGATTCGACCGCGCGTCACGGAATTGATTGGTCATAGCTGTGTCCTTACTTGTCGTCGGCGCCGTAGGCGACCGGGCGGAGACGCGCGAGTTCGGCAGTGAACTCGGCGCGGAGACGTGCGCGGGTTGCGTCGTCTGCGAAAGAAGCGTCGAGCCCTGCGAGGGCGTACTTCTCTGCGTCCTCGACCCTCCAGTCGAGGTGGACGGCGGCGTCGATGAAGTCTTCGTGGAGCTCCGGCCCGATCAGCGCCGGGTCGTCGGAGTTGAGGCACATGTTTAGTCCCGCCGCGGCCATGGCCGCCATGTCGCGGCGCCGTCCCTCCACCTCCAGCGCCGGCTCGTCGATGAACCAGCACGCGGAGTACGGGATCTGCGAGGCGACCGTGCGCGAGAGCAGGGCCGGATCGAGCAGCGCGGCGTAGCCGTGATCGATGCGGTCCACTTCCAGCAGGTCGAGGCACTCGACCATCTCGGTCGGGTCGCCGTGCTCGCCGGCGTGAGCGGTGAGTTTGAAGCCGGCCTCGCGGGCGAGGTCGTACGCCGCGACGAATTCGGACGGCCTGGCTGCGAGCTCGTTCGAGTCCAGCCCGATGGCCACGACCTCCGGTCGCGGGTTCTCGATGACCTCACGGACCAGTTCCAGCCCCGCTTGTCCCCCGAGCTCGCGATTGATTGCAACGACGATCCGCGACACGACACCGGCCTCGGCTTCCGCGGCACGGGCGCCGGCGATGATCCCGTCGATCATCTCCACATAGGTGAGCTCCGGATGATTCTGCGGGTTGAAGGCGATCTCGCGGTAGCGGAGCCCTCCCTCGGCCGCCACCAGAAGGCTCTCCCGGGTGACCGCCTCGAAGTCGGCCGCCGTCTGCATCGATCGAGAAACGGCGACGTAGATGGCGAGGCCCTCGTCGAAGTTCAGAAAGTGGTATCGGCCATCGCCGACCAATGCTCCCGCCGGCAGAGTCACCCCGTTGCGCGCAGCCAGTGCGACTGCTGTCTCCGGAGGTACGCACCCCTCCAGGTGGCAGTGCACCTCAGCTTTCGGGAGCTGTCGGAGGTACTGCGGGCTGAGGGTTCGGATGGTCGCCATGGGGAAAGAGTGACACAACCAGTTACGCACGTCAACACAATTTGCTGCGCTATTTGGCTTTGTTGCGTGCGCAACAGCGATTTGTGTAAACTTGCGATGACGCAATGCGCGTGTTCTTCTCACGAAAGGGGGCCTGAGGTCTGTGAGCATTCAGCAGGTAGCTAAGAGCGCTGAAGTCGCGCCCTCCACCGTCTCGCGGTACCTCAACGGCACATTGACGCTCAAGGGCGAGACGAAGGACCGTGTCGACGCGGCACTACTCGAGACGGGTTATGTCCACCGCCCCCGCGCCAAGCGATCCCAGCCCAAGGGCCGCCCCATCGTCGGCATTGTCGTACCGGAGCTGACGAACCCGTACTTCGCGATCCTTGCTGAAGAGATCATCGCGGCCGCCGACCAACAGTCTGTGTCGACCGTGATCTTCTCCGCCACGAACCTGCCCAGGAACGAGCGCCAATATGTCGAGCTGGCCCAACGCCTGAAGCTCGACGGCCTGCTCTATCTCGGAACGACGTATCACAACGACGCACTCGACCATGCCATCCGCTCCGACTTCGCGGCCGTCGTCGTTGACGAGCCTCAGGATCTCGACCAGGAGACCAACACTGTCTTCCAGGACGACTACTCCGGCGCGTTCCAAGCTGTCTCCTACCTCGTAGGGCAAGGTCACCGAGAGATCGGCTTCGTGGCCGGCTCGAACATGCGAACGACGCAGGACCGGCTCCGCGCCTACAGCGACGTCCTCCGCCAGAACGGGATCGACCCCGCGCACCAATTCCGCGGAATCGGTTCATTCACCGAGGAATATGGCGCAACGGTCCTCGCCCAGATCATGGCCTCCGAGCGACGGCCGACCGCCGTCTTCGTGGCCAGCGACATCATCGCTGTTGGCCTCATCGTGTCGGCTGCCTCAATGCGCATCAATATCCCGCGCGACCTGTCGGTCGTCGGCTACGACGACATACCTGCCGCCCACCATCTCACCCCCCCGCTCACGACAGTGCGCTCACCCTTGCCGGAAATGGCCCGCGCCGCTGTGGATCTCATCATCGAAGCGATGAAACGGCCGGAGCAACGACCACAGCACGTGGTCGTTCCGGTCGGGATGGTTATCCGCGACTCGACACTGGTGGCAGATCGTGCGCCGGCCGCTGCCGAAGCTGAACTCTCAAAGACCTCCACCGCAGCCCGGGTGTGATGACCGACGACATCGCACCGGATGGAATCAAGACCTGACTGTGGGCCTAGCTGCGAGGCGCCCCAAATCAACCGGTGCTTTCGACAGTGAGATTTGACCCCGTCCAGTTCGTTGTGCCTTAGAACTCCGCGAAGCGGATGCACTTATCCGTTTCCTGGCCTTCCGCCATGCCAGGAGTCGTTGCGTTGGCAAATTGCCGCGGGGCGAAGTCGATCGAACCGAAGGAATGAAGACAAAACGGATGAAGGAACCAGCGAACGAACGAACGGGGGAGGAACGAGTGACAGAGGAGACCAAGGCCAATAGAGATAGAGCCCAGGCCAAAGAGATAGAAGCCAAGAGCGGATGCACGCAGGCACTTCCGTGAGGTGCGCGCCGAAATCGACGGTTTCGATGAAGAACAAGTGTGAGGGGTGGAATTGCGCGTTGGAAGCGGGGCAAGGCTTCGCAGGGGGTGAAGCAGGCCGTCGCGTACGCCTTCGGCGGGGTCTGCGACGCCACACTCACCGCGAAAGACGCTGCCGGGGTGATCGCTGCCGCGGACTACGCGGACGCCCTGATGACCCGGTACATCTGCCAGAACGGCGCCATCCGGGACGACCTCCTCACCCGGAAGCAGTTGCGGGCATGGGTCGACGGGGTCGACCCACTCACCGGGGAACGTCGCGGCCGTGACCTCGAATCCCCCGTCGCTGACCTGGTCCTGGATGCGACCGTGAATGCACCCAAGTCCTTCTCCATCGCTGCGCTCCTCGACCCCGAGTTGAATGCGGCATATGAGGATCTGCAGGACCGGTTGCGGGACCGGATCATCCACCTCTGGCAGACCCAACTCAACGTCCGCCGTGGCGCCGGCGGCAAGGTCCGGGAGGACCTGGCCCGGATTGAAGTGGTGGAGCTAAGGCACGAACGGTCCCCGTCGCTGGACCCGCACAAGCACCGCCACCTCTGGCTGAACGTCCAGGTCCAAGGCCAGGACGGGCGTTGGTCGAACCTGGACACCCGGGCGGCGCTCAGGTTCCAGAACGTGGTGAACGCCGAAGGCGACCTCGCCGCCCGCACCGACCCCGCGTGGATCCGCGCCCTCGCGGCCAAGGGCTTCGCCCTCAACAGCGACGGGGAAATCGAACAACTCGCCCACTTGGTGCGGTCGTTGTCGAAGCGGTCCACACAGATCGAAACCAACGGGACTGCTGCACGGAGAGGTGACACCTGATCTGTGGTGCCGAAGGGTGCCGCTGGGAGGATGTCATCAT
>NZ_BAAGWZ010000011.1:0-608397 GCF_054780095.1 Humibacter ginsengisoli
CGCGAGACGGACACGAGGATCAACAGGCTCAACACGGCTCATGCCCTCAAACAATGAGGGCAACTGTCAGGACCAAACCCCGCCGAAACGTCAGAGCTCTATTGATGCACCTTCGTCAGAGATGTCCTGAGACATAACAACACCAGAACGGCAGCTGTGATGTATCAGGACTTCTCTGACGTTTCTGCATCAGGACATCTCTGACGAAGGATGTGTCAGGACATCTCTGACAGTCCCGGTTTCTCGCGGGGCCCTTTCGGTCCTCGGGGTTTGCCGCTGCCGACGTATTTGGTGCCTGGGGGGGCCACGGGTATTCGGCCAGCAGGCTGCCTAGGGCGTCGAAGATCAGCAGTCGGTCGTTCTCCTCGACGCGGTATGCGATGGCTCCGGCGAGGGTGCGGCTGACTTGGAACTTGGTTCCGCGGGCATAGACGGTGCCGTTGTCGCGGATCCGGGTCATTCGCACCCCGTCGTCCCCGAATGACGCCGTCGAGGGCACCGGCTCCATCCGCAGTGCGCGCATCTTCTCGTGAACACTGATCGGCCCGTGATCCAACCCGGAGGCCTCCAACGCGGCGCGCACTCCGAGCGCCCTCTGAACAACCTCGTCGGTAATCTTCGACGGGCTCGCCTTCGGCCGCCGCGACCGCGGCTCTAATGCCGCCGCCGGCCCATCCTCCGCCGCGCGTCTTCGGATCGCATAGAACGTCTCCCGTGAGATCCCGTGCTCGGCGCAGAACGTCGTGATCGAACCCCGGGGCGCATCCGGCGGCCACTGAACGATCGCGAGACGGACACGAGGATCAACAGGCTCAACACGGCTCATGCCCTCAAACAATGAGGGCAACTGTCAGGACCAAACCCCGCCGAAACGTCCGAGCTCTATTGATGCACCATCGTCAGAGATGTCCTGAGACATAACACACCAGAACGGCAGCCCCTCAAGGACTGCCGTTCCCAGTGTTTTCTAGGTGAGTAGCGGGAGCGGGACTTGAACCCGCGACACCACGATTATGAGCCGTGTGCTCTAACCACCTGAGCTATCCCGCCGCAGACTCCGTGCCGACTGAGACAGCCGCTGCACCGAGCTGGAGCCCCGAGTCAGGATTGAACTGACGACCCCTTCCTTACCATGGAAGTGCTCTACCACTGAGCTATCGGGGCGCACCGAAAGACGTGAGGTCCGATCGGCAACCGTACGAGAATACCATCATCCGGCGGGCCGATCGGCCACGTGACGGACCGTCGTAGCGGCGTCGATCACACGGTGCAGCGCGCCACGGAGAGCCTCGAGTTCCGACAGTTCCATGCCGAGGCGCTCCACGATCTGCGGTGGAACATCCAGTGCCTTCTCACGAAGGCGCAGGCCCTTCTCGGTGAGGGTGACGCGCAACATCCGCTCGTCGTTCTGGTCGCGCTCGCGCTTGACGAGACCGGATGCCTCCAGCCGCTTCAACAACGGGGACAACGTCGCCGGCTCCAGCTGCAGGGCACGACCGATCGCCGCCACGGTGCGCGGGCTCTCCTCCCACAGCGCCAGCATGACGAGGTACTGCGGATGCGTCAGCCCGAGCGGCTCCAGCACCGGGCGATACAGCGCGATGACGCTGCGGGATGCCACGGCGAGCGCGAAGCACACCTGGTTGCCGAGCTTGAGCAGCTCGTCGGGAGCGAGGATGACGTCGGATGCGATGGATGCCTCGGCATCCATCGAGCGGCTCGCTCCGTTTGCGCGCTTGGCCATGCAGCACCTCCGGAGACGATGTTACGCTGACGCTAATAGTTTGTACGCTAATGATTAGCGTGGCAGTGAGCGGGAGAGTCGTGCAGCGGAAGTTCTGGAACTGGTACGAGCGGTTCAACGCGATCGTCCGCACGTTCACCGGTCCCGCGCAGCTCGGGGCCGGGCATCCGGAAGGTCCGGACGTGCGTCGCACCGACAACCCCTGCCCACTCTGCGGCGCACCCATGACGTCGCACACCGTTCTGCGGTCGGACGACCAGCGCACGGCCAGCCGCCTCGTCTGCCCGCTGGGCGCGGCGTAGCGCGGCGTTTCGATTCGAAGCACTTCGCGTCGCTGTGCCATCAGCCGGAATCGCTGCTCAACGAGCGGAAACGACCGAGGATCGAATCAGGGCCTCACCGGGCCCGTCGAGCCTCGCACGATCAGCCTCGTGGCCAACTCTTCTCGCGGCGGGTGGTCGTCGAAGTCGCTGCCCGCCCGGCCGATCCTCAGCAGCATCCGCAAGGCAGAGGCCGCCATGTCGGCGATCGGCTGCTGCACCGTCGTCATCGGCGGAGACGCCCAGCCCGCTTCCGGCAGGTCGTCGAAACCTACGACGCTGAGGTCGCCGGGGATCATGAGCTTCAGCGCCGCTGCCGCGTCGTACACGCCGAGCGCCAGCGTCTCGGTGCAGGCGAACAGCGCCGTCGGACGGTCGGATGCCGACAGCATGCGCAGCGCGGCGTCTCTACCCGATGAGCGTTGCCATCCTGCATGCGTGTGATGGGATGGCGCGAGGTCGAGACCGGATGCGGCCAGCACGGAGCGGAACCCGTCGAGGCGGGCCCTGCTGTATTCGAAGGAGTCGGAGACATCGATGACCCCGACTCGCGTGTGGCCGAGCGCGAGCAGGTGCTCGGCCGCGGACCTTCCGCCCTGCCAGTTCATCGCACCGACGCTTCCGACGCCGGGAGGAGGCGCCGACATTGGATCGAGCAGCACGACGGGTCGGCCGGCATCGGACAGCCGCCGCCACTGGTCACGCGTCGGCGCGACCAGCGCCAGGATGGCGCCGCGCGACGGGCGGCGCAGCACTCGGTCCACCCAGTCGGACTGGTCGCGCACCAGAGTGATCACGACATCGAGACCTGCCTCGCCTGCCGCACCCTCGACGCCGGTCAGCGCACGGTTCGTCCAGGAGCTCTCCCCCGACGCCAGCACGAAGTCGACGAGCGCGGAGTCCTGGCCGGATGCCGCAGTGGCGTCCCTGCCGGCCGGTGCGTACCCGAGTTCCTCCGCGACCCGCAGAATGCGCTTCCTCGTCGCAGGCGCGACATCCGTACCGCCGCGCAACGCCTTCGACGCCGTCGGGATGCTCGTGCCCGCTCGCTCCGCGATGGCGGACAGAGTCGGGCGGCGCGCGCGACCCTCTCCAGCAGCGGGTCTCTTGGCGGGCACGACGTCATCGTAGAGCACGGCTTGCGCAAACTATTTATCGCCTGAAATATGTTGCGCTCCCAGACATATCGCGGCATGCTTCCGATAGCACCGAAAACTTCGCGCTCGTATTGCGCAAACATCCCGGACCCGGAACGGCAACGTTCAACGACGAACAAGCGGCGCGTGCCGCGAGGAGGAACCATGTCGACATCGACACCCGCCAGCGCCTTCACCCGGCGCGCTTTTCTCTCTGCGGCCGGGGCGGGCATCGCCACCGCGGCACTTGCGGCCTGCAGCTCCGGCTCGAGCGGCTCCGGCTCATCCGGCGGAACCTTGAAGTTCTGGAACATGCCGTGGGGCGGCACGAAGTTCAATCCGCTGGACAAGAAGATCACCCTCGCGTACAAGCCGGCCAAGGGCCTCCCCTCCGCTACGTACCAGGAGATCCAGTGGTCGAACTTCAACCAGACGTTCTCGTCGGCTGTCGCGTCGAACACGGGGCCTGCAGTGAGCTCAGGCGGCGGCACCCAGGCGTTCCAGTTCGCCAAACAGGGCAAGATCGCGTATGCCGACCACCTCATCGACAGCTGGAAGTCCAACGGACTCTACGACGACTTCCTCCCAGGACTGCTCGACGCAATGAAGACCGAGAAGGGCTACGTCGCGATTCCGTACAACCTCGACATGCGCGTGCTCTGGTACAACAAGACGCTGCTCGACAAGGCGGGCGCCACGCCCCCGACCGACTGGCAGAGCTATCTGGATGCGGCAGCGGCGCTGAAGAAGATTGGTGTGTACGGGTTCAGCCTGAGCAGCAATACGAGTGGCGGAAACAGCTTCCAGACCCTCACGGGCGTCATGATCAACAACGGCGGCGGCATCTTCGATGAGGAGCAGAAGCCGAACTTGGTCACGAGCGCCAACATCGAGGCGCTCGACTGGGTGGTCGAGATGGTTCGCAAGGGGTACGTCGACCCCGGCAACCTCGGCTACTCCAGCACCAACACCAACACACAGTGGAGCAAGGGCACCTGCGCGATGGGCATCGACGTGCCGGGCCTTCCGCAGAACGTGACCGGCCCGGTGCAGAAGCAACTCGTGCTCGGCGACCCGCTGGTGAGCGCGGCGGGCAAGAAGGGCGCGCTCTACTTCCCGAACAACATCATGATGTACAAGAACACCCCCAGCCAGAAGGGCTCTGAGGCGTTCCTGACCTACTACTACAAGCACATGTCGGCGCTATGGACCCAGAACACCGGCATCGGCCTGCCGCCGCTGAGGTCGATCGCCGACACCAGCGAGTTCAAGTCGAACCCGTCCAACGTCAAGCTGGTGGATGTCTGGCAGCCGATCTGCAAGACGTGGGCGGCACCCGGCGGCACGGCTTTGTTCTCGAACGTGACGCTCGTCGACAGCACGCCGGCGATGTCCACGTTCGCCCAATCCGTTCTCTCGCAGAAGTCCACGCCGAAGGAAGCGCTCACCACGCTTCAGTCGACGCTCATGTCGCAGCTGAAGAAGTGAGCGCGCGGGCATCCTGAACGGAAACGTGGATGCCCGGAAGCGCGCGAGTCTCGACGCCTTCCCACAGCGCATGGAAGTGGTGGAGAGGACCGGCACCCGATCCGACGTCGAGCTCGTCCGCGTGCGCCAGGCTGTCGTGAAGCCACTGCTTCGCGGCGACGAGCGCCCGCGGCCAGTCGTTCACGCGGGCCTGAATCGTGGCGATTGCGGACGACAGCGAGCATCCGGTGCCGTGGGTGTTCCGAGTATGGATGCGGGGGCTCGTCGCCTCGAAGAGGCTTCCGTGCTTGCCCAGCCGGCCCCCGGCATCCACGAGCGCGTCCGTCGAGGCCGGGCCTTCCGCGTGCCCGCCGGTGACGAGAACGATCATGTCGTACGCCGCCGAGAGCAAGGACGCCTGTTCGAGGGCGTCCCGCCATGTGCCGGCCCGAGGCGCACGGGTCAGCGCGGCCAATTCGTCCAGGTTGGGGGTGATCACGTCGACCGCCTCGAACAGTGCGGGCAGTGCTCGTTCTCCTGCGGCATCGAGCAGGCGGTGCCCTGACGAGGAGAGCAGAACCGGATCCAAGACGACCCTCGGCGGCCGGGTCGTGTGCAGCCAATGTGCGACAGCCCCGACCGATTCCGCGTCGGCCAGCATGCCGATCTTCACCGCGTCGATCGCGACGTCGTCGCTGACAGCCCGGAGCTGTTCGGTGAGGAACCCGGCTCCGGGCACGTGCATCGCACGCACGCCGCGCGTGTTCTGCGCCACGAGAGCCGTGACCACGGCCATGCCGTAGCCGCGGTTCGCTGCGATGCTCTTCAGATCCGCCTGGATGCCCGCGCCGCCGGTCGGATCGCTTCCGGCGACGCTCAGCACGCGCGGTATGCGGCCGTGTGCGTCGCTCACGAAGAGGACTCCGCCATCCACCGCTCCATGCCCCCGGCGAGCACGCTGACTCGTGGAAAGCCCGCGTCGCTGAGTATCGCTGCGGCCGCGCGGGATCGCGTGCCGACCGTGCAGTACACGACGACGTCCGTGTCGTGTCCTGCACGGCCGGAGGCGATGTCGCGGAGCGCGCCTTCTGCTCCGAGCTGCTGCAGCGGCAGCGATCGTGCCCCCTCGATGTGGGCGACCTCGTACTCCCCGGCGTCCCTCACGTCGATGAGTTCGAGCCCCACGTTTCCGGGAGCGCACAGCCTCGCGCGAAGTTCCGAAGGCGCCATCTCGTGCACCTCGGCTGCCGGCCGGCGGGAGCCGGACGCGAGGCGGTTCGCGGCCCCGGGCGTATGTCTTCCCGGCTCGCCCGTTGCGGGTGGATCGCACGCGATGCGGTACTCGCGCCAGGTCGCCTCGCCGAGGTCGAAGACCGCCAGCCTGCCGAGCAGAGAACGACCGGTACCGGTGATGAGCTTGACGGCCTCCGCTGCCATGATCGACCCGGCCGCTCCGCACAGCATCCCCAGCACACCCGCCGACTCGCAGGTCGGCGCCTCGGTCGGGGCATCCGGGTAGAGGTCGCGATAGCCGGGGCCGAAGGTGTTCCAGAAGACGCTGACCTGCGCTCCGTAGTGCAGGATGGAGCCCCACACGCACGGCATCCCGAGAACACCGGCGGCGTCGGAGACGACGTAGCGGGTCGCGAAGTTGTCGGAGCCGTCGACGACGAGGTCGTATCGAGCGAAAAGTTCGACCGCGTTGTGGTCGGTGAGTCGCACGGCATGGGAGTCCACCTCGACCAGCGGGTTGATCGCGCCGATCGCGGCGCGAGCCGACTCGGTCTTGAGCCTGCCCACGTCGCCCGAGCTGTGGATCACCTGGCGTTGCAGGTTGCTCGGCTCCACGACGTCGTCGTCGATCACGCCGAGCGTTCCGACGCCCGCCGCCGCCAGATAGGCGAGGACGGGCGAGCCGAGGCCGCCGGCTCCGACGACCAGCACTCGCGCCGCCTTCAGCCGCCGCTGGCCGATCGCACCGAATCCGGGCAACGAGAGATGGCGGGCGTAGCGCTGGAACTCATCCGCCACCAGCGGCGGGCCGGGCTCCACGAGGGGCGCAGGCCGCGGCGTGCTCTCCGATGCGATCACAGGTCGGGCCGCCCTTCCATCGGGGAGGACGCAAGTGCGGCCCTCCGTTCCGGGATGCGCCCGGAGATCGCAGCCGCACGGCCGGCGATGACGGCGTGCCGGAAGGCCGTGGCCATTCCCACCGGGTCCTGCGCTCTCGTCACCGCCGTCGCGAGGAGCACGGCGTCACATCCGAGTTCCATGGCGAAAGCCGCGTGCGACGCCGTGCCGATTCCCGCGTCGAGCACGACCGGCACCGACGCGCGTTCCGCGATCATTTCGATGTTGTGGGGGTTGAGGATGCCGAGACCACTACCGATCGGAGCGCCGAGCGGCATGACGGCCGCGGCCCCGGCCTCCTCCAAGCGCAGAGCCAGCGCCGGATCGTCGTTCGTGTAGGCGAAGACGACGAAACCGCGCGACACCAGCTCCTCGGTCGCGCTGGCCAGCTCGACGGGGTCGGGGAGCAGCGTGCGCTCGTCGGCGATGACCTCCAGCTTGACCCAGTCTGTCCCCACCGCTTCGCGCGCGAGTTCGGCCGTGACGACCGCTTCGCGCGCGGTCAGGCACCCGGCGGTGTTGGGAAGCACGCGGATGCCCAGCTCGGTGATCAGCCGGAACAGCGACCCCTGGGCGGAGGCAACGTGCCGGCGCATCGCCACGGTGGTGAGGCGGCTACCCGAAGCGACGAGAGCGGCTTCGAGAACCGAGTGGTTCTGCGCGCCCCCCGTTCCCATGATGAGCCTCGACTCCAGTTCGACGCCGTCGATAGTGAGGATGTCCGTTCGCACCGGTCAGCCTCCCTGGGTCGCGGTCAGAACCTCGACGACATCGCCGTCGGCCAGCACCGTGTCGTTCCATCGCGCTCGCGGCACGACCACGAGGTTGCGAGCGACCGCGACGCCCGTCGGCCGCCGCTCGGCGTCGTTCCCATCATGTGGAGCGTTCTGCGGCTCGGCCGGTGAGCATGCGAGGACTTCGGCCAGCAGCCCGGCCACCGTGCATCCGGGGTCGGCGAACCGCGGTCGCCCGTTCACGACGATCTCGATCACGACGTGCTCCTTTCCTGCTGTGCGAATGACTTGACCCTGGGTGCGTATTGCTCTGTCCGTGGTGCGAATGCGGCCGGTCGTGGCCCGAACCGGTCGGGACGGAACCGGGACCAGCGCGAGTCTTCGCTTCCGCGCACCAGGTCGAGACAGATCTCGGCCGCGATCGGAGCCAGCAGCACTCCGTGCCGGAAGAACCCTGTGGCGATGATCAGCCCGGGCACATCCGTGCCGTCACCTGCACCGGTCCGTCCCAGGAAAGGCGCGTTGTCCGGCGTCGCGGGGCGCGCTCGCGTCGTCGCCTCGATGAGGTCGAGCTCGGCCACAGCGGGGAGCACTTCTTGCGCGTCGGAGAGCAGTCGATGCACCGCGCCCGCCGAGACACCGCTTCGGCCGTCTTCCCGCTGCGTCGCGCCGAGCACGACGGTGCCGTCTGCACGAGGAACGAGATAGACCGGCGCTCCGTGCACGAGAGCCCGGACGGTCATGGTGAGCAGCGGCCGCAGGTGTTCGGGCACTCGAAGGCGCAGGATGTCGCCATACACGGGACGAAGCGGCATGCCTGCTGCGGCAAGGCCCTCGAGCCCGGATGCCGCAACGCCGTTGGCGACGACGACCTCGCCAGCGGCGATGGACGTGCCGTCGTCGAGCTGCACGCCCACGACTGGCGAAACGGGGTCGCAGGCATCCGCGTGCACCAGGGCGACGACGCGCTGCCGCACGATGCCGGCCCGCGCACCCCGGGAGAGCCCCTCGGCGAGCGCCTGTGCCAGCACACGAGGGTCGACCTGCTGGTCGCCCGCCACGCGATAGGCGGCCGACACCCGCGGACCCAGGAACGGCTCCTGAAGCCTCGCCCCGCTCCGCGTCAGCGGTTCGACCACGAGGTCCCTCTGTCGAAGTGCGGCGTGCAGGTCGGCCAACGCCTGCGTGTCACCGCGATCGAGGCCGACCAGAAGGGTGCCGTTCGCGAGGTACGCTGCCTCCGCACCCGGCACCGACTCGATGAACCGCGGATAGAGGCTCGCCGAGGCCAGCATGAGCTCGAGAAGCGATTCCTCCTGATAGTGGTATTCGCCGATGGGGGTCAGCATTCCCGCCGCAGCGAAGGTGGCCCCGCTTGCCGGTCGGGGATCGATGACCCGCACCGAGTACCCGGCCTGCATGAGCATCCACCCGATGCTCAACCCGATGACGCCGCCGCCGATGACAGCGACATCGACTGCCTCCGACCCGTTCGTCGCACGCATTCCCTGCCTCGCTACGCTGGACCGGTGTCCCTGAATGCCGCCCGGCTCTATCTCTGCACAGACGCGCGCACCCGCCAAGGCGACTTCCCCGACTTCGTCTCCGCCGCATATCGGGGCGGCGTCGACATCGTGCAGCTGCGGGACAAGTCGCTGGAAGGCTGCGAAGAGCTCGAGCTTCTCGTGGCCCTGGCCGAGGTCGCAGCACAGCACGGCAGGCTCTGGGCGGTCAACGATCGCGCCGACATCGCCCGCTTGGCCGGTGCCCCTGTCCTGCACCTCGGACAGAAGGACCTGCCGCCGTCCGCCGCGCGCGCGATCGTCGGAGCGCAGACGGCGATCGGCCGGTCCACCCACACCGCTGCGCAGGTGGATGCCGCCATCGCCGCTGCCGATCTCGGCTACTTCTGCGTCGGGCCGGTGTGGTCCACCCCGACGAAGCCCGGACGCGCGGCCGTGGGAACCGAGCTGATCAGGTTCGCGGCGCAACGAAGCCCGACGCGCCCGTGGTTCGCGATCGGCGGCATCGATGCGAGCACCATCGGCGAGGTGGTGGATGCCGGTGCGCGGCGGGTCGTCGTGGTGCGGGCGATCACCGACGCCGACGACCCCGAGGAGGCCGCACGCCGGCTGTGCGGCGCCCTGCCCCTTCTGGAAGACCCCGCGCATCCTCAGTGAACCGGCCGTCCGGACGTCGCCGAACGGCCCCGTGATCAGGGCGGACATCACGACGGTTACGGGCGGCCGACGCCGGGCTCGGGAAGGTAGACCCGTCCGCCCGACGCGCGGAAGAGGGCGGATCGTTCGTTCATGCCCGCGATCACCTGCTGCTCGGAGAGTCCGCCGAACTCGTCCCGGATGTCTTGAGAGATGCGCATCGAGCAGAACTTCGGCCCGCACATCGAGCAGAAGTGCGCGGTCTTGGCCGGCTCCGCGGGCAGGGTCTCGTCGTGGAACTCCTCCGCGGTGACCGGGTCGAGGGAGAGCGCGAACTGGTCGCGCCACCGGAACTCGAATCGCGCTCTCGAAAGCGCGTCGTCCCGCTCGTGGGCGCCCGGATGTCCTTTCGCCAGGTCGGCGGCGTGCGCGGCGATCTTGTAGGTGATGACACCCGTCTTCACGTCATCCTTGTTCGGAAGACCGAGGTGCTCCTTCGGCGTGACGTAGCAGAGCATCGCGGTGCCGTAACGGGCTATCTCGGTCGCACCGATCGCCGAGGTGATGTGGTCGTAGCCAGGCGCGATATCGGTGACCAGCGGTCCGAGGGTGTAGAACGGGGCACCGTCGCAGAGCTCCTGCTGACGCTCGACGTTCTCCCGCACGAGGTGGAACGGAACGTGCCCGGGGCCCTCCACCATGACCTGCACGTCGAACTCCCACGCCCGCCTGGTCAGCTCGGCCAGCGTGTCGAGCTCGGCGAACTGGGCGGCGTCGTTCGCGTCGGCGATGGAACCCGGCCGCAGCCCATCGCCGAGCGAGAACGCGACATCGTAGCGAGCGAAGATCTCGCACAGCTCGTCGAAGTGGGTGTAGAGGAAGTTCTCCTCGTGGTGCGCAAGGCACCATCCCGCCATGATCGATCCGCCGCGGGAGACGATCCCGGTGACCCTTTCGGCAGTCAGTGGAACATAGCGCAGGAGCACTCCGGCGTGCACGGTCATGTAGTCGACACCCTGCTCGCACTGCTCGATGACGGTGTCGCGGTAGAGCTCCCATGTCAACGCGTTCGCGTCGCCGCCCACCTTCTCCAGCGCTTGGTAGATCGGAACGGTGCCGATCGGAACTGGTGAGTTGCGGATGATCCACTCTCGGGTGGTGTGGATGTCGTCCCCGGTCGACAGGTCCATCACGGTGTCGGCACCCCAGGTGGCCGCCCACTGCAGCTTGTCGACCTCCTCGGCGATGGAGCTGGTCACCGCCGAGTTGCCGATGTTGGCGTTCACCTTCACCAGGAACGCCTTGCCGATGATCATCGGCTCGGATTCCGGATGATTGATGTTGCTGGGGATGATCGCCCGCCCCGCGGCGAGTTCCGCGCGGACGAGCTCGACATCGCAGTTCTCCCGCAACGCGACGAAGCGCATCTCCGGGGTGATCACGCCGCGCCGGGCGTAGTGCATCTGCGTCACCGTGCGGCCGTCCAGGGCCCGGCGCGGCACCGGCTTGGCGCCCTTCCACTCGGCGGAGGCCGCACCTCGGCGCTGCGCGGCCCTGCCATCATCGTTCAGGTCGCGGCCGCGGCCTTCGTACGTTTCTGTGTCGCCGCGCGCTGCAATCCATTCCTCACGGAACGGCGCGAGCCCGAGCACCGGGTCGCTGCCGGGCCCGGCCGTTCGGTAGGCCACGAACGACTCGTCCGACGTCGTGCCCAGCGAGATCGAGGTGACCGGAACACGGATGCCGTGTTCGTCGTCGCGCAGATAGGCGAGCGTGTGCGATGGGTGGATCGAATCCATGGAGGAGCCCTACTTCCTTCGCCGGCATTGTCCGGACAGGTTCTACGGTCGAAGCTGCGGCAGCTTCCTCTCAGCCCTTGCCAGGGCTCCCGTGTAGATCGCCATCACCCTATCAACGTTCCGGCCGAAGGGCAGCCGCCGGTCATCAGGCACGTGCGAGAGCATGGATGGACACGCATGCAACGACTCGAATCAAGGACGTATCAGTGGTGAATACAACGGTGAACACGGCCCCTTCGACGGAGGAAGCCATGTCGGAGGCATCGCACGAAGCGACCGGCCCGCAGAGCGACACCGCAGCGACGCCGACCAGCACCGGCAACGAGTGGTGGCGCACAGCGGTGATCTATCAGGTGTATCCGCGGTCGTTCGCGGACAGCAACGGCGACGGCTTCGGCGACCTGCCCGGTATCACCGCTCACCTGCCCGCTCTGCAAGACCTCGGTGTCGACGCGGTCTGGCTCTCCCCCTTCATGACGTCGCCGCAGCGCGACGCCGGCTACGACGTCGCCGACTACTGCGACGTGGACCCGCTGTTCGGCACGCTCGACGACTTCGACCGGATGCTCGCGGCCGCCCACGACCTCGGGCTACGCGTCATCGTCGACCTGGTGCCGAACCACACGTCGTCCGATCACCGCTGGTTCCAAGAGGCGCTGGCATCCGCTCCGGGCAGCGAGGCGAGGAGCCACTACTGGTTCCTCGACGGCAAGGGTGAGAACGGCGAGCTTCCGCCGAACAACTGGGAGTCGGTCTTCGGGGGCCCCGCCTGGAGCCGCACGACGAACCCGGACGGCACCCCTGGACAGTGGTACCTGCACCTGTTCGACTCGTCGCAGCCCGACCTCAACTGGGAGAGCCCCTGGGTGTGGGAACAGTTCCGCGGCATCCTGCGGTTCTGGCTCGATCGCGGAGTGGACGGATTCCGCATCGACGTCGCGCACGGCATGGTCAAGGCGAAGGGGCTGCCGGATTACACGCCCGAGCAGCGCGGCGGCTCGATGAGCGGCGCCAGCGTGACGCTCGAGCCCGACATCAGCGATGAGGAGCCCGGCTCGCCGATGTGGGCGCAGGAAGGCGGCCACGCCATCTTCCGCGACTGGCACAACGTGCTGGCGGAGTACGACGGCGACCGAGCGCTGTGCGGAGAGGCGTGGGTGAGCCCGCCCGCCAAGCTCGCCAGGTACGTGCGCTCCGACGAGATGCAGCAGACGTTCAACTTCACCTACCTCGAGACGCCGTGGCATCCGGATGCTCTGCGTGCAGTCATCGAGGAATCGCTCGACGCGTTCAACGGTGTCGGCGCCCCGAGCACGTGGGTGCTCTCGAACCACGACGTGATCCGGCATCCGACCCGTTTCGGACTCGCGGATGAGAGCCCGCAGGGCCACGGGATCGGGCCGAAGACGCCGTACCGCCCGAACAAGGCGCTGGGCCTGCGGCGAGCCCGCGCCGCGACGACCGTGATGCTTGCGCTGCCAGGCTCGGCCTACCTGTATCAGGGCGAGGAACTGGGGCTCCCCGAGGTGATCGATCTGCCCGACTCCGCACGACAAGATCCGACCTGGTTCCGCACGCACGGCGAACGCTACGGCCGCGACGGATGCCGCGTCCCGATCCCGTGGACGGCATCCGGTCCCTCGTACGGGTTCAGCGACAGCGGGAAGAGCTGGCTGCCGCAGCCGGCCGAGTGGGCGACGATGGCGCGGGACGCGGAGAGCGACGAGCCCGACTCGACGCTCTCGCTCTACAAACTGCTGCTCGCCGAACGAGAGGAACGCTCGCTGGGCAGCGGGATACTCGAGTGGCTGGAGGGCTACGGCGACGACGTGGTGGCGTTCCGCAACGGGGACGTCACGGTGCTGGCGAACCTGGGGCGGGCATCCATTCCGCTTCCGGAGGGCGACGTGATCGTCTCGAGCGAGCCCCTCGACGACCACGAGCTGCCTGCAGACACGGCGGTCTGGATTCTGGGCTGACGCCCGCTCAGCGGTCGGCGACGCCGATCTCGTCCAGAATCGGCTCGAGCTGCGCGAAGAGTCCCGGCTCCGCCGCGATCGTCAGCGCGCGGCTCGCCTCCGCACCGTGCAGGCCGGCGACCTTCGCGCCCGCCTCCGCGGCGACGAGCGCGCCGCCGGCATGATCCCAGGGCTTGAGGCCCTTCTCGTAGTAAGCATCCAGTCGCCCTGACGCGACATTGCAGAGGTCGAGCGAGGCCGCACCGATACGGCGGATGTCTCGCACCCGCGGAATGAGCATGCTCACCGCCTCGGCCTGCAGCCCGCGCCGGCGGGAGTCGTACGAGAAGCCCGTACCGACGAGGGCGAGCGACAACTGCTTGCCTGTGGCCACCTGCAGCCGCTTGCGTCCGAGATAGGCGCCGCCGCCGGCACTCGCCGTATACACCTCGCCGCTGGCCGGATTGACGACGGCGGATGCCAGCGAGCGCCACGTGTTCGGGTCGGGGTCGCCCTCCACCACGGCGATCGAGACAGCGTACGCCGGGATGCCGTAGAGGTAGTTGACGGTGCCGTCGATCGGGTCGACGATCCACGTCAGTCCGCTGCTGCTCGCGCTCGCGTCGCTCTCCTCGCCGAAGAAGCCGTCGCCGGGGCGGGCGTCTGCGATGCGTCCTCTTATGAGGTCTTCGGACTCGCGATCCGCCGCCGTGACGATGTCTTCCGGTGCCGTCTTCGTCGCCGCGACCTCGACACCCTCCTCGCGCCGGCTGTGCACGAGATCGCCGGCCTCGCAGGCGATCGTGCGGGCAAGGATCAGGAGCTCATCGATAGTGGAGGGCACCCCTCGATGCTAGGGGCCGCCGCCTGGAGGATCTCTTTGGCGTGTCGCGCGCAATCGATCTATTCTCCTTTCATCGAAGCTCTGTTCGATTGTTCTGCGAGGAGGTCTGCCGTGAGCATCACTCATACCACCGACATCGTCACCGTCTGGATCGATGAAGACGGCGTTCCGAGACGGATGTTCTGGGCCGGCCGTCGCTACCGCGTCACCGATACACCGACTCGGCTGGGGCCCGAGCCCGGCATTCCGCTGAGTCCGGCGATCACGCATCCGCCGACGCCGCTGAAGGGCTGGCGCTTCCAGGGCACGAGTGACGACGGCGATACCCGCGTGTTCGATGTGCGCCTCGCCACGCTCGGCATGTGGGAGCTGATTCGCGTCATCGATTGACGCTCGTGGCAGCATGTGATCGTGAGCACCGGGGCCGACGACTTCGCGCAGGATGCCGTCGATGCGGCGGAGATCGCCGCGGGCAGGCATCCGTCGGACAAGCCGATCTACCGAGCGACGCCTCAGGAGGCGATCGGTCGGTACTTCGCGAAATACGCCGTGTTCCATGGCAGGGCGAGTCGCAGCGAGTTCTGGTGGGCGTACGCGCTGAACATCGTCGTGTTCCTGCTCGCGGGAATCGGTGTCGAGATGGCGAACGGCCTCGCGGGGCCGTTCGCGCCGAGACCGACGACGGGGAGCACGGTGATCGGCATCGTTTTCGGGCTGTACGTGCTTGCGGTGATCGTTCCGACCATTGCCGTGTTCGTGCGCCGGCTGCACGACGCGAACCTGACCGGATGGTGGTTCCTGCTCACCCTCATTCCGTTCGCCGGGCAGGTGATCGGCGTGATCTTCGGCATCCTGCCGAAGCAGGGCTACGGAAAGCGATTCGACCGGGCCTGACGGACTGCCCCTGACGGGCCGCCGGTCCAGCCGACGGGCCGGGTGCCCCGGTGCTGACAGCAGGCGCCGCCAGTTGCGCTACTGCCCCGAGCGCTTGCCGGTCTGCTGCTCCCAGAGCTCGAGCTCGCGGGTCAGCGCCTTCGCGAGCTCGAACACCTGCTCCGGCGGAATGCGCACCCGGGTCACGACCCTCGCGTTCACCGAGCGCTGCGGTTCGCCGTCTTCGTCGAGTGTCTCGGTCGCCGGACCGCGCAGCGATGCGAAGTCGAGCACGAACACGCTGTCGGTGTGCCAGATGCTGGCGAAGTCCGCGAAACTGCCCGCCTCGACCTCCGTCGGAATGTCGAAGTTGATCTGTGTCGGCACGTTCCGCTGCTCGTCGGGCATGGAGACGAGCCTATCCGGGCATCCGCTGACTCAGCGGGGAGTCAGCTGCTGCACAATCGACGCGGTCGCCGATCACGATGGATACGCCGTGGGGAATGCGGCATCCTCGCCGGTGTGCTGCACGCGGTTCTGCGCATCCACCATGATGACCTTCGGTCGCACCCCGGATGCCTTCGACAGCTTCACCGACCCGTAGGCCATGATGATCACCCGGTCGCCGAGGGCGACGAGCCGGGCGGCCGCACCATTCGCACCAATCACGCCAGAGCCGGGCTCGCCCTCGATGACATACGTCTCGAACCGCTGACCGTTGTCGATGTCGACCACGGTGACCTTCTCTCCCACGAGGATTCCCGACGCGGTCAGGAGATCGCGATCCACGGTCAGGGACCCGACATAGTGCAAGTCAGCCCTGGTCACCGTCGCGCGGTGGATCTTGGCACGGAGCATGGTTACGCGCACGGAGGGGCTCCTCAGCGAAAGGGACGAAGCGGGCGGGCTGCGACAGTTTATCGAGACGACCGAGCATCGAGGCGTGTCCCCCGTTGTGGAGCGGAATGCGCATGACCGGTCCTCCGTGCGGGCGCGTAGTGTCGGGAGGGCAGCCGCTCCTGCAGCGTTCTGCGACGAGCGGAGCCGCCATGGTGCACCCAGAACCGGCAGTCGCGAGAGTTCACTCCCGCATGACCTGGATCGGAACAGCAATTGTCGTCGCGCTGGTGACGGCGGCGGGGCTCACCTCCTGCACTGCGTCGCCCGCGCCGAAGGCATCGACCGGGTCTTCATCGGCGCCGGACTCCAAACAGGCCGAGGGCATAGCGTCGCTCGTGCGCACGGCCATGACCAAGCAGCACTTGAAAGCTGTCATCGTGCGAGTGACGGTGAACGGCAAAGTCGTGGCCATGCAGGCATTCGGGGACTCGATGACCGGTGTCCCGGCGAAGACCGATATGCAGTTCCGCAACGGGGCCGTCGCCTTCGAATACCTCAGCAACCTGCTTCTGCAGTACGTGGACGAGCACAAGGTCGCACTCGATGACACGATCGACAAGTGGATGCCCGAGCTTCCGGACGCCGACAAGGTGACTCTCAAGATGCTCGCGAATCAGACATCCGGCTACCCCGACTTCGAGACCGACCCGGGGTGGACGGCGGCGTACAACACGAACCCGTTCCACCTCTTCACGTTCGATGAGCGCATCAAATACGCGTTCGACCGGCCGATGGAGTTCGCTCCCGGCACGAACTGGAGCTACGCGCACACCAACTTCATGATCCTGGGTCACATTCTCGCCATGATCGGCAAGAAGCCGCTCGACCAGCTGCTGAAGCAGAAGGTGCTCGATCCCATGGGTCTGAAGAACACCGTCGCGAACTCGACAGCGGTCTTCCCCAGGCCGACGCTGCACGCATACAGCTCCGAACGAAGGGTGCAGCTGGGGGTGCCGCCTGGCAGCCCGTTCTACGAGGAGTCGACGTACTGGAACCCGGCGTGGGGCACCCCGATCGGCGCGGCCGAGACCACCGACATCACCGACATGACGACGACGGCCGTGGCGATCGGCACCGGCAAGCTACTGTCGAAGGCGAGTTTCCACGCGATGACCGACTCGAAGCTGATCGGCTTCGGCACCCACCTGCCGGTGTGCGGCGGTTCGTGCTTCACGCAGGTTCCCGGCTACAACTACGGCCTCGGTGTGGTTCGCTCGGGCTCGTGGATGCTGCAGAATCCTCTGCTCAGCGGCTACAGCGCCACGGAGGCCTATCTGCCGTCCAAGAAGGTCGCGATCGCCGTCGCGTGCACGTTCACTCCCGCCGCCTTCGACGACCAGGGCGACTACGCGAATTCGTCCGACACGCTGTTCCGCCAGATCGGCGGATATCTCGTTCCCGGCGACGCGCCGCCGATGAGCAAGTGACGATGCGGCCGCGGCTTCGGCTGTACGTTGCCGAGCCCCTCCTGACCAGGTCAGAAGGGGCTCGACGCACACAGTGGCAGGTGAGGGATTCGAACCCCCGAAGGCTATGCCGGCTGATTTACAGTCAGATCCCTTTGGCCGCTTGGGTAACCTGCCGAGGCGCTCCCGACCACGTGTGATCACCTGACCGAAGGCGCGAACTCAAGGATACCCACGCTCTCGCATCCGGTGAAATCGTCGGCCGTCCGGGCCCGATCGCTGCGAAACCGGCGGATCGCGCCGAAACCGGCGCATTGTGCCCGGGCCTCAGCACGAACCCCCGGTTTCAGCGAGTCGAAGCGCGCCGGAGGTCGATCGGATGGGCGTCAGGGCCTCGGCGAGCTGTCCGACGACGGGCCCTCTCCATCGTCCGCGGGCCCACCGGGGGTGGGAGACCCCGGCGCGGGCGACCCCGGCGCGGGCGATTCCAGCGGCGACGGCGACGCGGGTGGCGCAGGTGGCGCTGTGCGGGCATCCGTTGTGCCCAGCTCGGACGCCTCCTCGATGACCGTCTCAGCCGAGCCGGATGCTTCCGGGTCGGGTTCCGGAAGCGTGCCGCCGGCATCCGCTACCGCTTCCGCCGCGTCTTCGACCTGGCGCTCGGCGCGCCGCGAGCGCACCGCACCGGCGATGATGAGCGCGATCACACCCAGCAGCACGATGATGCCGGCGACGATCAGCCAGGGCGTCACGTCGGATCCGGTTGCGGCGAGGCCGCCGAAGTGTTCGGTCACGCGGCAAGCATAGAGGAGCCTCTGGGCCGAAAAGCCGCGACAGGTGGCCGAATTGCCGCGCGTCACCAGCCTTCGGTGCGCCCCTTAAACTCGCAGGGATACGGAATCGATCGCGTGAGGAGCTTGTGTCATGGCAGATTCGTCGTTCGACGTCGTCAGCAAAGTCGACAAGATGGAGGCCGACAACGCCGTCAACCAGGCGCGCAAAGAGGTCGACCAGCGCTACGACTTCAAGAACGTGGGGGCATCGGTCGAGTGGAGCGGCGAGAAGATCCTGCTCAAGGCCAACTCGGAGGAGCGGGTGAAGGCCATCCTCGACGTGCTCGAGTCGAAGTTCATCAAGCGCGGTGTCTCGCTGAAGAGCCTGGATGCCGGTGAGCCGTACGCCAGCGGCAAGGAGTTCCGGCTCGAGGTGGCGCTCAAACAGGGCATCGATCAGGAAGCCGGCAAGAAGATCAACAAGCTGATCCGCGATGAGGCGCCGAAGTCGGTGAAGAGCCAGATCCAGGGCGACGAGGTGCGCGTCTCGTCGAAGAGCCGGGACGATCTGCAGGCCACGATCGCGCTGCTCAAGAAGGCCGACGTCGACGTCGACCTGCAGTTCGTGAACTTCCGCTGAGACGGGCATCCATGCCGCTGCCTTCTACGGACACCACCGTTCTCTACGCCTCCGCAGGGCCTGAAGCGCTACGCGCAGACGCCGTCGTGCTGCACCTTCAGCCGTACGGCGATGGGCAGGAACTCGTTCTGCTTGACCGCACCCCAGCGCATCCCGTCGACCGCGCTTGGCCCGATCAAGGACCGGACACCGGCTCGATCCTCGTCGACGGGCGGGAGGTGCCGATGGTCGACGTCGTCGTCGGTGCGACTGACGGAACGAACCTGTTCGTCGGCGACGATGTTCCGGTGCGTCGCGGCACCGAGGGATGGGCGTTCGTCGTCGCGCACGTGCTTCAGGCGCCGAGCCGCATTGCGGTTGGTGACGAAGTCGTCGTGAGCGTGGATGCCGCGCACCGCCGCGAGCTCTCCGTCGGCCACACGCTGTGCCACCTGGCATCCCTTGCGCTCAATGCAGCGCTCGCGGACCGATGGACGAAACCCGTGAGAGAGGATGCGCTTGGTCGGCCGGACTTCGACCACGAGGCGATCCAGTCCTCCACGATTGTGTCCAACGGATCCGTCGACGTCTTCCGGCTCAACAAGTCGCTGCGGCGCAAGGGATTCACCACCGACGGGCTCGCGGATGCGCTCGGGGCCGTGGCTGCGGCTGCTTCGAAGGCGCTTCGGACCTGGATAGCGACGGATGCGCCCGTGCACATCGAGCGCGACGGCGACGGTCTCGGCGACCCGCGGTTCTGGGTGTGCGACTTGCCAGAGGGCACAGCACGCATCGCGTGCGGCGGCACGCACGTGGGGTCGCTGGCGTCGCTCAGTAACGTGTCAGTCGAGCTGGAACTCGGCGAGGATGCCGGGACCGCGACACTGACGATGCGGTGCGGTGCTGCTGCCGACTGAGAACGGATGAGCGCCCGCAACGATCAGACGTGACTGAACGCCCCGATGATTCCGAGCACGGCGGGGAAGAGTAGCACGATGAACAACACGGGCAGGATCGCGAAAACGAGAGGGAACACGACCTTGATCGGCACAGAAGCCGCCTTCTCTTCGGCGCGTTGCCTGCGCTTGACCCGCATCTCCCCCGCCTGAACCTGCAACACGTCGGCGATGGCGATGCCATATCGGTCCGCCTGCTGAACAGCACGCACGAACCGTTTGAGATCGTCGCAATTCGTGCGTGTGAGGAGCGCCGCGTATGCGTCGAACCGGGATCGGCCGATCGAGATGTCCTGAAGCGTGCGTGCGATTTCGTCCGAGAGAGGTCCGGCACTGTTACGACTCACGCGCGTCATCGCGGCCTCGAACCCCAAGCCGGCCTCGACTGCGATGGTCATCTGATCAAGAGTGTCGGGCAGGGCGATCTGAATCGCCTTCTGCCGGTCGTCGGCGCGGCTCGAGAGGATGACCTCCGGAATGGAGCCGAAGAGCACTGCGAACGCGATGCCGACCACGGTGAAGATTAGTCCGGGCGAGAGCACGAGCGTCAGGACGATCACCGGCACGGCGACGAGCGTGACGACGAACCGCACCAGGAAGAATCCGCCGACCGACCATTGACCAGCCTTTCCCGCGTAGATGATCTTCTTCTGTACCCATCCGGAGTATCCGGACGGCATGACTCCCGCCAACGTCTGACCGAATGAACCCCGGTCGACTCGTTCACGCTCGGCGATCGTACGAGCCGCCATGACCGCGGCGACATCGCGCTTCGACGGAATGGTGGTGAACACGATGAAGACGAGCGCTCCGGCACCCAGCGCCACGGCGGCGACGGCGACGTAGATGAGGATCGACATTAGAACTTCACCCGGACCGCGGCCATCATCCACACGATGCCGATAACCATGAGCACCGCCGCGGCGGCGAGCACGATCCATCCGATGAGGTTCGCGAAGAACGGATCGAGGTAGTGCGGGTTGATCAAGAACACGGCCAAGAACACGACGAACGGCAAAGCGATGAGAATGAGCGCCGACATCCGTCCCTCGGCGCTGAGTGCCTTCACCTGCCGACGGATCTGGTTCCGCTCGCGGATGGTCGCCGCGGTGCGACTCAAAGTCTCGGCGAGATTGCCCCCGGTCTCGCGGTTGATCTGAATCGCCTGCGCAGCCCACGTGAAGTCATCCGATTTCATGCGGACCGCTGTCTCCGCGAGCGCGTCGCCGAGATCTCTTCCGATCCGGGACTCGTTGACGACACGAGAGAACTCCTCCGAAGTCGGCGGATCGGCGAACCGGGCCACCGAGTCGATCGCTTGGGTCAGGCCGTGGCCCGCCCGAAGGTTGCCTGCAACCAGTTGAAGGGTGTCGTCGAGCTGGTCGGCGAACTTCGCCCGGCGGGATGCGGTGCGCACATCAAGGAGTACAACCGCGAGCAAGGGTGCGCAGGCCGCGAAGAGCAAAGCCAGCACAAGCGACAGCCAGGAGCCGAATCCCATCGCGACACCGATCAGCGCGAGCACGCACGCCATCGAGAAGACGAGGAGTGTGAATGCTGCCGGAGTCTGATGTATGCCCGCCAGTTCGAGTCTGCTCTCGTTGAAGAGGGTGCGCTGCTGCCGCGCCACGACGGAGTCGATCGCGGTCACGGTCTTGTCGGTGGCCCGGGTGAGAGCGGAACGATACTCCTCCCCAGGAGCGAGACGGCGTTCCAACGCCACACGCTTCGGCGGCGGCGCGATCACGAAGAACAACAGCGCGAGCAATGCGAGCAGCACCAGCACGAGCCCGAGAGCGAGACCGACCGTCATCGCTCGACCACCGGTTGCCGCTCGAAGACGCTCATCGGCACCGTCACGTTGTTGTCCGCGAATCGTTCGACGAACCTCGGCACGATGCCGGTCGGCACCGAGCTTCCCCGGAACCGGCCGTTCTCGTCGACTCCCGCACCGTAGTCGAAGGAGTATGCCTCCTGCATGGTGACCACGTCGCTCTCCATTCCGATCACCTCCGTGACGCTCACCACACGGCGCGTGCCGTCGCGCAGACGAGC
Organism: Humibacter ginsengisoli; assembly: GCF_054780095.1. NCBI lineage: Bacteria > Bacillati > Actinomycetota > Actinomycetes > Micrococcales > Microbacteriaceae > Humibacter > Humibacter ginsengisoli. The sequence continues at coordinate 21,874 of NZ_BAAGWZ010000011.1, forward strand.
GAGCTGCACGATCACATCGATGGCAGACGCTATCTGTTCGCGGATGGCTCGCAGCGGCAGGTCCATGCCGGCCATGAGCACGAGCGTCTCGAGACGAGACACCGCGTCACGTGGCGAGTTGGCGTGGATCGTCGATATGGAGCCCTCGTGTCCGGTGTTCATTGCCTGCAACATGTCGAGGCTCTCGCCTCCGCGCACTTCGCCAACGACGATGCGATCGGGACGCATGCGCAACGCGTTGCGCACCAGATCGCGGATCGTGACCTCGCCGCGTCCCTCGATATTCGCGGGACGCGCCTCCAGTCGCACCACGTGGTCCTGCTGCAGTTGGAGCTCCACCGCATCCTCGATGGTCACGATGCGCTCGTCACCCGGAATGAATCCGGAGAGCACGTTGAGCAAAGTCGTCTTGCCCGTGCCCGTTCCCCCTGAGACCAAGATGTTCATCCGCGCACGCACTGCGGCATCCAGCAGCACCGCCATCTGCGCAGAGTAGCTGCCGAAGCGCACGAGATCCTTGCTCGTGTAAGGAGTGCGGGAGAACTTGCGGACCGTGAGGGCTGAACCGTCGACTGCCAGAGGCGGAATGACCGCGTTCACACGCGACCCGTCCATCAGCCGAGCATCCACCATCGGCGACGACTCGTCGATGCGGCGTCCGACGCGCGACACGATCCGTTCGATGACACGCCTGAGTTGCGCCTCATTGTTGAAACGGCCCGCCGATTTCGTCAGCCGGCCCGCGAGTTCGACATAGATCTGGTCATACCGGTTCACCATGATCTCGGTGATGCTCGGGTCGTCGAGCATCGCCTCGAGCGGACCGAGGCCGAGCACGTCGGCGCTGATCTCCTCGATGAGCCTGTTGCGTTCGGCCGCCGTCAGCGCGACCTGCTCGGTCTCGACGATACGCACGAGTTCTTCCCTGGCGATGGTGTGCAACCGCTCTTCCGAGAGGCTCGGATCGTTGAGGCGGGCGCCGATACGTTGGAAGAGCTCCTGAGCGGCTCGCTCCTTGAGCTCCACGAATGGATCGTTCGGGGCAGCGTCGTCGCGCACGAGCGAGCGCTGTGCAGCAGGAACAGAAGCAGGCGGAGCCATGACAGCATCATTCGTGGCCGCATGGGCCTGGAATGCGACGGCACTTCCCTCCACCGTTTGCGCGTGGTGGTCGGGATCGCGGGTGGACGAGATACCGATCGGCACGGGGGCCGGCCAGTCGCTTGAGACCTCGGACGCCGGGGAACCCTCACCTGACGTGGTTTCGGGAAGATGTGCGCCTCGGGCGCGCGCCAAGCGATCGCTGAGACTCACTACTCGCCATCCTTTCGTCGCGCGGCGCGCCGCATGCCGCGGCCGTCGAGCCGGCAGGCCAGCTGACGCATGGCCCGTGATGCGGGATCTCGCGGCTGGCGCCGGAGCACCGGCTCGCCGGCATTGGCCGCCATCAGGACTGTGGCGGATCTGGGGACCTGCACGTCGACGGGCGCCCCGATGATTCTTTCCGCATCCTTGACGATGAGCCCGGTGTTCTTCTCCACCATGTTGAGCACGACGTGTCGGTTCGGTGGTATGAGCTCCGCTTCAGCCAGAATCTCGAACTCGGTTCGGAGCGCCCGCAGTGCCGGGACCGTCAGCGTGCTGACGAAGACCGCGTCGGTGGCATGTTCGATGGCGGTGAGGGTGTTGTCGTCGAGCCCGGGGGTGGTGTCGACGATGACGTAGCGGAACAGCCCGGCAAGTCGGTCGATGAGCCGGCCGAGCGAGTCGGCCGCGACCTTGTCGGCGAGTTCCGGTGAGTGCGGCCCTGCGACCACGAAGAATGCGCTGTCGTGTCGCGTCAGAAGGGTCTTGAGCGCCACCTCGTCAATCTCCAGAGCGAGTTCCACGATGGTGCGATGCGGCTCGAGATCGAGCACGCTTGCGACGTCGCCGAATTGCATGTCGGCATCGACGAGCACGACCGAGTTGGGCTCGACCTCCGCCAGAGCCACTGCGAGATTGACCGCTGTCGTGGTCTTGCCCTGTCCGCCTTTGGGTGCCGCGACCACGATGACTTCGGTGCGCGTACCCTCGACGATGGGTGGAAGGACCCACTCATCGACGGGCTCAAGCATCTCGTCGTCCGCCTCGGTTCCCGATTCCACCGGGTCGCCGGTGGTCTCTGCGACCTCGGACTTGTCGGGAGGTTTGCCCGAGATCAGTTCGTCGAAACTCGTCGTGAGGAAGGCGATCGCGTCGGGCTGCTGGTCGTCGTCTTCGGCATCGTCTTCGGACTCTTCCTCTTCGGCATGCAGCCGACCCGTGGCTACCAGCCAGGATCGGAGCCGATCCAGCAGGTCGACCACAGCCTGGTCGGAGGCTTCGGGACCGAGCACGGCATGCATCGAGATGCCGTCCACCCAGTCCTCGAGGTCGGCTCGCTGCTCGCGTACGACGACCAGTCCGATTCCCGGATAACGCCTGCTCACCGCGTCGGCGAGTGCCCTGGTCTCTTCGTAGCTCAGGAGAGGTCCGAGCAGGGCGATGCGCGGAGCACCCTCCACCGACCGAACGATCTCATCAGCGCCGAACGCCAGGTGTTCACCTGGGATGGCCTGTACCCTCCGGCGGAAGAGGCGACGCAATCGCGCCTCGTACGCCGCACTGCGGGTGATGAGGAGATAACGACTCATTGGAACACGTTCTGCACGGTCACCTGCGGCGATCCGGAGGTCGTATCGGTGTTCTGCAGCGTCAGCCATAGGGTGTTGCCCTGCTGCGCGGCAAAGGCGATCTTGGTCGCTTGCACGTCGGTGACGGCGAAAGTGACCATAAGAACTCCCGCGGACTGAGCCGATGCCTCAGTCGAGGCCGACGTCTTCGACTGCTGCACAGCGGTGGTCCCATACGATATGCCGGTTACGAGCACCTGCTGGTACAGGAACTGCGTCACTGTTCCACCAGTCGGGCTCGGGCCCGTGTAGACGATGCCGACCCGGTCGCCGGCATGCACATCACCGCCCACGACCTCCGGTGCCGGCATCGCCACCGTGATCGTCTGCAATCCCTTCGGCACCGGAACCGACCCACCGCGCGCGAGCTCCTCCGGTGACGAGAAGCGAGCCTGCACCAACTGGTCCCCCGGCAACAGGTCGGTATTGGCGAGGTCGTTCTGGATGGACGCAAGATTCGTCACCGTGCCCGGCTGGACGGCGAGGGCAGGAAGCCTCTCGACTTTCACCTGATTGCCGATGCTCGCCCCCGATGTACCCTTCGGGATCTGTGCCTGAACGACGTAGACGGACTCGAGCTTCTGCCCTTGGGCGGCACGGGTGTCGGCATCCTGTACGTAGAGAAAGAGGGCAAGACCGCCGACGACAACGAGGATGACCGCGACGATGGCGCCGATGATGCGGATCACGGGAAGCCTTTCTCAATGTTGTAGTTGCGAGTTATGGCGCTGGATCGGTAACGCGTCCGCCGGAGCGGTCACGTTGCGGTCGCTCTCTCACGATGTGCGGAGCGTGAGTCGCGCGCCCATCGCACAGGGCTCGGCGGGCTGGCAGGTGGCTGTCGGGGTGATCTGATCGCCGTCACCGACGGAGACGTAGTCCGTGAAGTAGCCCTGAAGGTAGGTGTTCCCGGATGGCGCGGGTGCCGTGTTATCGGGTTCGCTGAATCCGCCTTGGAAGTTGTAGCCGGTGATGAAGAATTCCGCGAAGGTCGTGATCTGATACATTCCGCCGCTGCCGCCTGACGAGGTGGCGCCGATGATCGGGAGAAGGACGGTCGTGCCGATGAGCGCCTGGAAGAACGTAGGGTTGCACGCCCCGTTCGGGTTGCCCGGGGGGTTGTTCCCCGTCGTGATATCGACCCAATTCCCCGTGCCCACCGTGGATGCGCACAGACTGAGAGTGGTCTGTGCCAGCCATCCGAACCCACCCGGCACACTTGTGCCGTCGCACGTCTTCGCGGAGCCCTTGTTGTTGATGTCGATGGTGACCTTCGTGGGCGGAGTCGTCGGCGCCACATAGTCGCAGAGGCCGATTGCGAGGGGGAGAGTGGATCCTCCTGTGATGGGCCCCCACTCGGCCGCACCCGACGACGAGACCATCGTGGAACGTGTACCGCCGGGAAGGAGGGCCGCGAACGGGGTCGACGCGCCGGAACTCGCCGCCGCCGTGACGAGGTTCGTCGTGGTGTTCACCACCAGTGGGTTCACAACGGCACCGTTCACCGGGTCGTTCGCAGCCGCAATGGACGAGGTGTCCGGGCTCACGCAGGATGGCGACGTCTCGTCGTGCGCGCAGGCGATCGCCACCTTCAACACTGCGGCGTCCGCGCTGTTCTGGAGGTACGCCTTGTTGGCGTACAGCGCGCCGACGTCGACCGCGATCGCGGCGATCGCGATCAATGGAATGAGGACCAGCGCGAAGAACACCGCGGTCGCTCCCTGCTCGTCTCGAAGACGCTCGTTCAGCCACCGCACGGCATCACCGCCTTTGCACTGAGTGACATCGTCGGCCCCCAAAGCCTGGTCAGCAGCGGCGCTGCGTAGTTCAGCGTCGCCGTCACCGTCCCACCGGTCGAACAGGCACTGGCGGCAGCGCCGCTTGCGTCGAGATAGCTCAGAGCAAGATTGCCCGAGGCCGTCAGCGTAGGACTCAGGGCCGGTGCCCAGGACTGCAACTCTGAACCGGTGATCACTGTCGAGCTGTCGATGGCCATCACTCGCGCGGCCGACCTTGCCGCACCCGTCAGCTGGATCTGCTCGTTGTAGAGCCGGCCGAATTCAATGGCACCGAAAACAATGAGAAGGATCACAGGAATAACGAGGGCGAATTCCACCGCCTCTGCGCCGCTTTCGCATCGCAAAAGTCGCGTGAGGCGACGACGCACGCTCATGCACCACCCCATTTCAGACTTCGAAGGCGGAGTTGTGTTCTCGAATAAAGCCAGCCGAAGACGATACGCGGCGGTCGTTCTCGGACTCACTTTTCCATCGCCGTTCCTGCCGAACGAATTCATGAAATCGATGATGGCGGCGAGAAGTAACGAGTTGAGGAATTCTCATAGCGCGCGCGAAAGAAGCGGATTAGGACTCATGCAGTCCTGAGCATCACTCGCGGCCCGCATCCGATGCGAGGGCCGACCTACCGGCTGGGACTAGATGGACCCGGAGACGGAGTTGAACACACCGCCGAGAGCGAGGCCCAGCGCCGTGAGGCCTCCGATGATCACGACGGCGATCAACGCGATGATGAGGCCGTATTCTGCGGCATTGCCGGCTTCTTCGCTTCGAAGCGAGTTGAAGTAGGTGTGGACGAACGTAAGTGCCTTGAGCATGGGATTCTCCTCCGGATGTCTGATCGAATTCCCCGAATGAACATGATGAACAAGCCCGGGAGGGCAAATTGAAAATACCCATGATGCGTCGGCACAAAGAATCCCCATTCTTGAGGGGGTGCGGCTTTTCTACCCCCACGAGGGGTATTTCTTTGTAGTGCGCCCCTCCACCCCTATGGGGGATTGCGGGATATTACGGCCACGCGGTTTGCTGGCCCGACATCGATATTCACAGGACGAACACTCATGACCGCACCGACCGCGACATCAGTGCCGAAAGCGGTTCGACGGGAAGCGGCGGAGCGATTGCGCGCGCTGTTCACGTCCGAACGCTCGCGCTGGGCAGTGGTCGTGCTCGTGGCGTGGGTCGAGGTCGGGGCTCTCTTCTCGGGCTCGATCGAACGCGACACGTTCTGGGAGACCCGGGCCGGTCTGGAGAACCTCGTGGGAATCCCGATCGCACGCGCCGACACCTGGAGTTGGTCCGCCACGGGGATCTGGTATCCCAACTCGCCGGCATGGAACATCCTGCTCGCACTCGGATGGAACTCGTCGGGATGGTGGGGGCTCGCCATTGTGGCGATCCTCACCTGCGGCACCCTCATCACCGTGTTGCTCGTCGTCGCCCGCCATGCCGGTGCCCGAGCGCTGCCCACCCTTGTGGTGGTCGCGCCCTTGGCACTCGTGGGCTCCAGCTCGCTCTCCGGTCGAGCGACGGTCGCGGTGATGGTGCTGCTCGGCGCATCGTCGCTGTTCGCGGGTTGGTGGTCTGGCCGGGCGCGACGGCAGCGGGCTCGCACTGCGGCCGTCGGCGCAGGAGCAGCCGGCTTTGCGCTCTCACTCATCGGCAACTGGGTTCATCTCTCGTTCATGCCCGTGTCTGCACTCGTCGCCCTTTCGTGGACCGTCGCGTGGTGCTTCGCCCCTGGCCTACCGCGTCGAACACGTCTCGGGATGGCCGCGGCTGCTGCCGGCGGACTCTTCCTCGGCTGCGTCTGTTCGCCGTACGGCATCGCTCTCACGGTCGCACGTTCCGAGGCAGTGGCCGCCGCATGTCAAGGGATCATCACGGAGTGGTGGTCGCTCCCGGTCGCTATGGCCAAGGGTTCACCCGCACTCGTCGTGGTGATGCTGATCGGTCTGACCGTTTCAGTGCTGTCGTGTGTGACCCTCGTGATGAGGATTCGCCGCCGTGGTGCGGTGCTTCCGGGCGATGTGGCCCTGATCGCGCTCAGCGTCATGTCGGTTCCCTTTTCACTGGCGGGACTCACCGCCGCACGTTTCGTCTTTCCCGGGCTCTTCCTGGCTCTTCCGGCCCTGGCAGTCGCGTCGACCGACGTGGTCGGGCGGCTTCGGAGGCGCATCGTGCGCGAACATCCCGAGCCGAGCTCACGCCTGCGGATCTACACCACGGGTAGAGCCTTCTCGCACGCGCTGGTCGCCGCGATGATCGTGATGATTCCGCTGGCCGCCACCAGCGTCGCGACAAGCGTCGTCCCTGTCGAAGTCATGCTCGCGCGGCAGCTACCCGCTGGATGCCAATTGTTCTCGGAGCCAGGAACCGCCGGACCGGTCCTCCTGGACCGTCCGGACGTGAAGGTATGGATCGACGGGCGTGCTGACTTCTACGGACATGCTCACCTCGTTCAATTCCAGCGCATCGGTGCCGGTCATGCTCCGATCCCCAAGGGGACGACGTGCATCATCCTGCCCACCACCACCGACGACGGCGCCCCGTCGCCTGTTGCCGCCGCATTGGATCGCTCGGGTGTGTGGCAGCATGTGGCGTCAGCGGGCCGTCTCGCTCTCTGGCTGCCTACACGATGACTGTCGCCTTCAGCCAGAGCCTCACCGCCTAGCTCGATCCCACCCAGATCAGTGCCAGCACCGCCCCGGTGAGCATCGCCGGCCCGTACGAGATCGTCCCGTTCCGTATGCCTTCTCCCCTACGCGTGCGACGTATCAGCGAGACGCAGGCGAACACTCCACCCACGACGACGCCCAGCACGACTCCGATGAGCCAGGCATCCAGTCCGAACCAGCCGAGGAGCATGCCGATCGGCACGGCCAGCTTCACATCGCCCATGCCGAACGATCGTGGCGCGAGCAGCGCGATCACCAGGTAGAGAGCGAACATCCCGCCGGCGCCGAGCAGGGCGACGAGCAGCGGCGTCCATGCGGCCGCCACAGCGGAAGCCCCGACCAGCAGCGCCGCGACGGCACCGGTCGTCCACAACAACACCCGGTTCGGCAGGCGCTGCTCAGCAACGTCGATAATGGCCAGCACGGTGCCGCAGGCGGCGAAGGCGAGTAGTGCCGGGACGACCGCGGTGACCACGCTGGCGAGGAAGAGCCCGACCAGCACTCCCCAGAGCAGGCCGGTGCTGATCGCGGATGCCAGGCGCATGCCCCTCGGAGAAGCTCGGCTCGACCGCAGCTCGCGTCGCACCCACGTGGTGAGCGGCCACCAGCCGAGCGCCGCACCCCCGGCCGCCGCGACGACCGACGCCAGCACGAGGACCGGCAGCGACAAGGGCATGAGCCGAGCGTAGTGCCGGCCCGGGCACTGGACCACGCGTCCAACCAGGTCAGCGGATTGCGCAGGTCGGGTTGAGACCCGCAAGCGTGCTCGACGCCACGGCGCTCGCGTACGGCGACGTCCAGCCCTTCCAAGCAGTGCGGATGCCGATGGTGTAGCTCGCCGAGAGGGTGCCGCTCAGCAACGGAAGCGTCATCGTCGTGGTGTACGACGTCGCGGCACCGCTGAACGGAGTGGTGCTCACACCCGTTCCCGTCGCGAGGCCGTTCAGCGAGGTCGCGGGCACTGTACCGGTCGCCGACGCGAAGCCCGCATTGCTCGGCATCGTGTATGGCGGCGTCGCAGAAGGGAACGACCACGTCACTGTCACGACGGGAGCAAGGCCGAGCGCCCCTGTGGCATACGTGCATCCGGTGATCTTGGGTTGCTGCAGCGTCATGGCGGTGAAGGTTGCGCTCGCATACTCGGATGCCCGCCAGCTCGCGTCCGTCGGCGCCGGCTGCACGGCCACGCCGGCGAACATCGCGACGAGCACGACGCACGCGGCGGCGACGCGCGACACCCAATTCCGCTCAGCCATGACGTCGCCTTCGCGCTAGGCCCACGATGGCGAAGCCGCCTGCCACGGCTGCGACACCCAGAAGTGCAGCACCCATCGGCGGCTGACCGCCGGTGGCCGCGAGATCACCGCCGCCGGTGGCATCCGCTCCCGAGGCATCCACGGTGAGACGCAGCTGCAGCTCCCCTGAGGTTTCCTCCGGTGCGTCCACCGCCGGCGTGACCCTCGCCTGCACCCACACGTTCGCCGGAATGGGTTGCGACGGTTCGGTCAGCGTGTCAGCCGCTCCGGTCAAGGCATCCGTCGCTGTGGGGGGCAGGATGACCCGCTCCGTTCCCGTGCAGGCCGTCCCCTCCCATGCGGTGGTGCAACCTCGCAACTCAACGTCGGTGGTGACGTTCGCCTCGCCCGAAGCCAGCCCGCCGGCAGCGGTGAGGATGCCGACGAGTCTGCTCGCGGGCATCCGGTGCAGGGTCACGCCGACGTTCCACAGCGTGGTCTCGCCGGGCGTAAGTGTGTGGACCGTGCCGGGCGGGTCGCTCGTGAGCACCAGCGGCGGGATGTCTGCAGCGACGGATACACCGATGGCAGGGTCTGGTCGGAGCAGCCCGAGCCCCACGACAGCGACGACGATCGCCGCGGCCAGCACGGTGCCGTACACGGCGGAACCGAGGGCACTGAACCGTGCTCTCCGTTCACGCGCGGGCGCATCCGGCTCGCGACCCTCTCCGATGCTCGCGGTCTCCACGGTTCACTTACCTTCCGCCTGGCCATCCTCGAGGGCGTCACCGAGCGCGGATTCGTCGGCCTCACCGAGCGCGGCGTCGCGTTTGTCGTCACGCGGCCAGAGGACCCACACGATGAGCGCCGCGACGGCGATCGTGATGCCGCCGAGCACGAACGGATCGCCGAGCCACACCACCACGTAGGCGAGCCCCGGCACCGACCACAGCACGAGCTTCACCGTGCGCACGTCGTAGGGCTCTGCGTCGGGCTCGCGGTTCGCGTCGCCCTTGAGAAGCAGCTCGGTCGTGCCATCCGGTCCTGGACGCGAGCCGACCACGCGGTGTGTGATCGGGAGCTCGCGCGGCCGCGTCACCGTGACAACCTGGCCGACCCGGGCATCGTGTGCCGGTATCTGCTTCACGACGGCGAGGGATCCGGTCGGGATCTGCGGCGCCATCGAACCGGTCTTGAACATGATCAGGCTGATGTTGAAGACGAGCGCGAGCACGACCAGCACGATGCACAGCGACCCGAGAACGGCCGCGATGTTCAGCAGAGTGCTGCGCACCGCGGCGACGGCACGTGCAGTGCCCGACGGTCGCTGCGAACTCGTTCGATCAGCCGCGATCGTCAACTCGACTGGGCCGCGAACTGCCACGTGGCCGCCCCGGTCTGACCCTGTTGCAGTCCCGATCCGGCCGTGACGACGATGCACACCTGCACAGCGGTGCCGGCCTGCGTGGTGGGGCTACCGGCCGTCAGCGGGAAAGTGACAGAGGCCGGCACCGTGCCTACCGCGGTTCCCGCCGTGACCAGCGTCGTGCCGGTGGCGGACGCGTTGCACGTTCCGGTGGCCGCCAACTGGATCATGCTGTAAGTCAGGTTCGTGACGGTGCCCGTCGTTCCGCCCGACTGCACGGTCACAGTGGCGTTCGATGTGGTTCCAGGGCCAAGCTGCACCCAGTACGCCGCGTACGTGGTGTCGTTCGGCGACAGGTTGGAGACGCCGGTACTGAACGCCAATGTCGCACCGGGTGCCGCCGGATGCGCCGCATATGTGGTGCCGTCCGTCGAGCCCTGGATCGTGAACGTGCCTGCCTGGAACGTTCCCGTTGCGAACTCGGAGGCATTCCAGGCGGCAAGCGTGACAGCCGCACCGACACCGAGAACGATTCCTCCCGCGAGGATCGCCCGAATGATCCCCTTACGATTACGCGCGACAGCCATGGTCCACGCCACCCCCCGTGGTGTTCTGACCGCCGACCGGTCCCCGGAACCGTCGGCGTCGGCCGTCCCGATACGGCCGGGAGCCAGTCAAGCACGGTAGAGAGATGGGCTCTACCCCTCTTCGGCGGGTGGTGAACGTTAGTCACCCGCCGTTCGCCAGCATCGAGCCGCGTACTGCAGCTGCGCCACGGTGCCGAGCCCGCCTCCCCGCCGAGCGGAAGCGTGCGCTGCTCTAACGGCGGACCGTGAACATCCGGCTGCCGGTCGCCGTGACGGACTAGTGCTCGGGCTGGTTGGAGACGCGCACCATCTCCTCGCGCGGGACGACCTTGATGCGGGCGCGGCCCTGCTCGGCGCCGAGCGCCTGCTCGAACGCGTCGAGGTTGTGCCATCCGTCGAGGTTCGTGAACTCGACCCCGCGGGAGCGCAGCAGTTCGACGATCGACTCCTCGGACGGGTCGACGGGCGTCCACCAATTGCCGAGGTCGTTGATGAGGTGCGACACGGTCTCCATCGCGTCGGACTTGGTGTGTCCGATGAGGCCGACCGGTCCACGTTTGATCCAGCCGGTGGCATAGACGCCGTAGAACTGGGTGTTGTCCTTCGCGTGCAGCACCTGACCCTCGTGGTTCGGGATCACGCCGTGCCGCTTGTCGAACGGCACGCCGGGTAGCGGCGAGCCGAAGTATCCGACCGCGCGGTACGCCGCCTGCACCGGCACCTCGCGAAGCTCACCCGTGCCGACGACGCCCCCCTGACCGTCCGGTGCGGTGCGCTCATACCGGATGGCCGACACGTGTCCGTTGCCGTCGTCGACGAGCGCGACCGGCCGGGCGTAGAAGTGCAGGTGCAGGCGCCTGGATGCCTGCCCCACCTCGCGCTGCCGCCACTGCTGCAGCACCCGGTCGATCACGAGCACCTGCTTGTTGCCGGCGATCACCTCGCGGTCGTGGTCGTCGTAGTGGAAGTCCTCGTCGTACAGGATCATGTCGACGTCGCGCAGCTCGCCCAGTTCGCGCAGCTCCAGCGGCGTGAACTTCACCGAGGTGGGCCCGCGGCGCCCGAAGACGTGCACGTCGGTCACGGGGGATGCCTTCAGCCCGTCGTACACGTTGGCGGGGATCTCGGTGGGGAGCAGGTCGTCGGCGTGCTTCGCGAGGATGCGCGAGACATCCAGAGCCACGTTGCCGTTGCCGATCACGGCGACCGACTGGGCGTCCAAGGGCCAGGTGCGCGGGTAGTCCGGATGCCCGTCGTACCAGCTCACGAAGTCGGCAGCACCGAACGACCCCTCGAGCTCGATCCCCGGGATGTTCAGGTCTGCATCGCGCACAGCGCCGGTGGCGAAGATGACGGCGTTGTAGTGCTGCTTGAGGTCGTCAAGCGTGATGTCGGTGCCGAACCGCACGTTGCCGAAGATGCGGATGTCGCCTCGGTCCAAAACCTCCCGCAGCGCCGTGATGATGCCCTTGATGCGCGGATGGTCGGGAGCGACGCCGTAGCGCACCAGGCCGTACGGTGCCGGAAGCTGGTCGAACAGGTCGATCGACACGTCGAACTCGCGCTCCGCCTTCAGCAGGATGTCGGCGGCGTAGATTCCGGCCGGTCCCGCGCCGACGATCGCCAGGCGGAGTTTGGTCATGGAGGGTTCCTTTTCTGCCTTACGGAACTTGTCCGCGTGGAGGGCGCTGCTGGCGTGCATGGGACGCATCCGTTCCGGTGAGGGCGCGCGTGGCCCTAGCTGGACCGCTCGACGATCGTATCGGCGAAGCGGGTGAGCGCCCGTTTCACCGGGCCCTGTGGCAGCGGGGCGATCGCCTCGACCGCCTCCCGCGCCCAGCGGTGCGCCTCGTCGAGCGTCTCCTGCGTCACCGGATGTTCACGGAGGGCCGCGACCGCCTCGCCCACATCCTTCGTCTCGGGCGCGCCGAGCACCTCGGTGTCGAGACGTTCGAGCAGAGCGGATGCCGCGGCATCCGTCTGCGCCAGCGCCCGCAGCTTCAAGAGCGGCAACGTGGCGACCCCCGCTCGCAGGTCGGTCCCGGGCGTCTTGCCCGTCTCGTCACCCTTGCTGGAGAGGTCGATGACGTCGTCGATGAGCTGGAAGCCGACCCCGACCTTCTCGCCGAAGGCCATGACCGGGGCGATGTACTCCTCGGGCGCGCCGGAGAACATGACGCCCATCTGTGCGGCGGCGGCGATGAGTGAGCCGGTCTTGTCTGCCAGCACCTGGATGTAGTGCTCCACCGCATCGTCACCCTCGTTCGGGCCGATGGTCTCGTGCAACTGGCCGAGGCAGAGCCGCTCGAACGTGTCGGCCTGCAGCCGGATCGCACCCTCGCCGAGACTCGCCACGAGCTGGCTGGCACGGGCGAACAACAGGTCGCCGGTGAGCACAGCCACCGAGTTGCCCCACACGTGCTGCGCGCTGGGCACCCCGCGCCTCGTCTGCGCCTCGTCCATCACGTCGTCGTGGTAGAGCGACGCGAGGTGCGTGATCTCGACCGCCTGAGCGGCGATGATCACTTCGCGCGTGGCGCCCTCGCCGAGCTGCGCGGTGAGCAGCGTGAGCATCGGCCGCACCCGCTTGCCGCCGGCGTTCAGCAGGTAGCGGGCCGTGACGTCGGCGATCTCGTCCGCGTAGCGCACCTGCTCGCGCAGCCCCTGCTCGACGAGCTCCAGCCCGTCGTCGATGCGAGCGGCGAAGCGCTTGTCGGTGCCGGAGGCGAAGATGCGGTCGCTCAGCCCGAGCTGACTGGTCAGTGTGGTCCCGCGGCGCGCGAGCGGCAACGATGGCACTAGAGGTCACCCTTCGACTCGCCCACGAAGCCGCGGTGCAGCGCGACGATGCCGAACGTGAGGTTGCGGTACGCGATGCGCTCGAAGCCCGCGCGGCTGATGCGGTGCGCCAGCTCCTGCTGCGCGGGCCAGTCCCGGATCGACTCCATCAGGTAGGCGTACGCGACCGGATTGGACGACGCCAGCCGTGCGAACACGGGCATCCCATACTCGAGGTAGGCGTAGTACGCGCCCCGGATCACGGATGCCGGCGGCCGCGAGAACTCGCAGACGACGAGCCTGCCGCCCGGCTTGGTCACCCGGAAGAACTCGCGCAGCGCGGCATCCGGATCGACGATGTTCCGCAGCCCGAACGAGATGGTCACGGCGTCGAAGCTGTCGTCGTCGAACGGCAGCCCAGTGGCATCCGCCTGAACGAATTCGATGTTCGGGTTGCCTGCGTGACGACGTTCTCCGACCGCGATCATGCCAGGCGAGAAGTCAGCGGCGACCACGCGCGCACCGGATCGGGCGAGTGCCGCACTGGATGTTCCGGTGCCGGCGGCGACGTCGAGCACGAGCTGTCCGGGTCGCGGATCGACGGCTCGCGTGGTGGCGATGCGCCACAGCGCATCGATGCCCACCGTCGACACGGTGTTCATGCGGTCGTAGCCGACCGAGACCTCATCGAACATCGCCGCGACGTCCGACGGCTGCTTGCTCAGGTCGGCCCTACTCACTCGGTCAAGCTTAGTTGTGCGGCGTTGCACCACTAACCGAGCCAGCGCAGCTGACTCGGCGCTGGCGTCGCGGCAAAGGCCCACCGGGCCTTTACTCCTAGCTCCAGCGCGCAGGGCGCCGACGTACGCTAGAGCAGTGACCGCAATCGCGACCCGAGTAGAGGCGTTGACGGTCGAGACCACCCCACTCGACGACGTCAGACACATCATCCCCTTCACCGACTCGCATGCCCCGCTCGTGTGGCTGCGCAAGGGAGAGGGGATCGCCGGCGTCGGCGAGGCGCTGCGACTCGAGTTCCGCGGTCCCGACCGCATCGCGCAGGCGTCGGCGGCGTGGAAGCAGGTCGCGGCGCTCTCGTCGGTCAGCGATTCTGTGCGGATGCCCGGCACCGGCCTCGTCGCGTTCGGCACGTTCGCGTTCGACGACGACAGCACGGCGACCAGCGTGCTGGTGGTGCCCGAGGTGATCATCGGGCGACGGGATGGACGTTCCTGGATCACGCGCATCCGTCACTCCGACGAGCACGCGATGCCCGCGGCGCCTCATCCGCAGCCGTTCGGCGCCGAATACCGGCTCACCATGCTTCCTGGCGAATTGACCCGCGAGGCGTACAAGCGCGCGGTCGGCATCGCCGTCGAGCGCATCCGCCGCGGCGACGTCGAGAAGGTCGTGCTCGCGCGCGACATCCGGGCGCACCTGCCGGTCGAGTCGGATGTGCGCCGCGCCCTCGTCGAGCTGGCACTCGGCTACCCGCAATGCTGGACATATGCCGTCGACGGCATGCTCGGTTCGAGCCCCGAGACCCTGGTGCGGGTGCACCACGGCACGCTCGACGCCCGGGTGCTGGCCGGCACCAGCGGTCGCGGGCGCGACGCGGAATCGGACCACGACTCGGCCACCGGGCTGCTCGCCAGCGCGAAGGACGTGCAGGAGCACGCGGTCGCCGTGCGCAGCGTCACGCAGGCCCTGGCCCCGCACACTTCCACGCTCGAGACGAGCAGCGAGCCGTTCCCACTGAAGCTCCCGAACCTCTGGCATCTCGCCACGGACGTCTCCGGCACGCTCAGCGACGGCTCCGGTGCGCTCGATCTCGTGGCGGCGTTGCATCCGACCGCCGCGGTAGCGGGAACACCGACGGATGCGGCGCTGCGGCTCATCCGCGAGCTCGAGCCCTTCGATCGCGAACGCTACGCCGGGCCGGTCGGCTGGATCGGCGCAGACGGCGACGGCGAGTGGGCGATCGCGCTGCGTGGCGCGCAGGTCGCGCCGTCGGGCGACATCACCGCATATGCCGGTTGCGGCATCATGGCGGACTCGGTTCCGGAACGTGAGCTGGCCGAGACGAGCATGAAGTTCCGCCCCATCACGGAAGCGTTCCAGTAACTTCAGCGCGGCAGCGGAACCTCCACGATGCTTGTTCCCGTGGGCGGCGCCGACAGCGCCTGATCGAGTTCGCCGCGGGTCTGCACCAGTCGATAGCCCCAACCGTATGCCTCGGCAAGCGCTGCCACGCTGACAGGCTGCGGGGTCGTGAGCACGCGCCGCATCGCGTCGGCGGGAGCGGTCGCGGCGACCTCGAGGGAGTCGAAGATGGTGCCACCGCCGTCGTTGCCGACGACGACCTGCACGGTGGGGCGCCGTTCCCCATCGCCGAACAGCAGCGATCCGACATCGTGCAGCAGCGCCAGATCGCCGAGCAGCACCCGGGTCGCACCTGTCGCCTGCCCGCCGCTCGCCCGCTCGGCGGCCAGCGCCATGCCGAGCGCGGTCGCGATCGTGCCGTCGATTCCAGCCAGCCCCCGGTTGGCATGCACGCGGATCTTCTTGCCGGGCACGACGGCATCCAGATCGCGGATCAAGCGCGAAGCGCCGAGCACGAGCCGATCGTGCGGCCAGGTGAACCGCCACAGCGCCTCGACGAGCATCCGCCGGGTGACGGGTGCGCGCACCGCGGCCAGTTCCGTCTTGGCGAACGCGAGCCGTTGCTCCGGCGAGTGCGAACGGCCGGCTTCGACGTCGGGAGCGACGTGATCGGCGGATGCCTGAGCATCCTCCTCGAGCAGCGCGCGGCTCGCGAACACCCACCGCCCGACCCAGGCGCGGGCATCCTCGCCGGCCGAGGCTGCCTCGGCGGATGCCGCAATGCGCGCCGATCGCGCCGGGTCGTACACCTCCTCGCCGACGGGTGCGACCACGACGACCTCCAGCTCGTCGCGCTTCAGGATCGCCGGCACCTCGCGGCTGAGCGTCGGATGTCCGAACACGACAGCTCGCTGCACCCGCCCGCCGAACTCGGGGTCGCGCAGCAGGCGGCGGTAGGCCACGACGAGGTTCGGACCGAAGCGGGACCCGCTCGACGCCTCCGCGATCAGCGGCCAGCCGCCCGCGCGTGCCAGCTCTTCGGCGGCGGGGCCAGCGGCGTTGCCTGCGATCACGATGGTGCGAGGACCCTCGGGCAGCGTGAGGTGCGGGCGGCCGAGGGCGGCGGGGTGGGGACGCGGGTCGCTCGGCGGCTCGACGCCCTCGCCCTCACTGCGCAACTCGGACGCGAAGGCAGAGAGGTCGGGCACGGCCGCGGACAGCGGCTCTCGGAACGCGAGGTTCAGGTGCACCGGCCCGGTCTCATCCAGCGCCGCCGACCACGCCTGGCGGGCGAGGTGCGCGTAGGCATCCGTCTCGCCAGCGGCACCGGTCGGTGCGCCCACGTCGAGCGCGCGACGCACGGCAGCGCCGTACATGCCTGCCTGCACCGTCGTCTGGTTCGAGCGGATGCCGCGCAGTTCGCTCGGGCGGTCCGCCGTGAGCACGAGCATGGGCAGATTGGAGTGATGAGCTTCGAGAACGGCGGGAAGCAGATTCGCTGTGGCCGTGCCACTGGTGGTGACGATCGCTGCCGGATGCCCCGTCTCGGCTGCGATGCCCAGGGCGAGGAATCCACTCACCCGCTCGTCGATGCGCACGTGCAGTTCGACCGCATCGACGCGTTCCAGCTCGGCGGCGACCAGCGCGAGCGCCTGTGACCGCGAGCCCGGGCTGAGCACGATGTGCCTGAGCCCCTCGCGCACGAGCTGGGTCAGCAGGACGAGCGCGGCATCGGTGGCGGGATTGCCTGTGCGCGGCAGCGCTTGCTCCACGATGCCCTCAGGCGCGAGCGAAGTCATGCCCTGGGGCTGGGACCCGCGGCGATCCGCGGGCTCAGGCATCCCGGCGGCCGTCGGTGTCGCCGGACTTCTTCTTCGGCGTGTCGTCGAGGTCGGAGAGCTCCTGCTCCAGGCGGCGGATGCGTTCCTGCTGGCGACGGTCGCGCTCCAGGTTCCTGAGGAACTCGGGGTCGTCGTCGGGCGCGATCGTGCGCACGCGTCCGGCGTTCCCGCGCCGCGGGCGGCCGACCGCGAACCACAGCACGCCGCCGATCACGGCGAACACGACGACGATCACAATCCATGCCGCCTTCGGCACTCCGCGCACACGCTCCCGCTCAGCCATCGCGCAATCCACGATCGAATAGATGTAGAACAACGCGGCGATGACTCCGACGATGAGCCATACGCGAATCATGTGGCCATGTTAACCCGCGCGCCTCGGCGGCGACCCTGAGAGGTCCCGCCGAGAAGGAGGGGGCGCCCGCGGGCTCCCAGGGCGTTCACTGTGCGACGATCCCTACACTTGAACGGTGAAACACATTCCGGCATGGCTGACCTACACCGTGCTGCGGCTCCTGTTCGTCGCCGTTCCGCTGGCGGTGCTGCTTCTCCTGCTGCCGATCGACCTCTGGTACATCTCGGCGGTGGCCGCCGTCGTCATCGGCTTCTGCCTGTCGTACCTCTTTCTGCGCGGCCCTCGGCAAGCCGTCGCCGGGCAACTCGCCACCGTTGGAAAGCGGGATCGGCGCCTGGCGAAGCCCAGCGCCGATGACGAGGTCGAAGACGCCGCGGTCGACGCAGCCGAGGACGCCCCGCGCAAGCGGAACTGACCTGCCAGCGGATGCGGAGGGATTTGACGACTCGCTTGAGACAACCCGCACCGTCGCCGACGCGACACGCTCTACGAGGCGGGGGCTGTGCCGCCGCCGGACGCAACCACGCAATCCGCCAACCGCGGTGCGCCGCCGCTTGCGCGGCGCACAAGACTCACAGAGGTGACCAGGCGAGCGCCGCCGCGAGGAACGCCGCGTAGACGAGTGCGCTGATCGACGTGAGTTGAAGCGCGGTGATGAGTTCCCGCGGAGTGCGACCTAAGAGTGTGATGATCACTGCGGGCAGTGCGGCGATCAGCGTGAAGAAGCCCAGCCATCCGAGCGTGTACAAGATGCTGATCATCGCCAGGATGCCGAACGGCACCAGCACGAAGACCGCGTAGAGCACGCGCGACCACACCCGGCCGATCAGCACCGACAGGGTCCGCTTGCCTGCCTGCCTGTCGACGTCGATGTCGCGCAGATTGTTCACCACGAGCACGGCGCAGGCGAGTAAGCCGACGGCTACGGCGCCCAGCCACGCCACCTGCGACACGTTCAGCACCTGCACGAACATCGTGCCCGCGGTCGCGACGAGCCCGAAGAACACGAAGACGAACACCTCGCCGAGGCCGTAGTAGCCGTACGGATGCTTGCCACCGGTATAGAACCAGGCCGCCACGATCGCGGCAGCACCGACGATGAGCAACCACCACTGGTGCGAGGCGATCACGAGCAGCAGCCCCGCGACCGCGGCCAGTCCGAAGAACACCAGCGCGACGACGAGCACGGCGCGCGGACTCGCCTTTCCTGACCCCGTGAGGCGGCTCGGGCCGACTCGGTAGGCATCCGTTCCGCGAACGCCGTCGGAGTAGTCGTTGGCGTAGTTCACGCCGATCTGCAGGCAGAGCGCGACGGCGAGGCAGAGCAGGGCGCGAACCCAGTGGAAGACACCGGGATTGCTGGCATCCACGGCGGCTCCGGTGCCGACGAGTACGGGTGCGATCGCCAGCGGCAGCGTGCGGAGCCGTGCCCCGCCGACCCAGTCGCGGAACGTCGCCGGTGCTACCGCACCCCGCTTGCCGGCCGGATGCCCGCCCTTGCGCTTCGATTTCGGCTTGTTCCGCGCACTGCTACTCACAACGGGGAATCTTAATGGGAAGGCCTATGCACCTTCGATGCGGGAGGCGACGAGCTCGGCGATCCCGAGGCGGTCGGGCTTGCCCGAGGCGAGCAGCGGCATGCGTTCGAGCAGCACGAGGTGCGCCGGCGCGGCCGCGTGCCCGAGCTCGGACTGCACGAGCGCGCGCAACTCCACGAGTGCGGCCTGCGGATGCCCCGCCACGGCGACCGCGGGCACCTGACCCCACTCGGCACTTGCCGCGGCGACCACCACGGCCTCCTCGAATCCGGGCCGGCGGCGCACGACGCGCTCGACGGCATCCAGCGAGACCTTCTCGCCGCCGGAGATGATCACATTGTCCGCCCGGCCCGTCACAGTGAGCCTTCCATCTGCGTCGACAGCTCCGAGGTCGCCTGTGCGATACCAGCGGATGCCGTCCGCGGCGTGGAACGCGGTATCCGTACGCTCCCGATCGATCGCGCCCGTGTCGTCCAGGTAGCCCTCGGCGAGTACGGGTCCGCTCAGCTCGACGCGACCATCCACCGCGCGGGCGCGCACGGTGCCGATCGGGACGCCGTCGTACACGCATCCGCCGCCGGTCTCGCTCGAGCCGTACGTGCGCACGATGTGCAGCCCGGCGTCCAGGGCGCGGCGCCGCAGCTCCGGCTGCAGCGCCTGCCCGCCGATGAGGAGCGCGTCGAAGCGGCGCAGCGTGGTGAGCATGGCGTGGTCGCCACGAGAGGCGGCATCTGTCGCTGCGTCCAGCAGCCGGGCCAGCTGCACCGGAACGAGCGATGAGAAGCGTTGGTCGGAGTCCAGCCGGCCGGCCGCGGCGCAGAAGGCGACCGGGTCGAAGTGGCCGGGGGGAAGGATGACCGGCTCTGTTCCTGCCGCGATCGAGCGCACCAGCACGTTGACGCCGGCGATGTAGTGCGCGGGCAGTGCCAGCACCCAGCGCGCGAGGCCCGGCTCCTGACCTCCGATCGCACCCGCGGATGCGGCGGCGCTGGCCAGCAAGGCATCCGCACTGAGCGCCACACGCTTCGGCGCACCGGTCGACCCGGATGTCTCGACGACGAGAGCGACGTTGCGGGGGACGCGACCCGGGGCAGCGACGCCGGCATCCGCACCGGTCCCGCTCGCGTGCTGCCGCGGAAGCACGGCCGGACCATCTCCGGTCAGAGCGTCGCGCAAGGCGAGGTGCACAGCCTGCGGGTCGCCGGCATCGATGACGATCAGCGGGCGACTCACGCCTCCACGCTACCCGCGTGAACTGCCGGCACGGAGCCTCAGAACTGCCAGGGGAACGGCGACCAGTCGGGATCGCGCTTCTGCAGGAAGGCGTCGCGCCCCTCAACCGCCTCGTCCGTGCCGTAGGCGAGCCGCGTCGCCTCGCCGGCGAAGACCTGCTGCCCGACGAGTCCGTCGTCGACGGCGTTGAACGCGAACTTGAGCATGCGGATGCTCGTCGGCGACTTGCCGAGAACGACCCGCGCCCACTCGACGGCCGTGCTCTCGAGCTCCGCATGCGGCACGACAGCGTTGACGGCTCCCATCTCATACGCACGCTGCGCCGAATACTCCTGGGCGAGGAAGAACACCTCACGCGCGAGCTTCTGCCCGATCTGCCTGGCGTAGTAGGCGCTGCCGTAGCCGGCGTCGAAGGAGCCGACGTCGGCATCCGTCTGCTTGAACCGTCCGTGCTCGGCGCTTGCGATCGTGAGGTCGCACACCGCGTGCAGGGAATGCCCGCCGCCCGCCGCCCAGCCGGGCACGACGGCGATGACCACCTTGGGCATGAACCGGATGAGCCGCTGCACCTCGAGGATGTGCAGGCGTCCCACTGCCCCGTGACTTCCCGCGTTCCCCGCCGCTCCGTCGACGACCGCCGTCTCGGAATCGCTGTACTTGTACCCGTCGCGGCCGCGGATGCGCTGGTCGCCACCCGAGCAGAACGCCCAGCCGCCGTCTTTCGGGCTCGGGCCGTTGCCGGTCAGCAGCACCACGCCCACCCGGGGGTTCTGCCGTGCGTCGTCCAGAGCCGTGTAGAGCTCGTCCACGGTATGCGGACGAAACGCATTGCGCACTTCAGGCCGGTCGAAGGCGATGCGCGCGATTCGCCCGTCGTTCGAGAGGTGGTAAGTGATATCGGTGAAGTGCTCGCCGACGGATGCCTGCACCCACTCCCCCGCGTCGAACAACTCCGAGATCTCTTGGCTCATTCCTCCAGCCTAGGGACGCGCGGGTTCTGCTGACCCCTTGCCCAGCCACTCCTTGGCCGCGACGACGAGCGCCTGAACGCCTGTCTCGAGCGTCGGGTGGATGAGCGGGGCGAAGTGCGGTGAATGATTCGAGGGCACGTCGGCATCCGTCGTCCCGTTCGCCGGCGCCGTCGCGAAGAGCCGGGGGTCCAGGCCGCCGAGCAGCCAGTACACGATCGGCGCGTCGGCGGCAGTCGCGAGCGCGCCGACATCCTCGCTCCCCGTCACTGCCCCAGGGTCCAGCACGCGCTCGGCTCCGAGTACGTCGCGGAACGCAGCCATGGTGCGTGCAGTCGCCTCCTCGTCGTTGTGCAGCACAGGGAAGGATTCGGTGACGGCGACATCGGGTTTGCGCTTGGCACCCGATGCCGCAGCCTCCGCCTCCGCGATGCGTGTCACCGCTGCGACCACCCGGTCGCGCACCGCGGTGTCGTACGTGCGGATGTTGATGCCGAGCGTCGCATCGGGCGGGATGATGTTCGACTTCGTGCCGGCGTGCATCGTGCCGACCGTGACGACCGCGGTCTCTCCGCCTGCGATCTCCCGGGAGACGATGGTCTGGAGCCGCATCACCGTGGCCGCCGCCATCACGACCGGGTCGACGGTCGCCTCGGGCCGCGAGCCGTGGCCGCCCTCGCCGTGCAGGGTGACGAACAGGCCGTCGGTCGCGGCGAATGCCGGACCGGCGTGCGCCCCGACCATCCCGGCAGGTGCGGGCGCGACGTGCTGGCCGAGCACGATGCCGGGCCTCGGCACACGGTCGTACAGACCGTCCCCGATCATCTCGAGCGCGCCGGATCCTTGCTCCTCGGCGGGCTGGAAGAGGAAGATGACCGTGCCGTGCCACTCCGTCCGCGAGCCGGCGAGCACTTCGGCAGCACCGAGCAGGCACGTGACGTGCACGTCGTGGCCGCACGCGTGCATCGCGGCGACGTCGTTGCCGTCGGGGTCGACGCCACGCTCGGTGCTCGCATAGTCCAGCCCGGTCTCCTCGGCGACCGGGAGTGCATCCATGTCTGCACGCAGCAGCACCACGGGTCCATCGCCGTTCTGCAGTACGCCGACGACCCCGGTACGGCCGACGCCCTCGATGACCTCGATGCCGAGACCGCGAAGTCCGTCGGCAGCGATCTTCGCCGTCCGGTGCTCCTGGTACGACAACTCAGGATGCCTGTGGAGGTCCTTGTACGTCTCTTCGAGATCTATCGCCATCGAAAGTCCTCTCGTCTTCGGCGCCGACGTCGCGGCGATGCCGCACGGAGCAAGTCTGCACCGGGAAACCGGTGCCGACGAAGAGGCATCCCTCCCCAGCTGTTGTGCCTCGGCTCTTGTCCACACCGATTCCGTTCGGCGATGCCCAGCTCCAGGACAGGCGATACCGTCGCTGGCAGATCAGGGAAATCACGCAGAGAATGGAGGCATGTTCGTGTCGATCGATGCCTTGGCGACGGTGATCAGCTTCGCCGGCCTCTTGGTCGCGCTCGCGGGCGGATTCGGCTGGATGATCAGGCGAATGGACGCGATGTCCCAGCGACTCGACGACAGGATCGATCAGCAAGGCCGGCTTCTCAACGACAGGATCGATCAGCAAGGCCGGCTTCTCAACGACAAGATCGACGAACAAGGCCGGCTCCTCGCCGACAAGATCGACGAAGTGGACCATCGGCTCGGAGACAAGATCGACGGTGTCAGAACCGATCTCGGAGACAAGATCGAAGCGATGGGCCGCGAGATCACGGAGGTCAAAATCGCGGTGGCGCGGCTCGAGGGCCCGCGACCGCACCTCATCTCACCCCGCTGACGCACTGACGTGCTTGCCTGCGCGCTGACACACTGGTGAGCATGGCAGACCATCACTCGCTGTTGCCCGCCGCCGATCTTCCGCCGCTGGACGACGTGCTGGCGGATGCCCGGGTCGTCGCGCTTCCGATGGTCACGCGGTTCCGCGGCATCACCGTGCGCGAGGCGCTTCTCACGCGGGGACCACGCGGCTGGACCGAGTTCTCGCCGTTCGTGGAGTACGGCGACGAGGAGGCGTCCGCGTGGCTGGCCGCTGCGATCGACTTCGGCTGGGGCGAAGACGCAGAACCGGTGCGCGACTCGGTGCGCGTCAACGCCACCGTGCCCGCCGTGGCCGCGGATGACGTGGCATCCGTGCTCGCCCGATTTCCGGGGTGTCGCACCGCCAAGGTGAAGGTCGCCGAGCCCGGGCAACGGCTCGCGGACGACGTCGCACGCGTCGCGGCAGTTCGTGAGTCGCTGGGTGCGGAAGGCCGCATCCGGGTCGACGCGAACGGCCTGTGGAACGTGGACGAGGCCGAGCACGCCATCCACGCGTTCGCGCCGTACGACCTCGAGTACGTCGAGCAGCCGTGTGCGAGCGTCGAGGAACTCGCCGAGGTGCGGCGTCGCGTCAAGTACATGGGCATCCCGATCGCAGCGGACGAGAGCGTGCGCAAGGCATCCGACCCGGTCGCCGTGGCGCGGGCAGGAGCGGCGGATGTGCTGATCGTGAAGGCGCAGCCGCTCGGCGGCATCCGGGCGGCGCAGGAGATCATCCGCCTCGCCGGGCTTCCCGTCGTGGTGTCGAGCGCGATCGACACCTCGGTGGGGCTCGCCATGGGAGCGATGCTTGCGGCATCCGTTCCGCACCTGGATTACGACTGCGGCCTCGGCACGGCGGCGCTTCTGAAAGCGGATGTCACGCCCGAGCCGCTCGCACCGGTCGCCGGCGCGATCCCGGTGCGCCGGGTGGCAGCTGATGAGGCGCTGCTCGAGGAGCATTCTGCGGATGCCGACAGGCGCGACTGGTGGTTCACCCGCGTCGAGCGCTGCTACTCCCGACTGAAGGCGAGAGCGTCGTAGAGCGGTCCTTAAGACAGGCCGCTGTACGAGTGCAGGCCGTGGAAGAACACGTTCACCACGCCGAAGTTGAACATCACGGCGCTGAAGCCGATGATCGCCAGCCACGACGACCGCGTACCGCGCCAGCCGCGCGTCGCCCTCGCGTGAATGTAGCCGGCGTAGATGACCCAGACGATGAACGTCCAGACCTCTTTGGTGTCCCAGGTCCAGTACGCTCCCCAGGCCTTCTCGGCCCAGATCGCACCGGCGATCAAGGTGAACGTCCAGCAGATGAAGCCGACGATCGTCACGCGGTAGGCCAGGTTCTCCAGCGTCCCCGAGCCGGGTAGCGTGCCCAGGAAGCGCAGGTTCGTCGGCATCTCCTGCTGCACCCGGTGCTCGCGTCGCACCTGCAACAGCTGCGCCACTGAGAGACCGAAGCTGAGCGCGAAGAACGACGTGCCGAGCATCGCGACCAGGATGTGGATGACCAGCCAGTACGACTGAAGGGCCGGCGGAAGCGGTACGACGGGCACGTAGTACACGGTCGTGGCGAGCATGAGCACGAGGCAGACGAAGCCCAGCACGAACGTGCCGAGATAGCGCAGGTCCGACCAGAGGTTCACGACGAGGAAGATGCCCACGATGATCAGCGTCGCCGTCATCGAGAACTCCCACATGTTCGCCCACGGCACGCGCCCGGCGGCGAGACCCCGCAGCACGTCGGCGCACAGGTGAAGCGCCCAGGCGATGATGGTGACGACCATCGCCACGCGAAGGCTCGTCGACTTCACTCGCCCGTGATGGGTGCCGTCCTCGAGTCGTGAGGTCAGCCGCGCGACCGGTCCCGTGCCGCCCCCACCGCCTCCAGTGCTCGTCGCAACGGGCGCGACGGCGGTCGCAACGGCCGTCGCCTGCCCGGCGGCGGCCACGCCTGAACCCGACGCAACGTCGCTCTGCGCTCCCCCGGCCTCGACGAACACGAGGTCTTCTGCTGGGGCGGCGCGACGGGAAGCCGCGCTGCGAACTGCGCCGGGAATGGTGGCACGCGCGCTCCGTCTCGCCAGGTCGAGCGCGAACGCGATGAACGCGACGACATAGAGGCCCATGGCCACATGGATGAAGATCTGTGAGAACGTATCGAGCACGATGTGATGAATCCTACGTCTGTTGGCGGCTCGCCCGGACAGTGGAACGGCCGGTCAACTGGGCGACGTGACGATCGGCGAGAGAGGCGACGGCGTCGTCGAGCCGGGGGTCCTCACCCCTGGCCAGGCCCGCGTACTCGAGCCGGAGCGAGCCGTCCTCGAGCGTGATGGCCTTCATCCAGAGCCTGCGGCGCGGCACGAAGAGCGAGGTGAGGAGCCCGCCGAGCACGAGAGCGGCGAACAGCAGCACCCAGCCCTCGGTCGGGTCGTGATGGATGTCGAGACTGACGAACCGCTTGACGCCGTCGAACGTCAGCGTGCCGAGTCCGTTCGGCAGCGACACGGTCTGGCCCGGCGTGAGCTGGAGACCCTTGGTCGCCGCCCCCGGGCCCGCGATCTCCTTCAGCTTGTCGATGTCGAGGGCGTACACCGACACCGGGACGCCCTTGTCGAGTCCGAGGTTCCCCTGGTACACGGACAGGTCGAGCATGGGTTTGCGCACATCCGGGAAGCTCGACGTGTATGCACCGCTCGGCAGCTTCTCGGCCGTCGGATAGAACAGTCCGATCATGCCGAGCTGCTGCTTCAGGCCGTCGGGCACCTTGACGACGCCCTGCGACGTCATGTTCGCCGATTGCTCAGGGAACGGGACGACGTCGTGGAACACGGCCTTGCCGCTCGGGTCGCGCACGGTGATCTCGGGAGCGTAGCCGTTGCCGAGCAGGTAGACATCCGTTCCGCCGATGCCCAGCGGCTCGTTCACCTTGATGGTGCGCTTGGTGGTCTTGCCGTTCTCGGTCGCCTCGACGTGGGCGGTGTAGTCCAGCGGTGCGCCCAGTGCGTTCTTGTTCGTGGTGTCGTACTTCACGTCGAGCCCGGTGACTTTGAGCGAGTACGGCGCCATCGTTCCCGTGTTCAGGAAGCGGCCGGGGTTGAACGAGTCGTAGTTGACGAGCGTGTTCACGAAGCTCTGGCCATCGACGACAACGCGCTGCCCGGTGTAGCCGAAACCGCCGCCCACACCGACCGCGAGGAGGATGCCCACCAGCGCCGCGTGGAAGACGATGTTCCCGGTCTCGCGCAGGTATCCGCGCTCGGCCGACACCGACGCATCCCTAGCCGTCTCCAGCACGACCGTGCGGTAGCCGGATGCCTTGAGCAGCTTCTGCGCGGACGTCACCGCCGCCTGCCGTGCGGTCGCGGCATCCGCGGCCGTGCCGTCGGAGGCGGTCCCCTTCAGTACCCGCACCCGGAACCCGGCCATGCGCTGCAGGCGTACGGGGGTGCGAGGCGGCTTGGCCCTGAGCGCTTCAACGTGATGCTTGATGCGCGGAACGACGCAGCCGACCAGGGAGACGAACAGCAGCAGGTAGATGGCCGAGAACCACACCGAGGTGTACGTGTCGAACACCTGCAGCTTGTCGAGGATCGGGTAGAGCGTCGGGTGGTTCTGCTGCCACTGCACGACGCCGTTCGGGTCGGACGAGTGCTGCGGCACGAGCGATCCGGGCACGGCCGCCACGGCAAGCAGCAACAGGAGGAACAGCGCCGTTCGCATGCTGGTGAGCTGACGCCAGGTCCAGCGCAGCCAGCCGACGAAGCCGAGCTTGGGCTGGTTCAGAGCGCTGGCATCCGCATCGTCGGTGTCGACGTGTCCGTCTGGGCGGCTGTCGCGACGGGCCTGCCGCTGGTCGGCGACGGTCTGGTCGCTGTCGCCGGCTGTCTCGGGTGCGCCTACCGGGGCATCCAGAGTCTCTGTTCCGCCGTTCGCTGAACCGTCAGAGTGCTGTTCCAAAGCTCGGGATCACCCCCGTCAGCGCGATGATCCACTGGTTCCAGACGCCGGAGACCATGAGGATGCCGATGGCGATGAGCACCGCACCGCCCACGATGTTGATCACGCGGATGCGCCTGCGCAGGAAGGAGACGGCGCCGGATGCCCAGCCCAGGCCGAGTGCGATCAGCACGAACGGCACGCCGAGGCCGAGCGCATAGAACAGTGCGAGCACGGCTCCCTGCCACGCGGACCCGCTGGAGTAGCTCATCGTCGTGATCGCCGCCAGCGTCGGACCGGTGCACGGGCTCCATCCGATCGCGAAGATGACGCCGAGCAGCGGGGCGCCGGCGAGCCCCGTGAGAGGGCGCCACTGCGGCTTGAACGTGCGCTGAAGGAACGTGAACTGGCCGACGAACACGAGGCCGAGCACGATCAGGATCAGGCCGGCGATGCGGGTGATGAGGTCGCGCCACTGGATCATCCAGAAGCCCAGTGCCCCGAAGACGAACCCGGTCAGCACGAAGACGGCCGCGAACCCGAGCACGAAGAGCGCGACACCCAGCACGAGACGGCGCTGGGCCGGGCGCTCCGCTGTGCGGGTGCCCGCCGGAGCGGTACCGGCTGGCGAAGTGGCGGCCGATCCGCCGGCCGGTGCGCCGCTCATGGCGCCTGCAACGGCCGCCGCCGCAGTGGTCTGCCCCGTGAACCCGCCGATGTAGGCGAGGTATCCGGGAACGAGCGGCAGGATGCACGGCGACGCGAACGAGATCAATCCGGCCAGGAGCGCCACGGGAACGGTCAGCAACAGCGGTGCCGACAGTACGAAGTTCTCGACGCCGCCCATCACTGGCCCTGAAGCGCGGAGTCGATCAGGGTGGTGAGCGTGGACGGCTGTGCCGCGATGTCGCCGGCGATGCGCGAGGCGATGCGGCCCTGCTTGTCGATCACGAACGTGGTGGGAGTGGCGTTGGGGCGCATCGATCCGCTGAACGCGAGCTGCACCGCTCCGCCGTCCGCGTCGAGGATCGAGGGGTAGTCCACCTTGAACTCCGAGTCGAAGGCCTTCGCGGTCGCCGCACCGTCACGCGTGTTCACCCCGATGAACTTCACGCCCTTCGGCTGATACTTCTCGGCGATCTTCGTGAGGTCGGATGCCTCGGCGCGGCAGGGCGGGCATCCTGCGTACCAGAAGTTCACGACGAGCACGTCGCCGCGGGCGGACTTCGAGGAGAACGTCGTGCCGTCTTCGGTGGTGCCCGAGAAGTTGATCGGGTCGTTGCGGTCGGCGGGCTTCAGCTCGGTGACGCCGCTGCCGGCGATGTAGTTCTTGTCTTCGCCCGACGTGTACTGCTTCGCCAGTTCGTCGTTGCTGCAGCCGGCCAGCAGCGCGCCGACGGCGAGCGCTGCGGTCACCGCGGCGAGCGCACGACGGCGCCCGCCCTTCTTGATGGCGTCTCTCACACGGCCCCCACATCGGTGGAGTCGACGGCGAGGGTTGAGGCTGGGTCGGAGTATCCGACCTCGACCAACGGGCCGTCGCGGCGTTCGAAGCTGGTGATGCTGGAGAGCGAGCAGCGGCGCTCACGCGGATCGTGCAGGAATCGTTCGCCTGCCACCGAGAGGTGTGCGACCCAGATCGGAAGTTGATGGCCGACCAGCACCACGTCGGAACCGGCCGAGTCGGCGCGACGGGCGGCGGCCTCCGCACTGTCGAACGCGTCGTGGATCGCCGCGAGCATCCGCTCCTCGATCGAGCGGTACGCCTCGCCCCAGCTGGGACGGAGCGGGTTGACCATCCACGGCCAGTTGATCGGGTTGCGCAGCGCGCGCGACATCACGGTCCCTTCGAACCGGTTCGTGCCCTCGATGAGGCGGGCATCCGTCTCGGTGGTGAGCCCGTACGCCTGCGCGATCGGAGCGGCCGACTCCTGCGTGCGCTGCAGAGGGGACGCGATCACGGCGACGATCGGACGGTCACGGGCCACGAGGTCGTCGGCGGCCGCCTGCGCCATCTCGCGACCGAGTTCGGAGAGGTGGAAGCCGGACATCCTGCCATAGAGGATGCCCTCGGGATTGTGCACCTCGCCGTGTCGCACGAGATGCACCTGGGAAGCCGCCACCCTGCCAGTGTACGGACGCGGCGGTGGTGAATTCGCTGAGCGCTCCCACCGTCGGCCGTGTTGTGCTCTCAGAACCTCACTGTGATGAAGCGCGGGCGGTTGTTGTTCGCGTCGGCCAGGATGTCGTTGCCGTTCTGCGCGTTCACGTTGTACGACAAGACCAGCTCGCCAGGACCGCTGATCTGCGGGTGGGCCGCGACGTTGTAGGTGTAGATGCCCGGCGTATTCGACTCCGGCGCGGTGTAGACCGCCGTCCGCGGCGAGAACGGGCCCACCGGGGTGGGGGCAGTCGCAACATAGATCTGGTGGTCGAGGAAAACGGCCGACGCAGTGGCCGAAAGCACGAAGCGGCCGTCGACCGCCGAGACGCTGTAGGAGGCTCCGAGGTCTTGGACGATTGCGGCGGAGTTGCTCTCGTGCACAGACCACCCGGAGCCCGTGTAGAACTGCCAGCCCTGTTCGAGCAGGTGGCCGACCCTGGCCCGCGCCACGTGCATCGCATTGTCGAGTTCGCCGTAGATATAGATGTACCCGCCCGAACGAAGGAGCTCGTTGCCCCAGTTGACGCCGCCCGGCTGTCCATAGGTGCGGGTGATCTTCTCTACCGAGAAGTCCGACGCGTAGGTCACGATGTCGGATCCGAGCCAGCCGAAGTTCCACGGCGGCGTGCCGTCCGTCTGCCCGATTCGACCCTGGAAGACGTGAAGCCGACCGGCGTCGAAGATCCCGGCGGCGTTCCAGTACCACGGGTCGCCGTTCACGGCGTCGGGCGGGGCGGCTATCGACACCGGTGCGTCATGCGTGCCGCCCGTGATCGTGTCCCTGGGGTAGCCATCCGTCCCGCCGAGCAGGATCGAGCCGTGGATGAATCCGGGGGCGGTCATGCTCTCGTCTGCATTGACGGGCCCCAGGAAGGTGTCGTTCATCAGCCAGACGATCTGGTGGCCCGGTAGTTCGGCGGTGTAAGTCCCGTCGGAGGCCGCCCAACCCCGGTGGTTCGACCACCCTCCGCCCGAATCACCGAAGCGGCGGAACGCCTCCGTCAGGCGCACGTCCGGGCTGGCGATCGGCGTCGGCGCGGCCGTCGCACCCCTCCTGGACGCTGCGGAGGCGGGGGCGGGAACCGCAGCAACGCCGGCGATGGTGGCGGCGCCGAGTACGAGCGCAGATCCGAAGGTCCTACGGCTGAAGTCGGTCATGTGGAGCTTCTCCTCACTTGCCGCGGGACCGCCGTCGACGGTGAACGTGGCACGGTCGATTCTGGCGGCCGGGAAGCGAGATGTCAACGATGACATTCGGATCGCTGGCATATCGCGGCGGTGCGGCTCACGCGCTCGATCGCCCACATCGCGGCACCGCCACTCACGGGCTCAATCGGGTCGGCCGGGCGAGCGGGCTCGCCCGGCCGAGCCTCAATCGCCCATAGACTCTCTGGGTGACTTCCCGCGTACTCGTCAAGAACCTGGCCGCCCGTGACGACGGCGCCGTGACCGTCTCCGGATGGGTCGAGACGGTGCGCGACCAGAAGAAGGTGCAGTTCGTCATCCTCCGTGACGAGTCGGGTGACGTGCAGCTCGTGCACCCACGAACCCCGGCACCTGCGGCCGAGGTGGTGGAGGCATCCGGTGACGTTCCTGTCGGGGTGAGCGTGACGGATGACGTCGCCGAGACGATCTCGTCGCTCACGCTCGGCTCGTTCGTGACCGTGACCGGCCAGCTCAAGCACGACGAGCGCGTGAAGCTCGGGGGCATCGAGGTGAAGATCGACACGCTCACGGTGGAGACCTACGCGCATCCGGAGATGCCGATCGCATCGGACTCCAGCCTGGACAAGCGGCTCGACTGGCGATTCATCGATCTGCGCCAGCCGAAGAACAACCTGATCTTCCGCATCCAGACCACGCTCGAGCACGCCTGGCGCACCTGGTGGATCGACAACGGCTTCATCGAAGTGCACACGCCGACGTTCATGGCCACGCCCGCCGAGTCGCGTGCCGAGCTGTTCCAGCTCGAGTACTTCGACCTCGGCACCGGGTACCTGGCGCAGAGTCCGCAGCACTTCAAGCAGATGGCGCAGGCCGCCGGGTTCGGCAAGGTGTTCGCCATTACTCCGGTTTTCCGTGCCGACCCGTCGTTCACGTCACGGCACGCCACGGAGTTCACGACGGTGGACGCCGAGATGAGCTGGATCGACTCGCACGACGACGTGATGGCGATGCAGGAGCAGTTGCTCGTCGCAGGCCTCACCGCGGTGAAGGAGAAGCACGGCGACGAGATCCGGGAGGCGTTCGGCGTCGAGGTCGAGGTGCCGTCGGTTCCGTTCCCGCGCATCCCGCTCGCCGAGGCGCTGGAGATCGTGAAGGAGCGCGGCTACACGGTGCCGCGCGCCGACGGCGACATGGACCCCGAAGGCGAGCGCCAGATCTCCGCGCACGTCAAGGAGAAGTACGGACACGACTTCGTGTTCCTCACCGACTATCCGCTGAGCATCCGGCCGTTCTACCACATGGTCGACGAGACGACAGGGCTCACGAAGAGCTACGACCTCATCTACAACGGCGTCGAGATCACCACCGGCGCCCAGCGCGAGCACCGCATCGACGTGCTCGAGGCGCAGGCAGTGCAGAAGGGACTCGACCTGGAAGGACTCGAGTCCTACCTCGACTTCTTCCGCTATGGCATCCCGCCGCACGGCGGATTCGGCATGGGCCTCGCGCGCGTGCTCATGCTGCTGCTCGGCGAGCAGTCGATCCGCGAAACCACGTACCTGTTCCGTGGCCCAACGCGGCTCACGCCGTAGCGCTCACCAGGGCGGCTAGAACAGGACGTCGGCCCCGGCGCGGCCGACCGTGTTCGCCCGCACGAAGGCGACCACCTCTTGGTGCACAGGGTGATGGATGTACTGCTGCAGGGCATCCTCGTCGTCGAACTCCGAAACCAGCACGACGTCGAAGTTGTCGGCGGCGCCCGCGTTGTTCAGGCCTACCTCGAATCGCCTGATCACGTCGATCTGCGGCGGAAGCGATTCGAGCCGGTCGCGGAACTCCGCCTTCACCCGCTCGCGCTCCTCATCGGAGTCGCCGGCCACCTTCCACGTCACCACGTGCCGAAGCGGCATGGTCCGCCTTTCTGTTGTCTTATTCGTATCGGTATGCGTCAGGCGAGTCGCTCGGTCAGGGCGGCGGTCAGCCGCTCCTTGTCCACCCGCCAGTACGTGTGCTGCCTGCCGTCGATGAGCACGACGGGGATCTCGTCGGCATAGCGGTCGAACAGCTCGGGCTCCTCGAGAATGTTCCGCTCCTCGAGCACGATGTGCGAGGCATCCGGCAACGCCTGCGTCACGTCCCGGATCGCCTCCCGTGCGTCGTCGCACAGGTGGCAGCCCGGCTTGCCGATGAGGGTGAGCTGGATGTTCGGCACGATAGCGATCTTAAGCTCCGGCGCGCAGCAAAAAAGCGCCGGGCAGGCCGGCGCTTTCTGCAGTGCGCTACTTCTTGTTGCGACGCTGGTGGCGAGTCTTGCGAAGCAGCTTGCGGTGCTTCTTCTTCGCCATGCGCTTGCGGCGCTTCTTGATAACGGAACCCACAAAGACCTCACATAAGTTCATCGGGATGCTGCGCGGCGTACGGCAACGGTCGCCAAGTCTACCATCCGGCGGGAGCAGGCCGAGATTACGGCGCTTCGGCTCAGCGCTTGCGCTTCGGGCGCACCCGATCGACCACCGTCGAGACGCGGTGGCTGGTGTCGGCGAGCACCTTGCCCATCTGCTCCGCGAAGTCCTTGGTCTCGTCTTTCAGCCCGGCCACCACGGCGCCCACGTCGATGTCGGCGATGTCGAACTCGCCGCTGACGAACGGCATCAGCCAGTCCTCGATCTCCTCGAGAGGCTGCACGTCGATGCGGTAGTAGCGGTGCTGACCCTCCTCACGCACCGTCACGAGCCCGGCTTCGCGAAGCACCTTCAGATGCTTCGACACCGTCGGCTGGCTCAGTTCCAGACCGCCCACGATCTGGGAGACGCTGATCTCGCCACTGTCCGAGTTCTCGGATGCCTCGAGCAGCACGCGCAGGATGTCGCGCCGTGTGGCATCCGCGACGATGTCAAAGATGTCCGGCATCCACCCAGGCTACTGGCCCGATGCCTGCCACACCATGCCAGCACCGGCATCCGTTCCGTGGGTACATGCCTGAAGGGGCAACCGGGATATGGCTCAGGCGCGCGATAGCATCGAGCGCGCAAGCAGACCGTGCCGGAGCAGTCGGGCGACCACGCTCGAGCACCCGGTCAGGAGGGGCGGCCGATGCGGGCTACGGCACAGGCATCCCGGCATCTCGTGCCCACAACCTGGTGGGGCCGCGTTCAGTTGCGCGTCAACGAGTTCGCCGGTTCCAGCCCATCGCGGTTCGCGCTCGTGGTCTTCGCCTCGCTGGTGCTCGTGTTCACCGTGCTGTTCACACTGCCGATCTCCACAGCGGGCAGTTCGGGCACTCCGCTGGCCGACGCGTTCTTCACGGCGGTCTCGGTGATCTGTGTCACCGGGCTCTCCACCGTCGACATGGCAACGCACTGGTCGGCGTTCGGCAACGTGATCATCTACTTCGGCGTGCAGATCGGCGGCGTCGGCGTGCTCACGCTCGCCTCGATCCTGGGCATGGTGATCTCGCGCAAGCTCGGTCTGCGGGCCAAGCTCATCGCCGCCAGCGACAGCAACCCGCTACGGGCGCACGCCGGCCCGGTGGCAGAGGGTCAGGCCGTCCGGCTCGGCGAGGTCGGCAACCTGTTGCGCACGGTGGCGTTGAGCGCCGTGATCATCGAGTTCGTGGTGGCGGTCGTTCTGTTTCCACGGATGCTCGCCCACGGCTTCTCGCTCTACGACAGCGCACTGAACTCGCTCTACTACTCCGCGATGGCCTTCACGAACACCGGCTTCACCCCGAACGAGGCCGGGCTCACGCCGTTCGCGGACGACTACGTGTTTCTCACCGCACTCATGGTCGGGGTGGTCGCCGGCGCGATCGGCTTCCCGGTGATCTTCGCGATCGCGCAGAACCTGCGCCGCAGGGTGAGACGGCGGTTCTGGACGATTCACGTCAAGCTCACGCTCGTCACGTTCGCTCTGCTCATGGTGGCGGGCTGGATCCTCTACTTCGCGCTGGAAGTCGGCAACCCGCAGACCCTCGGCCCTGGCGGAACGGGCGACGCCGCCTTCCAGTCGCTGTTCATGTCGGTGATGGCCCGTTCCGGAGGCTTCTCTGTGGTCGACGTCGACCACCTGCACCACGCGACGCTGCTCGTGACCGACATGCTGATGTTCGTGGGCGGCGGGTCGGCGTCCACCGCGGGCGGCATCAAGGTGACGACCCTCGCCGTGCTGTTCCTGGCCGCACTGGCCGAGGCACGCGGCGTGGACTCCATGGAGGCGTTCCGGCGGCGCATCCCGACCGACGTGCTCCGCGTGGCGGTGAGCGTCGTGCTATGGGGCGCCACGATCGTGGCCGTGGCCACGGTGACGGTGATGGCGATCACGAAGGACACCCTCGACCACGCGCTGTTCGACGTGATCAGCGCCTTCGCCACCTGCGGGCTCTCCACCGGTCTCACGCAGCACGCCCCGACGGGCGCCGTCTACGTGCTCGCGTTCACCATGTTCCTCGGGCGGGTGGGCACCGTGACGCTCGCCGCCGCTCTTGCGCAGTCGCAGCGCGGGCAGTACTACCAGCATCCGGAAGAGAGGCCCATCGTTGGGTGACCGCATCAGACACGACGCTCCCGTGCTCGTCATCGGCCTGGGCAGGTTCGGCGCCGCGACGGCCGGCCAGCTGGACCGGCTCGACCGCGAGGTGCTCGCCGTCGACACCGACCTCGGCCTGGTTCAGAAGTGGTCGGAGCGCATCACGCACACCGTGCAGGCGGATGCCCGCTCCATCGACGCCCTGCGCCAGATCGGCGCGCAGGACTTCTCGATCGCCGTCGTCGCGACGGGGTCGTCGGTGGAGGCGTCCGTTCTCATCACCGCGAACCTCGTGGACCTCGGCATTCCGCAGATTTGGGCGAAGGCGATCTCGAAGTCACACGGCACGATCCTGGAACGCATCGGCGCGAACCACGTCATCTACCCGGAGGCGGAGGCGGGCGAGCGCATCGCTCACCTGCTCGCCGGACGGATGCTCGACTTCATCGAGTTCGACGACGACTTCGTGCTCGTGAAGATGTACCCGCCGAAGGTGATCCGCGGCATCACGCTCGCGCAGTCGCAGGTGCGGCGCAAGTACGACATCACGGTCGTCGGCGTGAAGACGCCGGGCAAGCCGTTCACCTACGCGACCATGGACACCGTCGTCTCCGACCACGATCTCATCATCGTGTCGGGGGCGAGCTCCGACGTGGAGCGCTTCGCGGCCCTCGAATGAGGCGGTCAGCCGGCGGCGAGCTCCCGCGCGCGAACAAGCGCGGCATCCGTCGCGCGGTCGAAGACCGACTTCAGGTCGGCATCCTGCAGCACGGTGACGGCACGCTCGGTCGTGCCCTTCGGGCTCGTGACCTGGATGCGCAGCTGCTCGGGCGTCGCATCCGACGCGTCGAGCAGCGCGGCGGCACCGATGAACGTGCCGTTCACCAGTTCGGCTGCCTGCTCGGGTGAGAACCCCTTCGATACCGCCGTCGCCGTGAGCTGCTCGATGAAGAAGTACACGTAAGCCGGGCCCGAGCCGGAGATCGTGCTCAGGGCATCCAGCTGCGACTCCGGCACCTCGACGACGGTTCCCACGGTCTCGAACAGCTCGCGAACGAGCGCGATCTGCTCGGGCGTCGAACGGCCGCCTGCGCTCACTCCGGTGACGGCCTTGCCGACGATGGCCGGGGTGTTGGGCATGGACCGCACCACAGCGACGGATGCCGGCAGCAGCTCCTCGAAGCGCGTCACCGGAACTCCTGCTGCGACGCTGACGACGATGGCGTTCGGGTCGAGCGCATCGGCGATCCCGGCGAGCAGGTCTGGCACCATCGCGGGCTTGACCGCGACGAGAACGATGCCGGCTCCCGCGACGGCTTTGCGGTTGGCGTCGGGATCGTCGTCGGTGGCCAGCGACGTCACGCCCGGTTCGGTGAGGGATGCCGCCGAGCGCGCGCTCCTGTTGGTCACGACGATGCCGCCGTCAACGTGCACCCCGGGCTTCAGCAGCCCGCTCAGGATCGCCCTGCCCATCGACCCCGCACCCAGGATCGCGATCTTCGGCAGCTCCACAACGCTCTCGCTCATGCCGACCAGCGTAGGGCGAGTCACACCGTGGCAGCCCCCGTCATGATCGCGACGGCATCCGTCATGCTGTGCGACCGCGGAGTAATCGTCGCCGCGCGTTTTCCGAGCCGTTGGATGTGAATGCGATCCGCGACCTCGAAGACGTGAGGCATGTTGTGACTGATCAGGATGACGGGCACGCCGTTCTCGCGCAGTCGCTTGACGAGTTCGAGCACCTGCTGCGACTCCCGGACTCCCAGCGCTGCCGTCGGCTCATCGAGCACGACGACTTTGGAGCCGAACGCGGCAGCGCGTGCCACCGCGACCGCCTGGCGTTGACCGCCAGAGAGGTTCTCCACCGCTATGGCCACGTCCTGAAGCGTCGAGATGCCGAGCTCGTTGAGTTCTGCTCTGGCGCGCTGCCTCATTCCCTTGGTGTCCATGATGCGGAACACCGACCCGAGAAGTCCCTTCTTGCGCTCTTCACGGCCGAGGTACAGGTTGGATGCGACATCGAGCGCAGGCGAGACCGCGAGCGACTGGTACACGGTCTCGATGCCGGCTTCCCTAGCATCCTGTGGCCGTTTGAAATTCACCGGCTTTCCCCCCAGCAGGATCTCACCCTCGTCGGGAATCTCGGCCCCCGTGAGGCACTTGATGAGGGTCGACTTGCCCGCACCATTGTCGCCAATGATTGCCAAGACCTCGCCCGCGTAGAGCTCGAGGCTCACGCCGTCGAGTCCGACCACGTGACCGAAGGTCTTGACCAGGCGTTTGGCCTGAAGAACGGGAGTGCGGGTTTCGGTCTGCGCCGAGTCTGTGATGCTCACTTGCGGGCCCTTCTGATCCACTGGTCGATTGCGACCGCGACGATGACGAGCACACCGACCGCGAGCGTCTGGTACAGCACGTCGAGCCCCGCAAGCGCGAGACCGTTGCGGAACACGCCGACGATGAGAGCACCGAGGAGCGTGCCCCAGATGGTGCCACGCCCGCCGAAGAGGCTGGTGCCTCCGATCACCACGGCCGTGATGGAGTCGAGGTTCACGTCTGCGCCGGCGTTCGGACTGGCAGCGAACGACCGCCCGATCTGCACCCATGCACCGAGCGCGAGGATGGCGCCGGCCGCGATGTAGACGCTGAGCAGAAGCGCGTTGACACGGATGCCGGTGAGCCGAGCCGCTTCGAGGTCGTCGCCGACGGCGTACACGTGTCGCCCCCACGCTGTGCGCCCCAGAATGAAAGCGACGATCACATACAACGCGAGCATCAGCACGACACCGTAGGTGATGTCGACGCCGAGGATCCGGAACGTGTCCCCGGTCCATGTCACAACATCGGGCATCTGATTGCCCTGAATGGTGGTTCCGCTCGAGACGAGGAGGGTGAGCGCGGTGAAGATGCTCAGAGTGCCCAGCGTGACGATGAATGGCGGCAGCTTAAGGCGGGTCACGAGCAGGCCGTTCACTCCTCCAGCCGCGAGGCCGGCAGCGAGGCCGATCAGTAGCGCAAGCCAGGCGGGGAATCCACGCGAAGCAGAGAGCTGCCCCATCACCATCGAGACGAACACCATGATCGCCCCCACCGACAGGTCGATGCCTGCAGTGAGGATCACCAGGGTCTGCGCGACTCCCAGCGTTCCGATCACGGCGACCTGCTGTGTGATCAGGGAGAGGTTCGCGGGTGCGAGGAAGCGGTCGTTGATCGCGCCGAACACCACGATCGCGATCAGCAGGACGACCGCCGGGCTTATGGCCGGATAGCGATGCAGCGCACCGCGGATGACCGACATCGGAGTTCTGCGGCGGATGAACTCCTGGGCCAGATCGAGTTGAGATGTGGGCACCGGGTCGATGCCTGTCGTGGCTTGTTGGCTCACGGTATTACTCCTGAACTTCGTCGTTCCCGGGGTGGCCGGATCGATGTCCGCCCACCACGGCGATGAGCATCGGTCAGTTCTTCCAGCAGATCTTGCTGCCCTGGTCGGTGTCGATGCTCTTCAGTCCGGTGACCGGCTGGTCGGTGATGAGTTGCGAGCCGGTGTTGTGGAAGTCGAGGCCAGAGCTTGTACTCGGCTTCTTGCCCGTCTTGGCCAGCTTCACGATGGCCTGCATGCCCTCCGTCGCCATCTTCGACGGGTACTGCTGGCTGGTTGCGCCGAGGATTCCCTGCTTGACGTAGCCCACGCCGGTGCAACCACCGTCGATCGCCACCAAGAGCACGCCGTCGGTCTTTCCTGCCGCCTTGAGCGCCTGGTACGCGCCGTACGCCGCCGGTTCGTTGATGGCGTAGACGACGTTGACGCCCGGAACCTTCGAAAGGATGGTCTCCATCGCGGTGCGGCCGCCGTCTTCGGCGCCGTTGGAAGGCTGGTGCCCCGCGATCTGGTAGTCGCCGCCCTTACCGCCGGTGTACTTGCCGGTGGGAGCCTCGCTGCCGTTCTTGTTCTTGTCGGGAACCTTGATCCCCATGCCGGTCAGGAACCCGGTGTCGCGGTTGTAGTCCACCGTGATGTTCTGCGTGGCGTTCAGGTCGACCATCGCGATGACCGCCTTCTTGCCGTCGAGCTTTGCCGCGGTCCATTTGCCGATCGCCTCACCGGCGGCGAAGTTGTCCGTCGCATAGGTGATGTCCACGGTGTTGGCAGGGTCGGGCGCGGTGTCGAGAGCGATCACGTAGAGGCCCGCCTTGCGAGCCTTCTCGATCTCGTTGTTGACGGCCGGGCCGTTCGGGGTGATGAGGATGCCCTTGTCACCACGTGAGATGGCGTTCTCAATGGCCTGCACCTGCGTGTCGGTGTCGCCGTCCTGTTTGCCGGCTGCGAGCGTCAGGTTCACCCCATCCTTTGCGGCGGCCTGCTTCGCGGCGGTTTCCATGGAGACGAAGTACGGATTGCTGGTGGTCTTGACGATCAGCGAGACTCCGACCTTGTCGTTCGAGCCCGACCCCGGACTCGAACAAGCCGCAAGTCCCACCACGGTCATCGCGGCGATCGACCCGAACGCCACGGCCCGCGCGATCCGGGATCGTGCTGTGTGATTCGACATTGAATGCTCATCCTCCTCGATAGGGGCACCTGCCTGACAACGGTGTCAATCGCCATGCCTACCTCATTCTTGCTGTAAGGTCAAGCTGATCGCTGCTGCATGAACGAAAAGGGTGACACCGTTGTCAAAGGAACCTAGCCGGTCTACGACGCAGAAGCCCCGCCCCACCATGAGACAGGTGGCGGCTCTCGCAGGTGTGGGGCTGAAGACCGTCTCGCGCGTCATCAATGGAGAGCCGAACGTCTCCGACGCGATGGCCGCCAAGGTGCTCGATGCCATCAAGGCGCTCGACTACCACCCCGACATCCATGCCGGGAACCTTCGCAGGTCCGGTCACCGTACACGCACGGTCGGCCTTCTGGTCGGAAACGTTGCCAACCCGTTCTCGGGCACCATCCATCGCGCGATCGAAGACGCGGCGGCCGCACGCGGCACCGCGGTGATCGCGGCCAGCCTGGACGACGATCCGACTCGCGAGCGCGGCGCCGTCGACTCACTCCTCCAGCGACGGGTCGACGGCCTCATCCTCATGACGATCGCGAAGAGCCAGGGCTATCTGGGCGTCGAGCAGGAGAGAGGCACGCCGCTCGTCTTCGTCGACCGCGAGCCTTCCGGACTGCTCGCCGACAGCGTGGTGAGCGACAACGCGCACGGGGCATCCGTCGCGACCGCGCACCTTCTCGCACACGGCCACCGGAATATCGCATTCTTCGGCGACCGGCGCGAGATCTACACGGCGCGAGAGCGTAAACGGGGTTTCCTCGAGGAACTCGGCCGCGCCGGCCTACCCGTTGACGACGCGGTTGCCGTGGACGACCTGACCGATGAGAACGCGGCACGAGAGGCGCTGCTCCGGTTGTTCGACGCACCGAGCCCTCCGACCGCGGTCTTCAGCGCGCAGAACCTTCTCACGATCGGTGCTGTACGCGCCTTGCGCGATCGAGGGCTGCACCACGAAGTGGCACTGGTGGGCTTCGACGACTTCGTGCTCGCGGACCTTCTCGAACCTGCGGTGACCGTCGTCGCGCAAGACCCGCGGCAGATCGGAGAGCTGGCGGCGGAACGCCTGTTCCGTCGGCTTGAAGGCGACGCGACCCCGGAACGGGTCTACACAGTGCCCACCGCGCTCATCAGCAGGGGTTCCGGTGAGATTCGGCCTCGCGCCTGAGCCTGCGTGCGCCGCCCGCTCCGCCTGAACGCGCCGCTCCTGCCAGGCGGCACCGCGGATGACCCCTCCCTAGGATGGAGCGCATGGCCGAGGGCAGCACCAGGGCGATCGTCGCGGCGCTGGCCGCCAACCTCGGCATCGCGCTGACCAAGTTCATCGCGTGGATCTTCTCCGGCTCGTCGTCGATGCTGGCCGAGAGCGTGCACTCGCTTGCGGACTCGTGCAACCAGATCCTGCTGATGGTGGGCGGACGGCGCGCGAAGCGAAGCCCAGACCGCGAGCATCCGTTCGGTCACGGCCGGGAACGGTACGTGTACGCGTTCGTCGTGTCGATCATCCTGTTCTCGGTCGGCGGCGTCTTCTCGGTGTACGAAGGCATCGAGAAGCTGCTGCACCCGCACCCGCTCGAGGTGTGGTGGCTGCCGCTGGCGGTGCTCGTGATCTCGATGGTTCTCGAGGGATTCTCGCTGCGTACGGGCATCCGCGAGTCGCGGCCGCACAAGGGCGCGGGATCGTGGGTGCGGTTCATCCGCCGGGCGAAGGCGCCGGAGCTGCCGGTGGTGCTCCTCGAAGACGTCGCTGCGCTCACCGGCCTCACGTTCGCGCTGTTCGGTGTCGGCCTCACGATCCTCACCGGCGACGGCGTCTGGGACGGCATCGGCACGATTTGCATCGGCGCCCTGCTGGTGGCCGTCGCCGTCGTGCTCGGCATCGAGACGAAGAGCCTGCTGGTGGGAGAGGGCGCGAGCGAGGCGGACGCCGCTGCCATCGAGCACGCGATCCTCTCCGGTGGCGAGACCGATCGCGTCATCCACCTGAAGACGCTGTACCTGGGGCCCGAGGAGCTCCTGGTCGCCGCGAAGATCGCCCAGCCGGGAGGTCGGCGGCTCGAGGAGGTGGCGGCGTCGATCGACGCGATCGAGGAGCGCATTCGGGATGCCGTACCGATCGCGGGAGTGATCTATATCGAACCGGACGTGCTGCGCAGCGACGACGCGACACTCTCCGGTGGTTGAGCCTCAGCCGCGACGGGCGGCGAAGAACTCGTCGAGGAGGGCTGCGCAGGCATCCGCCTCGACACCGCCGTACACCTCGACGCGATGGTTCAGCCGACGGTCGCGGAGCACGTCGTAGACACTGCCCGCGGCGCCCGCTTTCTCATCCCAGGCGCCGAAGACGACAGCGGGGACGCGGGCGGAGAGGATCGCACCCGCGCACATCACGCAGGGTTCGAGCGTGACGACGAGCGTGGCATCCGTGAGGTGCCAGTCGCCGGTGCGCTCGGATGCCCGGCGCAGCGCGAGGATCTCCGCGTGCGCCGTCGGGTCCTGCCGCGCCTCTCGCTCGTTGCGTCCCGTCCCGAGCACGCGTCCGTGCGCATCGAGCACGATCGCAGCGACCGGGACGTCGCCGGTGTCGAGGGCGAGGCGGGCGTCGGCGATGGCTCGGCGCATCCAGTCCGCTCGATCGATGCCCGGCACCACGCTCCCGTCTCTCGACCGCGTCATCGCCACCTCGGGCGGATGTTCGCGGCTGGTCGATGACGACCCCTAGATTTGAGCCTATGCGAGTGCACGTTGCCGATCATCCCCTGGTCACCCACAAGCTGACCGTGCTGCGCAACCGCGAGACACCAGCGGTGACCTTCCGCGCACTCGTCGAAGAACTGGTGACGCTGCTCGCCTATGAGGCCACCCGCGGCGTCCGCGTCGCCCCGATCGAGATCGAGACGCCCGTCGCACGCACGACCGGCGTCACGCTCGCCGAACCGAAGCCCCTGGTCGTGCCCATCCTGCGTGCCGGCCTCGGCATGCTCGAGGGAATGGTCAAGCTCGTGCCGTCGGCCGAGGTCGGATTCCTCGGCATGGTGCGCAACGAGGAGACGCTGCAGCCGGCGACGTACGCCGAGCGGCTCCCCGACGACCTCTCCAACCGGCAGTGCTTCGTACTCGACCCGATGCTCGCCACCGGCGGTTCGCTGAGCGCGGCGATCGAGTTCCTGTTCAAGCGCGGTGCTGTGGATGTCACGGCCATCTGCATCCTCGCCGCTCCGGAGGGCATCGCCGCCGTGGAGCGCCTCACCGAGGGCCGCGACGTGACACTCGTCGTCGGCGCCGTCGACGACCACCTGAACGAGCACGGCTACATCGTGCCAGGGCTCGGCGATGCCGGCGATCGGCTCTACGGACTGGTCTGAGTTGTTTGGCGCGCCGGTCCCCACCCGGCGCGCCGCGGTCGACTCTCCGATATGGCTGGTTTCGGCAGCGTACAAGCCGCCGCCTAGTAGAGCGTCCGACAGGTCCCGCAACCCCGTTCGCTTTGACAGGAACGGTAGGCATCCGCTTTACTTGCACACATGACTGCACCCACGCGCACCCTGACCTCCTTCGAGGCCCTTGGGCACGCCGGCATGATGATGCCCGGCCGCGCTGCCGTCATGTGCTGTCGAATGTGTCGCTGATCCGACGACCTTTCGCCCCGCCGTCGCCGGCTGATCGAGCCTAAGCGCAGGCGTAGCCTGCCGCTGATCGACCCGATTTCGCAGCCCTTCGCGAGACATCCGTCTCTCATAGCGACGCTTCCCGGAAGCCCTCATCTCGCAGGAGCTTCCGCCCCGGCCGCCAGGCGGCCCAGCTCATCATCGAACCCGGTTCGAGAACCGCGCACCACGCGCAGGGACCGGGCTCACCCGCATCATCGCCTCGAGGACTTCACTCCCATGTCTCTTGCCACCGCCACCCCGCTGAACGACACGACCACTCTCGAGAGGCGGACCGCTCCTGCGCGACGACCTGCCGCTCACGCCGTCCCGTCGAGCATCCCGACCGCCCCGGTCGCGCAGGCTCCGGCGAACCCAGCATCCGCTCCCGCTCGCACCGCGCATCCGCGCCGCGTGGAGGCCGGGGCACCGCAGCCGGTGCAGCCGCTTCCCGCACAGCAGCGCGCCGTGCCTGCGACCGCACCGGTGCAGGACGCGCCAGCGCCGGTGCGCATCCGTGCGGTGCCGAACGGAACCCGTGCCCGCGGCTTCGCCCTGTACGTCGGGTTCGACGAAGACAAGGCCGACGCCGCCGGAACGGATCTCGGCCACGTCGTGGAGGCCCTCAAACGCCTGGCGGCCGAGATCGCGCCCGGCTCGGAGACCTACGCCGCCGTCGCGCTCGCCCCGGAGGCTGCAGGCGGACGCGACATCGACGTGGTGCGCCTCGCGCTGCAAGACCCCGCCGCCGTCGCCCGCAACCGCCAGTCCGCGGACCCGGTGCAGGACCGGGTGACCGGCGTGGTCGTCGACATCTCGCGCAAGCGACTGCTCCTCGACAACGACGCTGTCGGCCTCACGTACAAGGAGTTCGAGCTCCTGCAGTATCTCGTGCTGCGCGAAGGTCGCACGATCGACCGGGCGGAGCTCATCTCCTCGCTCTGGCGGGCGGGCGAGGACGACGTGCCGAACGAGCGCACGATCGACGTGCACATCCGGCGACTGCGCTCCAAGCTCGGACGATACGAAGACATCGTGCGCACGGTGCGCGGCGTCGGATACCGCTTCGACCGCCACGCGGACGTCACCATCCGCCACGCAGGAGCACCATCCCCCGACCTGTTCTAGTCAATGAGCGTCGTCAGCTGAGCGTGAAGCCTCCGTCGGAGGTGAGCACCTGGCCGACCACCCAGCGGCCGTCCGATGAGGCGAGCCATCCGATCAGGCGTGCCACGTCATCCGGATGCCCGAACCTGCCGAACGGCATCGAGGCGAGCACGTCGGCGACGGTCTCGGGTGAGCGGTCGCTGGTGGCGGCGTCCAGATATCCGGTGTTCACCGGCCCGGGATTGACGGTGTTGAGCAGGATGCCTCGCGGCAGCAGCTCAGCGGCCACCGTCGGCGTCACCCCGGCGAGCGCCGCCTTGCTCGCCGCATAGGCCACCTCTCCGCGCATCGGTCCCGACTGCTGGCCCGACGTCATCCAGATGACCCGCGCGGTCGCGAACTCGTCGAGGGGCGCGTTCAGACCCTCCCTGTCGCCCGGTCG
Source organism: Humibacter ginsengisoli (assembly GCF_054780095.1). Classification (NCBI taxonomy): domain Bacteria; kingdom Bacillati; phylum Actinomycetota; class Actinomycetes; order Micrococcales; family Microbacteriaceae; genus Humibacter; species Humibacter ginsengisoli. The sequence goes on from NZ_BAAGWZ010000011.1 coordinate 66,481, forward strand.
CGCGCCAGAGGGCGACGTTGCCCCCGTCTCGCCACCGAACTGCTCGGCGAAGTACCGCGTCAGCAGCAGCGTCGACCGGGTGTTGACGTCGTAGTGTCCCGACAGCTTCTTGGCCGTCATGTCGAAGATCGAGCCGTCGCCACCCGAGCGCGCGTGGTTGCAGACCAGGATGTCCAGGCGGCCGACAGCGGAGCGAGCCGCCTCGATGACACGCTCGGGGGCATCCGCGTCGGACAGGTCCGCTGCGACGTCGCCGAAACGCGCGTCGGGTGCGAGCCGTTCGCGGATGCCCGCACGCACGGCATCCAGGTCGTCGCTGCCCCATGGCTGGCCGGCATCGTGTTCCGCGTGATGCTGCACGAAGACGCTCGCACCCAGTTCGGCCAGCCGGCAGGCGATGCCGTACCCGATTCCGCGGCGACGCGAGACGCCGGTCACGACGGCGGCGTGACCAGCCAGCGATAGACCCTGAACGGCATTGTCGGTCATGACGATCGAGCCTAATGCCGCATTGCGGCCCCGACAGGTTCTGAGCGGGCGGCGGAGGCGTAGCGTCGAGACCGGAGCCGCACGTGCGGCTGAAGCGCCGAACGGGGGGGGCTATGGCGACGACGCAGGAGCAAGTCCGGGGCATCATCGACGGAAACCTCGACCGGCTCCGTGTGCCAGGCGTGCTGAGCGTGCGGCCGGGATTCCGGATGCGCGATGGCTGGATCACCGACAAGCGCGCGATCGTCGTGACCGTCGCAGCGGGAACGGACGCCGGGGCATCCGGACTCCCCGCAACACTCGATGGTGTACCGCTCGACGTGCGGGTCGCGTCGCCGGCGAAGATCGCCCAGCTCGCCGGACTGACGGCGCACGGCTCGCATGCCGAGGTGCGCGAGCAGACAACGCCTGCGCCGGATCGTGGCGGCGTTCCGGTCTTCTCCGACGAACGCGTTCTCGCCGACGAGTCCGCACTCAGGCATGCGCGGTCCCTCGAAACGACGGCACTCGAGGATTCGGCTGTCGAGGGTGCGGCCCTCGAGGGTGCGGCCGTCGAGGCGGCGAAGCCGGCCAAGGAGCAGCTTGCCTACACACCGCCACCCGGTGTGCCGCTCGCCCCCGTGAGCGGCGAGATCGAGCTCGAGCTGAGCGCGAGTCCGGATTCCGGCTGGCCGGTGCTCTCGGCCTTCCTGGCCGGTACGCAGAAGACACTGACTGTCGGGCTCTACGACTTCACGTCCGCCCACGTGCTCGAGGGGTTCGAGACGGCGGCGACCGGCAAGCGCATCGTGTTCGTGCTCGACCATCCGGCGAAGAATCCGACGGCCGACCAGACCGACGATCAGACCGTCGCAGCTCTGAAGAAGTCACTCGGGGCCGCTTTCGAGCAGGCGTGGGCGCTGGAGCGTGCCGACCCACACGCATCCGCCTGGATCTTCCCCTCCGCGTACCACATCAAGGTCGCGGTGCGGGATTCGAACACGGTCTGGCTCTCCAGCGGCAACTGGAACAACTCGAACCAGCCCGACATCGACCCTGTGCACAATCCGGCCGACGCTGCGGAGGCTCGGACCCGCGACCGCGACTGGCATGTCGTCATCCACAATGGCGGACTGGCGAAGACCTTCGAGGCCTACCTCAAACACGATTACGCGATCGCGCAGCAGCACCAGGCGCCAACGTCGGTCGCGCTCGAGACCGAACTCCTCATTCAGCCACTGGCCGAGACGCCACCGTTCGAGCATTTCACTGCGGCCGAGACGATCAGAGACCAGGTGACCATCACGCCGCTGCTCACACCCGATCGCGGTGTCTACGCGGATGCGGTGCGCGGGCTCATCGAGTCGGCATCCACCTCGCTGCACCTGCAGTTCCAGTACATCGAGCCGCCGTCTCATCCCTCGGACGCGTCCGCCGCGTTCTCCGCGCTGATCGACGCGGTGATCGCCAGGCAGAAGGCCGGTGTCGAGGTGCGCATCATCATGAGCGAGTACGAGAGCGCCGGATATCTGGAGCAGCTCCAGCAGCTCGGGCTCGACGTCGTACACGGCGTGAAGCTGCAGAACAACGTGCACAACAAGGGCATCGTCGTCGACGGCTCACGCACCCTGGTGAGCAGCCAGAACTGGTCGACGGCGGGAACGCTGGAGAACCGCGACGCGGGCGTGATCATCGACAGCGCCCGCGTCGCCACCTACTACGACGGCATCTTCCAGCACGACTGGGACCACCTCGCCACCCAGCACACGCGCGAGGACTAGCTGACCGGCAGCAGACCGCTCAGGGCTGCAGGATGATCTTGCCGCGCACCTCGCCGGCCTGTCCTGCACGGTGCGCCTCGGCGGCATCCTTCAACGGATACCTGGCCCCGATCTCCACCTGGAACGTGCCGTCGGCAAGTCCCGTCAGTGCGGCCTCGAGGCCCTCGGCGCGCAGCGCTTCCTCCTCGTCGGTCAGCGGAACCGGGCTGCCTCCCGACCACGCCTTGATGCCGAGCTCCGCGGCCTTGAAGCCGACGACGATGGTGCCGATGTGCGAGCGGTCGGAGACCAGGTCGAAGGATGTCTTCAGCGCCTCATCCGTTCCCGCCATGTCGAGCACGTAGTCGACACCGCGCGGCACGGCATCGCGCACCCGCTCCTCCAGGCCGTCGCCGTACTCGAGTGCGATGGCGCCGAGCTCACGGATGCGGTCCAGATTGCGCGCGCTCGCGGTGCCCACCACTGTCGCACCTCGCTGCTTCGCGAACTGGATGGCTGCCTGCCCGACCGCACCGGACGCGCCGTGGATGAGCAGCACGTCTCCGTCACCGACACCGAGCGACTTCAGCGCCTGATACGCCGTACCGGCCGGGATCCCGAGCGCGGCGGCATCCTCGAACGACACGTTCGCTGGCTTGCGCACCAGCTTGCCGACGGATGCAACGAGCTCACTCGCATAGGCACCGTACGCGCCGCGCACCACGACCTCGTCGCCGACGGACCATCCTTCGACGCCCTCGCCGAGCTTCGCGATCACTCCGGAGACGTCACTGCCGAGGCGGCGCGGCTTCTCGATCGGGTCGGACGGACGGATGCCCTGCCGCAGTTTCCAGTCGATCGGGTTGACCCCGATGGCCCTCACGTCGATCAGCACCTTGCCCTCGCCGGGTGTCGGATCCGGGTACTCGGCCACCTCGAGAACCTCGGGACCGCCGAACCGCGTGTACTGGACCACCGTCTGCATAGAACCTCCTCGAATCGTCGTTCTCACGCTACTGCCGGTTGGCCGGCAGCGGAGCGGTGAGGTAGGCCTGTACGGTCGGGCCGATGTGGTCGACGATCCATTCGGGTTCGGCGGATGCCAGCGGCTCCCAGCGGAGCACATAACGGGTGAGCGCGAGTCCGGTGATCTGGCTGGCGAGCAGCGCCGCCCGCACGTCGACCTCGTCGGGGTCGGACGAGAACCTTGCCGTCACCGGATGCACGGCCCGCTCGAGGATGAACAAGCGCACCTGGGCGGCGAGCGCCTTGTTGCGCGTGGCGCTGCGCAGCACCGCGCTGAGCACGGAGGCGTGCGCATCCCACACATGAAGCAATGCCGTCAGCAACTGACGCGCGGCATCTTCCGGACTGGCGTCCAGAACGGGCTGCACGACCTGCCGCGGATCGACCTGCAGCGCCGTGACGGCCTCGAAGAGCCCACCCTTCGAACCGAAGTAGTGGGCGATCATCGCTGGGTCGACGCCGGCACGCTGCGCGATCTCCCTGGTGGTCGCGCCGTCGACGCCTCGATCGGCGAAGACCTCGCGTGCGGCATCCAGGAGCTCCTGCCGCGTGGTCGACTTTCCTGGTCTACGCCCGCTCACGCGACCACTCCCTGCGGACGCGCCGCGGCGGCGGCGTGAGCCCTGCGCACCGTCTCGCGATCCAGCAGCACCATGGTCTCTTCGAGGGTAGCGGGAACCGGTTCGACACGAGCCTGCATTCCGCCCAGTAGCCGCAGCACGCGGTGGCGGAGGGCATCCGCTCCCCCCGCGTCCGCCGAGCCGGCGACCCTGATGCCACGGCCGCTGAGCATGATCGGAAGCCCGGAGCGGTCCAGCACGTCGAACGCGCGCTGCCAGTCGTTGCAGGAGACGAGCACGGCGACGGCGCCGCGGGTGAGGTCGCCGACGGCGCCCGAGCCGACCATGCGCCCCTGGGAGAGCAGCGCGAGCCTGGTGCACTGCTCTGCCTCTTGCAGGTAGTGCGTCGTGACGACGACGGCGCGGCCGGACTCCGCCTGCTCGTGGATGACATCCCACAGCCTGGCACGGGCGAGCGGGTCGACGCCCGAGGTCGGCTCGTCGAGCACGAGCAGTTCCGGCTCGTGCGCGAGCGCGAGGAGGAACGCGAGCTGGCGTTGCCGGCCGAGTCCGATCTCGCCGACGACGGTGGAGCGCACGGCGTCGAGCGGCTCCGGGAGCTCCGGGCGCGGCACGTCGTAGGCGCGCGAGAGGAACGCGACGTTCTCGCGCACGCTCAGCGTGGTGTAGAGCCCGAGCCCTTGTGGAACGTAACCGAGCCGACGGCGGGACGCGTTGCTCGGTGGTTCGCCGAACAGCGTCGAGTCGCCATCGTCCGCACGCTCGAGCCCCAGCAGGATGCGCAACAACGTGGTCTTGCCTGCACCGTTCGCACCGATGAGGCCGACGACCTCACCAGGCCGCACGTCGAGGCTGACGTCGTCGAGAGCGGTGGCGTGGCCGAAGCGCTTCGTGATGTGACGCGCGGATGCCGCTGGCTCGCTGGAGCTTGGAGGGGCGGCCAGGTCCGACTTCCGTCGTGATGGCGAGGGAGCCGATGCAGCGCGCGGGGTGGACGCGAGGGTCAGGGCGATCAGGGCGTCCTCGAAGTCGGGGGATGGGATCGGCGTGACCGTGGCATCCGTCTCCGCGAGCGGGTGCGCAAAATGCGCAATTTGCGCATTTTGCACACCCCCTCGTGGCGGAATCCACACATGACGCCCGGTACCACGACGCCAGACGCGGTCCGCGAGCGCGGCGGACACGACACCTGTGCCGTCGAGTCGAGCGACCGTGCCGGGGACCGCCGCGATGATCTCGTCCGGGGTTCCGGAGGCCAGCATCCGTCCGGCGTCCAGGGCGAGCACAGACGCCGCCCGCTGCGCCTCGTCGAGATACGTCGTCGCCATGACGACGGTGGTCGGGCGGCCGTCAGCGGTGGTGCTGCGCGCGGTAGCGCTGATCAGGCGCCACAGTTCCACTCGGCTGACCGGGTCGACGCCGGTGCTCGGTTCGTCGAGGAGCACCAGCTCGGGCTCGTGCAGGATCGCCAGCACGAAGCCGAGCTTCTGCCGCATGCCGCCGGAGAGTGCGTGCCCCGGCCGATGCCGGGCCTCGGCGAGACCGGCGCGTTCCAGAAGCTCGTCAGAGCGGCTCCGGATGCTCGCGGCAGGCATCCGGTGCGACCTGCCGACGAACTCGAGGTTCTCCTCCACGGTCAGTGTCGGCCACACGCCGGAGGTCGCCGGCTGGTATCCGAAGCGCGTGCGGTCAACGGTGCGAATGCTGCCGGCATCCGCACGCACGCGATCCGCCAGCACCCGCAGCAGCGTGGACTTGCCCGCGCCGTCACCACCGACGATCGCGGTGACCTCGCCGGGAAGCGCTCGAAGCGACACCTCGTCGAGCGCAGTGACGTGACCGAACCGCACGGTGAGGCCGGTGACTCCGAACGAGCCGTCGGCGGGCATCAGGCGACCTCGGTGGCGGGCCGCTGTGCGGCATCCGCATGCTCGGGATGGCTGCGCTGCTTGACCGGGGAGATGCTGCGGCTCAGGCGCACCACCGCGAGCCCGAAGATGACGACGGCCATGACGGCGAGGATGACGAGCGGGAACCAGAGCGAATCCCAGCTCGCGCCGCGGATCATGACCCCTTGCGAGATCATCGTGAACCAGGTGAGCGGGAGGAAGTAGCCGATCCAGCGCACGCCGGCCGCCATCGCCGACAGCGGGAAGATCATGCCGGAGAGCAGAATCTGCGGCAGCAGCACCATGAACGCGAGCTGGATCGCCTGGCCCGTCGTGCGCGAAACCGAGGAGATCAGCACGCCGAGCCCCAGCACGACGAAGAGGAACAGCGCCGCGCCGACGATGAAGATCAGCGGGTTCCCGTTGAACGGAACCCCGAAGAGCAGCAGGCCGAGCACGGTGATCAGAGCCATGTCGAAGCACGCCAGCAGGAAGTACGGCGTGATCTTGCCGAGCACGACGGCACCCGCACGCAGCGGCATGACGGCGAGCTGTTCGAGCGTTCCCGCCTCGCGTTCTCGCACCAGTCCGATCGAGGTGATGATCGTGCCGATGAACGTGAGGATGAGCCCGATGATCGCCGGGATCATCACCCACGACGTCTTGAGGTCGGGGTTGAACAGAGTGGTGACCGTCAGGTGCAACGGCTGCTGACTCTGCGTGAGCTGCTGCTGCACCTGGGCGAAGATCGTCTTCGCAGACTGCGCGGCGAACAGGTTGGAACCGTCGATGTAGATGTGGGCATTCACGCCGCCCGGAGCGGGCGCCCCGGATGCCTGCACCCCATAGATCGCGACATCCGCTCGGTCGTTGCGCAGCTCCTCACGGGCATCCGATTTCGTGCCGTTCGAGTCTGTCGTCACCACATCGAGGTGGTCCTTCAGCTGCGAGTTGTCGTCGATGAGCTTCGTGACCGTCTTCGCCTCGCTGCCGTACACGGCCACCGAGAGGTGATCGACGGTGAAGTTCGCCGCGTACCCGAAGATCACGAGAAGCAGCAGCGGCATCACGATGAGGAGCGCGAGTGTGCGCCGATCTCGACGCAGCTCCTGGAACTCCTTGAGCACGATCGCGCGCATGGTGTCCTCCTCGTTGCCCGATGAGGCCATAATTCATCGCGTGGTGAATTGTGTCAAGCCGGGGCCGCGATTGAGGAACGACACAGGGATGACGACATCCGGCTGCGCTCCGATAGGTTCATCGCATGAGTGTGGTGCTGTGCGTGACGTTGTGGCCGAATCCCGGGCAGGCGGATGCCCTCGTCGAGTACGAGGACTCGGTTCTGGCGCTGCTGCCCGAGCACAGCGGGCGGGTCGTGGCCCGCGTTCGTGCCGGCGACGGCGCGGAGGCGGAAGGCGGCGACGTCGCGTCGACTGACGGGCATCCGTTCGAGACGCAGATCATCGAGTTCACCGAAGATGCCGGCCTGGATTCCTACATGCGCGACCCGCGGCGCACCGCGGCTTCCGACGTGCGCGACCGTGCGATCGCGCGAACGGAGATTCAGCGCGTCACGCTCGTCTGACGGGCCTTTTGCGACCCTTTTGCGAACTCATCACAAGTTCACAAGAAAAATAACGTTCCGATAACTAGCGCCCCGTTACCTGTTCGTTATATAGTTGAAGAGCACCGGCTGTTTGCTGTGGCGGTCGGTGTGGAATGTGATTGCAGGACACTCTTGGTGCAAGGGAGAGGGCCGGTCGTAAGCCTCTACGACCGGCCCTCGTTCTGTCTGAAGCCGGCGTCCTGTCTGAAGCCGGCGTCCTGTCTGAAGCCGGCGTCCTGTCTGTAACCGGCGTTCCGATCAGCTGCCGTAGTGGCCGTTCGTCACGAGCGTGACGACGAAACCGGCGGCACCGAGCACCGCCAGGCCGAAGGCGATCCAGACCCAGGCTCCGGATGCGCCGGTGCGGGCGGGGTAGGTGGGGTGACGGTCTTCCATGGGTCCAGATTAACCGGGCCGCCGATTCAGGGCTGCACCTTGACCCGGCGCCGTGCTCTCGTCAGTGGTCCGCCGTACTCTGGAACGCGAGGTCGTCGAGGTGCGAGGAGGCGACACGTGGCCAAGAAGTCCGCGATCAGTGCGTGGGAGTCGTTGTTCCGCGCTCAGGTGACAGTGCTGCGCGCGCTCACGGCGGAGTTCCCGCGCGACGCAGACCTCAGCCTCACCGAGTACGACGTGCTGCACACCATCTCGAAGCAGGAGAACCGCAGCATCCGCATGCGCGATCTGCGCACGCAGGTGCTGCTCACCCAGCCCAGCGTCAGCCGGCTCGTCGACCGTCTGATCGAGCGGGGACTGCTCTCGAAGTGCCCCGAACCGGATGACGGCCGCGGTGCGATCGTCCGCCTGTCGGATGCCGGCTACGACCTGTACCGGCACTGCGCGGTGCAACACGGCCGGTCGATCATCGAGCACGTCGGCAGTGCGCTCTCGCCAGAGGAGCTCGAGCAGCTCGAGGCGCTGTGCGAGAAGCTGCGCACCGGCGTCGACGGTGCCGCGCCGGTAACGTAGCCACCATGCAGCAACGTCCCATCGGAAATCGCACCGTCAGCGCCATCGGACTCGGCGGTATGCCGATGTCGATCGAGGGGCGCCCCGACGAGAAGCGATCGATCTCCGCGATCCACGCCGCTCTCGACGCCGGCGTCACGCTGATCGACACGGCGAACGCGTACCACATCCACGCCGACGAAGTGGGTCACAACGAGGCGCTCATCGCCAAGGCGCTGCGCGAGTACGACGGCGACGCATCCGGTGTACTGGTTGCCACCAAGGGCGGGCACCTGCGCCCGGGCGACGGCAGTTGGACGGTCAACGGAAACCCTGACTACATCCGTGGTGCCGCCGAGGATTCACGCCGTCGCCTCGGCGTCGAGCGAATCGGCCTGTACCAGTTCCACCGTCCCGACCCCGCCGTTCCCTACGCGGAGTCGGTGACCGCTCTGCGCGACCTCCTCGACGACGGTGTCATCGAGATGGCCGGCATCTCGAACGCGACCGTGGAGCAGATCGACATCGCCCAGGACGTGCTCGAGGGCCGCCTGGTCTCGGTACAGAATCAGTACTCGCCGAGGTACCGCTCGAGTCAGCCAGAACTCGACTACTGCATGGAGCTCGGGATCGCGTTCCTGCCGTGGAGTCCGTTGGGCGGCATCGGACGCAACGGTGCAGGCGAAGGATTCGAGGCGTTCCAAGACGTCGCGGATGCTCGTGGCGTCAGCCCGCAGGTCATCACGCTCGCGTGGGAACTCGCCAAAGGGCCCAGGGTGATCCCGATCCCCGGGTCGTCGCGGCCGGAGAGCATCCTCGACTCGGTCACGGCGGCAGATGTGGAGCTGACCCAGGAGGAACTCGACCGTCTCGGGTAGTGCGAGGCGCTGCGCTCACCGAGTGCGGTAACGGCCCGCAGCAGCCACCAGGCCGGCGAAAAGCCCGCGGTCGTCCTGCTGCTCTGGATGCCACTGAACAGCCACCGCGAACCTCTCCCCCGCCGCCTCCATCGCCTGGAGCACACCGTCGTCGTCGCGTGCTGCCGCGACGAATCCCGGATGCTGCGCCACGGCCTGGTGGTGATGGCTGGCCACGCTGAAGCGGCCGGGGAGCAGAGCGGCGAGCCGGCAGGAGGCATCCACGTGCACCTCGGTGTCGGCGTACGTGCCGTCTGTGGCGGCGTGACGGGCGTGCCCGATGGCATCCGGAAGGTGCTGGATCAGCGAGCCGCCCGCGTGCACGGCCATCACCTGCATGCCTCGGCAGATGCCGAGCACGGGCAGGCCGATCCGGTCTGCGGCGTCGAGCAGCAGCAGTTCGCTGGTGTCGCGAGCGTCCACCCAGCCCGTCACGTGCGGATCCGGTTCGGCGCCGTACGCCGCCGGGTTCATGTCCTCCCCACCGGCGATGATCAGACCGTCGAGGGCAGCGATCGTCGCGTCTGCGGCATCCTGTGTGGCGAGCAGCGGAATCAGCAGCGGCACACCGCCGGCACCGGTCACCGACCGCGCGTATGCCGCGGGGAGCAGGTCGCACTCCACGTCGCTCCACGTTCCCCACGTCGCCGGGCGATGGTACGTGGTGATGCCGATCACGGGCATCCGCGCCGCCCCGCTCACTCGAAGTCGCTCTCCAGCGGCGTCACGTAGGCGTGGCTCAGGCCGCCGTCGACGAGGAACTCGGTGGCGGTGATGAAGCTCGACTCATCGCTGGCAAGGAACGCCACGGCGTTCGCGATCTCCTCCGGCTCGGCGAACCGGCCCATCGGGATGTGCACGAGGCGCCGCGCGGCCCGCTCCGGGTCCTTCGCGAACAACTCCTGCAGCAGCGGCGTGTTCACGGGCCCAGGGCAGAGCGCGTTGACCCGGATGCCCTTGCCCGCGAACTGCACGCCGAGCTCGCGCGTCATGGCGAGCACGCCGCCCTTCGACGCCGTGTACGAGATCTGCGAGGTCGCCGCACCCATGACCGCCACGAAGGATGCCGTATTGATGATCGACCCGCCGCCCTGCTCGAGCATGTAGGGCAGCACTGCCTTGCAGCACAGATAGACGCTCGTGAGGTTGACCCGCTGCACCCGGTCCCAGGCCTCGATGCCGGTCTTCAGGATGGAGTCGTCGTCGGCGGGCGAGATGCCCGCGTTGTTGAAGGCGACGTCGATGCGCCCGTAGCGCTCCCTGGCGTGCGCGAACAGCGCGTTCACGTCGTCCGCGTTCGTCACGTCGGCGCGCACGAACGAGCCGTCCAGCTCGGAGGCGATGCCCGTTCCGCGCTCATCGAGGTCGCCGATCACGACCGTCGCCCCCTCCGCGTGGAACTTGCGGGCGGTCGCGAGGCCGATGCCGGAGCATCCGCCGGTGATCACGCCCACCTTGCCGTCGAGTTTGCCTGTCATCCGGTTATTCCTTTGCTGCTGTGTCTGGTCGAGTTCGGTGAGCTCACGTCGCGATGAACACGTTCTTCACGTCGCTGAACGCATCCGGCGCGTCCGGTCCGAGCTCGCGGCCGAGGCCGGACTGCTTGAAGCCGCCGAACGGCGTCCAGTACCGGACGGACGAGTGCGAGTTCACCGAGAGGTTGCCGCTCTCCACCCCGCGTGCAACGCGCAGGGCACGGCCGACGTCGCGCGTGAAGATGGAGCCGCTCAGGCCGAAGTCGCTGTCGTTCGCCTTGTCGATCGCATCCGCTTCGTCGTCGAACGGCACGACGGCCACAACCGGGCCGAACACCTCCTCGCGCCAGACGGGATCGGATGCCCCGCGCGGGATGACCACGGTCGGCGGGCACCAGAATCCCTCCGTGCCGGCCGGCGCCGATCCTGTGAAGGCGACGTCGGCCGCATCCAGGTACCCGCGCACGGTCTGCAGCTGACCGGACGAGATGAGCGGACCCATCTGCGCGTCATCCTGGGCCGGATCGACCACCCGGAAGCCACGTACTGCGGGCTCGAGCAGCTCCATGAACCGGTCGTAGGCACTGCGCTCGACCAGGATGCGCGAGCGCGCGCAGCAGTCCTGCCCCGCGTTGTCGAACACGCCGCCCGGTGCGGCCGCAGCGGCCTGTTCGAGGTCGGCATCGACGAACACGATGTTGGCGCTCTTGCCGCCGAGCTCCAGCGTGACGCGCTTCACCTGGTCGGCGCAGCCGCGCATGATGCGCTTGCCCACCTCGGTCGACCCGGTGAAGCACACCTTGCGCACGAGCGGATGCGTGACGAAGCGCTCGCCGACCACGGATCCTCGACCGGGCAGCACGGTGAACACGCCCTCCGGGATGCCCGCCTCCAGTGCCAGCTCGCCGAGCCGCATCGCCGTGAGCGGTGTCAGTTCCGCGGGCTTGAGCACCACCGTGTTTCCCGCGGCGAGCGCGGGTGCGAAGCCCCATCCGGCGATCGGCATCGGGAAGTTCCACGGCACGATGATCCCGACGACGCCCAGTGGCTCGTGGAACGTGACGTCCAGGCCGCCGTCGACCGGGATCTGCCGTCCGAAGTGCCGCTCCGGCGCTGCGGAGTAGTAGTTCAGCACGTCGCGCACGTTGCCGGCCTCCCAGCGCGCGTTGCCGATCGTGTGCCCGGAGTTCAGCACCTCCAGCGCCGCCAGCTCCTCGAGGTGGGCGTCGACCGTCGCGGCGAACGCGCGCAGCAGACGGGCCCTCTCGCCCGGAGCGACGCGGCGCCAGGAGGCGAACGCGCCGTGGGCGCGCCGGATGGCGGCATCCGTCTCGTCGATCCCGGCAAGCGACAGCTCGAGGAACGGCCGTCCGTTCGACGGGTCGATCAGGGTCGTGCTGTCGCCGCCCGAATACGGCGAGGACGGCAGTCCGGATGCCGGCGCTTCATGGTGCATGTCGGTCAGGGTCATCGGTCAGAGTCTCTCGAAGCCGCGGCGCAGCTCCCAATCGGTGACGGCCGCGTCGAACGCGGCCAACTCCACGTCGGCGTAGTGCAGGTAATGGTCGACGACGTCGTCACCGAGCGCCTCGCGGGCGATGCGCGATCCGGCAAGAGCCTCACGAGCGTCGCGCAGCGTGCCCGGCACGTGCGGGGCATCCGTCGTGTAGGCGTTGCCCGTCGTCTCCGGTTCCAGCTCCAGCTCGTGCTCGATGCCGTACAGGCCGCCGGCGAGCATGGCTGCCAGCGCGAGGTACGGGTTCACATCTCCGCCGGGCAGGCGGTTCTCGACGCGGGCGCCCGAGCCGCGGCCGACGAGTCGCAGCGCGCAGGTGCGGTTGTCGAGTCCCCAGGCAACCGCCGTGGGGGCGAACGAGCCCTCCGCGAACCGTTTGTACGAGTTGATGTTCGGCGCGTAGAACAGCGTGAACTCCCGCATCGTCGCGAGCACGCCAGCGATGAAGTGGTCGTAGAGCGGAGTGCGGCCGCCTCGTCCCTCATCGGCGGACGCGTCCCAGAACACGAGGTCGCCGTCCAGCCCACGCAGCGACAGGTGCAGATGACATGAGTTGCCCTCGCGCTCGTTCGGCTTGGCCATGAACGTGATGGACTTGCCGGCCTGCGCTGCGATCTGCTTGGCGGCCAGCTTGTACACCGAGTGGTTGTCGGCCGTGGCCACCACCTCGTCGTAGAGGAACGCGATCTCGTGCTGGCCGAGATTGCACTCGCCCTTCGCCGACTCGGGGTTGAGGCCGGCCTCGTACATGGCGTTGCGGATGCTCCGCAGCAGCGGCTCCACCCGGCTGGATCCGAGCAGCGAGTAGTCCACGTTGTACTGGTTCGCCGGCGTCAGGCCGCGGTAGCCGCGGTCGAACGCGTCCTCATAGCTGTTCTCGTAGACGACGAACTCCAGCTCGGTGCCGGCAAGGGCCCTCCAGCCGTGTTCGGCCGCACGCGCCACCTGACGCTTGAGGATGGAACGCGGTGACACGCGGGCATCCTCGCCATCCATCCACGTCAGGTCGCACTGCACGAGCGCGGTCTTCTCCAGGTGAGGCATGCGGCGGATCGTTCCCCAGTCGGGGACGAACACCATGTCGCCATATCCCTGCTCCCACGACGACACGGCGTAGCCGTCCACCGTGTTCATGTCGACGTCGACGGCGAGCAGATAGTTGCATCCCTCCGTGCCGTGCTCGACGACGGTGTCGAGAAAGAACCGGCCGTGCAACAGCTTGCCCTGCAGCCTGCCCTGCATGTCGGTGAATCCGAGGATGACGGTGTCGATATCGCCGGCGTCGATCGCCTCGCGCAGCGTGTCGAGCGTGAGCATCCGTTCGTTGCGCGGATGCCTCAGCGCGGCACTCGTGCCGACGCTCGCGGCACCGTCTGTCAGCGTGGTCACGGGTGAAGTCCTTTCAGCAGCGCCGCGGTGGCGTCGCAGTGTTTCTCCATGGTGGTTCTTGCGATATCGGCGTCGCCGTCGACGATGGCGTGCACGATGCGGGCGTGCTGCTCGTCTGAGCTCACGATGTTGGCCTGCAGGAACGGGATCTCCGACAAGTACTCGTGCACCCTCGTCTGCGCCCAGCCGACCGCCTTGGACAGCTTGGGCGATCCGCATGCCGACGCGATCGCGAGATGCAGTCGCGCGTCCGCCTGCCGGTACAGTTCAGGAGCACGGCTCGTGTCGAAGTCCGCGAGCGCCGCGAGCAGAAGCTGCCGCTGCTCGTCGCCGATGCTCGCGGACGCCGCCGTTTGACAGGCGCCGGGCTCGACGACCCGTCGGAAGACGAGAAGATCGTCGAGCTCGGCGCGGGACGGAGAGACGGAAACCCCCGTATCCGTCCGGGGCCGGGCCGCCCCCGCTTGCCCGACCACCGATCCCCCGCCCCTGCCTCTCGTCGTCGTGACCATGCCGGCCGCGCGCAGCGCGCTGATCGCCTCGCGCACCGTGGAGCGGGAGACGTTCATGCGGACGGCGAGCTCGCGTTCCGTCGGCAGCTTGTCGCCGGGCCGGAACACACCGAGCTGGATCGCTGAGCCGAGCTGCTCGACGCACGACTCGAAGGCCATGTGGTCGCGCACCGGCTGCAGCACCGCGTCGACGAGAGGGGTCTGTGTCATCGTCATGGATCCTGAGCCATCCCTTCCGTCGGTCATTCCTCCAGAAGTCTGTCTGCGGCGAGGGTCAGATGCTCGGATTCCTCCCGGGTCATGAAGTGGCGGCGTCCGCGGCCGTACCAGAGCGCTACCGCGAGCACGGCGACCACGACGACGGCGATCGGCGCGTAGTTGAACGTGTCGACGGTGATCGGCGTGACAGGCGGAAGCACGAACAGGATGCAGATCAGGATGACCCAGCAGACCGCGATCCAGCCCACCAACGGGCTCCATCTGCCCAGGTGCCACGGACCCGGCACGAACTCCTTGTTCAGCCGTCTCAGAAGCACCGGTGTCACGTAGGCGATGTACAGCCCGATCACGGCTATCGACGTGACCGCGAGGTACGCCGTGTTGTTGAACAGCGCGGGCACGGTGAGGATCACCGAAAGGCACACGCACAGCCAGACCGAGTTCGTCGGCGTTCCGCTGCGCGGGTTCACCTTCGACCACCAGCGCGATCCGGGGATGGCGTTGTCGCGCGAGAACGCGTAGCTCATGCGCGAGTTCGCGGTGACGGATGCCATGCCGCAGAAGAACTGCGCACCGCACACGATGAAGAGCAGGAACTTGGCCATCGTCGGGTTGTTCAGCGAGTCGAGGAAGATCTGCGCCGGCGGCAGCCCCGTGCTCGACGCCGCCAGCTTGTCGAGTCCGGCGTTCGTACCGTTCTGGATGGCCGCGGTGATGGAGTAGAGCAGGATCCAGCCGCCGATGATCGAGATCACGACGCTCATCACGATGCCCCGCGGCGCCGACCGGGCCGCGCCCTTCGTCTCCTCCGCCACGTGAGCCGAGGCGTCGTATCCGGTGTACGTGTACTGCGCCATGAGCAGGCCCATCAGGAACACGTACGGGGCGAACGAGAATCCGGTCGCGTTGTGCCAAGCGGTCATCGTCCAGGTGAAGCTCTGGTGATGCGTGGGCAGAATCCACAGCACGCCGACGATGATGAGCACGCCGACGATGTGCCACCAGGCGGAAACGTTGGAGAGGATGCTGACCAGCTTGACCCCGAACGTGTTGAGCAGCCCATGGATGACGATCAGCACCACGAACGTGAGGAACGTGCCGAGCGCGGTCGGGGTGATACCCCACACCAGCGCCGCGAACGCGTTCATGGTGGTCGCTGCTCCGAAGTCGATGGCCGCGGTGACCGCGATCTCGCCGAGGAAGTTGAACCAGCCGACGAACCACGCCCACTGCCGCTTGTTCTTCTTGGCGAGGCGTCCTGCCCAGAAGTACAGGCCGCCGGCGGTCGGATACCTGGAGCACACCTCGGCCATGGCGAGCGCCACGAGCAGCACGAACACGCCGACGACGGGCCATCCGATGTTGATGGCGGCCGGGCCGCCGGAGTTCAGCGCGATGGCGTACGAGGTGATGCATCCGGCGAGGATGGAGATGATCGAGAACGAGACCGCGAAGTTCGAGAAGCCGGACATGCCGCGGTGCAGTTCTTGCTTGTAGCCGAGCTTCGCCAGCGCCGCCGCGTCGGCATCCAGCACGTCGTCGACGTGCGCGTCTGAGTCGCCAGGTTCCTGCCCAGCCAGTGTGTCTTCGGTCATGACGGTGTCACTGCCAATCGGGTCGGGGGGCGCGTCGTCGTCGACGCGTCGATCGCGATTCTTGCGCTGGCCGACCGCTTCTGTCAATGGTCGGATGTTAGACCTTTACGTCGGAGCACCGCCCCAATGACCGGAAGTCCACGACGCTCGCGCCGGCCGCCCGTAGAGTGTGGCCATGACGGAGACGTCCGACCCCGCCGGTCCAGCAGCCGCCGACCTCGACGCGAGCTCCGCGGCCGCCGCTTCCGAGCTGGAAGACTTCGAGTCGGCGGATGCTGCCGCCGTGCGCGCCCACGAAGCGGTGCCGTCGCGCACCTTCTGGGCCAACCTCAATCATCCGTTCGTCGTGGGCTTCTCGCTGACGATCGGCGGCCTCGCCGCGTTCGTCGTGGGCGTGGCGTTCTCGAACCTGTCGACGATCATCATCTACATCGTGTTCGCCCTGTTCGCGGCGCTCGGGCTCGACCCGATCGTGCGCACCCTGGAACGGCACAAGGTGAAGCGGGCGTGGGGCATCGTGATCGTGTACACGGCGTTCGCGCTCATCCTCGTCGGTGTGCTGTGGCTCATCGTTCCCACGATGGTGCGCCAGATCAGCCAGTTCGTGAGCAACATCCCGAAGACGATCACCGCGTTCCAGCACTCGGATTTCTACAGCTGGCTGCAGTCGAACTTCGGCGACCAGGTGTCGAACATCACCGACCAGATCAAGAGCTTCCTCGCCGATCCGGCCAACATCGCAGCCATCGGAGGCGGCGTCGTGAAGGTGGGCTTCACGATCGGGTCGGTGATCTCCGGTGTCATCATCGTGCTGGTGCTCAGCCTGTACTTCCTGGCGACACTGCCGGCCATGAAGGCTGCCTTCGTGCGCCTCGCGCCCGCACGCAACCGGCGAACGGTGTCATCGATGATGGAGCAGATCTCTTCAGGCATCGGCGGCTATCTCGGCGGGATGGTCGTGCTCGCGTTCTGCAATGCGGTCATCGCGTTCTTCATCTACCTCTTCCTCGGGCTGCCGTTCCCGCTGCTGATGGCCGTGGCGGCTTTCTGCATCACGCTCATCCCGCTCGTCGGATCGGTGCTGTTCTGGATGGCCGGCACCGTGATCGCACTGTTCAGCAGCCCACTCGGCGCGCTGGTGTTCGCGATCATCTACCTCGTGTACATGCAGATCGAGGCATACGTTCTCACGCCGCGCGTCATGAACCGCGCGATCGCCGTCCCCGGCTCGCTCGTCGTGATCGGCGCGCTGGTCGGCGGCACTCTGCTCGGGCTGCTCGGAGCGCTGGTGGCGATTCCGGTGACGGCGAGCATCCTGCTGATCGTCAAGCAGATCCTCATTCCCCGTCAGGACGCCAAGGTCTGAGGGCGCCGTGTTGAGCACCTCATGGGCGTGGTTCAAGCGCCACGATCCCGACCTCGGCGCTCTGCGAAGAGCGGGACGTGCCGCCGTTGTGATGCCCGCCCTGTTCGCCTTCGGCTTCTACGTGGTGCACAACCCGGACTTCGCGCTGTTCTGCGCCTTCGGCTCGCTCGCGATGCTGCTCTTCGTCGGCTTCGGCGGCACGATCAGGGAGCGCCTCCAGGCGCAACTCGCTCTTGCGATCGCCGGCGCCGTGTTCGTGTGCCTCGGCACGCTTCTGGCGGTTCCGGTGTGGCTCGGAGCGCTGTCGATGGCGGTCGTCGCGTTCGTCGTGCTCTTCGTCGGAACGGTGAGCGATGTTCTCGCGTCGGCCAGCACGGCACTTCTGCTGACGTTCATCCTGCCCGTCTCGCTGCCCGGCGGCATCGACACCCTGCTGCCGCGTCTGGCCGGCTGGGGGACGGCGTCGTTGGTGGGCCTGGCTGCCATCGCACTGCTCTGGCCCGCACCCACGCGGATGCCGCTGCGCACCAGTGCGGCGGATGCGTGCAGGGCCCTGGCCTCCCGGCTGCGTGCGGACGCCGAGTTCGTGCTGAGCGGGCGAAGCGATGCCGCGGGTGAAGCGCGCGACCATGCGGCCACGCGAGCGGATGCCGCGGTCGAGGCTTTGCGGGCACTCTTTCTCGCCACCCCGTATCGTCCGACAGGATTGAACACCCCTGCGCGCACCGTCGTGCGGCTCGTCGACGAGCTCGACTGGCTGCAGACGGTCGTCGCGCAGTCCGCGTTCGTGCCGCGCCTCACCTTCACCGGCGCAGATGGCGTCTACCGGGACGTGTGCCAGGTGAAGATCGCCGCAGCCGACGTGCTCGAGCGCGGTGCGGACATCCTGCTGGGCAACGGCGCACCCGGCGACGAGTTGGAGGAAGCGCTCACCTGGCTCGCTGACGCACGCAGCGCCGTCGCCGAGCGTGCACTCACCGGGCTGCCCGAACGGGTGAGCCATGGGACGGGAGACGCGGACAACGCCGACGCCTTCGTCTCAGCGCTCGACCCCGGGTTCCGTGCTCAGGAGCTGGGTTATGCGGTCTCCCAGGTCGGACAGAACATCGCGCTGACAGCTGCTGCCGAGCGTCGCAGCTGGTGGGACAAAGCCCTCGGGCGGCAGCCGGGCGACCTGATCGGATCTTTCAGCGCCGGGATCGAGCGGGCACGCGCGCAATTCGAGTGGCATTCGGTGTGGTTGCACAACAGCATCCGCGGAGCAGCCGCACTCGGGGTCGCCGTGCTGCTGGCGGATCTGACCGGGGTGCAGCATTCGTTCTGGGTCGTGCTCGGCACGATGTCAGTGCTGCGGTCGAACGCGCTGAGCACCGGGCAGAACGCCCTGCGCGGAGTGGTCGGGACGGCGGCCGGAGTGGCGATCGGCGGCGCGCTGCTGGCTTTGCTGGGCACGAATCCGGTCGCGCTGTGGATCGTGCTCCCCCTCTCGATGCTCATCGCCGGGGTTGCACCGACAGTGATCTCGTTCGCCGCAGGACAGGCCGCCTTCACCCTCACGCTCGTGCTGCTGTTCAACATCATCGAGCCGACCGGCTGGACCATCGGTCTCTACCGCATCGAAGACGTCGTTCTCGGATTCCTGGTCAGCCTGCTCCTCGGCCTGCTGTTCTGGCCGCGTGGTGCTGCAGCGTCGCTGCGCGTCGCCTTGGCCGAGGCGTACTCGGCCCTCGCCGACTACCTGTTCGCCGCAGTGGCGTTCGGAGTCGACCGGTGCGATGCGAGCGTGACCAGGCATCCACTCCCGGCGACGGAGGCAAGACGCACGGCCGCCGCGTCACGCAGGCTGGACGACACCTTCCGGACGTATCTCACCGAACGCTCCACGCGTCGAGTGCCGCTCGCCGAGGCATCCGCCGCCGTCGCGGGGGTTGCCGCTATTCGCCTGGTGTGCGACGCGATCGTCGACATGTGGAGCGATGAGGACGGCACGGCGCAGGGCGACCGTGCACGGGCCAGGCGCGCGCTGGAGACGTCGGCCGCGGTGCTGAGCGAGTGGTGCAGGCAGCTGGGGGGCCGCCTCCTGCGCCGGGACGAGCTTCCGGCGGCTCCGGAACGCAATCCCGTTCTCACGTCCGATCTGATCGACTCGGTGCGGCTCGACCTGGGCGACGAGTCGGGGAGAAGCACCCCCACCGCCGTGCGCATCGTGTGGACCGGCGACTACCTGGATGCCGTCCGCCGGCTGCAGACCCGCATCGTGACGCCCGAGCAGACCGTGCCGGGGCGTGCCGCGACACAGCCTCGCTGAGCTGCCGCCGCGACCGCGTCGATCACGTGGTCGCGAGCTCGAAGGCACGCCACATCGCGGCGTAGGCGCCGTCGCGCTCGAGGAGTTCGTCGTGCGAGCCGACCTCGATGACGCGGCCGTGGTCGAGCATGACGATGCGGTGAGCGCCCATCGCTGTCTGCAGACGATGGGCGATGAGCACCGTGGTGCGGTCGCGGGCGAGGCGATGCATGGCATCCGTCACCCGCGCCTCGGTGGCGAGATCGAGGTTGCTGGTCGCCTCGTCGAGCAGCAGGATCGCAGGATCCACGAGCTCGGCACGGGCGAGGGCGATCAGCTGCCGCTGCCCGGCGGAGAGCGACTTGCCGCGTTCGGCGATCATCGTGTCGTACCCGAACGGCAGCGACTCGATCATGTCGTGGGCGCCGACGGCCCGTGCGGCGTCCTCGATGTCGGTGGCCGGGGCATCCGGTCGACCGTAGGCGATGTTCTCGGCAACGGTTCCGGTGAACAGGAAGGATTCCTGCGGCACGTAGCCGAGGTGGCGCCGGTAGTCGCCCAGGCCGAGCCTGCGCAGGTCGATGTCGTCTGCCAGAACGGCGCCGCGGTCAGGGTCGTAGAACCGGGCGAGCAGTTTCATCACCGTCGACTTTCCTGCCCCGGTTTCGCCGACGAGCGCGACCGTCTCGCCCGCACGGATACCGAGACCGATTCCGGCCAGCGCCTCCTGCGGTCGTCGAACGGCCGCGTCGCGGGAGAGCGGGTCGTGGGCATCCCGAGGTCCGCGCAGCTCGGCCGATACCGCACCCGTCGGGTAGGCGAAGTGGACGTCGTCGAGCGCGACGTCGCCGGTCAGGTGCCGAACCTCGACCGGATGCTCCGGCTGCGGCGTCAGCGTTTCAAGCTTCATGAGACCGGAGATGCGCGACACCGAGACGCGGGTCTGCTGCCAGGCGTCGAACACCTGCGAGAGCTGCTGGATCGGCGAGAAGAACATGTCGATGTAGAGCAGGAACGCGATGAGGGCTCCGGCCGTGAGGTTGCCCTGCGCGATGAGCGCGGCGCCGAGGCCGAGCACGATGGCGTCGGCGATGGCTGAGAGGAACTGCACGAACGGGAAGTAGATCGCGACCAGCCGCTGCGCGGCGACCCGGGAGCGCAGGTAGGCGCTGCCGTGCCCGTGGAAGCGGCGCATGGTCGCCTCCTCGTGCGTGAACGCCTGCGACTCGCGCACCCCCGAGAGGCTCTCCTGGAACGCCGCGTTGACGATGGCGATGCGCTCCCGGGAGAGGTCGTAGAGCCGCGACGAGCGCCGCCGGAACCACATCGTGGCGATGGCCAGCGGAATCACGACGGTGAGCACGGCCAGGCCGAGCGGGGCATCCACGATGACGAGCGCGACCCCGACGCCGACGAACGTGACGAACGCGACCAAGGCGCCGAGCAGACCATTCTGCAGCAGCGACTCGAACTGGTCGATGTCGGTCGTCATGCGCGTCATGATGCGGCCGGCCATCTCGCGCTCGTAGTAGTCGAGCGAGAGCCGCTGCAGCTGTGCGAACACGCGGATGCGCAGCGACAGCATGATGCGCTGCGCCGCGCGTCCGGTGACGAACGACTCGGCCATGCCGTTGAAGAGGTCGGCGATCGTGATGACGAGATAGAGAGCGGATGCCCCGAACAGCACGGCTGCGACGCCTCTGGTGACGCCGTCATCGATCCCCGTCTTGACCACGGCCGGCCCGAGGAGACCGATGAACGCGTCGATCACGACGAACACGAGCGCGAGCAGCAGCGGCCGGCGGAACTCGCCCAGCACCTTTCCCAGCGAGAAGTCGCGCTCGTGGCGAGACTCGCGGTCGAGGTCGATCTCGGGGAAGTCCTTCACCGGCGGAAGCGCGGCGACCCGCGCCAGCAGCTCGGGGGTGGGCGCGAGGCCTGCCCCCATGCCCCGCATGCCGCCGCCTCCGCCGCCGAGGCCCATGCCGATGCCTGTGGCGCGCGGCGCACCCGATGGGCGCGCGGGCGCGCTGGAGCTGGGAGGCCGCCGTCCTGACGGTCGGTCGTGGCCGGACGCCGAGTCGACATCGCCGTCAGAGTCGGCGGCGACGTCGAGCTCCGCACCCGCGAGCGCGTCGATGTCGCCGCGGCGGGCGGCATCCGTCGCGCCGAACAGGGCGCGGTACGTGTCGCTGTGGTCGATGAGCTCGTCGTGCGTGCCCTGGTCGACGATGCGGCCGTGCTCGAGAACGACGATGCGGTCGGCCAGGTGCAACGTGGAGTGCCGGTGTGCGACCAGCAGCACCGTGCGGTCCTCCATCACGCTGCGCAGTGCGTCGTGGATGGTCTGCTCGGTGCGGGCGTCGATGGCGCTGGTGGCGTCGTCGAGCACGAGAATGGCCGGGTCGCGCAGGATCGCCCTCGCGAGGGCGATCCGCTGCCGCTGGCCACCGGAAAGGCTCAAGCCCCGCTCGCCGACCACGGTGTCGTATCCGCGGGGCAGATCCATGATGAAGTCGTGAGCCTGCGCAGCGCGTGCGGCGGTCTCGATCTCGTCGTCGGTGGCATCCGGAGCGCCGTAGGCGATGTTGTCGTGCACGGACTCGGAGAACAGGAAGGCGTCTTCGAAGGCCATGCCGATCGACTGCCGAAGCGATCCGAGGCGCACGTCGCGCACATCCGTGCCGCCGATCGTCACACCACCCGCGTCCGGGTCGTAGTAGCGCACGAGCAGGCGCCCGACCGTGGACTTTCCGCTTCCACTCGCGCCGACGAGCGCGACCCGCTCCCCCGGTCGCACGGTGAGCGAGAAGTCGCGCAGCACGGGTGTCTCGGACTCGTAGCCGAAGGTGACGTCGGAGAACTCGATGGTTCCGGGGCGGGCGGGCAGGTCGACGGCGCCGGGAACATCCTGAATGGCCGGCGTCAGGTCGAGCAGCTGGAAGATGCGCTCGAGTCCGGTGCGGGCCATCTGCCCGATGGTGAGGATGCCCGCGAGCTGCCGCGCGGGCGCCATGAGCTGGGCGATGTAGGTGGAGAACGCGAGGAACGTGCCGAGCGTGATGTTGCCGGTGAGGGCGAGCCATCCGCCGAGCGCCAGGATGCCCACCTGCCCGAGCACGGGCACCGCCTCGAGCAGCGGCTGGTACCGCGACTGGATGCGCACGGCACGCATCTGGGATCCGTACAGCGCGGACGCCGTGCCGGTGAGACGTTCCAGCTCGCGTCGTTCCTGCCCGAACGCCTTGACGACGCGCACACCGCCGACGTCCTCATCGACGATCTCGGCGAGGTCCCCCTCCTTCTGCTGGCCGTCCCAGGTGGCGGGGAAGACGCGGCGGCGCATCCGGTAGCTGACGATGAGCAGTGCGGGCAGCACGGCGAGGCTGATGATCGCGAGCAGCGGTGAGAGCACGAACATCACGACGAGCGAGAGCACCATCATGAGCACGTTGCCCGAGACCAGCGGCAGGAAGTTCAGCAGGCCCTGCACCAGCGCGGAGTCGGAGTTCGCGCGGGCGACGAGCTGGCCCGTCGGCATGGTGTCGAGGGTGGCGGCGTCCAAGCCCTGCAGCTTGTCGTGCATCTCGTTGCGCAGGTCGTTCTGCACGTCGAGCGCCACGCGCCCGCCGCGGTACCGACGCAGATAGGCGAAGCCGAACGCGATGACCGCCAGCCCGATGAGCAGTGCGAGCCAGGGCAGCAGCGGTGCGGACTTGTCGATGATGACGCCGTCCACGATCTGCCTGGCGATGAGCGGAGTGGCCACCTGACACGCGGAACCGAGGATGGCCGCCGCCACCGCTATCGACACGTTCACCCGGTGACGCCACAGGTAGTGGCCGAGCCGGCGCAGCCATCCCGGCTTGGATGCCTCCGGGGCGGATGCCGGATGCTCCGCGTCGGTCTGCGTGCCGTCCTGCGCCTTCGTCTGGGTCATACGGTCGCCCCCGCCGATGGTCGGGGCGTTCGGTCGGGTTCCGACGGCTGCGACACGGGTCGAGTCGCTCCACCGACGGCCGCAGGCGACGCAGCCCGGGTCGCAGCGCCGAGGTCCGCAGACCCGGCAGCGCCTACCGCCGCGGCGTGTCGCGCGGCGGCGATGGATGCCTGCCGGCGCTCGATCGCGGTTTCGAGCGATGCGAGGGCGGTCAGCGTGGCCGCAGCATCATCGGTGTCGTCGACGAGCTGTGTCACGACTGCGACCAGCGCTTGCTCCGCGGCAGAGCGTGCGACCTCGCCGGATGCCGTCAGCACGAGGTCCGTCGCGCGCTGGTCGGCGTCGTGCGCCTGCTTGCTCAGCAGTCCACGGCGCACGAGCGAATCCACCGTCGAGCTGATCGCAGGCTTGCCGAGCGCGAGCCGGTGCGCCAATCGGGATGCCCGTGCTTCACCCTCCGCCACGGCGGAGAGCACCCTGAAGTCGGCGAGGCTGAGCTCAGGCAGCGAACGCTCCAGCACGCGCGAGGCACGGGTGAGCGCGTTGACCGCGGCACGGGCATCCGCATCGCGTTGAGATAGTTCGAGCACCGAACCATCGTAGAACGAGAGCCGGAGCTGCGGGGCGGCGCGACTCCGTTTCCGCGAGACTGCACGCCCACCCCGAAACAGCGGGTAATGACCACGGTCTCGGGGCGGGCGTGCAGTCTCGTGATGAGATCAGGCGCCGCGAGCTACCCCACCGTCACCTCATGGCCGCTCTCGGCGGAGCGGTAGCACGCGTCGATGAGCTCGGCGCGGCGCAGGCCGAGGGATCCGTCGTGCTTCACCCACTCCGCCTCGCCGGCGCGGATGGCCGCGACGAACTCGGCGACGACCTGGTCGTGTCCCCCGTTGTCACCGGGGGTCGCGTCGTAGTCGGCGACCACGCCGTCCTCGTTGCGGAACACGGTGAACTCGCTGGTGACGTAGTCGACCACGCGCAGCTCGGCGCCGCCCTCGGTGCCGTACACGGTCATCCAGTACACGTTCTCGTGCCGTGAGAAGCTGTCCCAGCTGGTCTCGAGCGTGAGCGTCACGGCGTTCTTCAACCGCACGAACGCGATCGCGATGTCTTCGACATCGAACCCCTCCATCGCCTTCGTACCGAGCTGGTCGTAGGTGGATGCCGACACGGTCGCCACCTCCGGTTCACCGAGCAGGTGCAGCGCGTAGTCGATCACGTGCACGCCGAGGTCGAGCAGCGGACCGCCGCCGGAGAGCTCCTTCTTCGCGAACCAACCGGAACCCGGGATGCCCGCGCGGCGCGACCATCCGGCCTTCGCCACATACGGGGTGCCGAGCTCCCCTGAGGCGATGATGCGGCCGAGCTCGGCGATGTCTCCACGCAGCCGGTGGTTGAACACCACCTGCAGCACCCGACCGGATGCCCGTGCCGCCTCGACCATCGCCCGCGCGTCCTCGAGGTTCGCCGCGATCGGCTTCTCCGTGAGCACGTGGATGCCACGCTGCAGCGCCGCGATCGACACCGGAGCGTGCAGGAACGTGGGCGTCGCGATGCTGATCGCATCCAACTCGACCGCGTCCAGCATGTCTTCCCAGCGCTGGAAGGTCGCCGGGATGCCGTACTCCGCCTGCAGCAGCTCGACCTGTTCGGTCTCCATGGCGGCCAGCGCAGCGATCTCGACGCCCTCCAGAGCGGCATAGCCCTTCAGGTGCTGCTGACCGGCCCATCCTGCGCCGACGACCCCGACCTTCAGAGTGCTCACGCGTGCTCCCCGTCTCGCTCCGACGCCTGCTCTCCCACCGGCGCCTGCTCGCCTTCGGAGGGCTGGGCAAACCAGTCTCGCGGCGGGTTCGCCACCTCCGGCACGTGCGAGACGCCGCGCGCCGGAACCGCCCAGCGCACCGCGTTCGCCAGCACGTCTCGAACATCCTCGTGATAGAACACCGGATACTCCTGGTCCCCGGGGCTGAAGTAGAACACCTTGCCCAGCCCGCGGCGATACGTGATTCCCGACCGGAACACCTCGCCGCCGGAGAACGAGCTCACGAATACCAGCTCATCCGGCGTCGGCACGTCGAAGTACTCGCCGTACATCTCCTGCTCACCGATGATCAGCGGCGACGGGATGCCCTCGGCGATCGGATGAGACGGGTTCACCGTCCACACCAGCTCGCGTTCGGCTTCGTTGCGCCACTTCAGGGAGCACGTCGTTCCCATCAGAACCTTGAAGATCTTCGAGAAGTGCCCCGAGTGCAGCACGATCAGGCCCATGCCGGCCAGCACCCGCTGCTTCACCCGCTCGACCACCTCGTCGTCGACGTCGTCGTGCTTCATGTGACCCCACCACAGCAGCACATCCGTCGCCTCGAGGGTCTCCGGGTCGAGGCCGTGCTGCGGCTGCTGCAGAGTCGCGGTGCGGATGCCCGCATCAGGCAGCCGCGCCGCCAGACCCTCAGCGATCGCGCCGTGGATCCCGTTCGGATAGATCGCCGCGATGTCCGGCTGCGTCGTCTCGTGGAAGTTCTCGTTCCACACGGTGATGCGCATGGTGCTCCTCGTTAGGTGAGAGATGGGATGTTCGATCGTCTGCACCGTTCAGGTCGCAGTTTTCGTCGCGATGAGTTCGGCGAGGCGACAGAAACTGCGACCTGAGCCGAAGGGGTGACACCTCGAATCGATTCGAACCGTCGGCAAGAGTACGCGGGCACGCGGGGTGGTGCAAGGGCCGGTGCGCTACGGGAGCGTGTGCCCGGCCGCGGTGAAGAGGCGGTACCACTCGGGGCGAGTGAGCGGGAGGTCGGAGCCGGCTGCGGCATCCTTCACCCGCTGCGGGTTCGTCGTGCCCAGCACGACCTGCATGTTCGCCGGGTGGCGGGTGATCCAGGCGACGGCGATGGCCGTGGGCGTCACGCCATAGGATGCCGCGATCTCGTCGATCGCGTCGTTCAGCTCCGCGTAGTTCTCGCGGTCGCCGAGGAAGACGCCGTCGAAGAATCCCTTCTGGAACGGCGACCACGCCTGCAGGGTGATGCCGTTCAGGCGGGCGTAGTCGAGGATGCCGTTGTCGCGGTCGACCGACTGGTCGAGACCGTTCATGTTCGCGGCGATTCCCTGCGCGATGAGGTTGGCGTGCGTGATGCTCAGCTGCACCTGGTTCACGACGAGCGGCTGTCGCACGGAGCGCTTCAACAACTCGGTCTGGCCGGGAGTCTGGTTCGAGACGCCGAAGTGGCGCACCTTGCCCGCGTCGTGGAGCGTGCTGAAGGCATCCGCGATCTCGTCCGGCTCCATGAGGGTGTCGGGGCGGTGCAGGAGCAGAACGTCGAGGTAATCAGTGCGCAGAGCGGCGAGGGACTCGTCGACCGATTCGAGGATGTGCTCCTTCGAGAAGTCCCAGAATCCGTTCCGGATGCCCACCTTCGACTGGATGTACACCTGCTCGCGTTCGGCTCCGGTGAAGCGCACCGCGTCGCCGAAGCGCCGCTCGCACGCGTGGTCGCCGCCGTAGATGTCGGCGTGATCGAAGAAGTCGATGCCGGCGTCGCGGGCGGTGCCGACGAGGGTGCGGATCTGCTCGTCGTCGAGATCGCGGATGCGCATGAGGCCGAGGATGACGTTGCTGGCCTCGATGGAAGTGTTCGGGAGGGTGATGGTCTTCATGTCTTCCATGATTGCGGCCGGAGCGCGCTCCGGGTCCAATCGAGGCGACCGGACCCGGAGCGCGGGCTCAGAACGGGTGCTTCAGCAGCAAGCTGATCCGGTCGAAGAGCCACGTGACGGCATCCGCGCTCCCCTGACCAGGAGACGAGTGACCGCCGTGGCCGTTGCCGTTCCCCTCGCCGTGGCCGTTGCCGTTCCCACCGCCGTTCCCGTTGCCGTTTCCGGATCCGACGTGCACCGGGATCACCTTCGCGACCGACCCATCGTCGGCGAGCACGACGGCGCGCTGCTGCGGGTGCTTGAAGTCGAAGAACCCGGCCAGTGAGCCGGCGCGCTCGTCGAACGAGGAGTCGCCGATGCGTCCGGTCGACCAGTTGTCCTCGATGAACTTCGTGATCGACGTCTGCTCGATGCTCGTGTGATCCACGTAGTTCTGCTTGGAGAACGGCGAGATCACGAGGAACGGCAGTCGCTGGCTCGGCCCGCACCGATCCGCATATCCGCCGGCCGCCGGGGCGGACGACGTGGTGCAGATCGCAGAGTCGTTCGAGGCATCCTTCGATCCGTTGAGGATGGTCGGCGCGACGTGGTCGTACCAACCGTCGGAGTCGTCGTAGTTGATCACGATCGCGGTGCTCGACCACGACGGCGACTGCTGGATGGCGTTGATCTCCTTGACCAGGAACTTCTGCTCGTCGAGCGGGTCGGAGTAGCCGGCGTGGCCGTCCTGCGACTCCGCCGCCTTGAGGAACGACACGGCCGGCAGGTTGTTCTGCTTCAGGGCTGTGTCGAACGCGGTCAGGTCGTACTGGTGGTTCGCCTGGTCGCTGTGCCCGATGGCGGCGTCACTCGTCGGCGGCAGGTGGTGCGGGTTCGAGGTGGACGTGTAATACGCGAACGGGTTGTGGTGCGGCGAGTAGTCGGCGGATGCCGCTCCCGCCACGTTCGTCGACTTCGCACCGCACACCGCGTAGTGGCCGTTCGTGCCATCCCACTTCGTGGTCGGGGCGAATCCGCCCTGGAACCATCCCCACGTCACGTTCTTCGCGTTGAGCAGGTCGCCGATGTTCTTGCCCGAGAGAGACGCGAGCGCGTTGGCCGACGTGTGATTGTTGTCTGCGCAGTCGTCATAGGCCGGGTCGGGATCGTTGATCACCGTCCCGACGCCTTTCGCGTCGGGCGAGGCGACGGTGTAAGCATCCGGTGCCGCGGTCTGCTGCCCGGTCTTCGGATCGATGGAGGTGACGCCGTGCGTCTGCCCGGAGATGAGATTCAGGGCGCCGGGGGTGGAGGGACCGAAGACGGTGTCCCAGGCGTTGTCGCTCATCGCGTAGTTCTGGGCATAGTTCCACAGACCCGTGACCGTGTTGCCGTCGTAGTAGTCCATGGCGAGCCCTGGGCTTCCGTACATGCCGGTGCAGGTGTCTTTGCTCGTGTTCTCCACGAACTTGTCCATCGCACCCCCGTTCACCGCCTTCTGCTCCGCGCCGTAGCCATGGTTCTGATCGCAGGTGACGGCCTGCTCGGGCGTGAGGCGCTGCGGGCTGTACGCGTTGGGATTGGATGCGATGAGTCCGGCGCTCTGCATCGTGTCGACGGCCGGGGTGCCCGGTGCGGCGGTGAACGACGTGCCGTCGGTGTTGGCTGCGTTCGGATAGGTGCCGAAGTAGTGGTCGAACGAGACGTTCTCGTCGAAAAGCACCACCAGGTGCTTGATCGGCGTCGTCGTCTTGGCGGAGCGGTCGGGCTGATGGGCGGACGCCGGCACCGCGAGGGCCACCGTCGTCGCGATCGCGGCGAGCGCGACCGGAATGGCGGCGACGCGCAGTGTGCGCCGCCCGAACACCGTGGGCATTCGTGTTCCTTTCGTCGGGAAGGGATGCTGCCGGCCGCGCAGTCCGTCAGGATGCTCAGGCCAGCAGCCCGCTGGCGTACCAGTCGGCTCTGTGCCGCACGCCCGGCAGCGCGAAGAAGTAGCCGCCGCCGGTCGGCGAGATGTAGTCGGCGAGCGGTTCGTCGATGAGCCGTTTCTGCACGGTCACGAACTGCCGTTCGAGGTCTTGGTTGAAGCACGCGAAGATCAGCCCGGTGTCGAGGTTGCCGTTCACGTCGATTCCGGAGTCGTAGTTGTAGCCACGGCGGAGCATCTGCTGCTTCGCCTGCTCGGGCGAGCGGTTGTTCGCGAGCCGGATGTGGGCATCCAGCTGGATCACATCGCCCGTCGGATCGGTCTCGTACCGCGGGTCGTCGTGCTCGTGCGTGCCGGTGAGCGGGGCGCCGGAGTCCCGGCGGCGGCCGATCATGTTCTCCTGCTCGTGCAGCGAGACGCGATCCCAGAACTCGACGAGCATGCGGATGATCCGCACCACGTGGTACGAGCCGCCCTCCACCCAGCTCGGCTCGCCGCCGCCGGCATGTGTCCAGACCAGTTCGTCGGCAGCGGATGCCGCAGCCAGCGCGGGTGCCGAGGTGCCGTCCTTGAATCCCATCAGGTTGCGCGGCGTTCCCGACGGCCGGGGTGGTGAGACGAATCCGTCGTTGCGCCAGCGCAGCTGCATCGCGCCGCGAGTCGCCCGAGCGATGTCTCGCAGGGCGTGCGTCACGGTGTCAGGGTTGTGAGCGCACAGCTGCAGCAGCACGTCGCCGTCGCAGGTCGCGCGGTCCAGGTCGTCGTTCGGGAAGTCCTCCATCGTGCGCAGCCGGTGCGGCTTGAGATCGGTCAGACCGAATCGGTCGTCGAACACGGATGCCCCGAACGAGACGGTCACGGCCAGCCCGTCCGCCGGCACCTGCGGGCCGAGCACGCCGGAGTCGGCGGGCGGTGCGGTGATGCCGACGGTCTGCGGGGCGCCACCCGCGGTGAGGAAGCGTGCCCGGTCGGTGATCGCCTTCATCAGGTCTGCGAGCTCGACCCGACCGGATGCCGTGAGGTCGAAGGCGGCGAACGTCGCGTTTCGCTGCGCCGGGGTGAGGATGCCCGCCTGGTGGGTGCCGTGGAACGGGTACGAGGCGGCGGGGCCGGCGGCCGCGGTCTCGGTCGTCGCCGCATCGCTCGCCGGCGTCGGAGCGCCCGCGCGGACAGACGTCGCCGCGGCGGCATGCGCACCAACCGCAGCTATCGGTGCGGCGATGCCGGCTCCCACGAGCCCGTGAAGGAAGCCGCGGCGGGCGAGTTCCGCTGTCACGTCGCCGGCCTCCGCACGTCGCAGATCGCCGCGATCGGCGCGAGCAGTTCGAGTGTTTCGTCGACGTGCGCGTCGAGCTGCTCGCGCTGTGCGGTGGTGAGGTTCGCGAGCGCCTGCGATGACCCATCCGCACCCCGGAACGACTCGACCAGCCGCTGCGTGGCCGCGATGGCGGCATCCGTCTTCGTCAGGTCGGGGTAGCGGGTCTTCAGGATGCCCCGCAGGGGCTCGAGCGCGTGCGTCGTGCCGGTGAGGTTGGCGTCGAGCGTGGCGAGGTTCGTGTGGCTGCCGGCATCCGTCTCACCGGTGAGTTCGAACTGCAGGGCGTTCTCCAGAATCTCGTGGGCGCGCAGGCCGATGTCGAGCGGGTCGATGCGGGTGTTCGGGAAGTCCGCCCGCAGGGCGGCGACGTCGTTCGTCAGTCGTGACGTGTACGGCGCAATCGCGGATGCCGACGCACCGGAGAAGAGCAGTGCCTCGATCTTGTGGAACCCGGTCAGGTCGGGATCATCGAGTGCGGTGCGACCGGGGGCGGGCATGCCGTTGATCGCCGTGTCGGCATCGCCGAACGCACCGTATGCGGCTCCGAGCGTCTCGTACTCGAGGTGCGCGATGAGCCAGTCCGCCTTGGCCTTGGCGAGGTCGCCGGATGTCACGTCACCGGCGAGCGCGTCCGTCTCCCCCTGCAACACGGGCAGCCGGCTCTCGATCCATGCGCCGTACTGCTTCGAAGCGGGGATGAGGTCGTTCTGCGTCACCGGTGGGATGCCCGCCGTCGCGTTCGCGACGTGCTTCGCGCCCGAAACAGTGACGACCGGTCCGGCGATGGGATCGGCGTCGGCCGGAAGGCAGACGAACCGGTACCGGCCCGCGCCGAGCGTGGCCTGGCCCCGTGTCGTGCTGCCGGCCCCGAGGGATTCCAGGTCGAGGTAGACATCCTTCGCGGTCGCCGACTGCAGGTAGACCTCCATGCCCGCGATCGAGGTGTTCCTGACGTCGAATGTCTGCACACCTGCCGTGGGGTGCACCCAGCCCGTGCCGCAGCCGGAGATGCCCGCGTCGACGGCGTAGGCATCCGGATGCTCGTCAGCGGGTTGCGAGCGCATCAGCACCGTGAGCACGACGCTCGCACCGATGACGACGACCGCGCCCGCCAGCGCTCCGTACTTCGCCCCTTGCCGCACGGGATGCCATGCTGGCACCGGATTCGGACCGGTTCACCGGCCGTTCATCGAGTTCACGCAGTGTTCAGCAAGTGCTCGTTCTGACGCCTGCCAGTGCGGGTAGACCGGTCGGTCGTCGGCAAGCCGACGGGCGCGCCGCCAGCGCCGCGGCCAGCATCCCGTTCACTCCGACGTGCACACCCCGGTGGCGACGGGTGTAGGGCCCGCGGTGGAGAGCACGGGGCGCACCTCGCCGAGGGTGAGCGCGTAGCCGGTGTCGGCATCCGTCGTCGAACGGGCGAACACCATGCCGACCACGTCGCCCTGGTCGTCGAACAGCGGACCGCCGGAGTTGCCCGGCCGCACGATCGCGCGCAGCGAATACACGTCGCGGACGACCGCGTCGTGTTGGTAGATGTCAGTGCCGGCAGCCGTGAGCTCGCCGCGGATCCGCGCCCCGCCGAGGGTGTACGGGCCGCCGCCCGGGAATCCTGCGACCACGGCCGGATCTCCCGCGTTCAGTGTCGCCCCCATACGGAGCGCCGGTGCTCCGAGGCCGGGAACCCTCAGCACGGCGACGTCGCGGTCCGGGTCGAACGCGACGACCGATGCTTGGTACGAGCGATCATCCTGCGACACGATCTCTACGGACGAGGAGCCCGCGACGACGTGGGCGTTCGTGACCACGATGCCGGATGCCTCCACCCAGCCGCTTCCGCTGGACTCCATAGAGCAGCTGGACTGCACCGCCTCCACCTTGACGACGCTCTGCGACTCGGCCTGCACGGCGGCCGGAATGGCCGAGTCGGGGGCAGCGGTGTCGGGAATCGTCTCGTTGCCGGAGAAGACCTTGGGCAGGCCCGCGCCGGCAAGCGCGTCGTCAAGCGCGCCGAGGGCTGTGGCCGGCGGCACCGGTGCGATGTCGTCGAGCACTGTGACGATGCGGGATGCGGATGCCAACTGCGAGGCCGGGTAGATCGACGACGACTGGGCGAACCCCGCAACGAGCCACACGACGGCCGCCCAGGCGACGAGGCCGACGATCGCGCCGCCCGTCGCATCGATGCCGTTCAAGGCGCCGCGTCGGCCGATGCGTCCGCGGAGCACGGCGCCGAGGCTGGATGCCACGCCGTAGAGAACGGCTCCGCACACCAGCACGACCACGGCCGCGAGAACCGTGCGGGCGATCATGCTGCCGTGGCCGAGCGGCATCGCCCACCCGACCATCACCGGAGCGAGCAGAAGCCCGATCCAGAGGCCCGCGACGAGCCCCACCATGGACAGCGCGGTGACCAGGGCTCCGCGGCGCCAGCCGATCGCGATAGCGGCGACCGCGGCGAGCGCGAGCACGATGTCGACGGCGATCTCCACGACACCGATTTTCGCCGGTGTTGCTGTGCGGGTGCTGGAGTGTACGGCGACCGGCCGTGTTGCTTCTGCGGGATGCGCTCCTCGTTGTCAGCAGCGCATCGGCGTCATGTTCGCATTGGCCGGCGTCTGATCGGGGGTGGTTCACCGGCGCTCGAGCTCAGCCCCCGTCGTACTCCGCTTGCCAGCGCCCGAGACTTCGAGGCCCGTCGCCATACCCGAGCGCGATCGATCCAGACCGGTGGTCTCACTTCGGGAACTCCGGCACTCATCCGCACCTGCCATCCGGAGCTTTCGATGGTGCGATGGTGGTACCAACAAAGCATTGCGCCGTTGTCAGTGTGCGTAGGGCCACCGGACGCGTGCTCCTGAACATGGTGGATCTCCGTCCACCCCGCGGGGATCATGCATCCGGGGATGACGCATCCCGCGTCGCGGAGCGACAACGCGCGCCGCTGCTGTGGAGTGAACCCGCGCTCGGGCGAGCCGAGGGCGATCAGGCGCCCCGTCGGAGTGAAGAAGGCCTTCTGCACGCCACCGGTGCAGATGAACTGTTTCGCCGATTCCACGGAGATGGGCACGTCGACGCCGTCCACCCAGGCTGCTCCTGAGCCTTTGCGGAGCGTCTCGGCGTCGACACTGACCAGCACGGTCGGCGAACCGCCGCCGATGGTCGGCAATTCAGCGCTGCGGGCGGCCGCATCCAGCGCAGCGGCAAGGATGTCGTGCCGCTGCTGGGCGGGCGTTCGCGATTCGCCCGTCGTCTCGGCGAGTTCCCTTTGTTCGTCCGTGAGGAATCGGCCGGCGGTCTTCGGGGAGAGGCACGAGTCGAAGATGCGCTCCAGCTTTCCCGAGATCTCGGGCATCAACCTCATGCGATACGTGATGAGGCCGCCTCGACTCCCGGTCTTGAGGATGCCGCGCCCGACCATCGCCTGGTCTTCACGCACTTTCACACCATCGGGGTCGAGCGCCACCTGCCACTGCAGTGCCTGGATACGTGTCTGATCGGCGGTCATCGGCACGATCTGCTCACCCGTCGAGGTGTCGACGCCTGTGGCACAGCCGACGAGCGCCCGCTCCGCTTCGGCCAACAGGCCCGGCTCAGCACGATGCTGGATCGCTCCGAGGTTGGAGACGATCGTCGCGGCGGTGTCAATGCCGATCACGCCGCCCCGCAGAGCCTCGGCAACAGCGGGGTACTTCGGTGGCAAGAGTTCCCCGGTGAGCGCGTCCCGGTCCCGGATGCCCGCACCGAGCCGGCACCAGCGCGCAGCCGTCGACTCGGAGGCGAGCGTCACGCGCGCGATCAGCTCGTAGGCGTTACGGCATCCGTTCCGCGCGCTGAGCCGCTCGCTGCCGAGGGACGGCCGTGAGCGTTCGAGGACCTCCGCGGACGCCGCCACTCGCAGCGCGTCGACGGATCGTCCGAGCTCCTCGATGCGCCCGAGCGCCTCGAGGAGCTCGCCGTCGCCGAGTCGAGGAACTTCCGCCACCTCGAGAGCAGCACGGACGGCATCCACCGCCGATTCGAGCCGCGCTCTCGTGTCGTTCATGTCTCCATTCAACCTGTAGCCACCGACATTCTCGGCGACGAATTCCTGATCAGAACATGTTTCCTGTGGATAGCGACCGAAGATGATGAGCTGTGGAGGACAAGTGGCGGCCTGTCGCCCGCGTCATCATGGAAGCTCTACCGAACACCCACGAGAGAGTGCTCTCCCATGCCTTCACCGCAGTCGCTGAGCGAGACCGACCGCCGCATCGTCGCAGCGTGGGCGGCCGATTGCGCGGAACGAGTGCTGCAGTTGTTCGAGGCCGAGGTCGCCGACGATGACAGACCGCGGGATGCGATCGCCCGCGCCCGCGCCTTCTCGCGCGGCGAGCTCGGAGCCGCAGAGGAGATCCGGCGGCGCTTCGTGGCAGGCCGTGCAGCGAAGTCGGCGAAGTCACCAGCAGCGGTCGCCGCCGCGCGTGCCGCTGCTCAGGCATCCGGTATCGCGCACATGGGCGCGCATGCGCTCGGCGCCGCCGCGTACGCCGCGAAAGCAGCAGGGCTGGCCGCGCCGGAGCATCCCCCGGCAATCGACGAGGAGATCAGCTGGCAGCTCGGGCACCTGACCGCGCCGGCGCGGGATGCACTCCGGCGCCTACCCCTCGTCGGCGAGAACTCGGCCGGACCACTCGGGGCGGGCCTCCTCACTTCCGGTGAGTTCGGCTCGATCATCCGCCGACTGCAAGCCGGCATCGGCCGATAACCAGTTCCTGTCCTCGGATCGGACTCGTCGTGCAGGGCTTCCCGCGCGAGGGCCGCGGCCGTGCGATGGCGATCTTCTTCGCCATCACCCGCGAACACTGACGCGCTTGAGTGGCGCATAGTTTGCGCATGGCCTGTGCATACTCACAGGTCCTACGTTCTCGAGGCATGACCCCCGCCGCCCCCGAAACCCCGAACGTTCTCATCGACCCCACGAACACCGCTCCTACCGGCGACCAGCCGAAGCCGCGACGAGGCATCCGACGGCGCGAGGTGCTGTTCGGCGGCGGAGGGATCGCGCTCGGTCTCGCAGGGGCTTTCGCCGGCATCGGCGCGGCGAGGGCGATCGCACGGTCGAAGCCGACCTCGTCGTCGCCGTCGAGCAGCGCGTCCGCATACACGATCGAGCGATTCACGAGCACTATGGTGACCGCTCCGAAGCTCGCCATCTGGAAGCAGAGCGGCGCCCTGCTGGCCGACGGGCACCTCTTCGCGACACCGCAGACCGACCAGTTCTCGCCCGCCATCTACGACACGGACGGAATGCTGATCTGGTCGCATCCGGGCGGCGGAGCCGGAACCGACTTCCGGGTGCAGCAGTACGAGGGCCGGCCCGTGCTGACCTACTGGACGGGCACCTCGCAGTACGGCAACGGCCAGGGCCACGGCGTCATCCTCGACAATTCCTATCAGCCGATGGCGCACGTCTATGCGCAGGGCGGCCTCCAGGCGGACCTGCACGAGTTCGAGCTCACTGACGCCGGCACAGCATTGATCACGTCGTACCCGCCGGTGCGAGCCGACCTCACCTCTGTAGGCGGAAAGACGGACGGCTGGATGTTCGACTGCCACATCCAGGAGATCGACATCGCTACCAGCAGACTGCTCCTCGACTGGCGGGCGAGCGATCACATCCCCCTCACCGAGAGCTACGTCGCCCTCGGATCGGACGGCGGCACGGCTCCGACCGCCTACGACCCGTACCACCTGAACGCGATCTCGGCCGACAGCGACGGCACGCTGCTGCTGTCGGCCCGGCACACCCACACCGTCTACTCCCTCGATCGAACGAGCGGCGCGATCCGCTGGCGGCTGGGTGGTAAGAAGAGCGACTTCGCCGTGGATGCCGACGCCGCGTTCGCGTGGCAGCATCACGCTCGCAGACAATCGGCTGACGAGATCAGCATGTTCGACAACCACGTGAACACCTCGAAGGGCACCTCCCGTGGGCTCGTGCTCTCCATCGACGAATCCGCGAAGACGGCGACGCTGAAGCAGGAATACGCCGACAGGAGCCATGTCGGGTTCGCGATGGGCTCGACGCAACTGCTCGGCAACGGCAATGTGCTGGTCGGCTGGGGAACGCAGCCCTACGCCACCGAGTTCACCGCGGACGGCACCGCAGTGTGGGAGGCATCCGGGCTCGGCGCAGACTGCTACCGGGTGGCCAAGAGCACGTGGGTGGGCCAGCCGAAGGCGGATCCCGACATCGCCACCGTGACGGACCCTTCGGGCCGGCTGCGGGTCTCAGCGAGCTGGAACGGTGCGACCGAGGTGGCGTCGTGGCGCATCCTCTCCGGAGCGACGAACGACTCCCTCTCGGCGGTCGCCACCATACCGAAGGACGGCTTCGAGACCACGTCGACAATCGACGGTGCAGCCTTTGTGCAGGTCCTGGCGCTCGACGCGAACGGTACGTCCCTGGGCTCATCGACGGTGGTCGCCACGTAGAGTTCTCCCGTCACGACAACCGCCGCGCTGTCAGGCGGTCGTTTCGAAGGAGAACAATGACCCTGTCGAGCGAGGCCGCGGCATCCGCTCGTTCCGGCGCACCCGGCGGAACGGGGGAACCGGCGATCTCGATCCAGCACGTCACGAAACGGTTCGGCGATGCGATCGCGGTGGACGACATCGATCTGCAGCTGAAACAGGGAGAGTTCTTCGCGCTGCTCGGACCCAGCGGATGCGGCAAGACCACGACGCTGCGCATGGTCGGCGGATTCGAGCTGCCCAGCCTCGGGCACATCTACCTCGACGGCCGCGACGTCACGATGCTCCCGCCGTACAAGCGCGACGTGAACACGGTGTTCCAGTCGTACGCGCTGTTTCCGCACCTGACGGTGTTCGACAACGTCGCATTCGGTCTGCGGCGTCGCAAGGTGGCCAGCGCCGAGATCCGCGAGAAGGTCGAGCGCAACCTGGAGATGGTGGGGCTGAAGGGGTACGGCAAGCGTCGGCCGCTGCAGCTCTCCGGCGGTCAGCAGCAGCGCGTGGCGCTCGCCCGTGCGCTCGTCAACGAGCCGAAGGTGCTGCTGCTCGACGAGCCGATGGGTGCACTGGACGCGAAGATCCGCAAGACGATGCAGCTGGAGCTCAAGCGTATCCAGCGCGAGGTCGGCATCACGTTCCTCTACGTCACACACGACCAGAACGAGGCCATGTCGATGGCCGACCGGCTCGCGGTGATGAACGCCGGACGCACCGAAGACATCGGCTCCCCCGACCGGGTGTACGACCGGCCCGCCACTCAGTTCGTCGCCGAATTCCTCGGCACCTGCAACGTGATCGCACCCGAATCGCACGGCACGGCGCTGCGACTCCCCGACGGCACTCGGCTGGAGGTGAGCGGCGTCGACGGGCGCCTGCCGGCGGGCGCGCGGGTCGGCATCCGTCCCGAGAAGCTCGTCGTGACCCGAACGGATGCCGTCGGCCGCCAGGGCGAGCCGGGCTCGATGCCCAACACGGTGCCCGGAACCGTCATCACCGCCACGTACCTCGGCGCGAGCACCGAATACGAGGCGTCCACCCCGTGGGGCGGCGTGCTCAAGGCCTTCGCGCAGAACCTGGCCGACTCGTCGCGTGCGCGTCCCGGCGAGCAGGTCGTGCTCACGTGGGATCCCGCGCACGCGTTCGTGCTCGCCCCCTCCCCTGCACCGACCCCGCTCGCCGCAGAGAAGGCGCAAGAGCAGGCGCAGGAGCAGACGGAAGGGTCTGGCGCGGGCTGACGGAGGCGCCGATCTCCGCCGCACGATGCTCAAGCCTGTGCCGGGCGGCGTCGGCGGCGCAGCCCTCGCGCTCAGTGTTCGCGCTACACGCTCAACTGACTCCATCACCTCGGCAAAGCGAGCGAGCTCGCTTTGCGCTCGGCTCAGTCGTCAGTGCCCGGTTCGACGGGCGAGCACTGCCGCATGCAAGGCACTGACGATCTCACCGTCGTCAAGCGAGACGCCGAGCAGGTCCTCTATCAGGGCGATGCGCTGATAGAACACCGAGCGCGACAGGTGGCTCGCGGTCGCTGCACGCGTGCGATTGCCCGGGTACGCGAGATAGGCCGTGAGAACGTCGAGCAAGTCGCCTCCGCGACGCAGGTCGTGCTCGATGAGCGGGGCGAGCATCCGTTCGCTGTGCGACTGCAGCCGCGGATCGCTGCCGAAAGAGTTCAGCAGCCGCAGCAGCGGCCGGTCCTCGACCCGCACGATGAGCGGGGCGCGGCGCTTGCGGTCGTCGCGGGGTGTCAGCAGCTCTGTGGCCTGCTCCACGGATGCCAGCAGCCCGGGCACGCCGTCGGCATCCGCCCCGATCGCCACGGCCACGTCTGCGAGCTGGGCGTCCGACGAGGTCGCGACCGCGGCGGCGAACGACGACAGCACCTGGTCGGACAACCTGCCTCGAGGAGGCAGGGAAACGATGATGACGCTCGTGCCGGCATCCATCGACGGATGCGCCGCCGTGATGGCCGGCACGCCGAGCTCTCCCACCGCGGACGCGGCGGCGGTTGCGCCCTGTGCGCTGCCCCGCACACGCACGGCGATGCCGAGCAGCGTCCGGCCGGTGACCGGCACGCCGCTCGCCTCGAGCCGGTCGGCGAAAGACGCCTCCCCTGCGAAGCGCCTGCCCAGCAGTGCGGAGACGATGCGTTCGTGACTGGTGCGCGTCCACTCGTCCGCGCCCCGGTCCGCGAGCCGGCCGAGGGCGAGCGCGATCGCGGCCTGCTCGAGCACGTTCGTGCGGCCGGCCAGATGCGCACCGCCGGGCAGCGCGACGAGGTGCCCCCAGCGGATGCCGCGCGCCTCGACAGGCACGATCGTCCAGTCGTCAGGGCCGGGGAGCGCGCCGCGGGCGACGACATCCGCGGCCCGATCGTGGGCATCCCGCGATCGCTGCTCCCAGTCGCGCAGGATGCGCGTGTCATCGCCCATCGCCTCCACGGCGATCACGCGGTGCGTGAGGTCTTCCAGCACGGTCGGCGAGCCGAGCACGCGAGCGACCTGCGCGACGATGTAGTCGGCGGGGCTGCCGCGCAGGCTGAGCTGCGTGAACAGCGCGTGGATCTCGTCGCGCGCCCTCAGCGCCGCCATCTGGTCGGCGATCACCCGGGAGTGCACGGCCTCGGTGATCGCGACGAACCGCGCCTCTCGGTGCAGCACGATGAACGGCAGGTCCAGACGCGCGGCCGCCTCGGTGAACGCCTTCGGCGGTTCCGCGAAGCGGTGTCCGAGTTCGAGCACGACGCCCACGATGGCGGCCTCGACGAGGCGAGCCGCGAAGTCGCGCTGCGCTGCGGCATCCGTCGGCCATCCGACACCGGTGGAGAGGATGAGCTCGCCACCCTTGACGAGGTGCGTCACGTCGGCCGTCTCGCTCACGTGCACCCAGCGCACGGGGCGGTCGAGGGCATTCTCGCCGGTGAGCACCTCGGGGACGGCCGTGACGACCTCTTCGAGGCGGAGCACCTCGCGGATGCTCGGCAGCACCGCCTGCCTCGAAACGGCCTGACGCCTCGCGGTGCGCTCCAGGTCGATCGGGGCTGGCTCCGCTCGCCGGTCGCCGGTGAGTTGGCCGGCGCGAGGTGCTTCAGCGCCGTGCTCTTCTGCAGCCAGACGATCTGTGCGACCGCCAACGAAGCTGTGACGTTCTGGCACCGCTATCGAATCCACTTCTCTGTGAACATGGGAGCACCAAGACTATATGCCGCCTACGTCAATTCGTCCGGATCGAGCCATCCAGCGATCGACGCAGCGCAGAGTGGTACGTAAGAGAACCCCAACGAGAGGACCGCTCATGGCCCTGATCCGCCACTTCGTCGCCGGCGCGGAATACGGCGAGCCCGAGCGCACCGGAGACGTCTTCAACCCCGCCATCGGAGCCGTGCAGCACCAGGTGCTCATGGCGAGCGAGGCGGATGCCGCCGCCGCGATCGCCGCGGCCAAGGCTGCGCTTCCGGGGTGGCGCGCCACGAGCCTGACCAAGCGTGCCGACGTGCTGTTCCGCCTGCGCCACTTGCTCTCGGAGCATCGCGATGAACTCGCGGCGGCCATCACGAGCGAGCACGGCAAGGTGCTGTCCGATGCCGCGGGCGAGATCGCACGCGGACTGGAGAACGTGGAGTTCGCATCCGGTCTCATCCAGCACCTGAAGGGCGACTACAGCGAGCAGATCTCGACCGGCGTGGACGTGCACAGCGTCAAGCAACCGGTCGGGGTGGTCGGCTGCATCACGCCGTTCAACTTTCCGCTGATGGTGCCGCTCTGGATGGTCGCGAGCGCCATCGCGTGCGGCAACACGGTGGTGCTGAAGCCCAGCGAGAAGGACCCGTCGGCGTCTGTTCTGCTGGCGAAGCTGTTCCTTCAGGCGGGGCTTCCGGCGGGGGTGCTGAACGTTCTGCACGGCGACAAGGTTGCCGTGGATGCCCTGCTCGACTCGCCCGACATCGCCGCGATCAGCTTCGTCGGCTCGACCCCGATCGCGAGGTCGATCTACCAGCGTGCGTCCGCGAACGGCAAGCGGGTACAGGCGCTCGGCGGTGCGAAGAACCACATGGTCGTGATGCCGGATGCCGATATCGATGCCGCGGCGGATGCCGCGGTGTCGGCCGCGTACGGCTCCGCCGGCGAGCGCTGCATGGCGGTCAGCGTGCTCGTCGCGGTCGGCGACGCGGGCGACAAGCTGATTCCGGCCATCCAGAAGCGCATCGACGACCTCGTGATCGGCGACGGAACGGATGCCGCCAGCGGCATGGGTCCGCTGGTCACCGCACAGCACCGCGAGAGGGTGCTGTCGTACGTGACGGGGGCGGCGGCCGAGGGTGCGACGGTCGTCGTCGACGGTTCGCAGAAGCAGTTCGAGGGCGACGGGTTCTTCATCGGTGCCACGCTTCTCGACAAGGTGCCGCTGGAATCGTCGACGTACCGGGACGAGATCTTCGGACCGGTGCTCTCTGTGGTGCGCGTCGACACGCTCGACGACGCCATCGATGTCGTCAACGCCAATCCGTACGGCAACGGCGTCGCCATCTTCACCCGCGACGGCGGTGCCGCGCGCGAGTTCGAGTTCCGTATCGAGGTCGGGATGGTGGGCGTGAACGTGCCGATCCCGGTGCCGGTCGGATCGTTCTCGTTCGGCGGCTGGAAGGATTCGCTGTTCGGCGACTCGCACATCTACGGCCCGGAGTCGTTCCACTTCTACACGCGCTCGAAGGTGATCACGTCACGGTGGCCTGAAGCGTTGCAGTCGCGTGTCGAACTGGCGTTCCCCGGCAATCACTGAGGATGACGACATGACCATCACCGAGAACGGCACCCGCACCGGATACACGGACCGGACCGGCGCTTTCCACGCGTTCGGCGATCAGGCCGAGGAGCAGCGGGTGCGCTCCGACGACCGCGCGTACGTGTTCCACTCCTGGAGCGCGCAGGCCCAGATCAACCCGCTGCCTGTTGCGGCCGGCGAGGGGTCCACGTTCTGGGACTACGACGGCAATGCGTATCTCGACTTCAGCTCGCAGCTGATCAACCTCAATCTCGGGCACCAGCATCCGGATCTCGTGCGAGCCATCCAGGAGCAGGCCGGTCGCCTCGCGACGATCCAGCCGGCGATGGCCAACGACGTGCGCGGCGAGCTCGCCCGGCGCATCGCCGAGGTGGCGCCCGGTGACCTGAACCACGTGTTCTTCACCAACGGCGGCGCGGATGCCAACGAGAACGCCGTGCGCATGGCCCGCCGCTACACCGGCCGCCGCAAGGTGCTGTCGATGTATCGCTCGTACCACGGCAACACGTCCACCGCGATCGCGCTCACGGGAGACCCGCGGCGCTGGGCGAATGAGCCGGCGGACGGCTCGGTCGCGCACTTCTTCGGGCCGTATCCGTACCGGTCCGCGTTCCACGCGGCAAACGCTTCGGAGGAATCGCAGCGCGCGCTGGAGCACCTCGAGCAGGTGATCGCGCTGGAGGGCCCGCAGACCATCGCGGCGATCCTGCTCGAGACGATCGTCGGCACGAACGGGGTGCTCGTGCCGCCGCCCGGCTACCTGCAGGGCGTGCGCGAGCTGTGCGACCGGCACGGCATCGTGTTCATCGCCGACGAGGTGATGGTGGGCTTCGGCCGTGTCGGCGAGTGGTTCGCGGTGGATGCCTACGACGTCGTCCCCGACCTCATCACGTTTGCGAAGGGTGTGAACTCCGGCTACGTGCCGCTCGGCGGCGTCGTGATTTCGGAGCCATTAGCCCACTTCTTCGACGACGTCTCGTTCCAGGGCGGGCTGACGTACTCCGGGCATCCGCTGGCATGTGCCGCGGGTGTCGCGACGTTCGAGGTCTTCGAGCGGGACGGCATCCTGCAGCGAGTTCGGGACCTCGGATCACGGGTGGTCGAGCCGACCATCACGGGGTGGCTCGACACGCATCCGTCGCTCGGCGAGGTGCGCGGCCGCGGGCTGTTCTGGGCGCTCGAGCTGGTGCGGAACCGCGAGACGCGGGAGCCGCTGGTGCCGTTCAACGCCTCGGGAGCGGATGCCGCGCCCATGGCCGAGGTCGCCGCAGCGTGCAGGGCGGCCGGGGTGTGGCCGTTCACGCATTTCAACCGGATGCACGTCGCGCCGCCGCTCGTCATCACCGAGGACGAGCTGCGTCGCGGCCTCGACGCGTACGACGCCGCGCTCACGGTGGCGGACCGCTACACCCGCTGACCCGGCGTCGGAGGCGCCTCGTACCCTGGTGCCATGGCGGGCATCAGGTACGAGTTCGAGTCGACGCTGTTCCCGTGGGAGGCGCGCCGCGAGCTGTGGGTGTTCGCCCGGCTCCCGCTGGAGGTCTCAGAGGAGATCCACGACGCGCCGCACCCGCCTGCCGGATTCAACTCGGTGAAGGTGGAGGCGACGCTCGGGTCATCCAGGTGGTCGACGTCGATCTTCCCCGAGGGCGACGGCACCTATGTGCTCGCGATCAAGAAGTCCATCCGGGCACGCGAGGGCGTCGACGTCGGCGACACCGTGCGCATGGCCGTCGAGACGCACGTGTGAGCGGGGAAAGCTCAGTCGTTCGGCTTGACCAGGCAGAACGGATGCCCCGCCGGGTCGAGGTACACCCGGAACGTCTCCTTGTCGTACCCCGCTTTCGTGGCGCCGAGGGCGAGCACCTGCTGCTCGGCGGCATCCAGGTCGTCCACCTTCACGTCGATGTGCAGCTGCTGCGGCACCTCCTGCCCTGGCCACTGAGGCGGCCGGTACTCCTGGTCGACCTTCTGGAAGGCGATGAGCGGACGAGGCCGCTCCTCCGAGGCGAGCTCGACCCAGTCCGGGTCGTCCGAGACCACCCGCATGCCGAGCAGTTCCGCGTAGAACGGCGCGAGCGCGCGAGGGTCCGGACAGTCGATGGCCAGTACGTCGAATGTTCCGATCATGCGCACGACGCTACGACGACCCACCGACACGTGATTGAGCCGAGCGCGGCGCGAGCTTGCTCGCGACGCCGAGGCGATGGAACGTGTTGAGTCGCGTAGCCACGAACACGTCGGGTACCGTCCTACACCGGCGCCGTCACGCGGGCTTGCTCGTCGTACAGTCGCGCGTATATGCCACCGAGCGCCAGCAGCTCTGCGTGCGTTCCGCGCTCCACGACGCGGCCCTTGTCGATGACGAAGATGACGTCGGCGTTCACGATCGTGGACAGCCTGTGTGCGATCGCGATCGTGGTGCGGCCGTGCGAGGCCGAGTCGAGCGCCTGCTGCACGACGCGCTCCGAGATCGTGTCGAGTGCGCTGGTGGCCTCGTCGAGGATGAGCACCTCGGGGTCTTTGAGCAGCACCCGGGCGATGGCGATGCGCTGCTTCTCACCGCCGGACAGCCGGTAGCCGCGCTCACCCACGATCGTGTCGTAGCCATCCGGGAACCCGGCGATCGTTTCGTGGATGTTCGCAGCGCGCGCCGCCTCCTCCAACTGCTCCTGCGTGGCATCCGGTGCCGCGTACCGGAGGTTCTCCGCGATCGTCGCGTGGAATAGATAGGTCTCCTGGCTCACGATCCCGATGTGATCGATCAGCGAGTCGTGCTGCAGGTGACGCACATCCTTGCCCGCGAACAGAACGGCGCCTTCCGACGCCTCGTAGAGCCGGGGAACGAGGTAGGAGACCGTCGTCTTCCCCGCTCCGCTCGCGCCGACGAAGGCGGCGAACTGGCCTGGCAGGATCGTGAACGAGACATCGTCGAGCGTCGGACGTTCGCTGGGGCGGGAATCCGGATACCGGAACGTGACGTCGCGGAACTCGATCGCGCCGACCGTCGCGCCCGCCGGAATCGCGATCGCGTCCGGTCGATCCTTGATGGCCGGCCTCAGATCCAGGTACTCGAAGATGCGGGCGAAGAGGGCACTGGATGTCTGCAGGTTCAGCGCCGTCTGCATGATCGCCATCAGCGGGAAGAGCAGCCTGGCCTGCACGGTCGTGAAGGCGACGATGGTGCCCGAGGTGATGTCGGTGGATCCGTTCCCCAGTAACCAAGCCGAGACG
The DNA here is from genome assembly GCF_054780095.1 of Humibacter ginsengisoli. Classification (NCBI taxonomy): domain Bacteria; kingdom Bacillati; phylum Actinomycetota; class Actinomycetes; order Micrococcales; family Microbacteriaceae; genus Humibacter; species Humibacter ginsengisoli. Next base: position 111,397 of record NZ_BAAGWZ010000011.1, read on the forward strand.
AGGTAGACGATCGCAGGGATGGACGACAGGAAGATGTGCACCATCGCGAAGAACCACTGCCCGCTCATCGTCTCCTTGACCTGGAGTCCGATCTGGGTCTCGTTCTCGGCCGAGTAGCGCGCGGTCTCGAACGGCTGACGGTTGAAGCTCTTCGAGAGCAGGATGCCCGAGACGCTCAGCGTCTCCTGCGTGATCGCGGTCATGTCGGAGAGCGACTCCTGGGTCGCCGTAGCGATGCGCGCACGCACCTGACCCACCCGCCGCTGAGCGACGACGAGGAACGGCATCAGCACCACCGCGATCAGCGTGAGCTGCCAGTTGAGCAGGAGCATGGCGACGAACGCCGCGATCACCGTGACGATGTTGCCGAGCACGCTCGAGATGGTGTTCGAGAGCACGCCCGCGACCCCGCCGACGTCGTTCTGCAGTCGGGACTGGATCACGCCGGTCTTGGTGCGCGTGAAGAAGCTCAGCTCCATGGACTGCAGGTGCCGGAACAGGTTGACCCGGAGTGCGCCCATCACCTTGTTGCCGACGGTGGCCGTGAGGTAGGTCTGCCAGACGCCGAGTCCGCTGGAGGCCAGATAGACGACGATGATCGCGACCACCAGGGTGGTGGTCACGCCGAAGTCCGGATGGCCCGACTTGGGGAAGAGTCCGTCGTCGAAGACTCGCTGCGTGAGGAGCGGAGGCACCACGGTGAGCGCTGCACCGAGGAGCACGAGCGCCACCGTCACCGACAGCGCGACCTTGTGCGGCGCGAACAGCGTTCCGATGCGCCGCATCAGGTGCGGGATCTTCGGCGCCTGCGCGTTCCTCGCCTTCTGCGCAGCGATGTCGCCGCGCGCGCCGCCGCTGTGCCCACCTCCGTGGCCGCCGCCTCCGTGGCCGCCGCTGGGTCTCATTCCGCTCATCCGCTTGCTCCTCGTAGTCGCGACTATCAACGATATATCGTTACGCGACATTCCCGCCAGCGCCATCATCCGCCACCGTTCACGTCGCGAAGTCGGTCGTTATCGGGCCGCATAACGACCGACTTCGCGACTTGAACACGGGTCCCGCGGCTGCGAGCCGGCGCACATCGGCGTTCGGCGTGGTCAACTTGTCCGGTGAACGTCAGGACCGCGCGGCATCGGGCATCCGGCACCGGCGCATCCTCGTTCAGTCTCTCCCCTGACCCCTCAGGGAGCACGGTGAACCGGCGGGCCTGGTGGGCGCTCGTCGTGCTGCTGGCCGGCATGTTCATGGCGCTGCTCGATACGAGCATCGTGAACGTCGCGCTGCAGACGATCCGAACCAGCCTGAACGCCGACGAGGCGACGCTGTCGTGGGTGATCTCCGGTTACGCGCTGGCGTTCGGCCTGCTGCTCATTCCCGCCGGACGCTTCGGCGACCGGTTCGGCCACAAGTGGATCTTCATCGTCGGAGTGGGCGTCTTCACGCTGGCCAGCGTGTGGTGCGGACTCGCCCAGTCGAGCACGGAGCTCGTGGTCGCCAGGGTGGTGCAGGGCATCGGCGGCGGCATCTACGTGCCCGCCGTGGCATCCCTCATCCAGCTGATGTTCCCGCCGCTCGTTCGCGGCAAGGCGTTCGGGGTGATGGGCGCCGTGATCGGCATCTCGACGGCGCTCGGACCGCTCATCGGTGGGCTGCTCATCGAAGCGTTCGGCGAGAAGGAGGGCTGGCGTTTCATCTTCTTCGTGAATGCCCCCATCGGCGTGCTCACCGTGATCGCCGCCGTGCTGTTCGTACCGGGCGGCGCGGAGGGCAAGCGGCTCTCGACGGATGCCGTCGGCCTGCTTCTCGCGATCGCCGGCCTCGTCGCGCTGCTCGTTCCGCTCATCGAGGGCGAGGATCAGGGCTGGCCACTGTGGACGTGGCTGAGCCTCGCCGGCGGCGCCGTGCTGCTCGTGCTGTTCGCGTTCTGGGAGCGACACGTCGCCACCACGAAGACGGAGCCGCTGGTGCCGCCGCACCTGTTCTCGCATCCGCAGTTCACCGGCGGTGTGCTTCTCGCGTTCGTCTACTTCGCGGCGTTCACCAGCATCTTCTTCACGATCTCGTTGCTCTGGCAGGCCGGACTGCAGCACACCGCACTCGAGTCGGGCCTGGTCTCGCTCCCGTTCTCGATCGGAAGCATCATCGGGGCACCTCTCAGCGACCGGTTCGCCCGTCGGCTCGGTCGCAACGTGCTGAGCCTCGGCACCGGCCTCGTCGCGCTCGGACTCATCGCCCTGTGGTTGATCATCTGGCGGGAGCCCACCCAAGACCTCGTGAACTGGGACCTGCTGCCGCCACTGTTCGTCGCCGGTTTCGGCAGCGGCCTGTTCGTCGCGCCGAACGCACGTTTCATCGTCGCCACGGTCGACAACGCGGAGGCCGGCGCTGCGGCAGGCGTCATCCAGACCATGCAGCGCATCGGCTCCGCGATCGGCATCGCCGTGATCGGCAGCATTCTCTTCGCGCAGGTGCCCGCCTCATTCGCGCCGAGCAAGGCGAAGGCCGCGGAGATCGCACAGCAACATGCGACAGGCGGAGCGGATGCCGTCAAGCACGCGATCCAGCAGTACGTCGACCATCAGCTCGCAACGGCATTCGGCAACGGGGCCGCGCTCGCGATGCTGACGAGCGCGGTGTTCGCCGTCGCCGCCTTCCTGCTGGTGTTCGCGCTGCCGAAGAAGGTCAGCCTTCAATAGGGGCTTCCGGAGCGGCCGCCAGGCCCGGCACATCCCGTTCAGGTCGCAGTTTCTGTCGCTTCACGCGCCCTGAGGCGACCGAAACTGCGACGCGAAGCGACGAGGCGCGGTTGCGGAAACCGAGCAGGAACAACGTCAGCGCGATCGCGCTCACCACGGCGCCGGTGATCGGTACCAGCCACGGCCCGCCGAGTGCGAGCGAGGCATTGCCGAGCGGCGGCGCGATGGAGATGCCGAGATACATCGCTGTCGAGTACCAAGCCATGGTCTGCTGCGCGTGCGCCGGCTCGATGCTCACGAGCCGATGCTGCACGGGGATGATCATCGCCGACACGACGGCGCCCCACACGACGAACACGACGATGGATGCCGCGAACGACCACGCGAGCGCCGCGAGTGCCAGCAGGGCGACGATCTGTACGGTGATCGCCACCGTCGCGCTCGAGCGGCTGCCGAAACGGTCGGTCATCCGGCCGGCGAACGCGTTGCCGACGATGCCCGCCACACCATAGGCGGCCAGCAGCACCGCCAGCAGTGTGCCGGATCCGCCCGTCGCGGCCGACGTCGCCTCCGCCGAGAAGATGTACACCACGTTGAAGCCGGTGGTGATGAAAAGCGTGGCTCCGAGGGTGGCGAGCACACGGGCATCCGCAAGCGGGCGCAGCCTCGTGCGCAGCGAAACAGGTGCCGGATGCGGCACACCGCGGAACATCGGCACGATCGCGGCCGTGACCAGCACGCCGATGACGACCAGGCACCACATGGGCATGCGCCAGCCGAAGAGCGTGCCGAGCTCGGTGCCCAGCGGAGATCCGACGGCGATCGAGACGATGAACCCGGCGCCGACGATGGCCAGTGCCCGGCCGCGTCGTTCCGCCGGCACGATCGTCGCGGCCACGGCAGTCGCGGTGGGCACGAGTGCCGCACCGCCGAGCGCCGCGATCACGCGGCCCACGCCGAATTCCATCAGCGAGGTGCTCAGCGCTGCGACGACTGTGCCGATCGCGAAGAGCAGTGCTCCGGATGCCATCAGCAGCCATCGCGGCACCCGCGATAACCCGATCGAAACCGCCGGCGAAGCCACGGCGACGACCAGCGCGTAGAGCGTGATCGTGTAGCTGACGGATGCCTGACTCGCGTCGAGCTCATGCGCGATGTGCGGCAGCAGGCCGGCGATCACGAAGGCGTTCGTGCCCACCGCGAACAGGCCGAGGGCGAGCAGTAGGAGCTTGAGTGTGGAACCGCGGTACGATTGTTCGATAACGGTCATACCATCAAGGTAGTCCGCCAGTTCGATGTTCGTCAAACTATTTTCGGAGAAGTCGTGAGCGAAGACGCCGGGGCACCCGATCCGTCCGATCCCGTCGCCTACCCGATTCCCGATCTGGCCGACGTTCAGCTGGTCGATGTGCTTCGCGCCCTCGCCGACCCGATCCGCCTCGAAGTCGTGCGACGTCTCGCCGACGGGGAGCCGCGCCCCAAGACCGTGCAGCTGTGGGACTTCGACGTGCAGAAGTCCACGCTGTCGCACCACTTCAAGACGCTACGCGAGGCAGGGCTCACCCGCACGATCGTGAACGGGCGGCAGCACGACATCCTTCTCCGCAGGGCGGAGCTCGACGAGCGGTTCCCCGGTCTCATCGAGTCCGTGCTGGGACGCTGAGCCGTTCGATCTTCCGGAGTCAGTAGACTCGCACGCTCACGATCCGTGCCGACGGGTCTCCGTTCGTCGCCGTCACCATCACGCGCACGGCCTGAGCGACTGTTCTCGCCGACAGCGCGTGGATCCGATGCCGGCGACGATTGCCGGTGATCGTCGCGACCACCTGCCATTCGCCATCCACCTGGAGCTCCACACTGTAGTCCCGCACGAGAGTCGGGAAGACACGGTGCGGCGTTCGATGATGATGCAGCGTGTTGAGCTCGACATCCACGTCGTCGTCGAACACCAGCCGCACCTCGCCGACCGCCGTCTGCTCGTCGAACCGTAGCTCGAGCCACTCAGTCGAGCCTGAGCGGAGAGGCTCCGACACCCACAGCTGCGGACCGCCGTACGGCCTGTGGTACCCGCCCACCGCCTTGCTCGCCGAGAACGCCTCGGTGGCCGGATGCACCCGAAATCGCAGTCCGCGACCGCGCAGGATGTGCGCAGGCCACTGCACGAGCAGATCCGCCTCGTCGAACGCCACGTTCGCGTCACCGTCGTTCTCGGGCCGATGCGAGAGGAGCAGAACTCCGGGAGCCGGGCGGTCCGTGAGCACGACGTGCACGTCGCGGTTCTCGTGCAGCACGACGACGACGTTCTCAGCCGCTCCAGGCATCCATTCGAGCGGGAGATCGATCCACCGCGGCGACGAAGCCGCCTCCACCGCCACCGAGACAGCGCCGAGACGATGCGCGGGAACAGCATTCTGCCGCGCACCGGTCGTGTACAGCGACACGTGAAGCGTCGTGTCGCGCTCGGTGCGCACGAGTACGCGCACCAGCCGCAACTCCGGGTCGACCGGGATGAGGATGCCGAGGTCACGTTCCAAGGGGAACAGCTCGTCGCCGGTCTCGACGTCGTCCGCGCACTCGAGCTGCTCCCGACCGGCAGGATCTTCCGCGCTCCAAGAGCGTGGATCGAACGAGCGAAGCTCACTGGATGCGCTCACCCGGGCACGGCGGGCCAGGTCCAGCGGATCGTCGTTGCGCACTCCCATCACCGAGGCATCCTGTGCAAGCAGCAGCTGTCGCAATCGCTCCGCACTTTCTGTCGCCAGCTCACGCGGGGACACACCGAGATCGATCGCCAGCGACGCCGCGGTGCCCACCGCCTCCCCGCCGACCGCGCACGTCGCCATCACGCGGGACGATCCGAACGCGACGTGCGTGGCGGAGATGTCGCGCCCGGCCACGAAGAGATTGCGCACGTTCGCGGAGTAGTAGCTGCGCAGCGGGATGCCGTAGACCCCGCGAGGGAACCGCTGGTGCGCACCGGCCGTCGTGGCGTACATGCCCTCGACGGGGTGGAGGTCGATCGACCAGCCTCCGAAGGCAACGGCATCCGGAAACTCGGTCTGGTCGAGGATGTCGTTCTGCGTGAGCGTGTGGTCGCCGACGAATCTGCGGTACTCCCTCTTGCCCGGCAGCGCGCCCACCCACTCGAGATCGAGGTTTTCTGCATCGAACTCTCCGGAGTTCTTGATGTGGTCCCAGATGCCGAAGATGACCGAGCGCAGCTCGTCACGGATGCGCTCGTTGTCGGCGACGATGTCGAGTTCGCCGCCCCATTCGATCCACCAGTAGTGCGCGCCGCGGTCTCCGCTGCGGATGATTCGCGCCTTGGGGATGGGCGTCGTCGTGATGTCCTTGGCCGACGCCGGCGGCACGAAGTCGACGGGGTGCCCGGCGTCCTTCGTATAGAAAAGGATGGTCGATCCGAGGAACTGCCCGTCCGGCTCCGACGGTGCCCAGCTCTCGCCGAACTCGTCCCTTCCCTCGCGTCCGACCCGGAAGTGCGCGCCGGCGAGCGCGCCGACGAGGCCGTCGCCGGTCGCATCCACATAGAACGTGCTGCGGAAGGTGGTCCAGAGCTCGGAACCCATGGTCCAACCGCGGACATGATCGATCACACGATCCGCATCCGGACCCGTCGCGTGCACCACGTGCACGTCGGTGTTCAGGAACAGCTGGATGTTCGGCTCGGCACGCACCGCATCGAATACGACCTCGTCCCAGTGCACCGGGTTTCCCTCGGGGTTGCGGTACTGGTTCTCCACATACAGCTCGCCCATGATGCCGGTCTCCCGGGCGAAGCGCTGCATGCCGTGGGCCGTCGCGCCGCACACCCACACCCGGATCTCGCTCGAGGAGTTGCCTCCGAGCACCGGACGATTCGTGACGAGCGCGACGCGCTTGCCGAGGCGCGCCGCCGCGATCGCCGCACACACTCCGGCGAGACCACCGCCGACCACGGTGAGGTCGTTCTCCAGTGTCTGTTCACGCATGGCTCGGAAGGCCCTCCAGAAACACGCTGATCATGTCGCCGCGACTCGCGTCGTCGCATCCGTCGCCGCCCGCGCAGTGGCCGTGCGCGAGCACGTGCATCCAGGTGGGCCCGCCGAGCGAGTTCGCGATCGCGAACTGACCGGGAGAGGGAACCGACGGGTCTGCGAGCGCAGGCAGCACGAGCACGGGTACCTGCACCCGCCGAGCGGCGCAGGCGGCGTCCACATAGCTCAGCGTGTGCATCGCCTCCGGGTGATCGAGCACGTGCTCCGCGACGAGGTGAGCGGACCCCGTGCTCGGCACGGAAACCCGCCACGCATGGTGGCCGAAGCTCGGCACCTCGAGCACGCCGGCGTCGAAGCAGTCCCCGAACCCCATGGCCAGGGCGCCGATGCCGCCGCCGAAGCTCGACCCGAGGTAGTCGACACGGCCCAGGTGCGGGAACAGGGTGCGCAGGAGTCCTGCCGCGATCCAGGTGTCGGCAACGGATCCCACGTGGCTGTAGCCGCGCGGCGAGCGGATGCCCCACAACACGTGATGCAGACCGGTGTCACCGCCGACGCCCTCCACCTGGCTTCGGGAAGGAAGTCCCCGCGCGACCGGGAACAGTGCGACCGTGTCATTCGGAACGATCGCCGCATCCGGAGCGTCGCGACCGCCGTAGCCGTGTCCGACGACCAGCCCCCGTGTGACCGCGCCGTTCGGTCGCGTCAGCCAGCCTCCGATCCGGATGCCGTCCAGGCTGCGGTAGCGCACGTCGGCTACCTGCACCTGCGGCTCGCTCTCGAGCGGCCGCCATTCGCCGACCTCGAGCTGAGGGTCGAGCTCGGCTGCCTCATGAACGAGTCCCGCCCAGAACAGATCGAGATCGGGCGGCTCGTGCTCGGGCGCTCGTATCTCCAGCAGCGCATCGAGGTCCAAGCCGTGCGTGGGATCGAAGCCGTACTGTTCCCTCATCGGCGGTGCGAGCATCGCGCCCGTCCGTCTCGTCCCCGGCCTCACGACTCACCCTGGGCGCGAACCGCGAGCCCATACCAGGCCGCCGCGGTTCCGCCGCTCACGAGCCCGGCATCCGCCCCGCACTCGGCAGCGAGCCGCTCCATGGCGGTGATCGCACGCTCGTACCCGCCGAACGGCTCGCAGAGCGGCCAATCCGATCCGATCATCGCGCGTTGTCCACCGAATGCGTCGAGAGCGACGGAGACCGGATGCATCAACGCATCGGTCCCCAGCGTCGGCCCCAACTGCGTGAGAAGCCCGGATAGCTTGACCGCGATGTTCCGGCGCTCCGCGAGCACCCGTATTCCGCGCTCCCAGTGCTGCAGCTCGTCCTGGTTCAACGACGGTTTGGCGAGGTGGTCCACGACGATGCGGAGCTCCGGCATGGCGTCGGCGACGGCACGCACACGGGGCAGACCCTCGGGCGAGAGCAGCAGGTCCAGCGTGAGGCCGCAGTCGGCGAGGGCACGCATTCCGCGGCGAAGGGCCGGCTCGGGCACGGCCGCATTGGTGGCCGGAAGCATGGTGCGGATGCCCACCAATCGTTCGCCTCCCGCTCCCGCACGTAGGCGGTCCAGTCGGGTCGCGACATCCGCAGCCGCCAGGTCGACCCAGCCCACCACACCGCCGATGAAGGGTTCGCCGGCGGCGAGTGCGAGGAGCCGCTCGGTCTCGGCCTCGCTGCCCACCGTCTGCACGGCCACTGCCGCGTCGATTCCGGCGGTCGCCGCAAGCGGCCGGAGGCGCTCGACCGTGTCCCTACGGTCGAGCACCCCCGTTCCTTCACGCACGTCACTTGCCGTGGGCCCTCCGGCCCACACGTGAACGTGCGCGTCGACCCTCATCGTGACGAGTCGCGTTCCGCCCCCGCCGTCCAGCGCGGAGCACCGTACTGGTAGGCACCCAGGCTGGGGATCGGGTCCGTCGATCCGTCGTTGATGCCCGGCAGCGGAATGGCCGCATTGCGCGCGGGCGAGCCGGCCTGAAGCGTGTAGTCGTTGTGCGCCGGGTCGGTGAACAGCGGATCGACGTCGGAGCCCATGTTGTTCCTCAACACCATTCCGCCGTTCGTCGCGTCGGTCGTGCCGACCATCGGTCCGATGTTGTTCTCGACAACGGTGCCCGTCGACTCCCCCGGACCCTTGACATACATCATGTAGACGCCACCGGTGTTGTTGTAGACGCCGACGTCGTGCGTTCCGGTTCCCAGCCCGTTCAGCATGACCGTCTGTGTCGGGTTGTTCCAGCCCACGTTGTTCGCGATCACGAGATCGCTCTGTCCGTTGTCGGCATAGACGCCCGCCATGGCGAACTTCTCGGTGGTGCCGATCGCGGGCGTCGCATCGTGGAGCAGGTTGTGGTCGACCGATGTGCCAGCCATCGACGAACTGCAGCAGGCATAGATCGCCGCGGTGTCGAGGTTGAGGTTGCCGTACTGCGAGATGTCGTTATAAGCGATGCGGTCGGGTGCGCCGGCAGCACCGCCAGGCAGCGTCCACTGCAGGTTGATGCCGCTGCGGCCCACTCTCGAGATCGTGTTGTGCATGACAGTCTGTCCATTGCCCTGCACGGCGATACCGGCGGCATAGGTGCCCGCGTAGTCGACGTCGGTGATCACGTTCCCCGTTGCGGTGTTGCCGCTCCCCAGCAGCGCGATGCCGTTGCCCGCGCTGAGTGAGAGCGTGCTGTTGCGCACCGTGTTCCCTGTGCCCTTGATGACGATGCCGCTGTCGGTGATCCCGCGGTTCACCGTTGTGCCGCAGTTGGTCGCGCCCTCCGTGATGTCGGTGTACTGGGACAGGTACGTTCCCACGATCCCGTCGAGCACGATCCCCGTGCTGTTGTCTCCGGTGGCGATCGACGTGCTGAAGAGATGGATGCCGCTGATCGTCGTGTGGCTCACCTGCGTGAGGTCGAAGCCGAGTTGGCGCTGCTTCGTCTCGATGCGATGACTGTCGGGCTGATCCTGGCTGACCAGGTACAGCTGCCTGGCGGATGCGTCGTAGTACCACTCGCCATCGTGTGACAGCTCAGCGATCTGACCGGCGAGCGTGTACCGGGTTTGAGCCGGCTTGATCGTGTGCACGCAGGGCGGCGCGGCATTCAGCGTCAGCGAACCAGGAGCCGAGTCGACGACGGTCCCCGTCTCCGTTGCGTACCAGTAGCTCGTCAGCACCCGAGCACCGGTCCAGTAGCCCGCCGGCTGCGTCAGGGCCGGATCGACGAGCGTGGCACCGGCACTCCCCGTCGCCGCTCTCTCGATCGTCAGCGGATGGATCGGGTCCGTTCCGGGGTATGGCCACTGCGCCTCGACGTCCATCTGGCCGTCGGTGAACACCTGGACCGGGCTCACGTCGTCGCCGAGATCGATGAGCATTCTGTACACGTCGCCGGCATCGACCGCCTGGCTGAACGCGGAGCCGACGACGAACGGATCCGACTGAGCCAGCTCTGCAACGTCGCCGGCGCGAACCCTGTGCCAGCCGTGCACGACATCGGCGCCGGACACCGTGACCGTTGCGCCCTGCTCGGCCTCATATTTGATCGGCGCGTCAGCAGTTCCGGATGATTTCGGTGTGACGGTCTCGTGATACGTGCCGCCTGCGATAACGCAGGTGTCGCCGGCGATCATGACATCAGCGCATTGCTGGATCGTCGCGAACGCTGCGCCTGGTGAGCGGCCGTTCGCGTGATCGTCACCGTGCGTAGAGACGTAATAGGTGGTTCCTTGAGGCGTCACCGCTGCCGCCGATGCGGGCACAGCAAGCGCAGTGGCCGCCATGGCGACGAAGCCGAGTGTCAGCACGCGTCGGTACAGGCCGACGTCGTGCGTACGCGATCGGCTAACGCCGGCGCGCCTGACGAGCCGAGGTGAATTTTTCCGTGGGCGGATAGCAAGCATCCTTGCTCCTATCGATAGGTTATAATCGATGAAGCTAGCGCGACCGTCGAGGTCCCGTCAACCACGAATTACTGGATTATCGATAGATAGACTCATGCCCGTGTCGAACACTTCGGCTTCACAGCCTGAGACCAACGCCGCTCCCGACGAGGGCCCGGCACAGAATCCCGCCGACTCGCGGGCGGCGCTCAGGCGCAGCCTGGAGGCCGAGCGAGGCAACCTCGGACGCGACCTCCTCTCCGACCAGGTGTACGACCTGGTTCGCCGACTCGTCATGGAGCAGGCGCTGAAGCCGGGCGACCGGGTGGTCGAGCTCGAGCTCTCCCAGCGACTCGGCATCAGCCAGGCGCCCGTCCGCGATGCCGTCAAGCGGCTCGCGTACGAGGGAGTGTTGACGCACGTTCCGCGCCGGGGCCACTTCGTGACCGTCGCGCTCGAGGAAGACCTCGAGCACGCGGTCGCAGCACGCACCATGATCGAGCGCACCTCGGCGAGGCTCGCCGCGTCCGAGATCGATGACGTGACGCGCACCGAGCTCGAGTCCATCGTCGAGCGGATGCGAGAGGCGGCGGCACTCGAAGACGTCGCGGCGTTCCGCGTGCTCGATTTCTCGTTCCACCGCCACGTCTGCATCGCGAGCGGCAATCCGCTGATCGTGAAGTGCTGGGACGTCATCGAGCCGGCCCTGCGGTCGTCTCGTGCCGTGGGCGACCCGTTGTTCGGGGGCGACTGGAGCAAGATCGCCGACGACCACGCCCAGCTTCTCGGCCTGCTGCATGCCGACGCCGCGGATGCCGCAGCCGAAGCATTCGCCAGGCACGCCTCGCTGCAGAGCCCGTAACCGGCGCTGCGCATCGAGCTCGTAGAAACGGGCCGGCCACGCGAGCATCGCCTCAGCGGAGCCTCGCCTGCCCGGCGTTGAACCGCAGACGCAGGCCGATGCGCACATGTTCGCCCGCTCCCAGGCTCACCGTGACCCGTGAAGGGCCGTCGGGTCGCAGCGGGGCTTCCGTCCCTGTTCCCAGGTTCTGCAGTACGGCGTGCTCGATCAGGTGCTCACCGAAGCCGCCGGCCTGCAGAGCGAGCTCGACCGGAGTGTCGCGCATGCTGACCAGCTGCACAGCTGCCCGTTCCGGCTCTATGGACTCCACCAGCGCCGCTACCTGCGCCGGGAGCCCTGGTCGCCCGGTCTCCGGGTCGAGATACCGCACGAACGAGTGCTGCAGTCCGCCGTTGTAGAGCGCCTGCGGCGCGCCGAGAGCAGTCATCGTGAGCGCCTCGGTGACCACCGGGTTCACACGCTGCCACCGGTCCTGGTCGAATCCCGAGCCGATGTCGTCGGCGCGTAGTGCCTCCAGCCGTTCGTCCACCTGCCGGTGCGCCACGGCGAGGAACGAGGCCGCGAATCGCTCGACGTCGCCGTCTTCGAGTGCAGCGAACCACGCATCCTCGTGGCCAGCCTCTTCCTTGTCGCGGAACGGGCGCACGCGCGTCCAGTCCCAGCCTCCAGCCGCTCGGAGCACCTCAAGTCGCTTTCGGTCGCTCTGGCGCCTGCCGTGCCACCACAGCCAGACCGGGAACGCGACCTGTGGCGGCTGGTGGTCGAACCATCCGTCGGGCGAGAGCCGCGTGGGCCACAGCTCGAGCTCGGTCCCGAACTCGTCTGCGAAGTGCGTGCTCCAGCGACGCTTCATGGTCATCTCGCGGCCGGCGGGAACATCCCGCACGGCTCGCGCCCGAATGGCTTCGAGGATCTCGGAGGTCAGATCGAGCGCCTTCTCGTCGCCGCTCACGGTGAGCAGGCCGGCCCCCGCGTTGAGTGCGGCGGGGAGCAGGCTGTGGATGCCGTGCGGCCACGTCCAGCCGTAGAGGCCACCGAACCACGATCCCACTGGGTCACCGCCGACCGTCCCATCGGTTCCCACGTTGTCGGGCAGCAGTCCTCCGTTGTCGCGCGCCCGCTCGACCCACCCGGTGACGTACGTCTCGATCCAATCGCGCCAGCGTGTCTCCCCCGTGAGGAGCCACGCAAGAGTGACGAGCGACACCACGTTGAGGTTGACGGCCACGTCGCCCGCTCCGAAGCGGCGCTGCATCGCCTCGGCCATGCGATCTGCGTTGCCCGGCTCGTCGAGGTCGTCCCAGGTGTCGATGCCGGGCAGCCCTCGCACGGGAAGCCCGTACGTTCGCAACTCGACGCGCTCCGTGCCGAAGCGGGGCAGTTCATCCTCGAGCCCTGTCCGAGGACCACCCGCGCCGTTGTGCGGAGCCCTGATCAGGTTGAGCGTGTCGTCATAGTTCCTCGCGGGCGAGTCGGGCAGGTAGAGGGACGCGAATCGGATGACGGCATCCCGCAACTCCGCGTTCTGCGGCGCCGCTGCACACAGCCCGTAGAACAGCTCCAGCCCCTCGCCGATGTGGAACCAGTCGTAGCCGATCTCGAAGCCGTCGCTGAAGAGGCCGAGCTCCTCCAGTTGAGTCGTCACTCCACGCCACACGCGCAGACTGCACTCGAGAAGCTCAGGGCTGCCGCCGACCAGGTACAAGGTCGGCCAGTTGAAGATCGCCTCGAGAAAGTCATCGGCGCCGTCTCTGCCGATCGGTCGTCCGCCCGGCTTCAGTCGCCCGTCAGGAGCGACGTACTTCGCCGCGAATTCCCGCCACGCCGCCTCGAGCCGCTCCCGCAGGCTCAGCTGCAGCAGCGCCCACTCGGGTGCGGTCATCCCTTCGTCGCCCCGACCGTGAGCCCGCTGATGATGTGCCGCTGCATGTAGATGAAGAAGATGATCACCGGCGCGATCGCCAGCAGGAGGTTCGGGAACACCTTGGTGAGGTCGGTCGTGTACTGGCTGATGCCGGTGTAGATCGCGGTCGTGACGGTGTACTGGTTGGAGGACGGCCCGAGCAGGATCTGCGGGCTGACGAAGTCGTTCCAAAGGCCGATCGAGTTGAGGATGAGGATCGTCACGACTGCGGGCCGCAGCAGCGGGAAGATGATCGTCCAGAACGTGCGGAGCCGCCCGGCCCCATCGATGGAGGCCGCCTGGTCGATGTCTCTCGGCACTGTCGAGATGTAGCCGACCATGAGGAAGATGCTCACCGGAAGAGTGGTCGCCGAGTCGTAGAGCACCAGACCCGCGAAGCTGTTCACGAGTCCGAGCGTGCGCAGCACATAGATGGCCGGGATGACCATCGCCGCGCCAGGGATGAACGTGCCGGCCAGGAAGTACAGCAACAGCAGGCGGGTCTTGCGGCTCGTGCTGCGAGCGATGACGTACGCCGCAGGCCCGGCTAGGGCGATGCAGATGAGGTCGACCACGATCACGATCGAGGCCGTGAAGCCGTACGCGGCCACCACGTTGTACTCGGGGCTCGTGATGGCCGCGATCAGCGGCTGCAGCGTCAGCCTGTCGAACGGGATGCCGAACGGCTGCGATTGGATGTCCTGCTGCGTCTTGAACGCGTTGATCACCAGGATGTACGCCGGCCCGCCCATGAGGGGTACCAACAGCGCGAGCATGATGATGCGCACGACATTGGGCCGCTTCCGCGCGTGCAGGCGCTGCCGCGGCATCTGGTTCGCCTCGGCTGCCATCGCCTCTGCGGTCAGCATCTCGGTGGTCATGCATCCCCTCCTGCCGCTCGGTCGCTGCGATTGCGCAGCGCCGTCACGAGCAGCGCGAGCGCCGCTGAGACGATCATCAGGAAGACCGCTTGCGCGTTGGCGTAGCCGATCTTCGTGCCCCCGAAGGACTGCACGAGGATCACATACGCGTAGGTCGAGGTCGCTCCTGCCGGTCCTCCGCCGGTGAGGCTGACGACGATGTCGTAGGCGCGCAGCAGTCCTATCAGATTGAGTATCAATGCCACCGTGACCACCGGGGCGATCATCGGGATGACGATGTGCCGGTTGATCTTCCAGCGGCTTGCCCCGTCGATCTCCGCTGCCTCGATGAGTTCGAGCGGCACGGTCTGCAGCGCGGCGACGAAGAGCACCACGTTGAAGCCGAACCCGGCCCAGACGATGACGGCGATGAGCGAGATCAGGGCGAGATTCTGCTCGAAGAGGAACCCGACCGGTCCGATGCCGAACGGCGCGAGCAGGGTGTTGAGCGCACCCTTGGTGCCGAGGATGGCGTTCCACAGGAACCCGAGGATCAGCGCGCTGATCACATGCGGGTAGTAGGTCAGAGCCCGGAACACCGAGTTGGTGCGGGACTTCTGGCGCAGCGCGAGGGCGTATGCCAGGCCGAGCCCGATCTCGAACGCCGAGCCGAAGACGACGATGAGACCCGTCACCCACATCGAGTGCGTCGTGTTCGGGTCTTGGAAGAGGTGCAGGTAGTTCTGGATGCCCAGGAAGTTCGCCTCGGAGAAGCCGTCCCAGTCGGTGAAGCTCAGGTAGATGGCCACGATCACCGGAACGACCATGAGCACGGAGTAGAGCAGCACCGCGGGGCCCGCCATGCCCAGCGATATCGCCGTGTCCCTGAGCCTTCTGTTGCGTTTGCGCGCCGCAGCGCTCTCCCCGGAGCTGGTCCGGGGAGAGCGTGCGTCGGCGATCACTGCGCCTGCGAGTCCCACCACTTGTCCAAGTTCTCCGCGACCTGCTGCGGGGTCGACCCCGAGTAGAGCGACTGGATCTGGCTGCCCAGCTCTGTCGAGTACCCGGGCAAGGGCTGCTCGTCCGCGGCCTCTACGAAGGCCCCGGGAGAAGCATCCACGATCTTCTGCACGCCCTCGCCCAGGCTGGACATCGTGTAGGTGTAGCCCTTGCGGAAGTTGCCGTCTGCTGCCAGCTCGCTGGCGACCGCGGTCTTGTCCGTCGTCAGCCACTTCACGAGGTCGATCGCTGCCTGCTGGTTCTTCGACTGCTTCACCACGACGTACGGGTCGGCGATGTTGCTGAACTGCTTCGTCGGATACTTGCCCGTTGTGGGCATGGAGAAGACGCCGAACTGGTCGCTGACCTTCGCCTGGTCCGCCGCAGGGACGAAGAACGAACCCATGATGTACATCGCCGACTTGCCCTCGAGGAAGTTCGTCTGGCCGTCGGCGTATGCGAGGCCCAGGTCGCTCTTCTGCAGGTAACCCTTGTCGACCCACGACTTGTACGTCTTCAGCGAGTTCAGGTAGTCCTTGTCGCCGGCGAACGTGACCTTGCCGGCTCTGCGCTGGCTGATCCAATCCGGCGTCTTGGTCATGGTCGTCGAGTCGTTGAACAGCGTGAACTGCGAGCCGGTGACCCACTGGCCTGCGGTTTGCAGCGGCTCGTAGCCGGCATCCTTCAGCTTGCCCATCGCATCGGTGAACTGCGACACCGTCTTGATCTTGGATGCGTCGAGGCCGGCCTTCTTGAACGCCGCCTTGTTGTAGAAGACGAGCGACTGCACCTGCTGACCGGCGCCGACGAGATACGTCTTGCCGTCGATCTTGTAGTTGTCGACGAGCGGCGTGTCCTTCGTCCACGACTGCTTGGACAGGTCCGTGAAGAGCTTGGCCGTAGCGGCGGTGGGCGTGACCTGCTGCACGATGTCCGGCGGGTCGCCGGCGGCGAGGTCCTGGTTGAGCTTGTCGCTCGCCGAGATGGTGCCGGTGCGCTCGAGCGCGACCGTCACGCCGGGGTGCGCCTTCTCGTACTTGTCGAACAGCTTCGTCCAGTACGCGACGGTGAGGTTGGGCGAGATGTTGACGATGACGCGCAGATGCGCGCTCGCCGCCTTCGAGGCACTGGCGCCCGTGCCCGACGAACCGTTTCCGGAACAGCCGGCCAACACCATAGACGCTGCGCCGGCGACCACTGCAACGGCGCCGATGCGCCGCCAGATCCCCTTGCCTTTCATTCCGACTCCACTCTGATGTCTGGGGGTGAGGCGAGAAAAGAGACCTTAGCCTCGTTGCTCGTTTCGACCATCGTCCATGCGCGAACGACTATCGATAGTCGAAAGAATGACACGAGCGGATGCCGGCGTCAAGCCGGGGACGCACGCTAGGTCGAAGCTCAGAGGGCGGGCTGTTCGCCGAGCGGGTCCTCGGGCGACGACCTCGGCGGCGCTCACAGGCTCTCTCCGCCGTCGACCGGCAGCGATACCCCGGTGATCATGGACGCGTGCTGCGACGCCAGGAACACGGCGGCCTCGGCCACGTCGGAGGCCGTCACCCATCTCCCGAGCGGCTTCCGCTCTGCCTGCTCGGCGAGCTTCGCGTCGATCTCCTCCGCCGTGCCGCGCATCGTCGCGCGCAGCATCGGTGTGTCCACACCGCTCGGGCACACCGCATTCACCCGGATGCCTTGCCATGCGAGGTCCACTGCGAGCGTGCGCGTCATGCCGACGAGCCCGGCCTTCGCCGCGGCGTACCAGGGCGCGCCTGGGTGCGCCCGCAGTCCTGAGGTCGAGCCCGTGAACGTGATGCTCGCTGCATCCGAGCGAGCGAGGTGCGGTACCAGCGCGGTGACGCAGTTCGCCGGGCCTTGCAGGTACAGCTCGAGCATCGGACCGAGGTCGGCCTCGACCCTGCCTGCACTCAGGAACACCGCATCGATGCGTCCGAACTCGGCAACCGTTCGCTCGGCGAGCTGCTCGAGCTCGGAGAGCACCCGGATGTCCGCCCTCGTGAAGATCGCTTCCGAACCTTCGCCGAGCAGGTCGGCCACCACGCGCTCTCCGCGTTCCGCATCCAGGTCGGAGACGCTCACCTTGGCGCCGCGGGCCGCGAACAGCTCTGCGGTGGCCTGCCCCATTCCCGAGGCGCCTCCGATCACCACCGCGACGCGGCCCTCGAAATCCCTGCCGACGGCGGCCCGCGCCTTCCGCTCCGACTCGTCGTCGACATCGACCGGCATCCTCGCCATGTCTTCCTCCTCAGTTCTCGTCAATGCTATCGTTCATCGATAGTCGCTAGGATGCTCGTCAATGGTGGCGTCGCATCCGGTGACTCGCCCAGCGTGCCGGACGACGGCACGCCGCGTCGAAGCGCTCTCGACAGTGCGCCAACGCCGTCGCGAAATCGCGACCAGAAAGGACGGTGAGTCCATGCCCGTGCTCGATCTGCCCATCGACCAGCTCCGAAACTACCTGCCGGCGAGCACCGACCTACCCGACTTCGACGATTTCTGGCGACACACTCTCGCCGAGCACGCGCGAGCATCCACGAGCGCCCGATTCGAACCGGTCGATTCTCCGTTGGAGACGATCGAGACGTATGACGTGACCTTTCCGGGGTTCGACGGGCAGCCGGTCAAGGGATGGCTGCACCTCCCCCGCCATCGCGAGAGCGAGCTGGCGTGCGTCGTGCAGTACATGGGATACGGAACAGGGCGAGGAACGCCGGTCACGCTGCAGAACCTGCTCTACAGCGCCGCGGGGTACGCCAATCTCATCGTCGACAACAGGGGCCAGGCGGGCAGCGACACCGCCGACGGCGACGGGACGCAGGCGGCGCAGGCATCCGGGTTCCTCACGAAGGGCGTGCTGAGCCCGGAGACCTTCTACTACCGCAGGCTCATCGTCGATGCGGTCGGCGCGGTGCGCGCGGCAGTGGAGCATCCGGTGGTCGACGCCGCTCGGGTCGCGGTCGCCGGCGGCAGCCAGGGGGCCGCTCTGGCGCTGGCGGTCGCAGCGCTCGACGACATTCCGGTCGCCGTGCTCGCTGACCTCCCCTTTCTCAGCCATATCCGCCGAGCGGCGGATGTCGCATCAGCGGGTCCCTACCTCGAGCTCACGGAGTTCGGGCGCGCACGGCCGGAGCTGATCGATCGCGCCTTCACCACGTTGAGCTACTTCGATGGCATGAACTTCGCGGCACGGTCCACGGCTCCTGCCCGGTTCTCCGTCGCACTCATGGACGACGTCGCCCCTGCCTCGACCGTGTTCGCCGCGTACAACCGCTATGCGGGGCCGAAGACGATCGACGTGTACCCGTTCAACGGGCACGAGGGCGGAGGACAATTGGCAGCCGAACGACGCCTTGCGTTCCTCAAGTGTGTCTTCGCCGACGAAGGGCTCACAACGGCTGAAGCGGCGAGCCTGGCCGAGATCGACTCGCTGGCGTAGGCCGCACACCGTACCACCGCTCGCGCAGCGCCCTGCGCTCGCGGCCCGCCGCGCAACAGGCTCAAGCTGCTCTGTCGGTGCCCCGCTATACCCTGACCGCATGGCGAAACGCATCCCGTTGGAGGGCGCCGAGGTCGAGGTGGTCTCCGCCTTCGATCACTGGGACGGCTTCTACGACGTCATCGGCGTGAAGAAGCCGGGCGGCAAGGGATGCTGGTGCATGTCATATCGCGACACGAGCGTGCCCGACCGCGGCGCCTACATGAAGGCCGAGTGCGAGCGCGAACCCGGCCCCGGCGTGCTCGCCTACGTCGACGGCACACCGGCCGGATGGTGCTCCATCGCCCCGCGCTCCTCCTACCGCAGGCTGATGAACTCGCGCACCATACCTTTCGTGGACGACGAGGATGCCTGGTGCGCCGTCTGCTTCGTGGTCAAGCCCGCCTACCGCGGCCAGGGGCTCATGAACACGCTCCTCGAGGGCGCCGTGCGGCACGCGCGCGAACACGGTGCGCGCTTCGTCGAGGGGTACCCGATCGAGGTGACGGGCGAGGCACGGGTCGACATCATCTCGGGTTACGTCGGCACGACAACCCTGTTCGAGCGCGCCGGTTTCGAACGCGCGATGAAAACCACGGCCCATAGCGGCGGGCGGGAACGCTGGATCATGCGTAAGCAGGTGGACGTGACGACGACCTGAACGCCCGGCCGCTCGCCTGCTACAGCCGCGCCTCCGGGATCGTTGGCTCGAAGAGCTCGACGGGATTGCCGGACGGGTCCTCGATGAGGATCTGCCTGCCGCCGACGCCGTCGACGATGTCGTTCCGCATCCGCACGCCTTGCTCGCGGAGCCGTTCAACGAGTGCGTCCAGGTCGTCGACCTCCAGCGCGAAGCGGTTCCAGCCGCCGGGCCGCGGCAGCGTGCCGTCCGGCATCGCCGCGCCACCGCCGGCAGCTCCGCTCGGCGCGCTCAGCACCAGCCTGAGCTCGCCGCGCGCCAGCATGGCGAAAGCCGGAGCTGGATGCATGATCAACTCGAACCCGAGCCGGTCGACGTAGAAGCCGATCGCATCGTCGACGTCGTTGACGATGTAACGCACGCTGACCGCAGGCATCCTTCGCCTCACTCCCTGCACGCGACCGACGGGACCCGGTCACCGATACCAGGGTCGGTCATCCGTCGGCGTGGGTCCAGCCCTTGTGGATGCTCCTATGCAGTGTCAAGGGTGAGTTCGAGGTCTTTTCGGAGTGCTCGGTAGAGCTCTCGGACGATGGCTCTTTTGAGGCATCGGATGGTCTCTTTCTTGGTTTTGCCGTTGGCGGTGCGTTTGGCGAGGTAGGTGCGTGTGGGTTCGTGCCAGCGCAGCCGGTTGATGACGATCATGTGGATCGCGGAGTTCGCTGCTCGGTCGCCGCCGCGGTGGAGTCGGTAGCGGGTGGTGTTGCCTGAGCTTGCCGGGATGGGGGCGACGCCGCAGATGCGGGCGAGGGCGGCTTCGGAGTGGAGTCGGTTCAGGTTCTCGCCGGCGGTAGTGAGGATTTGTCCGGCCGCTTCGGGTCCGACGCCGAAGGTCTTCATCAGCGTCGGGGCATGCTGGTGCAGGATGAGTTCGAGCTCCTTGTTGGCTTCGGTGATCTCGTTGTCGAGTTGCTCGATTCTGCGGGCAAGGCGACGCAGCATGCGCTGCGCGGCCGCCGCCGGGTCGTCCAGTGCCAGGTCAGTGGGCGGGCGCAGTTTCGCGCAACGTGTCACCAGTGCAGCCCGGTCGTAACCGGCCAGGCGTTCGCGGAGCTGTTCCGGAGCGGAGTAGAGCACGCCATGGATCTGTTGGATCGCCACTCGCCGGGCGCGGACAGCGCTGCGCCGTGTCGTACGGATCAGCCGGACTGCTTCCACGAACCCGTCACGATCTTTCGGTGTGGTCGACGCGGCGCCACTGAGTGTCGCGCGCGCGGCGTTGATCGCGTCGATCGGATCCGACTTCCCTCGCGCTCTGCGATCCTGCCGGTTCGGTCGCAGGACCTCCACGACGGTGATGCCGTTGTCCTTGAGGTGTCGTTGAAGGCCAGCACCGAACGATCCCGTCCCTTCAACCCCGACTTTCAGGAGAACACCGAACGCGAGCAGCCAGGTCACCAGCTGCGCGTACCCGGACGCGGTCGCCGGGAACTCGCGATCGCCGAGGAGTTGCCCGGTCGCAGTGTCCAGAGCCGCAGCATGATGCGTGGACCGGTGGGTATCAACCCCGCCCACCACGGTGCGATCCAGATGTTGGTTTGTCATGCTTGTCCTGCCGTCCTTCATCAGATGGATAGGTGATGAAGTCGCCGGCGTGACGGTTGGACCGCACAGAGACGGGCCTGTTACTGCAAGCTCCTATCAAGTCACGGCCGTCACGTCGGTGACTGTGTTGCACCAGCCCCGGCAGTGGTCGACAAATCCACTTGAAGACAACCAACGCGTCAATGGAACCAAGAGTCAGACCGGGCTGTCGGAGCTAGCAGCACCACTCTGGCAACGCCGCGACGACGATGGAAGCGAGAATCAGGACGACACCAGAACCGGCGCCCCCTCATGCTCTCTATGGAACCACCACCACATCAGGCCGGCCGAGACCGCCATGGTGCCGAGGCCGAGCAGGAAGAACGCCCACGGACCGACGAGCACGTGCCCGACCTCCCAGCTGAAGTTCATGCCGAAGAACCCGGTCAGAAAGCTCAGCGGCAGGAAGATCGACGCGATGATCGCGAGCTGCTTGGATGTCGCGCCCTGCTTGTTCGCGACGGTGGAGAGATAGAGATCGGTGCAGCTGGCCACCATCTCGTGGTACGAGTCCAGCTCGTCGCTGATGCGGATGAGATGGTCGTAGATGTCGCGGAAGTAGTCGTGGCTGTCGGGCTCGAGCCCCGCGAGATCGGTGATCACCTCGATCTCGCGCGCGAAGACATCCCGCATGGGCACGACCGCCTTGCGGAGTCTGAGCAGCAGACGCTTGAGCCGGAACGTCTCACCGAGTTCGCGTGACCCGGCGCCCGAGACGATGGCGTCTTCGAGGTCGTTGATCTCCTCATCCAGGCTGGCGAGCATCGGGAAGTAGCTGTCGACGACCACGTCGACGATCTTGTACACGTAGTACCGCTCCGTCTTGGGAGCCGTCGTGCGAGTGAACTGGTCCCTGAGCTGCTGCAGCGGCGGATACGGGTTGCGGTGCAGCGTGACGATGAAATCGCCGCTCAGGTGGCAGTGCACCTCTTCGAGCGGATGCAGGTTCTCGTCCTCCGGCTCGGATTCGACGCCGCCCTGCAGCACGAGCAGGGCCGTGTCGCCGTAGGTGTCGAGCTTCGCCCGCTGTCCGAACTTCACGCTGTCTTCGACGGCGAGCGGATGCAGCCCCAGAACCGCACCCAGGTGCTCGACCTGCTCCCTGTTCGGGTCGGGAAGGTCGAGCCAGAAGAACTCCTGCTCCTGCCGCAGCCGGCTGATCAGTGCGTCGTCGATGGAGTCGAGGATGCGCATGCGGGCTCCGCTGTACGAAGGTGGATGGGGCATCCGTCAGCGTAGCCCGGCGTGCCATCCGTTCCGCACAGGCCCCCGTCTTCCCGTTCACGTCGCAGTTCTTGTCGCTTTCGGCGCATCATGGCGACAGAAACTGCGACCTGAGCATGACAATCGGGGGCGCCGAGCTTCAGCAGCCGAGAGCCTCGGTAACGCGACGCGCCAACCGGTCGGGGTCCCGGAGCAGTGGTGCCGTGACCTCGATGACGGTCCATCCTGCCGCCCGTAGCGCCGCGATGCGCTCTACGTCCGCCGCCCAGGTCGAGCGATGAACCTCACCGTGATACTCCACAATCACCCGCTGTTGCCGGTACAGCATGTCCACGCATCCGATGAACCTGCCAGAAGCGTCGTACACATCGACGTTCAGTTCCGGTTCGGGTAGACCGCGGCTTACGAGTTCGAAGCGAACGTGCGCCTCTCGCGGCGACCAGGAATCCTCCCGGATAAGCTCGAGCGCTTCACGCAATCGTGCGGCACCCCGACGGCGGCCCGCAGCGAGTGCGGCTCGCAATTGCTCACGCGTCGCCAACGGTGGCTTACCCGGATGGGGACGACGGAATCCCGTACGCCAAACCCGGCAGAAGTAGTCACCGAGTGCGATGAGGTCGGGCAGGGCGAGAGTTCCCATGCTGGCCCAGGTCGAGGCGGGCGAGGTCACGCGGAGCCCGTCGACTTCGCGCACCGAGGTCATGTGCGCCTGTGCCCGATGTCGCGTCACACCCTGCGCACGCGGCAGCGCGGCTTCGCCGAACGCGCCGACGTGTAGTGGTAGGTCCTCTCCGATGGCGGGATCGCCGGACTCCGTGAGGACCAGCGGAAGCGGGCCTCCCCAGGCAGAAACCGCCGTGTCTTTGCAGAAGAAGTGGTTCTCGTGCATGCGTGGCAAGTACTCGCGGGCACGCATCACGCGCGAACGTCGCTGGAGTTCGTATGGGTCGATCTCCTCGTCCTCATCGACCAGGGGCTCGCTTCCCAGCGAGCGAACGCGATGAAAGGGTCGCTCAAGCTCATGATGACGGAGCCGCCCGGGTGAAACGCCTAGTCGGCTTGCCTCCGCGACGCTGAACCGCGTTGGCAAGTCGGCCGGTAGTGCTCGTGGAGGTTTCATCGTCACAACGTGGCATATGGCGGATGACCCCAACCGGGTGTCCACAAACGTTGAGCGTTGTCCACAAGCGGTGACGGAGTCGCCTCGGGAAGCCATCCCGACTCAGGTCGCAGTTTTTGTCGTCTCAGGCTGCTTGAAGCGACAGAAACTGCGCCCTCAACGAGTTGGCGTACGTCGCGGTCCAGGTGGACGCGACTCAGGTCGCAGTTTTTGTCGTCTCAAGCTGCTTGAAGCAACAGAAACTGCGACCTGAACGGGAGGTTCTGGGCACCGCACTACATGCGGGCGGAGGCCTCCGTCAGCACGCCGCGCAGGATGTCCCGGATCTGGCCGAACTCGGTGGGACCGATGGTGAGCGGCGGCGACAGCTGGATGACCGGGTCTCCACGGTCATCCGCCCGGCAGTACAGCCCCGCGTCGAACAGCGCCTTGGACAGGAATCCGCGCAAGAGCCGCTCCGACTCCTCGTCGTCGAACGTCTCCTTCGTCGCCTTGTCTTTCACGAGCTCGATGCCGAAGAAGTACCCCGCGCCGCGCACGTCGCCGACGATCGGCAGGTCGAGCAGGGTCTCCAGCTCGGCCCGGAACAGCGGCGAGTTCTCGCGAACGTGCTCGTTGAGCTTCTCCTCCTCGAAGATGTCGAGGTTCTCCAGCGCCACCGCGGCTGAGACCGGATGCCCGCCGAACGTGTATCCGTGCGGGAAGGATGCCTCGGCGTGCTTGAACGGCTCGTACACCTTGTCGCTGACGATGCAGGCCCCGATGGGTGAGTATCCGCTCGTCATGGCCTTCGCGCAGGTGATCATGTCGGGCACGTAGCCGTATTCGTCGCACGCGAACCACTGGCCGATTCGACCGAAGGCGCAGATCACCTCGTCGCTGACCAGCAGCACGTCGTATTCGTCGCAGATCTCGCGCACGCGCTGGAAGTATCCGGGAGGCGGCGGGAAGCATCCGCCGGCGTTCTGCACCGGCTCCAGGAACACCGCGGCGACCGTGTCGGGCCCTTCGAACTCGATCATCTCCGCGATGCGATCCGCCGCCCACTGCCCGAAGGCCTCGAGGTCGTCACCGTGCTCTGGTGCCCGGTAGAAGTTCGTGTTCGGCACCCGGAACCCGCCGGGGGTGAGCGGCTCGAACATGGCCTTCATCTCCGGGATGCCGGTCAGCGCGAGCGCGCCCTGCGTCGTGCCGTGGTAGGCGATCGACCGTGAGATCACCTTGTGCTTCGTGGGCTTGCCGCGCAGCTTCCAGTAGTACTTCGCGAGCTTGAACGCGGTCTCCACTGCCTCGCCGCCGCCCGTCGTGAAGAACACGCGGTTGAGGTCGCCGGGTGCGTAGCCGGCGAGACGGTCGGCGAGCTCGATGGCCGACGGATGCGCGTACGACCAGATCGGGAAGAACGCGAGCTGCTCCGCTTGCCGGGCCGCGACATCCGCGAGTCGTTTGCGTCCGTGACCGGCGTTGACGGTGAACAGCCCGGCCAGTCCGTCGATGTACTCCTTGCCGTGGATGTCCCACACCCGGTGACCCTCGCCGCGCACGATGATCGGCACACCGGGGCCGTCTTCCATGACGGACTGCCGGGCGAAGTGCATCCACAGGTGGTCGCGTGCCTTCGCCTGCAGGCTCGCCTCGTCGAGAGCGGGTTGCGCGGTCGTCAGTGTCTCGGTGCTCGTCATCGTGCCCTGCCTTTCGTATCGCGCGCCGCTTTCCGCGCTCGGGCGGCGGCGATGCGCCTCCCCATTCTGTTCACGACGGATGCCGCGAAGCACCCCGCACGGACGAATCGGCCGATTCCCGACGGTTTTGCGACGGGTGCCGCAGCGACTGGTATCCCTGGATGCCGCGCAGCACGAGATTGCGCAAGGCCAGGCCCGAGGCGGTCTTCGGCACCAGCATCGACGCGCTGCGGCGTACGAGCCTCTGCTTCGGCATCACGAACACGCGGTGCCGCCGCTCGTACTCGGCGAACGCGGATGCGGAGTCGTCCGGATGCCTGGCCACGGCATCCGCGAGCGTGCTCGCTCCGACGATCGCGAGGGACGATCCATCGCCGAACAACGACACCGACGAGGCCGCGTCTCCGAGGAGGGCGACGCGGGCGGTGTGCCAGGCATCCAGCCGAATCTGGGTGACAGTGTCGAAGTAGACGTCGCGAGCGGCGACGAAGCGGTCGAGGAACTCCGGAACACGCCAGCCCAGGCCGGCGTAGGCATCCGTCACGATGGACCGGGCGGAGTCGGCCTCGCGCGAGTCGAAGGCCGCGGCGAGCGGGCTGTGGAAGATGAAGGCTCCGATCGGCATTCCCGTCGACGGATGCAACGAGAACGAGAGCCCGGGTACGTTCAGCATGGTCATCTCCTCCGGATCGACCTCAGCGCCCGGAGCGGCGACCGTGGCGACAAACATGCCAATGCGGTCCGCGAACCGCGTCTCGGGCCCGAACGCGAGCGTCCTCACCCGGGAGTGCTGCCCGTCGGCGCCGATAACGATGTCGTAGCGGCCGGATTGACCCGATTCGAAGTCGACCTCGACACCGTCGGAACGCTCGCGAAGCCCGGCGATCGCCTCGTCGAACATCACGTGCGCACGATTGCGTGCTGCCCGCACCAGGATCTCGGCGATCACCGCACGTGGTACCTCTACTCCGTCGCTGCCCGCGACAACGGCGGACGCGGGCACGGCCGCGACACGGCGTCCCTCCCGGTCGACCGCGACGAGACGTCTCACGCTCGTGGCAGCGGCCCGGAGCTCGTCGGCGACGCCCATCCGTTCCGCAATGCGGAGCGCCTCACCGTGCACATCCACCGGGTTCCCGCTCGAGCGCAGCCCGGTCGACTTCTCCACCACGGTCACGTCGATGCCCCGCTCGGCGAGCTGCCACGCCAGTGCTCCGCCTGCGATTCCCGCGCCCGAGATCAGTGCTGTTGTGATCGGCATCCGCGTCGCTCCCGCAATTCGCATTCAGTGCATTCCCGCATCCACTGCAAGTTAGCACTGAATGCTAGAGTGTCAACTGTGACCATGCCTGAACCGTTGACTCTGCGCGACCGCAAACGGGCGCAGACGCGGGAACGCATCATCGAGGCTGGGGTGCGGCTCTTCACCGCGAAGGGCTACGACGAGACGACCGTCGCCGACATCGCCGCGGCCGCCGACATCGGCACGCGCACGTTCTTCGGCTACTTCGAGAGCAAGGACGCGCTGCTGTTCGGGTCGGGCGGCGACCGTATCGCGCTCGCGGTGCAGACGATCGCGGAGGCGTCTACCGACGACGACCCGGCACGCGTGCTGCTCCGGGCTCTGGACGACGCGGCACAGGTAGACGCGGCCGACATGGTGAGCGAGCCGGCGATACTGCGGCTCAGGCTCGTCGAATCAGTTCCCGCCGTTCGCGCACGCGCCGCCGCGGAGCAGTTGGCGGGTGTCAAGGCGATCGGCAACGCGCTCCGTTCGAAGTTTCGCCACCTCGACGCCGCACGCGCGGCCGGGCTGGCGGGCGCGTTCGTCGGCGCGAGTACTGCAGCCCTTCAGACGGTGCTGCTCGAACCCTCCGGCGGGTCGCCTGCGGCCCGTGCCCGGCGCATCCACGCTGCAGTGGCTGCGGGCCTCGGCGTGAAGGATTGATCGCGTGACCACCATCGCCGACGTCCGGCTGCACCGCGCCACCGTTCCGCTGGTGCGCCCCTTCGTGACGGCGGTGCGCACGGCGACGCAGATCGAGGCGCTGCTGATCGAGGTCGTCGACAGCGACGGAGGCAGCGGATGGGGCGAAGCGCCGACGAGCTGGCGCGTCACGGGCGAGAGCCCGGCGAGCGTCACCGCAGCGGTCGAGGGCCCGCTGCGCGACGCGGTGCTCGGGATGCCCGTCGACGGCACGGCGGATGCCGCAGCCGAGGCCAGTCTCGCCCTGGACCGCGCGGTCGTGCGCAACTCGGCCGCTCGGATGGCGGTGGACTGCGCGATCTACGACCTGGCGGCGCAGGCGGCTGGACTCCCATTGCATGCGCTGCTCGGGGCATCCTCGCCGACCGTGCGCACCGACATGACGCTTTCCGCGATCGCCAGCGACGACGGCATACCAGGCCTTGTCGAGACGGCCGTACGGCATCGCGACGCCGGCTTCGGCACACTCAAACTCAAGGTCGGTGCGGGCAGCGACGATGTGGCCGCGATGCGGGCAGTGCGGGATGCCGTCGGCGACGAGGTCACGCTGCGCGCGGACGCCAACCAGGCCTGGGCGCCCCAACGAGCGATCGACGTGATCCGTGCGTGGGAGGATGCCGGGCTCGCCGTCGAGCTCGTCGAGCAGCCCGTGCACCGGGACGACCTCGACGGTCTCGCGTTCGTGACAGCGCACGTGGACACACCGGTGCTGGCGGACGAGAGCGTGTGGACCTCGCGTGACGCTCGCGAGGCGATCACGCGGCGGGCCTCGGACATGGTGAACATCAAGCTGGCGAAGACCGGCGGCATCCGGGAGGCGCTGGTCGTGCTCGACCTCGCGAAACGCGCGGGGATGTCGGCGATCGTCGGCTGCATGATGGAAAGCCACGTCGGCATCGGGGCCGCGAGCGCCGTTGCTGCCGTGATCGACGGGCGGTCCGGGTCCACGACCGCGCACGACCTCGACGCCGGACTGTGGCTGAGTGAGTCGCCCGTGCAAGGCGGCATCGGGTACCACGGCGAGACCGTGACGATGTCCGCCGAGCCCGGGCTGGGCATCCGCCGGCTGCACTAGCCTCAGCGCCGCGGGACCGTCACTCCCTCCAGGAGCGGAGCTTCTCCGGGTTGCGGATCGTCCAGATGTGCTTGATCAGCGCGCCCTCGAGTTCGAACGCGTAGACCGACACGGTCACCCCATCGCGCTGTGCGATGAGCCCTGGCTGGCCGTTGACGGTGCGCTCCAGAATCGTCAGGTCGCCGAACACGTTCTTCAGCCGTACGAAGGCATCCACGATCTTGTCCGCTCCCACGACCGGGTGCAGCAGGGTGCTCACTCGGCCTCCGCCGTCGCTGGTGGCCGTGACATCGGGCGCGAGCAGCCCGACGAGCGAGTCGATGTCGCCCGCCTCCCACGCCTCCTTGAACTCCCGGATGATGCCGGCCTGCTGCGCAGACGGAGTCGCGGGCGTACGCGATTCGCGAATGCGACGCCGTGCCGACGATGCGAGCTGTCGGCACGCTCCCGGGGTGCGTCCCACAATCTCCCCGACCTCGGCGAACGAGTAGCAGAAGACATCGTGCAGGATGAACGCCACCCGTTCGGCAGGCGTCATCGACTCCAGCACCACGAGGAACGCCATGTTGATCGACTCGTCGAGTGTGATGCGATCAGCGGGGTCGGTACCGACGCCCAGGGAGCGACTCTCCGACCACACATCGGACTCCGGCACCGGCTCAGGAATCCACTCCCCCACGTAGGTCTCGCGCCGCACACGAGCCGAGCGGAGCACGTTCAGGCAGAGACGGCTCGCAACCGTGGTGAGCCAGGCATCCGGAGTCTCGATGGCCTCCTGCTCGGTGCGCGACATCGTGTACCAGCGCACGTACGTCTCCTGCACCACGTCTTCGGCGTCGGCGAGCGACCCAAGCATGCGATACGCGAGATTGATCAGGCGACGCCGCGAACGCTCGATGACCTCGACGGTATCGCCCCGGTCATCCGAGCCGGACTCGTCGCTCATGATTGTGTCCCTTCTCGAACGCATTCTGCCGGAGATCCCGTCGGCGGCCTCCTCCAAGAACTGACTGCGCAGCCGCTCGGAATGTCAGGTGCTTCGGCGGCGGATGCCGCGCCTGACGTTTCCGGGTCATGCATTGTCGCTCTAGTGAGACGCCGTCCGCGGGTGGATGCCCGTCTCCCGCCCACGAGAAAGGATCTCCGATGAGCACACCTCATGCTCGCAGCAGGGTCGTCGTCATCGGCGCCGGCTACTGCCGTGGCCGAAGGGCGGTCCCCGGCCGACCGGAAACGCGGCATCCGCGATGCCGGCGCGTGTCGATGCGAACCGTACCTGAACGACCGATCCATTCACGACCAGTCGCACACGAAAGGACAGACCCATGGATTCTCGCGACAAGACCCTGCTGAAGCCGCGCGACGAGGAGGCCGTCGCGGATATCCGCCGGCACATCGACCGGCTGATCGAACTGCTGGGTGCCAAAGATCTTGATGCCCTCGCTCGCCACTACTCGGACGACGTCGTCTCCTTCGATGTCGAACCGCCCCTGCAGCATGTGGGACGAGCGGCGAAGATGCGCAACTGGGAGCGCGCATTCTCCGTCTTCGCCCGGCTGAACTACGAGGTACGCGACCTTCATGTCATCGTCGGCGACGACGTGGCATTTGCGCACGGGTTCGGTCGGCTCGGCGGAACGCTGTTGGACGGCTCCGTCGTCGAGGGAATGTGGGTGCGCGCCACGTTCTGCCTCCGCCGTATCGATGGCGCATGGCTGATCGTGCACGACCAGGCTTCCGTGCCGTTCGACATCAGCACAGGTAGGGGCGTGACCGACCTTGAGCCGTGACGCGATGCTGCCGGATACGCGGCCGGCCGGGTGGGTGCTGCGCTCCATCGTGAGCCTGCACCTGGTGGTGATCATGGGCCAGCCCGTGTTCGCCGGGGTCTACTTGTCGGGCGATTTCGATGCGCTGTCGATGCACGAGGCCGGAGCGAACCTGGTCACGGGCATCGGCTACGCCCAACTGGTCATCGCGATCGTGGTGTGGCGACGGCTGCACGTGCTCTGGCCGCTGATCTCGTCGGCAGTGCTGGCGGCGGCAGAAACGCTGCAGTACTACGCGGGAATGCACGGACCGCTGTGGCTGCACATCCCGCTCGGCGTCATGATCGTCGCGGCGGTGCTCGTGCAGTTCATCGCGGTCTGGATGCTGCCGCTCGATCGATCGGAGCGGCACAGTGAGCGCGGGTGACGTGTTCGGCGGGTTGACGCGGCGTCAGGTGAGCCACCGCACTTGCCCGGCAGATGGGCAGCGGGCCGAAGGGCCGGTGAAGGCTCTTCGACCCGCTGCGGATCGGTCCGATCGGCCTTAGCTCGCCGAGCCGAGGCACGTGCGCGACGAGCGGGCCGCGGCCGGAATCGTGGTCTCCCCGGTGGGCAGCGTGCCGTGCACCGCGTAGTACACGATGTCGGTCGCGCGCTCCTGCGTCTGCGACGCTGTCGCCGCCGCCCCGTTCATGAACAGGTCGGGTCCCGGAAGCACGTCGAGCAGACGGGTCACGTAGTCGAAGGGCGTGCTGCCCGGATCGACGGCGGAGGGGTTCGTCCACCCGCACGTGTTGTACTCCAGCGCGTTCAGCGCCGCCTGGCCCACCGCGACCACGAAGTGGTTGCCGGAGAGCGTCGCCGCCCATGCGACCTGGAACGAGGTGGTCACCTGGCTCGACGGCAGACCGGCGGCGGCCGCCGCAGCCTGCGCCGCGGATAGGTCGCCCGACCCGGCCGAGTACACGAGCACCCGGTCGGCGAACGTCGCCGGCGTCTTCGGCAGTGCCTGCGTGGTCCACGGACCGCTCGGCGGTGCCGTGTCACCCGTGGTGTCCATCGCGGGACCGGATGCCGTGTCGAAGTACACCTGCAGCGGCTGGTGTGCGATCGGCTCGGCTGCGATGCCCGTGACGCCGGTGGCCGTGCCGGGAAGCGCCGCGGTCTGCCAGCCCGAACCGTCGTTGTACGTCACCGCGGGATGCCCGTCGGCGCCCAGGTAGGCGACGACCGTTCCGAGCGGCTGAGCCGGTCCGTCCACGAGCGTTCCCGGCGGGTTCGGGAAGTTCCCGATCGGGCCGGACACCGCGCTCGGCAACTCGTACGTCGACGCGGAGATGGCGCCGGCGGCAGGGCTTCCGGGAAGGGTGGCGACGTTCCATGCACCTCGCGACCTCTCGGTGACCTGAGCCAACGCACGCCCGCCGTCACCGCTCACGCCCAACGCACCGTTGACGACTACGCTCGCGACGCCCTCGGGAGTCGTGACCGCCGACAGCGTCGCATCCTTCGACACGCCGACCTTCGATGGCACGGCAGGCCAGTCGCTTCCTGACTGCGAGATCGTCGTGAGCTTGCCGTTGTGACCGACCGCGAACAGCGTCGGTCCGCTTGCCGTCTCGCTCAGAGCGAGCGGCGCGGGGTTCACGGCGAAGTCGGTCAGCGTGCTGGTCGACCACGTGCCCGAGCTCTCGCTCGTCTCGTTCAGGTAGCCGTTCGCATCCACGAAGAACAACTCGGGTCCGGATGCCGTGTACACCGCGACGACGTCGGCTCCTTCGGCGGGCGTGCCCGGAAGGTCCTTGCTCACCCATCCGTTCGCGCCGAGGTACGACTCGGCCAGTGAGCCGTCCTGCGCACGGTAGTACGCGTGTGGCGTGGTCGCGGAATTCACCTCGGGGTCGATGTACGACAGCGCGGCGATCGCGCCGCTGGATGCCGGCGTGCCTGCCGCCTGCAGCTCGAGCCAGCTCGCGCCATCCCACAGGTCCGCCGCGAGGCCATCGCTGGCCCGCACGAACCTGTAGTACGAGACGGGATAGCTGGAGTACCACGTGTCCGTGGACGCCACAGCTGCGACGCTCGCGGATGCGCCCACCACGTTCACGTTCTTGGTGATGGTCGAGATGGTGCCGAAGCTGGAGGTCGCAGTCACCGTGATGGTGTGCATGCCGGGCGTCGCGAACGTGTGCGTCACATCCGCGCCGTTGCTGTTGGTCGCGCGCCCGTCGCCGAACGTCCAGTAGTACCCGGTGATCGAGCCGCCTGCCTCAGTGCCGCTGGCGTGATAGACGGCATCCGTGCTGACTACCGCCGTGTCGGGACCGGAGATGGATGCCTGCGGGTTCGCGTGCTGCGCCGCCGTCGGCGGGGAGACGAGCGCCCACACCTCGCCGGAGCTCCACGTCTTGTGCGCGAAGGTCGTCAGGTCGAGGTTGGTGTCGTGTTCGACCTTCACGTTGGTGGAGCTGCTGAAGTCGCCGTTGACCATGTCGACGGTGCCGTCGGCGTTCACCGCGACGATCAGTCCGACGTGGTCGGCGTAGCGCGCCGGGGATATGGCGCCGGCGTGGAAGAACACGACGGCGTCGCCCACCTGTGGAGTGCCGGAGTCCGCCACCGGGTTCTGACCGTCGTCGAGCGCCCACTGCACGAAGCTGGATGCCGCGGCGTTGATGGTGTTCATGTCCTGTGTGACGCCGGCCTGCTGCCACACCCATTTGGCGAAGTCGGAGCACCAGTTCTCGTTCGAGTTGCGAACGTTGAACGTCGAGTCGTATCCGCAGCCGTTCGAGTTGGCGGAGAACCCCGCCACCATGGTGGTGTACGGGTTGCAGTTGAGGCCGCCGAACCCGGTCACCACCGGGTTGTCGCCTCTTCCGACCTGACTGAGTGCGATGCCGGCGATCTTGGCGCGCAGCGCGCTGTTGTCTGCAGTGGATGCCTGCGACGCGGTCGTCATCGTGACGGTTGTTGCGGCATCCGTCGATGCGGTGTCGGCGAAGGCCGGTTGCGCCAGCGCGAACGTCGCGATCAGCGCCGCAGGCAGTGCCAGGGCGACCCAGCGCCCACGCCTGCGCCTCGGCCGTGGAGCGTCTCCTGGGCCGGAGCCGAGACCTGTGTCGTGTGCATGTGCCACTTTGTCGTCCCTCCTTTGGGAGATTCCGATCCCCCGATGGGCCGGAACCAAGTTCTATCCGCCCAGCAGTGCGTCCGCGATCGCTCGGATGACCTCGCGTCCCTGCTCCGGCTCGTAGCCCCTGGTGCAGATCGCGAGGAAGCGCCGGGCCCCGGCGGATCCGACGAACGCGACGTCGTGTTCGACGCCGGGCACGTCTCCCGATTTGGAGCCCCACGGCGTTCCATCGGGAACGACCGATCCGATGCGCGGATGCTCCTGCGCCTCCAGCACACCGCGCATCCAGTCCGCGTTGGTGCGAGTGGTCAGTCCGCTGCCGACGATGCGGCGCATGATCGCGGCAAGATCGGCCGGAGTCGACTCGTTGGTGAGGCCGGAGCGCATCGCGCACGGGTCGCCGATCCTGCGCTCCATGCGCGTGTCCGGAGCGCAGCAGAGCCGGAACGCCTCGGCGATCGGCGCCGGCCCGAGCCGGTCGAACAGCACGTTCGTCGCCTCGTTCGACGAGCGGGTGATCATCATCGTTACCAGGTCACGGATGCTCGCCTCTTCGCCGTCCGCAGGAAACTCGGGGTCGCTGTCCTCCGGCTGGAGGCGGAAAGCCTGAGTGACGCCATCCGCATTCGCGCACTCGAACTCGCGACGGCACTCGAGCGTGTCGTCCAGGCTCAGTTCACCCCGCTCTGCCGCGATGACCGCGGCGAGCATCACACCGAGTTTCACAGTGGATGCCGCATAGAACGCGGTGCGCGGGCTACGGGATGCGAGCATCCGCCCGTGTTCGTCGAGCAGTGCGTACGCGACGACCGGCGTGCCGTCGCTCGCCTGCGTCACTACCGGGCTCACGGCATCCTCCGCGCCACGCTCATCCTCGTCACCGGTCTCCGCGCAGCCGGGTGAGGCTCTCGCGGCTGGTCTTGAGCGCCTGAACGCTCGCCTCGTAGGTGGTGCGGGCGACGCCGACGAAGATGTAGTCGACGATGGTGAGCTGGGCGATGCGGCTGGCCATCGCGCCAGAACGGAACGTGGTCTCGCGCACGGATGTCGTCAGCACAAGGTCGGCGTCGTGGGTGACGGGTGAGTCGGGAACGTTCGTGATCGCCACAGTCGTCGCCCCTCCGGCGTGCGCGACCCGCAGCAGTTCGCACACCTCCCGGGTCTGGCCGCCGTGCGACAGCCCGATCACAACATCGTGCGGACCGAGCAGCGATGCTGAGCTGACCGCGTCGTGGGCATCCGTGAATCCGAGTGCGACGCGTCCGATGCGCAGCAGCTTCTCCCTGAGGTCGCGGGCACCCATATTGCTGGCCGCCACGCCGAACGCGATGGTGCGCTGGGCCGCGGAGACCGCGTCGATCACCTTCTGCAGCGTGTCGAGGTCGAGGCTTGCCGCGGTCTCACGGATGCCGAACAGCTCCGACCCGCTGATCTTCGCCACGGTCTCGGCGAGAGTGTCGGTGGGGGCGATGTCGGATCCGTAGCTGCTCTCCGCACCGAGTTGCGCGGTCTCGGCGGCGAGCTCGGCCGCCATCTGCAGCTTGAGCGCGGCGTATCCGGCGAATCCGAGCGTTCTGGCGAACCGCACGAGCGTGGTCTCCGACGTCTCGCAGAGCCGGGCGAGCTCCGTGATGGTGAGTTCGAGCACGGCCTGCGGCCGCGCAACGATCACCTCGGCGATGCGCTTCATCGACGGCGGGTAGCCATCCGTCAGCGCCTGAATGCTCGACTGGATGCTCATGGCCGGGCACATCCGCAAGGGATGTCAATGATTTTCATGTTCGGGCTCACCGATGGCGATGATATCCATCCGGCGGGTGCGCGTCGACCCCTTTTGCGCTGCAGGTCTCGCATCGCCACGCGTCAGTGTGGTTGGTCTCCAGCGTTGCCGCGCTCCTCGACCCCAAGTTGTCGCAAGGCCGCTTCGACTCCGTCGGCCGCCAGTCGCCAGTCCGGTCGCGCGAATGCGTCACGATGGAGCCGCAGCCGGATCTCGTTGGTGATCTCACCCGGGCGCGATTGGACGCGGTTGACGCCATTCCGGGCGTAGCCGAGTCGGTCGGAGACTCCGAGCGATGCGCGATTCCATTCGGCGGCGCTCGACTGCGCCCACTCTGCATGCAGGATGTCGAAGGCGAACATCAGGAGACCTGCCCGCATCTCTGTCCCGAGTCCGACACCCTGGTGTGCTCGGGTGAGCCATGATCCACTCTCCACGGTCCGCAGAACCGCGAAATCGCGGGCATGGAGCTCCTGAATTCCGATCGGACGCCCGCCATGGAACACGGCGAACTGGATCCCCCAGCGATCGGCTCTTGTGTTGACCCGGTTGCGCCAGTGATATTCGGCGAAAGACCTGGCGAGCTCTTCGGGCTCGGCATCCGTCCAGGGCACCCCGAACGGCATCCTTTCGGGATCGTGGATGCCAGCAAGAGCGCTTTCGACCAGGGCGGGAAGGTCATCGTCGCGCACGGGACGCAACTCGAGGCGAGGCGTGCGAAGTCGCAGCCTGAACAGCGGCCAGACGTCCTCGATCTTCACCTCGACCACGCTAGTCAGGACCGCCGGCTCTTCGGCCTTTCGTCGCCCGAAGATTACGAAACGTGCGCGTGCACCGCCCGTCCTGACGCGTTCGCGTTCGCGTTCGCGTTCGCGTTCGACCCGATCCTCGGTCCTACTGTCGTCGCCGTATGCGTGGGTTGCCGGTGGGTCGCCAGGTTCCGGTGGGGTCGATCCATGCTGGTGCTCGGACGTGTGGTGCCCCGTCGATCATCTTGATGGCCCAGCCTCCGGTGTCGACGTAGTGATGGTGGTACCAGCACAGCGCTACTCCGTTCCCGGTTTCCGTCGGTCCGCCGTTGGAGTGTTCTTGCACGTGGTGGATCTCGCACCAGCTGGCCGGGATACGGCAGCCGGGGATCACGCAGCCACGGTCGCGGGCGGCGATCGCGCGGCGTTGCTGGGGGGTGAAGCAGCGTTGCGGTGACCACAACGACACGATCCGCCCCTCACGGATCAGGAGTTTTTGGATGCCGCCGGCGCAGGCGAACTGGGTGACCGCTGCCATCGGGATCGGCTCGTCCACCCCGTCGATCCACCCGGCACCACGACCCTCACGGAGGTCGTGTTCGTCCACGGTGACCAGCACGGTGGGTGCAGCACCCCCCATCGAGGCAACCTCAGCGGATCGGGCGGCGGCATCGATCAGGGACGCGAACGCGTCATGCCGCCGCTGCGGCGACGTACGGTCATCCAAATCGCGGTCACCGGGCTGGTCGCCGTTGAGGAAGGCGGGTTTCGATTTCGGGGACACGACCGCGGCGATGGCTTGTTCCAGTTTCCCGGAGATCTCCGGCATCAACTCCATCCGATACCTGATCAGCCCACCCCTCGTGCCCAACCGGGTCAGCGCACGATGCCGCATCGCCTCCTCCGCATCCCCCTCCACCCCGTCCGGATCCAACGCGACCCGCCACACCGTGGCCTGCACCCTCGTCTGGTCCGCCGTGAACCCCTCGTGCACGGCAGAGGCGACGAGGTCGGCCTCCGCGGCGGCCCAATCGTCCGGATCAGCACGATGCTCGATCCCGGCCAGGGTGGAGACGATGATCCGGGCAGCATCCTCACCCAGATCCCCGGTCGCGACTGCTTGTGCGACGGTGGGAAACTTCGGCGGCAACAGGCCACCGGTGACCGAACCCCGCACCGTGACCGCCTGCCCGAGCGCGGCACGCCGGGTGGCGGTCGCCTCCGACACCCCGGTCAACCGTGCCGTCAACTCCGCTGGGGTGCGGCACCCATTACGGGCGGAGAGCCGTTCCGCGCCGAGTCCCTTCGGAGAGCGTTCCAGAATCTCCCCAGCACAATGCGCACGCAGGGCGTCCACCTTCCGACCCAGGGTCTCCACCGCCCGGGTCGCCTCGAGCAGAGTCTCGTCCTCGAGACCGTGCACACCCGTCGCGGACAGCACGTCATCCAGCGCAGCCGTCAGCGCATCGAACGCATCCGACAGTGCCGCCGTCGAGTCGGCGACCGGTGCGTTCGAGCTGTTCATACAACCAAGTCAACCAGCACCCACCGACATTCCGAACTAATCCCTGACCAGGACTTTCACCTGTGGATAAGCCCGTCAAACGCGCCCCTGTGGACGGAAAGAACCCAGGGCGCGAGGGCAAGAACCTCGAGACGAGAGGGCGGCACGGCAAGGGCCCGACTCCGAGGGAAAGGCGGACGCGTCACGACGTGCAGTGCCGGGCACGGTTTCGAAACCCGGACCAGGCGCGTGGGCCGCACCGACCGTCGTTGGCCGCCTCGCACTCGTCGCCGCAGCGATCACACCGTTCCGTTACCTGGCGGTCGAAAGAGCAATCGCAGTGACCGGACCAGCACCTGACAGCTAGCGTTGGCCCGTGACCGATGCCTTGCCGTACGTCCGGTTGCCGATCCAGCAGGAGGGCATCCGTTACACGTACGGGCCGGACTCATCGCCCCGGCCTGGAGTCAAGGTTGGGCATATCGAAGACCTCGTGCTCGATCACAGCACGAGGTATCCCGGCACATCGCGCCGGGTCTGGATCCACGCGTCGCACGGTCATCAACCGCACGAGCCGGCCGCAATCATGTTCTTCAATGACGGATGGCTGTACCTCGACCCCGACGGTGATGTGCGCGCCGGAACCGTGCTGGACAATCTCGCGGCAAGTGGCGCCATTCCGCCCACGATCGGAGTTTTCGTAGACCCGGGAACCCGGTTTGTCGACGGCGTGGCACAGAAGAACCGGAACGTCGAATACGACGCATTCGACGCGCGCTACGCCGACTTCCTGCTGCACGAAGTTCTGCCACTGGTGGGCTCCCGGTTCGCCATTGCAGACGAACGCCGCATGCGGGCCATCTGCGGTGGGAGCAGTGGCGGCAATGCCGCTTTCACGGCAGCCTGGATGCGCCCGGAGAGCATCGGCAAGGTCATCGCCTTCAACTCGAGCTTCGTGCAGATGCCCGGCGGCAACCCCTACCCACGCCTCCTCGCAGAGGTACCGCAGCGTCCGTTGCGGATCTTCCTTCACGCGGCCCATCGGGACGTGAACTGGAACCAGCCGACATCGAACTGGTTCGCCGAAAACCTCAAGACCGCCGCCGCGCTTGCCGAGAACGGTTATGACTTTCGACTCGTCGTCGGCGATGGCGGCCACAGTCCGAACCATGCCGGCGTTCTCCTGCCCGATGCCTTGCGGTGGCTGTGGCGAGAGCGCCTCTCGCAATAGTTACTAGTTACTATCCATTAACATATCTGACATGGCTGAGCGGATGCGCGGTGCCGACCGGCGCGCGCAGGTACTGGAGATCGCGGCGCGCGAGTTCGCACAGCACGGCTTGCACGGAGCATCCACCGAGGCGATCGCCCGGGAGGCGGGGATCACGCAGGCGTATGTGTTCCGCATGTTCGGCACGAAGAAGGCGCTGTTCCTCGAACTCGTCTCAACCGCATTCGACCGAGTCAGCAACGGCATGCTCCGGGCGAGCGACGGAACCGAGGGGCGAGAGGCGCTGAGTCGCATGGGCACCCGGTACTACGACCAGCTCGAGAACCGCACGTCGCTGCTCCTCCAGCTGCAGGGCTTCGCCGCCTGCGGGGACCCGGACGTGCAGACCGCCGTCCGCGAGGGGCTGGCGCGCATGTGGCAGGTCGTCGCCGACGTGACCGGGCTGGATGCCGTGACCGTCAAATCGTTCCTGGCATATGGGATGCTGCTCAACGCCGGCGCTGCGATCGACATCCAGGAGGTGCGCGAGCCGTGGGCCGATGGCATCCGCACGCGCATCATGCCAGGGCTGTTCGAGCACATCACATCCGAGACGAATAAGTGAACACGACGAGGCGCCTCGGCTCGGCGCTCGTCGCCATCGCGTTTCTCGGTGCCGTGATCGGCGGAGTCGGCGCACCGCTGGTCACGTCCGTCGCGCTGAACCTGCATGTGCCGCTGGATGCCGCGCAATGGACGCTCACGGTGACACTCTTTGCAGGTGCGATCACCGCTCCCGTGCTCGGCAGACTCGGCACAGGCGAGCACCGACGCGCGAGCATCCTGGTCACCAGCTCCCTCGTGGCGCTCGGCGGACTACTCACCGCGCTACCGCTGCCTGCAGGTGCGCTGCCCTTCACGGCGCTGCTGCTCGGACGCGCCTTGCAGGGCCTCGGCCTCGGCCTGATCGCGTTGCTGATGAGTGTCGCCCGCGACCACCTGCCCGGTGAACGCGCACACTCCACGATCGCGACGATCTCCGTCGCGGGCACCGTGGGCATCGGCGTCGCCTACCCGCTCATGGGTCTCATCGATCAGGTCGCAGGGCTCCGCATCGCGTACGGCGTCGGCTTCGTGATCTCGCTCGCGGCCGCGCTGATCGCGTGGCGAACGATCCCGAAGGATACTCCGCGCCGAACGGATGCTCAGAGCGGGAGCAGCAGGGTCGACTACCCGGGTGCGATCCTGCTGGCCGTCGGCACCCTCGGCGTGCTGCTTACGGTGGCGCAACCCGCGGTGTGGCGGATGCCGTGGGCCGGAGCATCCATTCTCGCCGCATCTGCCATCGCTCTCGTTGCCTGGACCGCGGTCGAACGGCGGGCTGCGGTGCCGCTGGTCGACCTCGGCCTCCTCAGACGAGGTGGCCTACTCCGCGCCAACGCGGCGATGCTCACCGCCGGCGTCGGAATGTATCTGCTGTTCTCGCTTCTCACGCGGTACGTGCAGACTCCGAGCAGCGCGGGATACGGGTTCGCGCTTTCGGGCGTCTTGGCGGGCGCTGCACTCATTCCGTTCTCCGTGCTCGGGTTCGTCGCA
Source organism: Humibacter ginsengisoli (assembly GCF_054780095.1). Taxonomy (NCBI): domain Bacteria; kingdom Bacillati; phylum Actinomycetota; class Actinomycetes; order Micrococcales; family Microbacteriaceae; genus Humibacter; species Humibacter ginsengisoli. Next base: position 151,193 of record NZ_BAAGWZ010000011.1, read on the forward strand.
GGCCGGCTCACGCCGTGGCTGACCAACCGTGTCTCCACCCGTTGGACCTTCGTGATCCACGCCGCCTTCGTCATCCTCGCCGCGGTCGTGTTCGCCCTCGCTCCGAGCCTGCTCGCTGCGGTCCTGGCTGCCATGGCGCTTCTCGGGTTCGGCGTCGGGGGAGTCTCCGCGACCATGCCGAGGCTCCTGCTTCAGGATGTTCCACAGCAGGAGACGTCCAGCGTTCTGTCCGTCAATCAGATCGTGCGCAGCGTCGGGTTCAGCATCGGCAGCGCCGTCGCGGGCCTCCTGCTCGCCACCGCGACCCGACCGGGTGCACTTCTCCCGGACGCACGGGGCTACACCGTCGCCGCGCTCTACGTACTCCCGCTGCTTGTGCTGAGTGCGGTGCTGACTGTGGCGGCCAAGTCGCGTCACGTACCAGGCGGCACACGACGGTCCGCCGAAGACAGGTTGTAGACGGTGCCACACTTCAGTTCCGCGTCGTCGACGTCACCGCTGATGGGGTTGAGGTAAGAGAAGTCGTCGGCGGTGATGCCGAAGCGTGCCAAGGTCGCCTCGACCGTGTCGTTCGGCGCGACGGCGAGCACGGGGTACACGCGGCCGGCAGCATTCGGCTTTCAGCCGGCGTCCGGCGCGTACTCATCCGATCGTGCCGAGAAAGGCGATGGTGGATGCCAGTGCCGACCGCGCTGCCGCGTGGTTCAGGTGGAACTGGTACTCGTGTTCGAGCGGCGGGTTCTCGTCCGCAGGGTAGAAGACGCTCGTCACCGGCACCCCGAGGGCCTTCAGTTTCGCGGCCATGGGCTTCGACTGCGAGGCAGTGAGCGGATCCGCGTTGCCGCCGGAGATCCAGGTGCGCGGGAAGTTCTTCGTGACGTGATCGATCGTCGTCATCGCCTCGCCGCCCGGCGTGTGAGACCAGTCCTTCGTACCCAGATACGCCCAGAGCGCGACCCGAAACCCCCATCCGCCGATGCCGGGCGCTTTCGGGATGCCCCGCACATCGTAGATGCCGCAGTTCAGGATGACCGCGGCCAGCTGGTCGGAGGTCAACGCGGGACGGATGCCCAGCCCTTTCGCGTACGCCTCGTTCGTCACCATCACCGCCAGTTGCGCCGCATACTGAGCGCCCGCGGAGTCCCCAGCGAGCACGATGTGCGACGGGTCGATGCCGAGCTCGGCAGCGTGATCGATGAGGTAGCCGAGCGCCGAGTTGAGCTGCTTCAGCGCCGTCGGATACTGTGCTTCCGGCGCCACGGTGTAGTTCAGGCTGATGCCGGTGTAGCCGTGCGAGGCGATCATCTCCACGTACGGGTCCACGTTCTCCTTGCTGCCGGAGATCCAGGCGCCGCCGTGGATCCACACCACGGTTGTACGTTGCTGCACCGGGCCCGAGGGCGCGTACAGGTCGAATGTGGTGTCGGATGATCCGCCGGATTCGTACGGCACGTTCATCCGCTCGCGAAGCCCGCTCGTCGGTGCGTACTTCAGCATCGTCTGCACCGTCTGGTGTGCGTTGATCTCGAAGACCGTTCGGATCAACAGGGCACTCGGCCACGGATTGACGAACGCGAACACCGTGCCGATCGCGAGCACGATGACGACGGACCCCCACGCAATGACGGCGTGCCGCCGGTACCACGGCACATGCCTTCGCTCCCCCACCCTGCCGACATTAGCGGCAGCTCGAGCCTCGGCTCAGGACCGTCAGGCCCGATTCAAGTCGCGAAATCGGTCGTTTTGAGACGCCATAACGACCGACTTCGCGACTTGAACAGGACTTGCGGCAGCTACAGCAGCTCGCCGATCGCCGCGGCCGTGCGCCGGCCCATGCGGATCGCGCCGTCGACGTGCTGGTATCCGGCGCCGGCAAGGTCGCTGCACGAGAACCAGATCGGGCCGACGGGCTCGCGCAGGTCCGAGCCGTAGCGCTCGAGGCCGCCGAGGTCGAAGCTCGCGGCGTAGGCGCCGCGCGTCCATTCCTCGCTACCCCAGTCGCTCTCGTAGTACACGATGGGCGAGAGCGCCTGCTCGCCGTAGTAGTGGGACAGGGACTCGAGGATGCGCCGCCTGCGCTCCTCTGCACTGAGCCGGAACACGTCGTCCGCGTTGCGGTCCGAGACGAACCCGACCAACGTGCCGCGGGCATCCCCGTGGTTCGTGTTGTCGTACGCCTCGTGCACCAGCTCGTAGGGGCTGAACGCGGTGCCGCTCAAGCCCTCCTCGCGCCAGAACGGCGTCTCGTACACGGCGTGCACCTTGATGACGAATCCCATCGAGAGGTGCTGGTGCAGCTGCTGCTGCCTGCGCGGCAGAGGCGGCTCGAAGCTCACCCTGCTGATCAGGTGCGGCGGTACGGCCAGCACGGCGAAGCGGGCATCCACCTCGACGGAGTCGGTGGCCGCGGTCACGCCGTCCGCACCCCAGCGCAGCGTGCGCACGGGACCGTTCAGCAGCACGTCGTCGCCGAGACGTTCCGCGAGGCGCAGCGGCACCTGCTGGAGTCCGCCGATGACGCGTTCGTTCAGGATGATGTCGGCATCCACCAGGTTCGAGAAGCTTCCGGCGGATGCCGCCATCAGGAGCGCCTGCAGCGCTGAGAACGCGTGTGCCGGCTTCGTGAGCATCGCGCCGGCGATGAACAGGGCGATGTTGTCGCGCGCCTCCTGGTCATCGGTCTGCGTCTCGAGCCAGCGTTCGAACGAGACGCGGTCGAGGGCGGCGGCATCCGGATGCTCCCATGGACGTTCCGGATCCATCTGCGCGACGAGCGCGTCCAGTTTCGCGATCAGCTCGACCATGATCTTCTCGGTGGGCGGCGCCACCGGGAAGATCTCGCCCTGGAACCGCTTGAGCGCGCCGTCGCGCCCGATGTAGACGCTGTCGCCGGCGCGGTACCTCTCGTACCGTTCGAGGCCGAGTTCGGCGAGCGTGTCCTTGAGGGCATCCTGTTCGGGCGACACCCACTGCCCGCCGAGTTCGAGCATGGCCCCGTCGATCTCGTCGGTCCACAGTCGTCCGCCGACCCGGTCCCGTGCCTCGAGCACCACCACGCTGTGCCCGGCCTTCCGCAACTCCCACGCGGCGGTCAGCCCCGACGCCCCTGCCCCCACGACGACAACGTCCCGCTCCATCGAGCTCACCTCATTCTCACTTGCCCTCAACGGCACGCACGAGTACCCACGGGGATGTCCTGCCCGTGCCCTGCAACGCGAGGCCTACCCGAAAGGATTCGGCGTCAACGTGTACTTCGTCGACAGGTACTCGTGGATGCCCTCGAACCCTCCTTCGCGCCCCAACCCTGAGAGCTTGACCCCGCCGAACGGTGCCGCCGCGTTGGACACCACGCCGAGGTTCAGCCCCATCATGCCGGTCTGCAGGCGTTCGATCATCCGCTGTCCGCGGGCGAGGTCCTTCGTGTACACGTAGCCCACCAGGCCGTACTCCGTGTCGTTGGCGATGCGCACGGCTTCGTCCTCGTCGTGGAACGGCACGATGGCGACCACGGGTCCGAAGATCTCCTCGCGGAGGATGTCGCTGCCCGCGACGACGTCGGTGACCACGGTGGGCTCGAAGAACGTTCCGTCGCCCTCGATCTTCGATCCGCCGATGCGGAGGGTCGCGCCGCGGTCGACGGCATCCTTCACCAGTTCGGATGCCTTGGCCACGCCCTTGTCGTCGATGAGGGGTCCGATGGTGACACCCTCGTCGGTGCCGCGGCCGACCTTGAGCGCGCGCACCCGTTCGGTCATCTTCGCCGCGAACTCCTCGGCGACGGACTCGTGCACAATGAATCGGTTGGCGGCAGTGCACGCCTCGCCGATGTTGCGGAACTTCGCCAGCATGGCGCCTTCGACGGCCTTGTCGAGGTCGGCGTCGTCGAACACGACGAACGGCGCGTTGCCGCCGAGCTCCATCGAGGTGCGCAGCACACCGGTGGCTGCTTGTCGAAGCAGCATCTGCCCGACCGGGGTGGAGCCGGTGAACGACAGTTTGCGCAGCCGCGGGTCCTCGATGATCGGCTCGGACACCTTGCCCGATGTGGTCGTCGTGATCACGTTGACCACGCCGGCCGGTACTCCGGCGTCTTCGAGCAGCTTCGCGAAGTAGAGGGTCGTCAGCGGCGTCAGCTCGGCCGGCTTCACGACCACCGTGCATCCGGCGGCGAGCGCCGGCGCGATCTTGCGCGTCGCCATCGCGAGCGGGAAGTTCCACGGTGTGATCAGGTAGCACGGGCCTACCGGATGCTGCGTCACGATCATGCGCCCGGTGCCCTCTGGGTTGATGCCGTAGCGCCCCGTGATGCGCACGGCCTCCTCGCTGAACCAGCGCAGGAACTCGCCGCCGTACGTGACCTCGCCGCGTGCCTCCGCGAGCGGCTTGCCCATCTCGAGCGTCATGAGCAGCGCGAAGTCGTCTGCCCGCTCCTGCAGCAGGTCGAACGCCCTCCGCAGGATCTCGCCGCGCTTGCGCGGCGCGGTGGCCGCCCACTCGTCGCCTGCCGCGACAGCGGCATCGAGCGCGCGGATACCGTCGGCGGGCGAGGCATCCGCGATCGTCTTCAGCACTGCACCCGTTGCAGGGTCGTGCACCTTCAGCTCGCTCGGGCGCTCACCCTCGACCCAGTCGCCGCCGATGTACAGCCGGCCGGGCACCTTCTCCAGGAGTTCTTGTTCGCTCAGCATTCCTTGATCGCCTTCCCCACGACATCCAGTCCTTCGTTCAGAAGCTCGTCCGAGATCGCCAGCGGCGGCAGGAACCGGATCACGTTCCCCCAGGTTCCGCACGTGAGCACGAGAACGCCCTGTCGGATGACCGCGGCGGCGACGCGTGAGGTGAGCGCGGCATCCGGTGCCCCGGTCTCGGGATTCACGAGCTCGATCGCCATCATGGCGCCGCGTCCTCGCACATCGCCGATGCGGGGGTCTGATGCCTTGAACTCGGTCAGCCGGCGCTGCAGGATGTCGCCCAGCCGGCGGGCCCGCGAGGCCAGGTCGTCCTGCTCGTACGTCTCGATGGTGGCGAGAGCCGCGGCACACGCGATGGGGTTGCCCCCGTACGTGCCGCCGAGGCCGCCGACTTGTGAGGAGTCCATGATCTGGGCGCGTCCCGTGACGGCGGAGAGCGGAAGGCCGCCGGCAATGCCCTTCGCGGTCGTGACGAGGTCGGGCACGATGCCGAACTGCTCGCTGGCGAACATGGTGCCGGTGCGGGCGAATCCGGTCTGCACCTCGTCGGCGATGAACACCACGTCGTTGTCGTTCGCCCACTTCTGCAGCGCGGGGAGGAATCCTTCGGCCGGGACGACGAAGCCGCCTTCGCCCTGGATGGGCTCAATGAGGATGGCCGCGAGGTTCTCGGCGCGCACCTGCACCTCGATCTGCGCGATCGCGCGAGCTGCGGCATCCGCTCCGCTGAGACCGTCACGGTACGGGTACGACATGGGCACCCGGTACACCTCCGGCGCGAACGGGCCGAATCCGTTCTTGTAGGGCATGCTCTTGGCGGTGAGCGCCATGGTGAGGTTCGTGCGCCCGTGGTACGCGTGGTCGAAGACGACGACGCCCTGTTTCTTCGTGTAGTGCCTGGCGATCTTCACCGCGTTCTCGACGGCTTCGGCCCCGGAGTTGAAGAGTGCGCTGCGCTTCGGGAAGTCGCCGGGCGTGAGCCGGTTCAGCGCCTCCGCGACCTCGACGTAGGAGTCGTACGGCGAGATCGTGAAGCAGGTGTGGGTGAACTGCGCCACTTGGCGCTGCACGGCCTCGACGACGCGCGGCGCGGAGTTGCCGACGCCGGTGACCGCGATGCCGCTGCCGAGGTCGATGAGCGAGTTGCCATCCGCGTCCACGAGCACACCGCCACCGGCGGCCACCGTGGCGACCGGAACGGTGTGGCCGACGCCCTTCGCGACGGCCTCGGCCTTGCGCTCGAGCAGCCGGCGGGACTGCGGCCCCGGAATCTCGGTGACGAGCCGGCGCTCCTGCGGCAGCTCGGGCCCTCCGGTGGGTACGGCGGGTGCAGCGCCTGACTGCGTGTCGACGATGGTCATCTTTGCCTCGATTCGTCTGGAGTTGCGTCTCGCCCAGGCTAGGACGACCGCCGGACGGCGAGCCTGTACATCTTGTCCATCTGGATGCTCGTTTCTGGCCACTCTGTACACTCATGACATGCCGGGCCCTACTGTTCGTGTACTGCTCAACCACCGTGAGCTGGGCCTGCGTCTCCTCACTCCCGCGGCCCGGCTGCCGGGCGGCGCCCTCGACGCCGATGTCTCCTGGGTGCACAGCTCCGACCTGACGGACCCGACGCCGTTCGTCATCCCCGGGCAGGTGCTGCTCACGACGGGCACCCAGTTCGCCGGAGACGACTACAACGGCTACGTCGACCGGCTCGTCGCAGCCGGAGTGGCAGCGCTTGGCTTCGGCACGGATGTCGTGCGCGCGACCCCGGAAGGGCTGCCGGAGTCCTGTCTTCGGGTCGGGCTCCCGCTGTTCGAGGTGCCGTATCGCACGCCGTTCATCGCGGTGGCGCGGTACGCGGCCGACCTCGTCGCCGAGCAGACGTACGCCCGCAACACCTGGGCGCTCTCCGCGCAGCGCGCGGTGTCACTGGCCGCCCTGCGCGCCGACGGGCTGTCCGCCACGCTCGCCGAGCTCTCCCGGCAACTCGGTCGCTGGGTGGCTCTGGTGAACTCGGATGGCGTCATCGACCGGGTGTTCCCTGCGAGAGCGCTGGCCGCGTCCGCCCGAACGAGCGTCGAGGCCGAAGCCGCACGGATGCTTCGCGCCCGCCGCCGCGCGGCATCCACGATCGTCGAGGACACGACGGTCGTATCCCTCCAGACCATCGGCGCGAGCGACCGACTGCTCGGGGTGCTCGCACACGGTGGCGACGACGAGGTGGACCAGGCGGCGCAGCAGGTCGTTACCGGCGTCGTCGCCCTCGCGGGGCTCGCCCTAGAGCAGGGCCGCGCGCTCACGTCAGCGCAGGCGGCCATGCGCGGGAATCTGCTGCGGGCGCTCGAGGATGCGCGCTCGCTCGGACTCGAACTCGGTGATTCGAGCGGCCTCTCCGGTGCAGAGGTCGCCGCCCTCGAGCGTTCGGCGTCGCGCGTCGCGGCGAAGCGACGAGCCGTGACCGCGTCCTCCCAGGCGTACGCGCCGGCTCCCGCACGGGCAACCGAACCGGGCGGTGGGCAGGAGGGCGGTGGCCAGGAGGCCGGTGGCGACCTTCTCGCGGCGTTGGACGGCGCGGATGCGCGAGCTCGGGCATCCGCGCTGCTCGCCCCGCTGAGCGCACGCGACCCCGACGGTGTGCTCGCTGCCTCGCTGCTGACCTGGCTCGAGCACAACGGGGTGTACGATGCCGCAGCGCGAACCCTCGGCGTGCACCGGCACACGCTCACGGCGCGCATCCGCGCCGCGGAGCAGGCGCTCGGGCGAGACTTCGGTTCCTTCGCCGACCGTGCCGGCGTGTGGGCGGCACTGCGCGTCAGCGTCGCGGTCAACGGCTGAGTCCGGACGCAACCGGCGGAACAGCACGAGCCGGTCCGGACGACGTGTCGCCCGGACCGGCTCGGCTGCACGCCCTATGCGCAGGTGATCAGCGGGCCCGCCCAGTCCGCGTGGTCATAGGCGGTCGAGCCGTCGTCGTCCACGTACAACGACAGCCAGGTGACACCCGTCAGGTCGGCCGTGAGCGTTCTGGCGTTGTCGGCGGCCGTCATGGAACCGCTGTCGGCCATCACCGCGCCGTTGTCGCCGAGAATGCGGAACGTCACGTCGGCCTGCGGGTTGTCGACCTCGTCGTCCACCCCCACGTCGGTGGTGAGCGAGGTGCACTTGCCGCCGAGGTAGAACAGGATGTCGCTGGTGGCGTTGGTGCCGAAGCCCTTGGCGTAGGTTGTGCCGTTGATCGTGATCGTGTGACCGTCGCCCGCCGCGGTCTCGCCGTTGCTCATGTCTTTCTCGACAGGTCCCCAGCTGTTCGACGACGAGACCCAGGGAACATCGGAGAGCGATGTCGTGCCCGCCGGCGGCGGAGTCACCACCAGCACCTGGGCTGTCACCGTCTGCCGTGCCGGCGTATCGCCGTAACGCCAGGTCGCCGTGAAGGTGACGGGGTACGTCGTTCCGCCCGCCGCAGAGGCCGGCACGGTCAGCGTCCATCCCGTGGACAGCGTGGCACCTGTCGTCAGCGCGGGAGCGGTGGAATCACCCGACTCGCCGATGCTCCACCCGGCGGGCACATCCGCGGTCACACGAAGCCCGGTCACGGCACGATTCGCGTAATCCGTGACCGTGCTCGTCAGCGAGGTACTGCCGCCAGGCTGTGTGAGCGCATCCGCCGTGCCGCTGGCCGACTTCGACGAGACACCCACCACGACAGACGGCGCGATGTTCCCTGTGCCGTTCGCCGACACGCGGTAGATCGCGGTGCCATGGGCCGGGACGTACGCGGCGATGGTTCCGGCCGTTGACGACTGGTCCCCGCTCCAGAGTTCGGTCATGCGGTACGAATCGGCCTGGGGCAGTCCCGCCTGCGCCGCGGTCGTGCTGAGCAGCAGGCCGGTGTCTGTCGGGTTGTACAGCGCGACGGCCCTGTCACCGTTCGACAGCGGCTTCGACAGGATGCTGCCCCCGTTCTGCTCGGCGACGACCGCACCCTGTGCACCCAGCGCATCCTGGTCGATCGCGATGATGCGCTTGTTCGTCAGGATGCTCAGCGTCTCCGGACTGGCCTTGCGCAGGTCGGTTCCGATGAGCAAAGGAGCCGCCATCTCGGCCCACATGGCGAAGTGCGTGCGGTACTCGGTGTCCGTCATGCCGCCGTTGCCCACCTCGAGCATGTCCGGGTCGTTCCAGGCGCCCGGATGCGCGTACTGAGACAGCGGCATGTTCTGGCTGATGATCGACTTCAGGCTCGACCAGTTGTCGCTGATGTCACCCGTCGTGCGCCACAGGCTCGCGTACTGAGCAGCCCACGTCCACGGCTCGAGCTGGCCCCACTCGCACATGCTGAAGACGATCGTCCTACCCGACTGGGCGAGCGCGTCGTGCATCGCCTTGTACCTGGCCTGGTAGTCGGCCAGGCTTCCGTCGCTCTGGTTGTTGCAATTGTCGTACTTGAGGTAGTCGACGCCCCACGCTGCGAAGTCGTCGGCGTCCGTCTGTTCGTGCCCGAGGCTGCCGGGATATCCGGCACAGGTGGCGGTGCCGGCATCCTCGTAGATGCCGAGCTTCAGCCCCTTGCTGTGCACATAGTCGGCGACGCCTTTGATCCCATCCGGGAACTTCGCAGGGTCCGGAACCAGATGGCCGTCGGCGCTGCGTGACTTCTCCATCCAGCAGTCGTCGATGTTCACGTATTCGTAGCCGGCCGCCTTGAGTCCCGAGCTGACGAAGTAGTCGGCCGTCTGCTCGATGAGCTGCTCGTCGACGTCGCACCCGAACGCGTTCCAGTCGTTGAAGCCCATCGGTGGCGTCGCTGCCACGGTGGATGCCGCGGACGCGGGCGACCCGCTGGTCGCGGGCGCGACAGTCGTTGCGGCTGATGTTGCGGCCACGCCGGCGGTTCTTGCGGTAGCGGCATTCGCGGGTGACGCGAACGCGATGGCGAGCCCTGCCGTCATGGCCGCTGCGGTTACGGCTCTGGCGATGGTCGCCCATCGGCGGCGCTTGGTGTTCATCAAACAGCCCTCCATTGGGATGTCCCTTCCTTGGGTTGTCGGAGTCTGGTGCATTTTGTGCAGTACCTGCACATACCCTGGCGCCGCATCGCACAGAGTTGACCAGATTCACACGGAATCAAACATGTCGAAGCGTATCGGCGTCGCAACACGGAAACAAGGCTTCGACCGCACGGGCAGGGTCGGGCACGATGGGCTACGGGGGAATGCAATGACGAAGGATGACAGCAAGACGGCGCCCGCGAGGGGTGAGGCTCCCGGCGACGGACCGGAGCTGTTCGCCGTCGACTCCTCGGGCGAGATCATCGAGCTCGATGTGCCGGCCGAAGCATCCGACGAGGAGAAGCCCGACGCGTGGCGTATGCCCGCCGAGACGGAACCCCACGACCGCATCTGGATGGCGTTCCCGCCCGACGGCGGCTACCTCGGCGACACGGCCGGGGAACTGGACGAAGCACGCACCGCGTGGTGCGAGGTGGCGCACAGCATCCTGCGCTTCGAACCGGTGACCATGGTGGTCGCCCCGCACGATCTCGCAGCGGCCAGACGTTACCTCTCGCGTGAGATCGACCTCGTGACCGCACCGCTGGATGACGCATGGATGCGCGACATCGGCCCCACCTTCGTGATCGGCGAGAACGGACACCTCGGCGCCGTGACCTGGCGCTTCAACGGCTGGGGCGCACAGGACTGGGCGCAGTGGGGCAGCGACTCCGTGATCGGAGCACTCGTGGCCGCCCGCGCCGGAGTGACCCGCGTGGTGAGCGATCTGGTCAACGAGGGCGGCGCCATCCACGTGGACGGGCTCGGCACCGTGCTGCTCACCGAGACCGTGCAACTCGACCCCGGCCGCAACCCGGATCGCACGAAAGAGGATGTCGAGGCCGAGCTGGCCCGCACGATCGGCACCACGAATCCGATCTGGCTGAAGCGCGGGCTGTACCGCGACGCCAAACGCTTCGGCACGCGCGGCCATGTCGACATCGTCGCCGCGATCCCTTCACCGGGACGGATGCTCGTGCACAGCCAGCAGGATGCCTCGCACCCCGATCACAAGATCACTCGCGACATCCTCGACACGCTTCGCGCGTCCCGCACGGTCGACGGAGCGGAATGGGACATCGTCGAGGTGCCCGCTCCGCAGGTGCTGCGCGACGACGAGGACTTCGTCGACTACAGCTACATCAACCACCTGGTCGTCAACGGTGGCGTCATCGCGTGCACATTCGACGACTCGAACGACGAGCAGGCGCTGCACATACTCGAAGAGGCATATGACGGCCGCGAGGTGGTCGGAGTGGATGCCCGCGCCATCTTCGAGCGCGGCGGCGGCATCCACTGCATCACGCAGCAGCAGCCGAGCGTTGCGCCCTAGTCACCCGAACTGATAGCGCTTCAGCTCCACGACGCGACGCGCGGCCTCGTCGACCACTTTCGCGAACGCCGGGTCGGACTGCGCCTTCGCCACCACCGCCGCCACCATCGGCGCCGCGAGCGACGGCTCAGCCGAGACGAGCACGATGTCGACACCCGCCTGCAACGCGAGGATCGCCCGGTCCGCGGGCGACCATGCGGACGTCTGCTCCGCCGCCGAGAGATCGTCGCTCATGATCACGCCGTTGAAACCGAGCTTCTGGCGCAGCAGGCCGGTGACGATCGCGGACGAGAAGACCGCGGGACCGCCGGGGTCGAGCTCGGTGTAGATCGCCGTCGACATCATCACCACTCGGGCTCCGCGCTGGATCTCGGTGGCGAACACCCCGACGCTCGGGCTTGCCGCCGTGGTGGTGCTGTCGGTGACACCGGAGTCCGTGTCGGTGTTCGCGGTCACATCGCCCAAGCCGGGGAAGTGCTTGATCACGGGAACGACGCCCGCGGTGTCCATGCCGGCACGGAAGGCATCCGCGTGCGTCACGATCGTGGCCGGGTCATAGCCGTACTGCCGGTCGAATCCGCCGATCGGCGGGTTGTTCGCGGCGGCCTCCGGCGACGCGATCAGATCGACTACCGGCGCGAGGTTCATGTTCACACCGGATGCCTTCAGCTCGCCTCCCCACCCGAGTGCGGCATCCTTCAGCGCGGAAGGGTCCATCGCACCCTGCTGCAGTGCCGTCGGCATCTGGTCGAATCCAGGACCCTGCAGCACCTGCACCTCGCCACCCTCCTGGTCGGTGGCGACGAAGAGCGGCAGCCCTGCCGTCGCGTCCGCGGTGGCGAGCGCGGTGAACCGCGACACGACGGCCTTCGTCGCATCGATGCCGCCGTGCGACCGCCCGGCGAGGAACACGTTGCCGACGTGCAGCGATGTCACCGCATCAAGCGTGGCCGGATCGGCGGCATTCGCCTGCGTGCCGACCATGAACAGCTGCCCCACCTTCTGCTGGAGCGTCATTCCTGCAAGCGGGTCCGCCGGAGTCGGCGTGGGCGTGGGCGTGGGCCGATGACTGTGCGCGACGGATGCCGTGCGGTGCGGCTTCGGAGCCGGTGCGGCGCACCCGGTCAGCAGGCCCGACCCGAGCGACCCGGCGAGCGCGACCACGGCGGCCGCGCGGAGCATCCGTGTCGTCGGCCTGCGCACCCGTCTAGCGTAGGCGGGCCCGCCTCTGACGCGATCCACCCGCAAACTGCCGAGCCACCCGGATAACTGCGTCAGTTTTCCGGGTGGCTCGGCAATACAAGGGTGGTTGGACGGGAGCTGCCGCTCAGGCGGCGGCCGGCTCCTGCTCCTTCTCGTCCACGTCGTCGTCGTTGAACGGGTCGCTGGCGTTCCGCCGTGCGTTGTAGAGACCGAGGTTCAGGATGCCGTTGCGCTTGGCCACGATCGTCGGCACGAGCGCCTGCCCTGCGACGTTGATCGCGGTGCGGCCCATGTCGATGATCGGGTCGATCGCAAGAAGCAGGCCGACGCCGGCGAGCGGCAGGCCGAGCGTCGACAGTGTCAGCGTGAGCATCACGGTCGCACCCGTTGTGCCCGCCGTGGCGGCGGATCCGATCACCGCGACGACCACGATCAGAAGGTACTGCCCGAACGACAGGTGGATGCCGTAGAACTGCGCGACGAAGATCGAGGCGAGCGCCGGGTAGAGGGCGGCGCATCCATCCATCTTGGTGGTCGCACCGAGCGGCACCGCGAACGACGCGTACTCCCGCGGCACACCCAGGTTGCGCTCGGTGATGCGCTCCGTGAGCGGCATGGTGCCCATCGACGAGCGGGAAACGAAGCCGAGCTGAATAGCCGGCCACGCGCCCGAGTAGTACTGCTTGATCGACAGTCCGTTGATGAGAACGATGATCGGATACACGACGAACAGGATGATCACGAGCCCCACGTAAATCGAGATCACGAAGACGCCCAGCGAGCCCAGGGCATCCCACCCATACGTGGCGACGGCCTTGGCGATGAGCGCCAGAGTGCCGATCGGGGCCAGGCGGATGATCCACCACAACACCTTCTGGATGATCGCCAGCACCGAGGTGGTCAGGGTGAGGAACGGCTCCGCCTTCTTGCCCACCATGAGCGCGGCGATTCCGATCGCGGCGGAGATCACGATGACCTGCAGCACATTGAACGAGACCGCCGTGGTGACGGATGCCTGCGCGCCGGTCCCGACGACCTGGGACTGAGCGGACAGGCCGAACACGTTCGCCGGGATGAGTCCGGTGAGGAAAGCCCACCAGGAGCCGACGTGGGTCGGGTCGGCGGCATCCGCCTTGCTGACACCGGTGTGCGAGCCGGGCTGCACGATGAGGCCGAGCGCGATTCCGATGAGCACGGCGATGAATGCCGTGATCGCGAACCAGATCAGCGTCTGCACGGCGAGCCGCGCGGCGTTGGACACCTTGCGCAAGTTGGCGATCGAGCTCACGACGGCGGTGAAGACGAGTGGCACAACCGCTGCCGTCAGCAGCGAGACGTAGGCGCCGCCGATCGTGGTCACGGTCGCCGTGAGCCAGTTCGGGTTCAGCGTCGTGCCGCCGAGTGTGCGGGCGATGAGACCTACCACGACACCGGCGACGAGACCGGCGATGATCTGCACGCCGAAGGAGGTGTACCAGGGCTTCGGCTTACGTCCGGGCTTGTCGCCCGCGGTGTCGTCGCCTGTCGGATGCCGGTCTGCCGAAGTCGTCGATGTCACGCCGAGACACGTTAGTGAGCGGCCGCGGTAAGCGGTTGCAGCGTGACGATCTGTTACGCGGCCCGCCGGCGCATCCGCTCTCTCACCACCCCGATCCGCTCGATGCGCACAATTCGACACCACCCGCCACTGGACGGCGCCCTGCTGATGGCAGGACTGTGGCACGCTGCGAGCCTGCTCTACCCGCGAGTCGCTTCCGCCTCCGCGATCGCGGCCTCAAGCGACACCAGGGCACCCTCGCCGCTCGGGATCCGCACCGCTCGCGGCCGCGACGTCATGAAGTCCTCGAACTCGCTTACGACATCCGCCATGCGAATGGGAAGGGCACCGTGGGGATCAGCATCTGTGACCGACTCTGCCCGTGCCAGGAACCGAGCCTGCGCGATGGCCGCATCGATGCTCAGTGCGGTCTCGACGAACAACCCGTCACGGCGAGCAGCGGTCGCTGCGAGGCGTTCGATGAACTCCGCGCGACGAAGGTACTGCGGGACGACCACATTCCGACCATTGAGCAAGTGCGCTTCGATTCCCGCGATCGCGATGTCTCTTGCCGCGAGACCGGCATCGTGCAGCGCGTACCGCCATCCGCCGAGCATCGCTCGGATCGAGTCGACGTCGAGGCACAGTGGGAGCTGCTCGCCATGCTGGTCACACCACGACCTGGCAAGCGTCGTCTTGCCGCTGGCGGGCACGCCGTTGATCAGGATCAGCTTCGGAAGCACTGAAGCATCATCCCCCGGGGTGCGATCACGGAGCGATTGCGGTCCGGCAATTGCGCCGGAACGGCTGCCACTACACCGCCACGTCGCCGCAGAGGTGCACGTGCACGCCCAGTTCGGCGAAGAGCGCGGCCTTCGCGAGCAGCGCGCGATCGGCAGTGGCGGCATCCGGTGCGTACACCACCTGGGCGTGGTTCGCCTTATGCCGTGCCATCAGCTGGTCGCGGCTCACACCGTGCAGCACGGCATGCATGATCGGCCACTCCGGGTTCGTCGCGTTCAACCGCCGCTGCGTCTCCTCGGCCGGCAGGTCAGCGACGTGCCCTCTGCCGAGGTCGACGTGCAACTCGCCGTCCATGATGAACACTCGCGACCAGACGATCTCGCCGGGTTTCGAGCATCCGGCCAGCGTCCCGCCGCCGAGAGGGAAGAACATCGGGTCCTGCCGCATGGCGTAGCTCTTGTCATACCCGCCGTTGTGCGAGGCGGGAACGGATCCGGAGATCTCGAACACCCACACGAACTCCCCGTCGTACTCCTCCCCCCAGCGGATGTCGTGCAACGTGGTGGCGGGATCGAGTCCCATCGCGGTCCAGATGCGGTTGGTGACGAGAGCATCCACCGCGACGCCCTCGTCCACCTCGTTGAAGTGCGGCAGCGGATGTCCCGCATAGAGCTCGCGACTCCCGTCGCGAGTCAGCACTGCGGGGCGCTCCTCGTTGTTCAGCAGCCCCTCGGCGAGGTCGCTGGCCGGTACCGTGTCTTTCAGGCCCTGCTGGTACTGGATGCCGACAGCATCCAGCCCGAAATCGTCGGCGATGCGCAGCGCGGCAACGTACATGCGGAACTGGCTCATCACCTGGTCTTCGGTGAGCTCGGTGGCCGGGTCGGTACCGAATCGGAACTCGAAGCCGCGGTCGTCCAGCCACGCCTTCACTGCGAAGGCTTCGGCATCCGTCACCGTTTTCATCTCGGCGACGAGCGCGCTCTGCGAGAGCCGCTCCTTATAGATTCCGAGCGGGTTGAGCAGTTCGTCGTCGAAGATCGCGTTGTACATGCCCATGCAGCCCTCGTCGAAGACGCCGATGATCGCCTTCTCGTCCTTGAGCTGCCTGGCCAGCGCCGTTCCCAGCTGCACCTCGGGGGTTTCCGGGTCGAGCCCGGGGAGGTCGCGAACGTGCGATGTGTCGTGCACGATGGTGCCGGTCTCGAGCCACTCGCCGAGCTTCGCGCGAGCCCAGGCATCCGTGAAGTCCGCGCTCCAGAGAGCGGAGTAGTCGACCTGCGCCTTCGTCATACTGCCGGTGAGGTTGAGCAGCCCGACGAGTCCGGGGAAGTCGCCCGCCCAGTTCGCCACGACGAGGATCGGCCCGCGATGCGTGCGCAGCCCGGGCAGCACGTGGTGGCTGTACTGCCACACCGCGTCGACCACGACGACGGGCGCGTCGGCCGGGATGTTCTTGAACACCTCGATGCCCGCACGCTGGCTGTCGATGAAGCCGTGACCCTTCTCCGGGTCGAACGGATGCGTCCGCTCGATCGACCACCCGAACGATTCGGCGGCCGCGGCGAAGTCCTCCTCCAGCCTGCGCTGCGTCGGCCAGCACTTGACGTTGGCGCTCGGGCGCAGGTCACCGCTGGCCACCGTGTAGAGCGTCTTCGGCTTCACCTCGGGGCGGTCCAGCGGCCTGGGAAGGGTGTACGTGCTCATCGGTAGATCTCCTGTTGGGTCGGATGCGCGAGTGTGGAAAGACCTGTTGCCGCAGAGCGGAGCTCGACCGTCTGGCCCGTGTCGAGTGCGACATCGGATGCCGTGAGCTGGCCGAGTCGCGGATGCGCCACCTCGACGACGCCCGCGGTCACGCGCCCGCCGAGTACGCGCATCCGCGCGCCGTCATCGTCCAGCTCGACCACGCCCCAACCCGTGCCAGTGGTGAACGGAACACTGGCGTGACCGTCGCGGAAGACCGCATCGACGGGGGCGATGCTCAGCCGCCTGGCCGGGGCATCCCACTGCGCTCCGGTCAGAGCGAGGAGCACACCCCAGCTGGCCAACGAACGCGCGTAGTGGTTGCCGCACTCGGCCTCGTTCCACGGGTTTCGGCGGATGCCGTCGTGCCGGGACCGCGTCGCCCGCACGATCTCGAGGCCCTCGTCGACGAATCCCTCGTAGATGAGATTCGTGGCGACCTGGTACTCGATGCCGGTCCACACCTCGTCGGAATAGACGAAGGGGATGCGCGGGCGTCCGCCGTTCGGCCAGGTGCAGAGCACGAGTCCTGCCTCGTCGTTCAGCGCGTACGTGCGCTGCACGCTTGCGTAGTCGTCGAACCCACGGCGGAAGTTGTGCCGGTGGATCGAGTGCACCGCACTGCGCACGTGGTCGGCGGGAAGGATGTGGCCGAGTCCGACGAGATGCGCAAGCGTCTGGCCGAGCAGCTGGTCGCTCAGGCATCCGGTGCCGTACTGGTAGCGGTGGGCGTCGACGTCGTCGAGGCGCTGGTCGTAGTACTCGCCGTTGTAGAGCATCCTGTCGACCAGCGCCGATGCCGTGTCGGCCGCCCGCGCGTACCGTTCGGCTGCGTCCCCGTCGCCGAGGTGCTCGGCCATGCGGGCCGCTGCAGCGAGTGCTGCGATGAACATCGAGTTGGCGAGCGAGTTCTCACCGTAGAACTCGATGTCGTACGTGTTGTGCTGCTGGCTGTCGAGCACGCCGTCGCCGTTCGAGTCCCACGCGGTGAACGCGAAGTCGAGGGCTCGCTTCGCGGCAGGCCACAGCTCGCGCAGGAAGTCGTCGTCGCCGCTGAAGCGCCACTCGCGGTAGAGCCGCACGATGGTGCCCATCTGCCCGTCCACCGCCGGGTGGAACTCCAGCGGTTCGGCGTCGAACACGGAGTTCGTGCGGAACCGCATCCGTCCGTCTGGCAGCGTCTCGTTGAGGAACTCGTTGCGCCGTGCGTTGCGCTCAAGCGTCGGGAACAGTGCCGCGAGCGTCTGCGAGTAGTTCCACACATGGGTGCACGTGCCCTCGCAGCTGCCTGCATGGTCGAAGCTGCCCTCCCACGCGGCGAACCGGCCCTCAGGGGTGCCGTCGGCGATGCGGAAGCACGTGGTGCTGCGTGCCGCCACGAGCGTGGAGGTGACGGCATCCACCGCCTCCGCCGGGAGCGTGGAGCCGTAGAGCGCGTCGTGGAACGCTCGCGTCGCCGCCTCCAGCCGCGGGAGGCGCCCGGTGAGGTCGGAGGCGACGGCCCAGGCATCCGCATACCGGGTGGCGTACTGGTTCTGCACGATCTCGTCGGCGTGCGTGTTGGGAAGCCCGACCATGCCGTTCCACGCCTTCGGGCGATTCGGCGTGTGCCAGGCGAGCACGAACTCGGTATCGCAAGACTCCCCTGGCGCCAGCTCGTGCTCGACCGAGATACTGCCGGTTCGGAGCTTGGGCAGCGTGGCGACGTCATCGCCGTCGAGGCTGAAGACCGGCGACGGTTCGAGCCGGCCGGTCGCGACGAAGGCGTCCCAGAACAGTTGGATGCCGTCCTGCCAGAAGTCCACGGGCCAGCACGGCGTGGCGGTGGCGTCGTCGGTAGTGGTGAGCGTTGCGGTGCCATACCGTACGTCGTCGGGTTCGAGGTCGGTGCCGAACGCGAGACCACGCATGCGCCCGTCGTCGCGGAGCTGCACGGTGGGCGTGCCGGCATACTCCGGGAACTGAAACACGTTGTGGCCCGTGATGGCCACCGGGTTCGACATCGCGGCGGCGAGGTTCACGCGCACGACGTCGTCGGTGGGATTCGTGACCGTGTAGCGGAAGATTGCGCCCGGGATGCCGGAGTCATCCGCGTCGAGCGGCACGAGCGGCGTGAAGGCGGTCAGTTGCACGGTCACGGGCAGCGCGTCGTCGGTGAAGTCGACGGTCGCGATCGGATATTCGCCGCAAAAGCGCGACGACTGCATACGCGGCAGCCCGGCGACCTTGCCGATGTGATGACCAGAGTCCCCTTCGTGCGGCGCGTGCAGCCGGCTCTCCAGTAAGCGCACGACAGTGTCTCCGCCGACCGGCTCTGCCCGGATCGCGAAGAACGTGAACGGCAGCCAGGTTCCCTTGTCCGGGTGATTCGAGATCTCCCAGTCGCGCAGCTCTCCCCTGGCTCCGATCGACACGTTGCCGGTTCCGATGCCGCCGAGCGGGAACGCCGCGACGGATGCCTGGGGGCCCAGCACCCTCGCGGCAGCTGAGGCCGATGTCGCTTGCTGAACTGTCATCGTCGACGCAACCCTTCTTGTAATCGGTTTCAAGTATGTGGGCACATCGTCGACGGGTGCAAGCGGCGGCGTCGCTTCACGATTTGACGGAGTTGGCCGTGTGTCGCAGGTTCCGGAAAGGCGAATCTTGACATTCGCCCTCATTAGCGGCCTAATGTCTGTAATCGATTTCGTTGTGGCGATCGTTTCCGCGCCGCCCGGATGCGTGCGGGCAGGAGCTGCGCGTCGTCGCGCCGATCGATTTGGTCTTTCGCCCCACTGGTACTGCACCACCACAGCAACGAAAGGGATTCATCGTGGAATCGACAACCGGAAGCGGCCGATCCTTCATGTCGGCCGGCATGACGCGTCGGCGAGCGCTCCAACTCTTCGGACTCGCCGCCGCCCTTCCCGCGGCAGCCTCTCTCGCGGCCTGCTCGTCCGGCTCGTCCGGCGGCTCAACTGGATCGCGAAAACTCACCTTCGTCTTCTACGGGAACGCTAGCCAGCAGAAGGCTGTCAAGGCCGAGTACGCCGGCTTCGTCAAAGAAAACCCGAAGGTGCAGTTCGCCGCGCAGGGCATCGCTGCCCAGAACTGGGCCGGGTTCGCCAACACGGTCGCCACACGCATCGCCGGCGGTGCTGCCCCGGACGTGATCGACATCGCCACCGAAGGCCTCGGCATCTTCCGCTCGAAGAAGCTGATCGAGGACCTTAGCCCGTACATCGCCAAAGACAAGACAGCGATCGACGACTACTACGCCGATATCGATCCCACATACAAGAAATGGAGCGACGAGTACGGCAACCCGGGCGGCAAGACGTACTACATGCCCGGGGGTTTCAACACAGTGTGCCTGTACTGCAACACAGAGGTGTTCCAGAAAGCGGGCGTCGACCTGCCCGGCAACGATGACTGGACCTGGGACGACTTCGAGGCCGCCGCGGAGAAGATCAAGAGCAAGACCGGGGCCTACATTCTGCCGTTCGGAAGCGCTCAGTTCACGGACATCATGCCGTGGCTGCTGAGTAACGGCGCGAGCACCTTGAACGAATCCTGGACAAAGCCGGTCATCGACTCCCCCGAAGCCGTCGAGACCGCCGAGTTCTGCAAGTCCATGGTCGACCGTGGCTACTCACCGAAGCCCGGCGGCAACTTCGACGCGGCCACCCAACTCTCGCAGGGCAAGCTCGCCGCGCTGGCCGGCGGTCGGTGGCCGACCATCGACATGATCAGACTGAACCTCGTCGACAAGGTGCAGATCGTGAAGATGCCCAAGAAGAAGCAGCTCGGCACGCCGATCGGCTGGGACGCCTTCCCTATCCTCACCTCTTCGCAGAACAAGGATGATGCTTGGTCGTTCATCAAGTACCTGACCACGAAGGAAGCGGGCGAGGACTTCGCGAAGGTCGGTGGGACCAACATTCCGGCTCGCAAGTCGATCGCACTCAGCGAGACGTTTCTCAAGGGTGCGCCGAAAGGCAGTGAGCTTCTGTATCAGGCCGCGTCGTACGCGACGCCGGTACCGTCCCCGAACCGCGGGGCGGAGAGTCAGCAAGCCGTCGAACAGACGTGGCTCAAGATTCTCACCGGCGGCGTCGCGGCCGACGCTGGCCTGAAGCAGCTCAGCACGACGCTTTCGGGACTGCTGTGACAACCTTGGCTACGTCGGCCAGCACCTCGAGGCCGGTACGCCCCGGCGGCCAGAACGCCGCCCGAGGCTACCGGCCTCCGGCCTGGCTGGGCTATGCGTTCATCAGTCCGGCGATGATCTTCTTCCTGATCTTCATCGCTGGGCCTTTCGTCGTCGCGATCGCGCTGGCGTTCTTCAAATGGGATCTGCTGACGCCCGCGCAGCCAGCCGGCCTGTCGAACTTCGCACGCCTGTTCAGCGACCCGCTTCTGGGACGGACGCTGCTCACGACGTTCGCGTTCGCGCTCGCATCGGTCATCACCCATGTGGTCGGCGGCCTCCTCCTGGCGCTCGCCGTGAACCGCGTCGCCAATAGGGCCGTTTCGTATTTCACGCGCGCATCAGTGTTCTTCCCATTCCTCATCTCGTGGGCGGCCGTCGCGCTGCTTTGGAAGTACGTCCTCGACCCGTCCTTCGGATACGTCGCGTACTACTTGGGTCAGCTGGGCATCCCGTCGCCGCAATGGTTCACCGACCCCGCCTGGTCATTGCCAGCTATCATCGGCATCGACTTCTGGCACACCATCGGTTACACGTTCATCATCATGTTGGCCGGGCTGCAGACGGTGCCCAACGAGCTCATCGAGGCGGCGAAGACCGACGGTGCCTCAAGCAGGCAGATCTTCTTCAATGTGACCATCCCGCTGATGTCGCCGACGATCTTCTTCGCGACCGTGATCACCTTCATCGGCGCGTTCCAGATCTTCGATCCGATGCAGATCATCACGAACGGCGGACCGGACAACTCGACCATGTCGATCGTGATGTACCTCTATCAGACCGGATTCCAGGCGTTCGACATCGGCTATGCCTCCGCGATCGCCCTGCTTGTGTTCGTCATCATCATGGGCGTGACAGCCCTGCAGTTCTGGGGATCACGAAAGTGGGTGTACGAGCAATGACCTCTCCGATATCCGTTGTCGAAGCCGCACACGACGTTCCGCGTCGGCGGCGGCGCGTCAGCACCGGCTCGATCGTGCTCGACATCGTGTTGGTGCTCGTGGGCATCCTCATGGTGTCGCCACTCGTGTGGCTAATCTCGACGAGTCTCACGGATGCAGCCCGCGCGTTCGCGTTGCCACCTACTTGGGCCCCGGTGCCGTTCAGTCTCGATAACTTCGCGCAAGTATTCGGGCTGATCCCGTTCGGTCGCATGTTCCTGAACAGCCTGATCGTGGCAACGCTCGCGACGGCAGGCTCGCTCTTCACGAGCATCCTCGCCGCGTACGCCTTCTCGCGGCTACGCTTTCGCGGCAGCCAAACGATCTTCGTCGGCATCCTCAGCGCATTGATGGTGCCCGTGCAGCTGACGATCATCCCAGTGTTCATCCTGATGCGCACGTTGCACCTGGTAGACACGCTGACTGCGCTGTGGCTGCCGGCCTTTATCAACGTTTTCGCCATCTTCTTCTTGCGGCAGTACTTCAACACCATTCCCAGGGAGCTGGACGAAGCGGCGCGGATCGACGGGGCCGGGCACCTCTGGATCCTCTTTCGCATGCTCGTGCCGCTCTCGGGCCCGGCGATCTCGGCACTAGTCATCCTGAACTTTCAGGCAGCGTGGAACGACTACTTCGGACCGCTGATTTTCATCAGCAGTCCGCAGAACATGACGCTGCCGCTCGGGCTCGTCACGCTGCAGGCGGGACAGGGCGGCGGTCCTGCCGTCGTCGTGTTCGCGGCGGTGACGATGGTGGTCATCCCGGTACTCGTCCTGTTCTTGGTTTTCCAGCGCAGCTTCGTAGCGAGCATCGCCTCGAGCGGAATCCGCGGATGACTGCGAAGAGCCGGCCCTCGGGCCCACCGTCTGCCCGCGACGAAACGCTGCTTGTCGGCACAGGTCGCCAACTGTGGGACGCTCTGCCGGCGTTCTTGGTGACCGGTACCAGCGCCTGCATCTCGACGGGATTCGTGCTCTGGATCGCACCAGGCATCACGCCGGTCTCTTCGCTGCTGTACGCCGCATTGCTCGGGCCGGTGTATGGAGCGCTCGTGTCGCAGGCGCACGACGCCCTCGACGGAGAGACGCCCGGCGCGTTCTCGATCGGGCGTTATCTGGCGCGCAGCTGGCGGCTGTCGCTAGGACTCTTCGGCGTCACTGCGATTGCGGTCGCACTCACCCTCGTATCGGTGCTGGTGTGGTTGCGGACCGCTTCACTGCTGGTCATGGCACCTGCGGCGGTCGGATCAAGCATCTCGATGCTGTTGGTGCTCGCGATCGCTATCGGGCTACCACTCGGCGCCTCCGAATCGCATATTCGGGGACTGAGGCTGGTCCTTGCTGCGCTCGTCTTGACCGCCCGGCGCCCCGTGCCGGCCATCGGGATCGCCGCGATCGCCGTACTCGGTGTTTGGGCGGCTGCGCAGTTCTCGGGGACGCTGCTGTTCCTGCTACCGGCACCGCTTGCAATCGTGTCCGTGCTGGCCGTTCGCCACATGAGCGCAGGGTTGATGGCGCACTGACCGTTCTGCGGCGGCTCGATCCGTTTGTCTACTTGAATCCGGATGTCTTGATGGACTCAGGAATCTGCCGCTGGAAGAAGAACAGAATCAGTGCCGGAATAGCGGCCGCAGTCGACGCCGCGATGATGTATGCGCATCCCCGAGTCGTCGTCTTCGGTCTCGCTGCACTGTTCTCGCTCGCATGGATGGCGCTGTCGGGCTTCAGGCTGCGCGTCCCTGGCGCATCCTTCACGCGCATCTTCCTGCCGCTGTCACAGCCCGTCTCACGACCTACAGTGTGGATGCCTCAGGCGCGGAGATCGTATTGCGAAGCACCACGGTGCGGGCCGGCTGCTGGTCGCCGCGGATACGCTCCAGCAGCATCGTGGCGGCTGTGACACCGAGGTGCCGCGCCGGCAGGTGCACGACCGTGATTCCGGCCGGTGCGAGCGCGGCGAACGGGAGGTCGCCGAAGCTCGCCATCCCGACGGCGGGCGGCATCTGTCTGCGCTCGATGAGCACTTGAAGCGCGCCGACGCTCATCAGGTTGTTGGCGACGAAGATGGCATCCGGCGGCTCCTCCATCGATAACAGGGTGCGCATGGCTTCGCGCCCGCCATCGACCCGGAAGTCACTGTTCACCAGGTAGTCCTCTGGCCGGTAGGCCACCTTGGCCGCAGTGGTGGCCGAGCGCCAACCGTCGGCCCGGAGGATGGCTGTCTCGACATCCGCCGGACCGGTGATGCACGCCACCCGCCGGTAGCCCTGGTCGAACAGCGCCTGGGTCGCCGCACGCCCTCCCGCCCTGTTGTCGACGGTGACCGCGTCCACCTCCACGCCGTGCGGGCTGCGGTCGACGGCGACGACCGGGCGGCCGCGGGCGAGGAGGCTGTCGACGTTGCTGTGCTCGTCGGCCGCCGCGATGATGACGCCGCCCATGTCCTCGCTGACCGCGATGTCGAGGTACTTGGCCTCCTTCTCGCGGTCGCCGTCGCTGTTGCACAGCACGACGGAGTATCCGGCATCGTGGGCGACGTCCTCCACGCCGCGGGCTAGCGACGTGAAGAACGGGTTCTCGATGTCCGGGATGACCAGCGCGAGCACTTCCGAGTTGCGCTTGCGGAGCGTGCGGGCCGTGCGGTTCGGCGTGAACTTCAACTCGTCGGCGGCCTTGCGCACGAGCTTCGACTTCTCCGCAGAGACGTTCATCCCGTTGAAGACGCGCGAGACGGTGGCCGGCGACACCCCGGCCAGTGCTGCGACCTCATAGATCGTGGCCATCGACTCTTCCCACCCCATGCTCAGCACCGCCTGACGTGGGCGATGTCCGTACTGTAGCGCCGCCCGTTCACCGAGTTGACACCGGCAGAAGGCGAGCCCTAGATTGACTGAAATCGATTGCAAGCCTACGGGATGTACGGCTTCGCATTCAACGATTCCGATCGGCGCCCGCATCGATTCGACAACGACGTAGAGGAGACATGACGTGACCATCGGCGACCTCGATTCGCTCGCCCGCATTCGCCGGGTGCAGACCCGGTCGATCAGCCCGGAGAACTTCGACGGCTCGGTCGGCGGTGGCGGACGCGCGACGGAAGGCACCGGCGCATCCTGTGCCAGAGACCTCGGCCCCGGATGGAAGATCTCACCGAGCGTCGACATCGCGGCGGGCGAGACCTTCGAGCTGGCGAGCATCCAGGGCGCAGGCAAGATCCAGCACATCTGGATCACGACGCACACCGACAACTGGCGCACGCTCCTGCTACGCGCGTACTGGGACGGCGCATCCGAGCCGGCCATCGAGGTGCCGTACAGCGACTTCTTCTGCAACGGCTGGGGCCGATTCGCCCAGGTGGACTCGCAGGTCATCGCTGCGAACCCCCACGGCGGCTTCAACTCGTACTGGCCCATGCCGTTCCGCGACGGCGCGCGCCTCACGCTCGAGAACCTCTCCGACGTCACGGTGCGGGTGTATTACCAGGTCACCTACGAGGTCGGCGGCGACTACTCGAGCGACGGATACCTGCACGCCCAGTGGCGCCGCAGCAACCCGCTGGACTATCTGAAGACGCACACTCTCCTGGAAGACATCGAGGGCGCCGGGCAGTATGTCGGCACGTACATCGCGTGGGGCGCCAACAGTGCGGGCTGGTGGGGCGAGGGCGAGATCAAGTTCTACCTGGACTCCGACGACGAATACCCGACGATCTGCGGCACCGGCACCGAGGACTACTTCGGCGGCGCCTGGAACTTCGACGTACCGGGCAAGGGCTACACCGAGTTCTCCACGCCGTTCCTCGGTATGCCGCAGGTGATCCGGCCCGACGGTCGCTATGACAGCCTGCAGCGCTTCGGCATGTACCGCTGGCACCTGGCCGATCCGATCCGGTTCGCGGAGCGGCTGCGGGTCGACATCCAGGCCCTCGGCTGGCGCAGTGGATGGCGCTACCTTCCGCTACGGGACGACATCGCCTCGACATCGCTGTTCTACCTCGACCGGCCGACGGCGAGGCGCCCGAAGACCCCGTCGGTCGACGACCTGGAGGTGCACCTAGGCCGTGAGGCCGTGCCCGACCTCGGTGCCACGCCTCCGCGGATGCCCGCGGCCGAGTGACGCACGGATGCCTGTGGGCTACACGTCGACGCGGTAGCCGAGGGCGAGGTCGGCAGCGTTCTGTCCGCGGATGCCCCAATTCACCTTCGGGGTTTCGGTGATCGTGATCTCCAGGCTGTGCGGCTCGATGCCGGCTTTCGTCCGAACGCGATCGATCAGCTCCGCGATGAGGGTTCGCTTGGCGTTCTCCGAGCGCCCCTCGAACATCGAGATCTCGATGATCGTGTAGTCCGGGCCGCGGTCCGCAGGGTAGATGAAGTCGTCGGCGTCGAGCGAGATGAACCGCTGGAACTTCTTCTCCGGTGGGTAGTCGAGTGCGAGCATGATCGCCTCGTGAATAGCATCCGACAGCGCCGTTCGACGCTGAGCGAGCGAGCCACGCCGCCCGTAAACCACCACCTGAGCCATGTCGGTCACACTACCGAGCGCCAACGAGGCCAGCTGGTCTGTGACTACTTTTTCCTCTTCAGATCGGCGCGGTACCAGAACACGTTGTACGGGCCCCACTTCGAGAGCGTGAAGTAGATCGTGCGACCACCGTTCGCCGTGTACTGGGGAAGCATGAACGGCGCGTACAGCCCGGGTACGGTCGTGGCGGAGACGAGCGTCTTCGGCGTGGACCACGGACCCCACGGATGCGCACTGTCGCTGATGAGCGCGCCGGCACCCGCGCCGTCCGTGTAGGTCATGAGCCAGCGCTGCAGGTAATCGTTCCACACCACCGACAGCTCCCCAACGGTGCCGCCGGCGACCACCTTGGCGTCGGCGATATTTGCGCTCCACTGCGGCGCGCCATCCGATTTCGTGCCGGTGAAGTAGCGGTAGGCGCTCTGCTTCTCGACATCCTTCTCGGGAACCTTCATCAGCTTCACCTGGCCGAACCTGCCGTGGGTGACGCCCCAGAAATAGAGTTCGTCGCCCACCGTGGCCACGCTGACCTGCACGAAGTTGCTGTTGCCGCCCCAGCGGGGGGACGCGAGCTTCTTCCAGGTCTGGCCGTGGTCCGTCGACTTGGCGAGTCCCGCGTAGTTGGTCTCCCACTCGCCAGGATCGCCCCAATGCTTCACTGACATGTAGTCGAGGTACATGTCCCCGTTCGCCGCGAAACCGTACGTCGGGATCGTCGTCATCTCGACCTCGTCGACCTTCTTCGACGAGATCAGCTCCTTCGCCCAGCCCTGCTTGTCGACGATGTAGCCGTCGAGGTGGATGCCGTCCGCTGGGTTCGTGTCTGTCGTGTACGCCATCGCGTTGGAGCGCCACTCGGTTCCGCCGCCGCCCGTCATGCCAGGATCGCGCTGTCCGAAGGTGTCGCCGAAGACGAACCACGTCTTGCCATCCGCCTGGAACATGGATCCGAGGTCCTGTCCGGCGACCTCGAAGCGATCGGTCTTGTTCGGCGACTTCGGCCCGGTGAGCTGCGACACCTGATGAACGTTGGTCACGCCGGCGAGCACCGAGGGCCGGTCCTGGGTCGAGAGCATGGTTGCGGGATCGTCGGACGAGCATCCGGAGAACGCGACGACGGTGACGGAGACCACCGCTACCAGGGGCGTGAATCGCGCCGCAGCGCGAGCATGCGGATGCGCCATCCGTGATCCTCCTCATCGAACCGATCGTGATCAGTGAACGCCATGAAATCGGTTTCGTCAAGTCGATGTCAGGAGGCGCCGACCGCTTCGAGCGCGAATAGAGAGATTTCACGAAACCGATTCCGCGCTAAACAGAGGAGGTCGCGAGCAGACTCAGGTGGTCTTCGGCGAACGCGCGTTCGGAGCAACGATGACGTGATTCCCCATTTCGCGGAGCCGTGCGACATCCGATTTCGACGTCGCATAATCGACGATGATCGTGTCGAAGTCCCGCAGCTGGGCCATCTCGTGGAGCGCCCGCTTATTGAATTTCGTGTGGTCGGTGAGCAGAATGCGCTTTGCCGCCGAGTTGAACATGGCACGCTTCGTGTCCACGGTCTCAGGCGTCTGAAAGAAACATGCATCATCGGTGATAGCTGCTGTCGACATGATGAAGACGTCTGCCCGCAGTTGCGAGATCGCCTGAATCGTCATCGTTCCCATGAATGCACTGCACCAGTTGTAATAGGTGCCGCCAAGGCCGAGCAGTGTGATGCCACGCTGGCCGTTGAGGTCGTTCATCAGGGTCAGCACGTTCGTGATAACTGTGAGCGGCGCCTTCTGCGGCAACAGCTTGGCCAGTTGCAGAACTGTGGTGGAGTCGTCGAGGAACAGCGACTGTCCGGGCTCGATGAGTTCGATGGCGGACGAGGCGATGGCTCGCTTCGCCTCGATCTCCTGTCCCGCGCGATAGACATCGCTGGATTCCACGAGGCTTGACGATTGCGCTGTCGCCACCCCCCGTGACTTCCGCAACAGGCCTCGCGATTCCAGTTCATCCAGATCGCGATGCACGGTCATCAGCGAGATCCCGAATCGTTCTGCGAGCTGTTCGATGCGGGCCGCTCCCTCGGCCATCACTGCGTCGGCGATCGCACGCTGTCGCGTCTGCTGTCGGTTCTGCCGGGCGTCGCCCTTTACATCCCCGGGACTGGCATCCGATTCGAGCATGCGAGTACTCCAGATCAGTCAGCGCGGGCCGGGGAGTGCAGCCACCTCGTCGAGTAGTCGCTCCACTGTACGCGGGTCATGGGCAAATCGGCCCAGGAACAATCCGTCGATCGAACCAGTCAGCTCGGTGAGCATCCCGGGTCCGGCGCTTCCCCCGTAGATCACTGCGGCGTCTGCAATTCGTTCGTCGGCCGCCAAGTGCGAACGCAAAGCATTCGAGACGGCGCGGATATGCTCCGCCGGTGCGGGCGCCTCGGCTCCGATCGCCCATACTGGCTCATACGCGACGATCAATTCGCGAGCCGGCTCCGGCTTGCCAGCGTCCGATTCACCCTTTTCCGGGATGAGCGCCAGCACCTGCTCCAGTTCCTCGAGCGTCTCGCGCTGCGCAATCTCGATGTCTTCTGGAGCGGATTCACCGACGCAGAGCACCGGGGTCAACCCCGTGCGGAACGCCGCGGCGAGCTTTCGTGCCGCAATCTCGCGGCTCTCACCGAACATGCTGCGACGCTCCGCATGGCCGATCTCTGCGTACCGGCACCCGATCGCACGAAGGTCGGCGCCGCTGACACCACCTGTATACGGGCCTTTTTCCTTCCAGAACAGGTCTTGCGCGCCGACCCCGACCGGGCTCTCTGCGAACTCCCGCATGGCGGCCGGCACGGCAGGCAATGACGGAAGCACGAAGAGCCGTGCCGCCCCGGTTGCGAGCGCTGCATGCCGAGCCGCAATCGCCGCGACACTCCTCGACCAACCGATGGTCGTTCCAAGGTCGAAGTACAGCTTCAGGCTTACCCCGAGAATCACGGGCCGAGGGCAGTCAGGTCTGACATCGCCCATGGGAATGTTCACTCGCACGTGTCGTGCTGCTCGTACTCGTCGAGCACGGCGACCTTATCGGCTGAGGCCGACGACTCGTCGAACTCGTATCCGAGCCACTCCCTGGCAAGCCGGCGTGCAAGTTCGAGGCCCACGACGCGCTGGCCGAACGCGAGCACCTGTGCGTTGTTGCTGAGCACGCTGCGCTCAACGCTGAAGCTGTCGTGCGCCGTCACAGCACGGATGCCCGGCACCTTGTTCGCAGAGATCGCGACGCCAAGGCCGGTGCCACAGACGAGTAACGCGCGGTCCGCCTCACCGTCCCTGACCATTTCGGCGGCTGCGATGGCGACCGTGGGATAAGGGGTGTGGCTGTCGGCATCCACTCCGACATCGATGACTTCGCTCACGCGCGGATCATTCTCGAGATCCGCCTTCAGCGCCTCTTTGTACTGATATCCGGCGTCGTCTGATCCGACGACCACCCGCCAGGTGCGGCTCATCGTTCTCACCCCTCATTCGTCTCGGTCGGCCCGGCCCCACCATCGGCTGAGTCCTCTAGCGGGACCGCGAGCGTTGTCGGCTGCGCGGATTCATCTGGTACGGGCGCGTCGGCAGCTCCGATGAGCTCCGCCACAGCCGCCATCGCGAGCGCGAAGGACACGGCCCCTGGGTCAGGCGTTCCGACGCTGTTCTCAGCATGCGGGCGCGCCCGGCCTAGACGGGGAACCAGCTTCGCCGTCGCGTCCGCGGCACCAGATGCCGCCTGCGCGGCAGCGACCCAGGCTTCTGGCAGGTCGTCGCCAAGACGTGCACGGTCTGTGAGAGTGCTCGCGAACGGAACGAGCGCGTCCACCAGTGTCTTGTCTCCGACCGTGGCTTTCCCGATGGTCTGTACCACTCGGCGAGCTTCCTGCACCGCTTCGGCGATCGTTCGAGTCAACGGAGCGTCGGTGTCGCCGATCCGCTCGCCTGCCGCGCGGAGAGCGGCGCCCCACAGTGCGCCCGACGTACCACCGGCCCGGTTCGCCCAGGCGTTGCCGGCGCATACGAGCACGGTTCCGGCCCCTCCGCCCGCCTCACGCGTCTCCATGGCCGCTCCGACGGCTGCCCGTGCGCCACGTTGCATGCCGATTCCATGATCGCCGTCTCCGGCGACGGCATCCAGCCGTCCCAGCTCATCAGCTTCGCGGTCGATGACGTCGCGTATTGCCGTAAGCGCTTCGCACACGCACGCCGCTACTCGGCGGGACTCGGCACTGGACTCCGGAAGGGCCGGAGCATCAGCCGAGGCCGTGGCTTCGGACGCCGGCTCTTTCGCCACGGGCGTTACCGTGCCCTTGCGGTAACCAGGGGCGTAGGCGGGCGCCTTCCAAGCCGCCTCCAACTCATCATCGAGCCACATCAGCGTGAGCGAGACGCCCGCCATCTCAAAGCTCGTCGCGAACTCACCCACTTCGGGCTCGACAACGGTGAGTCCGGCACGTTCGACGTGATCCTCGATCATCCCGTAGAGCAGGAACAGCTCCTCAGATTTGACCGAGCCGAGTCCATTCACGATCACGGCGACCCGGTCAGCACCGTCCATGGGTCGTTCAGCGAGCAGGCGGCTCACGAGCAGTTCAGCAAGCCGCCCCGCGTCGGGCAGTGGCAGCGTCTCGATGCCAGGCTCACCGTGGATGCCCATACCGACCGCCATGTGGCCGGGTGCGATCGTGAAAAGCGGCTCGTCCGCGCCCGGAAGCGTGCAGCCGGAGAAGGCCACGCCGATCGTTCGGGTGCGATCGTTCGCACGAGCCGCAAGCGCTGCAGTCTCGTCCAGACTGAGACCCTGCTCTGCGGCCCATGCTGCCGCCTTGAAGACTGCGAGGTCGCCTGCTATGCCACGA
Source organism: Humibacter ginsengisoli (assembly GCF_054780095.1). Lineage (NCBI taxonomy): Bacteria > Bacillati > Actinomycetota > Actinomycetes > Micrococcales > Microbacteriaceae > Humibacter > Humibacter ginsengisoli. The sequence goes on from NZ_BAAGWZ010000011.1 coordinate 182,024, forward strand.
CGCTTTTCGCGGTCGTGCGCGCCGCCGCTGAAGATGTCGTCAGTGACTCTTACGGTGACGCACGGGACCCCTTCGGCGAGGAGTCTGCGTTGCGCTTCGTCGAAGTTGAGGACGTCACCTGCGTAGTTCCCGTAGCTGAGCAGAACGCCGGCAGGACCCGCGACCGATCGGGCGACCTCGTACACCTGCTCTGCGCTCGGCGAGGCGAAGACGTTCCCCAGGGCTGCCGCGTGCGCGAGGCCCGCGCCTACGAATCCAGCGAAGGCCGGATAATGGCCCGAGCCGCCGCCGATCACCACAGCGACACCAGGCGCCGGGCCGCTTCGGCGGGAGACTCCACCCGGCACACGCGCGATCAGACTGCGATTGGCCGCGACGAACCCGCGTAGGGCCTCCTCGGCGAATTCCGCTGGGTCGTTGACTACGTGGCTCATGTGCCTCTCTTGTCTCGAGGAGTTGGCCGCTCGTTTCGCCGCCTCGATTCGCGAGGCGGGCACGTGGACCTGGTCGATCGATGATGGCCGGCACGCGGGGCGAACGAACGGGATCGTCCGCCCCGCGCGCGACCGATGGCGCGCTCTGGGGCTAACCGGAGTAGGTGAAAGGCCCCGTCATCTTGTCGACGTTGGCCTTCGTGATGAGGATGCAGTCGAACGACTGCTTCTCCTCCTTCGGCTTCGTGCCGTGCTTGATGTACGCATCCAGTTCTTGCACAGCCTTCTTCGCGAAGGTCGCGACCGGCTGGAGCACTGTGTACGCAAGGTCGCCAGACTTGATCGCGGAGACAGCATCGGGAGATCCGTCGAAGCCTCCGACAACCACGCCGGTCTTCCCGGCTTGCTTGAGGGCAGCGATCGCACCCAGCGCCATCTCGTCGTTGCCTGAGATCACGGCATTCACGTCGGGGTGTGCCTGCAGGATCGACTGCATCTTCTGCTGACCGAGAGCGCGATCCCAGTTGGCGGTCTGCTGCGCAGCCTTCACCCATCCGGGGTACTGCGAGATGACGCTCTGGTAGCCGTTCGCACGCGTGGCCGCATTGTTGTCAGACGGCAGGCCGTAGAGCTCTGCGTAGTTTCCCTTGGTGCCGGCAGCCTTGATCCATTGCTGCGCGCCGATCGCCGCACCCTGCGCGTTGTTCGATACGAGCTGACCGAGTGCGACACCGGTCTGGTTGATCTCGGCGTTGACGAGGAACACCGGAATCTTCGCCTTCATGGCCCGCTTGATGTTACCGATCGAGCCGCTGGCATTGGCGGGGTCGAGGATGATGCCGGCAGAGTGATTGGCGATGGCCGTGTCGATGATGTTCGATTCGGTGTTCACATCACCCTTGGATGCCTGAACGCTGGCCTTGTACCCAAGGTCTGTGGCTTCCTGCTTGGCGACGTTTCCCTCCGTAAGCCAGTACGGATTCGAAGGGTCGTTCACCACGATGGTGATGAGACCGCCGGCTTTACCCGATCCAGTGGAGTTGGACCCGGTCCCGGATCCCGAACACCCTGTCAATGCGAGTGCCGCGATGCCGAGCGCCAACGCTGCCGCGATAGCTTTGCGGGACATATGGTTTCCTTTGCGCTTTTGAGCTGTGCTCGATTGCTGTATGGATTCGTCCTGTGTGTGCGGGACGAGTGCCGCCGTCAGGCGACGGTTTCCTCGGCGGCCGACCTGGCGGTCATGTCGCCGGTCGGCTCCGAGGAAGCTGGTGGAGGCGCCGGAGTCTCCGATTTCGCAGCGGAGCGGCGTCGACGGTACTGAATCCCGTTGAGGAGTACGGCCAGCACGATCACTGCGCCGGTGAATACGGTCTGCACATACGCCGAGACACCCACGATGGTGAGGCCTGCAGCGAGGAAGCCGATCACGAATGCACCGAGCAGTGTGCCGCGCACTGTGCCGCGCCCGCCGGTGAGTGCGGCCCCGCCGATCACGACGGCCGCAATGGCCGTCAGCTCATACGACGTACCCTGGGTTGGCCCGGCAGAGGTGAGCTCGCTTGTCAGAATGACGCCGGCGATGGCGGCGCACACGCCCGAGATGACGTATGCCCGCACCTTGACCTTCCGCACCGGCACGCCGGAGAGCTCGGCGGCGCGCATGTTCCCGCCCGATGCGTAGAGCCATCGGCCGTACACCGTACGGTTCAGCAAGAGACTCGCGGCGATGCCGACGACAAGGAGCACCCAGACACCGATCGGGATGCCGAGAAGCGAGTTGAATCCGAGCCAGTCGAATCCGGTGTTGCCGAGCTCCGGCTTGCCGTCGAGGTTGTTGACCGTGAGGCCGTTGGTAGACAGCTCGGCGAGACCCCGAACCACGTAAAGCATGCCCAGAGTGGCCACGAAGGGCGCCACGTTGAGCCTGGCGACGAGGATGCCGTTGACCAGCCCGACCAGGGCACCGGTCGCGACTGCGATGATCACGACGACCCACACGGACGGGTACAGGACCACGCTGCCGAACTTGATCCCCTGCATGCAGAGCCCGGCAACCATGCCGGCCAGGCCGAGGGTGGAACCGACGGATAGGTCGATGCCGCCGTCGAGGATGACCACGAGCATCCCTATGGACAGGATCGCGTACACCGAAACCTGCTGGCACATCACGACGATGTTCGACAGGGTGGGGAAGGCGGTCGGCGCCAGGAGCGAGAAGATCGCGAAGATGACAATGAGTGCCAGGAATGCTCTGGCTTCGAGCAACATCGCTCCGAACGACAACCCAGCAAGCGGATTGCGTCTGCGAGTCCTCACCGTTGAATCGGTCATGAGTATGTTCCTTGGTCCTCGTTCTCAGGCCGCGACTGCTTCACCGGAGCTGGCCATGATGTCTTCTTTGCGTACGGTGGGTGGGAATTCGGCCGCGATCCGGCCGCGGCGCAACACGACGATCCGATGCGCGATGCTCAGGCACTCACCGACCTCGCTCGTGGAGTAGATGACCGCGAGACCCGCACGAGCACGGCCAGCGATGAGGCGGAAGACTTCCGCTTTCGCTCCGACATCGATTCCTCTGCTGGGCTCGTCGAGCAGTAGCACGTCTGGTCCGGTCGATACGATCTTTCCGATCACGACCTTCTGCTGGTTCCCTCCGGAGAGCGAGCCGATCATCGCGGCGCCGCCGGCGGTCTTCACGCGGACGTCCTGGATCGCCTCGTTGACGTGCTTGCGCTCAGCGGACCGTGAGATGAACAGGCCGCGCACGAATCCGCTCAGGCTGGACAGGGAGAGGTTCTGCCCGACCGTCATGGTCTGCACGAGGCCGTCACGCTGCCGATCCTCCGGCACGAGTCCTAGTCCCTCGGCGAGGCGTTCTCGAAGCGTCAGCTTCGAGACCTCGTGTTGCTTGAGCTTCACCTCGCCGCCGGCCAAGGGAATGCGTCCCGCCACTGCCTCCATCAGCTCGGTGCGGCCGGCCCCCATCAGCCCGTAGAGGCACACGATCTCGCCTTCGCGTACATCGAGCGAAAGGTGATCGACTAGAAGGCGGTTCGGGTCTCTCGGGTCTGCGACACTCACATCCACGATGGAGAGCGCGACGTCACCGAAGTCGTAGCCGGAGGGCGGGGAACCCAGGTCGAAGTCGTCGCCGACCATGTGCCGCACGATCCATTCCAGATCGATGTCTTTGGCCAGCGCAGTCGCCGTCATCGTGCCGTCCCGGAGCACGACCGCGTAGTCGGTGATCTGCAGCGCCTCTTCGAGATGGTGGGAGATGTAGACGATCGAGACCCCGCGCGAGGTGAGGTCGTCGATCACGTGGAACAGGACGTCGACCTCGGTAGCAGACAGGGCGGACGTGGGCTCGTCCATGATCAGGATGCGCGAGTCTGCCAACAGGGCACGCGCGATCTCGACGAGCTGCTGCTGCCCCAGCCGGAGATCGGAGACCAGCATCAGGGGCTCGATCTCGTTGGAGAGCTCGGAAAGGACCGCACGGCTTTGCCGCTCCTCCTCGCGATAGTCCACGGCGCCGAGCGCGTTGCGCAGCTCCCGCCCCATGAACAGGTTGTCGCGCACCGTAAGGTTCGGAGCCAGGCTCAACTCCTGGTGAATGATCGAGATACCCTTGGCCCTCGCATCGTTCGTGTCAGCGAAGACGACCGCTTCACCGTCGAGCAGGATCGTCCCTGAGGTGGGCTGCTCGACGCCCGCGAGGATCTTCATGAGCGTCGATTTGCCTGCACCGTTCTCGCCGAACAGCGTGGTGACAGTTCCCGCGTGCACATCGAAGTTCACGCCTTTGAGGGCCCGGGTCGCTCCGTACGTCTTCACGATGTGTCGCGCAGAGAGCACTGCATTCTCCGCTGCAGGCCTCTGCACAGCGTTCTCGCTACTCATCTGGTCACCCCTCAACCGTGATGGATGCAGGCGTCACGTTCCATTGCTGGGGATTGACCAGCGTGAAAGCGCCCTTCACCGCGATGGTCTTGCCGGTCAGCTGGGTGGAGTCGACCTTCGTGAGCACCTGCTTCTTCAACTGGTCGTTGATCGCCGAGCCGGCGTCCTGGAACTGGATCTGGTTTTCGAAGTCGCCCAGGTGGATGTTGCCCGTCACGTCGCGAAGGTCGGTTCCGGTGATGGCCGGACCCAGTTGAAGTCCGATCGCTGTACCCTGCGGCAATCCCTGCACCGTCATCGGGGTGAATCCGGCATCTGGGATCTGACCGACCACGCCGGTGAACTCGATCGGAATGACGTACGTCGCACCGTCCGAAGATTTGCCGTACTTCTTCGCTGCCGCTGCGGGATCCTTGGCGATCGCCGCCTCGAGCACGGCGACACTGACGGCGTGCTTCTTGATGTATGCCTGCTGCTTGGGGAACTGCGACTTGCCGTACTCGGCGGCGACGAACTTGCCTGACGACGACTGCGCGAGGCTGGAATCGGCAGGAACGATTTTCGTACCGAAGAACATGGCCAAGAGCACGAGAACGACGACGAGACCGCCGATGGTGCGCTTCGCGACCGGCGCGAGTCGCTTCGTCCGAGTTCCGGCTGCGGTGGTCATGAGACGAGAACCCGGGACTCGATGTCGTTCGGCCGTATCTGCAGCTTTCGCCCCTCGCCCTTGCGGAACATCTCGAGCGCCTTCTCATAGTCGTCGAGAGTGAAGGAGTGGCTGATCATCGCTTTCGCATTGATGGCGCCGCCCTCGAAGAGCTGTACCGCTCGTCCGAACGAGTTGAGCACCGCCATGGTCCCGACGATGCTCAGCTCGTCTCGATACACACGGAACGGCGAGAACTGAGCCATGCGGTCAGCCGGTGCCACACCGAAATCCTGGAAATAGCCGGCGGGCTTGACCCTCGTGAGAGCATCTTCGATGGCACGGATGTTGCCAGTGCAGTCGATAACCACGTCCCACTTCTCCCGGTCGGCCTCGTCCGCGCTGTTGTACCGGAGGCTGATACCGCACGCCTCCGCAGTCTTCAGCCGCTCACTGTTGAGATCGACGATCGTCACCGTTGCCGCGCCGGCTCGCGACGCGAGCTGCGCCATCAGCAGACCCATCGTGCCCGCGCCAAAGACGAGCACGTGATCGCCTAGACGACGGGGTAACACGTCCCAACCTCGGATCGCGCAGGCGAGCGGTTCGATGAGCGCCGCCTCGAAGAGATCCGTTTCGGGCTTCAGCTTGTACACGTTGCGCGACGGCGCAACGAAGAACTGCTGGGATGCGCCGTCAGAGGCCACGACTCCCAGCCCGTTCCATTGCGGGCAGAGATTCGAGTGCCCGTTGAGACAGAACTCGCACTCGCCGCACGTTGTGCTGGGGTTCACGGCGACGTGGTCACCGACCTGAAAGTCGAAAGCACCGTCGTTGACGCCCTCTCCTAGGGCGACGATCGTGCCGGTCGCTTCGTGGCCCGGCACCAGCGGAAAGACGGTGCCCTCGAATTCGCCGTCGAAGACGTGCGTGTCAGTTCCGCAGATTCCCACCGCGGCGGTCTCGATCAAGACCTCTTTGTAGCCAGGAGCCGGCATGGGCCGTTCCTCCAGCGAGAGCCGGCCTTCCGACTCGAACACAACTGCGCGCATCTTTGCTCCCATTGCCTCGTCCACGCTGACTCAACGCGACATCGTCGCTATTGCCGATCGCACCCGTCCTCCGCCAGCACTGCTTGCCAGGCCCGTGTGATCTTTACGTTATTTTGTTATCATTTCACGTGAGAAATCACCATATGCTGACGAGCGAAACCTGTCAAGCAGGTCGCCACCATAGTTCGGAGGATCCGTGCCAGCGCCTCACCAAGTGGCCGTAGTCGGCAGCATCAACGTCGATCTGATCGCGCACGCTCCACGGCTGCCCGGGCCCGGCGAAACGATCGGCGACGCGTCGTTCATCCGCATGCCAGGAGGAAAGGGTGCCAACCAAGCAGTCGCCGCGAGTCGCCTCGGTGCTGCGACTCGCATCATCGGTGCGGTCGGCGATGACGACGACGGTGCATGGATGCTTCGCGTGATCGGCGCCGCCGGGGTAAGCACCACGGACGTGAGCACGACCGATGGCCAGACCGGAGTAGCACTCATCGTCGTCGACGCGGCGGCGGAGAACCAGATCGTCGTCTGCCCGGGCGCGAACTCAGCGATAACGCTCGATGGGACCCGCTTCGGCGCCGATGAGATCGTGCTGACGCAGTTGGAGGCTCCCCCAGCGATCGTTGCCGCTCTGGCTACCGTCGTGCCGGGATTTCTCGCCGTCAACGCCGCTCCCGCCGGGCGGTTGCCGGCCACCGTCATCGACCGCGCTGACCTCATCGTGGTGAACGAGTCGGAATATCAGCTTCAGCCCGAGCTGCGTGAAGGCCGCTGTGTAGCTGTCACGTATGGCGCCGATGGCGCCATACTCCTGGAGCACGGTCGGGAAGTCGCTCGTGCTTCGTCGCCGAGGGTCTCGCCGGTGAGCACCGTCGGGGCCGGCGACGCATTCTGTGCTGCTTTGACCATTGCGCTCGGATCGGGCATGCCGAGCGGGCAGGCGCTTCAGGCTGCCTGCAACGTCGGATCGGCCGCCGTCACGATGGCGGAATCCCAGCCCGAGCTTGACCTGCTCGAGAGGTACATCGGTCCGTGAAGCGCAACTCGCCCACATGCGATGGAATGGCTGCATGACGACCGATCGCATCCCTGCCGTGTTCGAGAGCCGTGACGAGCGATTCGCCGGCATCCGTGGCGACACCGAGTTGCGCATCCTCTTCGACGACGGCCGCTGGCTCGAGGGGCCCGCCTACTCACCGCAGGGTCGGTTCCTGCTGTTCAGCGACATCCCGAACGATCGCGTGCTGCGGTACGACGAGGTGAGCGGCCGCATCGATGTGTGGGCGAGCCCGGCCGGCTTCGCGAACGGACGCACTGTCGACGCGCAGGGTCGGTTCGTCGAGTGTCAGCACGGGCACCGTCGCGTCGTGCGCAGGGAGCACGACGGGTCGACGTCGGTGCTGGCGGATGCCTACGGCGGGCTCCCACTGAACAGCCCGAACGATGTCGTCGCCCGTTCCGACGGCTCGGTGTGGTTCACCGATCCGTCGTATGGCATCCTCACCGAATACGAGGGGCATCGTGGCGTCGAGGAGATCGGAAGCCGCAACGTGTACCGCTGGGCAGCGGGCGCCGGCACCACGGATGCCTCGCTCACCGTCGTCGTCGACGCTCTGACCCAGCCGAACGGCCTTGCCTTCTCCCCCGACGAGCGGCTGCTCTACGTGAGCGACAGCGAGCTGCGGACGATCACCGTGTTCGACGTCGACGGCGACACCTTGCGCAACGGGCGAGCCTTCGCTGCCAGTGACGCCGGCTACGACGGCCTGCGACTCGATGACCAGGGACGCGTCTGGGCCGCGACAGGCGAGGGCATTCACGTCTACGACCCCGACGGCACTCTGCTCGGTCTGCTCCGCCTGCCGGAGATCGCCGCGAACCTCGAGTTCGGCGGGCTCCAGCGCAACACGCTCTACATCACGGCGACCACGCGACTGTATGCGATCCGCGTCACGGTCGAGGGCGCGAAGCGGCTCTGAGCGGGGTGCGCTCGAGCGCATTCCGCCTCGTCCGGCGGGCCCTCGCGCTACGGCCGGAGCATGATTCCGCATGGATGCTTGCGCCGAGCTGTGATTCACCGCTAAGTTTGCCGAGGCCCATCCGGCGGCCAACTCAGTCCGGCTCGCGCGGCATCGTCGCGCTCGAGCAGACAAGGAACACGAAAGGGGAACGTCATGATGCACACCATCACGCACACTCAGCCTCACACCTTCGTGTTCCGCGGCGCCGCCTTGCTGCGCGGTCGTCGTCTCGGCACAGGACTGGCCTGCTGATGCCGGCGCACCGCTAGCACACACCGCTCGCCGCTGCCGCCGGTCGACTAGTCGTCGACCGACGGTGGGGCACCCGCCTGCGTAGCGGGTGGCGTATCAAGAGCTGACTGCTTCGTTTCGATACGCGCGCCACTTCGTGGCCCGGTGCACAACGAGCGGTAGCCGCCCGGCTCCTGCCGCCATCGCCGCACGTCTGCCGACCGCAGAACGTGCCCGCGGCAGAAAACGCCTCCGTGCCGCTACCGGGCGACCCATCGTCTCTTGTATCCGCCCTTTCAGATCGCGACTGACGGCATCCGTCGATGAGTCGCGTGAGCCCCGTGACGACCGGGTCGTCGCGGGCACCCGTCGAACCGGTACACGGCCGTTCGACGTCACCGCGAGACAACAGAACCTAAGGAAACGAACCATGAGTACGCAGACACTCGATCAGCAACGAGCGTCGACGACCGAGGCGATCGCCTCGCTGAGGCAGAACTCGCATCCGCCGAGTCCGCTCGACCGCCTCGCCATGCGGGTCGGCCTCGCGCTCGTGCTGTGGAGCAGGCGCGAGCACCGTGAACGTCCCAGCCGAGACGCGGAATGGGAGCTCATTGCGCGCCGCAACCGCCTCGAGCGGGAGCGGCGGGAACGCGAGGTGAGCTGGCTGCTCGCCATGCACAAACTCCCGCCACGATGATCGCCATGAACACGATCACCCTTGGAGGCATCCTGGCCGCTGCCGAGTACATTTCGGCAGCGGCCGGGGTGCAGCCCTCCGGAGAGGGATCCGCGTCAGCCGATGACGACCTGGATCGCGGCCTCTGGCGTGTTCACGCGGAAGCTGAACGACTCCTCGAGGTACAGGCTCACGCTCTGGGCGTCGTGCGAGCGGTATCCGATCGCGAGATCCTGGCCGACCTCGAGCACGAAGTCCCCGCCGCGCAGGCTGAGCACGACGACTCCGTCGAGGCCAGGAACCCACTCGACAGGACCGCCGAGGATGTCGCGCAGATGCCGGATCAGCGGGTACCCGCCGCCCTCGTTCGCCTCGATCACGCTCGTCCACTGCGTCGGTCCCAGCGCCAGCGCGTACGGCCCATCGACTCCTGAGCGCTTCAGCGCCGCGATCGCCTGCGTGACCACGTCGTCGTAGTCCTGCGGAGCGCCCTCGTGCACCAGCGGCCGATGCGGCGACGCCGCGACGATGCCCGTGATGCCTGCGGCATCCCATCCGTTGAAGACGGCCGAGTTCTCCACTCGAGCGGCACGAACCGCGGCCTCGTCGAGGGGACCGAGGTCGACATCCTCCGCACCGCGATCGGCATCGTCGAGCTCTTCCCGGTCCAGCGTGAAGTCCGCTCGCACCTCCACCAGCGGCAGCACTTTGCGGCTTCGGGCGATGACGGATTCCTCGGGTGCCGCGACCACGCCTGTCACACGCCCAAGGTTGGTCGCCGAGTACTCCCAGCCGTGCGGTCCGGAAAAGTCGACGAGTTTGCGCGCCCCGAGCGCGACGGGCAGGCGGGCGGATGCCTCGGCATCCAGCAGCGCCCACGTCGCGTCGGTGAGCGGCGCGTGGCCGCGCAGCAGATGGTTCGTCATGATGCCGTCCCTTCCAGTTCGTCAGTGGGAGCGCGCAGCGACCCGATGCCGAGCGAGCCGTCGGTCTCTTCGTTGTTCGACGCCTCGGTCTCCTCATCGCCACCCGAGCTCAGCCCCAGCGTCCCGGCAAGGGCTGAGGGGTCGGCGAGCGCCTGCAGCACCGGGTTCGACGGCACGAAGAACGTGCCACCCGTCACCGGAGTCGACACGTCGAGAAGCTTGTCGTAAAACCCGGGCGGGTCCCCGATGAACATCCGCTCCATCATGCGCATGGTGACCCAAAGCTGAGCGGAGTACCCGATGAAGTAGGTGCCGAACTCGCCGGCCCCGGGCCTGCCGAACGGCATGTTGTCGCGAAGGATGTCGTGCTCGACGCCGTTCTCGTCCACGATCGTCGCCAGCGTCTTGTGCGCCTTCTGGTTCTCGGTACTGTCGGGCAGTTCGACGTTGTCGAGCTTCGTGCGGCCCATGACCGCCTCCTGCTGCTCGACGGTGAGCGACTTCCAGGCATCCATGTCGTGCAGGTACTTCTGCGCCACGACGTAGCTTCCGCCGGCGAAGCGCGGATCCTCGTCGTCGATGACGGCCGTGGGCGCGAGGTCGCTGCCGATCGGATTGGCGGTGCCGTCGACGAACCCGAGCAGGTCGCGCTCGTCGAAGTAGCGGAAGCCCTGCGTCTCGTCAGCGATGCGCACTGCACTGCCGAGGGCATCCAGAAGCAGTCGCTCGAGTTCGAAGCACAGGTCGATGCGCTCGGCCCTGATGTGGAAGAGCAGGTCGCCGGGTGTCGAGACCGCGGTGTGCACGTCGCCGCGGATGGTCGGGAACACCTCGAGCTCGGCGGGACGGATGCCGGGAACCATGCGGTCCCACAGGAGGCGCCCGATGCCGACGACGCACGACAGATGTGCGCCGAGATCGCGGAATCCGACCGTCTTCACGAGGTCGTCGATGCCGGAGATGGTGTCGCGCACGGTGTTGAGCGACGCGGCATCCGCTCCGACGGTCACGATGAGGAACACGGCGAACTTCGAGAGCGGGGCGTCGACGCTCTGCGCATCGATCGGCACCCGATCGCCGTGTTCGCTCGACATGCGGGCCCCTTTCCGCCTTTGCCACATTACCGCCGCACCGGTGTCCCTGTTCTGGGCGCAGGATCGACCGGAACGGTTCGCCCGATCCGAGGTAAGTTCACTTCACATGGGGCACGAACCAGTCCGACCACGGGCGGGCGAGGCAGCGCGCTTCGTGATGAACGCGTTCAGCACCGAAGCCACGGTGTACGGCATCGTGCTGGTGACGGCCCTGACCGCCATCGGCTGGAAGTTCGAGACCGACCTCGAGGTGCTCGGCTTCATCGTGGCGACCACGCTCGTCTTCTGGGTAACCCACGTCTACGCCCGCGCCGTCGTCGCGCACGATGACAAGACGGGCGAACCGGTGCCGGTCAGAGCAGCGCTCGCCGAGTCGCTCCGTCATTCCTACGGGATGCTGCTGGCCATGCTGCTGCCCGCGTTCTTCCTCCTGCTGGCTGCACTGAACGTGATGGACGAGTACGTCGCCTATTACATCGCGCTGCTCGTCGGGATAGCGATGCTGATGATCATCGGCTACATCGTGGCCCTGCGGAACCGTCGTTCCTGGTGGCGGCGCATCGTGGCCGCGGTGATCACGGGTCTGCTCGGGGTGATCGTGATCGTGCTCGGCATCCTCGCGCACTGATGCGCACTGATGCGAACCGTCACCCCGGGTGACCCGGCGCCTGCGGCTGACTCGATGCGCGGCGACTCACAGCGCCACCACACGGAATTCCGTTCGGTCCCAAGGCCCCGCGGGTAACGTTCGAGGTGTCCCTTGATGTCTGCGACACACACGATGACCGACCACAACCGCACGGCAGAACGGCCGCCTTCCCACGCTCGATGGATGCCTGCTGTCCGGTTCGCCGCCGTGGGAATCGGATCGATCTTCGCGGCGCTCGCGAGCGTCGCTGCGCTCACCGTCGCCGAGGGTTTCTGGGTGCGCGGGCGGCTCCTCCCGTCGCGCACGGAGGACCCGGAGGCGACGAGAGGCCTGTTCGGGCGGCAGCACGCGGGGCCGCCGCTGAACCTGGTGCTGATGGGAGATTCCCTGGCCGTCGGATACGGCTCGGAGGATCCGACCGAAACCGTGGGTGTGATCCTGGCGAACGAGCTCGCCGAGCTGTCGGAACGGCCGGTGCAGCTGGAGAACGTCGCGAGAGTCGGCGCGGAGTCGATCGACCTGCTCGTCCAGTTGGGCGCTGTGCGCGGGTTCTCATCGCGTCCCGATGTCGCGGTCATCATCGTCGGTGCCAACGATGCGATGCACCTGCGCCCCCTCAACGAGTCGCTCGGAGCGCTCCGCACGACCATCACCGAGCTCCGCGGCATGGGCGCGCAGGTCGTGCTCGCCAGCTGCCCCGACCTGGGAACGGTGCGCCCGTTCTTCGAGCCGCTGCGGTACTTCGCGCACTGGCTCAGCCGCCTGCTGGCCACCAGCCAGACGATCGTCGCCCTGCGCGCGGGCGCCCGCACCGTCTCACTGGCCGACTCGCTCGGCGCGCTCTTCCGCCAAGATCCCGGCACGATGTTCTCGCAGCTGGACCACCTGCATCCGTCCGCAAGGGGATACCGGCACGCAGCCGAAGTACTGCTGCCCAGCGTGCGAGCGGCAGCAGGGTACCCGACGGGCGACGGGCGATTCGTGCCGCACCGGGTCTACGACAAGAACAGCAGGCATCCGCTCGCCTGGCTCGCCTTCCGCGCATCGCGCCGGGCCGGGATGCGCCTGCGGCACAGTCGCGGCGTCACTACCGCGTCTGCCTAGCGCCGCGCGCGCCGCGGCGCGCATCCTTGCCTATCGCCTCGCGCGAACCTGGGTCTCCCCGCACAATCCGCTCGAACCGGTTGCGGCAGCGCGGCACCTACGGAATCGTGGCCGACTCGAAGGAATGCAACCGGAAGGAGAGCCCATGCTCACCCTCACCGAGAACGCCACCACGATCGTGAAGACGCTGACCACTCAGTCGGTCGATTCGCCCGAAGGAGGCCTGCGCATCAGCAGTCCGGACCCGAATGCCACCACCTTCTCGGTGGCCGTCGCGCCCGCGCCGGAGGCCGACGACCAGGTCATCGTCGACGGCGACGCGCGCGTCTTCGTCGAGGAGAACGCCTCAGTGGCGCTGGCCGACAAGATTCTGGATGCCCAGCTCGACGACCAGGGAGCCGTGCACTTCCAGCTCGGGCTGCAGGCGTAACGCCGAGCGTCGCCGGGCGCGACGACCGGCGTCGCAAGGGCGGGTCACCTGAGGGTGGCCCGCCCTTCGCGTTCTCAACGAGCGCCTCTCACCCCAGCAGCCCTTGGTCGACCGCCTTGCGCACAGCATCCGTGCGCGACGTGGCACCGAGCTTCTGGAACAAGCCGTACACGTGCCGCTTCACGGTGCCCTCGCCGATGCCGAGCTGAGCGGCGATCTGCTTGTTCGACTGCGCAAGGCTGATCAACCGCAGCACCTCCAGCTCTCGCTGCGTGAAGGCATCCTTCTCCCTGAGCGCCGGATGCTTCGCCTCCGCCACCGGCGGCGTCATCACCGCGTCGACCAGAGCGTCGATGAGCACGGCGCCCGACGTCGACTTGCTGAGGAATGCCCGCGCGCCCGAACGCAGCAGCGCGTCCCTCAGCGGTGCGTGGTTGTGCATGGTCACGATCGCCACGGCCGACCGCGGGGAGATGCGGCGCAGTTTGAGCAGCGTGTGCTCCACGGGCGTGCCGTCGATGTCCACGTCGAGAACGACGAGCTCCGGCCGGCACGACTCGACGAGGGCGACGCCCTCGGCACTGGTGGCGGCCGAGCCGACCACATCGATGCGTCCGTCGTGCTCGAGCAGACCGCCGAAGGCATCCAGAAACACCCGGTGATCATCGATCAGCACCGCCGTGATCGGGGCGCTCCGCGAATACTCAGTCATTGGCATACGGCACTTCCACCAGCACTCGCGTTCCCGAACCCGGAGTCGACTCGAGCGAGAATGTCGACCCGATCAACTCTGCACGCTCGCGCATCCCGACCAGTCCCATGGCTCCAGGACGGATGCTCAGCGGGCTGAAGCCGCGGCCGTCATCCCACACGGTCACGGCCAGGCCCTCGGCATCCCACTGCAATCGCACTCCGACCCGCGCTGCCTGCGCGTGCGCGAACGAATTGCGCAGCGCTTCGCGGATGATCAGGAACACCTGGTCGCGCGTCGCATCCGCCAGCACCCGCGGTTCGCCCGACATCGCAACCTCGAAGTCGATGCCGCGCACCTCCGCCTCGGCAAGGTAGAGGTTCACCGACTCGATCAGCGACCGCGACGTCGTGATCTGCCGCAGCTCCGTGGCGATCGTCTGCGCCTCGGCGAGCGCCTGGCCGATGAGCTCACGGCCGGCCGCGCGGGTCGCGGCGCCGCCCGGGCCGGGCTGGGTCTGCGCGAGGTCCAGCTTCATCAGCCCGGAGGCCAGCGTGTGCGCCACCCGGTCGTGCAGGTCGCGCGCGATGGACGCCCGTTCCTCTCGTTGCACCGCGGTGATGCGGTTGAACAGCACCTCGACGTACGCCACCGCCGCGGCGCCCATCATGCGGAAGATCTGACCGCTGAGCGTGAGTGCCACCGCATCACCGGGCAACGGATGCCCCGCGGCAGCGACCGCGTCGGTCAGCGCCGGCAGACCCACCGTGAACAGCAACCGCGCTGCCAGCAGGCTCTCGGACGGATGGATGTGCTGACCCGCCCTGGCAAGACCCACGCCGGTTCCGCGGTCGTCGAGCGCTCTGCCGTGCTCCTCGATCACGAATCCCAGCTCGACGAATGTCGAGCGGATCAGAAAGCGCACCTGGTCGTGCAGTTCCTCCTCGACCTGGTCGTCGGCGACGAGTGCACTGCCGGTCTGCGCCATACCATCGCGCACCCGCACGAACACGTGCTCCACGACGTCGTCGAGGCGACTTCGATCGACCTTCACATCAGCACCACGATCACCAGATTCGAGACCACCTGACTCACCATGAACACGGCGTACATCCGTTTCGTTCCGAGGCTACGACCATAGGCGGCGATACCGATCATCGCCAGCGCGGCGGCCAGCAGGCACGCCGCGACGATCCGGGCAGGCGCCGAAGGGACGAACAGGCCCGCGACTCCGACCGCGCAGCATCCCACCGCAGTTGCCCAGGCTGCGGGACGGATGCCCAGGGTCACCGGAAGCGTCCGCCTGCCCGCCACCCGGTCGCCCGCCACGTCGGCGAGGTCCTTCGTGTTGCCGGCCACGGCCATCCATGCCGCCATGAGCACGGCGACGGCGATCGTCCCGGGCGCCGGAACGTTCCCTGCGGCGAACGCACCGCCCAGGTAGGTGGCGATTCCGCCGCCGAAGATCACGAGGGATGCCGACCAGACACGCTGCTTCGCCGCATGCCTGCCGGCCGAGTACAGCCATCCGAACCCGAGCATCGCCAGCGCGCACACCAGCAGGCCGAGCCCGACGACCGCGCTCAGCACGACGGCCGCCACCGCGAAAGCGATGCACCAGCCGATTGCGGCCCGCACCGGAAGGCGCCCGCTCGCGAGCGGTCGCGTCGAGCCGTTCAGGCGGTCGCCGGGGATGTCGGAGACGCCGTTCAGCAGGTACACGAACCCGGTCGCGGCCACCCACGAGACGACGCCGACGACGAGGAGACCCGCGTCCGCCGCAGACAACGTCCCCCAGCCGGGCCCTCCCATGGCCGCACCGGCCACGAACCGCAGCGCGAACATCGCGAGCACGATCGGACGGCACTCCGCGAACACCAGCGGAACGACCCGCCAGCCGAGCCCGCGGGCATCCTCGCCCGGTCTCGACTCCGCATCGATCGTCACGCCACGATCATGGCGCACGATCGGGGGTCGGCGCAGGTCGGCCTCGACTACAGGCCCAGCGAGCGCGCGATCAGCATGAGCTGCACCTCGGTGGTGCCCTCGCCCACTTCGAGGATCTTCGAGTCGCGGTAGTGCCGTGCCACCCGGAACTCGTTCATGAAGCCGTTGCCGCCGAAGATCTGCGTGGCGTCGCGCGCGTTGTCCATGGCGGCTTCGCCGGCGACGAGCTTCGCGATGGATGCTTGCGTCTTGAACGGCTTCCCCGCAAGCATCAGCGCGGCCGCGTTGTAGTACGCCTGACGGGCCACGTGCGCACGCGCCTGCATGCGCGCGATCGTGAACGCGATCGACTGGTAGGCGCCGATGGCGTGGCCGAACGCCTCGCGCTCCTTCGCGTAGCGCACCGACTCATCGACACAGCCCTGCGCCGCTCCGACCGCCAGAGCGGCGACGGCGATGCGGCCCTCGTCGAGGATGCGCAGGAAGTTCGCGTAGCCGCGCCCGCGCTCCCCGAGCAGGTTCTCCCGCGGCACCCGCACGTCGTCGAAGGCGAGGCCGTGGGTGTCCGACGCGTTCCATCCCACCTTGCTGTAGGGCGGATCCACCGTGAACCCGGGCGTACCGGAGGGCACGATGATCGTCGAGATCTCCTTCTTGCCGTCCTTCTCGCCCGTGACGGCGGTCACCGTCACGAGCGAGGTGATGTCGGTTCCGGAGTTGGTGATGAACTGCTTGCTGCCGTTGATCACCCACTCGTCGCCGTCTTCGCGCGCCGTCGTGCGCGTGGCGCCTGCGTCGCTGCCGCCGCCCGGCTCCGTGAGCCCGAAGCCGCCGAGCGAGGTGCCGGCGGCAAGCGGTGGAAGCCAGGTCTGCTTCTGCTCCTCTGTGCCGAACCGGTAGATGGGCATCGCACCGAGCGAGACTCCGGCCTCGAGTGTGATCGCCACGCTCTGGTCGTAGACGGCAAGCTCCTCGATGGCCAGGCACAACGCGAAGTAGTCGCTGCCCATGCCGCCGTACTCCTCGGGGAACGGCATGCCGAAGAGACCGAGCTCGGCCATCTGGGCCACGACCTCGTACGGAAAGCTGTGTTCCTCGTCGTGCTTCGCCGAAACCGGTTCGACCACTTCGCGCGCGAACTCGCGCACATGGGCTGCCAGCTCGCGGTACTCCTCGGGCAGCTCGGCCATCAACGGCTCAGGCATGTTCTCTCTCATTCCTCATGGTTGTGTGCGGCGGTCAGGATGCTCCGGGCCTGCCGCATCAACGGCTCGTCGACCATGCGTCCACGCACTGTGAACACGCCGTTCTCGGACGCGTTCGCCGCGTCCATCACCTCGAGCGCCCACGCGACAGCGTCGGCGGAGGGCGCGAACGCACGCCGCAGCACGGCTACCTGACGTGGATGGATGCACAGTGCGCCGGCGAATCCGGAGCTGTAGGCATCCGCCGCCTCCTCGGCCAGTCCCTCTTCGTCGGCGATGTCCAGGTGCACGGTGTCGTACGCAGGCTTGCCGAACGCGGCCGCCGCGATCAGCACGCGGGCCCGCGCGTGGCGTGCCACGTCGCGGTACCGGCCGTCGGCTCGCCGGCTGGACGTGCCGCCGATCGCGGCAGCCAGGTCTTCGGCGCCCCAGGTCAGCGCGACCACCGCGTCACACGCCGCAAGGTCCTCCGCACGCACGATGCCGAGCGGGCTCTCGCAGAGTGCGACGACGCGCACGTCGGGAATCGCCGCCGTAAGCGCCTCCACCTGCTCGGGGCTCTCCGCCTTCGGCAGCATCAGCGTGCGGAAGGGTGTGTCGAGCACCGCACGGATGTCCGCCTCCTGCTCGCCGGTGTCGCTCGCGTTCACGCGCACGATCGTGGTCTCCGGGCGCAGACCCGCCGACGTGGCGGTGAGAAGCGCGCGACGGGCGGCATCCTTCCCGTCGCGCGCGACCGCATCCTCGAGGTCGAGGATGACCGTGTCGGCCGCTGCCGCCGCCTTCGCGTACCGGTAGGGCCGATCGGCCGGGCAGAACAAAAGGGCCGGCCCCGGCAGCGGAAGCTCAGCGTTCATCGGCCGCCCCGCCTTCGTGAAGTGCCTCAGCGTTCTCCGGCGACTCCGGTCGACACAGCATGAGCGTCGACCGCACAGCCACCGCGACGACCTCGCCGCGCTGATTGCGGCCGGTGTGCTCGAACTCGACGATGCCCTGCCCTGGGCGGCTCTTGGAGAGTCGCTTGGAACGTATGCGCGTCTCGGCATACAACGTGTCCCCGGCGCGCATGGGACTCGGGAAGCGGATGTCGGCGAAGCCGAGGTTGGCCACGATGGTGCCCTGCGTGAGCTGCGCCACCGACATGCCGACAAGGGTCGAGAGCGTGAACATGCTGTTGATCAGCCGCTCGCCGAACTCCGTGGACGCCGACCATGCGGCATCCAGGTGCAGCGACTGCATGTTCATGGTGAGGGTGGTGAACAGCACGTTGTCGGCCTCGGTCACGGTGCGCCCCGGCGCGTGCACGTAGACCGAGCCCTCCTCGAACTCCTCGAAGTACAGCCCGCGCTGCTGGATGCGTCGTTCCTCACTCACGAGAGCTCCTGTTCATTGCCGGTCGCGCCGTCGCCCGCCATCGCCACCACCGCGACGACCTGGTCGCCGGTCACCTGGTCGCCGACGGCGACCCGCAGCGACACCGTGCCGGCGTGGGGCGCCCGCAGCACGTGCTCCATCTTCATCGCCTCCACGATCAGCACCGGGTCACCCTCGGCGACGACCACGTCGTCGTCCACGGCGATCACCGTGACCGTGCCGGGCATGGGCGAACGCAGCTCCGGGTTCGAGGCCTCGTCGTCGGCGGCATCGGACACCGCCTCCCGCTGCACAAGCGTGAAGGATGCCCCGTCCTGGAACAGCAGCACGCTGGCGCCGTCCACGGCGAAGCGGTACTGCCGCGTGGCCCCGCAGGCACGAACCCTCGCGACATCGCGCTCGAGTTCGACGGATGCCTCGACCGGCTCCTCGTCCCCTACCGCGACGCGAGCAGCATCGGGTGCGCCGGTGATCAGCACATCGACCGCGTGCTGCTGCCCGTGTGACCCCAGCGCGTAGCGGGACGGTGCATGCTCCCCCAGCCGCCAGCCGGACGGTACGTCCCACGGGCCATGCCCCGCCGCCGTGCACGCCAGCGAATGCAACACCAGCGCTGCCGCCAGCAGCACCTCATCGTCGACGGCCCGGAACCGCAGGCCGTCGAGCCTGCGCTCGATCAGCTCGGTGTCGAGACGTCCGGCGCGCACGTCGGGGTCGTTCACCAGCAGCCGCAGGAACTCCACGTTGGAGTCGACGCCGAGGGTCACGAACCTGCCGAGCGCGGCATCCAGCCGCTCCAGAGCCGTGGCACGATCGGGCGCCCACGCGATGAGCTTCGCCATCATCGGGTCGTAGTCCGAGGTGACGGTGAGCCCCTCGATCAGCGCACTGTCGACGCGGATGCCGTCACCGGCCGGCTCGTCGAGCCGCAGGATGCGCCCGCCGGTGGGCAGGAATCCGCGCTGCGGGTCTTCGGCGTAGATCCGAGCCTCTACGGCGTGTCCGGCCAGCGTCACGTCGTGCTGTGCGAAGTCGAGCCGCTCCCCCGCCGCGATGTGGAGCTGCTGCTCGACCAGGTCGATCCCGCGGCGCCCGTCGATCACACCGACCAGCTCGGTGACCGGATGCTCCACCTGCAGCCGGGTGTTCATCTCCATGAAGAAGAACTCGTCAGGGGCATCCGCGGAGACGATGAACTCGACCGTGCCCGCACCGCGATACCCCACGCTGCGGGCCGTCTCGACGGCCGCCTGGCCGATCCGTTCCCTGGTCGCGGCATCCAGGAGCGCCGACGGCGCCTCTTCGATCACCTTCTGGTGTCTGCGCTGCAACGAGCACTCCCGCTCGCCGAGATGCACGGTCGTGCCATGGGCATCCGCAAGCACCTGCACCTCGATGTGCCGCGGCGTCTGCACGAAACGTTCGATGAAGAGCGTGTCGTCGCCGAACGACGAGGATGCCTCGCGCCTCGCCGTCTGCAGCGCCTGCAGCAGGTCGCTCTCCTGCTCGACCAGGTGCATGCCCTTGCCGCCGCCGCCGGCGGACGGCTTGATGAGCACCGGAAACCCGATCTCGAGCGCCGCACGGGCGAGGGTCTCGTCATCGAGCCCGGGTTCCGCGATGCCCGGCACGGTCGGAACACCGCGCTCTGCGACCGCCTTCTTGGCCCGGATCTTGTCGCCCATCACCTCCAGCGCCTCGACGCCAGGACCGATGAACACGATGCCGGCCGCCTCGCACGCTCTGGCGAAGTCGGCGCTCTCGGAGAGGAACCCGTACCCAGGGTGGATCGCGTCAGCGCCCTGGGAGCGCGCCGCATCGATGATCCGCTCGGTGGAGAGATAGCTCTCGGCGGCGCGAGCCGGCCCGAGGCGGACGGCGACGTCGGCGAGGCGCACGTGGCGGGCATCCGCGTCGGCGTCGCTGTAGACCGCGACCGAACGGATGCCCAGCGAACGCAGGCTGCGGATCACCCTGCAGGCGATCTCGCCGCGATTGGCGATGAGCACGGTGTCGAACATGACGGTCACATCCTGAAGACGCCGTACGAGACGTCGTCCATCGGGGCGCGGGAGCAGACCTCGAGCGCCAGCCCCAGCACGGTTCGCGTGTCGGCGGGATCGATGACCCCGTCGTCCCACAGCCTCGCCGTGGAGTAATAGGGACTGCCCTGCTTCTCGTACTGCTCGACCACCGGCTCCTTCAGCGCGGCCTCCGCCTCGGCGGAGAGCGTCTCGCCCTTGGCCTCCAGCTGGTCGCGGCGGATGGTGGAGAGCACCGAGGCGGCCTGGGGTCCGCCCATCACCGAGATGCGGCTGGCGGGCCACATCCAGAGGAAGCGCGGCGAGTAGGCGCGGCCGCTCATCGAGTAGTTGCCGGCTCCGAACGAACCGCCGATGATCACCGTGAGCTTGGGTACCCGCGCGCACGCGACCGCGGTGACCATCTTGGCGCCGTGCTTCGCGATGCCGGTCGCCTCGTACTCGCGACCCACCATGAAACCGGTGATGTTCTGCAGGAACACCAGCGGGATGCGCCGCTGATCGCACAGCTCGATGAAGTGCGCACCCTTCAGCGCCGACTCACCGAACAGCACGCCGTTGTTGGCGACGATGCCGACCGGATGCCCGTGGATGCGCGCGAACCCCGTCACCAGGGTGCGCCCGTACTCGCGCTTGAACTCGTGGAACCTGCTGCCGTCGACGACGCGCGCGATGACCTCGCGCACGTCGTACGGCTCCTGCAGGCTGACCGGCACGACACCGTACAGTTCAGCGGGATCGACCGCGGGATCCTCGGCCGGCTCCACCTTCCACGCGCGTTGCCGCGGCGGCGGCAGCTGCTCGACGATGTCGCGAACGATGCGCAAGGCGTGTGCGTCGTCGTCGGCGAGGTGGTCCACCACGCCGGAGAGCCGCGCGTGCGTGAGCCCGCCGCCGAGATCCTCAGCGCTGACGACCTCACCGGTCGCGGCCTTCACGAGCGGCGGTCCGCCGAGGAAGATCGTGCCCTGGTTCTTCACGATCACTGTCTCGTCGCTCATCGCCGGGACGTACGCGCCGCCTGCGGTGCTGGAGCCGAGAACGGCGGAGATCTGCGGGATGCCGCGGGCCGACATCCGTGCCTGGTTGTAGAAGATGCGCCCGAAGTGCTCCCGGTCGGGGAACACCTCGTCTTGACGGGGAAGGAAGGCCCCGCCCGAGTCGACCAGGTAGATGCACGGCAGCTCGTTCTCGAGCGCGATCTCCTGAGCTCGCAGGTGCTTCTTCACGGTCATCGGGTAGTACGTGCCGCCCTTGACCGTCGCGTCGTTCGCCGCCACCATCACAAGCCGGCCATGGATGCGCCCGATTCCCGCGATGAGGCCGGCGCCGGGCGCGTCGCCGTCGTACATCTCCTCCGCCGCGAGCGGCGCGATCTCGAGGAACGCGCTGCCGCGGTCCAGCAAGCGGTCGATGCGGTCCCTGGGCAGCAGCTTGCCGCGAGCCACGTGACGCTCCCGCGACGCCTCGGAGCCGCCGCGCGCAACCCGGCTGAGCCGTTCGCGGAGCAGCCGTACCTGCTCCCGCTGCGCCCGCTCGTTGGCGGCGAACTCGGGACTCGAGCGCCGTGCGGCACTGGTGAGCACATCCATGGGCAGCGTCTCCGGGCCGCGAGAAAAGAATGCGGCGATCAAGATTCAGTGAACGGCCAATAACTGATTTCAGGTTATCGATCGTTCACCGAGTTGTCCAGGCGCATATCCTGGAAGACGTGGCACAGACCTGGCGGGCGACCGAGAAGGCCCGCACGCGCCAGAAGTATCTGGATGCCGCCGTGCGGCTCTTCGCCCGGCGCGGCTTCCACGCGGTCTCGATCGACGAGCTCGGCTCCGCCGTCGGGCTGAGCGGGCCTGCGCTGTACCGGCACTTCCCCGGCAAGGAGGCAATGCTCGGCGAGATCCTGGTGAGCACGAGCGAACGCCTGCTCGTCGGCCTGGAGAAGACGCTGGAGCTGCAGACCCCCGACGAGGAGACGCTGCGCAACCTCGTGCACTTCCACCTCGACTTCGCGATGGCCGAGCGCGACATCATCCGCATCCAGGACCGGGAGCTGCCGAGCCTCCCCGAGGAACAGAACCGCACCGTACGGCGGCTGCAGAACCGATACCTGGACGGATGGGCCGACGTGCTGCTGCGC
This sequence comes from Humibacter ginsengisoli, assembly GCF_054780095.1. NCBI lineage: Bacteria > Bacillati > Actinomycetota > Actinomycetes > Micrococcales > Microbacteriaceae > Humibacter > Humibacter ginsengisoli. Next base: position 204,595 of record NZ_BAAGWZ010000011.1, read on the forward strand.
CTCCGTCCCGGGCTGACGCGGGCGGATGCCCGGGTGCAGATGCACGCCGTGTTCGGCATCCTCAACTCCACGGCGCACAACTCGATGAGCGATCGCTCCGTGGATGTGCGCGGAATCCTCGAACGCGCCGCGGTCGCGGTGCTTCTCGGGCCCGTCAGCGAGCGGTGACCTTGCCGAAGACCCGGGCGATCGGGGCCACGATGAGCGGTCGCGCGGCCACCCAGCCGGCGGCCATCGCCACGAGCGACAGCACGAAGATCCAGAACCCGGCCCAGTTGACGGCATCCTGCCCGCCGTACATGTGGTTGAGGTTGCGCAGCGCACCGGTGGCGAACACGAGCGCGACGTGCACGATGATGAACGCCACGAAGTAGATCATCACCGGGAAGTGCACGGCACGCGCCCACTCCACGGGGTAGGCCGAGTTGAGCCGCTTCGCGCCCTTCGGCCACACGCCTGACATGCGCACGCCGGTGATCGCGGCGAGCGGCGCGGCGATGAACACGGTCACGAAGTAGGCCAGCTCCTGCAGTGAGTTGAAGTTGACCCATCCGTCGTCGGTCGGCCAGTTCAGCGATGCGTACTTCAGCGCGGCGGTGATCGCGTTCGGGAACACTGACCAGTCCGTGGGAACCAGTCGCATCCACTGTCCCGTGCTGAACAGCAGCACGACGAAGACCGCCCCGTTGACCAGCCACAGCACATCCAGCCCCTGATGCAGCCAGAGGTTGAGGCTGATCTTGTGCTTCGGGTTGCGCTTCGAGGTCCAGAAGGCGTTCGGGCGCTTGTCGCGACGAACCGTCAGGCCGGTGCGGATGATGAGCACGATCAGGAAGGCGTTGAAGAAGTGCTGCCAGCCCACCCACGCCGGGAACCCGATCGGAGCGCCGTTCGGCAGCGCGTACTGCCCCGGATAGGTGCGCACGAAGTCGCGCATGAAGTCGAGCCCGAGGAACCAGCGCACGGCGAGCACGACGACCGTCACGAGGCCGACGATCGCGAGCGCGAGGATGACCGCGACTCCGACCCACTGCGCCGGGGTGAAGGCGCCGAGCGTGCGGGGGTCTGTGGCCGTGGAGGATGCCGGGCGAGCGGGTGTCGCCGTGCGGGCGGCGGTGGATGCCGGGTGAGCGGACATGGGCGTGCGGGGTGCGGCGGCGGGCACGCGAGCGGCGGGAGGAGGTGCCGCGGGGGTCGGCGCTTGCGGTTGCGGCTTGGCCTCTGCGCTGGGTGCCGCAGTGCCCGCCGCCTTCGGGATGCCGGTACGGGGCAGCGACGACCGGCGATGTGGCGGCTGCGAGGATGCGGGCGGTCCGGCGGCCGGGGGCGGCGAGGATGCCGGCGGCTCGGACGGCCCGGCAGCCGGAGGCTGCGCGGGTGCGGACGGCCTGGCAGCCGGGGACGACTGCGTGGTGCCTTCTGGTTCGGCCGTTTCGCCAGCCCCCGGACGACGGGGCAGCCCCCGGCGCATGGCGGGCGGCTTCGCGTCGGACGATGCGCCGGAATTCGGACGATCCGCCGGACGCGAAATCGCTTCCTCATGCGGCCGATCGTTCGTTTTCCGGCCGACCACGTCAGGGATTGGCGCCCCGTCGGACGACTCATCCGCCGACGTCTCGGCGAGCTGCGCGGCGGCGACGGGCGGCCAGGCCTCGCCACCGCGCGTTCGAGGCAGGCCTCGCCGCCCGGCCGGCACCGGCTACGCCTTCCGCGCTTCGAGCGCGGCGATCAGCTGCGGAACGACCGTGAACAGGTCGCCCACGACGCCGAAGTCGGCGATCTCGAAGATCGGAGCGTCGGCATCCTTGTTGATGGCGACGATGGTCTTCGCCGTCTGCATGCCCGCCTTGTGCTGGATCGCACCGGAGATGCCGAGCGCCACGTAGAGCTGCGGGCTCACCGAGACGCCGGTCTGCCCGACCTGGTACGAGTGCGGCACGTATCCGGCGTCGACGGCGGCTCTGGATGCCCCGACCGCGGCCCCGAGCACGTCGGCCAGCTGCTCGACGAGTTCGAACTTCTCTGCCGATCCGAGTCCCCGGCCACCGGAGACCACCTTCGCCGCGCCGCGCAGTTCCGGACGTGAGGATGCCGCCACCTCGGCCTCGAACGACTCGATCGTGGCCGCGCGCGCTCCCGACGGCGTCACCGTCAGCTGCTGCGACTGCGCCGGGGCCGCCTCGGCACGGGCATCCACGGCGCCCTCACGGAGAGTGACCACGAGTGGGCCGAACGTTGCCGCAGAATCGACGTTGAACGCGCCGCCGAACACCGAGTGGTGCACGACCACGCCCTCCTCGTCGCGCGAGAGGCCGACCGCGTCGACCGCGATCGGCAGCCCGGCCCGAGCGGAGAATCGGCCGCCCACATCCCGCCCGTCCACGGAGTTGGACACGAGAACGGCATCGGGCTGCACGAGCTCGAACGCCGCGGCGAGCGCGTCGACCACGGGAACGGTGAGCTCGGCACCCGGCTCGGCCAGCAGCACCTGCTGCGCACCGAGCGACGCCGCCTGCTCGGCGACACCCTCCGCATCAGAGACCAGAAGCGCGACCGGCGAGCCGATCTGCGCCGCGGCACCGAGCATCCCGGCGGCGCTCTTCGCAAGCTGTCCGTCGGCGCGCACCTCGAGCAGGGTCAGGATGGGGTTGCTTCCGAAATCGGGCATCGTCGCCTCCCTCACGCCAGCCGGTTCTGCACGAGGAACTCGGCGAGCTGTTCGCCGGCATCCCCCTCGTCGACGATCTTCACGCCCGCCCCGCGTGGTGGCCGCTCACTCACAGCGATCATGATCGAGCGCGGCGCATCCTCCCGCTCGGCGACGACGCCGAGGTCGGCCAGCGAGAGCACCTCGTACGGCTTCTTCTTGGCCGCCATGATGCCCTTGATGTTGGCCATGCGGGCATCCGGGAGCGACTCCGTGATCGAGATCACGGCCGGCAGGGATGCCGACACCGTGGCGACGCCGTCGTCCAGCACGCGACGACCCGACACCGAGGCATCCGTGATCTCCACGGATGCCAAAGCGGTCAGCTGCGGAACGCCGAGGCGCTCGGCGAGCATCGCGGGGATGACGCCACCCGACCCGTCGGTGGACTCGTTGCCCGCGATCACGAGGTCGAAGCCGGTGTGCTGCAGCGCTGCGGCGAGCACCTCGGAGGTGAGACCAAGGTCTGCACCGAGCAATGCCTCGTCGACGACCTGCACCGCGGAGGACGCGCCCATGGCCAGCCCACGACGGATGCTCGCCTGCGCCGATTCCGGCCCCATTGACAGGAGCACGATCTCGGTGTCCGGATGCCCGTCAGCATACGAAAGCGCAACCTCCAGTGAGCGCTCCCCGATCTCGTCGAGAACGGCGTCGCTTGCTGCACGGTCGACGATGCCGGTTTCGAGGTCGAGTCTGCGGTCCCCGTAGGTGTCGGGGACCTCCTTGACCAGAACGACGATCTTCATCGCACCGGCACCGCGTCGAGGGCGTACAGGTCGTCGGCGCCCGCGACCGCGGCGCTCTCCAGTCCCGACACCTGCGGCAGGATCTGCTGCGCGTAGAAACGAGCGAGCACGAGCTGCTCGGCCGCGGACTCGTCGCCGACGGATGCCGCAGCCAGTGCAGACTTCGCCAGCAGCCACGCGCAGACGCACAGCCCCCACATGCGCAGGTACGGGCTCGATCCGGCGAGCACGGCACGGGGGTCGGAAACGCCCGTGCGAAGCATCCACTGCGTCGTTCGCTTGAGCGTACCCAGCTGGGTCTCCAGCTGGGTACGGATCGCGGCGAAGTCCTCGCCGGCGCCCGCGAGATCGGAGTCGAGAGCCTGCAGCTGCTCGATGAACTCCAGCGCCGATGCACCGTCTCGCACGGGCAGCTTGCGGCCGACGAGATCGGCGGCCTGGATGCCGTTCGTTCCCTCGTAGATCGCGGCGATGCGGGCGTCCCGGTAGTGCTGGGCGACGCCGGTCTCCTCGATGTAGCCCGACCCGCCGTGCACCTGCAGTGCCAGCGAGGTGAGCTCGATGCCCTGATCCGACCCGAAGGACTTGCAGATCGGGGTGAGCAGGGCGACGACCTCGCTCGCGCGCTCGCGAACCGCAGCGTCGGGGTGGTGCGTGGAGAGGTCGACCTGCACGCCGTGCAGCAGGATGAGCCGCCGCAGCGCCGCGATCGAGGCCTGCTGCGTGAGCAGCATGCGACGCACGTCGGGGAAGTCGATGATCGGCGACGGCTCGGACGAGCCGGGCGCGCGGCCCTGGATGCGCTGCTTCGCGTACGCCAGCGCGTCCTGGTACGCGCGCTCCGCCAACGAGACGCCCTCGAGGCCGACCGAGGTGCGGGCCGTGTTCATCATGATGAACATGATGCTCATGCCCCGGTTCTCCTCGCCGAGCAGGTATCCGGTGGCACCCTCGTACGACATGACACAGGTCGGCGAGCCGTGGATGCCCATCTTGTGCTCAACGGACAGCGCGCGTACTCCGTTGCGGTCGCCGAGCGTGCCGTCGTCGTTCACCAGGAACTTGGGCACCACGAAGCAGGAGATCCCACGCGTGCCCTCCGGCGCATCCGGGGTGCGGGCCAGCACGAGGTGCACGATCTGATCCGTGAGGTCGTGCTCGCCGAAGCTGATGAAGATCTTCTGCCCGGTGATCGCGTAGGTGCCGTCTTCGCGAGGCACGGCGCGCGTGGTCAGGGCACCGACATCCGACCCGGCCTGCGGCTCCGTCAGGTTCATGGTTCCGGCCCACTCGCCGGTGACCATCTTCGGCAGGAACCGCCGCTGCAACTCCTCGGTGCCCACCGCGGTGAGCGCCTCGATCGCACCCTGCGTGAGCAAGGGTCCGAGCGCGAACGACATGTTCGCCGAGGTGATCATCTCCTGCATCGCCAGGCCCACCGTGCGCGGGAAGCCCTCGCCGCCGAACTCCTGCGGCATGGGCACGCTCCCCCAGCCGGTCTCGACGTAGGTGCGGTAGGCATCCTTGAACGCCTGCGGCACCGTGACAGAGCCGTCGGGGTGGTATTGCACGCCTTCGGTATCGCCGATGCGGTTCGTGGGCGCGATCACCTTCGTGACGAATTCGCCGTAGCTCTCGAGCAACTCGACGACCGTGTCGAGATCGGCATGCTCGTAGCCCGGCAGAGCGGAGATCTCCGGATACCCGACAACGTGTTCCAGGGCGAACCGAAGATCAGTGAGAGGTGGACGATACTCAGCCATGCCTCCACGTTAATGGACGTTAACTGGATGTGAGAAGGGGATGCGTGTCAAGGCCCTGTGATTCCGGCTCGGCTCGGAGTGGACTTGTCGCTTGTATCCAAACGGTGCGTCGGAAGGAGATTCGTATGCCAGGGCGAGAGGACATGCCCTCGACGATCCGTCGATCGGACAAGCACGCCCAGAGCCTGTGGGCGAAGACCCACGATTCGGCCGTCAAGGAGTATGGCGAGGGACAACGGTCGCATCGCACCGCATTCGCCGCGCTGAAGAACGAGTACGAGAAGGTAGGCGATCATTGGGAGCGCAAGGCAGAGCGCGGACCCTCCGACAAGCAGGCCGAGGGCGGCAGGAACACGCGCCGCAAGACGGCCGGCGGCGTGGATGCGAACGCCTCGAAGGAGCATCTGCTCGACGTGGCGCGCCGGCTGGACATCCGGGGCCGCAGCTCGATGAACAAGGATGACCTCGTCAAGGCGATCGAGAAGGCCAACGATCGGGCGACGGCGAAGAGCCGGTCCTGAGAAACCTCTACCGGCGTCATGAATGCCGCTTCCGCGCGTCTCTCAGAGAGAGACCAAAGGGGTATTCGGGTGCCTGTTGTGAGTTGCAGTGTTTCATACGATCCGAACGCGTTCCGTTCGCTCTATCGGAGTCCGTCGGATGACGAACTCAAGACGGCTGTGGAATCGGCTCAGGCGGCCGTCCTACGGGAAAGCGCCGGAGACTGCTGGGTGATCCTCGACGTCGAGGCGGACGCGGCGGTCGATGCGAGGGTGAACCTCATCGTCGCCGTGCCGGATGGCCCGGATCACCGTGTTCGGCTGCACGAGGCCGTCGAACGCTTCGAGCGCAAGGTGACGGCACGCATCGGCGGCTTCGTGAATCGCGGGCTGCGCGTCATCGAGGCGCACAGCCCGATCGCGGTCGCCCGCTGCTAGCGACCTTCGACCGCGCCGCCACGGACACCGAGGCATTGCTCCGGGGTCGATGTCATCGTTGGCACTAACATCGGAGCATGACTACCCGGGAGCCGTCCGCGAGCAAGAGCGGCCCACGACGCCGGCCGCGCCTGCAAGACATCGCCGAGGCCACTGGGGTGAGCATCAAGACCGCCTCACGCGCAATCCGCGGCGACGGGCCGGTGCGGGATGAAACCCGCGCTCGCGTCCTGGCGGAAGCGGAACGGCTGGGCTTTCAGCTCAACGACATCGCGGCCGGGCTACGGCGCAAAGACCAGTCGATGACCACGGTCGGCGTCACCCTCGGCGATTTCACCAACCCCTTCTTCGCACCGATGCTCCGGGGCATCTACTCGGTCGCGGCACAGCACCACCACCTCGTGCTCTCCGGTGACGCGCAGAACGATGAGGAACTCGAGCACCGGGTGATCCGCCAGTTCTTCGCGCACCGGGTCGCCGGTCTCATCGTCGCCCCGATCAGCGCGGACCTCGGCTACCTGGTGGATGAGGCGTCTTACGGCGCCGCCATCGTGTTCGTCGATTCGCCGCCGCCCGGGCTCGACGGTCTGCTCGATTCCGTCACCACCACCAACGAGCAGACCACGCGAGATGGAATCGCCATGCTGGTGGCGCGAGGCCATCGTCGCATCGGCTACCTCGGGCATCCACTCTCCGGTAGCGGGGCCCTCGAACGGTGGCAGGGCTACCGGTCAGGGCTCGAAGCTGCAGGCATCCCGCTCGACATGTCGATCGTGCGCGACGGCCTCGTCACCGAGGGCGAGGCCCGGGTAGCCGCCGAATCGCTGCTGGCGATGCCGGATGCACCCACTGCCGTTTTCACTGACAACAACCGGCTCTGCACGGGGCTGCTGCTCAGCGATGGATACGATCGGAGACTCGTCGACGTTCTGAGCTTCGACGACTTCCCGCTCGCACCGAAGTTCGGGGTGAGCGTCATCGACAGCGACCCCTACGAGGTGGGCCGCGTCGGAGCGCAGCTCCTCTTCGATCGGCTGCAAGACAGGGCTAGGCCGGTGCAGCGGGCTGTGGTGCCGGCCAAGCTCGTCGTGCGCAAACCCAGCTGACCGGCACCCGAGAACCGGGAAATACCCCGCTTCAGGCGACGAGTCGAAGCCATGCTGCGGCCAGTGCCGCGTGCCCCGCCGGAGTGGGATGAACGCCGTCCGCAGCCCAGTACTCCGGCCCCGTGGTCGCCGCGAGCTCGGCGAACATCCCATCCGCCGCGAGCAGGTGCGCCCCGTATCGCCTGGCGAGGTCCCGCACCGCTTGGATCTTCGGATCGAGATCGTCCCGCTGCGCTCTCTGCGCCGCATCCAGCGGGAGCAGGAACGGCTCGATGAGGATCAGTTGCACGCCGCGCTCCGCGAGCGGTGCGAGCAGGCGGTCGTAGCCGGCCGCGTAGTCCTCGACCGGGATCACATAGCCGTCGGGCGCGTAGGTATGCCAGCCGACATCGTTGATGCCGACCAGTACAGAGACGACGTCGGGTTCCGCATCCAGCACATCCTGCTGCCACCGCCCCTCGAGGTCCATGACCTTGTTCCCGGCGATGCCCGAATTCAGCCATCGAATCGCACGCTCCGGATGCCGCAGGCCCCACTCGCCCGCGACCCGCAGCGGGTAACCCCATCCGAGCGGCTGCTCGATCTCGAGGTGCTGGCAGTCGGTGATCGAGTCTCCCGTGAACATCACGGTGCTGCCGGGGTTGAGGGTGATCGTCATGCGGCTTCCTTGTCGTGAGGGGTGAAGGTGGCGACGCCGATTGTCGTGTCGCTCTGTCCGTAATAGGCGAACCACGTACCGCGGTGGAACACGAGCCCCTCGACGAAGGTGACATCGTCGACGAGCCCATGCCGCTCCTCAGGCGACGACGGCTCGAGCCAGGGCTCGGTGAGCTTCGCGACGACGCGGTCGGGACGGTGCGGGTCGATGAGAATCTGTCCGCATGCGTACCGCACGTCGTCGACGGCATGCACGATGGCGCTGTTGTGCATGAGCAGCACATGGCCGGTTCGGGTGATGACGGGCTGAGGTCCGGTCTCCACCAGGTCGCCCATGAATGTGCCGGGCTCCGGCCTGAGCACAGGCTCCGGGTTCGCCTCCCAGTGCAGCAGATCGGTCGAGTACGCGACGTGCACATTGCCCTCGCCGAACCACATGAGCCAGCGACCGTCGATCTGCTGGGGAAGGATGACCCCTCCCTTGCTCCACTCCTCACCCGGCGTCTCGCGGACGCCCGAGAACGTGTTGATCCCTGGAACGATGGGACCGTGCTTCTCCCAGTTGCGCAGGTCGGAGGACGTCGCGAGGCATAGCCGGGCCGTGTGCCTGTCCCATCCCGTGTAGGTGCAGTAATACGTACCGTCGATGAACACCAGCCTGGGGTCCTCGCATCCGTATCGCTCCCAGTCGTGCTCTGGCACCATCACCGGTTCCGGCTCGGTGTCGAAGGAGAATCCGTCGTCACTGAACGCCAGGCCCAGGGACGACACGATGTCGTCGGCGTGCGCTCGGTAGAGAAGCGCGATGCGGTCGTCGACGACGATCGCGGCAGGGTTGTAGACGTTGCTCGACTCCCATGCGTGCCTCCCCGGCCGGAGCACAGGATTGTGCTCGGCCGGGGAGAACGGGCCGAACGGAAAGTCGATCGGCGGTGCTGCGGTCATTTCTTGATGAGCCCCTTGATGCCGGAGACGGTTGAGGCGATTCCCGCATCGAGGCTCGTCTTGCCCTCCAGCATCGGGTTCCACGACGTCGTCCCGATGTCGCCGGCCTTCGTCGACCAGGCATCGAGGAACTGCGTGATGAACTTCTGCTTGGCGCCGAGCTCGTACTTCGCGGTGGCCGCGATGCTCGCCGACGCGGCATCGCCGTTGGCCGCGAGAGCCGCGTAATACCCCTTGCTCCCTGCGGTGTATGCGATGGGCGCCACCGGCTCCTTCTTCATCGCATCGTTGAATCCGGTCGTGTCCATGTACGAGATCGTCTTCCAGACGGCATCCGGGTTCTTGAGCGTGGCGGGTGAGCACACGCCGTTCGCTTCGATCGGCTGCACGTTCGCCTTCGAGCCGACCGGCCAGGGCGCGAAACCCCAGTTGAACTTCGGCTTGTTGGGGCTGATGAAGTTCTGCAGCCACTGGCCGCCGAACATGAGCGGGATGCTGCCGTTGGAGAACGCCGCCATCGCGTTGGTCGCGTCATAGTCGGGGTTCGTCATCTGTCCCGCCTTGATCGCATCCACGAACTTCTGCGTGCCCGCCTTGAAGGTGGAGTCCGCTTGCACCCGGGTGGCGTGCACGAAGCTGTCGACGAATGGCTTGCCACCGTTCGCAACGGAGTACGCCGAGGCACCCTGGATGCTGTCCAGCAGCGGCCATTGGTTGACCAGCGGCGTGCTCGACGGGTTCTTCTCCTTCAGCTTGGCGATGTCGGAGTACAGGTCATCCCACGTCCATCCGATCTTCGGGGCGTCCAGGCCGGCCGCCTTGAAGGTGTCGGCGTTGTAGAAGAAGCCGTACGTGTTGGCCAGGGTGGGGACGCCGGCGAGCTTGCCGTCGGTGGTCTTCCACATCGCGAGCGAGCCGGGCGCGAACCCGCTGCTCTTGAGGCCGTCGCCGGAGTCGAGCTTCGACGACCAGTCGTAGAGCAGGCCCTCCGATGCGAGGTTCTGCGCCTCCGCCGTGGTGCACCAGAAGAAGTCGGGCGCCTTCTTGGAGAGGATGAGGCTCGCGAGCTTCTGCGCGTAGTCGGAGTTCGGTGCGGGGTCGCGCTCGATGGTGATGCCCGAAGACTTCTCGAACTTCTTCATCGTGGCGTCGAGCGCCGCATTGGTTGTCGTCGTCTCCCAGGTCATGTACGAGACCTTTGCGCCGGACGATCCTGAGCCGTTCGATGAGGAACTGCAGCCGGCCAGTGCGAGGCCGGTCAGTGCGACTGCCGCGAACGCGGCGGTCATGCATGAGCGATGCATGTGACTCTCCTTCGAGTGGATGTGGTGGTGGGTTGGGGGTGACGCCGGTTCATTTCGAGATGGTCCCCAGGGATCCGATGCCCTCCATGAAGTAGCGCTGGGCGAGGAAGAACAGGATGAGCGGCGGCAACATGAACAGCAGGTTGGTCGCCATGTAGTAGTTGTATTGAGATCCGGCGGTGTCTCCGAGGAACGAGGCCATGCCGAGCGAGAGAGTGAACTTGGATCCCGTCTGCAGGTACACCAGCGGGTTGAGGTAGTCGTTCCACGCGAACTGGAACGACATGATCGCGATGGTGATCGACACCGGTTTGGTGATCGGCAGCATGATCTTCGTGAAGATGGTCCAGTGCCCTGCACCGTCGAGCAGCGCGGACTCGTCCAGGTAGCGCGGGATGGACTGGTAGTACTGCCTGGCCAGGAACACGAAGACCGGGCTGCCGAAGAACGCGGGAAGGATGAGCGGAACCCAGGTGTCGATCAGCCCGAGCGAGATGTAGAGATGTTGCAGGGGGATGAGGCCGACGATGCCCGGCACGAAGAGGCTGCCGGAGATGAGCGCGAACCAGAGCTTGCGACCGGGGAACTCGATCCGCGAGATCCCGTAGCCGACCACCATCGAACTGATGACGGCACCGACGGTCGACAGCACGGTGACGATCACGGTGTTGAGGAGCAGCCGGTAGAAGTCGATCATGTTCGGCCCGGTCACGAAGTTCGACCACTGGAACTCCTTGGGAAAGAAGGTGGGCGGCAGCTGGTTGATGTCGCCGTTCGACTTCAGCGCGATGCTGAGCATCCACACGAGCGGCAGCAGCATCGAGACGGCGAGCAACGAGCACAGCAGGTACCACGCGATGCGTGAGACCACGATCGGCACCCGCTGTGAGAAGGACGAACGAACGTTGCGGGCTGCGACGGATGTCATGCCTCACCTCCGGCGGAGAAGCGCCCGCGAGTGAGCCGCAGCATCCCGAACGTGACGATCATCACGATCAGGAAGAGGACCCATACCTCTGCCGTGGCGTACCCGAGGTTCGGGGACGCGATGAAGTTCGCGAACCCGTCCGAATAGATCTTGTACATCAGCAGGTCGGTCGACGTTCCCGGCCCGCCCTTGGTGAGGATGGCCACCTGCGTGAATGTCTGGAACGCGCCGTTGAGCTGCAGCACGAGTTGGAGCAACAGGATGGGTCCGATCATCGGAAGGGTGATCTGGACGAACCGGCGGACCGCCCCCGCGCCGTCGACCTTCCCGGCCTCCGTCAGCTCGACGGGTACCGCCTGGAGCCCGGCGAGGAAGATGATCATCGTGCCGCCCACGCCCCACACGCCCACGATGAGCACGGACGCAAGTGCGACATGGGAGTCGCCCAGCCACATGCTCGTCGGCAGATGGAGCGCGCGCAGAACCTGGTTCGCGAGCCCGTACGTCGGGTCGTAGATGTACTTCCACAGGGTGAGCACCGCGACCGCGGGAAGCACGACCGGCAGGTAGAAGATCGTGCGGAAGAGCTTCACGCCGCGAAGCGAACGATTGACGAGCACTGCAAGAGCCAGCCCGGCGGCGATCGTGGCCGGCACCGAGATGACGACCCAGAGCAGTGTCACCTCGATGGAAGGCCAGAACTTGGGGTCGGTCGTGAACATCTCGACGTAGTTGTCGAAACCGATCCACTTGGCAGGCGTGAGCCCGTTCCACTCGGTGAAGGAGTGATACAGCGACGTCACCATGGGGTAGCCGACGAACAGGACGAGCCCGATGATGGCCGGCGAGATGAAGAGGTAGCCGGCGAGGGCATCCCGTCGCTTCTTCGCCGACAGGCCGGGCGACCTCACCCGCCCTCTCGCCAGCGTCCGCGCGGGCGGCGCCGGCATGCTTTCGATGGTGGCCCGTGTCATCCGTTCTCCTCCTCGAGCCGGTCGTTCCGGTGGATCCGGAGCGTGATGATCTGAAAGGGACGGAACTGCAGCGATGCGGTGCCTCCCTCGTGGGGAAGGTGCTCGAGCGTGCGCTCGAGCAGGTCGGCCACCGACGCGCCCGCAGAGTCGATGTCCCAGCTGACGGTGCCGCTCGTGCGGGCACCGAGTGCCTCGTACAGGCGTACGACGAGGTCGCCGGACCGGTCCTCGGCGAGCTTGACGCTCTCCACGACGACACCCGCGCCATCGACCCGGATGATCGGATCCACGGGGCCCGCTCCGATGCGCTCGCGTAGCGGCAGGTTCAGCCGATGCCCGGCAGCGACGGCGTCTGCGATGGTCGCATCGCTCACCAGTCGGTAGGCGAACCGGTGCACACCCTGATCGGCCTCCGGATCCGGATACCGCGGAGCCCTCAGCAGCGAAAGACGGACGTTTGTGCCCGGCAGACCGCCGCCCGCCGGCTCGCGCCTGCGCACGTCGTGCCCATACGTCGAGTCGTTGGCGATCGCGACGCCGAATCCGGGTTCACCGACGTGCACCCATCGGTGCGCGGAGATCTCGAACTTCGCGGCGTCCCAGGTGGTGTTCCCGTGCGTGGGGCGCTGCACGTGGCCGAACTGGATCTCGGAGGTGGATGTGTCCGTTCGCACGTCGAGCGGGAAGGCGACCTTGAGGAATCGCTCCGCCTCGTGCCAGTCGACCTCGATCTCGAAGTCGATCTCGCGTTGCCCCGGTCGCAGCGTCGTGCGCTGGATGGCGGAGGACCGCCCGAAGCGACGATGCACGACGACCGTGGCCGAGCCGTCCTCGTTCCGGTCCACCCGCAGGTCGTCGACCTCCTCCAGCACCTGCGCCGTTCCGAGGTAGTGCTCGTCGACGTCCCAGGCATCGAACGCGTTGGGCAGGTCCTGGTGCAGCACCAGTTCGCCGATCCGGCCGCCTTCCGGCACCAGTTCCCGCGCCCGTCGCACGTCGATGACGCTGGGCATCGCCCCTGTCTGGTCGATCGTGATGCGCAGGGCGCCGCCGTCGAGGATCGTGAGTCCCTCTTCCTGTCGCACCGCGACCGCCGGCAGGTCAGGGTCCTGGCCGGGGGTGGCGGCGCTGAGAGCGGGCACGCCGAGAGCCGGAACGGAGGCGGCGTTGAACGCGACGACGCTCGTGCCGTGCCCTGCCAGCGCCTCGAGTGCGTGTTCGATGAGCGCCTCGAGCTCGGTGCGAACCGCCGCGTAATTCTCCGCCGCCTGCCTGTGAACCCATCCGATCGAGGAGCCCGGCAGGATGTCGTGGAACTGCTGGAGCAGCACCGTCTTCCACAAGCGGTCGAGTTCGTCGTACGGGTACGGGACACCCAGCCGGGCTGTGGCGGTGGCGCTCCAGAGTTCGGCTTCGCGCAGCAGGTGCTCGCTGCGGCGGTTGCCCTGCTTCGTCGCTGCCTGCGAGGTGTACGTGCCGCGATGGCCTTCGAGGTACAGCTCGCCCACCCACACCGGGGCGTCGGCGTACTCGGCCTCGGCCGCGCGAAAGAACGACTCAGGTGTGGCGTGCTGGATGCGCGGCGACCCTTCCAGGTCTGCCTGACGCCGCGCCCGCTCCATCATGATGACGGTCGGTCCGCCTCCGCCGTCGCCGTGCCCGAACGGCACGATCGACATCGTCGCTCCCCCGTGGTCGCGGAAGTTGGATGTGGCGTGCTGCAGCTCGCTGGGGGTCAGTTCCGACAGATAGCTGTCTACCGGCGGCATGTGACTGAACAGCGTCGTGCCGTCGATCCCCTGCCAGCGGAACGTGTGATGCGGGAACTTGTTCGTCGGGTTTCCCCATGACAGCTTCTGGGTGAGAAACCATCGGTAGCCTGCGAGCGCCGCGATCTGCGGGAGAGCAGCCGTGTAGCCGAACGAGTCCGGCAGCCAGACCTCCTCCGGCTCGAATCCGAACCGGTCCGCGAAGTAGCGCTTGCCGTGCAGCATCTGGCGCACGAGTGCTTCCCCGCCCGGGAGGTTCGTGTCCGACTCGACCCACATGCCACCGGCCGGGATCCACTGCCCGCGAGCGACGGCATCCTTGATCCTGGCGAACAGCTCCGGATGCGTCTGCTCGATCCACGCATACTGCTGCGCCTGAGAGCACGCGAACCGGAACTCCGGATACCGGTCCATCAGATCGAGCACGTTCGAGAAGGTGCGAGTGCATTTGCGGATCGTTTCCCGCGTCGGCCACAACCAAGCCGAATCGATGTGTGCGTGCCCGATCGCGGCAAGCCGGTGGGCACTGCTGTCTGCCCCTCGCTTCAGTTCCGGCGCCAGGACCGCGCGCGCTGCGCTCGCGGTACCAGTGACGTCGTCCAGATCGAGGGCATCGCATGCCCGGTCGAGCGCAGCCAGCAGGCGCACACGGCGCGGGCGCTCGGCGGGCAGCTCCTCCGCCCAACCGAGCAAGACGTCGAGATCGACCTCGAGTGCCTGCACCTCGGGGTCGAGCAGAACGATGTCGGCCCTGGCCAGCCGATAGAGCGGAGGACCGTCGGCTGCCAGCCCGTCGCCGAGGTGCGTCGGCCGGAACTGGGCCGCGGCGATGTCGGGGTTGGCCGCGGCCTCCACCCACAGGTCGACGCTGGGATCGTCGAGGCGCAGCGGCGCCCACTGCGATCGCGGGTGGATGCCCTTGACGATCGCGCCGTCGCGGCTGTGCACGAGGCCCTCGCATTGGAATCCGGGACCCGAGTCCGGCTCGAACCCGATGTCGATCATCGCCACGAGGGTCGGCGCCGTGGACGCGAGACGCTCGCGCGTCCGCTCCGCGCGCGTCATGGCATCCGCCCACCCGCCCGGCACCGTCCCGGTCAGGTGGAACCAGCTCGTCGTCCATGCCGGCCCCCAGGGGTCACCGATCGCTGCCGGCCGGAACGCCTCGGCCGGCGCAATTGCGCTGACGAAGGGCTCCGGCTCACCCGGAAGCCCACGCACGGTGACGTCGAGCGGCACCACGGCCGCTTCGGTCGCGGGGCGGACGCGTTCGCGGAGTACGCGGCGAGCGCGGTCGATCACGCGCTGGGGACTGCTGTGCATGGTTCGGTGGCGCTTTCTCTGCAGGGTGAAGTCGACGTGCACGAGCATCTGGAAAGCCGTGCCGGGGTCTTAGTAGGTGCGCTCTGAAAGTCGACCTGGTGGGAGAGCGACTCCTCGAAGGTGTTCATGTACTGCGTCGCAACCTCATCGTTGTGAGAGCTCCTCATCGAGTGGACTCGTGAGCCGGGACTCCGGCCACGGCAATGAGTGTGACAGCGTTGACATCCAATTGTCAACGTTGACATCATTGTCACATGGAAGTCGCTTCGACGACCCGGCCGTGGCTCGGGCCGCTCTACGACAGCGCGGTCGAGACACTGGATCGCAACGTCGTACAGGACGCCATCGGCACCTTCATCCGAGCCGGCGGCGGTTATGCAGATCCGTGGACCCGCGACGCGGCGCTCAACAGCTGGGGCGCGGCGAGCATCCTCAGGCCTGACATCGCGCGAGCGACGCTCCTGCGCGTGTGCGACAGACTTCCCGACGGCAGAGTGGCCGTCGCTCAGGATGACCAGTGGTGGGATCAGATCGTATGGGTACTGGCCGCCTGGGATCTCGCCGCTACGACCGGAGACGTCGGCTTTCTCAGGACGGCATGGAACGTGGGACGCGCCACCGTTGAGATCCTTCACCGCGACCGCTTCCGGTCACGATGGGGTCTCTACGCGGGGCCGGCGCTCATGCAGGACGGCATCTCAGGCCTTCCGACACCGCCCGCGACGAGCGATGAGCCGAGCTCCTTCGTGCTCGACTATCCCGAAGCCCACGAGATCATGGCCCTGTCGACGAACGTGCTCTACGTGGCGGCGTACCGCTGTCTCGACGACATGGCCCGAGCATTGGGCGAGGATGCCTGCGACTTCGCCGACCGGGCGGATCACCTCACCGACGCCATCCGCCGCCATCTCGCAGACGGCGATACCTTCGGATACTTCGTGCACGGTTCCGGTGATCTCGCGGGCACCCTTGACCGGAACAGGGAGGCCGCGGGTCTCGCTCTCGCGACCATGTTCGGCGTCGCACCGCCGGGTGCGGCGCCCGCGGTGCTCGGTTCAGTGGGGCGGGGTTCGGCTGGGGCGGTGAATGTCGCCCCTCACTTCGCCGACAGGTATTCGGATGAGCGGCCCGGACGCCACAACGCCATGTGCTGGCCCATGGTCATGGGACTCGTGGGCCTCGCCTCCTCGGTGACAGGCGACGCGGGCGGCGCCACCCGTGTACTCGAGGATTTCCGGGTGTTGGTCAGCAACAGCGGCGGCCGATTCGACGAGGTGTACGACGCGCTCACCGGGAATCCGAGCGGTGGCTGGCAGTGCGGCCGGCTCTGGAACAGCGAGCCGGATCAGACGTGGTCTGCGACATCCTTTCTCCGCCTTGTGCACTTCGGGCTGTTCGGCATGAGGCCACAGGCAGCGGGGCTCGGCTTCAGGCCGTCGCGGCCGGCGGGCGAAATCGTGACCGCACTCGACCTGCCGTATCGCGATGCGAGGCTCGACGTCACCGTCGAGCCGGGCGAGCGCTTCTCAGTCTGGGTTGATGGACGCGATGTGACGCGCTCAGACGTGCATGTTCCAGGTGACATCACGGGCCACCACACCGTGAGGGTGACGGTTTCGGAGTGAGTGCGCTACCGGATGCGGACGGCGTCGGGCTGGATGCTGATCGCGATCCGAGTGGTCTCCCCGAGGTCGTCACCGTCGACCTCGAACACGCGTGGCTCATCGAGCTCGATCGTGAGCGAAGTGACGCGTCGATGTGTGGTGCTGTCGCTGCTCTCGGCGGCGTCGTCGCCGGGCGTCATGAGCCGCTTCAGTCCGTTGTGCCATGCGAAGTTGCGCAGCGTGTCGGCCCAGCCCGCGATCCCCTCCGCGTTCAGGATCAGGAGGTCGAGCTCGCCGTCGGCCGGGTCGGCGTCGGGGAGCAGATTCAGGCCGCCTTGCAGGGTGCCGCAGTTGCCGACGATCACCGTGTGCGCCTGCTCCTCCGTCACCTCGGTCCCGTCGAATTCCATCCGGATGCCGATCACCTCGCTCGCGGAAAGAGCGCGTCCTAGGGACTCGACGTAGGCCACCCAGCCGGCCTTGTCTTTGAGATCGTCGTTCGTCTCGGTGATCATGTGCGCGTCGATCCCGAAGCCGGCCATGACCGCGAACGCATACCGTTCGGGGCCACCCTCCATGGTGACTTCGGCCCATCCGATGTCGATCGGCTTCGCGCTCCCCTCGAGCGCACGAGCGAACGCAGCCGGCAGATCGTTCAGGGGCACGCCGAGGTTGCGGGCGAGAAGATTGCCGGTGCCCAGCGGAATGATGCCGAGCTCGACGTCCGCGTTCGTCTCGGCAAGGTGTTCGGCGACCGCCCGGACCGTGCCGTCGCCACCCGCGGCGAGCACGAGCTCGGCTCCGGCGTCGAGCGCCTCCGCCGTGGCTGCGCGTCCAGGGTCCTTTTCGCTGGTCTCGAACCACGAGACCTTCGACTCACGCGGGACCGCGGCCTCCAGGTCTTCTCTGCTGGTCTTCGACGGATTCCAGACGATACCCACGTGCTCGGCACTCATCGTAGCGTTCCCTCCATCGGGCAAAACGAAACCCCCGGCTCACGCTCGACTTCTGCGTGATTCCGGGGGCTTCTACTGTCTCAACACAGTGTGCGCCATGAGGGATTCGAACCCCCAACCTTCTGATCCGTAGAAAGGCGCGATGCGTCCGTCGTGGTCCACAGGCTACACGGCGCCTGGACGAATGTTCACCCAGTTCGAGACACACGCCCCCGGATCGTCGGAGGTTGCTGTCAGGGTTGCTGTCAGGAAGGAGCCATCATGTCGAACCTGGCGAGAGGGAGCGAGCGCTATCGAGCGCTTAACGACTGGCTGCTGTCTTGTTCGCAGGGCGAGTTGTCCATCCCACTCTCAGAGATCGAAGACATGGTCGGCTTCCAACTTCCATCGCGGGCGTGGTCGGACCCTACTTGGTGGTATTCGGCGCCCCGGAACACATGGGCTCGGTCTTGGTTGTTGGCTGATCGTGCAGCTTCACTCGATGTCGCCGAGTCCCGCGTCACGTTCAAGCCAGAGCGGTACTCGCCCGTGCTCGACCACGCGCGTGCTGATGATCAACGCAAGCGCACGATTGGTTGGGCTCGTGAGCAACTCAGTGAGGACTCCTCCCTCTGGGCAGAGCACGTAAAGCTCGGGTGGTGGGAACCGCACACGGTCTACGTGCTCCACAAGAACAACGAGCCCATATACAAGGTCGGCATCACGAACTCGCGTACGGACCGCAGGACCCGCGAACAAACCGCCAAGGGCCGCGCAAGCCTGGTTGAGACGACCGAGGTTCCAAACAAGTGGGCTGCCGTCCTCGTAGAGGGACGCGTTCTCGAGTTGACCGAGCAGGCTCGCAGGCACGCAGATCCGTTCACCTACTTCAATGGTCAGACCGAGCATTGGGACGATTCCCTCGTCCCGCCGGAGCTCTCCCCTATCGTCGCAGAACTCGCCGCCGACGGGTCGCTTCGCTACTGGTCCTCATCGCTGGACCGAAATCATCCGCGCGTCCTGCCTAATCCAATTACTGAGCTCGGAAACTACTGAGCTCGGAAACCGCGAATAGAGAGGCAACGATGATGGACAGCTCGCCGAAGAATCTCGTCTTTCTTCGCAACCCTCAGGACGATCCCCTCTACGCTCTCGCCATGGACTTCATCGACGTCTGGCGTATCAATGGACACGTCCCTGACGATGCGGAGCTACAGGAAGCGCTTAGAGCAAGTCAACTCTGGTCGCCAACAAGCCTGAACGATCTCCGCCAGGTAATCAACGCGATGGAACCCGCCTTTACATGACTTCGCATGACCAGATCGGGACCATTACAGACGCCGAGCTCTCCCATATGCCGGCGGCCGAGGTCACAGAGCGGCTCCGTGTGATCCTCGGCACCAAGCTGGTGGCGTACATCGCAGGAGTCCCGACGCGATCGGTACTCGGCTGGGTTGGCGGTGGCACCACCGGTCCTTCAGACGCGAACCAACAACGTCTCCGCGCAGCTCTACGGGCTGCCGACTACCTCCAGCAGTGCGAGGGATCCGCCACCGTGCAGTCATGGTTCATGGGCATGAACACAGATCTGGACGATCAGTCACCGGCCAAGCTGCTACGTGACAGTGAAGACCCAACCGCTGATGCTGCCGTGGTCTTCAGTGCAGCTCGGTCGTTCGAACAGGCGTAGATTCCCGCCCGACTGTCCGGTGCTGCTCACCGAGGAGCGCGCGGACCGCAGCGAAGCGAGGACCGCACGCACCGCAGGTAGGCTCCGCCGGGCGCAGCCCGGCGGCTTGAATGAGTAAAGAAAGTTCTCACGACCTAACCGGGGCACTCACCAGAAGCCGCTACGTTCACCGGCACTCAGGCACCGACCGCGCGCCATCAACCGGATCACCTTGCGTGCGCTCGGCCATCCACAACGCCCGAGTCCCAATCCTCTGCACCACGGACTGGGGACAACAAGCGGACGGAAACTCGGCGTCGCATCGCCCCAGCCGAACGTCCAGCTGATTGAATGTCGGTCGACACCGATACGTTGAGACCGCGACGCCGAAAAGAGAAGGACTCGTCGCCGCCAGAAAGTCGCTATCGCGCGGCCACCCTGGTCGCCACGGTCGCGTCGCACTCCGATTCAGACTACCGAGAACCAGGAAGCCCTGTATGAACAGCCAAACATTCCGCATGGGCGAGCTGTTCAGTGGACCTGGCGGGATGGCGCTCGGAGCTCGGCTGGCGGCGCAGGCCATCGAGGGCATTTCTCTAAAGCACGCATGGGCGAATGACTACGATCTAGATACCTGCAAGACCTATCTGAGCAACATCCTCATACCCGAATACGGTGACGATGCGAAGTTGGTCGAATCGTCGGCTGACCTTCCGAGCGCTGGCGGCGGGATCGTTCACCAGAACGTGCACGATCTCGTGATTGACGGTCTTGGCGATATCGATGGCTTCGCTTTCGGCTTCCCCTGCAATGACTATAGTCTCGTGGGCGAATGGAAAGGCCTCCATGGCGAATATGGTCCGCTATATACATATGGCGTTAAGGTCCTAGCCTCTAAGAGACCCAAGTGGTTCGTTGCCGAAAATGTTTCCGGGCTTCGGGGAGCGAACGAAGGCAAGGCATTTAGGCAAATCCTCGAACATCTGCAGACCCCGGATGATGGCCCTCGATATCGCATCGTCCCTCACCTCTATTCGTTCGATGAATACGGTGTCCCACAACGACGGGAACGGATTGTCATTGTGGGCATACGGGAGGATCTCGACGTCGAGTTTCGGGTCCCCTCTCCTGAGATCTATAAAGATGTCGACGTGAGTGCAAAAGCTGCACTCACCGTTCCGCGGATCGATATCCATGCACCGAACCATGAGTTCGCGCGACTATCGCCGCAAGTTGTGGAGCGCTTAAGTTACCTGAAAGCAGGCGAGCACGCGTTCTCTCCGCGGGCTCTTGAAGTTATGCCCAAACGACTCCAAATCAAAACTCGAACCACGATCAGCACGACATACAAACGGCTCGAGCCGGACAAGCCCTCTTACACCGTCACTGGGGCCGGCGGCGGCGGGTCATATGTCTACCATTGGGTGCTCGATCGTGCATTGACCAATCGCGAAAGGGCACGCCTCCAAACATTCCCAGACGATTTCGCGTTCATAGGAGTCAAGGAAAGCGTGCGCAAGCAAGTAGGAATGGCCGTCCCGGTCAAAGGCGCTGAGGCCATTTTCACTGCGCTTTTCAAATCGTTCTCTGGTGTCCCCTATTCTTCGATTGAGCCGAACATCGAGGTCTCGAAAGTCCTAACTTCAAAGCGAAGGACGACAGCGTAGCTCACGTCGCCCGTCCTCGTCGCGGTGAGTTAAGGGGTTAGGTCAAGGGGATCCAATGGAGTCTGAGCTTATCCAGCCGAGCGTTCATCTGCTCGAGTCGATGCGTTCAGTTGGTTACTCATTCGAGGCCGCGATTGCTGACCTGGTAGACAACAGTATTAGCGCGGGTGCAAGTCATGTGGTCATCGACGCAGACGTTATAGATGGCGACTACCTGGCGCTACTAGACGACGGCCGTGGAATGTCACCTCGCGAAGCCCGCGAAGCGCTAAGATTCGCTGGTTCCGTGGACGACCGTGAAGAGTCTGATCTGGGACGATTCGGGCTCGGATTGAAAACGGCCTCACTATCACAGTCACGCCGACTTACCGTCGTCACGAAGCAGGCCGGGGTAGCTACTGGCTTGCGCTGGGACATCGACTTCGTCGAAGCTTCCAATACGTGGTCTCTACTTGTCCTCACGACGGAAGACATGCAGAGCGTGCCGCTTTGGGACAAGCTGGATGCTCAAGCGACTGGAACGCTTGTAGTTTGGCAAGAACTCGATCTCTTATTAGGTGACGCGCCCGAGCCGGGAGCATTTCTCGCCACGCAACTGACCGTCGCACGTACCAGCCTTGCGTTAGTTTTTCATCGGTTCCTTGCGGATAGAAGTCACCGGCTGGCAATCACCGTCAATGGAATTCATCTTCGTCCCCTTGATCCATTTCTTTCAGAGAACCCAAAGACCCAACGATCTGCACCAGAGCTTTTGCGAATTGGTGGGACTGAGGTACGCGTAGAGGCGTTTACGCTGCCGCACCCGTCAGGTCTATCCAATTCAGAACGGCTGCGCCCCGATTTGGGTGAGGACATGCGTGAAGCCCAAGGTTTCTACGTCTACCGAAATCGCCGGCTCATCTCACACGGTCATTGGTACGGTCTCGCTCGCATGACCGAGTTGTCGAAACAGACAAGAATCCAAGTGGACGTCCCCGCTTCGCTTGACGCGCTTTGGCAGCTCGACATAAAGAAGTCTCGCGCTGAGCCACCACAGTCCTTCAAGTTGCGCCTTCGTCAGCTCATCGATCCGATCCTCTCCAAGGGGCATCGAGTTCACGCGTTTCGAGGGCGGCGTGAGAGCACGGCAGTTGCTCACGTCTGGACGAAGCTCAAGACCCGCGACGGTTTCGGTTACGAAGTGAATCTCGAGAGCCCAGTCGTTGAATCAGTGCTCTCTCGCCTCGATACGGAGGATGCGGAGCGCGTTGTCGGCCTACTGCAGACGATCGCAAGCACCTTCCCGCTGATGGATTCCTACGTCGAAGCAGCAGCCAGTGTTCCCGCGATGGCCAATCGTCCGGACCGTTCAGCGCTACTCGCGCGATTGAGGGACATACATCACATGGGCATATTCGATGCCGACCCTGATATAGCTACGCGACAGCTCGCCGATGTTGAGCCCTTCGATACATTCTCCGATTTGGGATCTCTCGTTGACCTCGTCTGGAAGGACGCTGATGGCCCTGAACGATAGACAGTCCGCTCTCAAAGGCTGGGTCAAGCGCCAGTTCTTTGACGTGAGTGGGGTATTGACATTTGACGACCTGGAGTCAAAGGCCGCCAGCGTTGCCGCAGCACTCTTCCCGGACCTCAGCGCTACAGAGATCGGCGACGTTCTCCAGGAACTCACACAGGAGCACAGCGTCGAGATGCCCTTAGGGGACTCAATCGTCGACGAAGCCACGTTCAGGCCGTGGATCGCGCAACGTCGGGGCGAGACGCAGACTCCGCGCTGGGACGCCTACAAGAAGTTGCTCCTCAGCCGCGACTGGGAAGCAAACGTCATTAGCACACTCGACATTCAGACTGATGACGTGGTCGAACTGCTCGGGGACCCGATGCAGGCTGACGGTGCCTGGCCGCGACGTGGCCTATTGATGGGCGAAGTCCAGTCTGGAAAGACTGCCACGTATCTTGGAATCTTGAACAAGGCAATCGACTACGGCTATCGCGTGATCATTGTCATTGGAGGCCATACGGAGGATCTACGACAGCAGACGCAAACACGGTTCGACACAGATCTTCTCGGTATCGACTCCGAAACTTGGGAGGATGGCATCAGCAATGCTGCCATAAGATATGTGGGGGTTGGTGAAATGTCGGACCTTCGCGCTCATCTAATGACGACAGTTCGCCACGACTTCTCCAAGGCCAAACGCGGTTCCAGCATAACTTGGGTCGAAGGCGGACTTCCGACCGTCTTTATTACTAAGAAGACACCATCGCTCCTCGAGAATATCCGAGCGTACATCAAGAGCCAAGCTCCGGGCGGGCGCCTGAATATACCTCTCATCGTTGTGGATGATGAGTCAGATTGGGGAAGTCCTAACACACGGGACACAACGGACCCGACGAGTGTCAACAAAGCGATTCGCGCTTTGTTGGATGTATCGACCCGCAGTTCATATCTCGCGATTACTGCTACACCGTTTGCCAACATTTTCATCGATGACCAGGCGGCCTTCGAGTTCGTCGAGAAACCAATACGGGGTGAGACTGTTCCAGATCGCGCAGGAACTGTCCTGCCCGACCTCTTTCCAAGTGACTACATAAGAGTGATGTTCCCTCCCAGCACCTATCTTGGGATCGGCGCATATTTTCCTGAGGGTGGACACGCAGCGATCGACACCTCAGTCGACGACTGCCTAGCGATTATCCCGATCAAGCACAAAAACCATCATCCTGTGAGCGCACTCCCCGGTTCGTTGGAGACCGCGGTCACCGAATTCCTCCTGGGGACTGCCGTACGTCGTTTGCGAGACGACAGAGTAAGGCCAGCGGCGATGCTGGTCAACGTTTCACGGTTCAAGAGCGTCGAACGTGAGGTTGCTGAGCTACTTGAGGTCTTCCTGCGAAGCACGGTCGCCACAATTCTCGCCGAATTTGCTCGAACTACTACTTCACGAAGTGCCGGAGCTCTCTCCATCTATAGCGTCTGGGAAAACCGGTTCGCAAATGTGCACGATGTGTCTTGGGCTCAAGTGTCCAACACACTTGTCGAGATCGCTTCAGAATTCCGCGTGGACCTTATCAATGGTGATACAGCAAAGGAGCGAGCGAAGCGTCGCAAGTTGATGACGGTCGCCGAACGAGACGCCGATGACCTCGTTCCGAAGATCGTTGTCGGCGGTGACGTCCTATCGCGCGGTCTCACCCTCAACGGTCTTCAGGTGAGCTACTTTGTGAGAGAACCCCGCACGATGGACACTCTCATGCAGATGGGCCGTTGGTTCGGTTATCGTCCTCATTTCGATGATCTCGTCCGTATCTGGATGCCCGAGACTACTCGCGCAGATTTTGAGCATTCGGCCGAGGTCACGGAGGAACTGCGAGAAGCGCTACTCGACATGAAGGGCCGTGGACTTACGCCCAAGGACTTCGGGCTAAGGGTGCGGATCCATCCCGACAGCGTAGACATCGTGGCGGCTAACAAGGGCCGTAACACGGAATTCGTAGAAGTCGGGCCTGTGGTTTGGCAGAATCGCCTCGCCGAGTCTTATGACCTCACAGCTGATGAGGAGGTTGACGATTCGAATCAGTTGGCGGTCGAAACTCTCGTCGCTCAGCTCGGTAGCGTGAACGCCATTGAGACAAGTGGTGGCTTTCGTGCGTGGCGCGACGTGCCTCTCGATTCAGTACTCGACTTTTTCCGAGCGTTTCAAGGCGACCCCGGGAACCAGTTGCTCTTCGCGCGTGGCCGTGATGGAACTGCGCCGATCATGGAGGCCTCCAGGTTGGCACCGGGAAGCGACCATTGGGACGTGGTTCTAGTCAGCGGTAGTGGCTCTTCGCACAGCTTTAGTCCGGACTCTTTCGTCACAATGAGCCGGCGAAACAAGATGGGACGCAGCCGCAACGACCGGCATATCCGGCTCGATCGTCGGCGAGTCTCCACGGCGACCGATTTGGCGGGTGCGCTGATTCGGTCCGAGCGAGATTCGATGGAGGCCGAGCCTCTTGTCGCCGCATCGGGAAAGCCGATGTCCTCTCAAGCGCGAACTCTCGCATGGATCACACATCCGATCCTGATGATTTACGTCGTGACAGCGGATGACCCGAAGGACCCGGACGACTCGGATCTCGAGAAGGTGGAGGCGGGTCTCACACGGATCGCTGTCGCCGTTGCCTTCCCAAGGATGACCCAGGATCAGATCGAAAACGCGACACGGGGCGCCCATACATATCAAGTGAACCAGGTCTACTGGCGTGCTTATAACGGATTCGTCGATGACGAAGGCGACGATGAAGTCGACGACGAGGACGAGGCCTGATGGCCGACGTGCCCCTAAAGTCATCCTACGAACAGGTCCTCGGCAGTCCGAGCGGTCGGATGGTGGTAATCCGCCAGGCTCCCTTCATGTTTGCTGCAGTCAATGACGGAGGACGAGCAGCCCTATTCGTGCGGGCCTCCCTCTCTCCATCACAGGTCCTCAGTGACGGCCATGGATTCTCGGTCAGGACGACCAGAAGCGGAAAAGATGACTACGTCCAGATAACAGCGGCCGACCGAGGCCTTCCGCCACTCTTTCTGAAGCTGGTCGAATACATCCTCGAACGCGTAGCGCAGAGCGCGACTGCGGATGAGGGCTCTGAGCAATTGATCCGATCCATTGACGAGTTCCGGCGCTTCGTTGGTCAGCGCCGAGGACGTCTTCCCGAATCGCTAGTGCGAGGCACCTTCGCGGAACTCATCTTTCTCAACGCGCTTCTCAGCATAGGCGTAGACGTTGAGTCAGCTGTATCCGCGTGGCGCGGGCCATGGGCCAAAGCCGGACTGGGTGTACACGACTTCACGTTCGCCAACGGACGTGGAATTGAAGTCAAGTCGACTCGACAACCGCCACAGACGATCCGTGTTTCTTCACCGACGCAGCTCGTGCCCACTGAACAACCTCTTGATCTCGTAGTCCTGCCAATCGAAGAGGCCACGGACGAGTCGAGCAACGCAATTCAGTTTCGGCAGTACATGCGGCAGACGGCCGACGCAATTGCCACGGCAGGCACGTCGCCCGCCGAGAAGTGGACTGCAGCTCTTGAAGCCCTCGGACTTGACCTCTCTGATGAGTGGTACGACAAGTACCGATTTATTCCCGGAAATTGGCGACGATATACGATCAGGGATGACTTTCCCCATCTGGACATTTCTCAAGCGCCCGCCGGAATCATCGACGTGCACTACTCGCTGGAACTCTCCAGGCTCCTCCCGTTTGCTGCGCCATTCAACCACCTTCTGAATGAGATCAAATCATGAGTGACGAAGCTGACGACCTCAGAAACGAGATCCGGGTCGAAGCTGCGGCTGGCGACGGCGCTTTCGAGCTCGAAGCATTCGCCGCGGTATACGCGCGACGGCTGGAAGACGCGGAAGCTATTGCCGATCTGAACGTTGAAGCTCTCCGATGCAACGGACCACGTGGTAAACGTCTCGAGTTGCTGGGATATGCCGAGAATCCGATTGAACAATCCCTCGTGATACTTGCTGGACGATATTTCGGCGACGAAACAACCCTTACGATGACCGATGCTAAGGACGCCATCGGACGCGCGACTGGATTCCTTCAAGCTGCCGTAGAGGGTTGGCTAACCAGCAACTTGGAAGTGTCGTCGCGTGAGTGGGAATATGCGGACTACTTTTCCAAACAGATAGCTGACGGCCGAATAGCCAAGATTAGGGTCATCCTCATCACTGACGGTTTGATGAGCGGTCGAATCAAGACGATCGAGAGCGATACCGTCGCCGGCTTGCGTACGACGTACGAAGTTTGGGATCAAAGACGGTTATTAGACGCCGCAGTGCCCGATCGCGGTAGCGAAGACATCCGTGTTGATTTTACAAACTGGATGCCCGATGGCCTTCCCTGCTTGGTTGCGTCGGGCACCGACGAAACAACTCGGACGTATCTCGCGGTTGTCCCCGCCCGCGTATTGGCGGACGTATTCGATGAATATGGAAGCTTGCTCCTCGAATCGAATGTGCGAACTTTTCTCAGCGCCAGAGGTCAGGTCAACCGTGGGATCCAGAACACGCTCACTCACGAACCAGAGCGGTTTCTTGCGTACAACAACGGCCTGACCACAACGGCCACCGAGGTTGAGCTCGGCCGATCCTCGGATGGCACTACGATCCGAAGCCTTGACCGCTGGCAGATTGTGAACGGCGGACAGACGACCGCGTCAATCGCCTACTTCCTCCGAAATAACAAGAATAGAAACGTCGACAACGTCTCCATCCAAATGAAGCTCGTGACCGTTAGCGAGTCTGACTCCGCATCCGTAGTTCAAGCAGTTGCCAAATTTGCAAACAGCCAGAACAGGATTAGTGCGGCCGACTTGTTCTCGACTCACGAGTTTCACATACGACTTGAGCAGATCAGCCGACGACTAAGGGCGCCGGCCAAAGAGGGACAACAATACCAAACCGGCTGGTTCTACGAGCGAGCACGCGGTCAATGGGAGAACGACCGTAATGCACATCGATCGGCTAGCGAGCAAGCGAAGTTCGAGTTGGAGTATCCGAAGTCGCAGCGGATTACTAAGACGGATTGGGCCAAGTACGATTATTGCTGGAATCAGCATCCCGATCTTGTCAGTAAGGGTGCTCAATCCGTATTTGCGGATTATGCAACGAAGGTCGATGCACAGTGGACCAAAGATGATGGCAAAGGGGCGGATGCGTATGGCGATGGATACTTTCGCACTAGCATCGGCAAAGCTATCATGTACGACACGCTTAGATCGGCAGTGCTTCGAGAGGACTGGTACAAGGCGACGCCGGGCTATTTGGCAAATATCGTGGCCTACGCAATAGCTCGTTTCGCATTCCAGATTGGATTGCAATTCGATGGCGCTCGATACGACTTCGGCAAGGTCTGGATGCGTCAGGCGATTAGTGAGCCGTCGCTTACAGCGCTCATAGGGGTTGCGCGCGAAGCGCAACGCTATCTCACTGACCCGAATCGGCCGCAGGCTAACGTGACTCAGTGGGCGAAGCAACAGGCATGTTGGGAGGGATTCAAGAGAGACCGTATACATCTCGCGGACACGATCGAGGAGGATCTAATCTCTGCTGGTGAGGCTCAAGTCCGGAATGCAGACGACCGGAAGCAGCGCGCGATGGACACCGGTTACGAAGTCGTTCAGCGGGTCCTTGCGGTCAAGTCTGGCGTGTGGGAGGCGGTGTACCGCTCTTCTGGACAGGTTCCGATGTCGCCGACAGAAAGGGACCTGGTGCAATTGTTCGGCCTCAGACGCGGCAAGGTACCGTCTGATCGTCAAGCAGCTGTCCTGCTCCGGGTCCTTGACAGGATGGCCGACAACGGCATTCTCCGCCGAGATTCGTACTAGATGATGAGCGAGGCGGCATGGAGCGTTCGCGCCGAGGAAACCGCCGGTGACTCATCTAAAGCACATTCTGCCTTCGCGTTGGGCACTATGCATGCGGCTCTGCGCTGAATTTGCGTTGCTGTTTCGCGGACGCCCCGACCGGACCGTCGATAGTGGCCAGGTCATCCAGGCTCACCGATGGGAAAGCGTCCCGGATCGCTCTTAGATCGGGCGTCTGGCTGCTGAGCTGAGCGATCGCAACGACCGTTCCATCCGAGTAGCGACGTGTAAAACCTTGGGGGCTGGTGTGTTGCGCCCTCGCGAGATCTGCCAGGAGCGGTCTCGGTTTATGGAACCGATGAGCATACGCTGAGAGCAACGCCCGAAGGTCGGTTCCAGCCTGAGCGACCTTGTGAGCGTCCGAAATGGTTCGGCGCAAGAGGTCCTGCACGTCCTGTGGTTCGGTCGGCCACTCCGCTCGGGTAAGCCTGCCAGCGTCCTTCGATGCCTTCTTGGCAAGGATCTGGGCGAGTTGAGCTACGGGAACCGGGATACGGCCCCACGCTTCATGCTCCTCTGCCATGGATCACTCCCCTAGTTGTGGCACTGCACATCGTATCGGCCCGGCTGAACCGATTCGATAAGGCAGACCATTTTTCGTCTTTTATCAACTTTTGTTGATTTCATGACGCCTGCGTGTAAGCATCACGGTATGGACCGCGGTGGTCCTGCTTGGACAGATGCGAAGGAGTCAGCGATGGCTATTCAGAGTGCGATCCCCGTCGAGTTCGGGGCGTTCTTCCCGGCCGGCGCCTACATGGTCGGCGAGGTCGAGCGGGTGATCGAGTGGAGTGACGACGGCCAGCAGGTTGGTCAGCAGCACGACAAGGCCAGCGGAAAGCCGCTGTGGAGTCCGCGTCATCGACGCCGACCCGAACGCCAAGAAGGGCCAGGGCGAGGTGACCGTCAAGGTGATCTCGGCGACCGAGCCCACCGCTCCCCCTGAGATCGCCGGGCTGCCATTCCGCCCCGTCGTGTTCGACGGTCTCTCGGTAACGCCGTACGTGAAGGAGGGCGCTGGGCGTCCGCGTGTGGCGTTCTCGCTACGTGCGACCGATCTCAAGCCGGCCACGGACAAGCGCCGGGGCGAGTGATGTCAACGAATGTCGCGGGCGAGCTCCACTGGTGGTGGCTCGAGATCCGAGATCTCTGGCGGCGTCGGTGGTGGCTCGCTTGCCTCATCGTGCTGACTGTTCTGGTGTTCAGTTCGAACGGCTGGGTTCTCGCCGCATTTGTGCTGGTGCTAGCGGCTGTTGTCGGCGTGAAGCTGCGCAAGCGATATGCACACGGTCGAACGCTGTCCAGTCATGCAAGGGCCCGGTGGGAACAGTCCGTAGTTGCTCACGTGGCAGCTATGTGGCTGCCCCTCATGGATCGGCTCGGCTGTTCGATCCAACGTTTCGATGGCGGCAGAGAGGCTCCGGGACTCAGGCAGTTCTCATGGGTCGGCGACAGCTTGTGCGTGAATGTCACGATCCCGCTCGGCATGACACGTCAGCAGCTCGCCGCGGCGGCTCCAGCCATTGCTGAGAACCTCGGCGCATGGTCGGTTCACGTCGCAGATGCGCCGGGCGGGGCAGTGCTGTGGATCGACTATGCCGATCGGTTGGCGGAGGTCATCACCTTGCCTTTCGCCGAGTCCGTTGATCTTCGGTCAGTGCCGCTCGGTGTCCGCGAAGACGGCTACCTCTGGACCATGCGGCTTGGGCCGCACACGCTTGTCGCCGGCTCGTCTGGCTCCGGGAAAGCGTCACTTGTCTGGGGTCTGATCCTCGGACTCGCACCGGCTATCAAGAGCGGGCTGGTCCAGGTGCACGGCATCGACCTGAAGTCGGCCATGGAACTCGGGATGGGGAAGCCGCTGCTTACACGCTTCGCCGACTCCGCTGACCTCGCGGTACAGCTCCTCGAAGAAGAGTGTCGGCAATGCAACGCCGGGCGCACGCACTGTCGGGAACGACGAGACAGCACACGCCGACAGTCGAGAGCCCACATGTCGTGATCCTGATCGACGAAATGGCAGCGTTGACGGCATACCAGACCGATCGCGAACTCCTCAGGAGAGCGAACGCGGCGCTGGCTCTCCTCTGCTCGCAGGGTCGCGCAGTGGGCTACACGGTGTTCGCCTGCCTGCAAGATCCGCGTAAGGAGACCTTGCCGATGCGTGGCCTTTTCACACAAACTATCGGACTACGCCTACGGGATGCCATGGAGACCGCGATGGTCCTTGGCGAAGGCATGCGTGACCACGGCGCTCTCTGCCACAAGATCCCGGCTACAACTCCCGGCGTCGGCTACGTGGTTCCCGAAGACGGAAGCGATCCCATCCGCGTGCGAGCGGGGAACGTGTCCGACGACATGATCCAGTACGCCGCCTGGAACTACCCAGCACCGAAACAGATTCCCGTCACGCTACCGGAGCCCGCATCCACGAGCGCCGGTGCACCGCGGCCTCGCCGCACGCGACGAGCTGCGAAAGAAGGGGCAGAACAATGAATCGAAATGCGTTCGTTCGCGGAGCCGTGGCTTTGGGCGCGGCAGTCGCGCTTGCTGTCGTTGGGGGTACGGCGTTCGCGTTCGGAGAATCTGCGGGAAGCCAACGATATTACGAGGCGCAAACGGCCTATAACATCCCGCAACTCGCATCCTGCAACGTCGTTGAGCGCCACGGTGATTGGTTCGTCGCGAATGCGTCCCGCGTCGAGTCGACGTCTGCCCTAGCTCTCTACGCCGCCGACCGTGGATGCACCAACGGTGTGATCGAGTCGTACAACGAGGCATTGCGGCAGAAGGGCATCCCCTCGCGGGTCTGCCGAAATGACCTCGAAGCTCTGGGCGTCGTACTGGAGGCCGACGAGCCTGATTCGTGCGCCATTGTGGGCCGGGCGAAGTAGATGCCGTACGCCGAGGAGGCAGCGCACAGGCTGCGCCGGCCCGATTCCGATCGCTGGTTGGAGCAAGCGGCGAGCACCGGGTATTGCGCGCAGCCTGTGCGCCTCGTCGGCCGGTCCGAGACATACGACACCGCTACCGGTGAACCGCTCGCCCGATACGCTTCCTCCTCCGAACCGGATGGTGTGACGTACGTGCGCTGCGGGAACAGGCGTGCTGCCCGATGCCCGTCGTGCAGTCACGAGTACAAGAGCGACATGTGGCACCTCGTCATCGCCGGAGCTGCCGGCGGATCGAAGGGTGTTCCCGAGTCAGTAGGCGAGCACCCGCTCGTCTTTCTCACCTTGACCGCTCCATCGTTTGGCTTCGTGCACAGCGCAAAGAAGCCAGGTAACGGAACGCCGTTGTGCCGCCCACGGAACAAGAAGCAGCTTTGTCCTCACGGCCATCCCACGTGGTGCATGCGCCGCCATGAGGCCGAGGATGCAATAGTCGGCGAGCCGCTGTGCCACGAGTGCTACGACTACGAGGCCCATATCGCCTGGCAGTGGCACGCCCCCGAGCTCTGGCGCCGATTCATGATCAGGCTCCGCCGCGACCTGGCTCAGTCGCTGGGAACGAGCGAGACGGCCTCACGCGAGCTCGTACGTGTGCAGTTCGCGAAGGTTGCCGAGTTTCAGCGCCGCGGCATAGTTCATTTTCATGCGCTGATCCGACTCGATGGCAACGCGACGGACGGGGCCGCCTTCCCGGCTCCAAGCATCGCGATCACCTCGGAACAGCTCGCTGACCTGGCACGTCATGCCGCAAGGCACGTGTGCGTATCGGCAGAAGCACTACCGGGGACCTCGAGGCGGATCCAGCTGGACTGGGGTGCACAATGTGACGCACGCGCCGTTGCACGTGGCAGTGAGTCCGAGGGCGAGCTCACTGATAGGGCCGTGGCCGCCTACATCGCGAAGTACGCGACCAAAGCCACCGAAGACGTCGTCGACCCAGGCGGTAACTCGAGAACTCACATTGCACGATTACGCGAACTGGTCGTCGAACTGGGCAGGATCGCACAACACGATGACACCAGCCCATACCAGCTGCTCGGGCGTTGGGACTCGATGCTCGGCTTTCGGGGTCACTTCTCAACGAAGTCGCGGCGGTACTCGACGACGCTTGGTCGCCTTCGTGGTGCTCGGCGTCGGTGGCAACGACTCAAGGCTTCGCACCGTCCCGCGCCGGCCGAATCCGCCGGCTTCGATGAGGGCGACGACGACACGACCCTTGTCGTCGGCCAGTGGACGTTCGCAGGGATGGGCTGGCTGACATCCGGTGACGCCGCCCTCGCAAGAGAAGCTGCCGCGGCGGCCCGCGAATGGCGCGAAGACCGGAGCCAGAAGACAAACGACAAACGAGAAGAGGTGAACTGATGGAGAAGTACCTAGTGACGCCGGAGGACGCGGCCGACTCGCTCAGCGTGGGAAGGTCCACGGTCTACGACTTGATGCGACTCAACTTGATCGCGAGCGTGAAGATCGGCAGGAGCCGCCGGATCCCTGTCGCGTCGCTTCGTGAGTATGCAGAACGTCTCGCAGCAAACGGCGACGAGAAATGAGCAAGCGAGCAAACGGCGAGGGCACGATTTACCAGCGCACGGACGGGCGTTGGACCGCCGCCACGTACGTTCTTCGCCCTGACGGCGCGCGCCAGCGGCGGCAGATCTACGGAGCGACAAGGAGCGAGGTGAGCACGAAGCTTCGTGAGCTCATCACATTGACAGATCGAGGCATCCCAATGGCCGGCACAACGTGGACCGTCGAGGCCTACGCGAAGCATTGGCTGGATGCGATGTTGCTCTCGCTACGTCCCGCCACTCACGCGAATTACGCGTGGGCGATGCGCAAGTACATCGTCCCGTCGATCGGCACACGCAAGCTCGATCGGTTGGCTCCATCGGATGTTCGCAAACTCCACGCCGATGTCGCCTCAGCGGGTGTCTCGGCACGAACTGTGCAACTAGCTCACGCGGTTCTGCGGTCCATGCTGTCCGAGGCGATGCGCGAACAGCTCGTGAGTCGCAACGTCGCCACGTTGGTTCGCACTCCGCGGCTTGAGAAGCAGGAAGTCACTCCGTGGACGGCCGACGAGGTTGCGTCATTCAGCCTTGCGGCATCCTCGCATCGGCTTAGCGCACTCTTCACGCTGGCCTATTCGGTCGGCTTGCGCAGGGGTGAGCTGCTTGGCTTGCGCTGGACTGACGTGGACCTTGCGCGTGGCCTGCTGCATGTGAGGCAGACGCTGCAACGTCTCGGCGCCGATCGTGGTCTCGTCATGGGACCACCAAAATCGGTACGTTCTCGACGGACGATCCCGCTGCCCTCGACTGCTGCCTCGGCGCTCGACAGGCACCGGCGGGAACAGGATTCAGAACTTGCAGTGCTTCCAGGGTTGTTCAACGAGCACGGTCTCGTGTTCACGACGGCCATCGGAACGCCGATCGAGCCGAGCAATCTTCGACGCGAGTTCAACGCGCTGATCGAAAAGGCCGGCGTGCGCCGGATCCGCTTTCATGACCTGCGGCACACTTGTGCGTCTTTGCTCTTCGCACAAGGCGTTCCACCCCGCGTCGTGATGGATCTGCTCGGCCACTCGACGCTCAGCATTACGACGGACCTCTACGCGCACGTCATGCCGAGCGCCCTGGTCGATGCCGTTGCGGCGATGGACGCGCTCCTGAGTCCCGAAGGCGACAACTGATCATGCGCGCTTCAACTATCCAGGCGGGTTGCTGTCACGGTTGCTGTCAATCGCGTACTGCAGCCCGCCGCACTGGCGCACACAAGCATGTCGGACGGTCAGCACAGCGGCTCGTCGAACTAGGCAAGAGGCGAGAGAAATTCCTGATCAGCGCTGGGAAATGCGAAAACGGCCCGCTTTCGCGAGCCGTTCTCTTACTGTCTCAACACAGTGTGCGCCATGAGGGATTCGAACCCCCAACCTTCTGATCCGTAGTCAGATGCTCTATCCGTTGAGCTAATGGCGCGCAGGGCGTCGACCGGCGGTTTCGGTGCCTGATCAACCTGACGACTATATCAGGCGGAACGAAGGTGCTCGTAATCGGGAGGCGGCCTAGACGAGGGCGGCTCGGATGCGGGCGGCCACGGCATCCGCTTCGTCCTGGGACGGGTACGCGTGCCGCGGCCCGAGCCAGAAGCGCAACCCGTCGCCCTTAGAACGCGGGATGACGTGCAGGTGCAGGTGCGGAACCGACTGCGAGACCACGTTGTTGACGATGAGGAGCGAGCCATCGGCATCCATGGCGCTCTCCACGGCGCGCTCGAGTGACTGCGAGGTGCGCAGCCACGGCGTGGCGAGTTCCTCGGGCAGCTCGTCGTAGGTCTGCACGTGCCGCCGCGGGACCATCAGTACGTGGCCCGGGAACACCGGGTGTGCGTCGAGGAACGCCACGAAGTCGTCGTCGCGGTACACCTCGCGGGCGGATGTCTCGCCCTCGGCGATGCTGCAAAATACACAATTTGCGGCACCGCCCTGGACGGAACCCCTCGCGGAGAACGCTGCGCGCGATTCGGCCGGCATCGGAGTCTCCCGTCGCTCAAGCGAAGATCTCGTCGAAGAAGTCGAGCTGGGCCTGCCAGCTGCGGGCATCCGCCACGGGACGGAAGTTCTCGCCGGGCACGGTGAATGCGTGCGGCGCGCCGCTGTAGGTGACGACCTGCCAGTCGAGGTCCGGCACCGCGCGCAGCTCGTCCTGGAACGCGTGCACCGCCTCGTCGGGGACGACGGGGTCGACGCCACCGGTGAGCACGAGCAGCTTGGCGCGAATGGCATCCGCATCGCTCGGATCGTGCGTGATGAGGCGTCCGTGGAAGGAGACGACCCCGCGGATGTCCGCCCCGGTGCGCGCGAACTCGAGCGCCGCGGATCCGCCGAAGCAGTACCCGATCACGGCGATGCGCGACTCGTCGACCTGCGGAAGCTCGGCGAGTGTCTCGTACGCGGCCCGCACCCGGGCGCGGAGCAGCGGGAGGTCCTGGTAGTAGCGGCCCGCGAGAGCGGACGCCTCCTCGTGAGTAGGGCGGACATCCGCTCCGTAGATGTCGGCGACGAAGGCCACGTAGCCGAGGCGGGCGAGCATCTGCGCACGCATCTCGGCGTTCGGGCCCACTCCGAGCCAGTCCGGCACCACGATGATGCCCGGCCTCGGTTCGCCGGCCGCCGCGTCGTGGGCGACATATCCCTCGAGTTCGGTGCCGTCATGGCCGTACGTGATCGTGGATGCCTCCAGGCTGGCTCCGGACGGGATCGGAATGCGGGCGAGAAGCGTCTCGTGAGTGGCGGGCAGGTCGGTCATCGGCGGCTCCTTCTGTGGGTCGTTGCTCACGTTACGCCGCGGGAACATCGAGCTGTCGGGAGACGGCATCCGCC
The DNA here is from genome assembly GCF_054780095.1 of Humibacter ginsengisoli. Taxonomy (NCBI): domain Bacteria; kingdom Bacillati; phylum Actinomycetota; class Actinomycetes; order Micrococcales; family Microbacteriaceae; genus Humibacter; species Humibacter ginsengisoli. Next base: position 240,387 of record NZ_BAAGWZ010000011.1, read on the forward strand.
GGGCGCGCGCCGAGCTGCCGGACACCGGGTTGCGGCGGGCGACATAGCCTGAGGACATGGCCGAGGAATACGCGCACGAACCGGATGCCCACCGCTACGTACTCCGCGTGGACGGCCAGATCGCGAGCGTCGTCGACTACACGGTGCTCGGCAACGCACTGTCGATGACGCGTACATTCACGAATCCCAACCTGCGCGGGCGCGGCCTGGCCGGCAAGATCGTCGAGTTCGCCGTGAACGACGTCGAGCACAACACGGACTATCACGTGGTGCCGATGTGCTGGTACGTGGCGCAGTGGTTCGACCAGCACCCGGAGCGCGCCGGCCTGCTGAAGGCACGAACGGCCTAACGGGTGCAGCCGCCGGAACGCGAGCCATGCCGCGGCGGCGAGAAGCGCCACCAGTGGCGCAGCAGGCTCAGGGCATCCGGCTATCCTCGAATCGAAGCCGCGGCAGTGCCATGAGCCGGCGCGGTCGCACATCGGTCTCCCACGAGGACATTCAATGACGAATTCATCAGGGCGCTCGGCGCTCATCGCGTCGTACGCACGCACTCCTTTCCTTCGGTTCAACGGCGGGTTCGCATCCGTCCCGGCTGTCGAACTCGGCGCCCACGCGTTGAAGGCCGCGATGGCGCGAGCGGGCGTCAGCCCAGAGCAGATCGACATCGTGCAGGGCGCACAGGTGGTGCAGGCCGCAGCGGGGCAGAACCCGGCGCGACAGTCGGCGGTGAAGGCCGGCATCCCGATGACCGTGCCCGCGATCACGCTGAACGCGGTCTGCCTCTCCGGCACGCTCGCGATCGCCGCGGCCGCCAAGCTCATCGAGGACGGCGAGGCCGACATCGTCGCGGTCGTCGGCCAGGAGTCGATGTCGCTGGCGCCGCACGCGTGGTCCGGGTCGCGAATGGGGCAGAAGTACGGCGCGATCGAGTTCGTCGACACGCTCGAGCACGACGGGCTGACGGATGCCTTCCAGCACGTCTCGATGGGCGCCTCGACAGAGGAGTACAACAGCAAGCTCGGCATCACGCGCGAGGAGCAGGATGCCTACGCCGCGTCTTCGCACCAGCGCCTGGCGGCCGCGGCCGACTTCGTCGCCGGCGAGATCGAGCCGTACGATGTGCCGTCCCGCAAGGGCGCGACGACCTACTCCGCCGACGACGGACTGCGCGCCGACACGACGGCGGAGAGCCTGTCGGCCCTGCGCCCCGCATTCGCGAACAACGGCACCATCACGGCGGGCAACTCGTCGCAGATCACGGACGGCGCAGCTGCGCTCATCATCGTGGGCGACGACGTCGAGCTGTCGGTGAAGCCGCTCGCTCGGATCGTGTCCTCGTCGTTCGTCGCCGGTCCCGACACGTCGCTGCACTCGCAGCCCTCGAACGCGATCGCCACCGCGTTGCGCAAGGCGCACGTCGAGGCATCCGCCCTCGCCGCCGTCGAGATCAACGAGGCATTCGCCGCGGTGTCGGTGCACTCCACGCGTGAGCTCGGTCTCGACCCGGCGATCGTGAACACCGACGGCGGGGCGATCGCGCTCGGGCATCCGCTCGGGGCATCGGGTGCCCGCATCGTCGGTCACCTCGCGCGGCGCCTGCAGCAGGCCGGAAGCGGCAGCGTAGGCGCGGCGGGACTGTGCGGCGGTGGCGGCCAGGGCGCCGCGATGGTGCTCGAGGCCCTGTAAGGCCACTACGCATAAAGCGCGTCGCCGACCAGGCGCCGCAGCTCGATCACACCGCTGTCCGACCAGCGGGTGGGATGCACGCGGTTCGTCAGCAGCGTCCAGGCGCGGCCGGCGTCGAAGTCGATCCAGAGCCCGGTGCCCGTGAAGCCGGTGTGACCGATGGTGGCGGGGCTGCAAGCCTCGCCGCCCGACCAGCCGTCGTACGGATGCTCCCACCCGTAGGTGCGCCGCGGCCCGACCGGGGTGCGCATCAATTCGACCGACTCTTGCGACGCGCCCGTGCCGTCCAGCAGCCCGCGCGCGAAACCGAGCACGGATGCCGCAGTGCCGAACAAGCCGGCATGCCCGGCACCCTGCAGCGCTGCCGCGTTCTCGTCGTGCACCGTGCCCACAAGCATCCGTCGCCGCCACGGGCAGTACTCGGTCGCCGCCGCCCGCGCCGGATCGGCCGACCACGCAAACCCGTCACCGGGGTCGAGGTCGCGGATGCGCGCCCCCGCGAGGCGCTCCAGCACGAAGCCGAGAAGCATGTAGTTGAGGTCGGAGTAGGCGGGGTCCCCGTGCGGCCAGTCCCGCTGGATCACGAACGCTCGCAGCTGGTCGGGGTCCGTGCCGTACGTGTACACCGGGAACGTCGCGGGCAGACCGCTCGCATGCGTCAGGCAGTCCCGCGGAGTGATGCGACGCTGCCAGGCATCCGGATCGAACTGCCGCAGCTCGGTCAGCACCTGAGTGACGGGCGCGTCGAGGTCGAGGATGCCCGCAGCAGCAGCATCGAGGATGCGCGGCGTCGTGAAGATCACCTTCGTCAGCGACGCGAGGTCGAACCAGGTGCCGGCCGTCATGGGGCGCTCGTCGGGTTCGCGCTGCGCGAGCCCGACCGCGCGCACCTGCGGCTCGGGCTCATCCAGGTCGAGCACGCCGAGCACCGCGCCCGGGATGCGGCCTGACTCCACCCACTCGTTCACCAGGTCGAATGCGGCGTCGAATCCCATGCGTTTCAGCGTACGGCCTCACGTTTCAGGCACCGCGGGCGTCTGCACAATGAAAGAGGAACGAACGCGAGGAGTTCAGCATGAGCATCTGGCACGCCACGATCACGGCGCCGCAGATCTCGGAGCACATCGGCGAGATCACGATCGTCGCGGAAGACGACGCCGTCGTCGGCATCTACTACCCGGGGCATTGGACGAAGCCCGATCGCTCCGCCTTCGGACCTGAGGTGCCGCACGGCTCCGACCCCGCCATCGCAGCAGCTGTGGAGCAGCTGCGCGACTACCTCGACGGCCGGCGCGACACGCTCGACTTCGCGATGCGGGCCAATGGGAGCGACTTCGAGGAGCGGGTCTGGGGCATCCTGCGGCAGATCCCGTATGGCGAGACAGTCACGTACGGCGGCATCGCCGAGGAGCTCGGCGACCGGTCGCTGGCCCGGATCGTCGGGCAAGCCGTCGGGCACAACCCGCTGTCGATCGCCGTGCCATGCCATCGCGTCGTCGGCGCCGACGGAAGCCTCACCGGCTACGCGGGCGGCCTGGAGCGCAAGCGGTTCCTGCTCGGCCTCGAGGGAGCCCTCGAAGAGCACGCGCCGACGCTGTTCTGATGCCCCGGCGGGCGCCCTCCGTCAGTTGTTGCCCTTCGAGCAGGTCTGCGTGGCAGCGGTCTGGCCCTTGACGTCCTCCGGCAGCGCGACCGGCGTACTGCCCGAGCCGCTGCCGCCGCCCGCGCTGGAGCCGCCGGACGGCGTTCCCGACCCGCTCGAAGCATCCGATGGCGCTGGCGTACCCGTCGGTCCCACCGCACCCACACCCGTGCCGCCGGTCAGCTGGATCGGCTGGTCGTTCTTGACCGCCTCCATCAGCACGTCGGCCGACGAGTGGTCGGCGACGACCTTGCCCGGGTCGTCCGAGTCGCTGCCCACCGGGTACTGCACGAACGTGATGTTGTCGTACTTGAGGTTCTTGCCGGCCATCGCGATCTGGTAGAGCGTGGTCACGTTGTTCAGCGAGTCAGACCATTGGATGTGCTGCTGCGCGGCCTTCACGAGACCCCACATCTTGACCGGGTTCGTGAGCGTCTTCGGGGTCATCACGGTGCGAACGAGCGACGACAGGAACACCTGAGTGTTGCTGATGCGCCCGAGGTCGGAGCCGTCGCCCACGCCGTATCGGGTGCGCAGGAACTCAGCGGCCTGCATGCCCTGCAGAACCGATGTGCCGTCCGGAAGGTCGAGACTCGTGTGCTCGTCGTGGATGCCTCCGCCGGTGATGCACACCGGCACACCGCCGACGGCGTTCGACATCGCCACGACGCCCTCGAAGTCGACGACACCGGCGAACGGGATGTCGATGCCTGTCAGGTGCTCGATGGTCAGCACCGTGCACGCGACGCCACCGTTCGAGAGCGTCGTGTTCAGCGGTTGCGACGACATCGCGCTGTTCCAGCCGCCCTTGCCGTCCGGACACTTCGGGATCGGGAGCATCAGGTCACGCGGAAAGCTCACCACCGTCGCGTGGGTGTGGTCCTTCGACAGGTGCAGCAGCATCGTGACGTCGTTGAGCCCCGCTCCCGAGCTGTCGTCGGTGGTGCCCCAGGCGTCACCCTGTCCCGTGCGCGTGTCACTGGCTAGGAGAAGGATGTTCACACCGCCGTCGAGCGCGCCGATGTCGGGAATGGAGCCGAGCTTCTCCTCGCCGACGAGGTGCACCGACGGCTTCTTGTCCGACACGAGGTTCGCCGCGGCGACTCCGCCGATGCCGAGCACACTGACGAACGCGACGACGGCGACGGATGCCACCACCTTGCCGAACGTCGCCCACGGCTTGCGTTGCAGCCGGCCGTGCCGCGCTATGGCGTGCAGGGGCTCTGACGCGGCGTCGGCGCTACGCCGTCCACGCTGCGTACTCCTCGATGCTGCCACCGGACCACACTAGGGCACGCAACCTGTACAGACCCACAGCGGGCTGGAGCCGCTTCCGGCAGGATCAGTCGACCGAGACCAGCCCGCCGAACTCGTAATGCACGGTCGCACCGGGGCCGGGCTCGCCCGCGCTCAGTCGGTACAGCGAGGGCAGCGCGCCGGATGCGTGTGGGAGCGAGCCGTCGTCGGCATCCGTGTCGTCATCCGATTCGTCCACCGCGGCGCAGATCATGTCGGCGTCGAAGTCCTCCGGATCGAGCTCCATCACCTGCCCGTCGAACTGACCGCCGTGCAGCACGGCGTGGAAGGTGGGGCCGGAATTGAGGATGTCGGTGAGCTCGCTACGAAACTCGTCGAGGCTGAGGGATCGGTTGGCGCCCACCAGCAGAGCTACCCGCTCGAGCAGGTCACCACGCTGGGATTCGCTCAGCGCAGTGACGGACTCGACGAGCTCGCTGGCATCCAGGGCAGCCAGCAACTGCTCCGGGGTCGGCTCGATGTCATCCATTTGCTTCACGCTAAGTCGCTTGTGCCGGTTACCGCGACAGCACACGGAGTGTCGCGGAGTCCGCACGCGACCCCCGTTAGGACTACTAGGGCGCCGGCACCTCGCGGGGCGGAAGCGGCGAACTCACCTCGTCGAGCACGGTCCTGATCCGCTGCTGCACGGCGGGATCGAAAGCGGGGCCCGACCCGATCAGCTCCGCTTCGTCCTCGGTCATCACCACCATGCCGCGGAGACCGTGAGACGAGCGGCTCAGCGACTCGAGCCACTTCGGGTTCAAGGGCGGCGGTGCAGGTTCGTTGAAGAGGAACTGCAACTGGATCGCGGGGCTCAACCAGATGCTGATCCGCCCGCCCCCGTCTTCCGGGGCGACCCGCCAACTCAGAAGAAAGCCCTCCTGCAGCCGCAGCTTCGAGGTGATCGCGATCTTCAGATGTGACAGAGTGCGGTCGTCGAAGCGGTACTGGGCACGATCGTTGTACACCAAATACCCCATGTACCGATGATTCCACCACGTGCGTCTTTACGGCAGGGCGAATGTGAGCGCCATGGCGGACGCGCGCTCCGGATGCCTTGTCAAGGCATCCCGTAGAGGAAGCACTCGTGCCTACGGTGGGTCTCACGATGGCACCGCGAATACCCGAACGCCGGAGCAACTCCGGTCGCACACGACCTGCGAGTTCAGTCTCCGGCAGGCAGCGCGTCGATCCGCTCCGTTCTGTCCTGAAGTTCGGCGACCGTGGGGCCGTCTTCGATGTCAGGCCCATACTCTTCGACCGGCTCGCTGACGAGTTGACTCGAAGGCCCGATGAGCACCTCGATCTTGTCGACCTCCCCGCTGGTGAGACGCCCTGGCACGAACACCGCGTCGGCGAGCCTCCGCGACGCGAGCGCGCGCGCGTAGTCGAGGAGCGCCGCGGCGATGCTGTCACCGGTGTAGAAGACACTTCCTGCATAGACGATTCGGCGCATGGATACAGCCTCAATGGTGCAATGCGCGGGATCGAGGCCTTGACATGAGCGAAACGTCCTGGCCGTCGCACGGTTACGTCTATGGCGTGGACGTTCCGCGGTTCCGCGACTCGAACGGCGACGGCATAGGCGACCTGCCCGGCGTGCTCGAGCGTCTCGACTACATCGCCGACCTCGGCGTCTCGTGGATCTGGCTCCTCCCCTTCTATCCGAGCGAGCGGCGGGACAACGGATACGACGTGGACGATCACGTCGGCGTCGACGAGCGCTTCGGAGACCTCGACGACTTCGAGGCGTTGGTGCGTGAGTCTCATCGACGTGGTATCTCGGTGCTGGTGGATCTGGTTATCCATCACACCTCCGATCGCCATCGCTGGTTCCAGGAGGCGCGGCGGGACCGTTCATCCCGGTACGGCAACTACTACGTCTGGGCCGATGAGCCGGTCGACGTCCCGAACGACACGAACGTCTTTCCCGGGGAGGAGGACGACGTCTGGACCTACGACGATTCGGCGCACGGCTGGTACCACCATCAGTTCTACGAGTTCCAGCCGGACCTGAACCTCGCCAACCCCGAGGTGTTCGACGAGATCGTGCGCATTGGTACGACCTGGCTCGAGCGGGGCGTCGACGGCTTCCGGCTGGATGCCGCGATCCCCGCGGTGACGCCGAAGCCGACCGAGGGCACCAGTGTCGACGAGCGGATCTTCTTCCAGCGGCTCCGCTCGAGTCTCGCCGAGGTGCGCAGCGAGGTGGTTCTGGTCGGCGAGGCGGACCTGCCGCCGGAGGCCATCGCTCCCCTGGTGCACGGCGGGCAGATGGATGCCGTGCTCGACTTCGCGCTCAACAACAACGTGTTCCTCGCCCTCACCCGGCAGAACCCGGACCCCATCTATCTCGCTCTCGATTTCCTCGACGCTGCCGTGCCCGTTCCGGCGCGGGTGAACTTCGTGCGCAACGCCGACGAGCTCGACCTGGAGCAACTGACCGAGGAGGAACGCCGCGAGGTCTTCGCGGCGTTCGCGCCCGAGCCGGAGATGCTGCTCTACGGCCGCGGCCTGCGGCGCGGCTGGACGCCGATGATGGGTAATCCGCAACGATTCCGCATGACACTGAGCCTGCTCGCCGCGTTGCCCGGCGTGCCGCTACTCGTGCAGGGACAGGAGCTCGGCATCGGCGACGACCTCTCGGCCGACGGCCGCGACTCGGGCAGACCGACCATGCAGTGGGCGGATGCGCCGGCCGGCGGGTTCAGCGATCGTCCCGACTCGCCGCTCGTGCTGCCCGCTCAGCGCTCCGGTCCTTACGACTACAGCCGGGTGAACGTCGAGAAGCAACAAGCCGACGAGAGGTCGAACCTGGCCCTGGCGCGCGCCCTCGCGAGGCTGCGAGCGGATGCCCGGCTCGGCATCCTTCAGGCGCGCCGCGTCATGCTCCCCGACGCGCCGAACGTGCTGGCGCTGCGCACCTGGAACAAGGCGTCGCCCGGCGACACCATCACGCTGCACAACCTCGGGGCCATGCCGCAGCCGATCCGGCTCGACCTGCGAACGACCACGCTGCTGGGCGAAGAGTGGCACGGTGATGCACTCGGCGCGTACGGATTCGCCTGGTTGGGGTGCTTGGAGGAGGGTGCCGCTTCGACAGAGACACCGGGTGTACTCCCGGTGTAGCCCTCGCCGTCTGCGAATGACGCGGGGAGGGACCGGCACCAACCTGATGATGCCGGTCCCTCACTCTCGGGGAGGATGGCCGCGCAAGCCCGATTGCGCGTGCCGTCCGTGTCAGTTCAGGCGGTGGCGGCGCTGGATCCAGGCTGCGGCGGCGGCGAGGAGGCCGAGCATCAGGAGTCCGAAGCCGACGAGTCCTGCGGTCCAGGTGTCGCTACCGGTGGATGCCAGGCCTGCCGGTGTGGCCGGAGAGACTTCGGTCACCTTCGCAGTCGATGGGTCGGAGGTGATCGGGTCACCGCCCGATGTGGTCCCGGTCACCGTTGCCGTGTTCGACAACGTCCCACCGGCCAGATCGGCTGCGACCACCGTGTAGGTGGCAGTGCAGTCGATCTCCTGCCCAGGAGCCAGCGTGGCGGTCGACGGGCACTTCACCGCGGACAAGGTGCCGTGGCCATTGAACGAACCCTCGTTCACCTTCGGATCGGTGATGTTCACATTCCCGGTGTTCGTGATCGCGAACGTGTAGGTGATCACCTGCCCCACGGTGGTGGCTTGCTGGCTGCTGGCGGTCTTCACCAGCGACAACGCGGGGTGCGGGTTCGTGGGCACCACTACCGGGTTGGAGGGCACCGGCGGGATCGGGTTACCGTGCGGCGGGGTACCGCCGACAGTGGCAGCGTTGCTGATCGAACCGGCATCCACATCCGCCTGCACCACGGTGTAGGTAGCGGTGCAGGTCTCGACCTGACCCGGCGTCAACGTGATCGGCCCGGTCGGGCACACGATCGGCGACAGGGTGCCGTGCCCGGTGAACCCGGTATCGGCCACCTGCGGATCCGTGATCGTCACATTCCCGGTGTTCGTCACCGTGAACGTGTAGGTGATCTTCTCACCCACCGCAGCAGCCGTCACATCGGCGGTCTTCACGATTGACAATGCAGGCGTGGGCGGGATGTTCACCACTACCGTGTTCGACGGCACCGGCTGCAACGGGGTACCACCTGGCGGGGTCCCTGTGACGTTCGCGGTGTTCGTGATCGATCCCGCATCGACGTCTGCTTGCGTCACCTTGTAGGTGGCGGTGCAGGTCTCCACCTGACCGGCCACCAAAGTGGTCGCCGGGCAATCGATGGTGGAGAGCTGGCCGGTGCCGGAGAAGTCCGTGTCCGTCACCTTCGGGTTCGTCAGGGTGACGTTGCCGGTGTTGGTCACCACGAACGAGTACGTCACGGTCTGACCCGCCGCGGTCACCGTCGACGGGTTCGCCGACTTCACCACCGCGATACCGGGGGCGGGCGTCTCCGGGATCTTCACCGTAGACGGGGTCGAGGGCACCGGAGTGTTAGAACCCGGCGGGGTGCCGTTCGCGATGGCAGTGTTCGTGATCGATCCGTGGTTCACATCCGTCTGCGTCAACGTGTACGTGGCCGTGCACACCTCCTGAGCACCCGGCGCCAACGTCGACGACGGACACGTGGCATCCGAAATGCTCCCGCTTCCGGTGAACGACGTCTCATGGATCCCGACCTCGTTCATCGTCACGTTCCCGGTGTTCGTCACCGTGAAGTGATACGTGATCACCTGACCCGGCGTGTACGCGGCAGCATCCGACGGGTCAGCCGACTTCACCACCGAGAGGCCGGGGTTCGCGGTGCTCACCGGTGTGCTCGTCGAGGACGGGTTCGAGGGCACGGCCGGCCCGGTCGGCGGGGTACCGGTCGCGGTCGCCGTGTTCTTCACCGAACCTGTGGCAGCATCCTGTGCCGTGATCTGGTAGACGTTATTGGCCGAACACGTTTCTGACGCGCCGACTGCCAGCGACGTCGAGGGGCACGTGACGGGCCCGGCCTTCGGGTCGTTGACCTGCACGTTCGTCATCGGCACATCACCCGTGTTCGAGACGTCGAAGGTGTACTGGATGGTGTCACCGGCATCCGTGATGCCGTTGCCGTTCACATCCACCGGAGTACCGGCGTGCTTCACCAGGGTCAACGCCGGTGATTGGAATGTGACGTTCGTGGTGCCCGGGATGTTCAACCCGGTCTCCGTGACGTTGTCCGGACCGTTCGTGTACGAGCCCGTCGTTGCCGAGGTCACCGGAACGGTGATCGTGCAGGATGCCTCACCTGCGTTCAACGTGCCGCCCGTCACGCCGATTGAGGTCGCACCGGCGGTGGCGGTCGTGGTCGCCTGGCAGGTGCCACCGATCGTGGCCGGGCTCGCGACCGTCAGCCCCGCGGGGAGTGCATCGGTGAATCCCCAACCGGCCTTCGCCGCCAACTCACTCGTGTTCGTGATCGTGAACGTCAAAGTCGACGTACCACCGGTCGGCACCACGGCAGGACTGAACTCCTTATCCAACTGCGGCGTCACATCCAGGATCTTGATGTTGTCGAAGGCGGCGTCGTTTCCGACTCCGGATCCGTTCGCGTTGGTCATCCGGATGCCGAGCGAGGAACCGTTGAAGAGAACCGAGCCGTTCGATGTGTACGTGCCGACGTTCATGGCCCGTGCAGGCTGATTTCCGTACGCGGGGACGTTGACGGTCGTGCCGGATGTGCAGGCGTTGACGACACCGCCTACGTTGGTCGCGGTGCCGCCCTGGTCGAGGAATGCGAACTGGTACTGCGGCGCCGAGACTGCGCAGTTCACGGCGGCAGTGTCGACGCTGAAGGTCAGGAACCGGCCGGAAGCCGACGCCAGCGGAATGTTGTTCACCGTCTGGAACTCCACGGCGTTCGCGCCCGGGTTGTTCTCGGTGTATGCGGTGACAGCGTGATTCGCCGCGGGGTCGGCTGCGTTGGCGTGCGCACCGAGCGCGTACGCCAGTTGACCGATGTTCGACGTGTCTGTCGTGCTGACACAGTTGCCGAGAGTGGTGTACGGGGTGTTGAGGTTGCGCACCTGCCCGTTGCAATTCGCCAGCCAAGCCGGGTCTGCGGTGTACTTCTCGCCATTTGCACCGGTGTAGTTCGCCAGACCGACCGGCGTGTCCCCCATGCCGTTCTCGAAGTCCTCCTGGAACACCACCGTGTTGGCCTGCGGCGTTCCGGGGCTGCCCGGTGTGGCATGCGCAGCCTGCGGCGCGAGGACAATGCCCGTTGCGGCCACTGTGCCTAACGTCAAGGCTAAGGCGCCGATCGCCGCGGCAGCCCGCAACCGCCGCGAATGCAACGACAGGACGCCGTGGCCGCTGCTTCTGGTGTCGGATCGATGCCGACCGCCGCTCCTGGCCGATTCGAAGCGCCGACGAGCCGTGAACTTGCGCATGAAACAGTTCCCCCCTGAGAACATCACCGGAACCCGAACCGGTGCAGACAGAACGCCCACATCAGTCCTATTCGGGTTCCCGCTTCGGCGGTATCGGTCAGATGACCGATATTTCGAAACACCTAGGCCGTGTCGACAAGAGAAAGTCCCAGCGCCACCCGGACGGCCTGCACCCGGTTCGCGACCTTGAGCTTGGCCAGAATCTTCTCCACGTGCGTGCGGATCGTAGACCGTGAGAGGTTCAGCATTTCGCTGATCTCCGTGTTCGTGGCGCCCCACGACATCAAGTTCAGCACCTCGAGCTCGCGACGACTCAGACCAAGATCACCGGCTCTGACGATCGCGCCGACCTCGCGCTGAATCGTTGTCCGGGCCTCATCCAATGCCTGCAGCTCGGGGGCGCCGAACGTGTCCGTGTAGGTCACATTCAGGTGCATCGTGCCCACCGGGGTCTCGTCATCCACCAGCAGGAAGGACACCCCTTGGGTGAATCCCGAGGCGAGCAGGAAGTCCTTCGCGGTGGCGGTCTCCCGGAATGCTGGCATCCGGCTCCAGTCCAGCACCTCGTGCGGTTCGTCCGAGACAAGACGGAAGTCGGGACTGTGCGGAATGAAGTAGTCCAGCCCGTGCTGCACATGCTCCGGCGCCATCTGATAGTTGAAGAGCACGCGGTCCACGCCGTCCGGCTTGTGCCTTACCGTGACCAGCACTACGGCGCACTCCACGGTGCTCTGCAACCTGATCAGGGCACCGATCACCCGGTCCCGCGGCCCCCTGGCAGCGGCGTCCGGCACGCTGCGAACGTTGAAGGCGGCTCCGCTGTCGTTCCGAACGGCGACGGCAGGGCCGTCGATCGTGGCTGACGTCATGGTCCTCCTAACTCGCCGACGACCGAGGCGCTGATGTCAAGTCAAGGAGAGCCCCGGGTAGCAGGAAAGCGTTTGCACCGACTATCACCCCGAATCTCACCCCTTTGCCACCCACTCGGGGGTCACCATTGCGCTCGCGGATCACATGGTTCGCCGAGCCAGCCACAGCGCATCCTCTCGGTTGTGCACCCCGAGCTTGCGATAGAGGGCACGGAGATGGCTCTTCACGGTGTTCGGCGAGACATGCAGGGTGCGGGCGAGCTCGGGGATGGTCGCATTGCCGGCAAGCGCCTCGAGCACCTCTCGCTCGCGACGAGTGAGCCGAGGCCGCGGAAGGGGCGCGAACCGGATCGGGATTCCCGTGATGGGCCTGCTCACAAGGGGCTCGAGGGCGTCACGCAGCTCTGGGGAGGCCTGGGTCAGGCGTGCGAGGGCGCCCGTGGCGTTCACAGCCGACGCGACGAACTCGACGACGCGGTCGTCCACTGACGCCGATGCAGCCCGTTCCGCCTCGGCGTACACGATCGACCCTTCGACCTGGTTAGCCAGTGGGATCCCGGCCGACGACTCCTCGTTCTGAAGCAGCTCAACCGCACCCGCCGGGTTTCCCTGCAACCACTCCTGCCGGGCCTTCGCCACTCGCGTGCCGAGCCAGGCCGAAGAGAGGCCTGGCGTGTTCAGCACCCGGTGGGCGCGTCGGAGGTCGCCCATGGACTGCTGAAGCGTGGCGAGATCGGTTCGGAGGATGGCACCGACCAGCGAACGCGGTTCGGTGCGCACCCGCTCAGTCACCAGGGCGTGACCAATCTCGCGCATCGCCGCCAGTTGCGTCCCCTTCACCAGCGCGTCGATCGCATGCACGTGGATGGGCACCCACCACCAGGTGCCCGAGGCCGACAGCGCTATTCGGCTGAGCGCGACCTCCGCGTTCCCGGTCTGCGAGCCGGCGAGCACGAGCGCCAGGGCGAGGATGCCCGGCTCCTGGTAGTGGAACCGGATCGTTCCTGGGGCGTGCGGCTCGACGCTCAAGCCGAGGAGCAGCTCACGCGCTTGGCGATACTGCTCCGACAGTGCGTAGGCGAACGCCAGGTGCTCCCGCGCGTATCGTGCCCATGGATGCTCGAAGCGCACGGTCGCCCATCGCAGCGCCTCAGCATAGATCGCCGTCGCCTGCTCCAGCTCTCCAACCAGGAGCTTCGCCGTGCCGCAGCGCAGCAACACAGAGGGAAGAACATCCGGAAAACCCTCCAGGTCGTCTGCCGAGTCGATGAGCCGCAGCGCCTCATCCGTCATGGCCGCGGCCTCCCTGTACCGCCCAGCGGCCAGAAGCGCGCGCATGCCCGGCTGCTGAAGACCGAGCAGATCGCGCACCGCTGGATGCTCCCGGGAGCGCACCCAGTCGCCGAACTCCTGCAGCACGGCACCATCGATCAGCATCACGGGGCGTCGTGCCGCCTCGGCGATCGCGCGAGACATCACGTTGCGCGGATGCCGCTGGTACCACTCCGCGGGCGCGGCTGCGAACACCTCCTCGAGCAGGTCCGGATGTTCGAACAGATAGAAGAAGAAGTCCTCGTCGAGAACGTGGTCCACCTCGTCCCAGTCGCCTGAGGTGACCGCCCCCGCTAACCGATACTCGTCCACCAATACCTCACCAAAGTCGTCGCCTTCTCCCCGCAGCGCACTGGATGCGCGTCAGCGAGACGCATCAGAACGCCAGATGCCGAACGGGAAGCCCAACAGGTCTCGTCTTCTGCCCTCAGGCACGGGCATCCCACGGATGCCACGGCGCGGCGAAGACGAATCGGGTCGGCTCAGTCGGGAGGAGAGTCGGTATCGAACGTCGGGGTTGAGGCAAGCCGGTCGTCGGCGGCAGGCAGCACAGAGAGCACTGCGTGTTCGACGATGGGAACGTCATCGGGCGAGGTGCTGGCGGGCGCGCCGCTCGAGGAGCCGCTCCCCGGGGCGGACTCCTGGCCGGGTGCGGAATCGTGGGATGGAGCGTTCGGGCCTGGGCTGTGTTCCGAAGGCTCCGAAGGAGCAGCGGGAACCGATGACGATCTGGCCGGCGAGTTCGGCTCTCCGGCGACACGGGAGACGTTCCGGGGCTCGGACGCCGTGCTCGGTACGAATTCCTGAGCCAACGGCGGAACGGATCCGGCAATCAGTGAGGAGACAGAGGAAGAGCGGGAATCCGGGGTGGTAGCGGGGCCGGTGCCGGTGGCGCCGGTCGAGGTGCCTGGCGGCGTAGCGCCGTCGCCGTCACTGGGCGGTTGCGAACCGATGATGGTTCCTGTGATCGTCCCGACGTCGCCGAGTGTGTCGTCGAGCAGCCCGGACACCGGGCCCGTGATGCTCGAGACGGATCCCAGCGTCGTGCTCAGCGTCGGACCCACGAGGGGGAGATTCCCAGCGAGCTCGTCGACGGCGCCGGCCACCGGGTTCAGGACCGACGAGACGGAGACGGACTGCGTGACGGTCGTCACCGCCCCGGTCACCGGAGCAACGGCGTGCTGCACCGGGCTCGGGAGGGCTTGGGCGATCGGACCCACTATCGATGAGACCGTCGACGTGGCTGTTGTGGTGAGGTCGGAGACCGGAGCGGTGACCGTTCCGAGCAACGAGCCGACCGACCCGAGAAGTCCCGTGCCGGAATTCGAGCTCGGCGGCGCATCCGACGATGTTCCGGATTCCTCTGCGGAGGCCGACATCGATCCGAACGCCAGCCCGAGGAGCATGAGACCGCCGGCGACTCCGAGCGCACTCAGCAGCAGGCGCATGAGATGCCTCGGCACTGCCGCGGAGCGATCCATCGATGTAGTCCCCCGGAGAACTGGGCGTTCCCGACACGCCCGCACCGACTCTAGCGGTGCCGGCCGCTCAGCGCGACGCCTCCTCCTCGACGTCGTCGGCTAGCGCGTCCAACGCCTCAGGTCGCAGCTCGATGTGCTCGGCCCTCAGCCGCTCGTCGAGCACCTCGGCGGTATCACCTGGAACGCGCCCGTGCTCGATGTCTTCGATGACGTCCTGGGCGATCCGTTCCACGGCCGCCATCGTGTCGTTCTCCGCGCCGTTGTCGGCGACGTCGCGTGCGAAATCAGCCATGATCAGCCCTTTCCATAGGTCTCGTCCTCGACGGGAACAGTACCCGCCCGCCTGAACGCGAGCGGGAAGACCAGCAGCCACACGGCCATCGCCGCGGCGACCAGCACGCCCGCGACGACGCCGGCGAAAAGCGATGCGACCACGTCGAACAGGAAGAACACCACGCCCGAGGTGAGCGCGGCGACGAGGATGAGCGCGAGTACGAGCATCCGATTGCCCTGCGTCACCAGCCACTCCTTGCGCTTGCGCCGGAACAACGCGCGGTGCAGCGCGACCGGCAGCAGCCCGACGGCGGTCGTGGCCGCGGCGAGCACGATGAGGCAGAGGTAGATGACCTTCTGGTAGCCGCCGAGGTGCTGGAACCCATACTGGAACGCGACTGTCAGCAGGAACCCGGAGAGGATCTGCGTGCCGGTCTGCGTCACACGCAACTCCTGCACGAGCTCCTGCCAGTTGCGGTCGGCGCGCTCGTCGCGCGTCTCGTCGCGTCCGCCGCGGCGGCCTTCGAAGGTCGCGGATTCCATGGGTCATCCTCCCGCGACGGTGTACCAGATGCCGTAGGCGCCGCCGACGCACATCACGACGGTGGCGATCCATCCGATCGTCTGCGACAACCATCTGTTGCGGTATTTGCCCATGATGCGCCGATCGCGCCCGATCAGCATCATGATCACGAGAAATGGCCCGGCAGCGATGCCGTTGACCAGCGCCGAGAGCACCAGAAGCTGGATCGGGTTGCTCACGAAGATGGCGAGCACCGTGCCCGCGACGATGCCGACCGCGAGCAGAAGGTAGAAGATGGGCGCCTTCTTCGGGCTCTTGTCGAGGCCCCAATTCTTGTCGAGCAGGGCGGCGAGGCCGGCGGATCCGGATGCCGCGAGCACCGGCACCGCGAGGATGCCCGAGCCGATGAATCCGATGGCGAACAGGGCGCCGGCCCAGGTACCCGCGATGGGCTCCAAGGCCTTCGCCGCCGCGGCCGCGCTCGTCACCGTCTTGTGATGGGCGCCGAGCGTGGCAGCGGTGGCGGCGATGATCGCGAACATGATCAGCACGCTGAACACCATGCCGGTGAACACGTCGACGCGGCCGCTGCGCAGCCTTCGCTTGGCGCCCTTCTTCGTGCGGTCGTCGAGCCTGGGCGCGCGGTCTCCTTCGAGCTTCTCGTCGCGCCCTTCTTCGATGCGCTGTGCTGTCTGCCAGAAGAACATGTAGGGACTGATCGTGGTGCCGAACACGGCCACCGCCAGTCCCAGGTACGCCGGTGTGAAGTGGAACTGCCCGCCGATCAGCCCCACGAGAACATCGCCCCACTTCACGTGCGCGACGAAGAGCACGCCGACGTAGACCAGCAGGGCCAGGCATAGCCATTTGAAGATGCGACCGATCCACTCGAACGACCCGGCTATCAGCGCGACGGCAATGCCCACGCCGGCGATCGCCGACCAGAGCGGGGCCGGTCCGGCATGGATCATCTCCATGCCTTGCCCAATCGCCATCAGATCGGCGGAGAGGTTGAGGCAGTTCGCGACGATCAGCGCGACGACGAGGACGATCACCGCGACGCGCCAGCCCTTGTCGAACTTGCGCCGGATCAGCTTGCCGAAGCTATCGCCGGTGGCCAGCGCGGTGCGGTCGCAGATCTCCTGCACGGCCATCATGAGCGGCAGCGTGACCGGCACCGTCCACAGCAGGCCGTTGCTGTACATTGCTCCGGCCTGCGCGTACGTCGCTATGCCGGAGGGGTCGTCATCGGCCGCGCCCGTGACGAGGCCGGGGCCGAGCACGCGAAGGAAACGCGTGACCGGGTTCTTCTTCGCGTCGCCGCGGGCATCCTTCTCATCGTGATGCTGTTCGTCATCCGCGGCAGGGTGCGCCTTCGAGTCGACAACCATCACCGCGCCCTTCAGCCATCGCAGGTGCACGGTGGCGAGCAAAAGCATCGTTCGCACAGGCTCTCGGCAACAAGGCCTTGCGCGGCACGCCTCGAGTGAAGTAGCCGACGGGTGTAACGTGTAGCGCTTCGTCAGGAGCGGATCGAGACCGAGTTGAGTGACGAGGACGGGACGACATGAGTACCGAGGTGGAAAAGGTCATCGGGGTCGCGGCGGGTGTCCCGTTTGTGGCCCTGCCGCCTGTCGACGCTGCCGGACCGGCGCCGCTCCTCGTCGGGTGGCATCTGAATGATCCGCCGCGCAGCGCTGCGGCGATGGCGGCCGCACTGCCGTTGGCCGGACTGGCTGCCTGGCGGGTGTACCTGGATCTGCCGATGCACGGGCGCCGGCAGCTACCCGGCGGTCTCGAGGAGTTCATGCAGCTGGGCTACCAGGATGCGGTGATGAAAGCGTTCGAGCCGCAGGTAACGCAGGCGGTAGCCGAGTTCCCCGCCGTACTTGCCGCACTGCGCGAGCAACTGCCCTTGGCCGATGCTCCGATCGGACTGCTCGGGGCTTCGATCGGCGCACTGCCGGCGCAACTGGCTATGGCGGAGGGGCTTGTCTCGGTCGCTGCGGCAGCACTGGTCAGCCCGGTCATCCAGGTGGCCGAGGTGGTGGCAGCCAACGAGCGCAGGTTCCGGGTGACGTACCCTTGGAACGAAACATCCCGAGCGGTCGCCGACCGGTTCGACCTCGTCGCCCAAGCAGACGACATCGCTGGTCGCGAGCCGCAGCCCGCCGTGCTGCTGGTCACCGGCGCCGAAGACGATCCGGCCTTTCCCCGCCAGGCGCGGCGGCTGTACAACGCGCTTCAACAGCGGTACCGCGACCCGCAGCGTGTCGCCATCGCGACGATTCCGGGCATGGGACACGCCTTCGCTGACGAGCCCGGCATCCAGCCCGCACCACAAACCATCCAGGCCGCGCTCCTCGACACCTCGATCACCGAATGGTTCGGGCGGCACCTCCACTGAGCCAGCCTGGTGCCGCGTCGTTCGCGGCGCGTCGCCGGGACCGGCGTGCCTCGCGCGTCAGCGCGCTGGGCCCGTCAGGATGACGACGTGGAGAGACCGGCCACGAGGTTCACCGTCGTGGCCAGGATGACCGAGCCGAACAGGTAGGACAGGAGCATGTGCTTGAGCACGGCTGCGCGGATCTCGCGCGAGTGCAGGTTGGTATCGGAGACCTGGAAGGTCATGCCGACGGTGAACGCGAGGTAGGCGAAGTCGACGTAGTGCGGTGGCTGCTTCATGTTGAAGTCGATGCCGCCGTCGGGCTTCGTGTAGTACAGCCGGGCATAGCGCAGGGTGAAAAGCGTGTGGATGAGCAGCCACGACAGCCCGACACTCAAGACCGCGAGCGCCGGTGCGAGAGCCTTTTCGACACCATTGCCGGCGCTGGCAGCGATGAGGCTGACCCCGATGGCGCCGAGGCTGACCATGCTGGCGATGATCAGCAGCACGTCGATGGCCCGCCGCGACGGGTCCTCGCGCGTCGCGTGCGCGCGCGTCTGCTCGTCGTTCAGCTTGCGCACGGCCAGCCACACCCACAGCACGTAGGTGACGCAGGCGACGTCCCACCCGATCACGGGCGCGTCCTCCTGCGCGCCGAGCAACGCCGCGACGCCCCCGGCGATCAGGCCGGCGACTGCCATGACGATGATGCGGTGGTGCGAGCGGTGCTTCAGCCACCGCTTCGAAAACGGCTCCTCATGCGACATGCGACCTCCTCGCATCCGTGCCCCCGGTTCGCTTGCGCCGTTTGCGCGCACCGAACTCGACCGGCAGCGAAAGCGCGAGTCCGGCGAGCACCAGGCCGATGACAGGCCAGAGCAGCGTCAGCGTGCCCGCGAGCACGCCGATGACGAACAGCACGAGGCCAAGGGCGTACAGGCAGGCGGATGCCCAGGTCAGGGCGTCCAGTGTTCGTCTCGATGGTCGTTCCACATGTGGCACCATGCCCGAGGAGAGCTGAGAAAGGTAGCGCTTGCCGACGGCCGGAGAACATGGCAGGGGTTCCGGTCAAACGGTCAGAGTGCCGGTGGGTTCGCTCCAGGCGCCGTGCTGCGCGAGCACCTCATACGCGATGCGTTCCAACGCGGAGGAGGGACCGTGAAGCGGGCCGCGCTCGGCGACGTCTTCAGGTGTCGAGCGGAAGACGAACTTCGCCACGCTGCGCAGGGCTGAGTCCGTCGGTTCGGCGGGTGCGACCTCGAAACGCTCGGCGAAGGCGCGCAGATTGCTCCGCTCGGGCAGGGCACGCAGCTGCGGATCGAAGACCCAGCTGGTGCAGATGTAGATGCCATCCGCCCCGAAGTACTCGCGGGCCAACCGGAGAGAGTCGTCCACCGATGCAGCGGTGAGCGGTCCGGCCTCGGGAATGTGGATGCCTCGCCCCCGGGCATCGGCTTGCGTCTCGAACTGCAGACGTCCGAGTGTGACGACACGCCCGAGGAACACGTCGATCAGCCAACCGTCGTCGACGAGATCGCCGTAGAGCTCGTTCTTGCGCCGGATGTCGGCGAGGGACGCCTCCGCGACCTCGCGCGGGAACCCCCGGGCGGCGACCGCGGCGACGGCATCGTCGTGCAGCTCGTCCATCGCCACCAGCAACGCGGTGCGCGACGTGGGCGGCAGGTGCGGGCGCTCTGCCGGTCCGGACACCGCAACGGATGCCAGCGCCGCCCGGAGCGCATCCTTCATCTCTTCCAGCCCACGGCGAGCGTCCAGAGCTCTGTCACCCGGTTCGGCCTCAGTGCTGCCCACGAGATGCGATCATCCCATGCGCTCGCCGAGGAACTCCGCGATGCGCTGCGCCAGCTCGTCCGGTGCCTCCTCCGCGATGTGGTGACCCGAGTCGATGCCGTGCCCACGGACATCCGTCGCCCAGTTGCCCCAGATGGGAATCGGGTCGCCGAAGAGCCGCTCGAGGTCGTCGCGCAACGACCAGAGCACAAGCAGCGGCATGGTCAGCCTTCGCCCCTCGGCACGGTCGGCTTGCTCGTGCGCCCGATCGAGCGTCAGGCCCGCGCGATAGTCCTCGAGCATCGCCGTCACGACCTCGGGCCGGTGGATCGCCTCCCGGCGTTCGGCGTAGTTCTCGACGCCCATCGCGTGCGGATCGCCGCCGTACCAGGCATCCGGATCGGCGTTAACCACCCGCTCCGGCAGATTCGGCTGCGCGAAGAAGAACCAGTGGTACCAGGCCGTCGCGAACTCCGGCGTGATGCGCTCGAGGTGCTCGATGATCGGCAGGCTGTCCAGAAGCACCAGCCGGCGCACGGCCTCAGGATGGTCCATGGCCAGCCGGAACGCCACGTAGCTTCCCCGGTCGTGCCCGACCACGTCGAACGCGCCGTAGCCGAGGTGTCTCATCAGTTCCAGCACATCGCCGGCCATTGCTCGCTTCGACGCTTGTGCATGATCGGGCAGCGGCTGTGGTGCCGTCGACCGTCCGTACCCGCGCAGGTCGGGAACGACCACGGTGAAGCCTGCAGCGACGAGCAACGGTGCGACCCGATGCCAGGTCGACCCGGTTCGCGGATGCCCGTGCAACAGCACGATCGGCACGCCATGGCCACCAACGCGCGCCCTGACACGCACGTCGTCCAGCTGTACGTCGGAGACTTCGAACCCTTCGAACACGTGCCGCGTCCTTCCGGTCGGTCCCTCTACTCTGCCGCGGTGGTACCACGCGAAGGGGCCGCCGTGCGTTCGACGGCGACCCCTTCGCTGCTAGGTGTTAGCTCAGGCGGCGCCTGCGGATCAGCGCCAACGCGAGCCCGGCGATGAGCAGCCCGAGGCCACCGAGCGCCCAGCCCACGATGTCGCTACCGGTTCCGGCGAGGGCGGCAGCGCCCCGATCGACCTTGTGCGTCGTGGTGCAGTCCGGGTTCTGATCGGGTGCGGGAACACACGCCGCCGTCTTGTCCGGGCTGGTCACCACGTTCACGAGTGAGTCGTCACCGTCGCCGTTCACGGTCACCGAGTACGTGATCGTGGCGCTCTGGCCCACTGCGAGGTCGCCGGTCCAGGTGAGCGTGTTGCCGTTGCGGCTGACCGTGCCCGTGCTGGCCTTCTGGTTGCCGACCCAGCTCGCGTCGTCGAGAACCTTCGACAGGTCGTCGTTGACGTGTGCCGTCACCGGTGCATCACCGGTCTGGGTCACCACGACCGTGTAGTCGATGCGATCCCCCACCTTGACCGTCTTTCCGGATGCCGGATCCGAGGTCTTCGAGAACGTGTAGCCCCCGTACTTCTGCACGGTCGAGCAGCCCGGCGTTCCGTCGGGCGCCGGCACGCAGGTTCCGTCCGGGTTCGGGCTCGTCACCGCGTTGCGGATCGTGGTGTCCCCGCCCCCGACGACCTTCACGGAGTACGTGATGGTCACGTGCTGGCCGACCGCGAGGTCGCCGGTCCAGGTCAGCGTGTGACCCGCAAACGCCGCCGTGCCGGAGCTTGCCGCCTGATCGCCGACCCAGCTCGCGTCATCCAGCACGCCGCTCAGGTCGTCGTTCAGCACAGCCCCGGGCACGGGCGCCGCGCCGAACTGCGTCACGTCGACGGTGTACTTGATGGTGTCGCCGACCTTCACGGTTGCCGGGGATGCCGGGTTCGACATCTTCGAGAACGTGAACCCGCCTGCCTTGTGGGTGGTGGCGCAGTCCGGGTTGCCGTCGGGTGCTGGCACACAGGTGCCGGCATCCGAGTCGGTGGTCGCCGCGTTGTCGAGCGACCCGTTCCCGGCCGCGGTGACCGTCACCGAGTAGGTGATCGTGACGGTCTGGCCGACGGCGAGGTCGCCGTTCCAGGTCAGAGTGGTGCCGCTTCGTGTGACCTTGCCGCTGTCAGCGGTCTGATCGCCGTTCCACGTGGCGTCGTCGAGCACGCCGCTCAGATCGTCGGTGATGGTCACGTTGTTCTGCGCGGCGGCACCGACCTGCTTCACCTGGATCGTGTACTTCACGATCTGGCCCACGGTGACATCCGTGCCGGAAGCCGGGTCGGAGGTCTTGGAGTACGTGAATCCGCCCACCTCGTGGTTCGTGGTGCAGGCTGCGAAGTCGTCGCATCCCTGTGAGGTCACCACGTTCACCAGCGACCCGTCGCCCAGGCTCTGCGCGCCCTTCACGGTCACGGTGTAGGTGATGTGCGCCACGCTTCCGACCGGAACCGTGCCCGACCAGCTCAGGGTGTTGCCCGTCACGGTCGCCGTTCCGATGTCTGAGCTGACGTCGCCGTTGTAGGTGGCGTCATCCAGAACCTTCGTCAGGTCATCGGAGAGCGAGGCATCAGCGGGCGTGGTTCCCTCCTGCGTCACGTCGATCGTGTAGGTGATCGTGTCGCCGGGATGCACCTCGGTGCCGGATGCCGGGGACGACGACTTCGCCACGTGGTAGCCCACGACATCGATGCCTGCGGGGTCGCAGTTGATCGTGGGGGCGACCTGCGAGTCCGCCGGTACATCGGCCGAACCGCACGCCGTGTTCACGAAGGAGCCGCCTCCGATGGATGCCGGATCGAGCGTCATCGTGTACTCGTGCGACTCCTTCGCTCCTGGCGCCAGCGAGTCGATGTGGAAGTCACCTGCCGTCGGGTTCTTGTCGTCGGCGATGTTCACGTTCGTGAGCGTGCCCTGCCCGGTGTTGGTCACCGTGATGCGGTAGTGCACCGTGTCGCCGAAGTGGAAGGTGGGGTAGTCGACGGCGTCGTTAGCGTCGTGCCAGTTGCCGTTGGCATCCTGCACCTCCTTCACGATGGCCGCCGAGTAGTAGTCGGCCTCGGTCATGAACGCGGAGGTGCGCATGACCAGTCCGGTGTGGCCCGCTCGGCCCTGCGCGACGTTGACGAACTTGTCGCCGCCCTTGGCGCCGTCCGTGGTGATGTGCACGCCGAACTTCTGCGTGTCGCCCGGGTTCAGCGTTCCTCCGATGACGCGGACCGCTGTCGCGTTCGGGGTCGGGGTGGTGGTCCAGCCGACCGTGTTACCGGCGACGCTTCCCGCAGACCCGTTGGAGGCATCCGCCGGGTCGTCGGACAGCGAGGACGGCTTTGTCGTCGTGTAGTAGACGGTCGCGCCGGCCGGAGCGTTCACCGACGCGAGCGTGTAGCTGCCCGAGTACGAGGTGCCGCGGCCGTCGCCGTTGTACGGGAGGATGTCGATCGTGTCGGTGAACGGCTGCGCGATCGGGTCGTAGGAGCGCACCGTGACCGTCCACGAGCCGTTGCCCTTGCCGTCGCCCTTCAGGTTCGGGATGAACGGGGCATCCGCCGTCTTCACCGTGGTGGTGTACCCGTCGGTGGCGACCGTCACCTGCGCCGCAGCGCTCTTGGTGATCCCGCCGTACGTGGCGTCGACGTTGTTGGTGAGCGACGCTCCGGGCGTCACAGCATCGTCCGCGACCGCCTGATACGTGAGCGCGTGGTCGGCGTTCGTCGTGACGCCGTTGAGCGTCCAGCTCAGCACCTGCTGGCCGGAGCCGTTCGTGGTGATCGTGGGTTCGGGAGACGCGGATCCGGCAACGTAGGTGACACCGGCCGGCAGCGTGTCGACGAGCTGGTAGCCGTCGACAGTGGCCGGGATGGCACCCGCTCCGTTCGCCGAGTACGTCAGCGTGTAGGTGGCCGGGTCGCCGGGGGCGATGACGCTGCGGTCGACGGTCTTGGAGATGGCGGGAGTCGCCGTGACGATGTGGAGGATGTCACGGAACCCCGTCGTGCAGGGGTAGCGGGACCCAGCTGTCGGCGTGATGCATCCGGTGGCGTTCCACCAGTTGTTCAACGGGTTGTCGACGATGCCGGAGAAGAAGGACCACACATCCGTACCGGCCGGGACATTCGCGTCGATCTTCTGGTACACCACCGCCGTGATGTGCGGGGAGCTGGATACTGTGTCGAACTGGCCCTGCGTTCCAGTGATGCGCATCGCCTTCACCGTCGTCAGGTCGGTCGGCTGTGTGGTGGTCCAACCGGTCGAGGTGCCGCAGTCGAACGCATTGGGGTTGTAGCTCGCGCTTGCGGGGTCGAGGGTCGGGTCATTGCCGACGTAGTACTCGGTCGTCGTTCCGATACCGGCAGCCTCCGGCTGCGCCCAACCCCACCCGGCGTACGTCACATACTTCGTGTCGAGTGCCGTACACATGCCGACGAGGCGGTCCGCGGGTCGATCGGTATGCAACTGCATGCCACTGTCCATGTACTGCCCGACAGTCGTTCCAGCGGAGACCCTATACGTGTCATCCCAAGTCGTTCCGCCGCTCCCCGTGTAGCCACGGCCCCATCCGGACGAATACAGGCCGGGTGTCGTCCAGGCCTTCGACTCGCTGTTGTTCGACGGGTCGTCCTGTGCGATCTGGCCGCTGGTCGACGTGTACGTTGGGGCATCCGAATTCAGAACAGCAGAACCGGACGAGGCCGTATTCACTCGCACCCAGATAGATCCCGACGTCAGCGCTACCTGATCGACGGGAAGGCGGTTGCCCGCCGAATCGAGCGTCGGAGGATTCGCAGGCGTGTAGTCGATGCCGGTGATCGTGAGCTGGAAGGCGGTCGCACCAGTTTGCGTGAACGAGCACGTGGTGGGCGCCGGCACCATTTGAGCCGCCGGGTGGCTGCCACCAGACCATGGGTGCCCGTCCGCGGCGCCCGGACCAGTGAATGGTGTGCAGCCTCCGTCGATCGAGATCGCGCTGCCTTGAGGGGACGCGATGTTGAGGTTGTACGTGATGGACTGGGGGCCCGCTTCGCTGCCGAGATCCTTGCTGAGCGTCCACTCGTAGTCGACCAGGTAGCCTCCGTTGCCGAAGGAGAAGCTCGGCGTGCCCACGCCCCACCGCATGTCCATGCCGAAGGCATTGGTGATGTCGATCGGGCTCAGGGCGGCGGTCTGGCCGCCGATCGCACCGGATGCGGTGATCTGGCTCCCTGTGGCACCCTCCGCCACGATCGGCGCTTGCAGCACCACCGCGGTGCCCTCGATCTGGGTGCCGAGGTTGCAGGTCAGGGTCGTGCCGTCGGCGGAGATGCTGGAGACCGGGGTCACGCCGCTGGTCTTGCACACGCTGGGAAGAGACCCGAAGTGTCCGTTCTGGGTCGTGATGGTCACCGTGACGTTATCGACCGGGTCGTTCGCCGGCGCGGGGGCGTCGTCGTTCACGTTCACCCGCCACACGCCCGTGACCACGTCACCCGACTTCACCGTGGTCGGGGTGCCGTTCTCCCACGACGCGGTGATCTGGTAGACGGGGGCCGCGACGGCGGGAGCCGCGCCGATCAGCGCAGTGCCGAGTGCCAGCGTGCCGGCGACGAGCGCCGCCATCCAGCGCCACGGCGTTCCCATCGTCAATCGCGTCTCGCGAACATGCTTGTTCTGCCGTGCAGACACAGGCGTTCCCCCTCGTGCTACCTGTAGATGACCCGCGACGCACCCGAATCGGCCGAGAGTCGTGGTCAGGCTATCGGCGCGCTATGCGCTGACTGGACGAATTCACCCCGCTATCACCCCACCCCCACCCCTGCGCCACCCGAAGGGGTCACAAGGGGGTGAGGGAGGGATGAGGTCAGTCGCGTTCCGGACGGATGTTCCGGCGTCGGAGCCAGGCGGCGGCTGCGGCGAGCAGGCCGAGCACCAGGAGGCCCAGGCCGAGGAGTCCGGCCGCCCAGACGTCGCTACCGGTGGATGCCAATCCCATCGCCGGAGCTGCAGGAACCACCTCCGTCACCTTGGAAGTCGATGGATCGGAGCTGATCGGAGCACCGCCTGGAGTGGTGCCCGTCACGGTCGCCGTGTTGGACAACACGCCGCCAGCAGCCAGGTCTGCGGCGACCACCGTGTAAGTGGCTGTGCAGTCGATCTCCTGCCCCGGCGCGAGCACGCTTCCGGGCGGGCAGGTCACTGCCGACAGTGTGCCGTGCCCCGTGAAGGCGCCTTCGTTCACCTTCGGATCGGTGATGGTCACGTTCCCGGTATTCGTGATCGCGAACGTGTAGGTGATCACCTGGCCGACGGTCATGACCTGCTGGCTGCTGGCCGTCTTCACCAGCGCCAACGCCGGGTGCGGGTTGGTCGGCAGCACCACAGGCGGCGTCTCTGCCTTCGGCGGCGTGGCGCCCCCGGGCGGTGTCCCCGTCACGGTCGCGGCGTTGCTGATCGAGCCGGCGTCGATGTCAGCCTGCACCACGGTGTAGGTGGCGGTGCAGGTCTCCACCTGGCGGGGCGCGAGCGTGAGCGGCCCGGTCGGGCACACCACGTTCGAGAGCGCGCCATGCCCGGTGAAGCCGGTGTCTGCCACCTGCGGATCCGTGATGGTCACGTTCCCGGTGTTCGTCACCGTGAACGTGTAGGTGATCTTCTCCCCCGCCGCGGCCGCCGTCACATCAGCGGTCTTCACGATCGACAGCGCCGGAGACGCCGGAATGTGCACGGTCACCGTGTTCGACGACACCGGGTCAAGCGGGGTGCCGCTGGGCGGAGTGCCGGTGACCTCGGCCGTGTTGGTGAGGGTTCCCGCGTCGACGTCGGCCTGGGTCACGGTGTACGTGGCAGTACAGGTCTCCACCTGGCCCGACACGAGCGTCGTCTCGGGGCACGCGATCGCGGAGAGGTTGTCCCGGTCGCCCGAGAAGGCGGCATCCTCGACACCCACGTTCTTCAACGTGACATTCCCGGTGTTCGTCACCACGAAGGAGTAGCTGACGGTCTGACCCGCGGTGGTCACGGTCGTCGGGTTCGCAGACTTCACCACCGAGATGTCCGGTGCCGGCGTCTCCGGAATGGTAACGGTCGACGTCACCGGTGGCACGGGTGTGGCCGAGCCCTGCGGCGTGCCGCTGACCACGGCCGTGTTCGTCACCGACCCAGCATCCACGTCCTCCTGCGTCAATGCGTACGTCGCCGTACACACTTCCTGTGTGCCGGGCGCGAGCGTCGTGGAGGGGCACGACGGAACCGGAGCGGCGCCGGTCCCGGTGAAGGGCGTGTCGGCAACGCTGATGTCGTTCATCGGAACGTTGCCGGTGTTCGTCACCACGAAGGAGTACGCGATCACTTGGCCGACGGTGTACACCTGGGCGTTCGACGGATCCGCCGACTTCACGACGCTCAAGCCCGCCGTGGGTGCGGTGGTCGGTGTTCGAGTGGAAGACGAGTTGGAGGTGACGTGTCCCGTCGAACCGGACGGTGTTCCGCTGACAGTGGCCGTGTTGTCGACCGACCCGCCCTTCACGTCGTCAGCAGTGACGCCATACGACGCGTCGGCAGCACAGGTCATCGACGCGCCCGGGGCCAGCGTGGTCGAAGGACACGTCACGGCACCCGCCTTGGCATCGCTTACGGCGATGCTTTCGACGGGAAGCCGACCTGTGTTCGTGACGTCGAAGGTGTACGCGATGGTGTCGCCGGCGTCGACGAGTCCATCCTGGTTGACATCCACGGGCACGCCCGCGTGCTTCGTAAGCGACAGCGACGACGCAACAGCGGCGTTGGTGATCGTGCAGTTGACAGCATCGCCGATGCCGACGGTGACCGTCGCACTGGGACCGCCTGCGCCGGACGGGAGCGCGGGATCGGTCGCACCGTTGCGGGTACATGACCAGCTCTGTGTGTAATCGGAGAGGGTTCCCGCCGTGGCGGCTTCAGCGAACGTGAACGGCGAGCCGCCCGCCGCGACGATGACCGTCGTCGGTCCTGTTGTCGCGGTCGCGCCGCCGTTCGTGTCCGCGGATGCCAGTGTCGATCCATCCGAACTGGCTACCGAGATCTGGAACGCGTCGGCCGAGGTGTAGTACGGGTTCACCACCGTCTTCGACAGCTG
Organism: Humibacter ginsengisoli; assembly: GCF_054780095.1. NCBI lineage: Bacteria > Bacillati > Actinomycetota > Actinomycetes > Micrococcales > Microbacteriaceae > Humibacter > Humibacter ginsengisoli. Next base: position 268,137 of record NZ_BAAGWZ010000011.1, read on the forward strand.
CACGCTCGACACCAGAACACCGAAGGCGACGCCCTCGAGACCGCCGCCGACCATGGTCTGGCTGAACGACGAAGGCGCCGTCGACGCCAAGATCGCCGTACCGGTCATCGAGTTTGCATTGCCGCCCGTGCACTTCACCGTCGTCGTGCCCACGCCGGTGAACCCGCCACCGCAGGCGTTCCCGAGGCCGTTGCCGCTGCTGTTCGCTGTCAACGACGTGATCGGGTTCGACGAGGTCCACGTGATCGACTCACCCGGACCGGTCGCCTCGGCATCCGCGCCGACCAGCGAATACCCACGAACGGTCTTGCCGTTGCGGTCGGTGACCACGACGTTCGTCAGTGTCGCCGTTGTCGTGCCACTCGCCGTCTGGTAAAGGGCGGGTGAACCGGGGACGCCGGTGTAGTGCCCGCTGTTGCCGAGATACGATCCAGACCAGGTGGGCAGGTTCGTCGCCCTCACTGCTGAGCCGGTCACGGTCAGCGTGAACGACACCGTGTATCCGCCGGGAATGTTCTCGGTCAGCGTCTGTCCCGTTGCCGCCTGGGCCGCGTTGTAGCCGGAAAGGTCGATCCAGCACAGTGTGCTGGCGTACGTTCCCGTGCCCGGAGACGCGAAGCCGCACGACGTGGCGGCCCGCGCCGGCGGAGCGTTGACCGCATCGGCGGCAGCGAGGCCGGCGATGACCAGCGCGCTGCTGATCATCGCGGCAAGTAATCCGGACTGCAGCCGCGTCGCGCGTGAACGAGTACCAATCCGACGAAACCGCACCCGATCCCCCGAGCCCCTCAGTTCAACGCCGAACTCCGTCAGCCCAGCGACAGTGCATACACCAGATTGCGAGCACCAAAGAGCATCCTGACACGAGCGGAGAACTCCCCTACCTGGTCTCACCCCGACTTCACCCCGTCTACCCGCGGTTAGGGGGGCGGTCCGAGGAGCGTTCAGTCGGGCTCTGCGAGCAGGCGGCGATCGAGCGCCACGGCGACGGCATCCTCCCGGTTCGTCACGCCGAGCTTGCGATAGATGCTGCGCAGCTGCGTCTTGACGGTATTGGTCGAGACGAACAGGGCCCCGGCGATTTCCGCCACGGAGCCGGTCGACATCAGGTTGCTCAGCACGGCACGTTCGCGCTGCGTCAAGACCACCCCGCTCTGCAGATCGGGCAGGAGCGACCGCAGCGGCACTTCCGTCACGAGGTCGCCGAAGCCGGCCTCGGACAGTGCGGCGACGACCCGCTCGAAGTCCTGCACGGGAAGCAGGGCGACGGCCAGGCGCTGGTCCGTCGCCTTCAGCAGGGAACCGAGCCGGTGTACGACGCCGCGGCTCCGGGCGGTGGGCGAGAACCGGAGCAGCACCGCCGCCTCGAGCGCGGCGGCCTCCGCGGCGGTCCGGGACGTCATCCCTTCGCCGACCAGAGACCTCAGCGTCGTCAGCGCCGTGCCGGTGTTCCCCATCGCGAGATCGGCCCTCGCCCTGTCAACGGCGGCCTGGGGATCGTCGGACGAGACGCGGTCGATGAGCGCAGCGGCCGCCTCGGGGTTGCCCAGCGCGAGGTGCAGCAACGTACGGATGCGCGCGAGGGCCTGGCGGGCATCCGTCGAGCGTCCCTCGCGGCCGCGCATCGCGACGAGTGCCTCCAGTTCGGCGAGCGCTCTGGCCGGATCGCCCTCGACGAGACCTGCGATGGCCTCCACCTGGGCGATGGCGATCCAGTGCTCGATGGAGCGGCGGTCGTGCTGCATCGCCGCCAGATGCTCGCGCGCAGTCGGCGCGTCAAGACGCTCGAGCGCGATCACGGCCTCGGCGAGCCGGTAGAACGTTCCCGTGTACATGTTGCGCTGCCGGTCGGTCCACGGACCCGTGCGGGCGTAGTCGATGTGCGCCTGCGCCTCCGGAAGGTCGCCGCGCAGCGCATGGATGCCCGCGAGCATCGCCAGATTGCCGAAACCTGGTGAGGGCGCGCTGTCGGGAGTGGCGGCGAGGCCCTTGCTGAAGGCATCCATCGCATCGTCGACATCGCCGCCGTAGAAGAGCGACACACCGACCTGCGAGTACACGCGCGTGAGGCTGCGCATGTGCACGGCATCGGTCTCACTGAGGCTGTCGAGCAGCTGCACTGCAGCCCGCGAGGGACCGACCGAGCGACGCGGATGCCCGACCAGCCGGTACGCGACACCCTCCGTGGCACGGATGAGCGCACGGTCCACGGTGTCGAGATCGGGGCGCACGGCGCGCGCCGCCCGCACCGACCACTGGAAGTACCGCAGCGCCCGCACCCGGTGGAAGCCGATGACGTTGTAACAGATGCCGAGCATCATCGTGAGCAACGGCTCGGAGTGCAGTGCCTGCGCGGGAAGGCGTTCGAGCAGCAGCCTGGTGACCTCGCCGTGGTCGGCGGACAGCTCGAACCATCCGGCACGGACTACCGCTGCGGCTTCCCCGCTGTCGCCCTCGTCGACGGCACGCGACAGCGCAGCCACGAAACGGCGGCCGTCATCGTGGCCGGTGTCGCGCTCGTCGTTATCGTCTTGCGCCACGTCGCCGACTCCCCTTTGGTCGTGCTCCGCTCACACACGAACGGATGGCCCGCGCTGGTGTTGAGCGTCCGGGCCGTCTGAAGTGGTGGAGTTTTGCGCCAGGTGGCCGGATGGATGACATCCTCGCCTCCTCGCGCGAGATCACGCTACCAGCGCAGCAGCGCCACCGGTTGCGGTTCCGGCCGCTCCGGCATCGGCTCCCCCTCCGGCGGCGCGTCGACCTCCTGTACGAGCACGTTCCCGCCGCTGAGCACTGCCGCTCGCGTGAGCCCCTCGGCGATCGAGACCTGCTCGATGACGTTCGCACCGAGTCGCTCGTCCGCGTTGCGTGCGACCCAGGGCTCGGCATCCAATGCTTCGAGCGCGCCGTCGACGCCGAGCTCCCTTGGGTTCAAGACCAACGTGTCGACGCGCGCCTCCTGCAGCGCAGCGACGACCGCGTCGATGCCGCGAGCGCCGCTCGCACCGCTGTCCTCCGCCGCGCGCGCGAGGGCGTCGTCCACCTCGCGACGCAGGTGTTCGTGCACAGCCGCCGCGATGGCGTCGTCGAGCGCCTCGTCGTCGGATCCGTCCGCTTTCGTGTGCGCATCCACGTCGACGAGAAGCGCACGAGTTGAGGCGCCGAGCTGCTCTTCGAGCAGCTGCCTGGCACGAACATCCCCCGCAATGACGACGAACCCCGGCCGATGCTCGAGAACGATCTGCTCGAGCGCATCGTCCACTTCCGACTGCGTCTGCTTCCAGATCTCCTCGGAGTGCATCTGGTACCGGCGATGAGACCAGCCGCCTGCCTGCACCTTGGGCAGGCTGTCGGTTCGGCCCTGCACCTCTGCCGCCTCATCCGTACCGGCGCGACCCCACCTCTCTACCCACAGGTGAGCGCCCTCCCTGCCTGCCTCGACGACGACGTAGCGGATGTCCGCGGCCGCGTGCCTGAGGAGCGGCAGCACCGGAGGCACCCGCTGGTATCCGATCTGCTCGGGTCCGAGCCTCTCGCCGACGAACCGTTCAGCGAGTTCGACAGCGCCGTCGCGCACCAGCAGATAGAGGACCGACGGGCTCGGGATGCCGGCATCCGTCGCCACCGTCTCGTCGACCGCCTGCACATCGGGTTCGGGTGCCCCGCGTTTGCGTAACTCGTCGAGCAGGGCGTGGCGCCTGCTGTGCTCGGCCGGCGTCGGCTCGTCGCCGTGTCCGTCGACGTACGCGAACGTGTAGCTGCCGTTGCCGGACAGGATTCGTACGAGATCGTTCTGGTCGATCATGTTCCTCCCTCGGAATCCTCTGAGGATGGGCGCCTCAGAGGATGGGCCGGCCACCGGTGACCGCGACGCGCGCGCCCGAGATGTATGAAGCCTCGTCGCTGGCCAGGAGCACGTACACGGGTGCGAGCTCCGCGGGCTGAGCCGGGCGTCCGAGTGGGGTGTTGCCGCCGAACTTCTCCACGTGCTCCGCAGGCATCGTGGACGGGATCAGCGGGGTCCAGACCGGCCCGGGCGCGACGCTGTTCGCACGGATGCCGCGCTCCCCCAGGAGCTGGGCCAGCGACGCGGTCATGTTCGCGATGGCCGCCTTCGTCGCCGCGTACGGCATGAGCGTGGGCGACGGGGCATCCGAGTTCACGGACGACGTTCCGATGATGGATGCGCCGGACGACATGTGCGGAAGCGCCGCCTTCACGAGGTGGAAGTAGGCGCTCAGGTTCGTGGCGATCGTCTTGTCCCACTCGTCGTCGGGGATGTCCTCCACCTTCGTGTACGTGCGCTGCATCGCCGCGTTCGAGACCACCACGTCGACCTTGCCGAACTCCTTCACCGCGGCATCCACAAGACGACGGCACTCCGCCGGATCGGAGATATCTCCCCTGAGCGCCACGCACCGCCTGCCCGCTTCGGTGATCCAGTGCTCGGTGTCGCGGGCATCCTCGTCTTCCTCGAGGTAGCCGAAGGCCACGTCGGCGCCTTCGCGCGCGAACGCGATCGCGACCGCTTTGCCGATGCCGCTGTCTGCGCCGGTAATCACGGCAGCCTTGCCTTCGAGGCGCCCGCTGCCCCGGTACGACTGCTCGCCGTGGTCGGCCTTGGGCTGCAACTCCTCCTCTGTGCCCGGCGGGTTCTGTTGCTGCTGCGGCTGGCTCATGCGTATCCGTCCTTCCCACTCTTCGGGTTCGCTCCTGCGATGATCGCCGGATGCCCGCGAGGTGCGGAGGGGTTGACAGGATCTGGGCCGCCCCGAGAATCGGATGCCTCAGCTTTCGTGCCCGGTGGGCGGTTGCACCTCCTCTTCCGGCTCGAGCAAAAGGAAGAGGCCCGCGTACGGCTCGAGGCTCACGGAGAAACTGTTGAGGTCGTCCACCCGCCCGATCTCGTCCCCGGTGTTCACGTCGAGCACGGCACGGCGCGGGGTCAGCACGTCGGAGCGCACGGTCCCCTCGATGGCCTCACCGCTGAAGTTCAGCACGGTCACCTGCTCCCTGGCATCCGACCGAGCCGGATCGCCGTCGTCGAGCCGGTGAACCATCACGAGCATTCCCGGATGCGCGACATCCGGGATGTCGATCTGGCTTGCCACGTCGATTCCGTAGTCGGCGCGAAGCCGAAGGATGCGCTTCAACCGTGAGGCGAACGAGTTCGGTTCACCCAGCTGCTTCGCCAGAGAGCCGAACAGAGACCGGCCACGAGGCATGCCGGATGCCGACCGCGTCGCGTCGGGATCGGCATCCGTGAGATCGTGCGCCCCGCGGTGAATCCATCGGGTGTCTCCGCTGGCGATGAGGTCGTGCACCGCCTCCGGCGGCAGCGGCAGCACCCCGAGCAGGTCCCACGCCGAGAGTGCGAAGACCCCGGGCTGCCACGCATTGAACATGGCGAGAAGCAGCTGCGCACGGCGGATGCCCTCGATATCGTCTTCGCCGATGTCATCCAGCGTGCGGAATCCCTGCACCGCGGCGATGACGGATGCCGTCGTGCAGGCGATGCCGTTGGTGGTGAACACGAGATTGTACGGGGCCGCCGGACCGGTGAGCCTCTCCAGCAGATCGGTGCGGATCGTGTCGGCCAGCTCAGCGCCGGTGAGCTCCGCCCCGCGGAACTCATACACGTCGGCGGGATGCCGTGCCGCCCAGTGCACGAGCTCGTACGTGAGCTCGTCGTGGTTCTGCATGGCGTGCACGAGGCCGGCGGGGTCGACGCCCGCGGCGAGCGCCGTGCGCAGCGTGAGCCGCAGGAACTCGGTGTCACCGGTCGCGAACGCGTGGTGGTACGCGGGACGGTTGACGAAGTCGTACGAAAGATCGGCGCCGACTCGTCCGGTGTCACGGATGTCTTCGATGCCGAGGTTCAGCTCCTGGAAGGTGAACCCTCCGACCTTGCGCACCATGCTCGCGATCAGATGGTTCGCCGCCTCCGAGAGCGGATGCCCCTCCGACCAGCCCGGCTGCCCCTCGACGCTCTTCTCGACGCCCAGAAACCCGTTGGCATCCAGTCGCAGCCCGCTGGAGCCGAGGTCGCCGAGCGAGTGCAGCGCGTCGCCGATGACGAGGCGCATGCCGGAGAACGTCGGGTCGAGCCAGTTGATCGACGGCTGGCCCTGCTTGAAGTAGTGCAGGTACACCCAGCGCCTGGTGCGGCCGTCGACGCCCACGGTGGGCGCGGTGGCACTCCAGTTCGTCTCCTTGACGCCCGGCGAATAGAAGATGACGCGCTGCAACTGGCCGATGATGTACCCGCTGTCGGCAAGTCGCGCCTCGGTCTCGGGATCGAGGTTCACGGCGTCGCGCCCCTCGGGAACGTCCGGCAGAAGCGACCAGTCCTCCTCCGGGATCTCGACCATGTGGTAGATGCCCGGGTAGTCCTTGTACGCCATCTCAGCCAGCCGGAAGTCCGCGCCCTTGCCCGTGTGTCCGGGAACGATGTCGTCGATCACGCTGCCGCCGTGCCGGTCCGCCACATCGGACAGCTGCCGGAACTCGTCTTCGTGACCGAAGATGGGGTCGATCTGCGTGCTGATCCGGTCGAAGTGCCCGTCGATGCTCGCTGTCTGCACCCAGCCGGTGATACCTCCCGCCTGCTTGACGGGGCCGGTGTGCACGGCGTTGATGCCGATCGACTCGAACGCCCGCCACAGCTCCTCGCCGGCCAGAGCACCGAGGTACGACTGCCCGGGGCGGGTGATCAGCGAGATCGGATACGCCGTGAACCAGACCGAGGCGGAACGGATGGCGCGCCTGGCGTCTGGTCTCGCATAGGGATTGCGCCACATGCTGGGCTGCCCCGACAAGCCGCGCGAGAGGATGTCCGCGTCACCCAGCATCGACTGCCGCTTCAGCCATTCCACGTAGGACGGGTTCGACGCATCGGCCGACCGTGGATCCGAGAACGACCTGCGAATGTTGCTCGCGCGTAGCTGCGCGCGCGGGCGCAGCCTGTGCGGCCTGGCCGGGTAGCGCTCCTCGTCGTAGCTGATCTCCGCCGACTCGCTCGCGGCATCCGCGTGGCGTGCCACATCGTCGGGCACCGTCATTCCGGCCTCCTCGCTCCCGTTTCGTCCGCTCGCACATCCAGCACGACGAGCGAGTGCCCGTCGAGGCGTATACCGCCGGGTGTCCCACCATGCGTACCGTACGAGAGCAGCACAGAGGCGCCATCGGCTCCCGGCACGATCGCGGCATCCGTCGAGAAGTTGACGGCGACCACGGTGCCGCACCTGCGCAGCACCAGCCATCCGGCATCCGCGTCCACCTCGACGTGGATCGTGGCGAAACGCGGGTCGGTCAGTTCCGCCCGGGCCCGTCGAAGGCGGACGAGTTCGCGGTAGAACGCGAGAAGCCGGGCATGCCTGCCGCCGGTCGCCTCCGCCCAGTCGAGCTTTGACCGTTCGAAGGTCTCGGGATCCTGCGGGTCGGGAACGGATGCCTCGTCCCAGCCCATCCGGGCGAACTCGGCCTTGCGCCCGTCTGCGGTCGCCTTCGCGAGTTCCGGTTCTGGGTGGGAGGTGAAGAACTGCCAGGGCGTGGATGCCGCCCACTCCTCGCCCATGAACAGCATCGGCGTGAAGGGCCCGAGCAGCGTGAGCGCCGCCGCGATGGCCAGCTGACCGTCGTCGAGCGTCGCGGTCAGGCGGTCGCCCGCCGCCCGATTTCCGATCTGGTCGTGGTCCTGGCTGAACACGACGAGTCGCGCGGTAGGCATGGTGAGGGTGTCGATGGGCCGGCCGTGGTGCCGCTCCCGGAACGACGAGTAGGTGCCGTCATGGAAGAACCCGCGCGTCAGCGCCTTCGCCAACGCGTTCAGGGACTCGAAGTCGGCGTAGTAGCCCGTGGTCTCCCCGGTCAGCGCGACGTGAAGCGCGTGGTGGAAGTCGTCGCTCCACTGGGCGTCGAGGCCGTAGCCATGCGCTTCACGGGAGGCGATCAGTCGCGGGTCGTTCAGGTCGGACTCCGCGATGAGCACGAACGGGCGGCCCACCTGCGACGACAGCCGGTCGACCTCGATGGCGAGCTCTTCCAGGATGTTCGTCGCCCTGGTGTCCACCAACGCGTGCACGGCATCCAGTCGCAGGCCGTCGACGTGGTAGTCGCGTAGCCACATCAGCGCGTTGTCGACGATGTAGTTGCGCACCTCGTCGGAGTCGGGGCCGTCGAGGTTCAGCGAGCTGCCCCAGGTGTTCGCCTTGTCGTCGCGCAGGTACGGCCCGAACTTCGGCAGATAGTTGCCGCTCGGCCCGAGGTGGTTGTAGACGACGTCCTGGATGACGCCGATGCCCGCCCGGTGACACGCATCGACGAACCGCTGGTACGCGGGCGGGCCCCCGTAGGGCTCGTGCACCGCGTACCAGAGCACCCCGTCGTATCCCCAGTTGTACGTGCCGTTGAACGCGCCCACGGGCAGCAACTCCACGAAATCGACGCCGAGCTCCCGCAGGTGGTCGAGCCTGTCGGCGGCGGCATCCAGGGTGCCCTCGGGCGTGAACGTGCCGAGGTGCAACTCGTAGATCACGGAGCCGGCCAGCGGACGGCCGCGCCAGTCGGTGTCTCTCCAATCGAAGGCGGAGGTGTCGAACGTCTGGGAGAGTGCGTGCACTCCGGATGGCTGCCTGCGCGACCGCGGATCGGGGTACGGCCCCTCGCCGTCGACCACGAACCCGTAGTCCTGAGGCCTCTGTTCCGCGAGGTCGCCCGCGGGAGTCCACCATCCGTCGCGTCGTGGGTCGCGCTCGAGCGGATGCCGCTGATCGCCGAGCATGAGATCGACGGTGGTCGCGTGCGGAGCCCACACGTCGAAGGTCATGACGCCTCCTGTCCATCGGGCGCCGTCAGCAGCGCAACGGGATACGTGTCGAGCAGTTCGGCCAGGCGGATGCCTCCGCCTCCGAACCCGCGCCCCGTCAGCACGTCGACCAGCTCGCGACCGGCGGGCTCGATCGTGGTGTCGTACCAGCCGCCTGCTGCCTCCAGGCCATACGGCAGCCGGGTGGCGACGGCGACCGCTCCGCCCCTGTCGAACGCGACGACGTGGTCGCGCATGCGGCCGAAGGCCTCGACGGGCACGTACCGGACGAACCGCTCCGGATGCGCTTGGCGAAGCCGCAATGCGCGAGACACAACGAGCAGCTTCGCCGCGCCCTCTTCGTCGACGGGAGGCAGCCATCCGTCGTCCAGGCGCCGCAGCAGCTCGGAGCGGGGAGCGAAGTCGACCGGCCGGCGGTTGTCCGGATCCACGAGGGACAGCTCCCAGAGTTCGCTGCCCTGGTACACGTCGGGAATCCCGGGGGCCGCGAGCTGAAGCAGCTTCGCGCTGAGACCGTTCGAGAAGCCCGCGGGGGCGACCGCAGCAACGGTCTCCTCGATCACCGCGGCCACCTCGGGAGCGTCGAAGGCCTTGTCGATGGCCGCGTGCATCCGGTCTTCGAATGCCGGGTTCGGCGAGATCCAGTTCGTCGAGTCGCCCGCCTCGCGTGCCGCTTTCTGCGCGTACGCCTGCAGCCGCTGCCTCGACGCGGGCCAGGCCCCGACCACCGCTTGCCAGATCAGGTTCTCGAGGGCGGGGTCGCCGAAGCCGGCCTCCCTCCGCAGCCGGGCGAGCGCGTCGGACCAGAGCTCCGGGCGCTCGGCCAGTGCGGTGATCCGCGCCCGCACATCCTCGCCGCGTTTGGTGTCGTGAGTGGTCAGCGTCGTGAGCGAGTGCGGAAGCGCGGCCTGCCTTCTCGCCTGCCGCTGGTGGAAGGTGGCGACGTCGATGGCGAACTCGCTCGGGTCGGCGCCGACCTCGTTCAGCGAGGTCAGCGTGGTGAAGCGATAGAACGCGGAGTCCTCTACCCCCTTCGCCATCACCATGCCGGAGGTCTGCTGAAAGCGGATGGCCGCTGGATTCCCCGGGTCGGCGAGCACATCCGCGACCCGGTCGATGGTGCCGGCGAGGTCCGGACGCCTCGCAGCCGCCTCCGTTGCCGCAGCACGCAGGTGGCTCTCGCCGAGGGGCAGATAGGAACGGTAGACGGGCATGGCGGCGAGCAGCTCGATGAGCACGCTCGCGAGAGTTCCGGGCTCGGCGATGCCCCGCAGCTCTCGGACGAGGCGGTTGACCTCGGAGCGCAGGATGCCGTCGGCGACGGCTCGCTTGCTGGCGTAGACCATCTCGTGCCAACGGTCGGCGTGCGGGTTTCCATACGCCACCTGCGGAGGCTGCGTGGCCGGTGGTGGCGGTTCCGCTGCCGCTTCCAGACCTGCCTGCCCGCAAGCATCCACCAGCACGCGGTCGAAGTCCTTCAGCGCGTCGTAGCCCGTGGTGCCCTCGGCGGCCCAGTTGCCGGGCAGCTGCTCATCGCCCTCGAGGATCTTCTCCACCCACACCGGCACGCCCCCGGTCAGCGCGGCGAGATCGTCGAGGTAGCCGCGGGGGTCGGCGAGTCCGTCGGGATGATCCACGCGCAGCCCGTCGGCCAGGCCGTCCCGGAACCATCGCGCGATCTCCGCGTGCGACTCGGAGAAGACCTCGGGATCTTCGACCCGGATCGCCGCGAGGGAGCTGACGGCGAAGAAGCGCCGGTAGTTCAGCTCGTCGTCGGCCCGCCGCCAGTTGATCAGCTCGTAGTTCTGCCGCTCGTGCACTTCGCGAGCCGAATCGCCCGGCTCCGCGGTACCCTCGGCGATCGGGTACCGGTTGTCGTAATACAGCAGGGTGTCACCGTCGATGCGCAGCCGATCGAGCTCGTTCTCGCCGTCGCCGAGCACGGGGATGCGAATTTTGCCGCCCGCCGCATCCCAGTCCACGTCGAACGCGGCCGCGAAACGCGGCCGGCCGCCGCGCCGCAGCAGATCCCACCACCACGCGTTGAGCGGAGGCGTCGCCACCCCCATGTGGTTCGGCACGATGTCGACGAGGATGCCCATGCCGGCTTCGCGCGCGGCGCGCGACATGCGCGTGAACGCCTCGGCTCCGCCGCGGTCCGGGTCGATGAGCGAGTGGTCGATCACGTCGTAACCGTGCATCGAGCCGGGCTCGGCGCGCAGCAGCGGCGAGAGATACACCCATCCGACGCCGAGACGAGCCAGGTATCCGCACAGTTCGGCGGCATCGTCGAGTGTGAAGTCCGGAGTGATCTGCAGCCGGTACGTCGAGCTGGGCAGCTGTCGGCTCATGCGCTCACCGTCGAGCGCAGGAGTGCGAAGGTGCGGCCGCCCATGATCAACGAGCCGTCGAGGTCGCCCTCTTCGTGCTCCGGATCGCTCGAGATGACCAGGCGCCATCGCTTGCCCCGGGCATCCGGCAGCGTGAACTCGACGCCGTTGTCGGCGGAGTTCAGAAGCAGGGCGAACGTGTCGGCGCCTTCGTGAGCGAGCACGAACGTGACCGAGCGCACATCCGGGTTCTCCCAGTCCTCCGGCTCGAACGTCTCGCCGTCTGAGCGGCGCATCACCACGGTGTCTTGCGCTTCGGTGCCAGGCGCCTGCCGGAACCATGCCGGCCGGAGTGCGGGGTTGTCGCGGCGCAGCCGCAGCAGTTCCGCGGTGAAGGCGAACATGTCGTCGTCGGCGTGCGCCCAGTCGAACCACGACATCTCGTTGTCTTGGCAGTAGGCGTTGTTGTTGCCGTTCTGCGTTCGGCCCAGCTCGTCGCCGCCGAGCAGCATCGGAACGCCGGCAGACAGCAGCAGCGTCGCCAGGAAGTTCTTCTGCTGCCTGCGGCGCCGGGCGAGCACCTCCGGGTCATCCGTCGGCCCCTCCACCCCGCAGTTCATCGACCTGTTGTCGTCTTCACCGTCGTTGTTGTCTTCGCCGTTCGCCTCGTTGTGCTTGTGGTCGTACGAGGTGAGGTCGACGAGCGTGAACCCGTCGTGCGCGGTGACGAGGTTCACGCTCGACAGCGGTGAGCGGCGGGATGCCTCGTACACGTCAGGGCTGCCCAGCACCCGCTGCGAGAGCGTGCCGAGCACGTCGTCGCCACTGTTCCAGAAGCTGCGGACGTCATCCCGGAACCGGCCGTTCCACTCCGACCACCTGGCGGGGAAACCGCCGAGCTGGTAGCCGTGGGTGTCCCAGGGTTCGGCGATCATCTTCACGCTCGCCAGAACCGGGTCCTGCTCGACAAGCGTGAGGAACGCGCTGTGCAGCTCCGCGGATCCGTCTTGCCTCGTCAGCGTCGTCGCGAGGTCGAAGCGGAAGCCGTCGACGTGCATCTCGGTCACCCAGTAGCGCAGGGAGTCCATGATGAGCCGCAACGCCGCCGGATGCCCGACGTTCAGGCTGTTCCCGGTGCCCGTTGTGTCGAAGTACGAAGCCTCGTCGCCCTCCACCAGCCGGTAATAGGCGGCGTTGTCGATGCCCTTGAACGACAGGGTGGGCCCGAGGTGATTCCCCTCGGCCGTGTGGTTGTAGACGACGTCGAGGATCACCTCGAGGCCGGCCGCGTGCAGCGCCTTGACCATCCACTTGAACTCGTCGACCTGCGCCCCGCCGTCGCCTCCGGAGGAATACCCACCGTGCGGAGCGAGGTACCCGATCGAGTTGTAGCCCCAGTAGTTGCTGAGCCCCTTCTCGAGAAGGTGGCTGTCTTGCACGTACTGGTGCACAGGCAGCAACTCGACAGCGGTCACGCCGAGCTTCGTCAGATGCTCGATCGCGGCAGGATGCCCGAGCCCCGCATACGTGCCGCGCAGCTCCTCCGGCACCTCGGGATGCAGCTTCGTGAATCCCTTCACGTGCGTCTCGTAGATCACCGTCTCCGACAGGGGTGTGCTAGGCGACACGTCATCGGACCAGTCGAAGCGCGGATCGATGACGACGCACCGCGGAACGGAGGACGCGTCGTCCGTCTCATCCGGCAGCGACGGGTCGTCGAGCTTGTGCCCGAACACGCTCGGACCCCAGTCGTAGTGCCCCTCTATGGCGTTCGCGTATGGGTCGAGCAGCAGCTTGCTCGGATTGTGACGAAGTCCGCGAGCGGGATCCCACTCGCCGTGCACGCGCAGGCCGTAGCGGGTTCCGGCCTCCATGCCCTCGATCACGCCGTGGAAGACGTGGCCGGTATGGCCGTGCAGGGCGAAGCGCGTCTCCTCAGCGCCGTCGAAGACGCACACCTCGACGAGCGTCGCCGTTTCGGAGTACACAGCGACATTGGCGCCTCCCGGAACAAGGGAGACGCCGAGCGGATAGGGGCGGGAGCGAGCGGGCGGCACTCGCCCATTCTGCGGCGACACGGCACGGCGGGTCTATGGGTTGTTTCGCTCCCACGCAACCCCTAAGGCCCTTTGAGCCTCGCCGCGACGCGCCGGGCTATGGTCAGGATCATGGGGGCGGATGTCGAACTCGGCGAGGCGGTCTCCGACTGGATCATCCGGCAGCGCTGGTTCGGCGGCAAGGGCGCGGTGCCCCGCCTGCGCCTGCTCGCGTCTCTGGAATGGTCGGCGAACGACGAGCGGCGCATCGTCACGCACCTCGTGCTGGACGAGGATGAGCAACGCGGCGCCCTCTACCAGGTCCCCATTGTCTACCGCGCTGCGGCACACGGCTCTCCCGCCCCGGCCTACATCGGCGAGCTGATCTCATCCGACGGTCGAATCGTCTATGCGTACGACGCGACGCACGATCCCGCGTTCACCGAGATGCTCCTGCAACTGGTCGCAGACGAGACCCGGGTCGGCGACGAACGCGTTTCCGCGTACGGCGCGAGAGTGCGCAGGGCCGACGACGAGAACGACCGCCGACCGGCCGAGCTGCGCCTGCTGGGTTCCCGGGTGCTGAGCGGCGAGCAGTCGAACACATCGATCGTCTTCACGGTCGACGACGGCGCCGGGCAACGGCAGCTCATCTGCAAGATCTTCCGGTCGATTCACCACGGCGAGAATCCGGATGTCGTCCTGCAATCGGCGCTGTTCGCCGCCGGTTCTCAGTCCGTTCCCCCGGTCTTCGGCAGCGTGATGGGCGAATGGCCCGACGCCGGACGCGCGTCCGGCCGTGCGCGCGGGCATCTGGCTTTCGCTCAGGAGTTCCTCGCCGGCGCCGGCGACGCCTGGCAGCTCGCTCTGGCTGCAGCGGAGGCGGGAGAAGACTTCACCTCGAACGCCCGCGGGATGGGATCGGCGGTCGCCGAGGTGCACTCGGTGCTCGCATCGGCGCTCCCCACCAAGGAAGCCGGCCACGACGATATCGCCGCGATCGTCGGGGCCTGGCAGGAAAGGCTCGATTCCGCGGTGCGCGAGTTGCCCGAGCTGGCCACTCTGCGTGATGCGATCGAGAGTCGGTACGCGAGAGCGCGCAGCGCATTGTGGCCGCGGCTGCAGCGCATCCATGGCGACCTGCACCTCGGCCAGATCCTCGCCACGCCGGGGGGCCGGTGGGCGATCATCGATTTCGAGGGTGAGCCGATGCGGCCGCTCTCCACGCGTTCGCTGCCCGACGTGCCCCTGCGCGACGTCGCGGGCATGCTGCGGAGCTTCGACTATGTCGCCGGCTCACGCGAGACCACGGACGGGGTTCGCGATTGGGCTAAGCGCTGCCGAGACGCCTTCCTCGAGGGATACAGCGAACGCTCCGGGCGCGAACCACGGCGCGACGGCGTGCTGCTCGACGCGTTCGAGCTCGACAAGGCGCTCTACGAGGCGGTCTACGAGGCGCGCAACCGCCCGTCGTGGCTGCCGATCCCGATCGCCGCCGTCCGGCGACTGGCCGCTCAGCCGGCTTCGGGCTGAGACGCGAATCGCCTCACCGTGGAATCGACCCGAACGGCTCGAACGGCGGACTCGGCCGGTCGCGCGAAAGTCAGCGGTTCCTCTCCTGCGCCTGGGGTTCTACTCGGATGATCGCCGCATGGTCGGGCTGGAATCCGTGCGCGATGCCCCAGAGCACGGCCTGGGTGCGGCTTTCGACGCCGATCCGCCGGTAGCAGCTACGGATGTAGGTCTTGATCGAGTTGATCGACAGGTGCGCGCGGTCGGCGATCTCCACGTTCGTGAGCCCCTGCGCGATCAACGCCAGCACCTCTGCCTCTCGCTGTGTCAGACCCTCTTGGCGTCCGGGCCAGTCCCCTGCCGAATGCAGGCTTCGCCCCGGCGCGTCGTAAACCTGCTCCACACCTTGGTTGATTTCTTCGAGAGCGGCGACCAGTGCCCCTGCGGGCAGGCTCTTGGAGATGTAGCCCTGCGCCCCGTTCGCCAGCGCGGCGGTGACGAGCGCGGGGTCCATGTTCCAGGAGTAGACGACGGCCTTCCCGACCATCGGATTGGCGGCCAGGTCACGGAGTTTCTCCCGGTCGCCCTGCGGCGCCGCGAAGGTGTCGTAAAGGGCGATGTCGACCGGTGAGTTGACTCGGTGCTCCATGTCGAGCTCCACAACGCGCACGCGCGACTCGTAGGCGCCGAGCATCGAGGCGAGTCCTCGGACCACGACCTCGTAGTCGTTGACGATCGCGAGCGTGACAGGCATGCATCCAGCGTAATGATCACAAGTCCACCCCTAGGGGTGGTTTTTGCATCCCCTGCGATCCGTAGCGTGAATCGTGGCGTCCAGACCCGCGCCGAAGAGGAAACCATGATCGACGATGTCCCCGGCGACCCGAAGCGCCCCTTGAGAGACCTTTCGATCCGAGAACTCATTCTCGAACTCGCCGCTGTCGAAGAGCTGGCAGCCAGACATGCCGTCACCGCCGACGGTACGTACGCAGCGAGGTTCATCACGCAGAGAGAGCAACAGATCGTCGTCGAACTCCGCAACCGGGCTGCGTGTCTTCCTTCCTCCGAAGCACACGACGCGACGCCACACACCTGCGAGAAGGCCGGCGAGTGGGAGTCCTGATCTACGGGCCCCAGGAGGTCGAGTTCGACGATCGCCTCCTGACCCATCTCGAATTCGTCATCGTGAACAAGTTCCGGCGTCGGGAATCGTTCCTCATGTCCTGGCTCGAGAAGTCGCAGAACAGCACCAGCCGGGAGTCGATGTGGATGCATCCGAGCTCACCCGTCTACTTCAAGTACACCGGTTCCCGGGTGCCTTCGATGAACCGCGAGTGGATCGCTCTGATGCAGGCCGAGGCCAACGGACGACGAGGACTGATCGTGCGCAATGAAGACGGCACGCCGGCGTACACCGGCAAGGTGATGTAGCCCGTTCTGCGACTGGGCCGACACGAGCGCGCCCACCTGACCCAGTGCTCGACCCCTGTCATGTGCGCTCCTCAGCGATCAGACCGTGGCGTGATCCACATCGCGGCGGGTCAACGCCCGTGCGCTGCGAAGGAATGACGCGGCAACCCGCTTCGGGTCATCGAGGTAGCCGGCAACCATCGCTCCATCGCGAATGAGCATGAGGTCGTCCGCGACTCCGTCGGCATCCTCGAGCTCGAGCGGTTCGACGATCGCGCGGAATGTCTCCTTGCACCAGGCTCGGTGTTCGTCGACCGCTCTGCGCACGGAGCTCTCCGGGTCCGGGTACTCGGCTGCTGCATTGATGAAAGGGCATCCGCGAAAACCCTGCAGGCAGGCGAGCGTACCGAGCGCCTCGGAAATGAGCTGGAAGATGCGGTCGGGATCGCCCTTCCCGGCCGCGATCGCACCGCTGATGCCCTCGCGTTCCTGTTGCGCGCGAAGCTCGAGATGCGCCACGACCAGGTCGTCCTTGCTCTTGAACTGACGGTAGAAGGTGACTTTGGTCGTTCCAGCCCGCTCGATGACCTTGTCGACGCTCACGGCGCGGAGGCCCTCCGCGTAGAACAACTCGGTCGCGGCGTCGATGAGCAGGACCCTCATCGACGTCTTCACGCTCTCGATCATAAGTACTTCCTTTCGAGCCGCTTGCGTCACGGGCGCCACTGTGGCTACGGTGAACTCATGTAGAGTGACTAGTCATTCTACATTCCTCATCTATGAACGGAGCGGCATGACCACAACAACGCCAGAGGCGCCACCCACGTCGATCGCCTCGTCGCTGCGCACCCTGTACTTCGTCAGGTTCGGCTTCGCCATCGCCTGGGCGATCGTCATCGCCTTGACGGCAACTGCCATCACGCCACTGAGCGCCACGCTGGTCGTGGTCTATCCGGCGTTCGACGTCGCTGCCGCGATCATCGATCGGCGGGCATCCCGCGGCACGCGGTCGTCCGGTCTCCTGTACGTGAACATGACGCTCAGCACCCTCGCGGCCATCGGCCTGGCATTCGCAGCTGCATCCGGCCGGCCGGCGGTGCTCCTTGTCTGGGGACTATGGGCGATCGCGGCCGGAGCCGTGCAGCTCATCGTGGCAATCTCGCGACGCGCACTACGGGGCCAGTGGCCGATGATCCTGAGCGGCGGGATATCCGTCCTCGCCGGCACGGCGTTCGCCTTGCAGTCCGACGGAAGCTCCGCCTCGTTGCTGGGTCTCGCGGGCTACGCGACGCTGGGCGGTGTGTTCTTCCTGGTGTCGGCCATCCGCCTCCGCCGTTCCGCCAGGCTGAGCGACCGATGACCGCCTACCGATGCCACTAGACCCGCAGCAATCAGCTCGTCACGAGCAACCGACAATGAAGGAGCACCGCATGCCCACCAAGATCACCTTCATCATCGACAACCCATCCGACGCCGCAGCGTTCGAGGACGCCTACAACGAGATCGAGTCATCCGCCCGTCGGCTCCCGGGTCTGCGCCGACTGGAGGCCGCCAAGGTCTGGCGGAAGGAAGACGGTACACCCACCCCGGCACACCGCACCCTCGATCTCTACTTCGACAGTTACGACGACGCGTCCGCGGCCGTTGCCGCCCCGGTCGCCGGCGAGTTCTTCCAGCGCCTGGCCGGCACAGGCACCTCGTTCACCGGATTGTTCTCAGACATCCAGTCCTGAGCGAACCTGCGGCGGAGTGGCCGGAGCCGGTTCCCGTGAGGGAGCCGCTCCGGTCACCTTCCCTACGCGCCCGAGGAACCAGCGCTACTCGCCCCACGGGCCGTTCACGATCACATCGACGAAGTCCCTTGAACGAACCAGGGTGAGTGCTAGAGCACGTCCGCGTTCACGTGTCCGAACGCGCTCTCCGGGTCTTCCACGAGATCCCCGCACCGACCCCGTGCACGACGTCGTGTTCCGCGGGAGCGCGCGCACTGCTTGCCACGTACGTGTCAGCGTCTCGAACGGGTCGCTGTGGCCGCCTTCTGCATAAAGCCCGACACCGAACCTCGCGGTTGTCACGGGGGACTGCTGCACGGGTAGGTGACAGTTTCGGTTAGGCCCAGCGGGCCCAAGAATGAAGGCGTCGATCACGTCGAGGGGGCTGGCATCTGCCCCTCAATAACGTCTTCCTTGATCGGCGGCCGGACCTGGTGATACCTGTATTCGTCGCGGGACTCTGAGTAGAAAGCACTCCAGAGTTCCATCGCTTCAGCATCAGTAGCCACATTGGCACGGCTCGGCGGCCAATCACCCTCGGCTGCCGAGCCATAGAGCGGCAGCAGCCGATTCCAGACGGCTATGCGCGACCGCTTGTCGAGGTCGTCAATCCGGAGGTAGACGCGTGGGGTTTCAAGGCCGAGCAACTGCCGGAATCGGGACATCTCATTTCAGGCTCTCGCTGACAGGCGCCGCATTGGCCGACAACGAAACGATATGCGGCGCGTTGCGAACGTTTGCGTGCCGGAGGCCCGGGGTCTACATCAGAGGGGCTGCGTAGACCGGGCCTCGGCGTCTCTTGCTCTTCGGTGGGGCCGACTATGAGGGTCGACCCCATCGAAGGGTCACTGGTTAGCTGTCGCTTTCCGGGTTGCGGTGCCGGCGCTGGATCCAGGCTGCGGCTGCGGCGAGCAGGCCGAGCATCAAGAGTCCGAAACCGACGAGCCCTGCGCTCCAGGTGTCACTACCGGTCGAGGCCAATCCTGCCGGTGCAGCTGGCGCCACCTCGGTCACCTTCGCCGTGGACGGGTCGGAAGTTATCGGGTCACCACCGGGCGTGGTGCCGATGACGGTGGCCGTGTTGGAAAGGGTGCCACCATCGGCGAGGTCGGCGGCGACCACCGTGTAGGTGGCGGTGCAGTCGATCTCCTGGCCCGGGGCCAGCGTGCTGTTTTCGGAGGGGCAAGTCACGGCGGACAGCTTGCCGTGCCCGGTGAAGCTGCCTTCGTTCACCTTCGGGTCGGTGATGTCCACGTTCCCGGTGTTGGTCACCGCGAACGTGTAGGTGATCACCTGGCCAACCGTGGTGGCCTGTTGACTACTGGCGGTCTTCACCAACGACAGCGCCGGGTGCGGGTTGGTCGGCACCACCACAGGCGTGGAGGTCACCGGCGGCACCGGGTCGCCATGCGGCGGGTTCCCGGTCACGGTGGCAGCGTTGCTGATCGAACCGGCGTCGATGTCTGCCTGCACCACGGTATAGGTGGCGGTGCAGGTCTCGATCTGGCCCGGAGCCAGCGTGATCGGGCCGGTGGGGCACACGATCGCGGACAGGGTGCCGTGGCCGGTGAACCCGGTGTCGGTCACCTGCGGATCGGTGATCGTCACGTTCCCGGTGTTGGTCACCATGAAGGTGTAAGTGATCTTCTCACCCACCGCAGCCGCCTGAACGTCCGCGGTCTTCACGATCGACAGTCCCGGGGAGGCCGGAATGGTCACGGTGACCGGGTTCGACGGCACCGGAGTCAGCGGGGTACCGTCCGGCGGAGTACCGACCACGCCGGCCGTGTTCGTCAGCGTGCCCGCGTCCACGTCGGCCTGGGTCACCGTGTAGGTCGCGGTGCAGGTCTCCACCTGGCCGGCGACCAGGGTGGTGGTCGGGCAGGTGACCTGCGGGAACGCACCGGTGCCGGAGAAGTCGGTGTCCGTCACCCCGACGCCGGTCAAGGTGACGTTGCCGGTGTTGGTCACCACGAACGAGTACGTCACCGTCTGATCCGCCGCGGTCACGGTGGTCGGATTCGCGGACTTCACCACGGTGATGCCCGGGACCGCCGGAGTGGGGACAGTCACCGTCGACGGGGTGGAGGTGATCGGGGTGTCCGATCCGGCCGGAGTGCCTTCAGTGGTCGCCGTGTTGGTGACCGATCCAGCGTTCACATCGTCCGGCGTGAGCACGTACGTCGCACTACAGACCTCCTGCGCGTTCGGCACCAGTGTGGTGCTCGGGCAGTCCGGCGGGTTGGACATCGTTCCGGTACCGGTGAACGCACCCTCTACGACGTGGACGTCGTTCAGCGGAACGTTCCCGGTGTTCGTCACAGTGAAGTGGTAGGTGACCGTCTGCCCGGGCGTGAAGCTGCCCGCGTCGGAGGGGTCAGCCGACTTCACCACCGTGATGCCCGGCGCGGGAGCGGTGGTCGGCGTCGACGTCGTCGACGGGCCCGAAGTGATCGGGGTGTTGTCCGGCGTCGTACCGGAGGCGGTCGCCGAGTTCTTCACCGCACCGGCGGTGACATCATCAGTCGTGATCGTGTAGACCTTGTCCGCCGAGCAGGTCGTGGCGGCGCCGGGGGCGAGTGTGGTCTGAGCACAGGTGACCGATCCCACCTTCGGATCGCTGACCCCCACCCCGGTCAACGGAACGCTGCCGGTGTTCGTTACGTCGAATGTGTACTGGATGGTGTCGCCTGCGTCGGTAAGTCCGTCACCGTTCACGTCCACGGGAGTGCCGGCGTGCTTGACCACGGAGAGTCCGGCCGGCTCAGCCGTCGTCGTCGACGTGTTGTTGCCCGGTGTCGGGTCCTGCTCGTTCGAGGTGACGGTCGCGGAGTTGGCGACCGCTCCGGTCGCGCCGGAGGCGGGTACGTCGGCCGTGATCGTATAGGTCACCGAGTCGCCGGCGAGGGTTCGACCGCCAACACAACGCACGTCATTCCCGGTCACCGTGCAGGCGGCATCCGGCGAGGCGACGTTCGTCAGCGGCGCCGGCACCGTGTCATTCACCGTGAACCCGCTCGAGTTGCCCGGCCCGTTGTTCGTCACCGTCAGGTGGTAGGTCACCGTCGTCCCGGGTACCAATGCCTGCGGACCGGTCTTCACGATCGACAGGTCGGTCGGCTCACCCGGCGATGCGGCGCCATCGTTGTTGCCGCTCGACGGCCCCGGACTGGTGGCCACGACGCTGAAGGTCGGAGTCGCAGCTGCCGGATTCGTCACAGCCACCTGGGTAACCGTCCCGCTCGCGTTCTCGGAGAACCCGAGGTTGCCGTTGCCGAACGTCCACGCCGCCCCATATGTCCCTGCCGGAAGGGGGGCGGGGAAGGTTGATACCACCCCGGTCGAGGGGTCCACCCGCACGTAGTTCGTGGTCGTGCCCTGAGTGACTCCCCAGAAGTAGCCGTTCGCGTATGTCATGTCGGACACGCCGATCGGGGCTGACAGGGTGACCGTGCGTGAGACGGCACCGGTCGTCGGGTTCAAGCCCAGCATGACCGTGTTGACGGAGGTAGAGGCGGCGATGTAGTACAACCCGTCTGCGCCGAAGGCGCCGATATTCCAAGGCGGCGCCTGGTTGTACACGGATGAGCCGACCCTCGTGACGGCGCCGCCTTGCCCGATTCGAATCAAGGAGTTCGTGGGGATCGACGCATCACCCACGCTCACGATGCCGTACAAGTAGTTGTCCGCGGTGTTGTACGAGATCGCGTTATAGCTGACCGCGGACGGGCCACCCTCCGGCTGAAACGACACCGCGCCCGAGGAATCAGTCACCGCTTCGAACAACGCAGTCGGACCGCCTTGTGCCACGAACACCAGCGGGTCCGCTGCCGGAAACGGGTCACCCGCCGCGGCATGCGCGGGAGCCGCACCCACGGTCGTCATCGCCACGGTCGAGCCGAGAAGGGCCAACGCCCCTATCCCCGCGATCATGTGGAGTCGACGTGGTCGCAACCGCGGGAGCACACCCCATCCCGCCGTGGAACTGGACTGCTCGCCGCGCAACTGTCGCACCTGACCCCCCGAACCTCAGGTCGTCACCGGGGCCCCGAAGCCGCCAGTGCTGGAATACGGTCCGCAATACAGGGACCAGACAAGGATCTTGGTCTACTTGGGAAAGCGATTACAAACGTTTCACCCCAAAATTCACCCCAAAATTCACCCCAATTCCCCCTGTTCGGGGCCGCGCTGATTTAGCCACTTGTGGCGCTCCGTCTCAAAGTGGCTAGTGCGTCCGACACCACACTGTTGAGCTCGAGATCGTCGAGCACGGTGAGCAACTGTCGCTCTTCGTACCCGAATGGTTCCGTGCTGCCGTGCCACTCCGTGCAAGTCGCTCCAGTTCGTGCACACTGCGGCCGGTCCATCACGGCCAAGGTTCTACAGCAAGCGCCTCACCGCCCTGCCTGCGGTCTCGCTGTGCGGGCCATCAATGTCTCGTGCGCATCGGAATTCGGCGCTCCGAAAACTGACCGTTAACCAAACGATATGACAGCGCGTTGCAATGTTTGCATGCCGGAGGCCCGGTCTACGTCAGAGGCGCTGCGTAGACCGGGCCTCGGCGTCTCTTGCTCTTCGGTGTGGCCGACGATGAGCGTCGACGCCATCGAAGGGTCACTGGCGGGTTAGCTGTCGCTTTCCGGGTTGCGGTGCCGGCGCTGGATCCAGGCTGCGGCTGCGGCGAGCAGGCCGAGCATCAGGAGTCCGAAACCGACGAGCCCTGCGCTCCAGGTGTCACTACCGGTGGAGGCCAGTGCCGCCGCCGGCGTGACCGGGGCGACTTCCGCCACCTTGGCGGTCGACGGGTCCGAGGTCAGCAGATCGCCGCCAGGGAGGGTGCCGGTGACGGTCGCCGTGTTGGACAGAGTGCCCCCAGCGGCGAGGTCGGCCGCAACAACCGTGTAGGTGGCGGTGCAGCTGATGCTTTGACCGGGTGGGAGAACGCTGTCACCGGTGCAGGTCACCGCGGACAGGGTGCCGTGCCCGGTGAAGGTGCCCTCGTTCACCTTCGGGTTCTTCACGTCCACGTTGCCGGTGTTGGTCACCGCGAACGTGTAGGTGATCACCTGGCCCACGGTTGTGGCCTGCTGAGTGCTCGCGGTCTTCACCAACGACAGCGCGGGATGCGGGTTGGTGGTCACGACCACCGGCGGCGCATCCGCCGTCGGCGGGGTCACACCCTCCGGCGGAGTACCCGTCGCGGTGGCCGCGTTGGTGATCTGACCGGCGTCGACGTCCGCCTGCGTCACCGTATACGTGGCGGTGCAGGTGGTGTCCTCACCCGGCTGCAACACGACATTCGCGGGGCAGCTCAGTGCGGACAGGTTGGCCGGGTTGCCGGAGAAGTTCGTGTCCGCCACGGTCGGGTTCATGATCGTCACGTTGCCGGTGTTGGTCACCGTGAACGTGTAGGTGATGGTCTGCCCGACCTCGGCTGCCTGAACGTTCGCGGTCTTCACCACGGTCAGTGCCGGGGTGCGGTCGATCGTGACCGTCGCCGGCGGGGACGGCGGCGACACGATGGTGCCCCCACCCGGCGGGGTTCCGGTCACCGACGCACCGTTGGTGATCGTGCCCACGTTCACATCCGCCTGGGTCACCGTGTACGTGGCGGTGCAGGTCTCCACCTGACCGGCCACCAATGACGTCTCCGGGCAGCTGATCGGTGACAGGGTGCCGGTGCCGGAGAAGTTCGTGTCCTGCACCGCACCGTCCGGGACCGCCAGGGTGACGTTACCGGTGTTGGTCACCACAAACGAATACGTCACCGTCTGACCAGCCTTAGTCACGGCCGTCGGGTTCGCCGTCTTCACCACGGTGATACCCGGCGCCGGGGTCTCCGGAATCGTCACCGTCGAGGTGCCGGAAGGCACATCCGTGTCCGAACCCTGTCCAGTACCGTGCGCCCGGGCCGTGTTCGTGAGCGAGCCCGCGTTCACATCCGCGACCGTCAACGCGTAGGTCGCGGTGCACACCTCCTGAGCCCCGACCGCCAACGTCGTGGACGCGCAAGTGGCATCCGGCGCTCCGTTAGACCCGGTGAACGTGTCCTCCACCACGTGGACATTGTTCATCGGGACGTTGCCAGTGTTCGTCACCACGAAGCTGTAGGTGATCACCTGCCCCGGCTGATATGCGGCAGCATTCGACGGGTTTGCTGACTTCACCAGCGTCAGCGCCGGCGCGGCCGGCGTGACGGGCGTGGTCGTGGTCGACGGGTCTGATGTGACCGTGGTGCTCGAGCCAGGAGCGGTGCCGTGTGCTGTTGCGCTGTTGTTCACCGCCCCCGCCTTGGCGTCGTCCGCGCTGATCGGATAGGGAGCGTCCGCCGTGCAGAGCTCCGATGCGCCCACCGCGAGCGTGGTCTGTGGGCAGGTGACCGGTCCCGCCTTGGGGTCGGTGACACCGATGTTGCTCAACGGCAGTTGGCCGGTGTTCGTCACGGTAAACGTGTACTGGATGGTGTCACCTGCGTCGGTGATCCCGTCGCCGTTCACATCCACCGGGGTGCCCGCGTGCTTGACGATCCCGATCGTCGCTGGCAGCGCCGTGTTCGTCAGGGTGCAGGTGATGTCATCACCCGGCGCCGGCGTCAGCGTTGCACTGGTCCCGCCACCTGCGGGAAGCACCGTACTGCTTCCGGTGGTGGCGTTCGTGCACGCCCAGCTTTGCGTGTAGTTGCTCAGCAGAGTTGACGTGCC
The DNA here is from genome assembly GCF_054780095.1 of Humibacter ginsengisoli. NCBI lineage: Bacteria > Bacillati > Actinomycetota > Actinomycetes > Micrococcales > Microbacteriaceae > Humibacter > Humibacter ginsengisoli. The sequence continues at coordinate 292,725 of NZ_BAAGWZ010000011.1, forward strand.
CGTCGTCGGCTGTTCCGCCAGCGTGAAGGGTCCCGCCGTCGACGGGAGCACCGTCGTCGCACCGGTCGTCGAGGTGTTGGCTGTGCCGGTCGTGGCGGTGGCGAGCGTCGTTCCGTCAGGCGAGGTGATCGACGTGTCGAAGGAGTCCGAAGGGCTAATCCGGCCGTTCACGGCCTTGTCCAGCGTCAGCTTCGAGGTGACGAATGCGAACGCGACGTCTTCAGCACCAGCCGGATCGAGCGTGCTGACGGTGATCTGAGACGGTTGGTCCGCTTGCAGAGCAAGCGCCCCGAGCGCACCGCTGGGTCCTCCGGGACCGCCGGTGCAGATCACACTCGTCGTTCCCACACCGGTCAACCCGCCCGTGCACGCCGGGTAGGTTGCGGAGGGAACGTCGATGCGCCGCAGCGCGACGTCGGAACTGTAGAGCATGGACTCCTGGCCGGCAGTGTTGACACCTGTTGCTTCAGCGTCCGCGGCGACGATTCCCCACCCGTGCACGACCGCGCCAGAGGAGTCCTTGACCACCAGGTTGCTCAGTTGGTACGTGGCCCCGACATCGGTTCCGATGTCATAGCCCAGAGCAGGACTTCCCGGCGTGCCCACGTACGCCAGATTGCCCATGTAGGCGCCGCTGTAGGTCGGGACCGTGGTCGCCCGTGTCGGAATCGAATTTACCCCGGCCGGGGTGGACGTTTTGATCGTGTACGAGAACGTGTACCCGCCGGGCAGCGTTGCGGACATCGCCTGACCACCTGCTGAGCGTGCGGCGCTATCGCTGTAGGACGACATGTCGAGCCAGCACAGCGTCGACGCGGAGGGACCGTTAGAGGCATACCCGCAGCCGACCGGGGCTGGCGCTGCTGACGCGGCCGCGGTAGGCACCAGTGCCGTGGTGGCCGCGAAGGTGCCGAGCGTCAAAGCCAGCGCACCGATCGTGGCGGCGATTCTCAGCCGTGGTGACCGCCACCGCGGCAGCGCACCGAGCCTTTCGGTTGAACGTGATCGGTCTTTACGCAGCTGCCGTCGCACCTGATCCCCCCGAACCTCAGGTCGTCACCGGGAGCCCCGAAGCCGCCGGTGGGTGGTCCGCACATAGGGACCAAGCAAAAAGCTTGGCCTACCTGGGAAAGCGATTGCAGCTTTTCACCCCAAATTCACCCCGATCCGCCCTGTTTGGGGGGGGTATCAGGGCGTGTACCGCCGGAACGTGCTCGACAGCGGATGCTGCCGGGTCTCCGGGCAGCGGTCCCCATCACCGCTGCGGACGCCTGGCGGGAGCGAAACGACCCGGTGAACGACGGACGTGACCGTCTCGTGCGACCGGAAATCGGCGCCGAAAACTGGCCGATAACCAAACGCCATGTCATCTGATGGTCAGCGACAGTTCTGCCACGACCAAGGGCCGTAACCCTCACGCACACCGCGGCATCACCCGGCTCCCGCCTTACGTTCTGCACTGGCGATCGTTAGAGAATGCCCGCCCGGACTTCGTTCGCTGTGCCCATTGTGGGAAGCATCTCGCGATCCCGCTGTCATGGGCATCCGTAGCTCGGTTGCGAACCACCGAGGCCTGATCCTGGATTGGGCGTTCCTCCTGGGCGTACTCCTTAAGGCGCTGGATGGCTTGTCCGAGTTGGTGCTCGGTGTGCCAGCCCTATTCGTCACCCACCTGCAGGTGATGCAACTGGCGCAAGCAGTGACGGCCGGCGAACTCGCAGAAGACCGGCACGATCTGATCGCGAACCTGATTCTGGACGCCTCAGCGCGAACCAGTCACAGTGCACTGTTCGTCGCCGGGCTCTACCTAGTGATCCACGGTGTGGTGAAACTCGCCATCGTGATCGCACTGTTTGCCGGGTCCACTCGCGTGTATCCATGGGCAGTGAGCGCGTTGATCGTCCTGGCAATCGTGCAAGTGGTGGATCTGGTGATCACCTTCTCGATCGGCGTGCTTGTGCTGACGGTTCTCGACCTGGCCGTCATCGCTTTGACCGTGCGCGAGTGGCGGCACAGCCGCACTCTGCGCGAGGTCATCCGACAGCGCATCCCCCTGCTGCGTTAATCACCCACCAGCTCGTCAGGCACTTGGTACTCCGGGTCTCGAACTAGGAGAAGACGGCCGAGCAGCTCGTCACACCAAGTTCGAGCCGTATCAGCTAGCGGGTGGTTGCTGGAGGCCTTGTTTCGGATGGGTGTGTCGTTCTTCGCACAGTCGGGCACGACGCGGTTCCACGCACACTGGAGCACACGGCCGCGTCGCTTGCAGTCTCCGCCGGAGCCAATGTGAAGGCCGTACAACGAATGCTCGGCCACGCGTGCGCCATGACACTCGATGTCTATGCCGACCTCTTCAACGACGACATCGACCGCGTAGCGACAGCACTCGACCACAACCGATCGAACGCCATCGAAACCTCGACGACCGAGTATTGATCGCCGCTAGACACAGCCGCCTCGGTCCCGCTGCGGCCATAATGCGGCCAAACGATGACTCCCGAGTCACACGAATGGCCCGATTCCCCCGTCATTCCGCGGATCCGGACCTAACTCCATGGCGGAGACGGAGGGATTTGAACCCTCGGTCCCCTTACGGGGACTCCACCTTAGCAGGGTGGTGCACTAGGCCTGACTATGCGACGTCTCCTCGTGCGGCCGCCGCGCGGACACACGACGACCATCATAACGGACCGCGTGGTCCCCTCCGCACGTTGCGCGCCACAGCTATCGGCATCCGCTACAGCCATCAGCATCCGCCACATGAATGATCTGCAGCGGTTGCCGATCCGTGTAGCGCGACGGTCTGTCGCTATGGCGGATGCCCGTCACAACCAGTCGAAGCTTGACCCCCGTTTGGGAGACAGGCAAGGTGGACCAATGCCCCTCAACCTCGACAACGTGTGGCGCTCGCTCGACGAGCGCGTCGCATCCGGCTGGGCCCCTGGCATCGTCGCCGGCGTGCGCCATCGTGGCCAGACGCAGTTCTACTCCGCCGGCACGTACGACTTCGCGGGCGAAGCCGGCCGCGTGCCGATGACCGAGAACACCCCGTTCCGCATCGCCTCGCTGAGCAAGATCGTCGGGATGGCGCTGACGGCTCAGCTCATCGGTGACGGGCTGCTCGAGCTCGACGACGAGATCGCGGAGTGGATGCCCGAACTCGCGGATCGACGCGTGCTCCGCTCTCCCGACGCACAGCTCGACGACACAGTGCCCGCCGAGCGGGAGATCACGGTGCGCGACCTGCTGACGTTCACGAGCGGAATGGGCTTGCAGTTCGAGAGCACGCCGTACTCACGCGAACTGGGCCCGTTCGCGGTAGGACCGCTGCCGCCGCCGTTCGGAGTGGATGAGTACCTCGAGCGCGTCGCGGCGCTTCCTCTGGCGTACCAGCCAGGCGAGCGCTGGATGTACCACACCAGCTCGGATGTGCTGGGCATCCTGCTCTCCCGCGTCAGCGACAAGCCGCTGCACGAACTGCTGCTCGGCGAGATCACCGGCCCGCTCGTGCTCTCACGCACCGGCTTCTTCACTGAGGAGCGGTTGCCTGGCCAGTACCGGGTGAACGGCGAAGGGTTGGAGGTATTCGCCGAGTACGACCGCGCATTCTCGTCGGAGCCCGCGTTCGAGAGCCTCGGCGGCGGACTCGTGTCGACGGTGCCGGAGTTCGTGAGCATCCTCACCGCCATCGCAGAGGGCCAGATCGTGCCCGCCGAGCTGGTGTCGCAGGCCACCTCCTCGCAACTGGATGCCGGCCAGCAGCTCGGTCTCGCCCAGCTCGCCGGGCCAGGGGTCGGCTGGGGCTGGTGCACGTCCGTCGAGACCGGCAGACCGCACCCGTGGTCAGCGCCCGGGCGCTGGGGCTGGACGGGAGGGTCAGGCACCAGTGCGTACGTCGATCCGTCAAGGGACCTCGTCGGCGTGGTCATGTCGCAGCGGTTCATGGCCGGACCGCAGGAGGCGTTCGACTACTTCTGGGGGCCGCTGGCGGCATCCGTCGACGGCGACTGACCCGCTCGGGTCGCAGTTTTCGTTGCAAGAGTGCGGCCGGGTCGACGAAAAGTGCGACCTGAACGAGGCGCAGGCTGCGTCTGGCGCTAGCCTGCACCGTTCGAGCACGTCTGCGTCGCGGCCGTCTGACCGTGCACGTTGCTGCTGAGCGGCACCGGCGTCGAGCTCGACGAGGGCGCTGCGCTGGCCGTGCTCTTCTTGCCAGACGACTTGCCGCTCGATGGAGTGCTGCTCGGCGTCGGCTGCTGTGCGGGCTGGCTGGACGACGTCACCGACCCGTCACCGGTGCCCCCGGTGATCTGGATGTACTGGTCGTTGACGATGGCGTCGTTGAGCGTCTGAGCGGCATCCTCATCGGGGATGACGCGGTTCGTATTATCCGGGTCTTCCACCGTCGGGTACTGAACGAACGCGATGTTGCTCCAGTTCAAGCCCTTCAGCGCCATGGCGATCTGGTAGAGAGTGGCCGCGTTCAGGTTGTCGGAGAGGTGCACGTTGCTGACGGTGGCCTTCGCGAGGCCCCAGACCTTCACCGGATTCGCCAACGTGCCGTTGCTCATGATCGTGCGCACCAGCGAGGAGAGGAACACCTGCTGGTTGCTGATGCGGGCGAGGTCCGAGCCGTCGCCGACGCCGTGCCGGGTGCGCAGGAACTCGGCCGCGTTCTGCCCCTCGAGGGTCACCTCGCCGGCCGGCAGATTGAGGCTGGTGTCCGGGTCGTCGATTCCGTTTCCGCCGATGCACACCGGCACCCCGCCGACGGCGTTCGACATCGCGACGACGCCCTCGAACGTGATCTCGGCGGCGAACGGGATCTGGATGCCGGTCATCTTCGTCACCGTGTCGGCCACGCACGACATCCCGCCCTCGGACAGGGTCGTGTTGAACTGGGCCTGATCTTGAGCGTCGTTGTTGCCGCACGCCGGGATCGGGATCATCAGATCGCGCGGGTAGCTCACGACGATCGCGTGCGTGTGGTCGGAGGAGAGGTGCAGCAGCATCGTCACGTCGTTGTTGCCGGCACCCGAGCTGTCGTCGAGCGTGCCCCACGAGTCGCCCTGACCGCTTCGCGTGTCGGAGGCGGCCACCAGGATGTTCACCCCGCCCTTGAGCGCGGCGATGTTCGGGATCGCCTGGGCACCTTCACCATGCAGATGGAACGACTTCTTCGTGTCGCTCACGAGGTTCGCGGCGGCCACGCCGGCGATGCCGAGCACGCTGACCACCGCGACGACGACGACGGACGCCACGACCTTGCCGAACGTGGCCCACGGATGCGAGCGCAGACGACCGTGCCGGGCAATGCCGCGTGGACCGCGCGCAGAGCGCGCCGCGGCACGCGTGTGCCCGATGCCGTCGCGGGTCGCGCGCCGTTCCGCCATGTGCGCCGCCTTTCGTCGGTCGTTCGCTGCTCGGGTGTTCGCTGTGGGTCGTGGATGCCTGTGATCCGTTCCGGGCAGATTGAGTCTGTCATCCCGCTTCGTCCGTCCAACCAAGCAGGCGTCGACGAAAAGCCCGGTAATGGAGATTAAACGACGTGAGGTATGGGAATGCCGGCAATTCCTGAGTGAAAGGTGAAAGCTCAGCGCTGTGAGAGGTCGCGCAGCCAATCGAGAGCGACGGGCAGGGCGCGCAGCACGGAGACGTGACCGTCGTTCGGTCGCTGCCAGAACTGGGCGCGAGGCAGGTGCCCGGCCTGCCATTGGCCGTGCGAAGGCGGAACGACACGATCGCGACCGCCCTGCACGACGAGGGTCGGGCATCCCACCGCCGAAAGGTCGAAGCCCCATGGCGTCGTGAAGGCGACGTCGTCGTCGATCTCACCCCACGCCGGGCTCCCGTCGACAGTCGCCTCGGCCGAAGCACGATTTGCGTCGGCGCCGAGCGGGCCCCACTCCGCTTCGAGGGCGGCCCAGTCGGTATCGGTGAAACTCTCCATGTCGAACTCGGCCGTCTCGCCGTGGCGCCGTCGCTCGTCCCGTCCACCGCGGAGGGCCGCCTTCAGCCCGCCGGGCGATGCCATGCCGCCGAACCAGTCGTACGCATCCGTGTACGGCGCGATGCCGGCGAGCGTGACCACGCCGGCGACGCGTTCGGGGTCGAGCGCCGCGCACGCCAGCGCGTGCGGACCGCCGCCGGATGCTCCCGCCGTGACATACCGCTCGAGCCCGAGCGCGGAGGCGACGGCGACCACATCGGCGCCGGCATCCTGCACGGTGCGGCCCGGCACAGGTTCCGTGAACGAGTAGCCCGCGCGGGCGCACGAGACGACGCGGATGCCCCGCGCGAGAGCCGGATCGGCCACCGGCTCGATGGGCCGTCCCGTCTGCGGAGTCCCGTGGTGCCAGATCAGCGTGAGGCCGGTGCCGCCGTCGTCCGGAGCGCCGGTGTCCCAGAAACGGATGCTGTGTCCGTCGGCCAGTTCGAGGTCTCGTTCGATCGCCGTCGTTCCTGCCACTCGCCCACCGTAACGGCAGTGTCGTCCAGGTAGCTTTAACCCTCGGAAGGGAGACGCCGTGGGCTGGTTCGCACGCTGGCGCAAGCGGCGCATCCTCAAGCCGTACGACGATGCCGCCGTCGAGGTGCAAGAACGCGCGACCGTCGACCAGTCCGTCACCGAAGGTCTGATGATCTCGGAGTACGCGGTGCGGCTGCGCCTCAAGAACGCGATTGCGGTGGACGCCGTCGTGTCACCGCGGGCGTACGACGCGCAGGAGTATCTGCCGCAGGCATCCGCCGCGTTCGAAGAGCTCGCGGCCGAGTCTCAGGATGCCTCGGACCGGCTCACCGATGAACTCGCCCGCACGATCGGTCGCGTCGGCCGGGCACAGCACGTGCACGACTACCGCCGCGGCGACGAGTCGAACGTGCGTCACCGGCTGATGGTCGCCACCGAGGCTGCGTCGGCCCTGCGGCAGAAGGCCGGCGAAGAGGAGTACCTGCTGGGGCTGATCGAGAAGGCGCGGCAGGATGCCTGGCGCGAGGTGAGCGCATCGCTCGTGGACCACGCGCTGCAGTACACACCGGATGCGCCGACGCCCCTGGATGAGGTCGACCGCGACGTCGAGCTCGCTTCGCTGCGCGCCGAGTTGGAGGCGCTGACGAGCGAGGCGTGACGGCCGCACGAGGGTCACCGACCGTTCAAGTCGCGAAGTCGGTCGTTATGGAGTTCCATAACGACCGACTTCGCGACTTGAACCGGAGGTGGGGTGCTGGTCGGGTCAGCGCTGGGGGCGCAGGCCGTCCATCAGCAGGTCGAGCATGCGGCCGACGCGTGCGGTGTCTTTCGCGTTGCCGGCCGCGAGGAAGAGGCCGACGAGCATCGCGGTAAGGTCACCCGGATCGACATCCGGGCGGATCGTGCCGTCGGCGGCGCCGGCATCCAGAAGCGTTCCCACTGCCGCGGTGATGCGCTCGCGCGTCTCGTTCTTGCGGATAGCGCCTGAGGCGATCGCCGTGCGCAACGCGTCGGCCATGCCCTGTTTGGTGGCGACGAAACGCGTGTAGCGCACCAGCCATAGGCGCAGCGCATCGAACGCGGCGCGGCCCTCGAGAAGCGGCCCCGCGGATGCCACGACCTCGTCGAGCTCACTGCCGTGCAACGCCTCCACCAGCGACTCACGGGTGGGGAAGTTGCGGTACAGCGTTCCGATTCCGACCCCGGCAGCCCGGGCGATGGCCTCGAGCGAGACCGGCGTGACGCCGTCCGCTTCGGCGAACGCATCTCGGGCGGCGTCGAGCAGCAGCGCGCGGTTGCGTGCCGCATCGGCGCGCAACTTCGGCGGCTCGTCGCGCTTGGGTGCGGGCGTGTTCGCGTGCTCGGGCGCGGACGTTTCAACATCGGCAGTAGACAAGCGGAGGCCCCTCCGTTACGCTCTCTGGTAAACGGAGCTTCCTCCGTTTCATCCCACATTATCCGCCGAGCACGCCTGGCACCAGGAGCGCTGGGCGGCCCTTGAAGCAGGGAGAACCATGAGCGACTCCACATCCGTTCGCGCCTCGCTGGGCGGCACCTACGACCTCGCCGGGCGACCCGTCGCCCGCATCGGCTACGGCGCCATGCAGCTGGAGCGGCTCGACGTCGACCCGGATGCCGCGGCATCCGTTCTGCAGCACGCCCTCGATGCCGGCGTGAACCACGTCGACACGGCCGACTTCTACGGTCCAGGGTTCGTGAACGAGGTGATTCGAGGCGTCGTCGGCAAGCGCGACGACGTGTTCGTCGCCACCAAGATCGGCGCGGAACGCGACCCGGACGGCCCGTTCCCGTTGCGGCTGGCGCAGCGTCCCGAGCAGCTGCGGGCGAGCATCCGGAACAATCTGCTCACCCTGGACCGCGATCGTCTCGATCTCGTCTACCTGCGCCGCGCCGAGGTCGGCCCCGGGCTGCGCGCCGAGGGCGACCAGGACGTGCCGCTCGACGACCAGCTCGCCGTGCTGATCGAGCTGCGCGACGGGGGCGAGATCGCCGCGATCGGTGTGAGCGCCGTGACGACCGACACCTTCCGGCATGCGCTGCCTGCCGGGCTCGCCGCCGTGCAGAACGCCTACAGCCTCGTCGACCGGCAGTTCGACGACATGCTCCGTCTCACCGTGGACGAGGGCATCGCGTGGGTGCCGTACTTCCCGCTCGGCAGCGCGTTCCCCGGCCTTGCGAAGGTCGTCGAGCAGCCTGCCGTGATCGCGGCCGCTGAACGCTTGGGCGCCACACCGTCACAGATCGGTCTGGCGTGGCTGCTGCAGCGCACGCCGAACACGCTGCTCATTCCTGGCACGACCAGCACCCGGCACCTCGACGAGAACAACGCTGTAGGCGACATCGTGCTGGATGCCTCGACGATGGCCGAACTGGACGGCCTCGAGGTCGTCGGCGGCGGCGAGATCCGGTGGGGCCGCGAGGAGTAGGGCACGCTTCACCGAGGTGTCTCGTCTCTCACAGCCGTGGTACGGGTGAGGAGATTGATGCGCTCGCCGATCGCGATGGTGATGTCCGGGTCGGGCTGCCGTAGGCGCGGACCGCGCACGGAGGAGACCGGCAGATGGCCGGCGGATCCAAGGCTGGATCACGAACCACTCGGCGGTCCAGGTCCGTCACACGGGTGCGTTTGCACAGCGCGTGGGTCAGAGGCCGAGCGGCAGGAGGTCTTCGACCGTCGGCTCGCCGGCGGCAGAGTTGAAGACGTCGAACGCCTCGAAGACCTGCCTTCGCTGGGCGGGCGTGAGTTGGACGAGGATGCGGCGAAAATCCTCCCGGCGGCGCTGCGTGACGTCGTTGACGATGCTCTCCCCCTCGGGCGTGAGCGTGATGATCACCTCGCGCCGGCTTCCCGGGTTCTGCTCGCGTCGCACCCAGCCAGAGGCAACCATCCGGTCAAGCGACCGACTGAACGTGGAGAGGTTGGCTCCGAGCCGCTCGGCGAGGATGCCGGTGCGCTGCGGGCCGAGGGAACTCAGCAGAACGAGCACCCTGAACTGGGGAAGGGTCACCGTCTCCAGGGTGCCAGCGAAAGATCGCGCAATGACACCGAGCATGGCGCGTGATGCGGTGAGGACCGCGGATACATCATCGTCTCCGGCGGGTGTCTCAGGCGGGGTCATCGCATCGACATCCTTCCTCGCCCGCAATCGGCGCGAGCCACTCCACTATCCCACCCGGACGCCCGCTCACAGCTTCGCCACTGCTGGGCTTGTATAAGTGCAACTATTGTAAAAGCGCAAGTGGCGATGGTTGGGAGGCTCATCGATGACATCTGCATCCGTCCCGGTTCTGGTCTCCCTCGCGCACGCGACGTTGGCGACCGCCGACGGCGGTTCGATGAACGGCGGCGGCATGAGCGGCACCGGCTCGATGGGGCCGATGTCGATGAGTGGTCCGATGTGGATGCCCCACCAACCGCTCACGTATCTTCGGCTGTTCGCGTTCCATCCGCAGCCGATCCCGATCTTCCCCGTGATCGGTGTTCTTCTGGCGGTCGCCTATCTCGCAGGAGTCTTCGTCCTGCACAGGAGGGGCGACGGCTGGCCGAAGGGTCGCATCGTCTGGTGGATGCTCGGAGTCTTCACCCTCGAACTGATGACCGCGACGGGGTTCGACGGCTACGGCATGGACTTCTTCAGCATCCACATGCTGCAGCACATGGTGATCGGCATGGTGACGCCGATACTGCTCATGCTGGGCGCACCGGTCACGCTGATGCTTCGCGCGTTGCCCGCCACGGGAGGAAAGCGCAGTCCGCGACATCTCTTGCTCCTCTTCCTGCACTCGCGTTTCGCGACTGTCGTGGCCAGTCCTGTGGTGACCGTCCTGCTCTTCCTGTTCAGCCTGTACGTGCTCTACTTCACGCCGCTGATCGACTGGCTGATGGTCACCTGGTGGGGACACAACCTGATGCTCTTTCACTTCCTGGCCATCGGATGCCTGTACTTCTGGGGAATCCTGGGCGTGGACCCCTCACCTCGCCGAGGTGGCGGCGTCATGGGAGCGTTCTCCCGCCCGGTGCTGCGGATCGCCGAGCTGAGCGCGACAGTGCCGTTCCACGCGTTCTTCGGCATCGTGTTCATGATGGCGACCACCGTCATGGTGAAGTACTACGCAACCGCGTTGCCGTGGGCAACCTCGACTCCCCTGTCGGATCAGCAGACCGCCGGCGGCATCGCCTGGGCGTTCACCGAGCTCCCCACGCTGCTGGTACTAGGCGTGCTGTTCCTGCAGTGGCAGCGCAGCGAGGACCGCTCGGCGAAACGACAAGCACGTCGGGTGGAGAAGTTCGGCGACATCGACCTGGACGCCTACAACGCCTCCCTCGCCGCCCTTGCACAACGGGACGAAGTCTCCACGCAGCATGATGGCGCGCGATGATCGGCGGGGCGCTCATCGCCTACGCGTTCACGATCGGCCTGACCGGGCTGATCAACCCGTGCGGTCTCCCTCTCCTGCCGGCCTATCTGACCGTCTTCCTCGATGATGTCGACCGGCCGTGGCCGGTCCGCCTGCTCACGGCACTGCGTTCCGGTGGATGTCTCTCACTCGGCTTCGTCTTGGTGTTCGGCGTCGCCGGCGTCGTGGAATCCTCGCTCGCGTTTGCCGTGACCGACCTCGCGCCCTGGATCATGCTGCTCGTCGGCTCCGCCATCCTCGTGCTCGGCGTGCTCTCGATGATCGGCAAGGCGCCGGGTTGGCACCTTCCGGCGCTCTCGTTCCGTTCCGGCACGGGCACCGTCACGATGATCGGGTTCGGCGCGGCGTACGCCGTCGGGTCCCTCAGCTGCTCACTGCCTATCTTCATCGCCGCGGTCGGCTCATCCCTCTCCACCGCCACGCCGGTACAGAGCGTTGCCGTGTTCGTGGCATACGCGCTGGGCATGGGCCTTTTCGCTACTGCCGCATCCCTGATCTGTGCATTCAGCGGGCCAGCGACGCTACGTGCGCTGCATCCCGTGGCGCGAGTGCTTCCCAGGATTGCTGGAGGAATCTGCACCATCGTCGGCCTCTACCTCATCGCGTACTGGATGCATGTGCTCGGTGCGCCTGACCTGATCGCGCCGGTCATCGGCGGCGTCGATCAGGTGCAGTCGGCTGTCGTGTCCTGGCTGGATACCTGGTGGATGGCCAGCGCGGTCCTCTGCACGGCGCTCGTGGTCGGCGCCATGATCGCCCTGGCGACGGCGAGTAAGCATCCTGGACAGCACCAACGCAGCCCCCATCGTGCGGAGGCAGAAGGGAACAGTCGATGACGCCCGGCGACTCGAGCCGCCCACCCGAGCGCTCTGCCCCGACTCGACGAACGAAGACACGCTGGCTTCTCGTGACCGCGGCCGTCACGCTCGTCGTCCTCCTCGCGGGCGTGCTCACGGTCGCCATGTTCGCCCCAGTGGCGGCCGACGGCTCCAAGCAGAACGACTACCAGGGCAGGCCGGGCATCAACAAGCCGACCGCTGACCTGCTCTCCATGGATACGCTCGCGAGCGATGGAACCGTCCGCGCCCCTGAGTTCGACCTCACCAATCAAGACGGCAGTCCACTGACGCTCGCCCGATTCAAGGGAGACGTCATCGTTCTGACCTTCAACGACGATCAGTGCGCCGACCTCTGCGCCCTGTTCGCACAGGACGTGATCGCGGCCGACAACGACCTCAGCGCGAACGCCCGCAAACACATCGCGTTCGTCTCGATCAACGCCAACCCGTACTATCCATCGACCGCGGCGGTGCAGACGTGGACGAACCAGCATGGCCTCGGCCACCTTGGCAATTGGTACTTCGGCACCGGAACACCAAAGCAGCTTGCGGCCACAGCCCACGCGTACGGGGTGAACATCCAGCTCGATCCGGCGACGAAGTCGGTCGCGCACGGCACCGAGATCTTCATCATCAAGCCGAACGGCACCGATGCCGATATCGCCGACTTCGGCACGCAGGATGCCGACACCGCCCCCTTCTCCCACGGACTCGCCGTACTCGCCAACGACGCCCTCCCCAGCTCCGAGCAAACGCATGTGGCAGGGAAGGATCTCCCGGCCGCGCTGCCCGGAGGCACCGAGATCGGCGACACTCCGGCGCCCGTCAGCGGTCCCGTGCTCGGACCTGCCGGCGGCAACGCCGCATCAGCTGAGACTGGGACGACGTCAAGCGCGTCCGACCACGGTGAGTACACCGTGCTGGACTTCTGGTCGAGCACCTGCACCGCCTGCGCCAGCCAACTCGATGCCGCCGAGGCAGAGCACGCAGCGCTCGGGAAAACGGTGGACTTCCTGGGGGTCGATGTCGACGACAGCGCGGTGGAGGGAAGGGCCGCGATCGCTCGACACCATCTGACCTTCCCCGTGCTCTCGGATGCCAAAGGAACTCAGGCCGCACGTTTCGAGGCATCCGATCTGCCCTACACGGTGATCCTCTCGCCGACAGGAAAGGTGCTGGTGCGCCACCCCGGCACCTTCACACAAGAAGAGCTCGATTATGTGCTGCGCACGGTCGACGACAAGCTGCCCATGCCCACCGACTGACCCCTGGCCCCCGGATGGCCCGGCGGCACGTCAGCGCTTCGAGGGTCGGCGCCTTCCAATCCGCAGGTAGACCAGACGGGCGATCACCGTCAGCCCGATCGAGAAGACGGGCCCGACGAGAGCGAGGGTGAGCGCGAAGAGGATCCGCCCCGCGAAGGGCGTGTCGCCTGTGTTCGCGGCATAGAGGAACGCGGCCACGAGCAGGTATCCGTAGATGGCGGATGCCAGCAGCGCCGTCCGGAGGTTGCCGGCGACGACTCCGATGGCGATCGCGACGATCGCCCACGGGATCAGGTTCCAAGCGGTGCCGCCGAACAGGATCCGGCCGCTGACGGCCCCGAGCGCGACACCGACGACGCCGCTGAGGACGACGGTGAGAGCGCGAGTCATGCCGCGGCTGCAGACACCGGTCGGATGGTGAGGAGGAACCGGACGAGGAACACGATGCCGAAGATCAGCGCCACCACTCCGTCGGTGTAGAGCACGCCCTGTCCCCACACACCGCCGGCGATGCCGCCCACGGCGCCGGCAACGACGAGGGCAACGCCGGCACCCAGGAATGCGGTCGCTCCGATGGCCGCGACCACGCTGCGCGGGAGCCGGGCCACGGCGCGGACAGGACGCCGGCGAGCAAGCCGCATCGCTCCGAGGATGACTCCCGCGACGATCAGTCCGATGATCGCCGCAGCGAGGACGAAGAGGAACGAGTCGTCGGAGTTCTCCATCGCGGCAGCCACGTGACAGTCGGTCGCACCGGGCTGGACGGCGAGCCAGTGGGCACACTGGGCCGCCGTGAAGCGGTAGCCGGCGGGCGCGCCGTACACCCACTGCGTGGACGTCACGAGCGCCAGGCCGCGCGTAAGGAGCGCGGCCACGCCGATCGCAGCGAATCCGTACATGCCCAGCTGCGCCGCTGCTCGAACGAAGGCGGCCAGCAACTCGGCCGGCCGACGACGGTTCGACGCCGATGCGATCATCGGAGCATCGCCGAACGCAGCGATCGCCGCGGACTGCGCTGCGTCGGCATCCATGCCGCCCCGCATGAACGAGTCGGCTGAGTCGCGGAGGTGCGTCTCCGCTTCGCTGAGCATCCGGCGACGCTCTGCCGCCGTGCCCTCGAGGCGGTCGAGCATGTCGTCGAGGTAGCCGTCGATACGGTCGTTGGTCATGAAGGATCTCCCACCACTCGGTTCATGCCACTGGCGAATCGACGCCAATCGGCCGCTTGCTGGTCGCGAGCGTCGCGTCCGGCCCTGCTGAGTTCATAGACGCGGCGTCGCCGGCCGGCGACGACCTGCCACGAGCTCGTGATGAGTCCGCGTGATTCGAGGCTGTGCAGCGCCGGGTAGACGGTGCCCTCGGCCAGGACGAACTCGCCGTCGCTGCGTTCCCGGATGCTCGCCACGAGTTCGTACCCGTGCGCCGGTCCCGCGGCGAGCGCGGCGAGCAGCAGGAGGTCGAGGTTCCCCTTGATCCGATCGTGCGCCATAAGTAGGTATCCTAGGCATAGATGCCAGAGGTATCAAGAGCCGCGGCATCTCTCGAGATATGGCGAGGTGTTCTTCGCATCGCTGACCATCTTCATCACGGCGGCGCGGGCGACGATCTAGGCGCATTGTGATCTAGCGCATTGTGCAGACATCCGCCGTGCCCGCAAGGGCTCACGCCTGGGAATGCTCGCCGAGAGTATCGAGGCATGGATCTCGGCATCGAAGGCAAAAAGGCACTCGTCACTGGCGGCGACTCGGGAATCGGATGGCACACCGCCCGCGCACTCCTCCGCGAGGGCGCGACGGTCGTCATCACCGACCTCGAACAGGCGAAGCTCGACGATGCGGTAGAACGCCTCGGTGCCCCACCCGGAACCGTGCACGCATTCGCCGCGGACATCACTGACCTGGATGACCTCGCACGGCTGCACGAACTCACGGCGCAGACCGTCGGACCGGTCGACATCCTGGTGCAGTCCGCCGGCATCACCGGGGCCCAGGGCGCTTTCGACGAGATCGACGACGCGGGCTGGACCAACACGATCGAGACCGATCTGCTCGGTCCCGTGCGCGTCGCGCGGGAGTTCCTGCCCGACCTGCGCCGCGGCTGGGGCCGGCTGGTGTTCATCTCGTCCGAGGACGGCGTGCAGCCGTACGCGAACGAACTCCCCTACTGCGCCGCGAAAGCAGGCATCCTCGCACTGTCGAAGGGACTGTCGCGCGCATACGCCGAGGACGGACTCCTCGTGAACGCGGTCTCGCCGGCGTTCATCCACACGCCGATGACCGACGCGATGATGCGCAAGCGCGCGGAGCAGCTGGGCACGAGCGTGGACGGCGCGATCCGGTCGTTCCTCGACGACGAGCGGCCGTTCCTCGAGCTGAAGCGGCGCGGCCAGCCCGACGAGGTGGCATCCGTCATCGTCTTCCTCTGCTCGGATGCCGCGTCATTCGTCGTCGGATCGAACTACCGGGTCGACGGCGGCTCCGTTGCGACCATCTGAGGCCGTGCAGACGGCGACACGGCCAGTCACACGACCACGAAGGAGCATCATGCAGATCGGATACAAATTGTCGAGCGAGGCGTTCGGGCCTCAGGAGCTCGTGCGCCAGGCGTTGCGCGCCGAGGAGGCGGGCTTCGATTTCGTGGAGATCAGCGACCACTACCACCCGTGGGTGGAAGAGCAAGGGCACTCGCCGTTCACGTGGACCGTGCTCGGCGCCATCGCGGCGCGCACGACGACGCTGGGTCTCGCGACGGGCGTGACGTGTCCGACCTTCCGTTACCATCCCGCGATCATCGCGCAGGCCGCCGCGACGCTGGCGGTGCTCTCCGGCGGACGTTTCACGCTGGGCGTCGGAGCCGGCGAACGGCTGAACGAGCACGTGATCGGAGCGTTCCCCGGCGTGCACGAGCGACACGACCGGCTGCGAGAGGCGATCGAGATCATCTCGATGCTGTGGCAGCCCGGATACCACAGCTATGACGGCCTGTACTACACGGTCGACGACGCCCGCGTCTTCGACCTGCCCGAGACGCCGCCGGTGATCGCTGTCGCGGCGAGTGGCAGCATGTCCGCCGCGCTCGCGGGGGAGCTGGGAGGCGGGCTGTTCGCGGTGGAGCCCAAGGCATCCATCGTCGAGGGCTTCAGGTCGGCCGGTGGCACCGGGCCGAGGTTCGCCGAGGTGCCGCTCGCGTGGGCGCCCACCGAGCAAGAAGCCGCGGAGGCCGCTCACGAGACGAGCAGATGGGCGCTCGGCGGGTGGAAGGTGATGAGCGAGCTGCCGAACCCGGTGAACTTCGAGGCGGCATCCAGAACCGTACGCGTCGAGGATGTTCGCGAGCAGTTCGCGTGCGGACCGGACGTGGAGAGGCACCTGGCGGTGATCCGGCCGTTCCTGGATGCGGGCTTCGACCACATCGTGCTGCAGAACGCGGGGCCGGATCCGGACGGTTTCTTCGACTTCTTCGTCGCCGAGCTGGAGCCCCGGCTGCGAGGCGGGGGGGTAGACGGACCGCTCACTGCACGCGCGCGATGATCAGCAGCAGCCACACGATCGTCCAGCCCGGGATCGCGGCGAAGAAGCACGCCATGACGACGAGCCGCGGCGGCTGCGGGAGGAACACGCGCACCAGCACCATCGCCCCATAGAGCACAGCCACAACGATGGCACCGAGCACCGCGAGCGGAACGCTGTTGCGAAGCTGCAGCAGCAGCACGAAGACGCAGATCGCCGCCATGATGGCACCGACGACGAGCCACACCCGTCCCGTCGAACTGCGCAGCGCCGGCTGGTTGCGCACCAGGGTGGGGTCGCGACGCTCGTCCGGTCGTCTGGCCATTCTCCGATGGTCGACGGAAGCGAACGGCGCCTGAAGGGGTTGACACCCACCTGCGCCCGACCGGCGCCGGAGACGGACGTCGCGCGTTCGCGCACTGCTACTCCTCCTTCTCCTTCTTCGCAACCGCTTCATACCCCAGCGCAGCGGTGGTTGCTTCGAAGTGTCGTTCGGATCGCCCGCCGCCGACAGCGAAACCGCCCCCGGTGCGTTCAGCACCGTGAGAGAACGGTGCGCCAGCACCATGAAGCGAAGCGAGGAGAACCATGCCGCCGCAGCATCTCAGCCGCAGCGTTCGCCGCGACCTCCGCCAGGCATCCGACTGGGCTCGACGTGTGCGTCGCCGCGAGCGATTCCGCAGCATCCGCCGGCAGGATGCCGAGAGCACCCACCTGGGACGCCGCGAACTCGTCGTGAACCACCTCCAGCTCGCCGACGCGATCGCCCACCGCTACGCGGGACGCCGTCAAGATGCGGACGACCTGCGCCAGGTCGCCTACCTCGGTCTCGTGAAGGCCGCCGAGCGCTTCGATCCGGAGCGATCGGACGACTTCGCCTCGTTCGCGGTGCCCACCATCGCCGGCGAGATCAAGCGGCACTTCCGCGACAACTGCTGGTTCGTGCGGCCCCCTCGGTCGCTGCAGGAGCTGCGGAGCACCGTGGAGCACGAGGTGCCGCGGATGGCCCAGCAGCTCGGGCGCGACCCGAGCCGCGATGAGATCGCCGAGCATGTCGGCCAGCCTGCTGACCGCATCGAGGAGGCGATGGGCTGCAGCCGCGCGATGCATCCGGTGTCACTGGATGCCCCGGTCTCCAACGCAGACGAGCGCACTCCGTTCGGCGACCTGCTCGATTCCGGCGACCAGACGCTCGAGCGGGCAGAACGCGTCCAGTCGCTTCGGCGGGCGTGCCGGGAGCTGCCGCCACGCGAGCGCCTGATCATCTACCGCCGCTTCTACGAGGAGCGCACCCAGTCCGAGATCGCGCAGGAGATCGGCGTGACCCAGATGCAGGTGTCACGCCTGCTCACCTCGACGCTCGCCCGTCTCCGGTCGCTGCTCGGCGGCGCGGAGTGGTTCGCCGCGTGACGTCGTCAGCGGGTTGCGTTAGCCGCTGCGCCAGCCGCTGCGCGGCCTCGAGCACATCGTCGGCCGTCACCGCGAGAAGCGCCGGGTCGGGCTCCGACGCGAACGTCTCGCCGCGCCGCAACGAGGCATCCGTGAGCGCGATGTGCGGTCCGGGTGGCGGGCCCCACTCCTCCACCGGTGCTGGCCCGAAGATCACGACTGAGGGAGTGCCGTAGGCGGATGCCAGGTGCGCGGCGCCCGTGTCGGCGGTGATCACGAGGCGGGCGTCGGCGAGCATCGCGGCCAGTTCGTCGAGTGCGAGGCGTCCGGCGAGCATCGCCTCGGCGGGGAGCCCGGATGCCCGCACGACGGCTCTGGCGCGCTCGCGGTCCGCCTCTCCCCCGGTGATCACCACGGTGTCGCCTTCCGCGGCTCGTGCTCGCGCGACGACAGCGAAACGGTCGACCGGCCACTGCCGCGAGCCGTAGAACGCCCCGACGTGGATGACCACCGCGTCGGACGCGAGCGGGGGCGCAGACGGGATGAGGATGCCTACGTCGGTGTCACGGGCATCCACTCCGAACGCGTTCACCAGGCGCACCCACCGTGTGCGCTCGTGGATGCCATCGAGCCACTCCGGCTCCCTCGGGTCCCGTCGGATCACACCTTTCATTCCGTCACCGGGCGCGTGCTGGATCACCTCGCGCGCGTTGAGCGCCGCGATCAGTCCGCGACTCTCCGGGCCGTTGCCGTGCAGGTTGGCCGCGATGTCGACCAGACCCGGCTCGATGGCGAGCGGGTCGTCGAGTCCCTTGGTCGGAAGCAGCGCGCGGATGCCCGGCACGAGCCGCGCGATCGGCACGAGCCACGCGGGCCCCGCGAACACGACCGCGTGGTCGTCGAACGTGCGGGCGAGGCCCTTCAACGCAGGGGCTGCCACGAGGAGGTCGCCGAGCTTGAGGGCACGCAGGGCCAGCAGCAAGGGCCGGTCGTCGATCGGGGCGAACACCTCGAGCGCGGCGGGTCGGGAGTTGGTCGGCATTCTCAAGGAATCTCACGAGTCGGCTGCGTCTGGCCACCCCTTGCGTGGCGCGTCACGCGCTCCCGCATTCCCGTCTCGCATCCGCGCTTCGATCCACCTAGCTCGTTGCGGCCATCGGCTGCTTGACTGGCGTTGCAACGATGCAAGACGACTGGTAGCTTCGCCATGAGCCGTTGGCACCCGAGCACATGGAGGAACAAGAACGATGACGACCACGCTTGCGAGTGTTGATGATGAGCTTCACGCGATGGAAACGTCTTCGGGACCGCGGCCGGAGTATCCGCGACCTCAGTTCGATCGCAGCCACAGCTGGCGCTCACTGAACGGGATCTGGCAGTTCCGCCGGGAGGGCTGTGGCGAATCGACCGAAGCGATCACGGTGCCGTTCTCCTGGGAAACTTCCGCTTCCGGTGTCGAGGCACACTGGCTGGAACGCGCCGAGTACCGGCGCGTCTTCACGCTCCCGTCGACGTGGTCGGGAAGCCGGATCGTCTTGCACTTCGGGGCCGTGCACCACGAAGCCGTGGTGCACGTCGACGGCACCACCGTGGGGTCTCATAGTGGCGGTTACGTTCCTTTCGAGTTCGACATCACGGAGTCGCTTGCTTCGTCTGAGGAGCACGAAGTCATCGTTGAGGTGTACGCGCCCAACGACAAACGGTTCATCGCACACGGCAAGCAACGCAGCACTCCCCGAGACGACTACGACAGCTGTGCCTTTACTCCGACTAGCGGGATCTGGCAGCCGGTCTGGCTCGAAGCGCGGCCAGCGACATACCTCGCGGATCTCACCCTGCGGTCGACCCCGGATCTCGACGGCATCATCGTCTCCGGTCGGGTTCTCGGTACCGCCGCCGGCGCTTCACGAGTTCGCCTCAGAGTGGACAACGAGCCCAAGGAGAACGGATCCCCGCTTGCGGAGGCCGAGGTGGATGCCGTTATCCTCGCCGCCGGACTCACGCTCACGCTGCCTTCGCCGCAGTTGTGGTCGCCGGCGGCGCCCCACCTCTATCGGGTCTCGGTCACCGTCGATTCCCTTGACGGCACCGACGTCGTGGAAGGCGTCACCGGACTCCGGAAGATCGAGACACGGAATGGCGGCATCTACCTGAACGGCGAGCGGATCTCATTCCGCGGCGTGCTGGACCAGGGCTACTGGCCGGCGACAGGCGCTACCGCGCCTGACGACGACGCCTTCATCCGTGACCTCGAGCTCGCGCGAGACGCCGGCTTCAACATGGTGCGCAAGCACCTCAAACTCGAGGACCCTCGGTTCCATCACCACGCAGACCGGATGGGGATGCTGGTGTGGGCTGAGCCGGCCTCGACGGGCCGGTTCAGCGCTGCATCCGTCGAGGCCTTCGAGGACCAGATCGAGCCCATGGTTCGCCGTGACGGCAACCACCCGAGCATTGTCGTCTGGGGACTCTATAACGAGGAATGGGGTCTGGACTGGGCGCTCCCCGAAGACCCGGCGAAGCAGGATGCCGTGCGCGCGGCGCGTTCGACCTTGCTCCGCTTGGATTCGACGCGTCCGGTCGTGGACAACTCGGGCTGGACGCACCTGGCCACGGATCTCGTCGACTGGCATGTGTACGACGAACACCCAGCCGGTTGGGCCAGCAAGGTCGCCGACCTCGTGGCCGACGACAACCCGACGTTTCCCGTAGCCGTCGCCGTGGACAAGATCGTGCAGAAGCAGCTCATGGTCGAGGGCCCGGTCCCGCGAGACATCCCGTTCATCAACAGCGAGTTCGGGGGCGGCTGGACCTCACTGGATCGCGGCTGGAACCTGCACTGGCAGACGCAGGAACTCCGGCGTTATGACTCGATTGGCGGCTGGGTGTGGACGGAGCTCAACGACATCGAGCATGAGAGTGCGGGCGTCGTCTACGCGGACCGGAGTATGAAGGATCACGGCGGACGCCTTCCGCGTCACGCGAATGCGGAGACTGCCACGGTGTTCGATCTCGTACCTGAGGCTCCGGGCCGGGACCTCGTGACTGCAGACGGGCGCGTTTTGCTCGATGTACACGTCTCGCACCACGGGACAGCGTCGATGAGCATTGACGTGCTCGTCGCCTGGGGATCGGTATTCTCCACGGAGCCCTCGAGTGGCACCGAATATGTCGGATCGGTGGATGTGGAACCGTTCCGCTTCAGCCCTTCAGTCGCCATCCGATCCGTGCTCGCGCCAGAAGCGAGCAGCGGCCGCCTCCACGTGTTCCTCGTTCACGACGGCACGGTGGTGGGGCGCGGCGCAGTCGACGTGGCGCGCGCCCAGTGACGGATGGCGTCCGGCCGGGCTCGAGCGTCAGCTCGAGCCGGCCGACGCTGCGGCGGTTCCGACCGTGCTCTCGCGGATGACCAGTCGATGCTCGACGAAGATCTCCTCCGGAGAGAGACTTCCGTCGTCCTCGAAAAGCGCGGCCACTCGTTCGATCGCCTTGCGTGCAATGGCGGCGCGGTCCGGTGCAACCGTCGTCAATGATGGTGTCTGGAACTGCGCGGCGTCGATGTCGTCGAACCCGACGATGGCTATCTCGTCGGGTACGCGGAGCCCCGCCGCAAGCGCGACCCGCATCGCGCCAATGGCGACGAGGTCGTTGTAGCAGAAGAGGGCATCCGGTGGCCCGTCCGGATGCTTCAGCAGTTCTGTCATGGCGTCCGCGCCGTCGGAGAAGTGGAACGTGGATCGCGGGATGATGAGTGAAGCGTCCACGGGGATGCCCCGTTCGCGATGGGCCTGCACGTACCCGTTGGTGCGAAGCTGTGCCGTCTCACCTGTCTCGTATGGCTGGTCGCCTATGGCCGCGATACGGCGACGACCGAGAGCGAGCAGGTGTTCGGTCGCTTCCCGCGCCGCAGCGATGTTGTCGATGGCGACGTGGTCGAACTCGCTCCCCGCGATGCGCTCGCCGAGGAGTACCAGGGGCCGGCCGGGGTCGCGTTCGGGCAGCTCGGAGCGGGAAAGGGCGAGCGGACTCAGGATGATCCCGTCAAAAAGCGCGGCCATTCCCTCGCGTTGGATGAGTTCTCGTTCTCGGTCCGGCTGCCCGTCGGTCTGGTCGATGACGACCGTGTACCCGAACTCTCGCGCGATTGTGACAACCGCTCGAGCCAGCTCGGCGAAGTACGGGACATCGATTTCGGGCACGATCAACGCGAGCAAGCCGCTGCGCCCTCTCTTCAGGTTGCGCGCCAGCACGTTCGGTCGGTACCCGAGCTCAGCGACCGCCTGCTCGACGCGCTCCCGTTTGTCATCCGAGACCCGGGCGTATCCGTTCACCACATTGGAGACGGTGCGGATCGATACGCCCGCGCGTTCCGCCACATCACGCAGACGGGGTTGCCCGCTCAACGACGACTCCTCTGCCCCACGGATGACGACGGCTGCGGCACCGATCGCCGATGCCGCACGTTCAGTATGTCTTGGTTCTGCGCTTTCACGTCACCCGGTGGTGCTGCCTTGAAGCAGCCCGCCACGGAAGTAGCGCTCGAGCAGCAGGAAGAGTGCGATCAGGGGGATGACAGTGATCAGACCACCTGTGATCAGGACGGGAACGAGTTCCGCTTTCGAACCGGTCTCCGCCGCCTGTGAGAGCGAGGCCAGCCCCACCGTGAGCGGGTAGAGGCTGTTCTTGCTGAAGATGATCAACGGCAGAAAGTAGTTGTTCCACACCGCGACGACCGTGATCAGCAGCACCGTCATGATGCCGGGGAACGACAATGGCACGACCATTCGAAGAAAGATGCGTAGCTCACCTGCACCGTCGAGCCTCGCCGCCTCCAGAAGGTCGCGGGGAACGGATGCGTCGATGTACGTACGCATCAGATAGATGCCGACGGGCGACACCATGCTCGGCAGGATCATCCCCCAGACCGAGTTGACCAACCCGACCTTCGAGTAGACGAGGAACAGCGGCAACGCGATCGAGGTCAGGGGCACGAGAAGAGTGGCCATGACGAGGAAGAACATCGCATTCGCGCCTCGGAACCGATACCGCGCGAAGCCATACCCGGCGAGCGTCGAGAGAACGGTCGCGCCGATCGCTCCCCCGACCGCATACAGCAACGTGTTCCCAAGCCATTGCGCGAAGACCCCGGCGCCGCTGATGTTCTGACCGAGCGCAAGGATGTTGTTCCAGAGTCGGAAGTCGCCGCCGAACCAGAATCCGAACGTCGAGTAAATGTCGGCCTGCGACTTCGTGGCGTTGATGAGTAGCCACACCAAGGGTGCCAGCACGAAGATCGCGAACAACACCGCGATCGCTGTGAGCACAACACGGGTCGTCTGGGAGAGCCCGTAGAGGTGCACCGGGACCTGATCCGCTTGAACTGAATGCCTGCGCCGGTGAGATAGGACTCGCTCTGCGTTCGCGGTCATCGGAACTCCCCATTTCGACGACGTACGGCGAACCCGGCGACCGAGATCGCTCCGATGATCAGCGCAAGCACGATGGCCGCGGCCGCTCCCAACTCGTACTCACCGCTTCCGATCGCGGTGTTGTACACGAACAGCGATGGCGTGAAACCGAACGAAACCGCCTGTGGTTGGAATGCGGCAAGGATCGAAGGCTCGGTGAACAGCTGTAAAGCTCCGACGGAGTTCAGGAACACCAGCATGACGACCGACGGCATCACCATCGGCAACTTGATCCGGGTGATGATCCGCCACAGCGACGCGCCCTCCACGATCGCCGCTTCGGTGACTTCCCGCGGAATCGACTTCAGCGAGGTGTACAGGATGGTCATGTTGTAGCCCGTCCACTCCCAGACGACGATGAGCATGATTGTCGGCAGGATCAGCCCGCTGGAGAAGAAGTCGACGTTTCGCAGGCCCAGCGCGGAGAGAATCTCGGTGTACGGCCCGAACCCGGGGAGAAGCAGGAACGACCACATCACCGAAGCGACCACACCGGGCACAGCGAACGGCATGAAATAGACAGTGCGGAAAAACTTACTCCCGCGAATCACGCCCGCATCGAACAGCGCAGCAAAGGCGAATGCGATAGCGATCGTCAGCGGAACTTGGATGACGCCGAAGACCAACACCCGGACAACGCCCGACCAGAAGGGACCGGACTGCAGGATCGTGAGGTAGTTGCCGAACCCGGCAAACTGGGTTCCGCCCACCAGCTTCGTGGTGAACAAGCTCGACCAGATCGCATACACGGTGGGCACGAGCATGAAGAGTGCCAACATCAACATGTGCGGTGCGATGAAGACCGCGCCCGCCCACTCCTTGCCGGCACGGCGTGCCCGCCGGCGGCCACCTCCCGAAGGAGATGTCCGCACGGCGGGCGAACCTGCTGAGCTCATCCGAGGTGTACTGATGACGTCTTGCGACATGCGGTCAGGACCCGGTGACAGTGAAGCCCTGAGACTTCGCGTACTTCGTCATCTGCGATTGGAACGTGGTGAAGGCCTGTTGGAGAGTCTCCGTTCCCTTCGTCACCCCCGCAAAGGTCGACGTCCACTGCGTCAAAGCGGCCGTCATGATCGGCGGCCACTGGGCGGCTTCGATGTTCTTCGCGGCCTGTGCGAACACGACGTTCGGCGTCGACGTTCCAGAGATCGGAAGCGTGCGGTGCTGGAACGAACTGTCGTTCAGCAGCGGCAGATAGCCCGGGAAGGCACCTCCCACGTCTCCGCTGAGGATCTTCCATGACGCGTCGGATCCGCCGAACCATTTGACGAATTCGGCCGCCTGCTTCGCATGCGGAGTGCCCTTGATCACAGCGAGCGTAGAACCGCCCCAGTTGCCAGTGGCCGTACCGCCTGCGGTTCGCTGCGGCAGAGGGGCGGCACGCCAGTCGCCTATGGTCTTCTTGATGCTCAGTTGCATGCCGACAGGACCCCATGCCGGGCTCAGCCGTGCGGCGTTTGCACCGCTGTCAAGATTGGCCCACTGCGCCGGCGAGAAGTCCGCCGCGGTGGTGACCTCCTTTGCATCGATGAGCTTCTGCCAGTACGTCGCGAACGATTCCTGCGCGTCACCGGTGAAGTCGATGCCCAACTTCGAACCGCCCTTGTAGCTGAACGGGAATGCTCCGTACTGCTGCATGAGCGCCAGCACATCCTGCGCGCTCTCTGGATCGAAGTTCGTGATGGCAGCCGACGAATCCTTCGCGTGCAGGGTTGCGGCATCCGCCGCGAACTCATCCCACGTCGTCGGGACCGGGATCCCTGCCGAGGTGAACTGCGCTTCGTTGTACCACAACGCCATCGGTCCCAGATCGACAGGCATCGCATAGATGTGCGAGCCCTGCGTGACCTGACCCCACGCTGCCGGCGCCTCGTCTGCCTTGGCGGATGCGAGACCGTACTTCGACAGGTCCACGAGGCTGTTCGTGATCTCGAACGACGGGAGCTCGAAGTACTCGATCGTCGCGATGTCGGGCGCGCCGTTGCCTGCCTTGAGCGCATCCGTAAGCTTCGTGTACTCGGCTGTCGTCGCTCCCGCATTCTCTAGAGCGACACAGATGTCGGGATGCGTTTTGTTGAACTGCTCGACCGCGAGGTCGTAGCCTGCCGGCCAGCCCCAGAACGTCAATTTTGTCGCCTTCGCCGAGCATGAGGCGGTCGTCGTGGATGTCGGGCTGGGTGTCGAGCCCGAAGCGCCAGAGGTCCCACCGCTCGAGCACGCGGCCAGGCCGAGGACGGTCACGGTGGCCAGCGCTACCGCCGCCAAGCCCCGTCTGCCCACTCGCGTCTTCCGGCGGGATTGCGCTCTTCCTTGCACGGTCATCGGTCGGGTCTCCTATCGTCTTCGATGGCGGTTGCCGGCTGCGGCACCGCAGTCACCATACGACAGACGTTGCATCGTTGCAATCGCCGTGAATCCAAAGCAGCCAACTTCCTTGCCATCGTTGCAAAATAGTGACATTCGGGAACGCCAAGCACCACAGCCTAAGCGCTCGACCAACCGCTCCAGCGGTCGACGTGGATCACGATCACCGGTCCGTCCGGACGGCGCTCGCGATACTGCTCGTACCGCTCGACGAGCGCATCGATCGAATGCTCTGTCTCTTCGGCATCCACGACGACGGTCGCGTTCCCGTCGACGCGCACCCACCACAGGTCGTCCCAATCGTCGCTGTAGTGGTCTGCAAGCAACGCGACCCGCGGATGCCTCGCGATGTTGTCCAGACGCAGCAGCGCGCGCGTGGTCTTCGGCTTGTGATCCACCGAGGTGTAGACGAGGTCGCCCCCTACCGCGAACGTGACGGGAACGATGTGCGGACTTGCGTCGGCGCGGACTGTCGCCAGCCGGGCGACGGGCGCGGATGCCAGCCGCTCACGGGCATCCGTCTCGCTGAGCTTCATTGCGGCACCGCTCTGCGCTTCATGGTGACGATTGTCCTCGGGCTGCCGTCAGGTCAGGAAGACCACCGCACACCGCAGCAGCGGGCGAGCCCCGGATCACCGTGCGGATGTCGATGATCGATTCCCAGCGGTGCTGCAACCTGCGGGCATCCGTCGGCACATCGCCGGCAAACGCTGCGGCGCCCAGCGTGGTGCGGCTGACGGTCAGTCGAGCCGCTCGTCCTCTGCGTGCGCGCCGTAGTAGGCGGACTGCCGGCGCATGAGTTCGCTCATCGGAACGTCGCGGGCGACACCGTAGACAGTCCGGCGGAAGTCGAGGTCGCGTTGGATCGCCCAGATCTCGTCGTGCTTCTCGGGCGGCAGGATCTCGGCCGGATCGCCCACCGCCACCCATCCGATCGGGACTACGGCGCCGACGGGCACGACAGTGTTCACGTGCACGACGCCGTTGATCCGCACCTCTGCGCCGGCGCCGATACGGCTGCCCGGGAACAACGATGCGCCCGTCGCGATGAACGCTTCGTCGTCCACGACGCTGCCGTTCACATGGCTGTGCGGGCCGATCAGCACGGAGGATCCGATGCGCACCGGATGCCGCACCCGACCGCGGACGAGCGCGTGCTCCATCACGACGCAGTTCTCGCCGATGGTCACCTCACCGTCTTCCGCGGTGACGACAGCGCCGTGCAGGATGCGCACACCCGCAGCGATTCGAACGTCGCCCACGATCACGGCAGACGGAGCGATATAGGCGGAGTCATCGATCGATGGCGACGCGCCGCGGTGACGAAAGAGCATGCGAGGACTCCGATCTTCGCCCTCACGATAAGCCGGGCCGGTGGCCGTTAGAAGGGTGGTGGGTCGCTGTCGTATCCGGTGGGGGTGCGGACGCGGATGCCGCCGTCGGGTTTCGGGTCCAACCGGATCCTGGTCACCGTCTTCAACCGGTGGAGCCGGGGTTTCAGCGGGGCCAGGTTCGCTACGTCAGTGGGTCCGCCGTGTTGTCGTTCGAACCAAGTAGCGCGGAATCCCAGGCGGTCACCGCCACCTCGGCTCGGAACCCGCACCAGCCATCCCCCGATCCCCGCGAGGCTTCGAGAATCACCAGTCGCGATCATCATGCGGGCCTTCCCGTGGAAGGCTTGGCGCGTGCCCCGTTCACAGCAACTCGTCCCTGGAATCATCGGCTTCGCGCCGGCCACGGACTATCGGTATCTGCACGAGATCCAAGCATCGGCAGCAAGCGAAAGCCGCCCGGGCGTCGTCAACTCGTTACGCACGCTGTACGCGACTTTCAACACGGACGAGTTCTTCGATCTGGACGAGCGGGGCCACACATCGGAAGCCGTCCAGCTGATCTCCACCGTCGCGGAGTCGCTCCGTGCCGGTGGCGCCGACTTCCTGGTCGTCACCTCCAACAGTGGAAGCATCATCTTGGAAGAGGCGGCGCACGTTCCGCTTCCGGTCCTGAGCATCTTCGAGGCGACCACACGTGAGGCGACACTTCAGGGCTTCAGCACCCTTGGCCTGCTCTCGACTCGTCGCACACTCGAGTCCGGCCAGTACCAGCGGGCCGCCGAATCCCTGGGCGCGAGCATCCTGCTGCCACCGGCCCCGATCGTCGCAGAGATCGACGCGATGATCGATGCAGAAGCGATTCGCGGCATCAACACTCCTGAGTCGCTCACGCTTCTGCAGGATGCCGTGAACTCGCTCGCGGCTGCGGGCGCGGACGCCGTCATCTTGGGTTGTACGGATCTGGTTCTCTTCGGAGCCTCGAACATCGGGGCAGGAACCTTGCCGGTCGTGGACTCCACGACCGCTCACGCGCGAGCAGCCGCGATGCACGCGCTCAACGGAGTGGAGGGGTGACCCGTATGACCAACGAAGACCGTCCGGCTCTCCCCGACGAGAGCGATCGCCACTCGCTGGGCCTCATCGTCGCCGCGGTGCTGTCGTGGATTCCGCCGGTCGCCGATCTCCTGAGCCGCGTCACCTCGCCGGGCCTTCCCGCTCGCGTTCCGATCCACTGGAGTACCAACGGCGCCGTCGACGGCTGGAGCTCGGTCCGACTCGACTTCTGGACCACCCTCCCGGCCGGCTTGATCGGAGCCGCGCTGGTCACCTTGATCGTGATCTTCGGAGGCGACAACATCCCACGCATCAAGGGAAGCCTCGGCCTCGCCGGGATCGTCCTACTCGCAGGGGGGATCAGCTTCACCTGGTTCGTATCGCTCGCGGTCGCACGCGACCCCGATGCCAGCGGTCAGGCATTCGGAATGCTCGCGCTCGGCACTGTGATTCTCGCTGGACTGGTGTTCGTCTGCGGCCCTCTGCCGCGACGGCGGGCCGACCGGCGCTCGGAATATACTCGAGCGCCCTCCGACGCTCCGGGCTGAAGGCTCACGCCCACTCATCTACTGATGCACAGGAACGTTGTTGTCGCGCAACGCCTGCCGCAACGCGCGCGTGGTCGTGAAATGGTGCGTGCGCATTCCGAGCACTGCTGCTCCGGACCTTTTGGCGGGCGAGTCATCCGTGAAGAACACGACGATTGTGTCGATCCATTGCCGCCTGCTGATGCGGCCGGTTGTGACGTCGTCGATCACTGGATGCGAGAACGCGAACTCTTCGATGCTGCCGGCCTGAAGACCATGACGGAGCTCGATCGCTGCCACGTATTCGGGATAGAAGTGCCGCACGACGCCATCCAGGTCGAAGAGCACGGCACGAATCATCGTTCGATCATTGCGCGTTCGAAGAGCGGGCGATTGTCCTCGAGGACTCGATGGTCGTTGTTGGCCCACTCCACCGCCGAACGTGCGTGAGCACGACGGGCGTCGCTCAGTGTCTCGTCGTGGGCATTCGCGCTCTCGCACTCGACGATGTGCGACTGCTGCCGCTCGATCACATCGAGCACGGCCTCTGCTGACAAGCTCGGATCATAACCAGCCACGAACTCGCGTAGCCTCCGTGCTTGGTCTTGGATGGGCACATTGCCGAGCGACTGAATGCACCATGTCCATCCCGCGTATCACACGTCCTCAAGCGGGTCGCCGGGATGCGCGCTGTCCCAATCGATGAGAGCCACGGGCATCCCATCGCTCATCACTGTGTTGAAGGGCCCGGGATCACCGTGAACCACGCAGATGCCGCCTCCGGCGAGCGCCGAACCACGGGTCAAGTCATGCAATTCGCGGAGCATCCGTCCCATGGCGGCGTAGCTTCGTTCGTCTCGTTGAGAAGGATGGTCCGTCGTGGTCCCTTCGACGAAGGACAAGACGTCGCGGCCCTCCTTATCGCGGCCCAGGTAGCGGGGCGCCCATTGATAACCGTGCTCGTTCAACTCGCGAAGCACCTTCGCGGCGAACATAGACCGGCGGCCGCGAGGTCGGTGAACGGTGTCTCCGTTCTTCACGACGCCGGGCGTGGTGTTGCCGCCGGTAAGAACCTCTTCCACGAGTGACTCCGATCGACCGCATCAGTGTAGGAGCAGAGCTCTTTCAAAGTCGGGCTCGATCTCGTGCCGATTCCCGACTTCCTGTCCGAAGTGGTCGTCGCACCGGCTCGATGACGGCATCTTGGGACAGGAGGTTTCGCGTCACGCCGACTTTCCTGTCCCTGGTTGCCGTTTCTGACACGGATAACGACCACTTCGGACAGGGATTCCGGGAAGCGCAGTGCGACACACGCACCAAACCGACTTCAAGAAGGCCCGGGTGTAGGAGACCGCGATGACGCGAGTCACGCTACCCTTCCGCAATGTCCACCAACAAAGTGCTCCTCGCGGTCGTTGCGACACCTGAGCCGTTGCCCGAACCGGTGGACCGCTCGCGCTGGCCCGTTCATGTCACTATCGCTGGGAACTTTCGTGTTGACGCAGGATCGGTCGATGCGATTCCGAGCATGTTGCGTTCTGCAGCCGAGACGATTGCTGAGTTCCAGGTGAAGCTCGGCCCAGCCGAGCAGTTCGGCCCGGGGCGGGACATACCTGTGCTTCTGGCGGCACACGCATCCCTCGACCTGTTACATCTCTCCCTGGCTACGTCGTTGTCGGGGCTGCCGGACTTTCAACCGCAGGACCCTCAATATTGGCGTCGCGGCTATCGCCCGCACGCTTCGCTCGGCCCTGCGGTTGAAGCGCACGCCGACGAGACGTTGCCTCTACGAGTGCTCACCTTGGTCTCCCTCGACGCGCGCTCGAGCCGAAGCCTTTACGTCGTTCGGCTTTGAACCTACGAGCGAAATGACGCAGGCGCCGCGATGATCAGCCAAGACGTGTAGCTCTCCGAGACCGAACCACCCAGCCCAGCAACGGCGCCGGCCGCCTCCTGCACCTCCTCGCTCGTCCAGTCGCTGAACGTGCTGAACAATCCGCGGAGTTGCTCGGTCGTCAGGTCGATCGTCCAGCGGTATCGGTGGATGCTCTCCACGGTGAATGATCCTGATCGCGACAGTTTTCGGGCGGTCGCGTCAGCGTCTTCCGGGTTTCCGCGACGCACCTTCCGGCGACGTTCGGCGATTCGCTCGACCACTTCGCGAAACGGCGTCACCTCGGCCTCGGCGTCGCCGAACACGTTGCGCCAGACCAGCAGGCGACCTTCGCGACGCAAGCAGTGCCGAACGACCGGCAGGACGACATCCAGATCCATCCAATGGATCGACGTGGCAGCAACCACCATGTCGAAAGACCCCGCGTCGAGCTGGATGTCTTCGGCCCGGGACCGGATGACTGCGGCGCGCGGGAATCGGGCCTGGAGCAGGTCTGCCAGCTGCGCGCCGGGCTCGACAGCGACGACATCCATGCCGCGAGCGAGGAGTTCGCCCGTCGCCTCTCCGGTGCCTGCACCGAGGTCGAGAGCGCGGCGTCCCGGAGTCGCCAGACCGGTAGCGACGACGTCTCGCCAGAGGGCATGCGGATACGGCGGCCGTGCTGCGGCATACGCGTACGCCATGCCGTCGAAATGCAGCGGGTCGACCACGGTGTCAACCTAGCGGGCGGTAAGCACCGAAGGAGCGCGGTGGTTACGTTGAGCGCATGAAGGTCGAAGCGCTGCACGGTGCGCCGAGGGACGAAGCGGCTTTGGAGCACCTGCTCGCGCAAGGGTGGCCGTCGTTCATCTCCGCGGATGCCGTCGCCGCGGAATACCTGCCTCGAGTCCGCGAGTGCTTCGCGGATCTCGAACTTCTCGCGCTAGAAGGCGACCGCTACGTCGGTGCCGGCTGGGCCGTCCCCATCGAGTGGGACGGGCACATCGAGTCGTTGCCGGAGGGGTACTCGGACAGCCTCCGCCGCTCGATGGAGCCGACGACCGCGCGGGCCGCCAACACTCTCGTGGTGTGCGCGGCGCAGGTCGACGCCTCCGTCCAGGGACGTGGCGTCGCCGCCGAGCTGTTTCGCGCGTTTCGCCGCCAGGCGATCGCGCACGGGTACGAGAACCTGATCGTCCCGTTGCGTCCGACGCTCAAGCACAGATATCCGCTCACCCCGATCGAGGAGTACGCACAGTGGGCTCGGCCCGACGGCTCGCCGTTCGATCCGTGGCTTCGCACGCACTGGCGCATGGGCGCCCGGGTCATCCGTACTGCACCGCGGTCGCAGGTGATGACGGGAACCGTCGCCGAATGGGAGCAATGGACGAACATGGCGTTCCCTGCGCCAGGCGACTACATCATCCCCGGAGGCCTCGCTCCGCTTCACATCGACGCCGGCGGCGCAGGCATCTACGTCGAGCCCAATATCTGGGTCGAGCATCCTCTTGACGAGCACGACGCGACCGGCCGTTGAAGGCGCGGCGTGCGCCGCATTCTGCTTGAGACGCCCGTGGTCCTGCCTCGCGTCATCCCACCGCCCCGCCGGCGAGGGTCTCGTCTCCGACCTTCGACGCCTCCTCGGCGTCGCCGGTGATGCCGATGGAGCTGACGCCGCGAGGTGGCCGGGGATAGACGGGCGTCAAGTTTCCCCGTAGCGTGGCGGGGTGCCACAGGGAGCCTCTCGCGATCGAAAAGCGCGTCCGCTGGACCGACGTCGCGGCCCCTATGCCGGGATCGCTCGGCATGGCCGATTGAAGCGGCATCCGTGGGCGACGGTCGGCAAAGCCGTCGCTTGCGTCTTCGCCGTCGCGCTGGTCAGCACGTTCGGCGTCGCCGGTGTGGCTGCCGCGAACCTGGTGAGCGGGGCACCCAAGACGGTTCGCTTAGTAGGTGAGAAGCCGGGCGAGATCCCGAGCATCGGCGCCATCGAAGGCGGCGTAAACCTCCTGATCGCGGCCTCGGACACCCGCTCCGGACAGGGCGATTCGTGGGGATCCACGGACGACAGCTCGGGCGTGGGCAACAACGACGTAACGATGCTTCTCCATCTGTCACAAGATCACACGCACGCAGAGGTGGTCAGTTTTCCGCGGGATCTGATCATCGACTTTCCCAAGTGCCCGGACGGGAGCGGCGGTTGGATCAGCGCGCGACAGAACGCGCAGTTGAACACGTCCCTTCCGGAGGGCGGACCGGATGGCGGGGTGGCCTGCACCGTGAGTGTGATCGAGCAGTTGACCGGCCTGACCATCCCGTTTGCAGGCTCGATCACGTTCGAGGGCGTTGTGGCGATGTCGAATGCCGTGGGAGGGGTGCCCGTCTGCGTCGGCGGCGACGGCATCCACGACCCCGACACCAACCTTGATCTTGCGCCGGGGACTGCCACCATCCAGGGGCAGGAGGCGGCCGAGTTCTTACGGACCCGGCATGGAGTCGGGAACGAATCCGACCTCGACCGCATCAGCAACCAGCAGGTGTTCCTCTCGTCGCTCGTGCGCACGATCATGAGCGACGACACCCTGACGAATCCGGTGAAGGTCTGGGGCATCGCGAAGGCCGCGACTCAGTACTTCACGTTCTCGGACAGCCTCCGTTCCGCCACCACGATCTATCAGATGGCCATCGCCCTGAAGGGACTGAACTGGAATAACATCACGTTCGTTCAGTACCCCGTCGTGGCCGACCCCGACAATCAGAACCGGGTCATCCCGGACGAGTCGGCTGCGAAAACATTGATGGATGCGCTGAGCAACGACCAGCCGTTGGCGATCACTGGTGACACCGGGAATGGTGGGTCGATAGTGCCGACGACGTCCCCGTCTCCGCAGGAGGCCGTCCCCGCGCCGACAACTTCGGCTGCGGGCGGCAAGGGAGGGCCGGCGAGTGGGCCTTCGACCGCTTCGACGCCGGTCCAGCTCGATGCGAACGTATACGGCCAGACCGCAGCGACGCAGACCTGTTCCAACGGCAATGGCTAGGCCGGAACCGGGGTCTGCTCGCAGACCGCTCGCCTTCGGCTACGAAGATCGGATGCGATCCGCTCGTTCCTGCGCGTACTCCAGCTGCGATCGGTGCTCCGCGGGAAGCCAGTCCCGGCCGTATGTCGCGGACGGGCCGACCCGGGCGTCGTCGGGGTCGCGTCCGTCGATCAGGGCCGCTACGTAGGCCCGGTCCTGGTCGATCCGGCGGCGCAGCTCTTCGTTGTTGCCGATGGACCCGTGGCCGGGGACCACAACACCGACGTCATCCGCGATCGTGTCGAACATCCGCAAAGCTTCGAGGTAGTCCTCGATCGGCTCCTCGACGTGGAGGTCGAGGAGCGGGACCTCGACATCCGAGAGCATGTCGCCGGCGATGAGCACCCCGCGGTGCTCGACGAGCAGCGCCGCGTGACCGGGCGCGTGCGCCCGATGCTCGAGGATGCGCACGCTCGGGCCGTTCCAGGGCAGCCGAGCCGTGCCCTCGGGTAGACCCTCGATCAGACCGAGCGAGTCGAGCGGCACCTGCTCGGCGATGCGCTCGGCCTTGGTGCGGGCATCCGTCAGCCGAGCCTCAGCCGTGAGTGCGCACCGGTGCGTGCCGTAACGCGGGGCGGACCCGAAACGTGTGTGCCAGATCAGGTGGTCCCAGTGCGGATGCGTGGAGAATCCCATGGCGACGCGCAGGTTCAGCCGATCCAGCTCGTCTGCGAGGTCGGTCAAGTCCGAATCGCCCACGCCCGGATCGACGAGCAGCACGCCGGAATCGCCCATCACGACGACCGCATTGCTCTCACAGAACCGGCTCTGGCGCACCAGCACACCCTCGGCGACCTCGCGTAGCACCCCATCAGGCTACGCACTCCGACAACCGCGGACTCCGACGAGCTCGCCGTCGACGAGAAGAAGCAGAAGAAGTAGTGAGAAGGCGTTTGCATCGCCGCTCGTGCGGGCACTACTCCTTCATGACCGAAAGTCACAGTGACGACAGCTGCGGCGAACGTTTCGACGCCGTGCTGTTCGACCGCGACGGCACTCTCGTCGTCGACGTGCCGTACAACACGGATCCGGAGCTTGTCGTGCCGATGCCGACCGCGGTCGCGACGGTGCGGCGACTGCGCGAGGCAGGCATCCGGGTGGGCGTCGTCACAAACCAATCGGGCGTCGGCCGCGGGCTCATCACACCGGAGCAGCTGCGCGCCGTGAACGCGGCGATCGATGAGGCGATAGGCCCGTTCGACGCGTGGGCGGTGTGCCCTCACTCACCGGATGCCGGCTGCCGGTGCCGCAAACCGCAGCCGGGGCTCATCTTCGCGGCGGCATCCGAGTGGGGAATCGCGCCATCGCGGGTGCTCGTGATCGGCGACATCGGGAGCGACCTGGATGCCGCGTCCGCGGCGGGTGCGTCGGCCGTGCTCGTGCCGAACGCTGCCACCCGTACGGAGGAAGTGGATGCCGCCCCGTTCGTGGCGCGCGACCTCGCCGGCGCCGTCGAGCTTGCGTTCGGCGGGGCGCCACGCGGCAGGGCGGGCGCCGGTTCTGCCGGGGAAGCCGGCATCCGGCTCGCCGAGGCTACGGCCGCCTCGCCCAGACTACGAACGTCGCGCCGACACTACGATCGTCGCGCCGCGACTACGGTCGATGACCGAAGTCTCGACTCCGGAACCCTAGTCTCGGCAGCGACGCTTCGCGCCGACGCTCGATCTGCAGGGGCGCGCGCATGAAGCGGGACGGCGTGCTCGTCGCGCGGCTGGACAGCATGGGGGACGTGCTGCTGGCCGGCCCCGCCGTGCGGGCGATCGCGGCCTCGGGCGCGAGCGTGACGATGCTGTGCTCGCCGCGCGGGGCATCCGCTGCCCGGATGCTTCCCGGCGTGGACGACGTTCTCGTGTGGGACTGCCCGTGGATCAGCGCGGACGCCCCTGACGTCGACCCCGCCGAGGCTCGCCGCCTCGTGCAGGCCATCGCTGGGCATCGGTTCGCACAGGCCGTGATCTTGACGTCGTTCCACCAGTCGCCGCTGCCGCTCGCACTGCTGCTCCGGTTGGCGGGAGTGCCGCGGATCGGCGGCGCATCCGTCGACCATGCGGGCAGCCTGCTCGACGTGCGGCTGCGCCCGGGCGACGAGCCCGGCGATGATCTGCCGGAGAACATTCCGGAGGCGGAGCGGGCGTTGCGCATCGCGGCGGCGTGCGGATTCCGGCTTCCGGAGTCCGACCCAGGGCTGCTCGCCGTGCGCGGCGCGGAGCAGGCAAGCGGGTTGGCCCGGCCGTACGTGGTGCTGCATCCGGGTGCGTCGGCGCCGGCACGCAGGTGGAACGTCGAAGGGTTCGCGGCCGTGGCATCCGCTCTTGTTGGAGTCGGGATGAACGTGGTCGTCACGGGCGACGCCGACGAGCGAGAGCTCACGCGCCAGGTGGCCGACGCGGCCGGCCGCGGGATGAGTGCCGCATCGGTGACCGACCTCGGCGGGCGCCTCACGCTGCCGGAGCTCGCCGGCGTGCTCGCCGGGGCCGAATCCGTGGTGTGCGGCAACACCGGCCCTGCGCATCTCGCCGCCGCGGTCGGCACACCCGTGATCAGCCTGTTCTCCCCCGTCGTGCCCGCGGCGAAGTGGGCACCGTACGGCGTGCCGTGTGTGCTGCTCGGCGACCAGGATGCCGCGTGCGCGGGAAGCAGGGCGCGCGTCTGCCCGGTGGCGGGACATCCGTGCCTGAACCGGATCGCTCCCCGCGAGGTGGTGGATGCCTGCCTCCGGCTCGCGCCGGGGTGGACAGCAGACGGGCCTGCGCGAGAAAAGGCCGGCCCTGCGCGAGGGGACGCGGTTCGATTCTCGGGAGCGGTGCCGTCAGGCCCGACGCACCGGCCCGGAGTTCCGGAGCGCGACAACCGTGCCCGCCATCCGGTTCTGAGAAGCGAACAGGGCGAAGGCCGCGCGCGGCCCACAAACCAGAACCGAGAGGCGGTCGCGGGATGAAGATCCTGATCTGGCACGTGCACGGCGGATGGATGGACTCCTTCGTGCGGGGACCGCACGACTACCTGCTGCCGACCATGGCGCAGCGCGATGGCTGGGGTCTCGGCCGCGCCTCTCGCGACTGGCCGGCGGCCGCACGGGAGGTCTCCCCCGAGCAGTTGCGCGAGGAGCGGCCGGACGTCATCGTGCTGCAGCGGCCGGAGGAGGTGGCAGAGGCGACCAGGCTGCTGGGCGCGGTTCCGGGCAGCGACCTGCCTGCCGTCTACCTCGAGCACAACACTCCGCGGCAGCACGCGGCGACCAGTGTGCATCCCATGGCCGATCAGCGCGAGATCCCGATCGTGCACGTCACGCACTTCAACGAGGTGTTCTGGGACAACGGCATCGCGCCGACGACGGTGATCGAGCACGGCATCCTCGACCCTGGCCCGCGTTACACGGGCGAACTGGGCGCCCTCGCCGCCGTCATCAACGAGCCCGTGCGACGCGGCCGCGTCACGGGCACCGACCTGTTGCCGCGGTTCACCGACGTCGCTCCGGTGCACGTGTTCGGCATGGCGACGGACGCACTCGGCCACTCGACCGGCGACGCGAACATCGTGCCGAGCGGCGACCTGCCCACCGACGAGCTGCACACGGAGCTGGCGCGGCGGCGCGCGTACCTGCATCCGGTGCGCTGGACGTCGCTCGGGCTCTCGTTGCTGGAGGCGATGTTCCTTGGGATGCCCGTGCTCGCGCTCGCCACCACCGAGGTGTCGCGCGCCGTGCCGCCGGGCACGGGGGTGACGTCTACGGACCCGGACGAGCTGAGGGCCGCAGCATCCGAGCTGATCGCCGACCCCGAGGCCGCGAGGCGACTGGGCGCCGCGGGCAGGGCTCACGCGCTGCAGGCGTACTCGCTGGAGAACTTTCTCGAGCGCTGGAACACCGTGCTCGACGACACGGTCGCCGCCTGGCGACTGCGGCACCCGCAGGCGCGGATGCACCCGCGGCGCCTCGGATATCCGGGCGCCACGCACATCGATCACTGGCCGGCCAGCGCACCTGCGCCGGCAACGGCCGGTGGCGCGTCCTCGACGACGCACACAACGGAAGGAGCACCATCGTGAGAATCGCCATGGTTTCCGAGCACGCCAGCCCGCTGGCGACGGTCGGAAGTGTGGATGCCGGCGGGCAGAACGTGCACGTCGCCGCGCTCAGCAAGGCGCTCGCCGCCGACGGCCACGAGGTGACCGTCTACACCAGGCGCGACTCCGCCGAGCTGCCGCGCCGGGTCGGCTTCGGCCCGGGTGTCGAGGTGGTGCACATCGACGCGGGCCCGCCCACGCGCATTCCGAAGGACGATCTGCTGCCGCACATGCCGCAGCTGGCCGAGGGCATCGCTGCCGACTGGGAGACCCGGGGCGCACCCGAGGTGGTGCACAGCCACTTCTGGATGTCCGGACTCGCCGCGCTGGGCGCCGTCGAGAGCCTTCCGCAGGAGCGGATCCCCGTGGTGCACACGTTCCACGCACTGGGTTCGGTGAAGCGCCGCTTCCAGGGCGCCGCCGACACGTCGCCGACGGCGCGACGCTGGCTGGAGCCGCACGTCGGCAGTCGTGCCGCCGCGATCGTCGCGACATCGGCGGACGAGGTGCTGGAGCTCGGCCGCATGGACATCGCGACCGGCAAGGTGCGGGTCGTGCCGTGCGGCGTCGATCCGTCGGCGTTCAGCGCGAGGGGCCAGCGGCTGCCGAAGGATGCCCGCCACCGCATCCTCAGCGTCGGTCGCCTCGTGCCCCGCAAGGGCGTCGACATCGCCATCGATGCGCTCGCGCGGCTGGTGAAGGCCGGGGAGGACACCGAGCTGGTGGTGCTCGGCAGTTCCGGCGGATCGGCCGAGGCGGATCCCGAGATCGCGCGGCTTGCCGAGAGTGCACGGGCATCCGGTGTCGCCGATCGCGTGCGTTTCATGGGCCAGATCGATCAGACGGAGCTTCCGCGGTGGTACCGCTCGGCCGATGTCGTCGTGTGCACACCGTGGTACGAGCCGTTCGGCATCGTTCCGCTCGAGGCGATGGCGTGCGGTGTTCCCGTGGTGGCCGCGGCCGTCGGCGGGCTGCGCGACACCGTTGTCGACGGGGTGACGGGCCTGAAGGTTCCGCCGTTCGACGCGGATGCCACCGCCGCCGCCATCTCCCGCCTGTTCGATGACGACGAGATGCGGTCCGAGCTCGGCCGGGCCGGACGCGAGCGGGTGCGCACGAAGTACACCTGGCAGCAGGTCGCCCACGAGACCGCCGAGGTGTACGAGCGGCTCGCGACGACGACGCTGCGGCAGGGCTCCGGACTCGACGAGCGGATGCCTGCTCCTTCGCGCGCAGGAGCCGCTGCGCTGGGAGGTGTGTACCGATGACCAGCGTCGAGGCGCCGGTCAGAGGGCATACTCTGCCCGCTCAGGATGCCGCGCGCGACCACATCCGGACGCTCGCGCCATCGCTGCTGTCGTTGCAGGAGCAGTCCGCGACGATCGCCGCGTGGGGCGAGGAACTGGCCGATCGGCTGGTCGGCGGCGCACGCCTGCTTGTCGCGGGCAACGGCGGCTCAGCAGCCGAGGCACAGCACCTGACCGCGGAGCTGGTCGGACGGTTCCAGAACGACCGGGCGGCGTTCTCGGCGATCGCGCTGAACGCGGAGACGTCGAGCGTGACCGCTATCGGCAACGACTACGGATTCGACGAGGTGTTCGCGCGACAGGTGGGCGCTCATGCCAGGCCGGGCGACATTGTGCTGCTGCTCTCCACGAGCGGGGCGAGCGGAAACGTCCTCGCCGCCGCGGCGGCGGCGCACGAATGCGGGGCTCTGGTGTGGGCCATGACGGGTCCCGTGCCGAACCGACTCGCCGCGGCCAGCGACGAGGCGATCACGATCGAGGGACCCTCGGCCCACGTGCAGGAGTGCCAGCTGGTGGGCATCCACGCGCTCTGCTGCGTCTTCGATCGGCGGGTCGAACAGCTGCAGGGGGCGCGGTCGCAGCCAGCGTGGCTGGAGAGGAGGACGCCATGAGGATCACTGTGGTGGGCGACGTGCTGCTCGACGTGGACGTGCAGGGCACTGCCGAGAGGCTGCTGGCCGACGCACCCGTGCCCGTCGTCGACGTGCAGACGATCATGCGCCGAGCGGGAGGCGCCGGACTTGTCGCCAGCATGCTCCTGGCCGATGGGCACGAGGTCGACATCGTCACGACGCTGTCGGACGATGACGCGGCGGGCCACCTGCGTGGATGCCTTGCTGGAGCGAACATCGTCGCCTCGCACTCCGGCATCCCGACCCCGGTGAAGACCAGGCTGATCGCCGGTTCGCATCCGCTGGCCCGCATGGACGAGGGATGCGGCGACCCGCCGCCCGTCACGGTCACGGGCGAGATCCTCGACGCTGTGGCGGGCGCGGAGGTGATCGTCGTGGCCGACTACGGTCGTGGCCTGGCGGATCATCCGGAGTTGCGGCGGGCGATCGCGGAACGCGGGCTCGACGTCCCGGTGGTCTGGGACCCGCATCCGCGCGGCGAACGGCCGGTGCTGAGCGCGACCGTCGCCACACCGAACCTTGCAGAGGCCACGAAGGCCGCGCACGTGCCGGCCGGCGTGGGAAAGGATGCCGCTGCGGCGGCCCACGCGGCCCGCGCCCTGCGCGAGGAGTGGGCGTGTCCCATCGCGGTGACGCTCGGCGAGATGGGGGTGCTGCTGGCAGACTCCGCCGGTGCCCCGCCGTCGGTGCATCCGGTGTCGAAGGTGACGAGCGTTGATCCGTGCGGGGCCGGCGACCGATTCTCGTCCGCGCTCGCGGTGGCACTGGCATCCGGTGCTTCGTTGCCGGATGCCGTGGCCTCAGCGGCCGACATCGCCGCGCTCTTCCTCGCCAGGGGCGGGGTCTCGGCGCTCGGCACGCGTCGCACCCCGCGGTACGCCAACTCCCCCGGCGAGACCGGTTCGGCCCGCGAACGCCACGGCGCGATCGTGGCCATGGCGTGTGACAGCGACACGCTCACGCCCGAGGATGTCAGACGGTTCCTCGCCGCTCGCGCCCTCGGCGACTCTCTCGTGCTCGTCATCGACGGCGTCGAGAGCAGCGTCAGCGCAGCGGAGGCTCAGCACATCGACGCGCTCGAACAGGCGTTGCTCGCCCTCGAATGCGTCGACGAGGTCGTGCGCGCACCGCGCGCCGACTTCGAGTCGCTGCTGCGGTCCCTGCGACCGCACGTGTGGGTGGAGTCGGCCGATCCGCGGGACGGCGGACGCCTCGACCCGCAGATCGCCGCGGCGTGGGGCGGCCAGCTCGTGACGCTTCCGTACGGGGAGCGGCACATTGCGGAGTCGTTCGGCCGTGGCCGCGCGCTGGAGCGCGCGAGTGCAATGGCGTTCGGGGGCAACAGCCGCGCGCTGCGTGAGCAGAAGCCGAGTGAGCAGAAGCTGAGTGAGCAGAACAGGAGTGAGAGCCGATGACAGCACGACGCATCATCGTCACAGGCGGCGCATCCGGACTCGGGCGTGCCGTGGTGGAAGCATTGCGCGCGAACGGAGACGCGCCGATCGTGTTCGACCGCGCGGTCGGAGACGACGTCTCCGACGGTACGGATGCCGTGACCGTCGACGTGACGGACCGCGCGGCCGTGGAGGCTGCTGTGGCGGATGTCGGGGCATCCGGAGACATCGACGGCGTCGTCACCGCGGCCG
This sequence comes from Humibacter ginsengisoli, assembly GCF_054780095.1. Taxonomy (NCBI): domain Bacteria; kingdom Bacillati; phylum Actinomycetota; class Actinomycetes; order Micrococcales; family Microbacteriaceae; genus Humibacter; species Humibacter ginsengisoli. The sequence goes on from NZ_BAAGWZ010000011.1 coordinate 333,988, forward strand.
GAATCGATCGTTGCGGCTACCTGCACGAGGTGCCGGCCGACGAGTGGGAGCGGGTGATCGCGGTCAACCTGCTCGGAACGGTCGCTGTCGTGCGGGCCGCGCTGCCGGAGCTCGAGCGCTCGCACGGCCGCATCGTGACGGTCGCCTCGACCCTCGCGTTGCGCGTCGCGGAGGGCGCGACCGCATATTGCGCGTCGAAGTTCGGCGTGCTCGGATTCTCGCGCGCGCTGGCCGCGGAGACCAGGGGCCGCGTCGGCGTGACGACCCTGGTGCCAGGCGGCATGGACACCCATTTCTTCGATGACCGACCCGACTCGTACAAGCCGCCCGCTGACGCGAAGCTGAACCGTCCGGATGACACGGCGCGTGCGGTGCTCTTCGCGCTCAATCAGCCGAGCGGATGCGAGGTGCGCGAACTCGTGGTGTGCCAGGAGTACGAGGAGTCCTGGCCGTGAGGTAGCGCAGGCGGTCTCAGCTGTCCATCAAGGTCTGCAGTGATCGCGTCGATCGTCTGCATCATCGCCACCGTGATCGGGTTGGTCGTGCCCGCGCTCACCGCCAGCTCCGTCATCGTGATCGTTGCGCTGCTCGGCGGGCTGATCGTCGCGGCGGTCCTGGGCAGCCGGGCCGCTTCGCGAGTCGCGCCGCCTGCGGACCGATAGCCAGAGCGGGTCTATCCCAGTTCGAGCAGCTGCAGCGCGCTGTCGTACACGTCGCGCCACGGCACATCCGCTACGAACGACTCGTCGTGCTCGCAACGCGCAGCCTCGGGGTTCATCCCGGTGCAGTCGGCTCCGCACACCGGGCAGCGAGCGGTCCAGCCGAGGTGCACGCGGTGCCTGGCACGCGTCAACGGACCGGCGTTGATGAGATTGCCGATCCAGTAGACGGCGACCGTGGCCGTGCCCAGCGCGTGCGCGAGGTGGCGAGGTCCGCTGTCGTTGGCGATCACGACATTCGCATCGCCCAGCACGGCGGCGAGGTCGCCGAGGTCGAGCCGGCCGGCGACGGATGCCACCCTGCTCGCCGCCCTGCTCCCTGCCGTCGCTACCGCGTCGCAGAGCGCCCGCTCGCCCTCATCGCCCACCACCACGACGGTGCAGCCCTGCGCCGCGAGCTCGGCAGCGACCCTGGCGAACATTTTCGCCGGCCAGCGTCGCCGCGGATCCGTGGCGCCCGGATGCCCCACCACCAGCGGTCCGCGCGGCGCGATGCCGAACCTCGCCAGTACCTCGGCTCCGGATGCCCCTGGCACACGCGCCAGCACCGGCTCGCATCCGAAACGGCTCGGCACCGCACCGGCGAGCGCCGCGACCTCGAGGCCGCGGACAAACTCGTTCTGGTAGTAGAGGTAGGGAATCGTGCGCTCGAGCGGTGCGGCATCCGGCGTGCGAGTGCCGATCGTGTGGCGTGCGCCGAGGAGTTGCACGAACGGATTGGAGTTGCGCCCGCCCCCGTGCAGCTGCACGGCGAGGTCGAAGCCGCATGCGCGCATCCGGGTGAAGAAGGCATCCGTCTCTCTGGCGTCGATGGCCCCCGGCCGCACACCCTCTGATGGCGGAACGGGGATGACGCGATCCGGCGGCCCAGGGCGATCGCGCATGAGCTCGGCGTGCATCGGGGTGCCGAGCACGGTGATCTCGCTGGCCGGATAGGCCTCGCGAAGGGCATGCAGCGCGGGCAGCGCGAAGAGGAAGTCGCCGAGCCCGCCGGCGCGGAGCACCGCGATGCGATGGATGTCCGGGAATCGATTGCGGGCGATGTCGAGTCGGTCGGTCACGGCATCCGCTCGTACGTCGGGTGCTCCTGCGCACGAAATGGCCATGGCACTCCCCTCGGTGATGCGTCTCTCCTCCTGTTCCCCGAGGAGCACCGGCGGAAACGCACGCTCGGGGGGACGAACGCGCACCCTCGGGGGGATCGGGGCGGCGCGTGTAACGGGCGGCGCGAGTGGGTACCAGGGAGAAGAACCGCAGACCAGACGAGGGAGGGCGAACATGGCCGAACCGGTGCTATGGCTGAGCGAGCCGGACGTGAGCGGCGAGATCAGGGTCCTCGACCCGCACGATGGGTCGCCGTTACCCGCGGTGCCGGTCGCGACCGAGCAGGACGTGGCGGATGCCGTGCACGCGGCACGTCACGCGCTGCCCGGGTGGAAGAGCACCCCGATCGCCGACCGCGGGGCCGCGCTGCACCGCATCGCCCGGGCACTCGGCGAGCGGGCCGAGTCGATCGCGGAACTGAACCATAGCGAGACCGGACGTCCCACGAGCGAGGCCCTCGCCGGTGTGATGGCCGGCGTCGCCGGGCTCGAGCAGTACGCCGAATACGCACCACTGCACCGCGCAGCCAGCCTCAACGGTCCGCCCGATGCGCTCGACCTCGAGCGCCGCGAACCGCGTGGGGTCGCCGCGATCGTGACGCCGTGGAACGACCCCATCGCCGTCGCCTGCGGGCTCATGGGAGGCGCCCTCGTCATGGGCAACACTGTGGTGCACAAGCCGAGCGAACGCTGCCCGGCGACGGGACGCATGCTCGGCGAGGTCTTCGCGGGCATCCTCCCGCCGCATGTCTTCCACACCGTGATCGGCGGCCCGCAGCTCGGCGCCGAACTGGTCGGAGACCCGGGGGTGGATGTCGTGGCGCACGTCGGATCCACGGCGACCGGACGCGAGATCGCCCGCCTGGTCGCCGCCACGGGCGCGCACTTCATCCGCGAGAACGGCGGGAACGACGCGCTCATCATCGACGATGACGTCGACCCCGGCTGGGCAGCCGAGCAGGCGGCCACCGGCGCGTTCACGAACTCCGGCCAGCTGTGCACGTCGGTGGAGCGAATCTATGTGGCCGAGCGCATCGCATCCGCGTTCACCGACCGGCTCGTCGAGCGCGCGAACGCGCTCAACGCGCCACAGCCGGATGCCCCGCATTCACTCGCCCCGCTGGTCGACGAGCGGCTGCGCGAGGCCGTGCACGAGCAGGTCGAGGACGCGCTGCAGCACGGTGCGACCGCACGCACCGGCGCGCAGATTCCTTCTGCCCGCGGTTCGTACTATCCGGCGACCGTGCTGACCGGATGCTCCAACGACCTCCGCATCATGCGCGAGGAGACCTTCGGTCCGGTAGCGCCGATGCAGGTGTGCGCGACGTTCGAGGATGCACTCGCGGCGGCGTCCGAGGACCGCTACGGCCTCGCCTGCACGGTGCTCACACACTCGCTCGAACACGCACTGGCCGCCGTGGACCGCATGGACGTCGGCACGGTCAAGGTGAACGGCGTTTTCGGCGGAGCGCCCGGCGGGGCCGCGCAACCGCGTCACGACAGCGGCGACGGATTCGGGTACGGCCCCGAGCTGCTCGACGAGCTCAGCCACGTGAAGGTCGTTCACCTGCAGGCAGGTGCACTGTGAACGGCCGCACGCTCGAGGTGGTGCGGGCGATCGGCGAGCGCCGGCCGCGGATCGCGGTGGTCGGCGATCTCCTGCTCGACGTGTGGTCATACGGCGTGGCCGGACGGCTCGCCCGCGAGGCGCCTGCGCCGGTCGTCGAGGTGCGGGAGCGCCGCCACGCACCGGGCGGCGCGGGCAACACGGCGATGAACCTCGCCGCCCTCGGTGCCGACGTCGCCTGCTTCGGCGTCGTCGGCACCGATCCCGCAGCGGGCAGCCTGCTGGAGTGCTTCAGCCACGCGGGCGTCGACACCGCTGGCGTCGTCGAGCATCCGGATGCCCACACGCCGGTGAAGCACCGCATCGTGTGCGACGACCAGGTGCTGCTGCGTTTCGACGAGGCACCGTCGGAGCTGCCTGCGGATGCCGTGCAACGGATGCTCGAGGCGGCGAACGCCTGCGAGGCTGACGCGTTCGTGATCGGGGACTACGGATCGAGCGCCATGGCGTCCGCAGCGGAACGGTTGCGCCCGACCGGGGCGAATGGGGAGCGTCCGTTGGTCGTCGTGGACGCGCACGACCTGCGTCGCTGGCGGAGCATCCATCCGGACATCGCCACGCCGAACGCCGCCGAGGCAGCCGCGCTGCTCAGCGCCAGCCTTCCCGACGGGGTGGATCGGGCTTCCTTCTTCGCGGAGCGCTCGCAGACGTTGCTCGACCGCTCCGGCGCGCGGGAGCTCGTCGTGACGCTCGACCGCGACGGCGCGGTGCTGCTCGACGAACACGCGCATCGCACTCACGCGCACCGGGTGTCGGAGAAGAACGCGAGCGGCGCCGGCGACACGTTCGTCGCGGTGCTGGCCGCCGCGCGTGCCTGCGGTGCACCGATCGCCGACGCGATGGATGCCGCCCAGGCCGCAGCCGACGTGGTCGTGCACAAGCCGGACACGGCCGTGTGCACGCTCGATGAGCTCGTCGCCCGGGCCGACGGTGCACATGGCGTCACGCTGGCGGGAGACGAGCTGGCGCGGCGCATCCACGAGCATCGCGCGCGCGGCGAGCGGGTGGTGTTCACCAACGGATGCTTCGACGTGCTGCACCGCGGCCACACCACCTACCTGCGTCAGGCGAAGGAGCTCGGCGACGTGCTCGTCGTCGCGGTGAACGCCGACGAGACGGTGCAGCGACTCAAGGGGCCCGGCCGGCCGGTGAACTCCGCCCGGGATCGCGCCGACGTGATCGCGGCACTCGAATGCGTGGACTACGTCACCGTGTTCGCGGAGCCGACGCCGGTCGAGCTGATCGGCGCGCTGCATCCGGATGTCTACGTCAAAGGCGGCGACTACACGGCTGAGATGCTTCAGGAGACGGCGGTCGTCGAGTCGTACGGCGGGGAGGTCGTGTTCGCGGACTACGTACCAGATCACTCGACGTCGGGCATCGTCGAGCGCATCCGCTCGGGGGTCGTGTCGTGACGGATGCTCCGCTCGGCCGTGGCACCGGCCCTCGCCTCGAGCCGGCCGTTCCCTTCAGCCGCAGGACAGCCGCCACATGGGCGCGCGAGCACACGCCGCAGACGCCCGGCGTCGACGTGCTCATTCCGACCCGCGATCGCCCGTCAGCCCTGGCCGTGACGCTCGCCGGCCTCGCCGCCCAGGACGATCCGCCCTTCGACGTGATCGTCAGCGACCAGTCGATCGCGCCGGTCGCCGACGACGCAGCCGTCGCGGCGATGGTGCGCGTGCTGCGCGCCCAGGGCAGGCGGGTGGACGTGCTGCGACACACGCCGCCGCACGGCATGGCGGAGCAGCGGCAGTTCCTGCTGCTGCAGGCATCCGCCGATCGCGTGCTGTTCCTCGACGACGACGTCTGGCTCGAACCGGGCAGCGTGCAGCGCATGTGCGACGCCCTCGATACGCTCGCCTGCGGCTTCGTCGGCATGGCGGTGCAGGGCCTCTCGTACCTGGGCGATCGCAGGCCGAACGAGCAGGCGGTGTACGAGCCGTGGGTCGGGCCGGTGCAGCCGGAGCACATCGACCGCGAATCGCCGGAGTTCGCGCGGCACAAGCTGCACAACGCGGCGAATCTCGCGCACCTGTCCGCCGAACTGGCGGGCTCTGACGCGGCTCCGGATGCCCGCGACTGGCAGGCATACAAGATCGCGTGGATCGGCGGCTGCGTGCTCTATCGCACGGCGTGCCTGCTCGATGCCGGCGGCTTCGAGTTCTGGCGCGAGTTGCCGGACGTGCATGTCGGCGAGGACGTGCTCGCGGAATGGCACGTGATGGAGCGGTACGGAGGGGCGGGCATCCTGCCGAGCGGTGCCGTGCACCTCGAATTGCCGACGACGCTTCCGCATCGCGAGGTCGAGGCGAGCGTGGCCATCGCCCGGCGGATTCTCACCACCCCGTGAGGCCACGACCACCAGAAAGGCCATGGCCGCCACAAGGAAAGGAAAGGAAAGAAGATGAACGACCTCCCCAACCCGATTCAGGTGCAGAAGTTCCTCGGCGGGATCGACTACCCGGCGTCGAAGAACACGCTCGTCTCGACGGCCGAGAAGCAGGGCGCCGACGACAACGTGCTCGACGCACTGCGCGGCATTCCGGACAAGGAGTACGACGGTCCGAACGCCGTGAGCGAGGCCGTTGCAGGGTGAGGAGCTAACCTCCTCGCCGCGTGGCGAGGTACTCCGCCGGCATTCCCGGCCCGATTCGCACGGCGACATCGTCGGCCGGGATGCCGCCGCACCGTTCGCAGGTCGCTTCGGCGTGCACCGCGCCGTCGCACCCGGTATGCGTGTACAGAATGGGCGGTTCGATCTCGGATGCCCAGGCGTCGCCCCACTCGGTCAGCGCGATGAGCGCGACGGCGAGAGATCGCCCCTTCGGCGTGAGCACGTAGTCGGATGACTCGGTGCGCTCCATGATGCCGCCCGTCACGAACGCGTCGAGCCGTGAAGCGAGCACGTTCGTCGCGATGCCGAGGTTGTGCTGGAAGTCCCCGAACCGCGTCACGTGGCCGAACAGGGCGTCACGGATGATCAGCAGACTCCAGCGCTCCCCCACGAGTTCCAGCGAACGCGCGATCGAACAGACCTGGGTGTCATACGTGTTGCCGAGCATGTCGCGATTCTAACGCTTGCGTCATGCAAGTGACCGGTATAGCCTGACTTGCATCAAGCAAGGGAGCAACGACATGTCCAACGACTACACCGCCACTATCTCCGTCGCCGCGACGCCGCAGCAGGCGTATGAGGCGATCAACGACGTTCCCGGTTGGTGGGGACGCATCACCGGTTCCACCACCTCAACGGGCGACGAGTTCGTCTACGTGGTGCCAGGGCTGCACTACAGCGGATTCCGCGTCACGGACCTGGAACCCGGCCGGCGCATCGAGTGGCTGGTGACCGGAAGCTATCTCGACTTCATCGCCGACAAGCAGGAGTGGAACGGATCCACGGTGCGGTTCGACATCCGAGAGGCCGACGGCGGCTCCGAGATCGTCTTCACGCACGAGGGGCTTCGTCCGGAGGTCGAGTGCTACGAGGCGTGCACCAACGCGTGGGCGACGTACGTGCGCGTGAGCCTCAAGGAGTTCATCGAAACTGGCACGGGCACGCCGAACCTGTTCAAGGGCGACGAGGAGCTGACCGGCTCCGACCACGCGGAACTGCGGGAGCGCATCGAGGGCTCCGCTCCGAGGGAAAACGAACCCTTGCCCGCCGGGCGCTGACCGCCATTAGAGCAACTCGATTCGCGCGTCGTGGCCGCTTGACCGGCTGAGGCGCGCGTAGCGAGTCAACACAGGGCACTCGAGCGCCTCGGTGCATGCATATACAGAACGTCTGTACATGGACCAGGCGTGGGCACGCTCCGCGGCTCTGCTGCAAAATACGCATTTTGCAGCACCCCGTTCGGGGCATGAAGCGCTGAAGGGTTTGCAAAACGACTGCAGGCCGGTATCGGGATGTTGCGACCCACCCTCTTGGCTGCAGCGCGACGGGCCACTCAGTCCACGCGAATGAGCGGCAGACCCGACTCGGGGTCGACGCGCTTGCGCAGCCGTTCCTCCGTCTCGGTGAGCACGACCTCGCACGTTGGCCGCACCACAGCCCGCCGCAGGTGCCCGCCGAGCGCATCGCCGGTCGACCGGGCGATCACCACGTGTGCGTGCACCGACGGCTCACCCTTGTTCTCCGCAACGTCGCCCACCACCGAGACGAGTTCGACCTGCTCCTCGAGCTCGACCGAGGTGCGATACTCCTTCTCTTCCCAGTCGAACCAGGCCAGCTTCACGGATGCCAGCGCGCCGATCGCCGTGAAGCTCGCGCTCTCGATGCGCTCCCGCTTCACGAACTCGCCGAGCCCTCCGAAAAGCTCGTCGCCCGTCTCGAAGATCACCGCGAACCGGCGCGGATCCTCGCCCACCTGCTTGTACTGCATCAGGACTTCCTTCCCGTCAGTGTGCTCATCGCCTCGGCCTGCACCCCCCGGGGCACGGTGTCGCGCCTCGTCCGGCGCGCACGGAATCCGCCCGGAAGAGCGGATGCCAGCACCTCTGCCAGGTGCAGCGCCCGCGGGGCATCGCCTGTATTGCCGTCTTCGCCCGGCACCGATGCACGCCAGTTCACCGCGCCGAGCTGGTCCGCCTGCGTTCGGCAGCTGAAGCCGTCCGCGATGACGCGCGTGCCCTTCGCCGCGTTCCGCAGCGCCGGGAGCATGGCGTGGTCGGCGACGGCGACGGACACCGGCAGGTGACCGCGCTCGAAGCCGAAGTTGCCGGCCAGCCCGCAGCATCCGTCCAGCTCGTCGAACTCGACGCCCGCGTCGCGCAGGATGCCCCGCTCGGCATCGAACCCGAGCACCGCGTGCTGGTGGCAGTGCTCCTGAACGATCGCACGCCCGCCGACGTGCGGCGGCTTCCACCCGTCGGTGTCCGCGAGCAGCTCGGCGAGCGTGACGGCCCGCTCCTTCAGGAGGCGGATGTTCTCATCGCCTTCCAGAAGCTCCGGACCGTCGGAGCGGAACACCGCAAGGCAGCTGGGCTCCAGCACCACCAGCTTCTCGCCGTTCGTCAGCTCCCCCGCGAGGTGCGCCGCCGTCGCCTTGAGCATCGCCGTCGCGGCGGTGAGCTGACCCGTCGAGATGAGCGTGAGGCCGCAGCAGGAGCGGCGGCGCGGAACGCGCACCCGGTAGCCGGCATCCGTCAGCACTGCGACCGCCGCATCGAGCACGGAGGGCTGGAAGTTGTCGCCGAACGTGTCGGCGAAGAGCACGACGTCGCCGCGCGTGCCATCACCGCCGGCCGATGGGAACCCATCCGTGAAACGCTTGCGCACGAAGCGGGGTGCCGGTCGCTCTGGCTCCAGGCCCGCGAGCCGCTTGGCGAGCGCGCCGAGTACGGGCGCATGCGAGATCGCGTTCACGATCGGCGGTGCGAGATGCGCGATGCGCGCCCACAGCGTCAGCCAGCCCATCGAGTAGTGGCCGAGCGGGCGCATCCTGCCGGCGTAGTAGTGCGACAGGAACTCCGCCTTGTACGTGGCCATGTCGACGTCGACCGGGCAGTCGCTCTTGCAGCCCTTGCACGACAGGCAGAGGTCGAGCGCGTCCTTCACCTCGGGCGAGCGCCAGCCCTTGTCGACCGGGGTGTCCCGGTTGGTGCGATACGTGCCCTCGACCATCTCGAACAGCAGCCGTGCGCGGCCGCGGGTGGAATGCTCCTCCTCGCCGGTGGCGCGGTACGACGGGCACATGACGCCGTCGCCGTGTCCACGGCAGTCGCCGACGCCGACGCACCGCAGCGCGGCGGCGGCGAAGCTGCCGTCGTCATCCGGATACGAGAAGTGCAGCTTCACGGGCTGCGGGCGTCCGGTCGGCGGGGGCGCATAGCCCTCGCCCATCCGCAGCCCCTCGGTGCGCGGCTGCGGGTCGACCATCTTGCCCGGGTTCATGCGCCCGCGCGGATCGAACAGGCGCTTCAGCGCCTGGAACCCCTCGATGACGCGTTCGCCGAACAACATCGGCAGCAGGTCGGCGCGGGCCTGGCCGTCGCCGTGCTCACCCGAGAACGAGCCGCCGAAACGCACCACGAGCTGGGCGGCCTCGTGCGTGAACCGCCGGTACTCGTCGACCCCGGCAGCGCCGGAAGCGAAGGGGAACGGGATGCGCATGTGCAGGCATCCGTGCCCGAAATGCCCGTACCGGGCCACGGGCTCGTACCCGTAGCTGTCGAGCAGGGTGCGCAGCTCGCGCAGGTAGTCGCCGAACACGCCGGGCGGCACCGCGGAGTCCTCCCATCCCGACCACATGTCGGGCAGGCCCGGCACGTTCGTCGCGGCGCCGAGGCCCGCCTCGCGCACCCGGCGGATGGCATCCTGCTGCTCCTCGTCGTCGAACCGGCGCACATCGGGGCGGATGCTCCGCTCACCGAGCGCGCGGACCATCGCGTCGGCAGTGGCATCCGCTTCGTCCTTCGTGTCGCCCGGCACCTCGACGATGAGGTATCCGTCGCCGTCAGGCAGCAGGTCGAGCGCGTCGAGGTTCTTGCCCTTCGTGCGCTGGAACCCGATCAGCGTGCCGTCGAGGCCCTCGACCGCGATCGGATCGAAGCGTCCGGCGTGGGGTGCGGCATCCGCTGCGTCTTCGATGGTCGGGTAGCCGAGCACCACGAACGTTCGGGCCTTCGGCACCTCCACGAGCTCGAGCTCGGCGCGCAGCACGGTGACGAGCGTCGACTCGCTGCCGACCAGCAGACCCGGCACGTCGAAGCCGTTCTCGGGCAGCAGCGCGTCGAGGTTGAAGCCGGAGACGCGGCGCGGGATCTTCGGAAAGTGCCGTCGCACGTCGCTGCCGTACCGGTCGATCAGGTCGCGCAGCGCGGCGTACAGCCTGCCCTTCGGACCGCCCTCCGCGATGACCAGTTCCGGATCGTCGTCGCGCCGCACCCACATGCGGTCGCCGTCGTACGTGAGTATCTCCAGCGCCAGCACGTTGTCGCCGGTCTTGCCGTACTTCTGCGCGGATGACCCGCACGAGTTGTTGCCGATCATGCCGCCGATGGTGCAGTGCGAGTGCGTCGCCGGCTTCGGCCCGAACATGAGGCCGAGTGGGTTCACCGCGTGGTTGAGCTGGTCGAGCACGATGCCCGTCTCCACGATCGCGGTGCGGGATGCCCGGTTCACCTCGATCAGAGCGTCGCAGTACTTCGACCAGTCGATGACGACGCCCTCGTTGCACGTCTGGCCGGCGAGGCTCGTGCCGCCGCCCCTGCTGAGCACCGGAACATCGAACCGGGAGCAGGCGAGCACGGCATCCGCTCCCGCTTCGACCGTGCGGGGCAGCACCACCCCGATGGGCACGTGCTTGTAGTTCGACGAGTCGGTCGAGTACGCGGCGCGCGTGCCCGCATCGAACCGCACCTCGGCATCCAGAGAATCCAGATCACTCATGAGCCCGCGGAGGTCGAGCCCGCCGTTCGTGATGGTCACATCTCCGACCCTGCCGCTCAGGGGCGGGTGGTGGAAGGGGTTGACCCGATTTCGAGCGCCCGGCGCGATGCCTGCAGCACCAGATCGGCAAGCGCGAGCAGGTCGTCGATGGCCTGTTCGCGGGGCTCGTCGGGCAGACTCCCGCGCCGGATCGAGCCGTCGTGCTCGATCGCGTCGGCGAGATCGGCCAGCAGCTTCCAGCGCAGTGCGGCCGAGGCGCCGAGCCCGAGCCGCACCTCGCCGAGCGTGATCGAGCGGTCTTCCTCGCGCACGCCATGCCAGTACACCTCGACGGCGTCGTCCATGACCCCGGTGACCACGGACGCCATCGCGTCCCCTCGGCGCACCGACGAGAACAGCAGTGAGGCGAGGTCCGCTCCAACAGGGCCCGGCCCGACGGACTCCCAGTCGATGAGCACGGTAGCGCCGGCTGAGACGAACACGTTCGCGCCGACGGCGTCGTGGTGGCACAGGGTGTGCGGCAGTGCCTCAAGGATGCCCCGCACTCGCGGCTGCGCCTCGACCAGTCGTCGTGCGGCCGCCAGCCGATCGCCGAGCCGGGCGACGACTGCCGGATGCCGCGTGGCGAGCGTCGCACGCCCGGCATCCATCGCCTGCGGCTGGCTGTGGCGGTCGATCCACCCGGTGAACAGCCACGGCTCCTCGGGCACTCGACGCAGCCAGCGGCCGGCCATGGTGCCGAGGTCGTGGGCCGCGATCAGCAGAGATTCGGCGTCCAGGGGGCGCGGGCCCTCATGGACGACCTCTTCCAGCCACAGCGTCAGTCTCCCGTCCTCCGTTGCCACGGAGCGGTAGAGGCGCGGTGCACGCACCGAGGGTGGAAGGCCGTGCAGCAGGCCGGACGCGTATGCGTCGAACTCGCGCACCCCGTTGTCCAGCAGATACGGATCGGCGAGCGCCGGACCCTCCGTGGTCTTCTCGATCAGCGACCAGGGCACCCACCGGTCCTCGACACGCGCCCGCCCACACAGTCGGTGCACGGCACGGTGCGCGAGGAACGCGTCGTACTCGAGCTCCTCCCGGTGCACGTCATCGAGCGCGTCGATCTCGCACTCCAGCGCCGACGCCACGGCCGACTCCAGAAGCGCGTCCCGACCCATCGGCTCGAGCCTAGGCGGCCGGCTCACCTGGCGCGGACGACGAACGAGCCGGGCGGCGTCGGGATACCCGAATGGTGGCTGCCCGCGACGCCGTGAGCGGCGGTGTGCGGCTCCTTCTGCTCGCAGAGCTTGCCGCAGTACGGGCAGATGTAGCCGTCGCCCATCCGCGCCTCGCCCTGCAGCGCGTACTCGAGCACGCCATCGAACGCCTCATCCGCGGGTGCACCGTCCCCGGCTGCGTCGTCCGCCCATCCGGTGAACGCGAACTCCACGTACGCGGGCTGTGCCAGCGAGGGAAGCGGGATGCGCACCCGCTCGTACGGCTGCCCGTCATCATCCAGCGGCACCCACAGCTTCTCGGGTGCCGGCCCGAACAGCGAGCCCGGAACATCCACCCGCGCCCTGCGGTGGTCGTCGCGAACATGCAGCGTGTGCCCGCCTTGGATCATGTCGCGCGGCAGCGCCTGGTACAGCTCCTGAACGCCGTACGCGATGGAGCCGCGGCGCAGCCTCGCGAATCCCTCCTGCGTGTCGTCGCCCATCACGACGAAGTCCGGCGGCACGGCCCGGCGCAGCAAGACGGCGGTTCCGCCAGAAGGGGACTCGGAGAGGAGCAGAAGGATGGCCGTGGCATCCATGCGGGTCATGCGACCACCGCCCGGTACCTGCATTCGGCGTTCGAGTCGCCGAGCAGTTCGAACTCGTGCCACGACGCGCGATCGAGAGAGGGAACAGGCACGCGTACCCGGCGGTGTGGTTGACCGCCGGCGTCCCGCGGGAGGAAGACTGCCGCATCCGCCGCACCGAACACCGATGCGGAATACGCGAAACGCGCTCGCACGAATCCCGTCAGGTTCACGATCATCGCCGGGGTGACGGACTCAGCCGGATACTCCTCGGTGAGCTCGCGGTACGGCTCACGCAGGCCGTGAGCGGGCGCCCCTTTGCGCACCCGCACGAACATGCGCGGGTCGGAGAAGACGTCCAGGAGCAGCGACGACGGCGCGGTGCCCTCGACGAGCACAACGACCGGTGCCACGCCGGTCTGGGGCACCATCATGAGCACACCGCCCACTGTGAACTCGCCGCTGCTGCCACCCGCGATCGGCGCGCCGACGGGCTCGCCGGTGTCGGTGGCGAACTTCTCCATGGCCCGATAGTGCATCGCGAAGCGGTGATCCCGCGCTTCCAGGCGGGGGATTGACACTCGCCCGAATCCGCCTTAAGGGTTGGACGGGCCGCTCAACGCTCGCGCTACACGTATCGGCATCCGCGCCAGAAAAACGCTGTAGCGGATGCCGATAGGTGTAGCGCAAGCGCCGTCAGGTGTAGCGGATGCCGATAGGTGTAGCGCGAGCGCCGTCCCCTCTCGCGGATGCCCGTCGAGGCGTTACCCGACCCGTGCCATGTCCAGCCGCTCGCGCAGACGGTCGTGCGAGACATCCTGAACCGCGCAGCCGGCATCCACGGCGAGCGCCGCCGCCGTTCCCGCCGCCGCACCGAGCATCATGTACTGCGGCTCCATACGCATCGAGGCGAATGCCACCGCCGAGGCTGAGATGCAGACCGGGACGATCAGGTTGGCGGCGTGCTCTCGGCGGGGAACGAGCGCGCCGTACGGGATGCCGTACAGCGGCACGGGAACCGACAGGTAGCCCTCCGTGAAGACCGTTCCGATCGGTGCCGGATGCTCGTACACCCACCGCCAGATGCGCTGCACCTCGCGGATGTCGATGTGGTACGAGCCGAGCGTCACCGTGTCGTCCGGCATGCGGCCGGCGAGCAGGTCGTGCTCGGTGAGCACGGTCTGGCCGAGCATCCTGCGCGCCTCACGCACGTACAGCTGGTGCGGCAGGTGACCCGTGTCGGCGAACTCCCCTGCCGGCAGTCCCCAGCGGGAGAGCTCGTGGCGCACAGACGCCGGCACCGCCGGGTCGTGCGAGAGAAAGTACAGAAAGCCACGGGTATGGCTGAGGTGGTGCTCGACGATCTCGCGGCGGCGCTGCGGTGACGCATCCGGATACTCCCACGCCGACCCGTCGAGCACGTTCAGCGAGACCGGCCCGAGCGAGTTGCCGTCCGCCATTCCGCCCGGAAGGTTGGGCTCGAGCCCGATCATGCGCCCTGCCGACCGCTCGACGCCGTTCCGCCGGTCGTTCGCGAAGAGGCGCCCGCCGAGCTCCCAGTACTCCTCGTCGTAGTCGTCGGGCCGCTCGAACGGGATGCGATCGGCTGCCGTCGTCAGGCACACGCGGTATCCGTACGCCATGACACCGCCGTCGCCTGAGCCCACGGGTGCGAGCGGGGCGTCGTGCAGTTGCGGAAGGATGCGCGACGGGATGCGCCCACTCGCGTCCGCGAAGGGCGAGATCCACGGCGGCATCGCGTGCATGCCGGGCACCAGCTCCTGGCGGCCCGCGAAGCGCTCTCCGTACAGCGAGCGGTCCTCGCGGCCGATGCGATACGGCACGCCGGATGCCGCGATCGCGTCGCCCTCGTAGCTCGCGTCGATCACGACGCCGGGCAGCACGGTGCGCCCGTCCTCGAACGCGAGCTCCGCGATCTCGGCTCCGTCCCGTCCCTGCCGCATGGTGGCCGAGCGGAGGGCCGAGTCGAATACGACATCGACCCCGGCGCGTTCGAGCCACCGAGTGAAGATCTGCTCGGCTACGTGCGGCTCCGGTCCGGCGTAGCGCCCGATCGGAACGCCGTAGTGCTCAGCGATGTCCGCGCGCAGCCGGGCGGCCGCACCGCTCAATGCCCGCTCGTCACCGACATCCGTGTACCCGAGGCCGCCCGACGTCATCCCGCCGACGTGTCGCCCGGGCTCGACCAGCAGGACGCTCGCTCCCGCTTCGGCGGCAGCCACTGCGGCGCAGACGCCGGCCGACGTCGCACCGTAGACGAGAACGTCGATCGATTCGGCATCCCACCATGCTGTCATTCTTGTGGGATCGATTCCAGTGCGATTCGACCAACGGGAGCGTCAGGAAGCGGCGAGCAGCCGGGGCGCCGCCGTCGAGCCGCGCGGCCGCAGCTGGGCGGCGAGCACGACGACCTCGGGGTCGCCCTTCGGATCCGCGAGACGCTCGAGCAACCGGCCCAGCGCGGTCTCGCCGAGAGCCACGGCATCCTGAGCGACCGCGGTGATGCCCGGGCTCACCATGCTCATCCACTCGGAGTCGTCGAACGAGACGATGCTGACATCCTCCGGAATGCGCATGCCCAGGTCGTTCGTCGCACGCCACACGCCCTCGGCCAGCAGATTGTTGGCGGCGAAGATGGCGGTCGGATGCTCGCGACGGGCGAGCATGTCGACCGCGGATTTGCGGGCGGCGTCTGCATCCCACCCGCTCGACACGATGAGGGCGGGATCGACGTCGACTCCCGACCCTTCGAGCGACGCGCGGTAGCCGGCGGCGCGCTCACCGCCCGTGGTCCAGGTGGTCTCGTCGATGAAGAGCGCGATGCGCCGGTGGCCCAGGTCGATGAGGTGGTCGGTCATCCGGCGGGCGGCTCCCGCGTTGTCGATGATGACGGCGTCGCACCGGCCCGTGGAGAACTGGCGGTCCGCCTCCACGACCGGGATGCGCTGGCGCACGAGATAGTCCGAGATGTCGCCGGAGAGCGGGGTGACGATGACCCCGGCGACGCGCGTGGCGACGAACGCGCGGGCGGCATCCATCTCGGCCTCTGTCGATCCCTGATCGTCGACGAGCATCATCGTGTAGCCCTCGCGACGCGCCCGCGCCGCGATACCGGCGGCGAGGTCTGCGTAGAACGAGTTGCGAAGGTCGGAGACCAGAACGCCGATGGTGCGGCTGTCTTTCTTGCGAAGGCTGCGTGCCATGGCGTGCGGAACGTACCCGAGCGAGTCCGCTGCGGCCAGCACGCGCTCGCGCACGTCAGCGGCGACGTAGCCCTCGCCGCTCAACGCGCGCGAGGTGGTGGACTGCGAGACGCCGGCAGCGAGCGCGACGTCTTTCAGGGTCGCCCTGCGGGGGATTCCATCCGCCTCGTTCTCGATCATGGCATCCTTCCCACGAGTGCCGCCGAGGCGCACGACCCGGCGAATTCACCCTAATAGGGCCATGTGCGCGACGGAACGAAGGCGAGGTGCGGACGAAGCCCGAGGTGCGGACGGACCCCACGGGACCGCCCGCACCTGATGACGCCGCGGCTACTCGCCCTGCACGGCGCTGTTGTACGCCCGCAGGGATGCAGCCTGCGCTGACTTCAGTGCCGCAGACGCGCTCTTCTGCCCGAGCAGCACGGCGGTCATCGCGTTCGACAGCTCCGTGTTGATCGTCTGCCCGGCAGGGCTGGATCCGTACGTCTTGCCGTAGTCGAGCACCTTGTAATAGGTCTGGATGACCTGGTCGAAGTCGGTGTTGCCCGACGCCTTCACGTACTGCTTGCGGATCGCCTGATCGGCCTGCGGCGAACCGGTGAAGAGGCCGGTGTTGATGCCGTGGTTCTTCGCCAGGGTCGCCACGCGAGCCTTCTCGGCTGCGATCCACGAGTCGTAGTTCGTGATCTCATCCATCCACGCGCACGCGGCCACAGGGTTCTTCGCACCCTTGGGAATAGCGAAGGCCGTTCCGCTCGCCACGGAGAAGGGCTTGCCGTTGGATGCCATGAACGGCACCGCTCGCACGTCGATCTTGTCGAGGTACGGGGCGATCACGTTCGGGTACCACTGGGCGTCCACCTGCGCACCGACCTGGTTCTCGACGAACTGGTTGTTGTCGCCGAACGAGTTGAACGATCCGGTGAAGCTCTCCACCTTCGCGTAGCCGCCCTGGGCATCCATGATCTTCTTCAGCAGGTCGAGGCCGGCGACGTTCTTGGGATCGTCGAGGGTCGGCTTGCCCTTGGAGTCGTTGAGCTGACCGCCGGTTCCGAGGATCCACAGGCCGATGTTGCCCGGAACGTTCGGGTCGAGCCCGAGCGTCGTCGGGTTGCCACCAGACGCCTTGTACATCTTCGAGATGGCAGTGACGAGCTCGTCCGGCTTCGACGTGTTGATGTCGGCGTCGGTGACACCGGCGGCCTTCATGACCTTCTCGTTGAGCAGGATGGCCGGTGGCTGGTAGAACTGCGGCGTCGCCCAGATCTGCCCCTTGTACCTGACATCGTCGACGACGTACGGGTACCAGCGCTTGTCCGGGTTGATCTTGCGCGCCGAGAAGCACTTGTCCAGCGGCTCCAGGAGCCCCTGGGCGGCGTACTGCGTGACTGCCGTGCGGTCGAGTTGCACGATGTCGGGAACGTTCCCGCTCGCGAGCCTGGTCGTGAACTTCTGGGCGTCGAACGGCGTGCCGTCGATCTTGATCGTCACGCCCTTGAGGTGTGCCGCCGCGTACGCGAGGCGGGCCTTGCCGACATCGTCGGCGTTGTTGAACGACCAGGAGTTCAGCGTTCCGCTCGGCTTGGCGCTGTAGTCGATGTTCGAACCGGACTTGTTGTTGTTGCCGCCGCCGCTGGAACAGGCGGAGAGGGACAGCACAGCGACCGTCCCCAGGGCAAGGAGCCCGATGAGTTTCTTGCGCATTTCATTCCTTTCCGTAACCGGCAGCCCGGCCTTTTCTGCTCCACTGCGGGAGGGATGTGTGAACCGTCAGCCCTTGCGACCCGTCGTGGCGATGCCCTCGATGAAGAAGCGCTGGCCGAACGCGAACAGGATGAGCATCGGCAGCGTCACCAGCAGCGACGCCACCATGACGTACTGGTAGTCCCCGTGCCCTCCCGAAGCCGGGTTGAACTGGGCCATGGCATACGAGATGCCGAGTGGCGCGGTGTAACCCGACGGGGAGCCGGCGTTCAGGTAGATCAGGGCGCCCTGGAAGTTGTTCCAGCTCGCCTGGAACTCGAACAGCAGGATGATGATGAACGACGGGATCGACAGCGGCATCGCGATGCGCCAGAACATGCCCCAGTAGCTCGCGCCGTCCAAGCGCGCGGCTTCGAACAATTCCCGCGGCAGTCCTAAGAAGAACTGGCGTTGCAGGAAGATGTAGAACGCCGAGCCGAAGAGGTTGCCCCCCCACAGTGGCGCCCAGGTGCCGAGCAGTCCGACGTCTTTCCAGATGAGGTAGATCGGGATCATCGTCACCGCGCCCGGCAGCATCATCGTGGCCAGCACGAGCCCGAAGAGCATCCCGCGGCCCGGGAACTTGAAGTAGGCGAAGCCGAACGCGACGATCGAGCTCGACACCGCGACTGTCACGGCCGCCAGGATCGCGATCGCGAGGCTGTTGAAGATCCAGTTCAGAAGCGGCAGCTGATCCCACACCTGAACGTAGTTCTGCGGCTGCCACACGTTCGGGATGAGGTTGTTGTCGAATACCTCGCCCCGCGGCTTGAAGCTGGCGGAGATGAGCCACGCGAACGGGTACAGAAAGAGCAGTACGAGCGCGATGGCGACGAGCACCAGGATGAGGCGGCCGATGAAGGTCTGCGGCGTGCGCATCCACGCCGGGCGGCGCTTGCGAGGCTGACGGATGACGACCGCCTGCTCGGGGATGGCGGGGGGGATGCCCGGTGTCTGCTGCTGTATCGACATCAGCGGTCTCCCTCGTAGTAGACGAACCGGTTTCCGACCTTCACCTGGATGACCGTGATGATCAGGATGATCACGAACATCAGCCAGGCCATGGCGGCGGCGAACCCGAAATTGAACTGCTGGAACGCCTGCTGGAAGATGTAGATCGCGTAGAAGAGCGCCGAATCGGAAGAGCTCTGCGCCTGGTTGTTCCAGAACAGGACGTACGCCTGGTCGAACACCTGGAAAGCGGCGATCGAGAGCACGATGACGTTGAAGAACAGCGCGCCGGAGATCATCGGGATCGTGATCGTGAAGAACTTGCGGAACGCTCCAGCGCCGTCGATCGAGGCGACCTCGTAGAGCTCGGTCGGAACGCTCTTCAGCGCGGCGAGGAAGATCACCATCGTGCCGCCGACGCCCCAGAGCGTCATGATGACGATGCTCGGCTTGATCCATGCCGGATCGACGAGCCATTGCGGACCTTGGATGCCGAACAGGGCGAGGAACTTGTTGACCGCACCGGTGTTGCCGTTGAGCAGCAGGAAGAAGACCGTCGCCGTGGCGACGGCTGGCGTCATCTTCGGCAGGTAGTACACGGTTCGCAGGAACCCTTTGGCGCGGGTCATCTTGTCGAGGAGCATCGCGAGCAGAAGCGCGACGATGATCTCGGACGGCACGGCGAGCACGGCGTAGTAGAGCGTGTTCGCGAGCGAGAGGGCCACCTTCGGGTCTTGGATGAGCTCCGCGTAGTTGGCACCGCCGACGGGGCGAGCCTCGTTGGTGGCGAGGCTGTAGTGGCTGAACGAGATGTACAGGCTGTAGATCATCGAGAACGCGGTGAAGATCAGGAACCCGACGATCCAGGGCGAGATGAAGAGATAGCCGGCGATCGCTTCGCGCTTGTTGTAGTGCTCCTTCATACGGAACCACCGACGACGACGGCGACCGCCATCGGTCTCCGCGGTCGTGATCATCTCGGTCGCCGTGGCAGTTCTGAAGCTCATGGTGCTGTCCTTGCGGGCGGAGCGCTGCACATGAGGGGTACCTCCAGCTGTGTGATGTGGCATCGTTACCACAAAATGAATATAGGGCGAGGATGGCGGGTTTGGCAACACCGTGTCAATCCCTTGAAAGCCACCCGCTCGGGGTGCATGGTCGCCTGATCCAGCGGCCGTGAGCCGTGTGTGAGGGAACGCTACTGGAATCGTTGCCAGACCGATGCCAGCGACCACAAGGCCGGGCGTCGAAGCACTCGTCTCAGCCTTAGTGAGCGGTGTCAACCGCCTTGCCGAGCATCCGATCCGGCGCGTATTCCTGGATGCATGGCGTTGGGGATCGAGGACTACGGGCTGATCGGCGACTGCTACTCTGCGGCGCTCGTCGGTCGAGACGGGAGCATCGACTGGTTGTGCCTGCCGCACTACGACTCACCGTCGATGTTCGGCGCCCTGCTCGGCACGGAAGAACACGGCCGCTGGCTGCTCGCACCGGCCGACCCCGGCGCCACTTCGGCGCGGCACTACGACGGCGAGACGATGATCCTGGTCACGCGATGGCTGACCAGCGAGGGCGAAGTGGAGGTGACCGACTTCATGCCGGCCGCGGACGACAGGGCCACCGTCATCCGTCGTGTTCGCGGGATCTCCGGCACGGTTCGGATGCATGTGGCCATCCGCATCCGGTTCGGGTACGCGGACGCCCTCCCCTGGGTTCGGCTGGAGAAGGAGGGCTCAGGGAAGGTGCTGCTGGCGGTCGCCGGTGGCGACTCCGCGATCGTCCGGGGTCCTGCCCTCGAAGCCGATGGGAATTCCCATGTCGCCGACTTCACGGTCAGCGAGGGCGATGAGGTCGACCTGAGCATGTCGTGGTTCGCGTCGCACACCTCGCCTCCCGAACCGCCGAAGGTGGACGCCCTGCTCAAGGGGACCAAGACCTGGTGGACCGAATGGGCGGAGCGCTGCGAGTACGAGGGTCCGTACCGGGAGGCGGTCGTGCGCTCCCTGATCACGTTGCGGGCGCTGACCTTCACCGAAACGGGCGGAATCGTCGCCGCGCCCACGACGAGCCTGCCGGAGGAGTTCGGCGGCGAGCGCAACTGGGACTACCGCTTCGTATGGCTGCGCGACGCATCCATGACCATCTCGGTTCTGATCCGGCACGGTTACACGGGGGCGGTGGTCCACTGGCGCGACTGGCTCCTTCGCGCGATCGCAGGGGACCCGGCCGACGTGCAGATCATGTACGGGCTGAAGGGCGAGCGCTATCTCGCCGAGCGTGAGCTGACCAGCCTGCCCGGATACCTGGGCTCATCCCCGGTGCGCGTGGGGAACGCCGCCTACAAGCAGTTCCAGGCCGGTGTGGTCGGGCAGGTCATGCTCGCCTTGCAGGAGGCGAGGCAGGCGGGCATCAAGGAGACACCCTTCTCGTGGGAGCTGCAGAAGTCGCTCGTGACCTTTCTGGAGAAGCACGGCGACCGGCCAGACAAGGGCATCTGGGAGATCCGCGGAAGACCCCGCTATTTCACTCAGTCACGCGCGATGGTCTGGGCCGCCTTCGAATGCGCGGTGCGCGGCGTGCGCGACTTCGGCCTGGACGGGCCCGTCGAGCACTGGGAGGAGCTGCGCGACCAGACGCGGCATGACATCGAGACCAAGGGATACGACGCGAAGAAGAAGTCGTACACCCAGTTCTTCGGCACGAGCGAGGTGGACTCCTCCCTGCTGCAGCTGCCCCAGGTCGGCTATTGCGAGCCAGACGATCCGAAGATGCTTGGGACCGTCGCGGCCATCGAGAAGGAGCTCATGCACGAGGGTTTGCCGCTGCGTTACCGCACGAGGAAGAGCGTCGACGGTCTGCCGCCGGGCGAGCATCCGTTTCTGGCCTGCTCGTTCTGGCTCGTGGAGCAGTACGCGAGGTCGGGCCGGCTCGCGGATGCCCACGAGCTGATGAGCAGGCTGCTCGGCTACGCGAACGACCTCGGCCTGCTCAGCGAGGAGTACGACCCCGTCGTGCACCGTCAGGTCGGCAACACGCCGCAGGCGCTCACGCACCTGACTCTCGTACGTGCCGCCGAGGCGATCGCGAAGGCGAGCGAGCCCTCCGCACCCTCGCCGCAGCGCGTGGGCAAGTCGAAGTCCGCGTCGTCATCGAAGTCGAAGTCCGCCTCTCAGCACAAGGCCGTGAAGAAGGGCAAGAGCACCTCCGGGTCGAAGGTCGAGCGCAAGTCGAAGTGAGCCCGACCGCCCGGGTCGAGCATCCAGGTCGGCGCTCAGTCTCGGGCCTCGAAGCGGTACTCGCAGACCGCGAAGAGGAAGGCGATCGCAGCCGTGGTGAGTGCCGCGCGCCGGTGCTTGGGGGCGACGACGGCGAGCATCAGCATGCTGGCGCAGTGCAGGAGGTCCACGTCGGCGCCGAGCACATGGATGCCCGACCCGGCTTTGTACGTGGCGCCTGCCTGCACCAGGTGCCGCACGCCGAGCACGCGGGCGACGGCGACTTCGCTGCGAGCGGGCTTTCGCCAGAGCAGCAATCGCGCTACCAGGGAGGGGGCCGCCAGTTCGGCGCTGCCGAGCGCAGCGCGCACCGCCTCGAGCCTCATTGCGCGGCCTTGCGCACCAGGGCGGCACCGGCCGCCACCGCGGTCAGTGCGAGCGCAGCGAGAGTTCCGACGGTGCCGTGGTGCTGGGACGCCCACAACTGCACGCTGCTCGACGACGAGCGGCTGTCGAAGATGCCGTGGGTGCCGAAGTCCTTCTCGGAGTCGGCCGGCTCCCAGAGGTTCACCGGCTGGTCCGGATCTCGCGGCTGCGGTGTCTGCTGCGACTTGTATCCGGTCTTGGCGAGGTAACGGTCGCCCAGCCCTGCGGCGAACTTGTTCCCGATCAAAGTGATGGCCGTGCTGCCGCCGACCCAGTACTCGCGTCGCTGCGGATGCTCCGCGGCGAAGACGACGGCTCGCCCGGCGACTTCGGGCTGGTAGATCGGCGGCACCGGCTGGGCATGGTTCGGGAGCCGCGAAAGCACCCACGAGAACTGCGGCGTGTTCACCGCCGGCATCTGCACCATCGTGTTGTGGATGCCGCTGTGCTCGTGCAGCAGCTCGCAGCGCAGCGACTCGTTGAACCCCTGGATGGCGTGCTTCGCACCGCAGTACGCGCTCTGCAGCGGGATGCCGCGGTAGGCGAGCGCGGAGCCCACCTGCACGATGGTTCCCCTGTCGCGTTCTCGCATATGCTTCAGCGCGGCCATCGTTCCGTACACGAAGCCGAGGTAGGCGACCTCGGTGACGCGCTTGTACTCATCCGGTGCTATCTCGTGGAACGGGGCGAAGACGGAGGTGAATGCGTCGTTGACCCACACGTCGATCGGTCCGAGCTCGCGTTCGACCCGGTCGGCTGCCGCGTGCACGGCGTCGGAATCGGAGACGTCGACGTCGATGGTGATGGCGCGGCCGCCTGCTGATTCGACCTCCCGCGCGGCGCCGGCGAGCCCGGCTTCGCCGCGGGCGAGGAGTGCGACGGTGTCACCGTGGCGGCCGAACTCGATGGCGGATGCGCGGCCGATTCCGCCGCTGGCCCCGGTGACGACGACGATGCGAGAAGAAGAGGTCATGGATCTCGTCTACTCCTGTCGGGCATCCGCTCCTACGGGTTGACGTCGACCGCGGTGGATCGCAACGACCCCGGAGGATCGCAGTGCCGACGCCCCGGAGAGTAACTCCCGAGGATGCCTCCTGTCAGCCCCTTCGGGCCGCTCTCTCAACTATTTAGCGTTGCTCCGTCGGCGATGGAGGCCTCGTGGTTGTGGTGGATGTTGATGCGGGAGAACGCACCCTCGGTGGGACGAAATCGATGCGCCACAAGGGGAACATCCTCGTCTCCTGGCTGACCGCAACCGATCACAAGGTGATCGCCTACCTCTATCTGGTCACCACGTTCGTGTACTTCTGCATCGGCGGCGTGATGGCGCTCATCATGCGGGCCCAGCTCTTCGCGCCCGGCCTCGATGTCGTGCAGACACGAGAGCAGTACAACGAGCTGTTCACGATGCACGGCACGATCATGCTGCTACTGTTCGCGACGCCGTTGTTCGCCGGATTCACGAACATGATCATGCCGTTGCAGATCGGCGCACCGGACGTCGCCTTTCCGCGGTTGAACGCCTTCTCGTTCTGGACGTACTTCTTCGGCGCGGCGATGACCGTCGGCGGATTCCTGACGCCCAGCGGCGCCGCATCGTTCGGGTGGTTCGCCTACCAGCCCTTGTCGTCTGCCACCTTCTCACCGGGATTCGGCGGCACTCTGTGGGTCTTCGGGCTGACCCTGGCGGGATTCGGCACCATCCTCGGAGCGGTGAACTTCATCACCACCATCGTCACGATGCGCGCGCCCGGCATGACCATGTTCCGGATGCCCATCTTCACCTGGAACGCGCTCGTCACTTCGATCCTGGTGCTGATGGCGTTCCCCGTTCTCGCGGCCGCGCTGCTGGCATCCGGAGCCGATCGCCTGCTCGGTGCGCACCTCTTCGACGCGGCGAACGGTGGCGCCATCCTGTGGCAGCACCTGTTCTGGTTCTTCGGGCATCCGGAGGTGTACATCATCGCGTTGCCGTTCTTCGGCATCGTGACCGAGGTGTTCCCCGTCTTCAGCCGAAAGCCGGTGTTCGGGTACAAGAGCCTCGTCTACGCCACTATCGCCATCGCCGCGCTGTCGGTCACAGTCTGGGCCCATCACATGTACGTGACGGGGATGGTGCTGCTGCCGTTCTTCTCCTTGATGACGATGCTCATCGCGGTGCCGACGGGGGTGAAGATCTTCAACTGGATCGGCACCATGTGGCAGGGGTCGCTCACGTTCGAATCGCCCATGCTCTGGGCGATCGGGTTCCTCATCACGTTCACGTTCGGTGGCCTCACCGGCGTGATTCTGTCGTCGCCTCCGCTGGACTTCCACCTGTCCGACTCGTACTTCGTGGTGGCCCATTTTCATTACGTCGTCTTCGGAACCGTGGTGTTCGCCATGTTCTCCGGCTTCTACTACTGGTGGCCGAAGATGACCGGCAAGATGCTCAACGACCGGCTCGGCAAGTGGCACTTCTGGTTGCTCTTCATCGGCTTCCACACCACCTTCCTCATCCAGCACTGGCTCGGGGTGGTGGGCATGCCCCGGCGCTACTACACGTACCTGCCGTCGGACGGCTTCACCTGGATGAACCAGATCTCGACGGTCGGCGCGGGCATCCTCGCGATCTCGATGATCCCGTTCTTCCTGAACGTGTACATCACCGCACGCTACGGAGCCAAAGTGACGGTGAACGACCCATGGGGGTACGGCCGCTCGCTGGAGTGGGCGACGAGCTGTCCGCCGCCGCGTCACAACTTCACGTCGATTCCGCGCATCCGCAGCGAGTCGCCCGCGTTCGACCTGAACCACCCCGAGGTCGGGATCCCGATCGGGGTCGGGCCGGGGATCGACTCCGCAGACACGCCCACAAAAGATGTCGCGACCGGGAAGGTCGAGTGAGATGAAGGTCAACGCCCTCCTGTTCTGGGGCCTCGCCGCCTACTTCTTCGTCGTCGGAAACCTGTATGCCGGCTGGGGGCTCCTGGCACAGGGACACATCGACTGGTCGGGAGGAACCCCGCTCGGACTCTGCGCGCTGCTGTGCGCGATGATCGCGTTCTTCCTGCACAGGACGCGGCGCTCTCAGGGCGGAGAACTGCCGGAGGACGAGCGCGAAGCGACGGTCGACGACGGCGATCCCGAGATGGGCCACTTCAGCCCGTGGAGCTGGTGGCCGTTCGCCCTCGCGGCCGCCTGCTTCCTCGGCTTCCTGGGCTTCGTCGTCGGTGTCTGGCTCGTCTTCATCGGCGCAGGCTTCGCGGCGGTCTGCCTCGTCGGCTGGGTGTACGAGTACTATCGCGGGTTCTTCGCGCGGTAAAGACTCGCACTTGCCAACGCCGTCATCCTTCGGATGTATCGGACGCTTTCCGTCGGCGGATGTGCGCGGCCGTGCTGCCTCGTAGCCTGCCGATATGCAGTCGACTTTGAGCTCGCCGGAAGTGGCGCGCAGACCCACAGCACTTCGCACCGGTCGGCGTCGCGATCACGCTTCGACGCTGGTCGTGGCCGGAATGACGGCCTTCTTCGGCACCGTTCTGGTCGAGGCGGTGGCGGTGATCGAAGGGGTGGTCTCTGCGACGGGGGCGTCGGCCGCGTCGGTCAAGATCGGGATCGGCCTGTCTGTCGTGGCGGCGGTGTTCGTGCTTGTGGCCATCTACGTCGGATGCGTCGTCACGACGAACGCATTCGGCACGGTGATCGCCGGTCGCCGCCGCTCGATCGCGCTCTTGCGCCTGGTCGGCGCGGAGGGCCGGGTGCTGCGTCGCGCCGTCGCGATCGAGGGACTGTGGGCCGGAGCATCAGGTGCCGCCATCGGGGCGGCGACCGGCATCGCCTCTGCCGTGATCGTCGTCGCTGCCGGGATCAGTGGCCACTGGTTGCCCAGCACCGCTTACGCATTGCTGTCGCCGTACCTCGTCGTTCCCGGGTGCGTGGTCGTGCTCACCACCTGGTGGGCCGCGTGGGTCGGCTGTCGTGCCGTGACCACGGTCAGCCCGCTCGAGGCCACTGCCGTTGCAGCGACCCAGGATGCCCGAGGCGGGCGCTCATCTGTGCGCTTCACCGCCTGCATCGTCCTGATCGCATCGGGAGCGGTGCTCATGGCCCTCGGCGTCATGGTCGGTCTGATCCTCCCGGTCGGCCTCCTGCCGGCGTTCTTCGGTGGTGTGCTCTCGTTCACAGGCATCGTGCTCGGTGCTGGGCGGATCATGCCGCCGCTGCTCGGTCTGACCGGACAGGCGTGGAGCCGCGGGGCGGTCGGCCGCATAGCGGTAGGTGGCGTCAGCCGCTACCCGGAACGAAGTGCTCGCACCGGCATCGCACTGGTGATCGGCGTGACTCTCGTGACCACCTTCGCCGTCGCACTGACCGGCTTTCACGACGCCGCCGCCGCGAAGCTGGCTGCGTCTCCCGGCGAGCGGGCCATCCTGAACCAATCGGTCACCACCGCACTCTGGGCCCTGACCGCGATCATCGGGTTCTCCGCGTTGATCGCCGGTGTGGGCCTTGTCAACACCATGCTGATGGGCGTGCTGCAGCGAACACGAGAGCTGGGATTGCTCCGCGCTCTGGGCCTCAGCCGGTCGCAGCTGCGGTCCATGATCGCCGTCGAAAGTGCCCACGTCACGGTGACTGCCCTGGTCTTCGGGTTCATCCTGGGCTGCATCTACGGGTGGGTCGCGGCTCAAGCGCTGATGGGCAGCGCCGTGCACCGGCTGATGCCGCCGGATGTTCCGTGGGACATCGTCGTGATCGTCGCGGCGGCCGCCGTCGTGCTGTCCACCGTCGCCGCAGCGACCGCCGCACGCCGAGCCGTACACATCTCACCCGTCGCGGCCATGGCGGTGGAGTAGAGGGACGCCGGCGCGCACTCCCACGAGTGCGGAGGGGGGCGGCGTCGCTGGTACAGCCGCCCGGTCGTCGCGGCGGCTGCGGCTGTCGTCCGGAAACGACATGAAGGTCAGCGACGCGAACGTGATCTGCGGCGGCGTGCGCACCGCGAACACGACTGTCTACCTCATCGATTCCGTGTTGATGCCGCTGGCGCGGTGATCGCACATCCGGTCCGGTCGGCGCTGAACGCTCTCGGCGCCGGCCTCGTGCACCTCGCCGTGGGGTTCCGGTCGGGTCGTCGAGGTCGCCGCTGGTGGTCGCGATCGTCGAGGTCGCCGCTGGTTGTCGCGATCGCGGTGCAGTGGTGTCGCCGGTCGAGCAGGGACTGAGCGGTCCTGCCGCTGTTGAGCAGTGGCCGTAGGCCGGGTGTCGGCCCCCTGCCGATCGCCCGCTGACCCCTCACGTCTTTCCGTCCACAGATGCCTGTTCAGTCGGGTTGTCCACAGGTGAATGTCCTGGTCAGGGGTCGGTTCGGAATGTCGGTGGGTGCTGGTTGACTCATCGGTATGAACAACCCGAACGCACCGGTCGCCGACTCGACGGCGGCACTGTCGGATGCGTTCGACGCGCTGACGGCGGCACTGGATGACGTGCTGCCCGCGACCGGTGTGCACGGTCTCGGTGATGAGGTGCTGTTGACCGCGACCCGGGCGGTGGAAGCCCTGGGCCGGAAGGTGGACGCGTTGCGTGCGCACTGTGCTGGGGAGATCCTGGAACGCTCCCCGAAAGGACTCGGTGCCGAACGGCTCTCCGCCCGTAATGGGTGCCGCACCCCCGCGGAGTTGACGGCACGGTTGACCGGGGTGTCGGAGGCGACCGCTGCCCGGCGTGCTGCGCTCGGGCAGGCGGTGGCGGTGCGGGGTTCGGTCACCGGTGGGTTGTTGCCGCCGAAGTTCCCCGCCGTCGCCGAAGCGGTCGCTACCGGGGATCTGGGTGAGGATGCCGCCCGCATCATCGTCAACACCCTGACTGGTGTGGAGCATCGTGCTGATCCGGAGGACTGGGCCGCCGCCGAGCGTGACCTGGTCGCTTCCGCCTTGGGTGAGGGGTTCACGGCGGATCAGACGAGGGTGCAGGCCACGGTGTGGCGGGTCGCGTTGGATCCGGACGGGGTGGAGGGGGATGCGGAGGAGGCGATGCGGCACCGTGCCCTGACCCGGCTGGGCACGAGGGGTGGGCTGATCAGGTATCGGATGGAGTTGATGCCGGAGATCTCCGGGAAACTGGAACAAGCCATCGCCGCCGTGGTGTCCCCGAAATCGAAACCCGCCTTCCTGAACGGCGACCAGCCCGGTGAGGCGGATCTGGATGACCGTACGTCGCCGCAGCGGCGGCATGACGCGTTCGCGTCCCTGATCGACGCCGCCGCCCGATCCGCGGAGGTTGCCTCGATGGGGGGGTGCTGCACCCACCGTGCTGGTCACCGTGGACGAACACGACCTCCGAGAGGGGCGTGGTGCCGGGTGGATCGACGGGGTTCACGAGCCGATCCCGATGACCGCGGTCACCCAGTTCGCCTGCGCCGGCGGCATCCAAAACTCCTGATCCGCCAGGGGCGGATCGTGTCGTTGTGGTCACCGCAACGCTGCTTCACCCCGCAACAACGCAAAGCGATCGCCGCCCGCGACCGTGGCTGTGTGATCCCCGGATGTCGGATCCCGGCCAGCTGGTGCGAAATCCACCACGTGATAGAGCACTCCAAGGGTGGACCCACCGACACCGGCAACGGGGTCGCGCTGTGCTGGTACCACCATCACTACGTCGACACAGGAGGCTGGGCCATCCGCATGATCGACGGCGCACCACACGTCCGAGCACCAGCATGGATCGACCCCACCGGAACCTGGCGACCCACCAGCACCGCACGCGGCAAACCCCGACGACGCGAATGAAGTCGCGAACTGGATTGAGCGGCGACGAAGAGAAGCAGCGACGAAGAGGCACGAGCCGCCACGAACTCGAGCTCGTCCGCCGCGTCGATCTCTGCGGCCTACGGCTGCGCGATCACACCGCAACCGACGATCGCCACTGGATGAACGGCCATTAGCGCGCCTCCGCGAGGAGGGCTTCCACGATTACGCGGCTGCGGGCAACCGCGTCCCTCGGGTCGCCTTCCTCCGGCTCGTGCTCGATCGACAACGGACCGTCGTACCCGATGTCCGCCGCTGCACGAACGCAATCCGCGATGTCGACGATGCCCTCGCCGAACGCGCAGGTGTCGTGCGCGCCGGGCGCACGAACATCCTTCAGATGGATGTACTCGACGGCAGGCCCCAGCTCGCGGATTGCGGCGGCCGGATCGCAGCTCTGCGTCGCGAACCATCCGGTGTCGACGGTGACGCCGACGCGCTCTCCGGGGATGCCTTCCACCTTCGCCAACAGCTCGGCCACACTGCCCTCCGGGTGGTTCTCCCGCCCGTAGCGCAGCCCGTACTTCTCCAGCAGCCCGGCGAAAGCATCCGGATTCCGCTCCGCGAAGGCGCTGTAGCCGGCCAGCACAGGCACGTCGAGCGCGTCGAGCATGGCGCACACCCGCTCGCACTCTTCGGCCGTCTCGCCGAACGGTCCACCGGCATAGCTGGTGAGACGGATGCCGTACCGCTGGCCAGCAGCGCGCGCCGCGTCGATGTGCTCCGGCGTCGCCCACTCGCCGTCCAACTGGGCGCACCAGAGGTCGTACCCGGTGAAGCCGAGCTCGGCGACCTCAGCGAGCATGGCGTCGAATCGTTCGGCGAAGGTCTCCGCCGGCCGGAACCACGCCTCCGCCGATTTCACACCCTGCCCCCATCCGCCCGGCATCGACCAGTTCAGCTGCCGCGCGACATAGTTCGCCCCGTTGAAGGCCAGCTCGTTCTTCATGCACGCTCCTCGGTAGACTCGTTGTGGTAACGATGCCACATTCTTCACATCACGAGGATGAACACATGGCCAGGATCCGCCGGCTGCTCCTGCTCGGTCACACCCATCACGACGTCGGCTACACGAACAGCCCGCGGATCATCGACCGGATGCACGGCGAGATCGTGCGCGAGGTGCTGCGGCTCGCGGATGCGGATGACCAGCCTCTGGATGCGCCCGACCGGTTCCGCTGGACGTTCGAGGTCGCCCGCCCCGTGCTGACGTTTCTGCGCACGTCCACTCCCGCCGAGCGCGAGAGTCTCCGCCGGCACGTGACCGAGGGCACACTCTGCGTGACGGGCGGATACCTCAACCTGACGCAGCTTCCTGACGCGCCCGAGTTCGCGGCCGCATATCGCGCGCTCGAGGAGATCCGGGCGCTGTCCGGGAAACATGCACTGGGCATCCCGATCCGCACCGAGCAGCACGGCGACGTGAACGGCATCGCCTGGGGCGCAGCCGACGTGATGCTCGACGCCGGCATCGACCGTCTGCTGATGGCACTCAACCCGGACCACGGGCGGGCGCCGCTCGAGCAGCCCAGCGCGTTCTGGTGGGAGGCGCCATCGGGCAGGCGTGTCTTCACGCTGCTGTCGACCCACTACGGATTCGGGGAGGAGTGGGGCATCGTCGACGGCGACGTGGAGCCCGCGTGCGAGAGCATCCAGCGGTTCGTCGAGCGACTGGATGCCCGCGACGACTACCCGTTCGACACCGCCGTGGTGCACGCAGGCAACGACAACCGCTGGCCGACCGCGCTCTTCGTCGACGTCGTACGCGCGTGGAACGAGCGGCATCCCGACCGTGCCATGGCCACCTCGACGACCGACGCCGCGATGGATGCCCTGCTCGCGCAGGCACCGGACGACCTGCCCGTGCTGCGCGGCGAGTGGGCCGACTGGTGGTCTCACGGGCACGGATCCACGGCGCGGGAGGTGGCCGTGTACCGCGAGGCTCGGCGGTTCGCGCGAGCGGCGCGGGAGGCATTCCACCTGGCACGGGTGCGCGGCGAGGGCGAGCCCGCGCTTGCGACCGTGCTCGGCTATCGGCGGGGCCCGGTGCGGCTTCGCGACGAGGCCGAGCTCACGCGTGCCTTCGACGCGGTCGACGAGCAGTTGCTGCTCTTCGGCGAGCACACCTGGGGTTCCTGGGAGACGTACTCGAAGCCGCACTCGCACTTCAGTCACTCGCACTGGAACGCGAAGGCCGGTTTCGCCTACGCGGCCTGGGACGAGGCGCGCGACCTCGCGGTCGAGGCGCTCTACCGTCTCGCCGCCTCCGGCACGGATGTCCGTGCGGCAGACGGCGTGCTCGTCGCGAACCTCACCGACCGGCCCCGCCGCGAGCCGGTGGAGGCCGAAGTGGGGTCACGTCGAGCCACTCTTATCGCCGACCTGCCGCCGCACGGCGTCGCCGTGCTGCCCGTTCCCGCCGACCTCCCGGCCGGCATCCCGGGCACCCTCGCCGAAGCCGGCAGGTACCGCTCAGTCGTCGACCCGGTCCGCGGCGGTGTCGTCTCGCTCACCGACAGCGTCACGGGACGCGAGCTCGTGGATCCCGGATGCCCGCACGGGCTCGGCGCGGTCGTGACGGAGGTGCCGGCGACCCGCGAGCATCCGATGTTCGAGAACCCGAAGAACTTCAACCCGGCGTTCCCCGGCCCCGAGTTCGAGCGCACGCACACCCGATCGGACGAGACGCCGCGCGTGAGCGAGACGGATGCGTTCACTCGGATCGAGTGGACCGGCCGGGTGGCCGGCGACGATCGCCGCGCTCCGATCGAGGTTGCACACGCGCTCACGCTCTACCGCGACCTCGACGTCATCGATCTCGCCGTGTGGATCTCGAAACCCGGGGAATTCGCACCGGAGAGCGTGTTCGTCGCGTTTCCGTTCGGCATCCGTGAGCCCGAGTTCCTGCTGGAGACTGCCGGTGCCGTGTTCGCGGCGGAGTCGGAGCAGCTCCCCGACACGTCGAAGGACTGGTACTCCATCCAGCACGCGATCGGCGTGCGCGGCGAAGGCGGCGCGGTGCTGTGGGGATCGGCGGATGCCCCGCTCGTGCAGCTCGGCGGCTTCCACACCGGGCAGTGGGCGCGCACGCTGGATGCCCCGGTCGGGCACGTGAACAGCTGGGTGATGAACAACCTGCACTTCACGAACTTCCAGGCGAGGCAGGAGTTCACCGGAACGCTGCACTACCGGTTCAGGCCGGTCGATCCGGACGGACTGCGCGAGCAGGTGCGCCGGTTCGGCGACGACCTGGCCCTCCCCGTGCAGGCGAGGGCCTACGCAGGGCCGCTCGGCCGCTGAGGCGTCGCACGCTTCAGCGAACCGCCCCGTGTTGCTACAGCGGCCGCTCGATGAGGTCGACCTCGCGGACCGGCTCGTTCGGGTCGGACGGCACCACGAACGTCCGCAGCTGCGACGCCCCGAAGTCCTCCTCGATGGTGCGTCCGAGCATCGGCAGCTGGATGCGCGAACGGCCGGGCTCGCCGCGGGTCTCGATCGCGCGCACGACGACATCCGCCCCGCCCGGCGCGTCGCAGGCATCCTCGGTGCCTTTGAGCGCCGTGACCATGACGCTTCCTCCGCCGTCGGAGGCGAAGGAGTGAACCGGCGGCAGCACGCCATCGTGGAACGACTCCTGCATCGCCCGCACCGCATTGCCGAGCAGCAGGGCTCGGCGTACCGGATCGACTTCACGCCAGTCGCCGGCGTGCGGCACGAGCTCGTAGCTGAAGTTCTGGATGCCCTGATCCTGGAAGCTGTAGATGCCGTCGGGATCCAGGAGCCGCGGATCGTGCCATGAGTAGACCGGGCTCCGAACGGCGGTGATGCCGATCGACGGTTCCTGCCCACCCGATGTGTCGTAGGCGTGCTTGTTCGTCGCGACCACCGTCAGGCCGGCGGGCACGCCGCCGATCGTGCCGGTGAGGTCGACCCAGGATTGCGCCGGCTGCTCCGAACCGTTGACGTGCCGCTCCAGGTGGCCGAACGGAATCTCGTAGGTCGCGGTCGTCTGTTTCAGCACGGTCGGGAAGCGCAGCTTGAGCAGGTGCGCGTGCTCCCGCCAGTCGAGCGTGACGTTCACCCGCAGCACGGGCGAGTCGTGGTCGAGCACGAACTCTTCGATGAGGGTGGATGCGTGCCACTCGCGCTCGATGCGCACCCGCGAGCGCAGGGGGCCGGTCTCGCGCACCACGATGCGCTTCAGCGCCATCTGGGTGCCCGGCCACGCGTAGGAGACCACGCGGTGGCCCCACGTGTCGGTCGGGTCGTCCGTGATCTGCGTGTGCTGCTCACCGTCGACGCCGGCCATGAGATCGATGCCGGTGGACTTCAGCAGGTACGACGAGATCCATCCTGTGCGCTGATCGAGCTCGATGCGCACGTGCTCGTTCTCCAGCACGCGCTCGGAGACCTCGAGAGACGTGCCGGCGCCCGACCCGCGTCCCGGCCGCAGCCGGTACAGGCGATACCCGAGCGCCGGCACCTCAGCGCGGAACACCACCGCACCGCGCGAGACATCAGAGGTCGTCGCGGTCGACTGCGTGTTCTGGAAGACCACCTCGTCACCGTTCTCGTTGACCACGTGCACACCCGTGCGCTGCGATCCGTACTGGAAGACGACATCCGTCGAGACGGGCCACGGATGCGGGTTGAAGACGAGCACGGGCTGCGTGCCGTCCTCGCGGGGCACGTCGACCTGGCGGGCGATGGTGTTCTGCGCACGCGTGACGATGCGCTTGGAGATCGCGACGGCCTCGCCGAGCTGGTCGCGGGCATCCTCATACGAAGGCTCGATGGCGGAGCCGGGGAGGATGTCGTGGAACTGGTTGAACAGCACCTGCTTCCAGGCGGTCTCCAGCTCGTCGCGCGGGTAGTCGATCCCGTCGGTGACGGCGACGACCGCCGCCCAGCGCTCCGCGTTCAGCACCGCGAACTGGGCGCGGCGCTGCCACGCCTTGATGCCCGAGTGCGCGGAGTAGCAACCCCTCGCGTGCATCTGCAGGTCGCTGCGGCGAACCGGCAGGGCATCGAGGAACGCCTCACCACGGCCGAGAACCTCGTCGAAGTAGGTGCGTGGAGACGACATCGTCATCCTTCCGAAGGTGCCCATGCGGTCGTAGCGGTGGACGGACTCGATGTTCGCGATCGTCGGACCGCCGCCGTGGTTGCCGACCCCGTAGAAGACCATCGCGTCGCCCATCGCGCGGTCCAGTGAGCCGATCGCCTTCTCGGTCTGGTAGTCGATCGCCCCTGGCGGGCTGCCGTACTCGAAGGGGATGCGATAGGCGAGCACCCGGGATCCGTCCGGCGACTCCCACCAGAACAGCGTCGACGTGAGGTCGGACTCGTGCGGCCCCGGCCGCAGGAACGCGTAGGAATCCATGCCCTGACCGCGCAGGATCTGCGGGATCATCGCGTTGTGCCCGAACGGGTCGACGTTCATCCCCACCGTCGCCGGCTTGCCGAATCGGGAGAGGAGGTAGCGCTGCCCGTAGAGCCCCTGCCGCACGAAGCTCTCCCCCATCGGCAGGTTGTTGTCGGGCTCGACCCACCAGCCACCCACGTTGACCCACCGGCCCTCGGCGACGCGGTCTTGGATGCGCGCGAACAGTTCAGGGTCGGACTCCTCGACCCAGCTCAGCAGAACGATCTGGTCGCAGGTGAACACGAAGTCGTCGTACTCGTCCATGCGCTGGATGGCGGACCAGAACGTGGCGCGCGCCTCCTGGTAGCCCTCCTGCCAGGGCCAGAGCCACACCGGGTCCAGGTGGGCGTTGCCGATCATGTGCAGGGTGCGCTGCGGGGTCGCCGTCGGCCGGCGGGCCGGCTTGAGCTCGACCGGCTGGGTTCCGGAGGGCGCGTTGGACACCGGCGCCTTGACCGTCGAGAGGTTTGTCGCGGGCGGCTCGCCCGCTATCACCGGAGCGAAGTGCTCGTTCGCGGAGTCCATCGAAGCCTTCTCCATCGTGCCGGCGCCCTCGCTCGGCTCGTACTCCTTCCGGCTGGCTTCGCGTGGACCGCGCATCGCGGGGTCCTCCTCCGGCTTCCAGTCCTCTGCCCGCTGCTGCGCTTCGCGGTCTTTCACGGTGCGGTCTCCTCGAGTGCGTCATTCGATTCGCCGGCGGCCCAGGCATCCACCATCTCGGACAGCACATGGAGCATGAAGGTGTGGAACTCCTGGATTCTCGGGGTCGAAGTGGACGGGCTCAGCAGGCAGTGGTCGGCGTGCTGACGTGCGGCACCGCCGTCGCCCCCGCCGAACAGCACGGTGGTCGCGCCCGCCGCCTTCGCTGCCTGGAGGGCCAGTACAACGTTCGGGCTCCTGCCGCTCGTGGTGAACGCGGCGACCACGTCGCCGGGCCGCACGAGGCCGCGCACCTGCCTCGCGAACACCTCGTCGTACGAGTAGTCGTTCGCGATGCAGGTCAGCGTCGTCGGATCGGTGCTGAGCGTGACCGCCCCGAGCGGACGCCGGTCGCGGCTGTAGTGCCCGATGATCTCGCCGGTGAAGTGCTGCGCGTCGGCCGCGCTGCCGCCGTTTCCGAACGTGTAGAGGATGCGCCCGGCCGCGAACGCGGAGCATAGCACCGCACCGACCCGGTGGAGCGCAGGCACGAGCTCCTCCCCGGCTTCGGCGACGGCGATGTGCTCCTTCAGCTGGCGACTCATCCAGTCGTTGGCGATCTCAGGCATGGTGGGGCTCCGGTACGGGCACGCTTCCGCTCGCGAGCCGGTCGAGGTGGTCGAACGCGACGGCGCCGGCGCCGACCACGCACACCACGTCGCCGAGCCCGGCGAGCACGACGTTGGATGCCGCGGCTGCGGGCGGCATGGCTGCGGCGGCGACGCGTGCACGGATCGGCTCGATGAGCTCGTCGCCGGACCGCGTCACCCCGCCGCCGAGCACGACGAGATCGGGCTCGAAGACGTTCACCAGGTCGGTGATGGCGACGGAGAGCACGTCGATGGTCTCCTCCCACAGCTCGACCGCGAGCGGGTCGCCGGCCGATGCCGCCGCGACCACGTCTTCCGAACGGATGTCCGCAACACCGGCGAGCACGGAACCCGCCCCGCTTGCTGCGACGGCTTCGCGAGCACGCAGGGCGATGGACGTGCCCGAGGCGTAGCACTCCAGGCATCC
This sequence comes from Humibacter ginsengisoli, assembly GCF_054780095.1. Classification (NCBI taxonomy): domain Bacteria; kingdom Bacillati; phylum Actinomycetota; class Actinomycetes; order Micrococcales; family Microbacteriaceae; genus Humibacter; species Humibacter ginsengisoli. The sequence goes on from NZ_BAAGWZ010000011.1 coordinate 370,104, forward strand.
GCGCCGCCCGCACAGGCAGGGCCGGCCGCCGGTGCGCACCATGACGTGGCCGAACTCGCCGCCGTTGCCCGCGGCTCCGCGATGCAGGCGTCCGTCGACGATGGCGCCCCCGCCGATGCCGGTGGAGATCGTGAGGTAGATCATGGTGGAGGTGCCGCGCGCCGCTCCGTAGCGGAACTCGCCCAGTGCGCCGACGGTCGCGTCGTTCTCCAGCACGGCGGGAACGCCGAACTCGCGCGACGCGAGGTCGACGATCGGCACGTCGACCCATCCGGGCAGGTGGAGCGGGCCGGTCAGCACGCCGGCGTCGAGCGGGCCGCCGCACGAGATTCCGACGGCCGCGATGTCGGAGGCCGGGATGCCCGACGACGCGATGGCGCGGTGTCCGATCTCGAAGAGTCTGGGAACGATTACACCGGGACCCTCCTCGCGACGAGTCGGTTCGATGACGAGTCCGTGGGTTCGGCCATCCTCCGTGACGACGGCGACGGCCAGCTTGGTTCCGCCGATGTCGAGCGAGAGGACCGCTCGTGGGCCAGTTGCCATCATGTCCTTCCGGAGCTTCACGATCGCCCGGTCCCGGCCGATCATGTGGAATCGTTCCCACAAATAGTAGGTCGTGCTCCGCAAGCGGGTCAACTCACACGACTCCGTTCTCCCGCACCGTCGGACCGCTGCCCGTGGTCCCGAAAACAAGCATTCCTCTCGAGAACAGGCCAAATCAGCCTGTTCTCGGGAGGAATTCGCTTTCCTGCCTGTTTTGGACGCGCCGGAGGCCCCGGCGTCGATCAACGAAGCGTGTCGACGACCGCGTCCGCGGCCTGGCCGAGCCGCGTGCCACCGAGCGTGACGTCGGCGGCCAGCCGTTGCCGCTTCGCCGGTGCCGGAGATGCCCGCACCCGGAATCGCAGCCGCACCGTCTCCCCGGCGTCCGCGCGCCCGATGGCGGGTGCGGGTTCACTCCAGCCCGGCGGAACGACCAGCCGTGCCACGACATCCCGGGGCTCGTCGAAGGGGTTCACGACGACCACGTCGTAGTCGAGCCAGGCCCCGGCATCCGTGCGCAGATAGAACGGTTCGACGAGCACGAGGTTGCCGTCGGCGGGCGGCCGCAGGCCGTCATCGGGCAGAAGGTCGTCGTGGATGCCTGCGAGCTCGTCGCCCTGCTGCTCGAGCAGGCGCAGGTAGTCTTCGTCGACCTCGCGTCCCTGCCAGTGGCCGGTGATCATCAGACCGGGAGCGATGCGCCGGTAGAGCGCGGCGCTCGCGCGGTAGTCGTCGCGGCGGAACCGGTTGCGGTACTGGTAGTTGAGGATCTCCCGCTGCACGCCGAGCCGCCCGTCTGCCGCCTGCTGGTCTCCGGTGGCCAGCACCAGCAGCCCGTCGACCTCGAACTCGAACGCCGCCGCGTAGAGGGTGTGTCCGGGCAGCGGATGGGTGGTGATCTCGTATTCGTGCCACTGCACGGCCTCGCCGAGCGGCAGCACCCGGTCGGCCGGAATGGGCTCGAACCACTGGCAGGGCAGGTCGGTTCGCATCGGATCCGCCATGATCGGCTCGACGTTCTCGGGAAGCCAGACCTGCGTTCCCTCGACGTCGCGCAGCAGGTTCATGCCGGCGACGTGGTCGTCATGATAGTGGGTGGCGAGCACGACCTCGACCTCGGTTACGCCATAGTCCCGCTTCAGCGCGGGAAGCGAGGCGAGCCACGGCCGGCGGGCCGCACGGTCGGTGCCGGCCGGCCAGCCCGTCGACATGTCGTAGCCGTAGTCGATGAGCAGCGCCGGACCGTCGTCGCTGAGCAGCACGTACGAGCACGAGTTGGCCGTGCGATTCAGGAGCAGGTGGTCGGTGAGCCGCACGAACGGGCGCTTCAGCCAGTCGTGCAGATCCCAGGCGCGGGTGCGCCGCGAGTCCACGTACCCGCTCATCCGCCCGGCCAGCAGCTCGAGCGCGGCGGCGGCATCCGTCATCGGTTCGCCGTGCGATGGCAGCAGGATGTCCGGACCCTCGTCGCGCAGAAGGTGGCACGAGAGCACGTTCATGGCCGGGCCCTCGTTCTCGGTGTACGACCACTGCGTCGAGGCGAGCGACCACACCTTGCCGGGCGCGTAGATGAGGTCGCCGGTGAACGCGATGCGTCCACCGTCGCGGTCGATCAGATAGCTGACCGACCCCATGGTGTGCCCTGGCGTCGGCACGGTCTTCACGCGGATGCCGCCGAACTGCGCCGTCCGGTACTCCGGCACCGTGCCGGCGATCGGGATCGGTTCGAGCAGCGAGAACCGGTCCTGCCGCAGGTTGTAGTCGTTGTAGAGCGCACGCCCCGACCACATCTCATCCGCTCGCGCGAACAAGTCCTGCTCGACCGGCGGAACCCACACCGGGATGCCCGCCTCTACGGCACGAGACAGACCCTGGCCCTGGTCACGGTGGTGGTGCGTCATCAGCACCGCGTCGAGCGTGGTCAGGCCGAGTTCGCCGAGGCGATCGAGCACGTCGCCCGAGCCGAAGTCGATGGCCACGGCTCCCGCACCGATCTCACCGGATTCGGGCAGCACGACGTACACGTTGCAGGTGTCCGCGAACCGATGGACGCCAGGAGCGACCTCGGTGAATTCGCTCATGCCCTTCCTCGCGACTCTCGACGACGGGCTCGCGCCTCGCGATAGCCGCGCCACAGCGAGGCGATCTCATCGAGGTCGTCGTCGCCGATCGCCTCCCGGCTGTTGTCGATCGATTCGACATAGTAGAGCGCCGGAACGCCCAGCTCCGCTTGCACGCTCGCGTAGGCGAGCCACTCCTGAAGGTTCGGCATGGGCCACTGGTCGGTGTCGATGGGATGCCCGGGCAACGCCGCTGCGGCGATGTCGTGCCGGAATCGCATCTGGTCGACCACCGGAACCGGGTCGCCGTTCACCGATTCCACGAGCACGTCGTTGAGCCGGATCATGTCGGTCACGTCACCGAACGACGGATGCACGGTGTGCGTCACGACGAGCGCGTCGGGCTTCACAGCCTTCGCCGCGTCGTGGATGGTGCGCACCAGCCGGTGCAACGCAGCGATGCCCCACACGCCGTCGGTGTGCGCACGCAGCGTGCGACCGGACGGGGCGCGCTGCGTGAAGTCCACCTTGAAACCGTCGGCGTCGAGACCGGCCGGCGAGAGCATCCACGCCACCTGTTCCGCGAGCGCGTCGAGGTATGCCGGATTCGACGGGTCGGCCGCGACCGCCTGGCCGTGCGCGTCACGCACCGTCAGCTCGGCCGGCAGCCCGTCCGGGTCCCAGGCCTTGAGCCACAGCAGCACGTGTTGCCCGTCCGCGTGTCGCGCGTCGATCCAGGCGCGCAGGTCCGGCCACTTCTGCTCGTCGACCGTGTTGGTTCCGTACTCCGCCTGCCAACGGTCGTCGATGACGACGGTGCCGGGGCGGATGCCGTGCTCGGCAAGGCGCAGAAGCCAGCGATCGTAGAGCTCCTGCCGTGCCAGGTCCGCGGCGAACGCGACACTGTCAGGCAGCACGAACCCGTGCGGCGAGTCCGTGGCGAGGTCCTCGCCCTCGTGGGTCAGACGCACCGCGAGCGCGGACTGCGCACCCCAGCCGCAGAAGATCGGTTCGTACCACCAGTCTGCGGCCGCACCGGGTTCACTCGCCCAGCCGTGACGGGCGACGTCGTCGCGGTACTGGATGATCGCGGAGCGCGGCGAACCGGCCGGCCGGAGCACGAACTCCGGCGACGACCATCCGCCGGCCCCGACCACGGTGTGCCCCTCGTACGCGAGACGCAGCAGGAATCCGCCGTCCAGCGCGTCGTACCGGAAGGTCGTGAACCCGAGCTCCTCGACGGGCGCCACGACCGAGGCGCCGAGCCACTCGCCCACCGGCATGTCGGTGGGGCCGTGCGGGGCATGCGGATCGATCGTGGGACGACCGAGTCCGAACACGAGCGGCGGCGGCGAGAAGATGCCGTGCAGGCGGCCGGGCTCCGCGTCGCCGACGACGCCGAGCTGCGCCTGGCTGGTCGACGGCCGCACCACCTGGACGGGCTCGGTCGGGGTGGGCACGAAGAGGGACGGGAAACGGATGCCCGAGCGGAACGTTCCCGCAGCTCCCGTCGGCAGCGCGGCCTGCCCGCCGAACACGGTGACATCCGCGATGCGCGCGTCGTCGGCATCCGTCGTCACCTCGACGTGTGCGCGGATCTCGTCCGGGGTGCAGCGCAGCACGAACACGCGGCTCGCCCACGCACTCGAGTCGCCCGCCACGCGCACCACCACATCGCCGTGCGGCTGCTCCTCCACGGTCACGGCGGTCCGCCCGGACGCCTCGTCAGGCTCACCCAGCCGATCGACGTTCGCGATCAGGGAGAGGTCGCTCCACAGCTCGCCGTCCGCGCCGGCGAGCGTCGCGCGGGGCACTGTGAGGGCGACACCGAAGGTGTAGGCGGGAGTCGTGATCACGACCTCGGCCGGGCCGCGCGTGACCTGTACGAGCTGGTCGACCTGCTCGATCGTCATTCCGGTGCTCCCCACTGCGCGAGTTCCTCCACGGAGGCCGCCTCGCGGATCTCCTCCGGTGTCTCCAGCCTGAGGCGGAACACCGGCTTCGGCGCGAACGAGACGGCGAGCGCGGCCCGCGCATCACCGGAGGCCCACTCCAGGTGCAGCGCGCCGTCGGCGTCGACCCGGTATCCGAAGTCGCCGTCGAACGCCGGATGTCTGCGGCGCACGCGCACGAGCGCCAGCTGGGCGCGCGTCACCGTGCTCGCAAGCGCAGCGTCGATCTCGGGCGCAGTGTACGTGTGGCGGTTGACGTCGCGTCCCTGTGCGGTGCGACGGAACAGTTCGGTGTCGTCGAGGCCGCCGAGCAGGCCGACGTAGTAGAGCTGCGGACGGCCGGGGAGCCACAGCTGCACGGCTCGTGCAAGCAGATACGCGGTGGCATCCGCACCGAGCACGGAGAAGAAGGTGGCGTTGATCTGGTGCGGCAGCTGCATCCATGCGGGCACGACCGACGCGATCGCCGAGTGGCCGCCCGTGGCGACGCGCGCGCGTTCGAAGATCGCGGCCATCTCGTCGGCATCGATGAGACCGGGCTGCTCGCCGCTGGGCCCGGCGTCGATCACGCCTATGCCGTCGTGCGTGTCGAGCACCGTGACCGCATTCGCGGGACGGATGCGCAACCACTCCACCAAGCGGTCGCACGTTCCGGTGCCGAGGCTGTGCAGCAGAAGGGGCGCGAGCGCGAAGTCGTACACCTCGTCGACGAGCGGCGCTATCGCGAGTTGCTGCGTGTAGTGCGCGTGCACCTCCACGAGCACGCGAAGGCCGGCGGCGCGTGCCACGGCGACGATCTCGCGCACGAACGCGAGCGTCTCGGGAGTCATGAAGCTGTCCGTGCCCGGCGTCTTCACCGCATAGCCGACGGCATCCAGTCGCACGGTCGTCACTCCACCTGCACGCAGGGTGTCGAGGATGCGGCGCAGGTAGTGCCTGGCGCGCTCGTTCGCGACGTCGAGGTCGATCTGCGTGGGCAGGAACGTGGTCCAGACCAGTCGCCTGGTGCCATCCGCGAGCCGGTACGCCGTGAACGGCAGTCCAGGTCGCGGTCGGTAGAACGAGGCGATGTCGGCCTCGGTGGCGCCGTGCGGAAAGACGGTGTCGAAGGTGAGGAACATGCCGTCGTACTCGGACCGTTCACCGTGCTCGAGCCAGTCAGCGAACTCCGCGGACTGGCTCGAGACGTGGTTGACGATCAGGTCGGCCGTGACCTCTCGGTTCGCCGCGATCGCGCGCACGTCGTCCCAGTCGCCGAGCCGGGGGTCGACCGTGCCGTGGTCGACGGGGTCGAACCCGGCGTCGGCTCCGTCGAAGGGCACGAAGAACGGCAGGATGTGCACCCCCGCGAAATCGCGCAACGGCCCGTCGAGCAGCGCGCGCAGACCATCGAGGTCGCCGCCGAGCCGGTCGGCATAGGCGAGAAGGTCGACCTCCGTCACGACGTGAGCACCTCCCGGAGACGCTCCACGCCGCTGCGCGGGGACGTGAGCACGGGCACGGAGAGCCCAGCGCTGGAGGCGGCATCCGCCATCGATGCCTGGGCGAGCACGATGATGGCGGCGGAGTCGGCGACCCGGCGCACAGCCTGGGCGATGAGCCGGTCATGCTCCCCCGCGTCCCCGCTCGCACGGGCGGCCGCCGCTTCCTCGACGACCGTGGTCGACACGGTTGCGTTCGATCCCCGCTCGGCGACGTACCGCTCGATGAGCCGCGTCGTCGGCCCGAGCGTAGCTGTGTTCGTCGCGAACACGGCGATCAGGGCCTTTCCGGCTCCGGCGAGACGCACGGCCTCGGCCGCCATCGGCTCGTCCACCCGCAGCACCGGGATGCTCATCCCGGCACCGGCTCTCTCGGCCGCCTCCCCGATCGAGGAACACGTCACGAGCACTGCGTCGGCACCGCACTCCCTCAGGTGCGCCAGGTGGGCCGCCACCCGCTCCCGCACCTGCGGCGTGACGACGTCGCGAATCGCGGTCTCGAGCATCCACGCGTCGACGACGTGCTGCCGTTCGACGCCGGGTACGGCTTCGGCCACCATGCCGTCGAAGGTCGCGGCGAGAGCGGGAACGGTGTGCAGGAGCCCCGCGATCACGACGCCTCCCGCCACGGTCGCGCCTCACGGTCGACGACCGCGATGAGCCGCTCCAGCCGGGGAACGGACAGCTCGCGCAGGGCGCGAGGCACAGCCGGATGCCCGACGACGTCGCTCCAGAGCGCGCGCCCGGCGAGGAAGCCGCTCGCTCCTGCGCGGCACGCCGCCTCGACGGCGGGCAGGAAGGCCGGGCGATCGACCCCCTGCGAGAGCACGACCCACGGACCGGTGATCGCCTCGTTCAGCTTCTCGCTCGCTGCACGCTGCTCGGCCTCGTCCCCGGTTCCCGCGAGCGGCACCTGCACTTTGTACAGGCTCTGGCCGAGCACGGAGAGCTCGCGCGCGGCCTCCCGGATGGCGACGTCGAGGTCCCAGCTGCGGTCATCCAATTCCCTGGGCGTGGCGCGCACCACCGGTTCGAGCACAGACAAGACGCCGCGTTCGCGGCACGCCGCCACGAAGCGCCGCACGAGTTCGACGCGCTGCGCGCGCCTCTCGTCGCGTCGCCAGATCACGAGCAGCTTCAGCGCGCTGACGCCGTCGAGGTTCGTCTCGGCGAGCACGACCTCGTCTAGCCCGGTCTCCTCGACCGGTCCCCCGTCGGCCTGCTCGAGCGCATCCGCCGCGAGAATCAGGCCGGTGGCGGCCGGCAGTGTCTCGCGCACGCGCTCGAATCCGTAGTGCCGGTCGGTCAGGAAGCCGGAGGCGAGCGGCCCGAGGGCGTCGGCGACGTCGAGCTTGAACCGCACGAGCACGTCGTCGGCCGGGCGTCCCGCCCCCGCGAGGTCGAACATGTGGCGCAGGCTCTCGCGCTGGTCCATAGCCACCATCGCCAGCGCCCCTGTGGGACGGGCGATCGCGTCGAGGCTCCGTGCCGCTTGCGTCGGTGCGGGGTTCGTCATGGGGATTCCTTACTGGTGGTGCTTCTGGTGGTGCTGGTTCGGTGGGCGGAGTCGGGGAGACGAGTCATCGCTCGCCCGTCGCGGCGGAGACGAAGGCGGCAAGCAGTTCCCGTGCACCGCCGTCCGAGCCGCCCGCGCTGCCGAGCGCCGGCTCTGCAGGGCCGAGCGGCAGCGTGGTGGTGATGCCCGCCACTCGGTGAGCGGCAAGCATCGCGGCCCCTGTCGCAACGGGTTCGGCGGCGTCGACGCGGCGGAGCCGCCCGGTGAGGATGCGCCGCTTCAGATTCCACCAGGCGTCGTTCGCCGCGCCGGGGCCGGCGAGCATCGTGAGGTCGGCGTCGCGCGCCCCGAGAATCCCGGTCTGAACGGCGTCCAGCCAGGCGAGCTGCAGTACCAGGCCGGTCAGCACCGCCGTCAGCGCCATCCCCGGATCGGCTGCCAGCGCGGGAACGGCTCGGAGACGGGCCGAACGGTCCGGCTGCGGAGCCTGTCGTCCGCGCAGGTAGGGCAGGAGGAACGCTCCGAGCGCACCGGTCGAGCACTCGGCCGCTGCCGCGAAGACATCCGCGCGGTCTGCACCGGGAAGCAGCTCGTCCAGCGCCCACTCGATGAGCGCACCGGCCGTCGGATTCGCGCCCAGCAGCGACTCGTGGATGCCGTCCACGGCTCGCGCAATGCTCATGCCCTGCTCACGGGCGGCCTCGCGCGGCACCTCGGCCGCCAGACGATACAGCGCCTCGGATGTCCCGACCGAGTCCGCGACGCATCCCGGCTCCCGAACGCCCGCGGCCCACGCCCCGACGGCGTGATCGTGTCCGGCTGCGACAACCGGCAGGCCCGCGGGGAGGCCGAGCACGGCCGCCGCGTCGTGCGTGAGCGTCCCCGCACTCTCCCCCGGGCGCGCGACCCGGGGAAAACGGTCGGGGGTGAGACCCACCAGGGCAAGGAGGTCGGCGTCGAATCGTTCGGCCGGTCCGTTCAGCCGGTAGGCCATCGTGCGGGCGGCGAGCGTGTGGTCCGTCACGGCCTCGCCAACGAGTGCGGCGACCACGAGGTCCGCGACGCCCGCCCAGCGCGCCCGGCTCAACCGGGCATCCCCCGCCTCCCGGAGCGTCAGCCAGTGCGCGAGCGGGGTCTTCTCCGGCACGGGCACCCCGGTCGCCGCGTACAGCTCCGCAGCTCCGGCGCCCGCCACGAGCGAGCGGACCGCGGAGCCGCCATCCTTCTCGTTCCATCGAAGCAGCTCGCCGAGAGGATGACCGTCGGCGTCGAGGAGTGCTCCGGTCTCAGCCATGGATGCCACGCCGATGCCGACGACACGATCGCGCGCCTCGATCGCGACCGATCCGATCGCGGTGAGCACGGCATCCTGCAGCGCGGAGCCGGCGGCCGGAGTCGGCACGGTGCGAAGGCGCTCTTCGCGAACGGCAAAGCCGCCGTCGCCGAACGATGCGAGCACGACCTTGGTGTTGGTCGTGCCGATGTCGACGCCGATCGCGGCCGGGAACGCTGCGCGCACGCTCCATTATGTTCGTTCTCGGACAAACAGGTCAAGCTTTGTTCACTTCTTGACAACTCGGGTTCATCGCGATGGGATGGATGCATGCGATACGCGGACGCCCCCGCTCGCCGGGAGGAACTGCTGCGCCGCCTCGGCGCCGAAGGCTACGTGTCGTCGTCTGCCGTCGCGGACGAGTTCGGCGTGTCGGAGATGACCATCCGTCGTGACCTCCGCCAGCTGGCCGCCGAAGGGCTTGCGCGCAGGGTGATCGGTGGCGCCAGCCTTCCCGACCTCGGGCACGCGCGGCCGTTCGACGAGCGCGCCGGGACCGGGGGCGGCGAGAAGCGGGCGATCGCCGCCGCCTGCCTCTCCCTTCTCGAGGGAGCGACCACTATCGCGCTCGACGCAGGGACCACCGTGGCACCGCTGACCGACCTGGTGCCGGCCGGCACCACTGTCGTGAGCCATTCGGCTCCCGTGATCCAGGCGGCCATCGAGCGTGGAGACCTCGACGTCGTGGCCATCGGCGGAACCTACCAGCGCGAGACGCGCAGCTTCGCGGGACCGGCCGCCCGGCGCTCGATCGCCGACCATTCGTTCGACGTCGCGGTGCTGTCGGCGACCGCGGTCGACCGCACCGGACTGCTGTGCGCCAACGCACTGGATGCCGAGCTCAAGCAGGAACTGTCCCGCTCGGCGCGCACCACGGTGCTGCTCGTCGACCACTCGAAGCTCGGAGCGCGAGCGCCGATCCGGGTCGGCGGTTTCGACCTCGTGGATGCCATCGTCACCGACGACGGAGCGGATGCCGACGATCTCGCTGTGCTGCGGGCATCCGGAGTGCGGGTACTCGTCGCCGCCACGGCGGGTATGTCTCTCAATTCGGGGTCGGGCGAGGATGTGCTCGGTGCGGTCGATCGCAAGGACGAGGAGGAGAGCGTCACTGGTGGTGACGCCGACGACGAGGACGCAGGGAGCGGCCGTACCGAGCGCACCGCAGCCCAGCCCGAATTGAGAGACATACCCGAGGAGGTCGACGTCTCGTGATGCGGCTCGGTGCCGTGGCGGACGACGTCACCGGTGCCTGCGATCTCGCCGGGCGGGTGGTCGAAGCCGGCCTGCCGGCGAGCGTGCTGTTCGGCACCGCCGGCGACGAACGCCTGTTCCCGTCCGACGGCGATGGATGCGCCGTGGTCGCACTCAAGATCCGCACCGTGCCCGCCGTCGAGGCCGCGACCCAGGCGGCGACTGCGGCACGGCGTCTCCTCGCCGCGGATGCGTCGCTGCTCTACCAGAAGTACTGTTCGACGTTCGACTCGACACCGCGCGGCAACATCGGGCCGATCGCCGACGCCATGGCCGAGGCCGCGGGCGGCGCGTCAATGGCCCGCGGGATGACGAGCCTCGCGGTGACGGTCGGTACCCCGGCCACGCCGGCATCCGCCCGCACGCAGTACGCGGGAACGCTCTTCGCCGACGGCGTGCCGCTCGCCGAGTCGCCGCTGCGCGACCATCCGCTGACACCGATGCGCGACTCGAACGTGGTGCGGCTCTTGTCGCCGCAGACGCGAGCGGATGTCTCCCTCGTGCGCTGGGAAGACGTGCAGCGAGGCCCCGAGCACGTGGCAGGGCTCGTCGGCGAGGGGCACGTGCTCACGGATGCCCTCACCGAGCGCGACCTCGACACGATCGCCGCGAGCGTGCTGCGTCTCGCCGGCGAACGCCCCGTGGTCGCCGCCGGAGCGGCCGGCGTCGGAACGGCGCTCGCTCGCGTCGCGGTTCGAGGCACGGGAACGCTGCGACCCGTGCGGATGCCCGTGGTCCCAGTGACCGGCAGGCTCATCCTCGCCGGCAGCGCCTCGGCAGCAACCCGCGCACAGCTGGACACCTTCCGTGGCGAGAAGCACCTGCTCGACCCGTTCGCCCTCGCGGAGGGTGAGGCGGAACTGGACCGGTTGCGGGTCATCCTGTCCGCCCGTCGTCACGACATGCTTCCTGCGCTTGTCGCCGTGCGCGGCGATGTGGCCAGGGTGCAGTCGGAGCTCGGTCCGGAGCGGGCCGCTCAGGTCATCGAAGGCGCCTTCTCGGAGCTCGCGAATTTCGCCGTGCACGAGCTCGGCGTCAGCCACCTGATCGTCGCCGGAGGAGAGACCTCGGGGGCCGTCGTGACCGGGCTGGGCATCCAGCGCTTGCTCGTCGGTGCCCCGGCGGCGCCCGGCGTGCCGTGGACCGTGGGCGACTCGCATGGCCGCAGCGTCGCACTGCTCCTCAAGTCCGGCAACTTCGGCGGCACCTCGCTCTTCAACGACGCATGGGAGACCGCGCCATGAGCGAGACCGCTCTCTTGCGCTCGGCTGTAGTGCGCGCCTGCCGGTATCTCTCCGCGGCCGGTCTCTCGCCGGGCAGTTCGGGCAACGTGAGCGTGCGATCCGGATCGCGGATCATGGCGACGCCCACCGGCTCGTCGCTGCGCTCGGTCGCCGAGGACGACCTCGCGCTCGTGCCGTTCGAGTCGCCCGGGTCGTCGGCGTTGCCGGGGCCGTCGGCGTTGCCGGGGTCGTCCGAGCAGAAGCTCGCGTCAGGGCTGCCGGATGCGCCGCGGCCGACTAAGGAGCTGCCGCTGCGCGAGGCGATGTATGCGGCGCACCCCGACGCCACCGCGGTCGTGCACCTGCACTCGCCGTACGCGACCGCGATCGCGTGCCTCGCCCCCGACGATGACGGTTTCGCGCGGCTGCCTCCGCTGACGCCCTACCGGGTCATGCGCCTGGGCACGGTACCGCTCGTGCCGTACGCCAAGCCCGGGAGCCCCGAGCTCGCGGCGGCCGTCGCCTCGCGCGCCCACGGGCATCCGGTGCTGCTGCTGGCCAACCACGGTCCCATCGTCGCCGCCCGCGACCTGGATGCCGCCATCGATCTCGCCGAAGAGCTCGAGGCAGCGGCCCGCCTCACGCTTCAGTTGCACACCCTTTCCCCCGTGCTGCTGGATGCCGCTGCGGTGGCGTCGCTCACTCCGCCAGGCCGTTGAGGTCACGCCCATCCACCGCCCGATTGCAACCCGAAAACCTTCTGCAAGGAGCACAGTGACCCGCGCAGTGAACGAATCCGTCCTCGAAGCGAACGAGCCGGATGCCGACCCGACTGAGCCGCATCCGCTCGCCTGGCGCGGCCTCGTCGAGGGCTTCTACGGCGCTCCCTGGTCGCACGACGACCGGCTGCGCTGGTTCGAGTTCGCGTCGGCCTCCGGGCTCGACCGTTACCTCTACGCGCCAAAGGACGACCCGTGGCACCGCGAGCAGTGGCGCGACCCGTACCCTGACGATCGCCTGGCCGCCCTCGCCGACCTGTGCTCCGAGGCGGAGCAGCGCGGCGTGCGATTCGTCTACACGATCGCGCCAGGGCTTTCGATGAGGTACGACGAGGATGCCGAGCACGAGGCGCTCGCAGCGAAATGTGCGCAACTGCTCGGGGCGGGCATCCGCTCGTTCGCACTGCTCTTCGACGACGTTCCGATGGACGAGCCGGAGGCGTTCGGACGGGCGCACGGCGAGACCGCTGCCCGGCTCCAGCAGGACTTCCTGCTGCCGGCCGGAATCGACGAGCCTCTGATGGTGTGCCCGACGGACTACGCAGGCCTCGGCCGCACCCCGTACCGCGCCGGCCTCGACGCCACGCTTCCGCAGGATGCACTCGTGCTCTGGACCGGCGCGGACATCGTCGTGGGAGCGGTCACGGCCGACGACATCGTGCTCGCCAGGGAGAGCTACGGGCGCGACCTCGTGCTCTGGGACAACTTCCCGGTGAACGACTTCGACCGTTCCCGCGTGTTCCTCGGTCCGCTTACCGACCGGCAACGCGCACCCGGACTGGTCGGCATCGTCTCGAACCCGATGGTCGAGGCCGCGCCGTCCCGATTCGCGCTGGCCACGGTCGCGGAGTGGGCCGCCGACCCCGAGCAGTACGACGCGCAGGATGCCGCGGCGCGAGCCTACGAGCGGGTCACCGGGGGTGCACCCGGGCTCCGTTCCCTTGTCGAGGCCTGCAGCTCGTGGCCGCCGTCTGCACCGCGGTGGGCGGCGCTCTCGGATGCTGTCGCCGAGAGCCGCTACGAGGACGCCGAGTCGTTGCTCGCCCGGCTCGCGCAGACCTCCGCGAGCGGTGTAGACGAGGACCTGGCCGTCCAGTTGGCGCCCTGGATCGATGCGGCGCAGGCATCCGGCGCGGCAGGCGCGATGGCGTGCCGGGTGCTCGCGTTCGACGGTGATCCCAGCGAGGTCGCCTCACTCGAGGACCTACTGAAAGCGCGCGGAACGATGGAGGGCGAGTTCGCCGACGTCGTACGCGACGACGTGCTGAGCCTCCTCGACGACGCCATCGTCGTTCTCGGCGGCGAGCCGTCGCATCCGCACACCCCGCACGGCGCGGCGGTCTCCATCTACAGCGGCTCGAACCCGGCGCCGGGAGACCGCGAGCTCGCGGAGTTCTTGCGCGGGTCGGGCATGCACGTGCACTTCGGCCACGACGAGGCTGCAGACCTCGTGATCGTCACCCGCTCGGCGTCCGAGGAACTGATCGTCGAGGCGTCGCGCCTGGCCATTCCTGTGCTCGCCTGGGGCCATCTCGTGCCCCTCGGACTGGCCCCGGCGTCGCGCGTACTGCTGTCGGTCGACCGAATCGAGATCGTCGACCACAGGCATCCTGCGGCCTCCGCCATGGCGGGGGAAGTCGTGGTGTACCGCGGCAGGGCGAAGGTCACGGTGAGCGAGCCGGGCGAGGGGGCGCACGTGGTGGCCCGCGAGCCGCAGTCGGGCGACGCCGCCATCACCATCACACCGCCCGGAGCGCCACTCGCGAACGGCACTCCGGCGCCCGCCGCGCGGGGCACCTTCTACCTCGCCGCGGACGGCTTCGCGCCCTGGCTCGTCACCGAATCCACTCGCGCTCTGCTCTACGCCACGATCGGAGCACTTCTCAACCAGTAAGGAGACATCCTGATGTCCCAACCACTCACCGTCGCGGCGATCGGCTTCTGGCACGTTCACGCCGGAGACTACGCGCGCGCTGCTCAGCGGCATCCCGACACGCGACTCGTCGCCGTCTGGGATGACGACCCGCAGCGCGGCGCCGCGGCCGCCGATGAGTTCGGTGTCGAGTTCGTCTCCGACCTCGACGAGCTCCTGGCGCGCAAAGATCTCGACGCCGTCACGATCACCACGCAGACGTCCAGGCACACGGATGTCATCGGGCGCGCGATCCGCGCAGGCAAGCACGTGTTCAGCGAGAAGCTGCTCGCCCCGACGGTCGAGGAGTGCGAGGAGCTGATCGGCGCCGCCCGGCGCGACGGCGTCGTGCTCACGGTTTCGCTGCCGCGGCTCTACGACGACTACACCGTCGCGATCGAGCGCATCCTCGACGAGGGATCCCTTGGCGAGCTGACCTACACGCGTGTGCGGCTCGCGCATGACGGCTGGGCTGCCGGATGGCTGCCCGAGCGTTTCGCAGACCCGGATGCCGCCATCGGCGGCGCGCTCACCGACCTGGGCTGCCACCCGGCTTACTTGACCCGGCTGTTCCACCGGGCGGAACCGATCGCTGTCAGCGCCAGTTACGGCAGTGTGACGGGACGAGCAGTCGAGGACAACGCCGTGGTCACCGCGGAGTTTTCCGGCGGTCGTCTCGGCGTGTTCGAGGCGGCTGTGGCGACCACTCCAGGCGCCTTCACGCTCGAGCTCCGTGGCACGGCCGCCTCGCTCATGTTCGGATTCGGCAGCGAACGCCTGCTCGCCAAGGGCGGGGTGTTCGGCGACCACTGGGCCGAGGTTCCTCTTCCCGAAGCGCACCCAGGGGGGTTCGCGTTGTGGGTGCAGAGCATCCACGACGGCCTCTTCACCGACGACAACCTCCGCCACGCGACCGCCCTGACCGGCATGGTCGTCGCGGCGAACGAATCGGCCGCGAGCGGGCGCCGGGTCGCGGCCACGACCCCTAAGGAGTACCGCCCATGACCAGCAAGACCGTTCGAATAGGCCTCATCGGCGCCGGAAACATCGCCGGTGCGCACATCGCCGGTTACCTGCGCAACCCCGAGACGATCACGTTCGCCGCGATCGCCGACCCGGTGCTCGAGAGCGCGGAGCGACGCGCGGGCGATACCGGAGCATCCGTCTACGCCGACTACAACGCGATGCTGGCCGAGGCCGACATCGACGCCGTCGACATCTGCCTTCCGCATCACTTGCACAAGGACGCCATCGTCGCTGCCGCTCGCGCCGGCAAGCACATTCTCTGCGAGAAGCCGCTCTGCCTCACCGCGGAAGAGGCGGTCGAGGTGTCCGAAGCGGTCACCGACGCTGGCGTGACACTGATGTGCGCGCACAACCAGCTGTTCCTGCCGGCCGTCGCCCGTGCGAAGCAGTTGATCGACGACGGTGTGCTGGGCCGTGTCTACGAGGTGCGCACGACCGACAGCTTCTTCAACGACTTCAACCCGGAGAACATGGGATGGCGCGCCAACGCGGCGACGAGCGGCGGCGGCGAGCTCATCGACACCGGCTACCACCCGACCTACCTCCTGCTGCACCTCGCAGGCGGCTCGCCGGTCGAGGTCGCCGCCATGCTGGCCACTCACCGGCTCGCGTTCATGGAGGGCGAGGACTCGGCGACCGTGCTCGTTCGATTCGACAACGGTGTGATCGGGACGATCGTGACGAGCTGGGCGTACCAGGCCGCGGACGGCACCGAGAAGTTCTCGGCCGTCGGTGAGCAGGGCAGTCTGACGAGCGACGGCACCTCGCTCAGCTACCGCCGACGCGGGGAGAGCGAGCCGACCATCCTCGAGCTCGAGCCCGTGCACGAGTTCCAGGCGGAGCTCGAGCACTTCGCGCGCAGCATCCTCGACGGCACCCGCCCGCTGCACACCGAGAAGGAGGGCACGGAGGTGCTGGGCATCATCCTCGCCGCGTACGAGTCGGCGAACGCGCGCACGGTCGCGCCGGTTGCGACACTCGCCACCGCCGGGTGAGTGGGGCGGGCATCATGGCCAGCTGACAGGGCAACTCCGCAGACGCTACAGCCCACGGGTGAGCCTGCTTGCCGTGTCTTTCCGTCCATGGGTGAGCCTGCTTGCCGTGGCTTTCCGTCCACAGGTGCCTGTTCGGCCGGGTTGTCCACAGGTAAAGTACCTGGTCAGGATCGGGTTCGGAATGTCGGTGGGTGCTGCTTGACTTGGTTGTATGAACAGTTCGAACGCACCGGTCGCCGCCTCCACGGCGGCACTGTCGGATGCGTTCGACGCGCTGACGGCGGCACTGGATGACGTGCTGCCCGCGACCGGTGTGCACGGTCTCGGTGATGAGGTGCTGTTGACCGCGACCCGGGCGGTGGAAGCCCTGGGCCGGAAGGTGGACGCGTTGCGTGCGCACTGTGCTGGGGAGATCCTGGAACGCTCCCCGAAAGGACTCGGTGCGGAACGGCTCTCCGCCCGTAACGGGTGCCGCACCCCCGCGGAGTTGACGGCACGGTTGACCGGGGTGTCGGAGGCGACCGCTGCCCGGCGTGCTGCGCTCGGGCAGGCGGTGGCGGTGCGGGGGTCGTTCACCGGTGGGTTGTTGCCGCCGAAGTTCCCCACCGTCGCCCAAGCAGTCGCCGCCGGGGACCTGGGTGAGGATGCCGCCCGCATCATCGTCAACACCCTGACTGGAGTGGAGCATCGTGCGAACCCGGACGATTGGGCCGCCGCCGAGCGCGATCTGGTCGCTTCCGCCGTGGAGGAGGGGTTCACGGCGGATCAGACGAGGGTGCAGGCGACGGTGTGGCGGGTCGCGTTGGATCCGGACGGGGTGGAGGGGGATGCGGAGGAGGCGATGCGGCACCGTGCCCTGACCCGGCTGGGCACGAGGGGTGGGCTGATCAGGTATCGGATGGAGTTGATGCCGGAGATCTCCGGGAAACTGGAACAAGCCATCGCCGCCGTGGTGTCCCCGAAATCGAAACCCGCCTTCCTGAACGGCGACCAGCCCGGTGAGGCGGATCTGGATGACCGTACGTCGCCGCAGCGGCGGCATGACGCGTTCGCGTCCCTGATCGACGCCGCCGCCCGATCCGCGGAGGTTGCGTCGATGGGGGGTGCTGCACCCACCGTGCTGGTCACCGTGGACGAACACGACCTCCGAGAGGGGCGTGGTGCCGGGTGGATCGACGGGGTCCAGGAGCCGATCCCGATGACCACGGTCACCCAGTTCGCCTGCGCCGGCGGCATCCAAAAACTCCTGATCCGGGAGGGGCGGATCGTGTCGTTGTGGTCACCGCAACGCTGCTTCACCCCCCAACAACGCAAAGCGATCGCCGCCCGCGACCGTGGCTGCGTGATCCCCGGATGTCGGATCCCGGCCAGCTGGTGCGAGATCCACCACGTGCAAGAACACTCCCACGGCGGACCCACCGACACCGGCAACGGAGTCGCGCTGTGCTGGTACCACCATCACTACGTCGACACCGGCGGCTGGGCCATCAAGATGATCGACGGGGCACCACACGTCCGAGCACCAGCATGGATCGACCCCACCGGAACCTGGCGACCCACCGGAACCTGGCGGCCCACCAGCACCGCACGCGGCAAACCCCGACGACGCGAATGACCTCGCGAACCCCGACGACGCGAACGAGCGTGCCCGGGGCAACTCCCGGGGAACGGCGGTGCCGCGGCTCCGTGCCGCGAAGTTCCCACTGCTCGACAGCCGGTGGCGTGCGCCCTAGGACTCCGCCACAAGCTCCAGGAATCGCCGGTGGAACCGATACTCGCCATCGATCTCCGGGTGGAAGGCGGTGGCCAGCAGGCCGTCCTGCTCCACCGCGACCACCCGGCCGTCGACGAGCGTCGCCAGCGCGGTAACGTCCTCAGACATCCGCTCGACAGCCGGCGCTCGGATGAACACGGCGTGCACGGCAGGATCACCGAGCTCCGCGATCGGCAGGTCTGTCTCGAACGAATCGTTCTGGTTGCCGAACGCATTGCGCCGCACGGTGACGTGGAGGCCACCGATCGTCTGCTGTCCGTCAGCCGCGTCGACCAGTTCGTCGGCGAGCATGATCATGCCGGCGCACGTGCCGTAGACGGGCATGCCCGCCGCGATCCGATCGCGAATCGGCTGCGCGAGCCCGAACGACCGGCTGAGCTTGTCCATCACGGTCGACTCACCGCCAGGAATGATGAGCCCACCGACCTGGTCCAGTTCGGCCGCGCGGCGCACGGGTACGGCTTCGGCACCGATCTCCCGCAGCACGTGCAGATGTTCGCGGAAGTCACCCTGAAGTGCGAGAACGCCGACCCGGCGGCCGCTACCGGTCACGCTCATGGTCTCCAGCGTAATCGGGTCCCGCCAGCGCTCCGTGCCAGCATCACGCGCCGCACGGCGGAGCCGACCCATGAATCCGGGACATGCATCCGGAACACGCTACGAGTCCACGCCGACTTGCGACTTACGAGTCGACGCCGGCGTCCGATGCGAGCTCGGCCGCGGCCGCGTCGTCGATCTCCCAAATGGTCAGGTCGGGTGCATCGTCGCCGAGCTCGGCCCGCACGACAGCTTCTGCCACCTGCGATGCATAGGCCACCACCGCCCATTTGCCCGGGGCGAGGATGCTCGCAACCTGCTTCCGCAAACGCCGCTCAGGGGTGGCGTCATCTTCGGCGATCCGATCGACGACCGCGTTCACCGTGCCGCCGACCCTGGCACCGAGCAGCGGTGTCGCCAGGAGCGAACCCAGTATCTGAGCGAACGAGGCGGCGTCTCGCTCGTTCTCGGGTGCGACCGGATCATGGGGTGCGGTCGTGAGCTCGAGGTGGCCGTCCTTGCCCACTTCGGCCCAGACGAGCCCCGTGAGGTTGAGCAACGCGGCACCGTGCAGTTCCCGCAGACGGTTGAAGACCCGACGGGAGGCATCCTCATCGTCGAAAGAGGCACTGATGAGAGCGGATGCCATGGGTCACCTCCGTAGAACGCGGTCGAACGGCTTCTCGTGACATCCGCTCGGCACGTCGAGCCTCGCGCCGCGCTCTTCGTCGATCAAGGGCTTGCAACTACAACGGAAGCGTCACTTGGACGAACCGGCCTTCGCCGCGCCCGCCGCGCTCGGCTGATGTCGGGACAGTTCGATGACGCCGTACACCGCGATGGCCCCGGAGACGATGAACACTAGGTCGGCCCAGATCGGCGCGGTCGCCGCTTCGCCGAGCACGACGATGCCGATGCTCACCCCCACGAGCGGGTCGATGACGGTGAGGCCGGCAACGACGAGTTCCGGGGAACCGGACGAATACGCCGTTTGCACGAAATACGTCCCGAGGATCGCCGCGGCGACCAGCCCGAGCAGGCAGACGACGGTCAGCCAGTCCGCCGGACTGAGGCGGAAGCCGTTGTGGATGATGGTCTGAACGCGAGTGATCAGCACTTTGGCGAGCGTGGCGACGAACCCGAACAACACACCGGCGCCCGCGACGTAGAACAGCCGAGTGAACCTGGCCCTGAACACCACGAAGCCGATTCCGAAGAGCAGCAGCACCACCGCCAGGATGATCACCACGATCAGAAGCTGCGCATCGGTGATCGGGATCGTGGTGGTGGTGAGCGCCGCAATGGTGACGAACAGACCCACCCCGGCGATGCAGCAGACGATGGCACGGATGGCTCGCGGCTCCAGTCGCGTTCTGGACAGCCTCGCCGTGATCACTGCCGTGATCACGAGCGCCATGGCACCGAGCGGCTGAACGACGGTGAGTGGCGCGAGGAACAAGCTGAAGAGCTGCAGCACGATCGCCAGCCCGAGCATGAGGGTGCCAAGAAGCCACGACGGCCGGCGCGCCAACGCGACCAGCTGTTTCCAGCCCAGGCCGGAGTGTTTCGCCGCATCCGCGCTGCGACCGACCTTGGTGACCCCGTGTTGCTGGAACTCCGCCCCCACTGCGAGGAAGACGGAACCGACGAGCGCGACAGGGATGCCCAGCGACTGGGCTGGAGTGAGCGAGACCAGGGCGAGGCTCACGGGCATCCTTCCCCGCGGAGGCCGTTCTCGGAGGCGATCACGACCTCCTGGACGCGGCCCGGCGGATGAAGCCGATGATCACCGTCGCTATGAAGAGGATGATGCCGATGATCGCAAGCCAGAGCAGGCCCTTGAACGCGAATCCGATGACGGCCGCGATCAGCCAGATGACCAGAAGCACAACGAGCAAGATCAACATGGTCGAAACGCTACGCGCGTCGCGGCTGTCGGAGGAGGGCTGGACGAGAGCGCGCCGATGCGCTTCGGCGGCGAAGGTCCCTCGCCTACCAGCCGCGCTCGGCGAGGCGGTGCGGAGCAGGCACGTCGGCGACGTTGATGCCGACCATCGCCTCACCGAGTCCGCGGGACGCCTTCGCAATCTCGTCCGGGTCGTCGTAGTACGTCGTCGCCTTCACGATGGCCGCCGCACGATTGGCGGGATCGCCCGACTTGAAGATGCCCGAGCCGACGAAGACGCCGTCAGCGCCCAGCTGCATCATCATCGCCGCATCGGCCGGGGTGGCGACGCCTCCTGCCGTGAACAGCACGACGGGCAGCTTGCCGGTCGTCGCCACCTCGGCCACGAGGTCGTACGGTGCCTGCAGTTCCTTCGCCGCCACGTAGAGCTCGTCCTTCGACTTCGACTTCAGCGCGTTGATCTCCGAGGTGATCGCGCGGATGTGCTTGGTCGCCTCCGAGACGTCGCCCGTGCCGGCCTCACCCTTCGATCGGATCATCGCCGCACCCTCGGTGATGCGCCGCAGCGCCTCGCCCAGGTTGGTCGCACCGCACACGAATGGCACGGTGAACGGCCACTTGTCGATGTGGTTCACATAGTCGGCCGGCGACAGCACTTCGGACTCGTCGATGTAGTCGACACCGAGCGCCTGCAGCACCTGCGCCTCCACGAAGTGCCCGATGCGAGCCTTCGCCATAACCGGGATGGAGACCGCCGAGATGATCCCGTCGATCAGATCCGGGTCGCTCATGCGCGCGACACCACCCTGCGCCCGGATGTCTGCAGGCACCCGCTCGAGCGCCATCACGGCGACCGCGCCGGCGTCTTCCGCGATCCTCGCCTGCTCGGCGGTGACGACATCCATGATCACCCCGCCCTTCAGCATCTCCGCGAGCCCGCGCTTGACGCGGCTCGTTCCGAGTTCGGTGGTCGTGGTCTCGATCGTGTCGGTCATGATCCTCTGGGTTTTCGTCGCGCATGCCGTTCATCGGCAGGCAAGGGGTTGCTAGCGAAACTCGACGTCCACGGTAGCGGCGCTGGCAGAAAAGACGCAGTGAGCGTGCCGGGTACGGGCGCTGGAGCGGATGGTTGTACCGGGCCGCGTCCCTCATTAAGTTAGCATCTGCGTATGGATGCGGATAAGCCGATATGCGGTCGCGAGGTGGACAGCCAGTACGTCGAGCTGGCCGTCGAGGTGTTCTCGATGCTGGCCGACGCCACCCGGGTGCGGATCATCCTCGCGCTCCGGGATGTCGAGGAGCTGTCGGTGAACCACCTTGCCGACATCGTGGACAAACCGCCGTCGGCGGTGTCGCAGCACCTCGCCAAGCTGCGCCTGGCTCGCATCGTCGCGACACGTCAAGACGGGCAGCGCGTCTTCTACCGGCTGGAGAACGAGCATGCGAGGCAGCTCGTGTCGGATGCGATCTTCCAGGCGGAGCATTCACTGGGAGACATGCCGCGCCACCACCACGTGCAGGCGGTTGAGCAGTCGTGAGCCACACACACGAGCACGAGCACGAGCACGAGCACCAGCGCGAGCACCAGCACGAGCACGAGCATCCTCATG
Source organism: Humibacter ginsengisoli (assembly GCF_054780095.1). Taxonomy (NCBI): domain Bacteria; kingdom Bacillati; phylum Actinomycetota; class Actinomycetes; order Micrococcales; family Microbacteriaceae; genus Humibacter; species Humibacter ginsengisoli. The sequence goes on from NZ_BAAGWZ010000011.1 coordinate 392,008, forward strand.
CCCACCACGAACACGACCACGGGCATGACCACGACCACGGGCACTCGCATCCGCATGGCGGTGTGAAGGGATTCCTCTACGACCTCTTCGTTCCGCACACGCACGATGCCGCGGACTCCGTCGATGACGCGCTCGAGGCGAGCAAGGCAGGCGTTACCGCCGTCAAGGTCTCAATGTTCATCCTGCTGGGCACGACCCTTCTGCAGTTCGGCTTCGTGCTGTTCACGGGCTCCGTCGCGCTCCTGGCCGACACGATCCACAACTTCGCCGACGCGCTTACCGCCGTCCCGCTATGGATCGCGTTCGTGCTCGGCCGACGCGTCGCCACTCGCCGCTACACCTACGGGTACGGGCGCGCCGAAGACCTCGCCGGCTTGTTCATCGTCTTCGTCGTCGCGTTGTCCGCGGTCGTCGCCGGCTGGGAGGCGATCGACCGTTTCATCCATCCGCAACCGGTGGAGAATGCCGGGTGGCTGATGGTCGCCGGCCTGATCGGATTCGCAGGAAACGAGCTCGTCGCCGTCTATCGCATCCGCATCGGGCGCAAGATCGGCTCGGCTGCACTGATGGCCGACGGTGTGCACGCGAGGCTCGACGGCATCACCTCGCTGTCGGTCGTGCTGGGCGCCATCGGTGTGCTGCTCGGCTTTCCGCTCGCCGACCCGATCATCGGCCTGCTCATCGCTATCTCGATCCTGGCGCTGCTCTGGGGCACGGTGAAGTCGGTCGGCGCACGCCTGATGGATGCCGTCGACCCGCTGTTGCTCGAACGAGTCGAGCATGTGCTCGAGCACACGACCGGAGTGACGGGCATCCAGAACGTGAAGCTGCGCTGGAGCGGTCACCGTCTCATCGGATCGGCCATGGTGACGACGGATGCCTCGAGCCTGCACGACGCCGTACGCGTCGCCGATCATGCGTCAGCGCACGTCCGCGGCGAACTCCGCAACCTCGACGACTTCCTCGTTACGCCGGTACCGCCGGGCCGCTGACACGCGCCACCCTCAACGGCGACCGGGGCGCCGGCAGTTCAGGAATAGCCGCGCTTGAGGAGCATGCCGGCTGCCTTGTCGAACTCGTCCGAGCTCGGAATCTGGAAGGCGAGCGCGTTCGCGTATCGGACGATCACGTTGAAGATGCTCGCCACTGCCGCCGCATCGCGGAGATCGTCGACGGACAGGCCGGCATCCAGAGCGGCTCGAGCGTCGGCGGCGGTGAGCTCGTCCGGACGACGCGTGACCTTCTCGATGAAGGTCAGCGCCGCTTTCAGCCGATCGGACACCGGGGCGGTGCGGTAGTCGTTCAACACGGCGTCGACGAGCGCGCGATCGATGCCGCGCACGGCGATCGCACCGTGCGCACCAACGCAGAACGGGCACGAGTTCCAGGATGCGACGGCAGCGGCCATGAGTTCCCGCTCGTACACGCTCCATCCGCTCTCGCCGCGCATGGCCCTCTGCGTCCAGGCGCCCAGAACCGGGCCGGCGAAGTCCTGGTGGTAGAACGCCACTCGCGCGGCATCGGGCAGACGGATGCCGGTGAGCCGCGAGATCATCGCGATCAGCGCTCGGTGCCGAAGGGTATCGCCACGCTCGACCTCAGGCAGGCGCATCGAGGGCTTCCTCGATCACTGCTGCTGCGGCGTCCCAGCGGTGCAGCCCCGTTCCGATCGCGGCGGTCAGGATCAGCTCGAACGCGCTTCTCTCACTGCTTGTGGCGCGCAGCACAGCCGCGATTTGGGCATCCGTCACTCGTGCCGAGTCCCTGGCGATCTGTTCGACGAGCTGGTCGTAGGGCTCGGGAACGGCGGCACCCCTGGCGGCACGTTCGAATACCGCCAACCGCAGCGCGCGGTCGGTGTCCCCGCTGTCTGCGACACGGGCGGACAGGGCTCGGGCGTGCTCGGCGTGCGACTGCAGGCCGTCCCTTCGCATGGCGGCGACTCTACGCGCAGTCCGAGAGAGCTGAAAAGGGGGATGCCGGTCCGCCCGAACCCGACATCCCCCGGCTCACACGACCGTCAAACCGCAGCGACGGTGCTCTTGAGCTTCTCGTACAGCTCCTCGCTGGTGTGCTGCTCCTGGCCGAGGTTCTCGGTGAGCAGTTCCACGACCTGCTGAAGCCCGAGAGAGTCGGCGAGGCAGATCAGCGACTGGTATGCGGCGATCTCGGTGTGCTCGGTCTCGAGCGCTGCCGACAGCACCACGCTGTCGAGGAGCGACACGTCGGACTTGCGGATCAGCGACGTGCCCTCGCGAGAGAGTCCCTTCGTGGTCTGCGACGGCTCCTCGGCTGCGGAGATCTCCAGTTCCTGGCACACCCGATCCAGGTTTTTCATCTGGTGCCGCGTCTCGTCTGCGTGGTGACGGAACATCTCCTTGATGTCCTCGCTCTGCGCGGCCTGCTCGAGCTCCCCGAGCATCGAGAGCGAGTCCTGCTCCATCGAGATGGCCGAGCCGATGCGGTATTCGAGAAGCTGGCGCGGATTGTCGAAGTGTTCGAACATGCGCAGATCTCCCTTTCTCCTCTAAGGCTGCAAGACCAGATCACGGCATGGCGAGCATCCATATAAGGGGTTGCCAAACGAGCCGCGAGAAGCACGGACCTGCGGTCGTCGGTCCGTATTGCTCGGCACTTCACAAGGTCGGCCCAAAGTCAAGGGCCCCCTCCTACGAGGGGTCACCGTTGCGGCACCTCGCAGAACCGCGTTTGCTGGCCACGGTGATGCGATGCGGCAGCCCGGAAGGCTGCCGATGGACCGCTCGAACGGCGGGCACGAATTCGGGATATGGAGAGTGAGCGAGCTATGGGAACGATGATCTATGGACCTCAAGACGTGGAGTTCGACGACCGCCTCCTTACTCACCTGGAGATCGTCATCGTCAACAAGTTCCGTCGCCGCGAGTCCTTTCTGATGTCGTGGCTGGACGACCTCTCGGTCGGAAGCGGCAGGGCGTCGTTGTGGATGTCGGCCGAGGTCCCGGTGTACTTCAAGTACCTGGGGTCGCGCGTTCCGGCGGTCAACCGGGACTGGCTGCGACTGCTGGAGACGGAGGCCAACGGACCGCGCGGCCTCGTCGTGCTCGACGAGGATGGCGCGCCGGCGCATGCTGGACGTGCCGGTCAGCAGCGCCCCGACCGCGACGCGCACCCGGTACGCCGGGTCGCCTAGGAGCGCTGGAGACGCAGCGCTAGTCCCACGCCCACGACTCGGTGCGGTACTCGTCGCCGCGGTCGGTGAGTTCGAGGCCCAGGCCGGGCCGCGAGGGATCGGGCACGAGGCATCCGTCGACCAGCTCGGGCGTGCCGTCGAAGAGCAGAGGCTCGATCAGCGCGTGGTCGTGGAAGTACTCCACGTGCACGCCGGGCTCGACGGATGCCGTCAGTACGGCATGCAGGGCCGGTGCGCAGTGCGCGCTCAGCGGCACGCCCCACGCGACGCACTGCTCGGCCGTGTTCAGAAACCCCGTGACGCCGCCGCAGCGCGTGGCGTCCGCCTGGAGCGTGTCGACGGCGCCTGCGGTGAGGAGCAGGCGGAAGTCCGCCGGCATGTAGCCGTACTCCCCCGCCGCGATCTGCATGCCGCCCGGGCCGCGGTCGCGCATCAGGCGCAGCCCTTCGAGGTCGTCGCTGGAGACCGGCTCCTCGAACCAGGTCACCCGGTCCTCGCGCCAGAACAGTTCGGCCATCCCGAGCGCCTGTTTGCGGCTGTACGCGCCGTTCGCGTCCACGAACAGCTGCACGTCGCCGCCGATCGCCTCCCGGGCCGTGCGCACGCGAGCCGGGTCTGCCGCTGCATCCGTTCCGATCTTCATCTTCACCGCACGGATGCCCTGCTCGGCCCATCCGCCGAGCTGCTGCCGCAGCTGCTCGTCGCTGTAGCTCGTGAACCCCCCGCTGCCGTACACCATGATGCGGTCGCGGGAAGCACCGAGGAGCCGAAACAGCGACACGTCGAGCAGCTTCGCCTTGAGGTCGTGCAGCGCGACGTCCATGGCCGAGATCGCGCTGGCCGCGATGCCGCGCCAGCCGATGTTGCGCACGGCCCGCGCCATCGCCCAGAAGAGCTGCGGTGTCGCCGTCGCGTCCTTGCCGGTCACGAGGGGCGCGAGCACGTCGCGCACCAGCCCGAGACCGGTGGACGAGGTGTACGCGTAGCCGAGACCGGTGCATCCGCCCGCGTCGATCTCGACGACGAGAACCGTCGTCGAGTCCCACTTCGCGGTGCCGTCGGACTCGTTCATCGGCTCGCCGTCGAACGTCGTCGGCACCACGTACACCCTGGCGCGCACGGCGCGGATCGCGGTGTCCGCGGCGCGTGTCCCGCGGCCTGGAGATTCCGGATCGCCTGCCACGGTCATCCGCTCACTCGTCCTTCTTGTCGCCGCCGAGGTGCAGCGCGCCCTTCACGCGCTCCACACCCTCGGTGAACAGAGCCTCCGCGGAGTCCTTGATCACGTTGACCTCGAACGGGTCTCCCTTCAGCAGCGCAATGCCGGTGTTCTTCGCGTACTCCCTGGTGATGTGCGGCGGCAGCGGAGGAATGTTCCGGCTCACCATGGCGTCGATCACGGTCACCCCATCGTGGGCGAGCGCGGTCTCGATCGCGTCGGCGGCGTCGTCGTCCTTCTCCACGCGGATGCCCTGAAAACCCAGCAGCCGCGCGTAGCCGGCGTAGTCGATCGACTCCACGTCCTGCGCGGTGCGCCACACCGGGTTGGCGTCTTCGGTGCGCATCTCCCATGAGACCTGGCCGAGGTCGTTGTTGTGCAGGATGAGCACGACGAACTGCTTGTTCGGGAACCTCTTCAGGTACTTCTTCATCGTGATCAGCTCGTTCATGCCGAGCATCTGGAACGCCCCGTCACCGATGGTGCAGATCACCGGACGGTCCGGGAACGCGAACTTCGCAGACGTCGCGTACGGCATCGCGGCCAGCATCGTCGCGAGGCGCCCGGAGAGGTCGCCGCGCATACCGCGCCGGAAGCGCAGGTGGTGGGCGTACCAGTCGGCGGTGGTGCCGGCATCCGCGGTCACGATCACACCGTCGGGCAGCCGTTTGTTCAGCTCGAAGTAGAACCGCCGCGGGTTGGCGCCGTCGTCATAGTTGACCATCGCCTCCGCTTCTTCCTCGCGCTCCCAGCCCTGCATCTCGTCGATGATCTTGCGCTGCCACGACAGGTCGTCCTTGGGCTTCAGCATCGGGATGAGCGCCCTCAGCGTCGCCTTCACATCGCCCCACAGATTCACCTCGGTGGGGTAGCGGATGCCCATCTGCTCCGGCTTCAGATCCACCTGGATGGCCCTGGCCGCGCCCGTCTCCGGCAGGAACTCCCCATAGGGATAGTTCGTGCCGAGCATGAGCAGCGTGTCGCACTCGTGCATCTGGTGCAGGCTCGGCAGCGAGCCGAGCAGCCCGACCTGCTGGGTGTGGTACGGGATGTCGCCGGGGATGACATCCTTTCCGCGCAGCGCCGTGACGACACCCGCACCGGTCAGCTCGGCGGCCTTCAGCACCTCGTCGGTCGCGCCCTGGGCGCCCGCCCCGACGAGGAACGTGACGCGCTCGCCGGCGTTCAGGATGTCCGCCGCCTTGCGCAGCTCCGCCTCGCTGGGCGTGATGTCGGTGGATGCCGGCTCCCTGCTGGCCCGCGACACCCAGTGCGCCGCGGTCGGCGTCACCGCCTTCATGGCCTGCACGTCGTGCGGGAACACGATCACCGCCGGCTGCAGCCGCGCGAGCGCGCTGCGGAACGCGGTGTCGACCACAGCCTCCGCCTGTACGGGCGAGACGATGGTCTGCACGTAGCAGGCGACGTCCTGGAACACCCGCTCCAGGTTGTTCTCCTGCTGCGTGAACGTGCCGAGCGAGGCGAGGCCCTGCTGGCCGACGATCGCGACGACGGGCTGGTTGTCCATCTTCGCGTCGTACAGACCGTTCAGCATATGGAATCCGCCCGGGCTCGACGTGGCGACGCACACGCCGACCTCCCCGGTGAACTTCGCGTGCGCCGTGGCCATCAGGGAGCAGATCTCCTCGTGCGTCGGCCTGATGTAGTCGACGCCGTCGCCCTCGTCCTGCGCTTTGCCGAGCGCACCGTCGAACGCGCCGATCCCGTCGCCGGGGAACCCGAACACGCGAGTGACGCCCCAGTCCTTCAGCCGCTCGATGACGACGTCGCTCACCGTCTTAGCCATCTGTCTCCTCCTTCGTCTCTACGGTTCGTGTCACCGTCGCGCCATTCGATCGGCCGCGCGCGCCGCGATGGCCATGATCGTGAGTGCCGGGTTCGCGCTGCCCTGCGTGGGCAGCACGCTGCCGTCGGTGATGTACAGGTTGGGCACAGCGAAGGTGCGGCAGTCGGCATCCACCACGCCGTGCTCCTCGTCGGCGGCCATGCGCGCTCCGCCGACGAGGTGCGCATATCGTTTGATCGTGATCGCCTCGTCGGCGCCCGCCGCCAACAGGATGCTCTCCATCACCTTGGTCGCCGCTTCGATCAGTTGCCGGTCGTTGTCGCACTGGCTGTAGGAGAAGTGCGCGATCGGGAGGCCATGCCGGTCCTTCTCGGTCGACAGTGTCACCCGGTTGTCGGGCAGCGGAAGGAACTCGCACAGCGCCCCGAAGCACGCCCAGTGCACGTAGTCGCTCATGTAGTTGCGGAACTCCGCACCCCAGTGCCCCTGCGCCATGACGTGCTCCGCCCACGTGATCGGCAGCGGAGACACGGTCTGGATCGAGAAGCCCCGCTTGTACGGCTTGGTCGGGTCCGTCTCATAGAACTGCTCGGTGCTCACCTCCGGGGGCGGCGCCTTGTACATGCGGATCTCCGAGTCGAACCGCCCGGCCGTCTGCGGGGCACCCTGCACCATGAGGTACCTGCCCACCTGGTCGAAGTCGTTGCACAGTCCGTCCGGAAAGCGTGCCGATGCCGAGTTCAGCAGCAGTCGCGGTGTCTCGATCGAGTACCCCGCGACGATGACGACGGATGCCTTCTGGAACCGCTCGCGCCCGTCGCGCACGTAGCGCACCCCGGTCGCGTGCCCGCTGAAGGCATCCACCTCGATGCCGGTCACCATCGAGTCGGGACGCACCTCGGCGCCGTGCTCGAGGGCATCCGGAACGTGGGTGATGAGCGGAGAGGCCTTCGCGTTGACCTTGCAGCCCTGCAGGCAGAAGCCGCGGTAGATGCAGTGCGGACGGTGGCCGAAGCGACCGTTCGCGATGGCGACCGGGCCGACTCTCGCCTCGATGCCGGCCTTCAGCGCCCCGCGCAGGAACACCTCGCCGTTGCCGCCCACAGGATGCGGGCTGTACGGGTAGCGATGCGGGTCGCCCCACGGCCAATCCTCGCCGGCAACCGGCAGCTCGGCCTCGATCTGCTCGTAGTACCCCCGCAGATCTGCGTAGTCGAGTGGCCAGTCGGCCCCGACTCCGTCGACCGTCTTCGTGTGGAAGTCGCTCGGGTGAAAGCGCGGCGTGTAGCCGGCGTAGTGCACCATCGAGCCGCCGACGCCGCGACCCGAGTTGTTCGAGCCGAGCGGCACCGGGTCGCTGCCGCCGATCTCGCGCGGTTCCGTCCAGTACAGCTGGTGGGATGCCGCCTCGTCGCTGACCCAGTCGTCCTCCGGGTTCCAGAACGGACCGGCATCCAGCGCCGCGACGCGCCAGCCCTTGCGGGCCAGTCGTTGCAGCATGGTCGCGCCGCCGGCGCCGCAGCCCACGATGACGGCATCCAGCTCGTCGGTGTCGTCGAAGTGCCGCATCTGCGTGCGCAGCCGGTCGTCGACCGCGCCGCGAGGCGTGAGCAGCCAGGCGGACTCGTTGCGCTCGCGCACCGTACTCACGAACCATCGCCCTTCGAGTCGTCACCGTGACCGCGGGACGACGACGGAGCGCGACCGCCTTGTCCGGTCGTGTGGCGTGCGTTGTTGTGCGCCTCGCGGGCTGGACCCGGGCGACGCAGCGGATCATCGTGCGGGCGGGCATCCGGAACCTCGTACGGCTCCCGCTTGTCGATGCCGAGCTCCTTGTAGCCGCGCGGATACGCGGGACCGCCGAAGCCGATCTCGTTCCACACTGCGGGGTGCGAGTAGAAAGCTGTCGCGGCGTACCGCGTCCACAGGCTCCACACCTGGGCGGGCGGCAGGTCATGCCAGCGGTCATCGCCCCAGGTGCGCACGGTCTCGAGCAGGTCGCACTGCTCATCCTCGTCGCACTCGGCGAAGTCCCGGCCGTGACGGTCGTGCGCATCCTCGTTGATCGCGGCAAGGGATGCCTGCCACGCCTCCGAGTCACGCGGCATCGTGTCGTAGTGCCAGCCGTCGGTCTGATTCTCGGCGAGGCGGGCATCCACCATGCGGGCAAGATCCACGGTCTCACCCCCGGGATCGGCCGGCTGCCCCATCAGCCGGTCGAGCAGGCACTTGGCCGTCGCCTCTTCGAGTTGCGTGAAGAAGCGCACCGCCGGAAGCCCGTGCAGGCGGGCCTGCAGGGCGGCCTTCGTTGCCGTGTCCCAGTGCTTCTCCTGCCCCATCACGTTGAAGCCCGGGAAGCGGCCGCCGCCGTCCTCCGGCGCAAGCGGCAGCGTGTCGCGGGGACGATAGCGCTGCTTGCTCACCGCTCCCTCCGCAACAGCGCGGCGAGCAGTCCCATGCCGCCGACCAGCGTGACCAGCAACGGCGCGAGCAGCGGCGGCCCCATCTCCATGTTGTAGCGGAAGTTCTTCCAGCCACCCGGCTTCTGACGGATGCCCCTTGCGTGCAGCCACACACCCTGCAACCCGTTCGCCAGGATGATCACCGCCGCGAGGGGCAACGCCGTCTTGGCCATGCGCTTGCTCACGAAACCAGCCGCGCCCGCGACCACGCCGATCGGCCCGGTCGCGATAGGCGCCCACATCCACGGGTTGCCGAAGCTGGCCTTGTCGTGCTCGAAGAAGATCTCGGCGGTCGTGACGGCCGCTCCGACCGCCGTGAGCGCCGACATGCTGCGCTCGAACCGCCCGTGTTCCACGTCTTTCACGAGCCGGTCTATGCCGTAGACGGCCTCCGCTGCCGGATGCCCGTGCAGAGAGCGCGGCATCCGCACCAAAGGGCTCAGGCCCTCGGTCCTGCCGCGGCGGTCCCCCGTGCGGTGACGGTCGTTATGGCGCAAGGAACTCTTCGGGCTCAACACTTCTGCATTGTGCGCAGCCTCACGGCCGAGCGTCGAGTGGTTGCGCGATGTCGGCTCGCGTTGTATCGAGAGGGCCGGCGTCAGTCGGCGGGGCCTCCCGACGACGTGTCTTCAGACGTCTCGGCGTCGGTCGATGGCCGTGGACGATCCTCCTCGTCGACCCGGTCGGCCGCCCTGTTCTCGTCGGCGGTGCTGGTTGTTGCGTCGTCGCGCGTCCCGTCGCCGGAACGCCCGGAGCCCTCAAGTGGCTCCGTGCGGATGTCCGGGTCCGGCTGGCCGTTCGTGTCGCTCATGATCGTGCTCCCAACGCTCTGGTCGTCTCGCTCGTTCGCGCAACAAAGCACAAGTCGGGCGTTTCTGGCAAGGGGTGGTGCCGGCCATGCGGCGCTGTCAGGGTGACGGACATGGTTGCTCTAGCTGTAATCCTGCTGATCATCGGAATCATCCTGCTGTTCCTCGGCATCTTCGTGCACGTCGCGAGCTTCTTGCTGTGGATCGGCATCATCCTGCTCATCATCGGCATCATCGTCGGCCTCTTCAGGCTCCTGAGAAGAAGCGTCTAACCCGGAATGGGTGCGGCGGTGCGAAACCCTCGCGCCGCCGCATCTGCACGCGCGCCGAAAAGAGCACCATGAACTACGACGACCACTCCGACGCGCGCGACGAGGTCTCAGCGCGGTCTGCCGGCTTCCCCCCGCACGTCTCGCTGCAGCGCATCGGCGCAAACAGATGGTGTGTCGTCGACTCGCGTTATCCCGCCAACGACGCGCGTTGCCTCATCGGGTATGTGGAGCGCGTCGACCACGTCTACCACGCGATCCGGCTCGACTCGTCGCCGATGACGTCGTTCGACGAGCTGGATCTCGAGTCGATCCTCCACGATCTCGAACCCGCCGTTTCGGACGACGACCGCTGAGCTCACCCGGGACGCGCGTGACGTTACGCCGGGTGAACGGTCGGGCTCGTGGCGGGTCTGCGGCGGTTACCTTTGGGGGTTGAGGCATTCCCGTTTCCCTTCGAGTCCGTGCGGCAGTGCGAACCGCTCGTGCACGGATTCCTGCAGCAAAGGAACCGTCATGAGCAGTTCTGCGCATCCCGTCAGTCGTCGCGCCGTCCTGGGCGCCGCCGCGCTCGCGCCCGTCGCGGCCTTCCTCGCGGCGTGCTCGTCGCCGGGTTCCGGGTCGTCGGGCACGGCGTCAGCGAAGCTCACCAGCCAGCTGAACATCTACACCTGGCCCGACTACTTCTCGAAGGACGACCTCGCCGCCTATGCGAAGAAGTACGGGGTGACGCCGAAGATCTCGACGTACACCGACAACAACACGCTGTACACGAAGCTGAACTCGGCGGCAGGCGCCGGCTATGACATCGTGGTGCCCTCGTCGAGCTGGATCAAGCAGATCTCCGACAGGGGACTGCTCGAGGAGCTCGACCACGACCGGTTGAACCTGAAGAACCTCGACCAGTCGCTGCTGAACCGCAACTACGACCCCGGGAACAAGTACTCGATCCCGAAGGACTGGGGCCTCCTCGGTGTCGTCTACGATCCGGATGCCACGGGCGGCGAGATCAAGACGTGGCAGGACTTCTTCGACGCTGGCGCGAAGCCGAACGTGAGCGGGCGCATCCGCATGACGAGTGCCGCCGAGGAGACGGTCGGGCCGGCGCTGTGGATCCAGGGCAAGGACTGGAACACGAAGAAGATCAGCGACATCGAGGGCACGGCCGACTTCCTCACCGGCTTCGCGAAGCACGTGAAGACCTTCTCGGCGTTCGATGCCAACGCCATGGCCAGCGGTGCCATCGTGATGGCGCAGGCCAACCAGGCGTACGCGCGCAACGCCATCCTGCTCAACCCGAAGCTCAAGTGGGTGGTCCCCGGGCCGACCAGCGAGCTGTGGGTCGACAGCTTCTCCATCGCGAAGGGTGCGCCCGACATCGATCGCGCGTACCAGTTCCTGGAGTACCAGCTGACGCCGACGGTGCAGCTCAACGAAACCGTCTACCTCGGTTACCCGGCGTCGCTCAAGGGTCTCAAGAGCAAGATGCCGTCGAACGTGAAGCAGGCCGACCTGATCTTCGGGGGCCCGAACGTCGACCTCGGCAAGCTGACCAGCTTCGTCGTGAACCCCGACACGTACCCGACGTTCCAAGACGTCCAGAACAAGGTGCAGGCCGCCGCCGGGGCGTGAGCGGTTCACACCGAAGACAGGCAAAACTCGCCGGGACAGGCAGAATATGCCTGTCCCGGCGGTGAGATCGCTCTCATGCCTGTCTTCTGCTGGGGCGCCGCGAAGGGAGGGCGCGTGAGGCGGAACACGGGCGACCACGTGCTGGCTGCCATCCCGCTCGCCTGGCTCGCGGTGCTGTTCCTCGTGCCGCTCGGCTTCACGCTGGTCTACTCGTTCGGCACGAGCGGATTCGGATCCGTCACGCTCGGCTTCTCGCTCGACAACTACGCACAGGCGCTCGGACCGCTCTATCTGGAGACGTTCCTGCGCACGCTCGCGTTCGCCGTGGGGTCGAGCGCCGCGTGCCTGGTGTTCGCCTACCCGATCGCGTACGCCATCGCCCGGCGCAGCGGCCGGTTCAAGATCGTGGTGTTCGCGCTGATCCTCGTGCCCTACCTGGCGAGCCTGCTCATCCGGGTGATGTCGTGGCAGATCCTGCTTGCGCAGGGCGGCCCGCTGGAACGGATGCTCCGCAGCATCGGCCTGCTCCACTCGCCTCTCACGATCCTCGACTCGATTCCCGCGGTCGTGATCGGAACGATCGCGGTCTACCTCCCCATCGCGGTCATCGCGCTGGCCGTCGTGCTGGACCGCATCCCACCGGAGGTGATCGAGGCCGGCCACGATCTGGGCGCCTCGCCGTCTGCGACGTTCTTCACGGTCATCCTCCCGCTCAGCCGACCGGGTATCGCCACGGCAGCGCTGCTCACGGCAGTGCCGATGCTCGGCGAACTGGTGATCCCGGTGCTGCTGGGCGGCAACAAGGGGCTGTTCCTGGCGCAGGCCATCTCGGCGCAGTACGTGCAGTCGCAGAACTACGCGCTCGGCTCCGCCATGGTCGTGCTGCTGGTGATCGCCATCGCCGTCATCGTCGCACTGCTCGTGCGACTCACGCGCGGCTTCGACGCCACCGGCGGCGAGCCCGGGCGTCCTGAACGTGCGAAGCGGGTCGAAGGATGACCGCACCTGCCCTGTTGCGCGAGTCCGGGCATCCGCCGGTCGGCTCCCGTGGCCCGCGACTGGTGACCGGAGTGGCGCTGTGGGTCTGGTTCGGCGTCGCCGTGGTGTTCCTGTTCTCGCCGATCGTCACCGCGATCGCGTACTCGTTCAACGCAGGGGTGGCCGGCAAGCAGACCTCCGCGTTCACCGGGTTCTCCTGGGACTGGTACACCCAGGCGGTGAGCGACCCGACCATCCGTCAGGCGACCGAGACCAGCCTCGTGGTCGCGTTCTGGGCCGCGGTGATCGCCGTTCTCATCGGCACGATCCTCGGGTTCGAACTCGCACGCAACCCGAATCGCGCCGTGAGGCGCCTGCTCGCGGCGCTCACGTACATCCTGCTGATCGTGCCAGACACCGTGCTCGGCGTTTCGCTGCTGCTCTTCTACACCGAGACCCGCATTCCGCTCAGCGAGTTCACCCTGATCGCGGCGCTGACGCCGCCGGCCATCTCGGTGGTGGCGTTCGTGATCAGGGCGCGGGTGCTGACGCTCGACCCCCAGATCGAGGATGCCGCCTCCGACCTGGGTGCATCGCGCCTGGCGACCCTGCGGCTCGTCGTGCTGCCGCAACTCGGGCCCGCCATCGCGGCAGCTGCGATCATCGCCTACACGTTCGCGTTCGACAACGTGGTGATCGCGAATTTCCTGTCGACGCCGACGGTGAACGTGCTCACGGTGTACCTCTACGGAACACTGCAGTACGGCGCGACGCCCGCGGTCTACGCGACCGCGACGCTCATCTTCGCGGCGACGATCGTGGTGCTCGCACTGGCCGCGCTGTTGCTGCGCACGACGGTGCGCTTCCGCGCGCGCCGCGGCGACTGATCGCCCGCAGTCATCCGGCGAACGTCGGCAGGATGCGCCCGCGCACCCCGGGGGAAGCGGCGAAGACCGAGCCTGCGCACGGTTCCTCGCCGTCGGCGATGCCCTCGCGCGAGGTCGTGATGTAGAGCACGTCGAGGTCCTTACCGCCGAACGCGACCGCCGACGTGTTGCTGACGCCGGGAACGGTGATCACGTCGACCAGGTAGCCGTCGGGGTCGTAATGGTGCACCTTTCCGCCACCCCACAAGGCCGCCCACAGGCCGCCTTCGGCGTCGATGGTCAGCCCGTCAGGATGCCCCTGCGTCGGGTCGATCTCCGCGAGGTGCCGGCGGCCTGAGAAAGCGCCCGTCTCGCCGTCGTAGTCGAACGCGTCGATGCACTGCGTGGGGGTGTCGTTGTAGTACGCAGTGGCGCCGTCGGCGCTCCACTGCAGCCCGTTCGAGATGGTCACGTCTCCGAAGGCGACGCTCGTCGTGCCGTCCGGTTCCAGCCGGAACAGCGTGCCTGCGCCCTTTCGTTCGTCGTACGCCATCGTGCCGCAGTAGAAGCGGCCCTGGGGATCGCAACCACCGTCGTTCATGCGGATGCCGGCATCCGTCACCACATCCGGCAACGCCCGCTCCAGCACGAAGTCGGCGTCGAACAGGCTGAAGCCATGCTCCGTCGCGACCACGAACCCGCCCGCGGAACGCGGGCGAAGCGCGGCGGCCACCGATCCCACGTGATAGCGAGGCACGTCATCCGAGTCCAGCCGGCCGCGGCGCGGGTCGCCGAGGTCGAGCACCTCGCCTCGCAGCATGTCCACGATGAGCAGCCTGCCGCGCACCGGATCCCAGATCGGTCCCTCTCCGTGATACGTGATGCGTTCGGTGACCTGCTCGGCGTCCATGTCAGCACGGTACCGGCTGTGCGCCGGTCACCGAACCCCTTGCACCGGCAGCTCGCGTGTCTCGAGCTGGAGGATGTGCTCGGCACGGAACCCGATCAGGCGCTCTGCATCCGTGAGGTCGATCGGAACCTCACGCTCCACGAACCGCTTCCGGCGCGGCACCTCGGGCGCAAGCGCATCGAGCACGTCCTCAGTGCGGTACGGGATGCTCGTCAACGGCGCCGCGAGATAGAACGCGTTGGCCCCCGGCACGTTCGACTCCAGCGCCAGCTCGATCGCCAGCGCCGCGTCGCGCACGTCCAGATACGACCATCCCTCGGTGAGGGCAGGTCGCGGGTCGTCGGTGAGCCGCATCGACAGCTCCTCGATGGCGGCCATCGAGTTCACGTGCGGAAAACGCAGCGTGACGACATCCATACCCCACCGTCGCCACACCATCCGCGACGTGTTCTCGTCGTTCAGCTTCGACAGCGAATACCAATCGGAGACATCGGCGGGGATGTCGGTGTCGAGCGGAAAGTAGGCGGGGCGCGCATGCGGGTCGACGCCCTGAGGCAGGCCGTACCGGTTGATGCTGCCGGCGACCACAGCCCGCCGTACGCCGCGCTCGGCCGCCTGCACCAGCACGTTGAACGTCGACACCACGTTGGTCGTGTACACGTCGTACGGGCTGCCGGCATCCCTGTGGATCAGGGCGGCGAGGTGCACGACGAGCTCGACGTTGTCGAGGGCCGCCCCGACATCATCCGGTGAGCGCGTGTCTCCGTGCACCACCCGATCCGCCCCCGCCACGCCCTGCCCCGGCTGGCATAGGGCGGTCACGAGTGCGCCGGTCCCGGCGAGCCGCTGCGTGGCGGCGCTGCCGATGCGGCCCGCCGCGCCGGTGATGAGAACTCGCTTGCCTGCGAGGCTCGTCGTCTCCAAGCCGGGAGTGTCGAGCATCCGATTCGCCATACCCACATTGAAGACGCAGCACCGACCGGATACCAGTGCCCCGGCCGCACCGCGCTCTTCGCAAAGCGGCGATGGCAACAAGTGGCAAGCCTTTGCCATCCAGCGCGAACCGGCACACACTGTCACTCGCAGCCCCGGCCACGACGGATGCCGGGGCGAGACGAGGAACAGGAGCTCTCGGGTGGCAAGACTCGGCGTCCAGGCGATGATGTTGAAGCGCGATGTCGCGCAGAACGGTGCATACGCGACCTGGAAGCGGCTGTCCGAGATCGGCTTCCACGTGGTCGAGGTCTCGCAGATCGAGCTCACGGCGCAGACCAGGGACGAGATCGTCCGGGCGAACGACGACTTCGGCATGCTGGTCGCCGCGATCTCCGGCGGGATGGGCCCGACCGGTGGCGGCGGCAACGATTCGCTGCGCGAGTCGTTCGACAAGATCGTCGACGACTGCCGCGCCCTGGGCACGAGCCGGGTGCGGATCGGCATGCTGCCGATGACGGCGCTCGCCTCGAAGGATGCCCTGCTCTCGTTCATCGCGGACGCCGACGAGATGGCTCGCCGGCTCGCCGATCAGGGCATCGTGCTGAGTTACCACAACCACCACGTCGAGTTCGCGCGCGTCGACGGGCAGCTCATCCTCGACCTGATCAGGAACGAGGCACCCGACCTCAAGCTCGAGCTGGATGTGCACTGGATCCAGCGCGGCGGAATGGACCCGGTCACCGTACTGAAGAAGTACAGCGGTGCTGTCGACCTGGTGCATCTGAAGGACTACCGCATCGCCCTGCCGCCGGCGGAGGCGTTCGCCGCTCTGGCCGCCGGCGACCAGAGCACCTGGGCGGAGTACTGGAACAAACTCGTCCAGTTCGCCGAGGTCGGTCGCGGAACGCTCGACTTCGCCGGCGTCGTCGAGGCGGGAATGGCGGCCGGTGCCGAGTACCTGCTGATCGAGCAGGACGAGCAGTACGGCCGCGACATCTACGACTGCCTGGCCGACTCCCGCGCGCACCTGGTCGAACTGGGGTACGGCGACCTGTTCTGACCTTGTACGCGGGCGAGCGGGTTCGGGATACTGGGCGCGGGGCGGGCCTGCGTACGACGGTCTCGCATGCTCGACGAGGGGGGACGATGGCGTCGGCACGGCACACCTTCAGTCGCGGATTCTCCGCGAACGACGACTTCGACTTCGAGTTGCGCTGCGTGCTCGGGGCCGCATATTCCGGCGCAGCCGACGTGGGCGAGGTACTCGCCGCGGTC
Organism: Humibacter ginsengisoli; assembly: GCF_054780095.1. Lineage (NCBI taxonomy): Bacteria > Bacillati > Actinomycetota > Actinomycetes > Micrococcales > Microbacteriaceae > Humibacter > Humibacter ginsengisoli. The sequence continues at coordinate 408,343 of NZ_BAAGWZ010000011.1, forward strand.
GATGACGTCGGTGACAAAGACCAGCGAGGCTGGTACGAGGCGTGGGTGGGCCTCGGCGACCGCGTCGCAGCACAAGCGGATGCCTCGGCCCATCGCTCGCACGCGGCCAGCGCGGCATCCGCGTACCTCCGGGCATCCCTCTACTACGGCGTCGCCGTGAACACCGCATCGGCACTGGACTCGGCCGACGAGCTGCTCTCCGTCTTCCACAAGCATCGCGACGCCTGGGATCGTTTCGTTGAGACCACCCCCGAGGCGGACGCGTCGAGGGTGACGATTCCGTACGAGCAGACCAGCCTGCCCGGTTACCTCTTCCGGCCGCGCGGCGCGTCCGGACCGCTGCCGCTCCTGATCGGTACGAACGGCAGCGACGGATCCCTGTCGGCCATGTGGTCGTCGTGCGCGTTCGGGGCGCTGCGCCGCGGCTACGCTGTGCTTCTCTACGACGGTCCTGGGCAGCAGTCGATGCTGTTCGACCAAGCGACCACGTTCCGCCCGGACTGGGAGGCGGTGCTGACGCCGGTGCTCGACTTCGCGCTCGGCCTCGACGGCATCGACGCTGACCGGGTCGCCGCCTACGGGATCAGCCAGGCCGGATACTGGGTCACCCGGGCTCTGGCGTTCGAGCACCGCTTCGCGGCGGCCATCGTGGACCCCGGAGTGGTGGACGTTTCCACGTCGTGGACGTCTCACCTGCCGAAGAGCATGCTCGAACTGCTCGAGAAGGGCGAAGACGCCAAGTTCGACCGCGACATGGAGTTCGCCTTCAAGTTCGAGAAGGGCCCGGCGAGCATCTGGGCGTTCCGCGCCCGTCCTTACGGCGATCTCGGCTACGCCGCGACATTGAAGGCCGTGCAGGAGTACACCGTCGCAGACGTGGCGGGACGCATCACGACGCCCCTCCTCATCACCTCGCCGGAGCGCGAGCAGTTCTGGCCCGGACAGTCCGAGCGGCTCGCGGAGCTCACGAGTTCCGTGTCCACCCTCGTGCCTTTCACGGCGGCGGAGGGCGCCGACTTCCATTGCCAGCCGCTCGCGCGCGGTCTCACCGACCAGCGCATGTTCGACTGGCTCGACGAGCGGATGGCGCAGCACTCATGAGAATTGTCGTCATCGGCGCCACCGGCCACGTCGGCGGTTACCTCGTCCCCCGCCTGGTGCGTGCCGGCCACGAGGTCGTCGCTGTGAGTCGCGGCGAGCGTGAGCCGTATCGCGCCGACGACGCGTGGGCATCCGTGGAACGCGTCGCCCTGGATCGCGAGGGACTCGACGCCGACGGCAGCTTCGGCGAGCGCATCGCCTCCCTCAGGGCCGACGTCGTGATCGATATGGTCTGCTTCACGCGGGCATCCGCCGAGCAGCTCGTGGACGCGCTGCGCGGCCGGGTACGGATGCTCGTGACCTGCGGTTCCATCTGGTCGCGCGGCACCCTCACCGAGGTCCCCGGCACGGAGGACGCGCCGCTCAACGGGTGGGGCGCCTACGGCACGGGCAAGGCCGAGCTCGAGGCGTACCTGCTCGAGCAGGACGGAGTGCCCGCCGTGGTCATCGATCCCGGCCACATCTCCGGCCCCGGCTGGCACGTCATCAACCCGGCGGGCAACCTTGATCCGTCGGTGTGGGAGCGGCTGGCCTTCAGCGAACCGGTGACCCTCCCCGACGAGGGGCTCGGGATGCTGCACCATGTGCACGCCGACGACGTCGCCCAGCTCTTCCAGCTCGCGGTCGAGCATCCCGAAGCCACGGGCAACGCGTTCTTCGCCGTCTCTCCTCGCGCCCTGACGCTGCGCGGCTTCGCCGAGGCGGCCGCTGCCTGGTTCGGACAGCAAGCCCGACTCGAGTACATTCCACTTTCGGAATATGCCTCGGCGGTCGGCGAAGAGCACCCCAGGGCAACGGTCGAACACGTCTCGCGCAGCCACGCCATGAGCATCGAGAAGGGGCAGCGGATGCTCGGATACTCCCCCGCATACACCTCACTCGAGGCAACCCGCGAGGCGGTCGAGTGGCTGAACGACCACGACGCGTTCGGGCGTCGGCTGCCGTTCGTGTGACGCCTCAGACCAGGTTGCAACCAGCCGACGAACGCTCCGCCGCAAAACGAACGATCCGCCGCACGGAACGAGGTGTTCCGTGCGGCGGATCGTGTTATTTCCGGCGCATCATGCGGTCCGGCATGCTCAGGCTTGCGCGGAGGCCGCCTCACGGTGCGGAAGCCGCCAGTTCGGCCGCACCCAGTGGCAGGTGTACCCCGCCGGATACTTCTGCAGGTAGTCCTGGTGCTCCTCCTCGGCCTCCCAGAACTCGCCGGCCGGCTCGACCTCGGTCACGACCTTGCCCGGCCACAGTCCGGATGCGTCGACGTCCGCGATCGTCTCCCGCGCCACCTGCTCCTGCTCGGGCGTCGTGTAGAAGATCGCCGAACGGTAGCTGCGGCCGATGTCGTTGCCCTGCCGGTTCTTCGTCGACGGATCGTGGATCTGGAAGAAGAACTCCAGCAGCTCCCGGTAGCTGACGCGAGCAGGATCGAAGACGATCTCCACCGACTCCGCGTGGTCGCCGTGGTGCCGGTACGTGGCGTTGGGGGTGTTCGGGTCGCCCGAATAGCCGGTTCGCGTGGAGATCACTCCCGGCTTCTTGCGCAGTAGCTCCTGGGCGCCCCAGAAGCATCCGCCCGCGAGAATCGCTCGCTCGGTACTCATGTCGAGATCTCCTTCGTGTCGTGTCTCTCATTGTGATCACGGATGCCCGCTGCTCGCAGCCACCGCGGCTCACGTCAGAAGGAACGCAGTCGGGCACCGGCAAGTTCCCGCGTCCGCGCCCTTTCGCTGTGAGATCGCTGTACGCAACCGGGATGCCGCAGACGCGGCATCCCGTATAGAACGGATGCAGGAGCATCCGAATCGGGGAGGATCGCATGGGCACGTTCGTTCTGAGAGTCGTGGTCGGACTGCTGTTCGTCGGGCATGGGCTGCAGAAGCTGACCCACCTGTTCGGCGGTGGCGGCATCGAGAGGACCGAGAAGACGATGGAAGCCCTCGACATGCAGCCGGCGAAGCTGCAGGCGTACGCCGCGGGACTGGTGGAGGCAGGCGGAGGAGCTGCGCTGGCGCTCGGTGCTGCCACGCCACTGGCATCCGCCGGGCTCATCGCGACGATGGTGACGGCGGTGCGCAAGGTGCATCTGAAGAACGGCGTGTGGAACACGAACGGCGGCTTCGAGTTCAACCTCGTGATGGCCTCGGCCGCTCTGGTGCTGGCCGGGCGGCCAGGCAAGGCCTCCGTCGACGGCGCCTTCGGGCGTTCGAAGTGGGGCACCGGCTGGACGGTCTTCGCGCTCGTCGCGGGCGTGATCGGCTCCGCCCTCGCCGTCGCGGCCGGCCGGTGGTTCGCACCGCAGGACGCCGAGACGGACGAGCCCGCCCCGGCGGAGGAGCAGACCGCTCCAGCCGCAGAGTGACCCAGGCGAGCCTGTACGTACTCGCAGCCGACACGCGGCGATCGCAACGTTCCAGCATCCGCGGGGCGCGAGACTGACGGAATGTCCGCACACCGGTCTCGCAGGTCTCCGCTCGTGTCGTTGCCGCCCGGCGCGGTGTGGATCGCGATCGTGCTGTGGGCCGCGACGTTCGCACTGGGGTTCGCCGCCAGGGCATCGACCGGATGGCTTTCGAGTCAGCTCGCTCTCGACCGCGCGCTGAACGCCACGCACTCGTCTCTTCTCGACACGGTGGCGCGCGCGCTCGACAAGCTCGATTCCGTGAGCGTGGTAGCGGTCATCCTGGTCGTGGTCGGCGTGCTCGTCGGGCTCCTCGTGTCGTGGCCGCGCGCACTGGCCACGGTGGTCATCGCCGGCGCGGGATGGCTGCTCTGCCTCGTGCCGAAGGCCATCGTCTCGGAGCCGCGTCCGCCGCTGGATGCCGTGGCGCACGTGCTCAACGTGTCGCACGCGACGCAGAGCTTCCCGAGCGGGCACACGGTGTTCGCCGTGACCCTGACCGTGGCGGTGCTCGTCGCATGCCGCGGGGCGCTGGCGCGCACGATCGTCGCCGTGCTGGGCATCCTGCTCATCATCGTCACGGCGTGGTCACGGCTCTACGTCGGGGCGCACTACACGACGGATGTCGTGGGCGCGATTCTCGCGGGCGTCGCGGGCGCACTGCTCATCGCGTGGTTGTGGAACCTCGTCGTTCGGAGCCTGTTCCCCCGGGTCGTGTCGCGCGGGACGCCCGGCGTGGGCGAGCGCGTCGAGGCCTGACGCTCGGCCCGCTACATGTGGCCGGCCTGCTGCGCGAGGCCGACGAACGTGCCGCCCCAGATCAGCGCCGCAAGCCCGACGACCATCGCGACGGCCACGCCGGCGACGACAGCACCGACGAGCATCGTGAGCAGCATGCGCAGAAAGATGGCGACGCGTCCGCGCCCCTCGCGGTCCGTATCGCCGGCAACCCTGTTGAACGACCAGACGCTCATGGAACCCCCGAATGACTCCACGGTCGTGCCGCACAGCGCGGCACGACCACCTACTGACTTCAGGTGAGCTCCATTGATCGCCTGAATCCCATGCTGGAACACACATCCGAAACCGGGATCGAAGTCAGCTGAAGGCGCTTTGAGGGGTTCGTTGTCATTTCGTGATCCACGCTGTGCACCGCAGGCGTGCCATAGGGTCTACTCATGCTGCGCTCCCCTGCTTGGGCTTGGACCTGGACCGCCCTGCGCGCTGCCGCTGCAGTGCTCGGAGCATCCGCCGTCATCACGCAGGCCGTTGTGACCTTCGGCGGCGCCATCGCGGCGAAGCGCGACGTCGGCACGACCTTGGTCAACTTCTTCAGCTTCTTCACGATCCTCTCCAACGTGCTCGCGATCATCGTGCTCACGTGGGCTGTCATCCGGTTCTGCACCCGCGGACGAACGGATGCCTCGCCCGAGCCCCGCTCGCTGGGAATCGCTCTGGCCTGCGCCACGACCTACATGGTCATCACGGGAGTCGTCTACAACCTCCTGCTGCGCGGGATCCCACTGCCGCAGGGGCACACGGTGCCGTGGGCCAACGAGGTCCTCCACGTCGTCGTGCCGCTGTTCCTTCTCCTCGACCTCTTCCTCGCGCCTCGCCGACGCTGCCTGGGCTGGGGTGCGATCGCGGCCGTGCTCGTCTTTCCGCTGGCCTGGGTCGTGTACACGATGGTGCGCGGCCCCCTCGTGACGAACCCGCTGACCGGCGCGCCGTACTGGTACCCCTATCCATTCCTCGACCCGAACTCGGCCACCACCGGCGGGTACCTCGGCGTCGTCGCCTACATCCTCGGCATCGCCGTGGGCATCGCGCTCGTCGCAGCGGGGGTGGTCGCGGTGAGCCGAACGCGGTCCCGGCACTCGACGAGCCACCCGCAGTCTGCCGAACCACCCGCGAATGAACGGGTGGCTCGGCAATAGGAGGGTTGCTCGGCGGTCAGCCCTCGGAGCGGGCACGCCGTACCGGGCGCAGTGAGCCGGCCACCGCGAACGCCGCGACCATCAGGGCCACGATGAGCCACAGCGAGTTCAGTCATCAGTGGAAGGCGGAGACTCCCGTGAGCGCCTGGCCGATGATCAGTTGGTGCACTTCGCTGGTGCCCTCGTAGGTGAGCACCGACTCCAGGTTGACGGCGTGCCGCATCACGGGGTGCTCCAGCGTGATCCCGGCGGCGCCGAGGATGGTGCGGCACTCCCGCGCGATCGCGATCGCCTCCCGCACGTTGTTGAGCTTGCCGAGACTGATCTGCTCCGGCCGCAACGCGTGCTCGTCCTTGAGCCTGCCGAGGTGCAACGCGAGAAGCATCCCCTTGCCGAGCTCGAGGCTCATGTCGGCGAGCTTGGCCTGGGTGAGCTGGTACGCCGCCAGCGATCGATCGAAGATGTGGCGATCCGACGCGTACGCGATCGCGGTCTCCAGGCAGTCGCGAGCGGCGCCCAGCGCACCGAAGACGATGCCGAAGCGTGCTTCGTCGAGGCACGACAATGGGCCCTTCAGCCCCCGCACCTCGGGCAGGGCGGCGGCATCCGGCAGGCGCACCTCGTCGAGGACGAGCTCGCTGGTCACCGACGCACGCAACGAGAGCTTGTGCCTGACCTCGACCGCCGAGAATCCGGGGGTGTCAGTCGGCACGACGAACCCGCGGATGCCGCGACCATCCGTCTCCTCGTCGGTTTGCGCCCACAGCACGGCGACGTCGGCGACGCTTCCGTTCGTGATCCACAGCTTGTTTCCCGTCAAGATCCAGTCGCCGTCGGCCTGCCTGCGTGCCCGGGTTCGCATGCCTGCCGGGTTGGAACCGAAGTCGGGCTCGGTGAGACCGAAGCAGCCGATCACCTCACCAGCGGCCATCCGTGGCAGCCACTCCTGTTTCTGCTCCTCGCTCCCCCAGTGATGCACGGCGAACATCGCCAGCGAGCCCTGCACCGAGACCAGCGAGCGAAGCCCGGAGTCTCCGGCCTCGAGTTCCATGCAGGCCAGGCCGTACGCCGTCGCGCTCGAGCCAGCGCAGCCGTATCCCTTCAAGTGCATGCCCAGCAGACCGAGGTCGCCGAGATCGCGCGCCAGTTCGCGTGCCGGAAACTGCGCGGACTCGTACCAGTCCGCGATGTGCGGCCTGATCTGAGTGTCGACGTACGCGCGCACCGTGTCGCGGATGACTCTGTCCTCCTCTGAAAGCAAGCGATCGGTGGAGAACAGCTCGAGCGGGCTCTGCCTCATGATGTCGTCCTTCGGTGTGGCGTACCTCAGCTCATTGTGAGGCCGCCGCTGACGCTGAGGGTCTGGCCGGTGATGAATGCGGCTTCGTCCGATGCCAGGAAGGCCACGGCGTTGGCGACGTCCTCCGGCCGCCCGAGTCGCCGCAGCGGGATCGCCTTGGTCAGCGCTTCGCGCAGTTTCTCGCCGCCGATGGAGGCGAACAACGCCGTGTCGGTGGGTCCCGGCGACACGCAGTTGGCGGTCACGCCGGCGTGGGCCATCTCGCGGGCGATCGTCTTGGTGAATGCGATCACCCCGCCCTTGGCCGCCGAGTAGACCGCCTCACCGGACGAGCCGACCCGGCCCGAGTCGGAGCCTATGTTGACGACCCTCCCCCCGCCCTGTCCGGCCATGATCGGCAGCACCGCATGGCAGGTGTGCAACTGGCCGTAGAGGTTGATCCTCATGACCCGGTCCCAGGTCTCGGCATCGGATTCGACGAACGGTTCTGCCTTGTCCCAGCCTGCGTCGTTCACCAGCACGTCGATGCGACCGAAGCGTTCCATGACTCGCGCGATCGTCGCATCCACCGCCTCACGATCGGTGACGTCGAGCTGCAGACCGACCGATGCGTTTCCGAGACCGTCCGCCGTCTCCTTCGCCGTCTCCCCGTCGAGGTCGGTCGCCACGACGGTGGCGCCCTCGGCGGCCAGCTTGGTGGCGATCGCTTTGCCGATGCCCCGCCCGGCCCCGGTCACGACCGCGATCTTGTCGTCCAGCCTTCCCATGATGTTTCTCCTTCTGTGATCGGCGGGTCGGTACCCGGTCACGTGCGTAGGGACGTCCGAGCAGACCGCGGGCGATGACGAGTTTCGAGACCTGTGCGGTGCCGTCGCCGATCTCCAGGCCGATCACGTCGCGCAACCGTTGGCCGACTCTGTGCTCGGTCGAATAGCCAACGTGACCGAGGGTGAGCAGGCACTGGTGGATGACCGCGGTCGCCAGCCGCGGCGCCCAGAACTTCGCCATCGCCGCTTCGACGCTGTGCTCGCGCCCGACGTCCTTGCGCCACAGTGCCTCGTAGCAGACGTGCCGGGCGCCGGCGAGGTAGGTAGCGCACTCGGCGAGCGGAAACGACACGCCCTCGAAGGTGCCGATCGGCTTGCCGAACGCGACCCTGTCGCGCGACCACTGCACCGCCTCGTCGAGGCTCTGCTCGGCGGCGCCGAGACAGAGCAGCCCGATGATCGGGCGGGAGTAGTCGAAGCTCTGCATCACCGCGACGAAGCCGAGGCCCTCGTCGCCGATCAGCTGGGAACGACCGACAGCGACGCCATCGAAGTGGATCGAGGCGCGGCCGATCGCCCGGCTGCCGAGGTCGTCGATCGGTGAGCGCGTCACGCCGGGATCTCCCAGATCGACCCAGAATGCGCTGACTCCGTGGGCCCCCTCGCCTCCGGTACGTGCGAGGACGATCGCCTTGTTGCCGGCCATGCCCAGCGTGATCGACGTCTTCTCGCCGTGCAGTCTCCAGCCGTCGGCATCGGGAGTGGCGGCGAGGTTCAGGCCGGCCGCATCCGTGCCCGCGCCGGGCTCGGTGATCATGATGCAGGGCACGGTCTCGCCCGAGGCGATGCCGGGCAACCACGCCCGCTTCTGCTCGCCGGTGCAGTTGCGCACGAGGATGTCGCTGATCAGCGCGGTGTTGACGATGAGGTAACCGGCATTGAAGTCGGCACGACCGACCTCCTCCGCGGCGATCCCGGCAACGACCGCCGTCGCGTCCTGACCGCCGTATTCCTCGGGGATGCGCAGGCCGGTCAGGCCCATCTGCGCCATGTCGAGCGCCAGCTGCGGCCGGAATCGCGCCGCCACGTCGTCGGACTGATAATGCGGGGCCAGCACCTTGCCGGCCCAGCGGCGCAGCTCGGCGCGGAACGCCTCCTCGTCTTCCTGGAATCCGTAGTGCATGACCGGCCGCCTCAGCGCGTCGAGGGGAAGACCGGATCCCGGTGCTCCTGAAGCGCCGTATACCCTTCGACGACGTCGGGGGCCATGAAGCACAGCATCTCGTAGGCCGCGGACTGGTCGAAGATCGGCGCCGCCTGGCGGAGCCAATTGCTGAGCGAGCGCTTGGTGAGCCTGATCGCCTGCTGGGCACCGGTGGCCAGCAGCTGGGCGACGCGCAACGCTTCGTCGAGAACCTGATCGCGCGGCACCGCCTTGCTGACCAGGCCGATGCGCTCGGCCTCGGCCCCGGTGATCATCTCGCCCGTCATCAGGTAGTAGTGCGCCTTGGCCATCCCGCACAGCAGTGGCCAGATGATCGCGGCGTGGTCCCCCGCTGCGACGCCGAGTTTCACATGCCCGTCGCCCAACCTGGCGTCCTCGGCCATGATCGAGATATCGGAGAGCAGGGCCACGACGGTGCCCGCCCCGACGGCGACTCCGTTGATGGCCGCGACGATCGGCTTCTCGCAGTCGATGATGTTGTAGACCAGCCGGCTCATCTCGCGGAGCATGTGGTCGACACGCTCGTGGTCGCCGGCCAAGCGGGAAACCATGCCGAGGTCGCCGCCGGCGCTGAAGGCCTTTCCCGCGCCCGTGATGACGGCGACCCTCGTCTCGGGATCGTCGGAGACCTCGCCGAAGAGGCGGGCGAGTTCGCCGTGCATCTGCTCGTCGGCGGCGTTGTACTTCTCCGGCCGATCCATCGTGATCAGCAGCACGCCGTTGTCGTGCCGCGCGAACGTCAACTGGTGGTAACTCCCGAAGTCCACGGCTTGCCTCGATTGCACAATGAACATGGATTCAGTATTAATGAATGTAGATTCATTACCGCGAGGTGTCAATGCTTCACCGACGGCTCCGGCACAGCGATGAATTCCGTCTCACTGCGAAAGAGGACCGATGACCGAGGCCGCTGTCGATCCATCCCCTGACCACCCGCGGCACGCCGCTCGTCAGGTTCTGGCTGCTCATCGCTCACGGCAGCTTCTCGATGCCGCTGCGCGACTCATGCAACGCGATGGCTCCGAGGCCGTCTCGATGCAGGCGCTGGCCGCGGAAGCGGGGGTCAGCGTCGGCCTGATCTATCGGTACTTCGGCAGCAAGGACGAGATCCTGCTCAAGGTGATCACCCAGGTACTCGATGCCTTCGCCGTCGAGGTTCCGGCGGCGATCGATGCCGCTGGAGAGGATCCGGTACGCCGGCTGGCCGCCGCATTCGCCGCGTACTGCCGGGTGATCGACGAATACCGCCACGCCGCCGTACTCACCTACCGCGAGTCCAAGGCGCTCGCCCCTGCTGGCCGTACCCGGATCAAGCAGCTCGAGGTGGAGACCAGCCAGCCGTTGCGCGACACCATCCGTGCCGGTGTGAAGCAGGGCCTGCTGGTTGCCGACGACCCGGATCTGATCGCGTACGACCTGCTACTCCTCGCGCACTCGTGGGCCCTCAAGCACTGGTACTTCGGACAGACGAAGACGCTCGACTCTTACATCACCGCACAGCTCTCGCTCGCGCTGCGCTCGATGCTCCCTCCCGCGGAGCTCCGGAAGTACCGCGACCTGCTGCAGTAGGACCATCGCGGGCACGGGCATCCTTGCCTCGTCTTTTCACGAGCGGTGCCCGCCGCGAAGGAGTCGGCACGCGACGGGCACCGCAGCATCCGGCCGGCGCTACCCCTTCACGCTCCCGGTGGCGAGCCCGGACTGCCAGTAGCGCTGCAAGAAGAGGAACGCGACGATCAGCGGGATGATCGACACGAACGCGCCCGTCAGCACGGTCGAGAACAGCACCTGCGCGCCACCACCGGCGGATGCGGTCGCCTGCCACTGCGCGAGCCCGACGGTCACGGGGAACAGCGACGGAGTGTTCAGCATGATGAGCGGCAGGAAGTAGTTGTTCCAGGTGGCGACCAGCTGGAACAACACGACCGTCACGATGCCCGGCGACATCAGACGCACCCCTATGGTCGCGAAGATCCTGAGCTCGCCCGCGCCGTCGATCCTCGCCGCCTCGAGCAGGCTGTCATCCACCGATTCCAGTGCGTAGACACGCATGAGGTAGACCCCGAACGGGCTGACCAGGGAGGGCAGGATGATCGCCCACATCGAGTCGGTCAGGTTCGCTGCCGCGAACAGCAGGTAGGTCGGGATCGCGAGCGCCGTGAGCGGGACCATGATCGACCCGAGAATCACGGAGAAGATGGCCGTCCGTCCGCGGAACCGATACTTGGCCAGCGAGTATCCGGCCGCCGTCGCCAGTGCGGCAGCGCCCACCGCGCTGGTCACGGCGTAGATGATCGTGTTCAGCCCCCACTGCCAGAACACTCCGCCCTGGAACGTGAACAGGTTCGCGAAGTTGTCGAAGAACTGGAACGAGTTGCCGAACCACAATCCGAACGTGCTGAACAGGTCCGAGTTGTCCTTCGTCGTGGAGATGAACAACCACAGGAGCGGGACGATGAAGTAGATCAGCGAGATCCACACGAAGATCGTGAGCAGTGTGCTGCGGCGCTTCTCGCGTTCGACGACCTTGCGCCTGCGTCTCGGATCAGGATGCTTTCCCCGGGCCGAACCGACGGCCTGCGACGCGGGGCGCACAGCGGTGCTCATGACTCGCGCTCCCTCCGGTTGGCGGCGGTCTGCACGACGAACGAGACGATCATGATGATGATGCCGAGCAGGAACGCGATGGCCGCGGCGTAGTTGATGTCCTGGTTCTTGAACGCCACGTTGTAGGCGTAGAGGTTCGGCGTGAAGTCGGTGCCGATCGAGTTCGGCGCGATGTTCGCCAGCAGGTTGGGCTCGTTGAACAGCTGGAACGATCCGATGATCGAGAAGATCAGCGTGAGCAGCAGCGCCTGCCGGATGGCCGGCAGCTTGATACTCCACGCGACACGGAACTGGCCGGCCCCGTCGATCTCCGCGGCTTCGTACAGATCCTCCGGAATCGACCGCAACGCGGCGTACAGGATGATCATGTTGTAGCCGATGAACTCCCAGCAGACGATGTTCATGGTCGAGCCGAGGATGTTCTGCGGCGACAGCAGGTTGGGCGCAGACATGCCCAGCGCATGGAAGATCTGCGTGATGAGCCCGAAGTCGGTGCCATACAGATAGCCCCACATCAGCGTGGCGACGACACTCGGCACGGCGTACGGCACGAACACCAGAAGACGTGCGACGCGCCCGCCTCTGACCCGTTTGCTGTCCATCGCCAGCGCGAAGCAGATGGCGGCGACCAGCATGATGGGCACCTGCACGAGCAGGAACAGTCCCACCCTGCCGAGCCCGGCCCAGAAGCTCGGGTCCTGAACGGCACGGATGTAGTTGCCGAGTCCGGCGAACACCTGCCCGCCCACCAGCTGCGAGCTGAACATGCTCAGGTAGAGCGAGTAGATCAACGGCGCGAGGAACATCGCGGCGAAGATGACGAGAAACGGGATGACGAGAACCCACGCCGCGCGGGTCTGCGCTGCGCCGATCCTGCCCGACGTTCGTTGTGTGGATGGGCCCGGCGAGCTGCGCCGGGCGGTGAGAACGGACATGGTCGACTCCTTGTACGACAGCGGGTCCGAGCGCTTCCGGCCCGGACCCGCTGTGCTCACTTGACGGTGAAGCCCTGCTGCTTCGCGTAGCTGACGACCTGGTTCTGCCAGGTCGCCAGCGCGGCCTTCAGGTCGCCATGATCGGCGATCGCCTTGCCGAGCGTCGTCCCGTAACTGGAGTTCACGTAGTCCATGAACGGCAGCCACTGGAACTTCGGATTGACGGTGTCGGAGACCTGGGCGAAGAACTTGTTCACCTGCTGCCCGCCGTAGAAGGCGCTCTTCGCGTCGACGAACTGCGGATCCTTGAGTGTCGCCGTCGTCGTGGGGAACAGGAACTGCTTGTTCGCCATCATCAGCGTGGATGCCAGATCGTTGTTGATGAACTTCGCGAGCTCATACGCGGCGATCGGGTTCTTCGTCGTGGCCATCACGGCATCCGAGGAGCCTCCCCAGTTGCCCGAGACGTTCTGGCCGGCCTGCCACTGCGGAATGTCTCCGGCTCGCCACTTGCCACTCGTGCTCTTCACCGTGCCCTGAAGGAAGACCGGTCCCCAGGCCGCGACCAGCCAGCTGGCGTACTTGTTCGCTGCCAGCCCCTGGTAGTAGGCGTCCGTGAAATCGGGATCCGTCGCGACCAGGCCCTTGTCGATCAGGTCCTGCCAGTACGACACGACTTTCTGGTCGGTGGCGGAGTTCAGGTCGATCCCGACGGTCTTCTTGCCGTCATAGCTGAACGGATGGGCGCCGGCCTGCCAGAAGAAGCCGATCATCTGGAACATGTCGTTGCCGGGCAGGTCCGTGATGTACGAGCCCGTCTTCGACTTCACGTCGGCCGCAGCCTTGGCGAAGTCGTCCCACGTCGCGGGTGCACCGTTCAGCCCGGCAGCCTTGAAGATGTCGTCGCGGTACAGGGTGCCCAGCGGGCCGGAGTCCTGCGGGATGCCCCAGATGCCCGAGTTGTTCGCCACCTGGTTCCAGACCCATCCGACGTAGTCGCTCTTGAGGTCCGCCGCTCCGTACGGCGTCAGGTTCAGCAGGCTCTTGGTCTGCGTGAACGACGGAATGTAGTCGTACTCCACCTGAGCGACGTCGGGAACGCCCTTGCCGGCCTTGAGCGCCGCCCGCAGCTTCGGGTAGTGCTGGGCGCCACCAGTGGTGTTGACCACGTTCACCTTGATCTTCGGGTACTTCTTCTCGAACAGGTTCACCTCGTCCTGGATGTTGGGCACCCAGGTCCAGAACGTGAGGGTGGTGGGCGTGTTCATCGCCTTGGTGATGTCTGCCTGGCTCACCGGCTTCGTCGACCCGGTGCTGGCTTCCTGGCTGCTGCATCCGCTGAGGAGCAGCGCGAGCGCCGTGACGCCGGAGGCCAGCGCCAGTGCTGTCTTTCGGAACTTCATCGTCGACCTTCTCTTTCTTCGGTGGTGCTCGGTACGAGGTCGTCCTCGTCTCGGTCGCTGGGCTCTGTCAGGAGGATCCGGCTCGACCAGGCCGGAAGAGTGTGGACTGTATCCGCGGCGGACTCGGAGCCGTCGGCCACGTCACGCGTCGCCGGCAGGAGTCGCACCAGCTGCTCGTCGCCGCTCCAGTTGATGAGGAACCAGGCGCGTGTGCCGTCCGGCATGCGTCCGGATGTCACGGTCAGCGGAGTGTCGCGCTCCGGCGCGAGCTCGTCGGCGACCCGGTCCGGCACGGCCCAGCGCATCAGCGCGGCAGCGAGCGAGCGCGACGGAACGGTGCCGACCACGGTGACTCTCCCTGTGCCATGGGCCTTAGAGGTGACGGCCGGGAAGTCGCCGAATCGCGGATGCCGGTAACTGACCAGTTCCTCGGCGCCCTTGGCGATGAGCCCGTCGACCCACCCGGTGGCCGAGGCATCCTCGTCGAGCTCGATGACGGACGATGAGACCGCGACCGACGATTCGAGATTGGAGTACTCGTCGTAGCGCACGGCGGCCGCCTCGGTCAGACGATCGGGAGCGACGGCGACACGGGCCCTCGCCAGCTCGTCCCCGTACGCCGTGCGCGGGCCGATCACGAGGTGCCCGCCGGCGCTCGCGTACTCCCGGAGCAGGTCGAGGGTCGCGTCGTCTGCGACGTAGAGGGCGGGCACCACCAGAGCCGGATAGCGCTCCGCCAGCTCCGCAGCGCCGAGCTCCGCCGCTTGCTCGACGTGCAGGATGCGCGCCTGCGCTCCCGACTCGATCACGCCGGTATGGAATGCGTCGAAGATGTGCTCGTACGTCTGCCGGTCCGGTTGCCCGTCGCGGGCCAGCGCCGGGAAGAACTCGAGCGCCCAGCGCGAGTCGTTCGACCAGAGCAGCGCAGCGTCCGCATCCGGCGCGTAACCGTCGAGAGCAGTGCCGGCTCGCTGGAGCAGCTGGCCGATCTCGGCGACCTCGTCGTACACGCGCCCCGGCCGCAGGCTGTGCGGCAGCACGCCGCCCCAGTACGTCTCGGTGCCGTAGGGCAGCGTGTGCCAGTGCCAGTACTCGATCATGGCCGCACCGCGGCTGACCAGCCCCAGTGCCGCGGCCTGCAGCTGGCCGGGCCAGGGCGGAAGGTTCATGAAGCTCTGCCCGATGGACTGGGCGTTCGTCTCCGTCACCAGGAACCGCGCCTGCTTCGACGAGAACAGACGATCCGCCTGCCGGAAGAAGCTACCGACGCCCGAGGTCGTCCAGTGCGTCTGCGCCGACTCGTGCTTCGTGAGATCGAGGTGGTCCTGCATCGCGTAGTACGGGTTGCCGGCCGCGATGT
Source organism: Humibacter ginsengisoli (assembly GCF_054780095.1). Taxonomy (NCBI): domain Bacteria; kingdom Bacillati; phylum Actinomycetota; class Actinomycetes; order Micrococcales; family Microbacteriaceae; genus Humibacter; species Humibacter ginsengisoli. Next base: position 423,376 of record NZ_BAAGWZ010000011.1, read on the forward strand.
CGAGCGACTCCGTCAACTCGCGGTCGTCGACGGCGGGCCGCGGATACGCAAGGCACGTCGTCACGAACTGCCTCGGCGTGGAGTACTCGCGCACGATCTTCGCCTGCCACGAGATGAACTCAGTGGTCTGCTCGGCCTGGAAACGGCGCCACTCCAGGTCGTACTGAGGCAGCGAGTTGCCGTCCGGCACCCACAGCTCCGACCAGTCGGCGATGCGGTGCGACCAGTACGTGAGTCCCCACTCGCGGTTCAGCGTGTCGACGTCGCCGTACCGGCGCTCGAGCCAGCGCACGAAGCGGAGGAACACGCCGCGGTTGTGGAACAGCTCGAGCCCCGGCTCGTTGTCGACCTGGAACCCGATCACCGCCGGATGCTGCGCGTAGCGTCCGACCACCTTGCGGATGATGCGCTCGGCGAAGTACCGGAACGCAGGATGCGTGAAGTCGGCCTCCTGCCTGCTCCCCCACGGCATCCGCCGGCCCGTTTCCGGTTCCGCGGCGATCTCGGGGTAGGCGGTCTGGAGCCACGGCGGAACGGCGTAGGTCGGAGTACCGAGGATCACGCGGATGCCACGGCGGTGCGCCCCGTCGAGCACGGGCTGCAGCCACTCGAGATCGAACTCGCCTTCGCGGGGCTCCCACGTCGACCACACCGACTCGCCCACGCGGATGACCGAGAATCCGGCCTTCACCATCAGGTCGAGGTCTTCCTCGGTGCGCTCGCTCCCGTGGTACTCGGCGTAGTAGGCGGCTCCGAAGAGCACGCGGTCCGGCTCGTAGGTGTGGGGTGACGACATGGGGACTCCGTTGTCTTCTGGGGGCGCCTGTCGTGCGTGCGAGCCGGTGGCGGGCATCCCCTGCGGCAGGTTTCGCATGAAAGCTAACTCATTTCGTTACCGGTAACAATCCTCTGTTACAGTTTCGTTACCGGTAACGAAGTGGCCGTACGCCAATCAGCGCGAACCCCCAGTTCGCGCGCCCGCCCGTGCCCGGACGGCAAGAGTTCGCGTGGCGATCGACTGGTACGGCCATACAGTTGTCGCGAGCAGCGCCGCCCGATTCGGAGGGTAGATGTCAGCAGACGGCATGGGCACTTCGGCGGACCGATCCGCCGGCAAGCAGCCCACGATCTACGATGTCGCGCGGCAGGCGGGAGTCTCGCACCAGACCGTGAGCCGACTGCTCAAGGGCGACCCGGGCATCAAGCCGATGAATCGGGAACGCGTTCTCAAAGCCCTCGACGAGCTCGGCTACCGGCCGAACCTGACCGCGCGGTCCCTCGCGACGAATCGCTCTCACCGGGTGGCGGCTCTGACGCAGGAGATCACCCAGGTGGGTCCGGGGCGGGTCGCGCAAGGGGCAAGCGAGGAAGCAAGGGCGCACGGCTACGTGCTCGACATCATCACCCTGGATGTCGGCGACCGCGCCAACGTCGAAGAGGCCATCAAGCTCGTCAATCAGCACGACGTGGCAGGCATCCTCGCCCTCGCCTCGACGGATGAGCTCCGCGACGCGTTCGAGAGCGCGAGATTCCAGGTGCCTGTGGTCATCCCCTTCGGGATGGTCGCCGGCAACTCCGACGGCCCCGACATGAGGGGGCAGGCGATGCGAGAGCTCGTCGATCACCTGGTGACGCTCGGGCATCGGCGCTTTCTGCACCTGGCCGGCCCCGGCACATGGGTCGCCGCGCGCAACAGGCGCGAGGACTTCGACGATGCCCTTGCCGCACACGGCCTGGCCCTCGAAGCCGTGGTGCACGGCGACTGGTCGGCGAAGTCGGGTTACGACGCGGTGCATCAGCTGGGGGCGGGCATCCCGTACACAGCCATCCTTGCGGCGAACGACCAGATGGCGATCGGCGCCATTCTCGCCCTGAGCGAGCTCGGGCTTCGCGTTCCGGAGGATGTCTCGGTGACCGGAATGGACGACATCCCGGAAGCCGCCTACGTGCGTCCCCCGCTCACAACGATCCAGCTCGGGCTCGAGGAGGAGGGGCGCGACACGTTCCGTCAGCTGCTGGTGCTCATGACCGGCGAGCAGACCGAGAGGCGACCGACACCGGCGACGGTGGTGCTGCGCCGGTCGACGGGTCCGGCGAGGAGCTGAGGCGCAGCTGCGAATTCCGCCGCAAGGTGGGCCACTCTTCGCCGACGACGCGGAGTGACGACGCTCTAGGGTGTGGGGATGAGACGCCGACTGATCATCGATTCGGACGCCAAGAACGAGGCGGACGACCAGTTCGCGATCGTGCACGCGCTGCTCTCGCCGAGCCTCGACATCGCGGGGATCATCCCGGCCCACTTCGGCGACGCCCGAGGCCCGCACAGCATGCGGGACAGCCGTCACGAGGTCGACCTCCTCCTCCGGCTGCTCGAGCGCGACGACATCGTGGTGGCCGACGGCGCCGAGCATCGTCTTCCGGATGAACGGACTCCTGTCGACTCCGCGGGCGCCCGGCTCATCATGCGCGAATCGCACGAGCCCGGCCCGTTGTTCGTCATCTTCCTCGGGCCGCTCACCGATATGGCCAGCGCACTCCTGCTCGATCCGACGGTCGCCGACAACCCGGAGCTGACGGTGGTGTGGATCGGCGGAACGCCGTACGACGACATCACGGGCGGGGAGCTGCGGGGTGAGTTCAACCTGAGCAACGACGTGGCTGCGGCCAACGTCGTCTTCCAGTCCGGGCTCCGTGTCTGGCAGATACCCATGACGGTGTACCGGATGGTCGGGGTCGGCTACGCCGAACTCGACGAGAAGGTCGCGCCTTACGGCGAGCTCGGTTCGTATCTCGTACGACAGCTCAAGGAGTTCAACGACGCCAACGTGGATCCGGAGATCGAGTACCGCTCCCTCGGCGACTCGCCCGCCGTGAGCGTGGTTCTCAACCCCGCCGGAGCGGTCTGGCGGCATCGGCCGGTGCACGTCTTCGGAGCCGACGCCCGGATGACCAACGTGCTCGTCGAGGGCAGGTCGGTTCGCGTGGCCGAAAGCGTCGACGTGAGATTCCTGCTCGAGGACATGTTCGCGAAGATCAAGGCCCACGGCGCGCAGCGCTGATCACGGCAAAAGTGGCAAACGGTTGTCGCGCGGGTCGCCTCCTGCTGAACTGACCGCATCCCACCACCGAAGGAAGGTTTACTGTGCCGTTCTCCGCGTTCGGAGTCATCACCGATGCCGCCCGCACCGACGCCGCGTTCGCGGCAGGCGTCGACTACGTCGAGCCCACAATCGTGGACAACGTGATCGTGCGGGGCGGCGACGAGTGGCGCCTGTCGGATGCCTACCGTGACGTGAGGCATCCGTCATTCGCTGTCCTGGTCCCCGGCAGTGTGCCGCTCATCGGGACCGAGAGCATGCTCGATGGGGCTCGGCGCTATTTCGATGCCGTCTTCCCGCTCCTCGGCGAGGTGGCCGAGCCCGGCGCCAAGGTCGTCTTCGGATCGGGTCGCTCCCGTACGGCACCGGTCGGACTGGCCCACGAAGCGGCGCTGGAGCAACTCGCCGAGGTCGTGCGCGCGGCACGCGACGCGGCGGCCGCGGCCGACCTGCGCGTCATGCTGGAGCCGTTGAACACCGGTGAGACGAACCTCATCAACTCGATCGGCGAGGCATCGGAGTTCCTCGATGCTTTCGAGATCGCGAACGTCCCCGTCGTCGCCGACCTGTACCACATCGTTCTCGAGCAAGAACCGCTGGACTCGATCATCCGGCACGCCGCGAAGATCGGGCATGCGCACATCGCCGACAGCGGTCGACGCTATCTGGGCACCGGCGATTGGCCGTGGCGCGAGTTCCTTGCGACCCTTCAGCGGGCCGGGTATGACGGCAGCGTCTCACTCGAGTGCAACTGGGGCCCGGACTTCGAAACCGAAGTGCGGGCATCCGTCGACGTGCTGCGCGCCGCCTGACTCCCTCGCCGCGCATTCCGCTGTCTCTAATTGCGGATTCGTTTGACGGACACCCGCAATTCGCGACAGCTGAATCACGGTGTCAGCGGGACGCCGCGGCGCGGATGCCCTCCAGCAGCAGCTCCACGTGCCTGCGCCAGTTGCGGCCGCGGGTCATGTTGGCCATGGCCCCGCGTGTCAAGAGAACGAAGTCCGTACTCGTGATGTCGTCGCGGAGGTACCCCGCGTCGATGGCGCGACCGAGGATGCGCTCGACGATCACGCCGAACTGCTCCTTCTCGGCGTTGATCTCCTGCCAGTCCGGCTCCTCTGCGCCGAGCACGGCCAGGCGGTAGGCGGCATCCGTCTCGGCCGTCTCCAGATAGCCGAGAAGTAGAGCGCGGAAGGACTCTCCCGGGTCCTCGACCTGCTCCGCGGCCCGCGCTACCGCAGTCATCGCCTCGAAGCGACTGCCCACGATGGCCGCGAGCAGGGCTTTCTTGTCGGAGAAGTGCCGGTAGAGCGTCCCGACGCCGACGCCTGCGCGCTCTGCGATCTCGTCGATCTGCACCACGTCGCCGCGCTCGGTGAAGAGGTCGCGCGCTGCGTCGAGGATGGCCCGGCGATTGCGCCGGGCGTCGGCGCGCATACGCACTTCGGCTTCGGTCATGACTCAGCAGATTACTTGACGGAATGCGGTCGTGCGCACATAATCGGAACCGGAACTCAGATTCCGTTTATCGAGGAGGTTCATCCGAATGATCGTGGTCACCGCTCCCACCGGGCAGATCGGCAGCAAGCTCGTGCGCGAGCTACTCGAGCGAGGGAGCGACGTTCGAGTGGTCGTGAGGGATGCCTCGCGACTCGATCAAGACGTACGCGACCGCGTCGAGGCGGTCGCGGGGTCGCACGGCGATTCCGCCGTACTCGACGAGGCGCTCGCCGGAGCAGATGCGCTGTTCTGGCTGGTTCCGCCGAACCCGGCGGCGCCGAGCACTCGGGAGCACTATCTCGCCTTCGCCCGTGTCGCCTCGCAGGCCATCGACCGCCACAAGGTGGGACACGTCGTCGGCGTCTCGAGCGCCGGGCACGGCTGGCCGAAGCCCGCCGGCGTTCTCTCTTCGGCGTTCGCCATGGATGCCGAGCTGCGCACATCCGGAGCCGCATATCGGGCCCTGAGCATGCCGTTCTACCTGGAGAACCTGCTGCGCCAGCTCGACGGCATCCTCTCCCGCGGCTCCTTCGCACTGACCGGAGCGGCCGACGCGCCCATGCCCACCGTCGCCACGCGCGATATCGCCCACACCGCGGCCGACCTGCTCACCGATCTGAGCTGGTCCGGTCAGGACGACCTGCCCGTCTTCGGTCCGGATCACCTCAGCCCAGACCAACTGGCCGCCGTCATGAGCGAGGAGCTCGGCCGACCGGTCGCGTACCAGCGCCTGACCATCGACGAGTACGCGGGCATGCTGCGCTCCGCCGGCGCACCCGAACAGCAGGTGATCGAGAGCATCCAGACCTTCACGGCAGCCGACGAGGGCATCTACGACGCGGACTGGGCTCGCGCAGTGCCGACCGCGACCGACTTCCGCACGTGGTGCCGGGAGGTGCTGGTGCCCGCCGCGTCCGCGCGAGCGGCCGCGTGACTACCGTGCGGTGCGTTCGTTGGTCAGCGGCCGTGGGCCACGTGGCGGGCGCCGTCAAGAGCGTCACGTAGCACGGCGAGGTTCTCGAGGACCAGGTCGCTGAGCGCTCTTCCGTCGTCGGCATCGATCCACTCCGCCAGAGACACCTCGAAGACGTTGGCCGTCGTGTCAGCCAGGAGTGTTGCCGTACGCGCCGGAACTCCCCGCTCAAGAAGGCCATCCCGGATCGCTTCGGCGATCTCGGCCCGCTTGCGGAGGCTGCGTTCTCGCAAACCGGGGTCTGAGAGGACGATCGCGCTGCGGCGCCGGATCTTGTCGCGCTGGTGCTCCAGTTCCTCGTCCGAGAACCGGCGGATGCTCTCGACGATGAGCTCGATCGGCGAAAGATCGGCGGACGCGTCGGCGAACATGCTCCGGACGAGCGCCGGGAACTGGTCGTCCGCATAGATGACCTCGCGCTTGTCCGCGAAGTAGCGGAAGAACGTGCGCGTCGTGAGGCCCGCCCGCTCCGCGATCTGCGGCACGGTAGTGGCCGCGAAACCCTGCCGCTCGAAGAGCTCGAGCGCTGCAGCCTCGAGTCGTTCGCGAGCATCCGGGCGCCATCGACTCATGTCATCAGCCTACGTGATGACACTGCATGTCATTGCGTGTACAGTGACGACATGCAGTGTCATCACTTGATCGAAGAACAGTCTGGCCCGAACCGATCGCTGACGGGAGCGTGGGATGCCTGAGTCGGTATGGGTCCTCGGCGCGAGCGGGCGAACGGGCAGCGCCGTCGCCCGCCTGCTGGCGGCTCGCAACATCGCCACCGTGCTCGTCGGACGCAATGCCTCACGACTCGAGGCGCTCGCGGAGGAAATGGGCGCCAGGACGGTCGTCGCCGCCGGCCTCGACGACATGGCCGCGGCCATCCGACGTGATCGACCGGGCGTCGTCCTCAACACGGTCGGGCCATTCTCAGCGACGGCGCCGACGATCATCGACGCCTGCATCGCCGCCGGAAGCCACTACGTCGACCTGGGCAACGACATGGACTCGGTGCCGGCTGTGCTCGATCGCAACACGGACGCCGCGGCTGCGGGCGTGACCCTCGTCACGGGCGCCGGGTTCGGTGCCGCGGCCACCGAGTGCGTCGCCGTGCGAGTCTGCGCCGGGATACCGCCGGCCGCGAGAGTGCGCACAGACATGGTCCCCTCGCTCGCGATCGAGGAGGGCACACTCGGCGAGGCCTTCGCGGCGACACTGCTCCACGGCATGCCCGGTGTCCCCGGCGGCAGATACCAGGCTCGCCGTGTCGCGCGCGGCCGCGTCGTGTCCGCCGGCATCGGCAGTCGGCCACGGGCACTGACGACACCTGATGGAGACACGGTACGCACGGGTCTCATGCCGCTCGGCGAGCTCGAGGCCGCACGGCGCGCATCCGGGTCACCCGAAGTCGAGGCAGCATCGTCCGAGGCTCCCTCCGGCCCCGTTCGCGCACTCTTCCCTCTCGCCGAGGTCGCCCTTCGGATCGGTCCGTTGCGCCGCGCGCTGATTCACCGGCTCGCGGCCGTGCACACGAGCTTCCGACCACGGCCGAGGGAATACTCCTGGGCGCACGCACGGGTCGAGTGGGCGAACGGCCAGATCAAGGAAGGCTGGCTGCGGCTGGGCGATGCGAGCGATGCGACGGCGCGCTTCGCCGCAGAGGTGACCGCCCGGCTTGCCGAGGGGGGAGGCGAGCCGGGCGCCTTCACGCCGGCCGCGCTGTTCGGACCGGGGCTCGCAGAGGCGTGCGGCGGCCAGTACGTGGAGTGACGCTGGGTCTCTCGTCACGCTCGCCCCGACTCGTCGGGCACGGCGTTGCGCAGGTCGTCGAGGAGGCTGGGCCCGGTGGGGCGCCAGTCCAACTCCCCGGCGGTCCAGGTACCGGATGCGGGCAGGTCGAGCCCCGCAAGCTGAGCGAGCCATCCGAAGTACCCGGCAGCGTCTTCGGGCGCCAAGGAGGCCACGGGGAGGTGCAGGGTTTCGCCGATCGCTTCGGCGATCTCGCGCAATCGCACGCCCTCTTCGGCGACAGCGTGATACCGCATTCCCTGCCGGCCGCGCTCCAGCGCGAGCCGGAACAGCCGCGCGGCATCCGTGACATGCACTGCGGGAACACGGTTGCTGCCATCGCCGATGTAGGCGACGCTGCCGCGCTCGCGTGCGAGGCGGATGTGCCAGCGCAGCCGTCCTTGCCGTCGGGTGTCGTGGACCTGCGGCAGACGCACGATCCTGACGTCGAGACCGTTCTCGATGAGCGCCTCGGCCGCCTCTTCGGAGGCGGCCCGCGCGACGACGGACGACGGCTCGTGCGGATCGCTCTCGACGACCGCAGCGCCCGGTCGCGCCCGCACCAAGCCTGTTCCGGAGGTGACGATGAGCGGACGGTCGGTGCCGGCGAGGGTCTCTCCGAGTGCAGCTATGACCATCCGATCGTTCTCGCTCGGTTCGGCTGAATCCGGATGCTCGTGGTCGAACGCCGTGTGCACGACCGCCTCCGCATCATCGGCGGCGGCACGGAGTCGGGGCAGGTCGTTCACGTCGCCGAGGAACGGCGTCGCGCCCGCTGCCCTGAGTCGCTCCGCCCCGGCTTCCGATCGACTGAGTCCCACGACGTCGTGCCCTGCGTCTCTGAGGTCGGTGACCAGGTGACTGCCGATGAATCCTGTCGCGCCTGTGACGAACACTCGCATGATTGCTCCTTTGATCTGTGTCCAACCCTGTTCTAGCACCAGTCCTTGTGTTCACAAGGCCTGGAATCCAAATCCGTATAATCGCGATATGAGTCGAAGATCCGTCGCAGACGATCGCGACTGGCGCCCCTCGATGCCAGAACTGCTTCGCGGGCGGCTTCGTGAATTGAGCGTTCTCGTGGAGCAGCGCGGCGAAGACGCACTGGCGGAGTCGCCGCTGTCGTTGCCGTTGAACCATCTGCTCGACGCGGTCGTGAGGGAGCCGGGGATCACCGTGACCACGATCGCCGCCGGCCTCGGCAAGAGCCAGCAGGCCATGAGCCAGGCCGCCGACCGACTCGAGCGGCTGGGTCTGATCGAGCGCCGAGTCGGGGCGGGTCGCGCCGTTGCTCTGCACCCGACGGATGCCGGAAAGGCGGCATCCGCCGACGGTGTCGGACGAGAGCTCGCGTCAGAACAACGGATCCGCGCCACGCTCGGCGCTCAGCGGTACGACGCGCTGGTCGCGCTTCTGGCGGAGGCGCGCGACGCGCTCCGGGCCCGCTGACGTGTTCCCCATGGCGGCCGCATCGGCTCACCACCGGATGGACGATGGAACCGTCTTCGGAAGGATCGTGCTCGATCCCCGTACCGGCCGGTGAGCCGAGCGGCACCGGAAAATGACGACCCGGGCGCGAAATACGGGCATCGGCCTCATTACGCTACTACGCTCAAAAGGCCAGGTCCCGCGGAATTCTGGCGCTTGAAGAACACGTCCCAAAGGGGGGAAAGATGTTTCGAGGATTCAAAAACTTCTTGATGCGTGGTGACGTGATCGTCGTCGCAGTCGGCCTGGTGGTTGCACTCGCATTCAGCACGCTGATCGCCGCATTCACGACAAACATCATCAACCCGCTCGTAGCAGCCGCACAGGGCGGCAAGACGTCACCAGGGCTGGGCTGGCAACTGGTCTCCGGCGGCGGCAATGGCACGTTCCTGAACCTGGGAGCGTTCATCTCCGCGATCATCTACTTCATCATCTTCATGCTCGTCGTGTACTTCGTGATCGTCGTTCCCTACCGGGCCGTGATGAAGCGTCAGGGAAAGACCGTGTTCGGTGAGCCGACACCTACGGCCACCTGCCCGTCGTGCCTTTCCGACGACCTACCCCTGGCGGCCACCGCGTGCAAGCACTGCGGCCGCGACGTCCCGGCCAGCGACGCGGGCACATCAAGCCGCCGTCACTGAACCGCCATCGGAAGCGGGTTCTGATCACGCGTATACCTCAGCGGAGGGCGTGGGATTCGAACCCACGAGACATTTCTGCCCACTGGTTTTCAAGACCAGCTCCATCGGCCGCTCGGACAGCCCTCCAGCCGCCGAGTCTACCGAGCACAGGCCGCTACAGGCGACTGAGGTGAGCGAAGACCGAGCTTGCTCGGTCTTCCGAACCGAGCGAGTCTGTTGTGGGGCGAAGCCCCACTACTCGAACTCCAGCCGCAGACGCAGCAACTCGGCGAGACTCTCAAGCTCAGTGCGCACGGCATCCTTCACCTCGGACGTGAAGGACTCGTCCTCGTACACGCGGTGCACCCGCAACACGGATGCCGGCAGATCGCTCGTGGCATCCACCTTGCCGACCAGGCGGTCGCCGTGCAGCACGGGGAGTGCGTAGAAGCCGAACCGTCGCTGCGCCGCCGGCTTGTACATGCCGAGCTGGTAATCGAAGTCGAAGAGCTCGGCGAGACGCTTGCGGTCGAAGACCAGCCGGTCGAACGGGGACAGGATCGCCGTGCGGCCCTCGAACTCGCGATCGAGCTGCGCGGGGTCGACCCGCCAGGTGCCGCGCACGCCCTCGATCACGGCCGGCTCGCCGGCGTCGCCGACATCCATCGGCTCGAACTGCGTCTGGGTGGTGCGCGCACGGGCGATGCCAAGCGACCGCAGGCGGCGAGCACGTCGCTCGCGCCCAGCATCCTCCAGCGGCACCACCGGGTCGTCCGGATAGACGCGCTCCGCCAGGTCCCATTGCCGTTCCCGGCCGAGCCGGCCGGCGACCGCGACCTCACCGCGCTGCTCCATGAACTCGAGCATCATCGCCGAGTTGCGGCCCGTGTTCCATCCGCTCGACTGCCACGGCTTCACGCACTTGTCGTCGGGCAGGTCACGCGAGATCATCGGGCCGCCGTGGCGGATTCGGGCGAGGATGTCCCGCCGCAGCGCGTCGTTCGCCTCCACCCACCCTGCCTGGGCGCGTGCCCAGCCCGGCGCGGCCTCGCCCGGCCACGCCTCCATCTCGGCCCGATACAGCGCAACGTCATGGGCAGGACGCATCATGCTTCGCAGTTCCACCATCACGTGGGATGCCAGTGCCCGCTGCAGATCGTCCGTCCGGTAGAAGCGCCCCAGCCGGCTCCACAGCACGAGGTCGGCGCTCGGCGCGACCGTGGCGGTCGGCTCGTACTGCACGAGGGTGAGCCTGCGCACCGTATCGAGCAGATCGACCGGACGCGCGGCATCCAGCAACTGGGCGCGCACCGCGATGCGGCGGGCATCCTGCCTGGTGAGACGGTGCGGTTCGGTCACGGGGTCAGGCTACGAACGACTACCGACGTGTCCTACCAGTCGGAGGCTGGTGCGGCCACGATCGGCACGTCGACCCCGTGCCAGATGGCTCCGTAGTTGTAGTGGCCACCGGCCCAGGGCGAGTCGATGATGGCCTGCACACTGACCGAGACAGGAGCGTTGGAGTCGAACGCCTGCGCGATGCCCGAGAACAGATCGCGCCGGAGCTGCTGCGCGACATACGAGGCCGCGATCGTGAGGTTGTCGTAGCTGCCGAAGCCCGCTCCCCCGCCCGACCCGAGCCCGTTGTTCAATGGGTTGTTGCGCAGCCACCAGCTGTTCGGGTCGTTCTCGGAGTCCATCCACTGCAGCATCACGGTGAGGTTGTTCGGCGTGACCGGGAACTTGCCGTCTTGCAGAACGAGTGCGGCCCAATCGGCATTCGTCGTGCCGCCGACGGTGATGGCCGACGATCCATCCGGGCGCGTGAACCCTGCCGAGTTGAACTTCGGCTGATCCACTGCCGCTTGCGCGACGTGGGCTGAGACATGAAGCGACTGCGTGTTCGCGATCAACTGGTCCGCATACAGCGTGCCGGCAGGGCCCGTGGCAGCGTTCGCCGGCAGCGCCACCATCGCACTGCCGGCCAGAAAGACGGCGGCCGCCGCCGCAGCGGTCACGCGGCCGCGCGAACGCCACTCCTTCACCGGAGCGCGGTGCTGCACCCGCTTGGCCCGGGCATCCTCCACCTGAGGAATCCCCCGAACAGCCGCCCTGCGCCGGTGCCCGCGCCCAGAGCGCACCGCCGAAGCAGCCTCGCGGGCGGCTCGTCGAGTGGGGTAAGCAGTCATGGGATCCGGATGTCACGGGGCACGCATGGCGTTCACCGCAGCTGGTAGGGGCGGGGAGTGCTCCGAGTCGACCAAAGCACTCAAGGATTGAGGGTAACAAAGTCCCTTGCGCGCTGGAGCTAAAAGCAAAGGCCATTTCTGGCCTTTGCCGCGACGCCAGCGCCGACCGCCGTCTCGGCGGTCGGTTCGCGGCAGTCACTCCAGCGCAGCTACCGCCGGCGCCGCCTCCCCGATGGTCACTCCCGCCGTCAGGCTCCAGATCAGCACGCCGTCCGGCGCCTCGACACTCCAGCCCGATCCGCTGAGCGGATACACGCGGGTCGTGAGCGAACGTCCGGCGCTCGTGAACGCCTCGATCACCGAACCGTCGAGGAAGACTCGCAGTGCAGGACGGCCCGATGCCGCGTCGAAGGCGTCGGAGGCGACGACACGACCGCCGCGCGCACGGGCATCCGTGCTGGCATGGTCCGTGTCGATCGTCACCGTTCCGCGTTGCGGGTCCAAGTCGATATCGACCCACTCGTCGGCGGCGAAACGCAAGCGGATGCGACCGCCGACCCCGGCGGGGACCACCAGTTCCGACTGAGCGGCGAGCGCTGCGCCCTGAGCAGCACGGGCATCCCCGCATCGCAGTTCGACGAGTGCGGCATGAGGCTCGGTGCACAGCCGGTCGACCCCGGCGGCATCCCGCGCGAGCCACACGTGGCGCGGCAGAGCGATCGCACCCGACCAGGCCTCCTGTTGCCACCATGCGGGGTCGCGGCCCTCCATGATCCAGCCGAAGAGAAGCGGCCCGTACGAGCTCTCGCGCAGCACAGAAGGCGCGTAGAAGTCGTGTCCGTCGTCGACGCGTCGAGGTTCGGGCGTCCCATCGATCGCGAACGCGAGCACGCCGTCGGGGCCGTCAGCGAACGACCACGAGCAGACCACAGCCACCTCGCGTCCGTCGACCCGCACCACCTGCGGACACTCCCAGCCCTCGCCGGTATCGATGGGTCGAGCCCCGTCCTCGATGCGGGTGCGCTGCAACTCGGCCAGATGCCCGTCGTAGCTCCAGTCCAGCCCGTCGCGCGACACGTAGTGGCGGATCGCCGCCAGCCCGCCCTCGGCGACCGCACCGACTGCCATGTGCCAGCCGTCGGCATCCGTCCACACGAACGGGTCGCGGAACATGCGGATGCCCTCCCCGGCGTCCGGGTCGTCGAGCAGCCGCGTCGGGGGCCCGAAGTTCGTGCCGTTCTCGTCGCTCAGGGCGGTGACGATGTGCTCAAGAGCTCGCCCGTGCACGTGCCCGGAGTAGTACGCGCGCACCCGATCGCCGTCGACCACGGTGTTGCCCGACCAGCAGCCTTCCGAGTCGAGGCCGCCGGGAAGCGGGCTCATGGCCGGGCGGTGCAACCTCCAGTGCACGAGGTCATCCGTCGTCGCGTGTCCCCACTCCACCGGCACCGCCAGGTCGGCGAGTGCCCGTGACTGGTAGTACAGGTGGAGCACGCCGCCCAGCTCGACAGGCCCGTTCGGATCGTTGAGGTATCCGCGCGGCGGACTGATGTGGAACAGCGGGCGGTGATGCGGATGCCGGTCGGCCATCGGCGCAGACTCCTAGTGGGTATGGTGGGTGTGAGCGGTACCGAGGGCGACTAGCGGAACGAGCCCGCTGTCACGCCCTCGATGAAGTAGCGCTGGGCGAAGACGAACAGCAGAACGCTCGGGATCATGGCGAGGATGACGCCGGCCAGCACGATCGAGATCGATCCGGTTCCGAGGTTGCCCTGCAGCCCCACGAGGCCGAGCGGCAGCGTGAAGTGATCCTGCGAGTTGAGGAAGATCAGCGGCCGGTAGAACTCCGCCCAGAAGCCGGAGAAGTTCAGGATGGCCAATGTCGCGATCGCGGGGGTCGCCATGCGGGCGTAGACGTGCCAGAACACGCCGAACTGGGTGGCGCCGTCGATGCGGGCGGCCTCGCCGAGCTCCCGCGGCATCTGCATGAAGTACTGCCGCATGAGGAACGTGCCGAACGCGCTGCCCAACGCCGGGATGATCAGTGCGCTGAGCGAGTCGCTGAGGCCGAGCATCCTGACGATGATGAACACCGGGATGATGATCGTCTGCAGCGGCACCATCATGGTGGCGAGGAACACGGCGAAGATGGTGTTCTTGCCCGGGAACGAGACCATGGCGAACGCGTAGCCCGACAGCGTGCACGTGATGGTTTGCCCGACCACGATGAGCACGGTCACGATCACACTGTTCACGAAGAACTGACCGATCGGGATCTGGTTGAACACGGCGACGTAGTTGCCGAAGTCCCAGTCGGTCGGAATCCACTGTGGCGGGTTCGAGAACGCCGCGGCGGGGGTGCGCAGCGAGGTGCTGAGCGTCCACAACAGCGGACCGAAGGCGAAGATCGCGCCGACGATGAGCACGATCATCCCGGCGACGCCGCCGACTTTCACGATGGGGCGCCGGCGACGCCCCGCGATGCGGGCTGTGCTGGAGGCTTCGAGCGTCGTCATTGGTAGAACACCAGCTTTCGGGCAGCGAGGAATTGGATGCCCGTGATCAGCAGGATGATCACCAGCAGCAGAATGGCGATGGCCGATGCGTAACCGAACTGCAGGTTCTGGAATCCGGTCTGGTACATCGAGATGGTCGCCGTCGTGGTCGCCGTGCCTGGCCCGCCCTTCGTCATGATGAACGGCTGATCGAACAGTTGCATCGCGTTGATCATCGCCACGACCGTCGCGAACAGGATGGTCGGACTGATGAGCGGGACCTTGATGCGGAACAGCGTGCGCCATGGTCCTGCACCGTCGATCGCCGCCGCCTCGAGCACGTCGGTCGGCACCGAGGTGAGGGATGCCACGAACAACACGAACGTGAACCCCACCTGCTGCCAGACGACGATGAGGATCATCGTGATCTGCGCCGTCGTCGGGTTCACCAGCCACGGCACGGCGGGAAGTCCGAGCTGACCGAGGTAGTAGTTGATGAGCCCGAACTTGGCGTCGAACAGGTATCCCATGAAGATCGAGACCGCGGCGGTGGATGCCAGCAGCGGCAGGTAGAACGTCGTGCGGAACAACGCCTTCGTCCACTTGTGCTTTCGGTTGTTGACCAGCACCGCCAAAAGCAGGCCGAGGCCGATCTGCAGGATGACGATGCCGATCGCCAGCAGGATCGTGACGCCGAACGACGAGAGCACCTGGTCGTCGGAGAACAGCCTCGTGAAGTTCTTGAGGCCGACGAACTGGGGCGGGGTGATGACATCCCACGAGAAGAACGAGAGCCCGAGCGACACGAGGATCGGGATCAACGTGAAGACGGCGACGAACACCACCGCCAGACCGATCATCAGGTAGCCGAACATCGCCTGCCGCCGGGCCTCCCGCCGCGCACCTGGGCGGCGGGAGGAACGGTGGGAGGCGGACATGCGCGCGATCTCCCGCGTGCTTTCCGCTGTGGCGGTCATCAGGAGTTCGCCTGGGCCTTCTCGAGGTCGGACTGCATGCCGTCGAGGGCGGCCTTGGCGTTGCCGCTCGACACGGCCTGCGTCGTGCGCTGGTTGAGCGACGTGGCGAGCGCCTGGTAGTACGGCGGGGCCGAGATCGGCACCGACCCGTTCAGCTGATCCCAGAACACCGACCAGTGTTCCGGGCCCGTGCTCTTGTAGCGGTCGGCGGTCATGAGCGACTTGCGGGCAGGGGTGGTCACGTTGCCCGGGTACACCAGATCGAACGTCTCCGGTTCGACCAGCATCTTCACGACCTCCCAGGCGAGGTCCTTGTTCTTCGAGGTGTTGAAGATGCCGTAGCCGGCTGCGCCGAACAGGGACTTGTTGCTCTTCCACGTCGGGAAGGGCGCCACGTCGAACGTCCCGGTCTTCATGCCGGCGTTGTGCAGTCCGCCCGCCCAGAAGCCGCCGCCGATCGTCATTCCGATGCGGCCAGACGCGAACAGGCCCTGCAGAGTTCCACCGCCTCCCACGTCGGGCGACGGCGACAGGTTGGCTTTCTGCAACTCGATCACGTACTCGAGCGCCTCGACGGCTGCGGCGGAGTTCGCGGTCGGCGCTCCCCACTTCCATCCGCCGCCGCGACCCTTGGCCAGCGGGTTGTTCGCGTAGGCCTTCTTCCACAGCCAGTCGCCGCCGGAGTACTTGCCTTCGGTGAGCAGGTTGCCGTCGTTGGCGTAGAGGAACGACGTCCAGCTTCCCCAGAGCCGCACGACCCAGTCGAAGGCGTTGGTGTTCGACCCGAGCGCGGCGAGCTTCTGCGCGTTGTTGTGGAAGTCATCCATCGTCCACTGCGCCGACGGCGCAGCAAGCCCTGCCTTGGAGTACAGGCCGGTGCTGTAGAACATGCTGCCTGCGTTGAAGCTGTCGGTGAGCTCGTACAGGTGCCCCTGGTACATCATCGATTCGACGAGTGTGGGATGCACGTCGTCGAAGTAGCTCTTCAGCGCGCTCATGTCTTTGGTGACGTAGTCGTCGAGCGGCACGATCATCTGCTTGGCGGCCATCTGCTGCAGGCCCTCGGTCGCCACGCTCACCAGATCGGGAGCGGAGCCTGCGGCGATCTGCGTGAGCACCTTAGCGATGAAGTCGTTCCAGTCGGTGCCGTTGATTCCGGTGATCTCGAGGGTGGCGTTCTTGTCGATCTTCTTGATCTGCGGCTGCAACGCCTTCTGCAGCGTGTTCGCCGCGCTCTGCTGCCCGAAGTAGAGCATCTTGAGGGTGGCCGAGGCGCTCTTGCCGCCTCCGCCGCCTCCGGTCGATGAGCAGGCGGCCAATGATGCCAGCCCGGTCATGGCCAGCCCGGCTCCGCCGAGCTTCAGTAGCGTGCGACGATCCATGGTCGGGCCGAAGCTGCCGGTCATAGTTCGCTCCTCTCTGAGCGTTTGTTCGAGGGTTCGTGTTCTGGGTTCGAATGGTGGGCGGTACGTTTCGAGTCGCCGTATGGGTGTCCGCCGCGGTAGCGACTTCCTACCAATACGTATTTGCCCGAGCAGCATAACCCCAGAGGAGTCGCTATAGCAATACGTATTGGTTTCGTGACAAGATGGTTACGTCGCGAGGCATGGCAGAGCAACGCGATGACAGTCCACTCCGCCACGCGACGAGAAGGAGCGAGGATGCCCCACCACGAGAAGCTCCCCCGGTCGCGAGCGGCCGCCGGGCAGGCTGCCGGCACCGAGCAACGTCGCGTCACGATGAAAGACGTCGCCAAGCGCGCGGGTGTCTCGCAACCCACGGTGTCGTTCGTGCTCAACGACCGGCGTGACGTGTCTGTCGCCGACGAGACTCGCGCACGCGTCTTGCAGGCGGCCAAAGACCTGAACTTCCAGCCGAATCGTGCCGCGAGGGCGCTGCGGTCGAACAAGTCCTACACGGTGGGAGTCATCGCCAATCGCATCGTCTCCCAGCCCTATGCCGGTCAGATCGTGCTCGGCGTACAGCAGGCGGTGCAGCCTGCCGGCTACGTATGCTTCGTGGTCGAGACCTCCGAGTCGGCCGACGCCGTCGACGCCGCGGTGCAGAACCTCGTCGCCCAGGGTGTCGCCGGTCTGATCTACGCCGCTCCGGGCCCCGAGCCGATCCATGCGGCGACGACCGAAAGCGACGTGCGCACGATCTTCGTGAACTGCTGGGCCGACAACGTGAAGGGTGCGCCTCAGATCCTCGCCGACGAATATCAGGGCGGGCGCGATGCGGCCGCCGCGACCTTCGCGGCCGGGCACCGGCGTGTGGCATACCTCGGCGGTCCGGCCGACGACTATGCGTGCAAGGAGCGCGAACGCGGACTTGCGGATGCCGCGCGCGACGCCGGCATCGATCCCAGGAGCATCCGTCGTGAGCACGGAGATTTCCAGGTGCACTCCGGCTTCGACCTGGCTCTGAAGGTGATCGGGGAGGACCAGCCGACCGCGCTGATCTGCGGCAACGATCGCATGGCGGTCGGCGCGCTCATGGCCGCGCACGCCGCAGGGCTCGACTGCCCTCGCGACGTCAGCATCGTGGGATTCGACGACCAGCCCGACATCGCCGACCAGCTGCATCCACCGCTGGCCACCGTGGCTCTTCCGCACCTCCAGATGGGGTTGGCGGCGGGGGAACTGCTGCTCGCCGACGAGGAGCCTACGGGCACCCGCCTCATCCCGTGCACGTATGTGCCGCGCGGTTCGCTGGCGGCGCCGAGGGCTCGTTCGTGACGACGGATCCGAGCACGCACTTCCGCCCGGCAGGTGGCTTCGATCTGCCCCCTCGACGTCGCGGTGCGCTGGCTACGTCATCAGTACGGCGTCGACAAGTCAGCGAACATCGGGAAGTGCTTGACGTTCCGTGTGAGCAGTTGCGCGTCTAGTGCGATCGCTGTTGCAGCGATCGCGAGGTCTGCAGAATCAATGCCCCGGTTGTGAGGGAGCCACTTCCTCCCGAGTTCGCCTGCGATCTCGGCAACCTCCTCGTCCAGCGGATGCCACGTGAAGGCGCCGAACAGCCCGCGCGTCGCCGCTGCCTCGGACGGGCTCATGCCCGCCAGAACTTCCAGCTTGACGATCTCGCTGGAGTGCAGCGCACCAGCCTCACGCGATTCGCGGAGCACTCGCACCGCTTCCCGATCCCCTCGGAGAACGTCGATGAGTACCGAGGTATCGACCACAACCGTCATGGCTGGGTCGCGTCCCGCAATCGTCGACCGGAACGAAGGCGCTCTACGTACTCTCCTCCGTCGAGTGCACGTTCCTTCCATGCACCGGCTGCGCCGTCGATGGCGCGAAGATCGGCCTCCGCATCTGCTGACGGCCCGTATCTCCACGTCACGGCATCGCGGATGAGTGCGGAGATCGAACGCCCCGTGCGTGCCGCTTCACGGTCGAGGAGTCGCCGCTCCTCGACCGTGAGCGATATTTGCGTGCGAAGCATGATGTAAGACTACATCACGTGCATCACGCGCCGATGGCACGGTCTACGGCTGCGATCGTCCTGCCTCGTCGGTCCAGATCGACTTGAGATTCCAGGCCTTCAGCGAGTCGACCGTCGCCGTGCCGCCCGTGGCGAACGCGCTGACTCCCGTGCTGGAGGCATCCGGGAAGATCTGCTCCGTCAGCACCCGCGTGCCATCGCCGGAGAAGACCTCGACCGATGACGCGTCGACGAGGATGCGCAGGCTCAGCGACCCGTTCGCATCCAGCGGCAGCGGCGCCGAGTTGCGGTCGTTGAACGCCGAGCTGAAGCTCGTGTCGCCCGACTTGCCCCGGTCGACGTAGAGCTCGCCGGTCGTCGTGTCGTATCCGATCTGCGTGTACTGACCGGCTCCGGTGCGCACGTTCAGGCCGAACGACGATGCCGTTCCGGCGCTCAACTGCGCCTGGATCTCCAGTTCGTCCCCGCTCGCCTTCAGCGGGGCCGTCGTGTCGGAGACGCGCAGGTTGCGCACCGTGCAGACCGGTCCGGTGCGCAGCGAGTCGAGACGGTCGACCGGCTGCTGCACGAGTTGCACCTGGCCGCCGATCGTCTGCAGCGAGACGGTGCGCGGGAACGACTCGGCCCCCTGCCACGGCGACGTCGGCACGTTCGACGCGTATGCCCAGTTGCTCATCCAGGCGATGTCGATGCGCTGACCGTGCGGTGCGTCATTCCAGGTGTTCTCCGCGTAGAAGTCCGCGCCGTAGTCGATCCAGTGGGCGCGCTGCAGCTGATTCAGCGCGGGCTGGTCGGCGAGGGTCAAGTCGTCGGCGAGCACATGGCCCCAGCCCCCGGTGGCGTGGTCGACGACCTCGACCCGAGCCTGCTGCCCCTGCAGATCCTTGAGGTTCCACGAGGCCCAGTCGAGGTTCTCGCTGTTCGCGCCGGTGGACGAGCGCACTACCTGGCCGTTCACGACCAGGTTCACGGATGTCTGCGTGTCCCATGCGGGGGCCTGCTGCGTGGCGAAGACGATGTCGCCGACCATCAGGTGGCCCCAGCCTTGCGAGCCGTCGTTCTGATCGACGACCTGGATCTGCGCCTGCTGCCCCTGATACGAGCTGGTGTCCCAGTTCGTCCAGGCGAGCGTGCCCGAGTTGTTTCCCGTCGCGCTGGCGACGACCTTTCCGCCGACCAGGAGGTTCACCGCCGTCGGGTTCGCCTGGCTCATCGGATGCTCACCGCCGGCGATCTGCAGATCGATGTACCGGCTGTCGACGGTGAACGTCGGCGAGGTGATCGTGCCTTCCCCGGGATCGCCGTCCGGTCCCCACGTGTCGAGCACGCCCGAGCTCACCTGGTTGCCTAGCTGCTCGTGACTGGGGCCGGTGCCGACGAACGATCCGCTCGTCGTCCATCCCGGGTCGTAGGTCGTTCCCGAGAAGTCGGTGAAGACGGTTCCGGCCGGCAGAGTGCCGAATGGCGCCGCGTTCGGCACGTAAGGGTTGTTCCCGCCGCCGACCAGAAAGTTCAGATACGGCTTGTCGATGGTGAAGACGGGCGAGGTGAGGGAGCCGGTTGAAGCGTCGCCGCCGTTGAAGCTGTTCGCGACGTACGTTCCCGGGTTCCCGGTGATCGGCTGCTGGTTGGGTAGTGAACCGGACGAGGGTGCGGTGCCGAACGCGCTCCCGGTGGTCGTCCAGTCGCCGTAGCTGCCGGACTCGAAATCATCGAGGGCGGTACCGGCGGGCGGCGTGTACGTCGCCGGGCCATCGGGCGTGAAGCTCGTGCCGTTGAAGTCGCCGACGAAGTACTGCACGCCCGTGCTGCCGACGCTGACGCTGAGCACCCACTTCTGGTTGTGCCCGTTCCCGTCCACGGGCAGTTGGTAGAGATCGGGCATCTCCCACACGCCCGTGGTGGCGCCGGCAGGGCCGAACGTGCCCACCTGCTTCCACGTCTTGAGGTCGGGCGACGTGTAGAACGCGGTCTTGTACTGATCGCTGAGGGCGACCACCATCATCCACTCGTGACCCGGCTCATACCAGAACACCTTCGGATCGCGGAAGTTCACGGACTGGATGTCGATAACGGGATCACCGGCATACCGCGTCCACGTGTGGCCGTCATCCGTGCTGTACGCGATGTCTTGCGACTGGATGTTCGTGCCCTGCTGCACGCTCGTGTAGACGGCGACCATCGGCGGGTTCTTGCGTGTTCCGAACCCGCTCGTGTTGTTCGTGTCGACGACCGCGCTTCCGGAGAAGAACGCGCTGCTACCCGGATCGGGAGCGGGACCGGTGACCGGGATGTTCTTCCAGTGCACGAGGTCCTTGCTCACGGCACCCTTCCACGTGCCGTAGCTGAACAGGTAGTACAGGCCGTCCTTGTAGACGAGGCCGTTCGGGTCGCCCATCCATCCGGTCGGCAGGCTGAAGTGATACTGGGGGCGGTACGGCTCCTGGTATGACGATGGCGTGGCCGCCGAGCCGGCCGTCGCCGTGAGCTCGGTGATCGCCATGGCGCCGACAACTGCGGTCGCGGCGAGTGCGAGCATCCGCCTGCGACTGCTCCGCCAGGTTCGAAGCCACGCCGACCGCCGCCGGGGCGATGCGTGTTGAAGGGAGTCGGTCATGATCGCAAGTGCCTTCCTCTCTGAAGGGATGCCGTCGTCGACGGCGGATTCCGTTCTCTTTTAGCGCGATACCGATACGTATTGGGCAAATCTCATGAAGCACTCTCATTTCGAAGGAGTCTGGATACTGTCGAGCCAATACGTATTGAGACGCCATGCACGATTGTGGCCCCGCCGACGACGTCGGTCAAGACCGAGTCCACCGGTCTGACCGGAGCACCCGGTCACTCCGCCGCACGCAGCGCCTCAGCGGGCGGCATCCGCGCGGCCCGAGCCGCGGGGTAGATGCCGGCGAGCACGCCGACCGCGATGGCCGCTGCGATGCCCGCCGCCGGCACCAGCGGAGGCATCGCGAAGGGTGTGCCTCCCGCATGGTCGACGATCGCGGTCGCGAGCGTTCCGAGTCCCACGCCGACCACGCCGCCTATCACGGCGAGTGCGGCGGCCTCGAGAAGGAACTGCACCGCGATGTGCCTCGCTCGGGCACCGAGCGCCCGACGCAAGCCGATCTCACCGCGCCGCTCGATCACGGCTATGACCATCGTGTTCGCGACTCCGACGCCTCCGACCAGCAACGAGACCGCACCCAACGCGAGATACAGGCCGACGAACGTCGTCTTGGCCGCCAGTCGTGCCGTCAGGATGTCAGACGGCCTGCGCACGGCAACCGCCTCGGGATGCGCGGGCGATGCCGTGAAGGGGAGCACGGATGCGACGGCCTGCACCTGATCAGGATCGGCGCGCAGGTAGATGCGGCTGGTGCCAGGCTGCAGGCCGAGCTCCGCGCGAGCGACGGGGAAGCTCACGAGCGCCGCCTGATCGAGTTCCGGCGCGACGGCGACCGGGGCGAGCACGCCGACCACCGTGAAGTACCGGTCTCCCAGATAGATCTGCGTCTGCGGCGTGATCGTGCCGATCCCCAGATTCCGCGCCGCCTGGTATCCGAGAACCACCTCCGGGTAGCGCTGGGCGACGGCGCCGAGGAATCGTCCATCGGCCATCGATGCGGAGACCGTGTGGGGCAGGGATTCCTGCGCCGCCATCACGGTGATGCCGCCCGTGTCGATGGCGGGGATCGCGGCGCTGCGACGCGCGGAGGCCGACGGAATGGAGGCCACCGCCGTCACTTCCCGCACCGGCGGGATCGCGGCGATCATGCTCTCCGCCGTCGACGGCAGCGGTGCCGCTGCGCCCGAGAAGTCCTGCCCGCCCGCGACGGTCAGCAGATCGGCCTCGTCGCCCAGCTGGTCGAGCAGGTCCACCTGAGCGGATGCCGCGATTCCCAGCACAGCGACGATGGCCGCGACGGCGACCGCGACGCCGAGCGCCGAAAGCGCGGCACGCATCCGTCGTGCCCTGATGCCGTCCGCCCCGAGCCGGAGAGCATCTACCCACCGCAGCCGGGACCGCATCAGCGTCGCCCGCTGTCGGCGACCACGCGGCCGTCTCGAATGCCGATCTCGCGCTGCATAGCCGCCGCGACGACCGAGTCGTGCGTGACCACGAGCACGGTCGTCGTGGCATCCGCGAGCCCAGCGATGAGGCTCATGACCGACGCACCGGTCGCCGAGTCGAGGTTGCCGGTCGGCTCATCCGCGAGCAGGATGTCCGGGCGCCCGGCCAGTGCCCGCGCGATGGCCACCCGCTGACGCTCGCCGCCCGACAGCGCGTCGGTGCGATGCACCGAGCGCGAGGACAACCCGACCCGTTCGATCGCTGCACGCGCAGCGGCGCGACGGTTGCCAAGACTCCAGCCGCGGTAGAGCACGCCGGTCATCACGTTCTCCAGCACCGACAGGTGGTCGAGCAGGTGGAACTGCTGGAAGACGAATCCGATCCGCCACGCCCGCAATCCGGAGAGTTCGCGGTCGGACATGCGCGCCGTGTCGTCGCCTCCGATCCGAATGGACCCGGCGGTCGGTCGCTCGAGGGTGCCGATCAGGTGCAGAATGCTCGACTTGCCCGAGCCCGACGGGCCCGTGATCGCGACCGTCTCGCCCACGGCGACGGTGAGTGAGACATCCTGCACCGCGGCCACCTCGTTGGGCGGCGGGTAGGTCATCGAGACGTCGTGCAGCTCGAGCGCGGCGGTCATGACGCCGGCACTTCCACGCGGTCCCCCGGCCTCAGGCCGGAGGCGGTGACCTGCACGAGGGTGTCAGCGAACAGGCCCGGCGTGACCGCCGTGAGGCGCCTCTCGCCGTGCGACGGGTCGACCCAGACGGCGTAGCCGCCGTTCGCCAGTGCGACGAGCGCGGTGATCGGCACCGCCAGCACATCGTGCACCTGCCGGTCCGTCACGTTCACGGTGACCGGCGCCTGGTCGAATCCGGCCGCCTTCGAGGGATCATCGAGCCGGATGTCTGCGGGCACGGTGACCTCCGGCGGCGCGCTCGACTGCGACGATGCCCCTCGGGAGGAGTCGCCGGTCGATGACTGCGCGACGGTGGAGACATCCGTCACGGTGCCCGGCGTTGTGGTCCCGGTCGGAAGCGTGACGGTCACGCGGTCCCCGGTGTGCACGAGGTAGGCCTGTGAGGGCGGAACGTCGACCGTGACCACCGGATCGGGCGAGGTCGCCGACAGGATCGGCTGCCCGGGCTCCGCGGGCGACCCCAGAGGTGCGTCGACGGCGGCGATGCGCAACGGTCCCGTCGCGAACGCGATGGTGCCGAGGGTGACGGTTCCCGTCTGCTCCTGCCCGGTCGCCTGCTGCCAGTGCAGGATCGCGTTCTCGGTGTACCAGGTGAAATCGTCGTCAACGGTGAGGTCGGCGCCGAAGCCGAGCGCCTGCAGGTTCGCCTCGAGCTGCTGCACGTCCGGCCCGGGCGTCATGCCGAGTTCGAACGTGCGCCACGCCGGGCGAGAGCCGTAGAACAGGAAGACACCGGCACCGTCGATCTCATAGAGAGGCTCTCCTCTCGTGACGGTGGCGCCCGCTGAGGGCAGTGCCGTGATCGTGCCGCTCGTCTGCGGGACGATCGTCACCGAGCCGGAGTAACCGATCGTGGCCGACAGCTGCGTGGTCGTGGCGAGCGAGGTGCGCACGACGGCCGCCGTCGCGACGGGCACGGTCGGGTGCGGGGCTGGCCGTGCCCCCGTGCTGAACCAGACCGCAAGGCCGGCTGCCACGATCACGGCGACCACGATGACGGCAGCGACGACGACCATTCGCCGGATGCGGCCGGGGCGCACCCGCGCGCTTGCCTGATCCGTCTCGGGCTGCCGTGCCCCCGCGACGGGATCTGCTGCCCTAGTCATGGGCGAGACTGCTCAGCGTCGAGGCGGCGATCTCGGCGTTCAATTGCGATCGGCAGGCCGTCAGCGCCCGCTGCACGGTGGGGTCCTGCTTGCCTCCCGCCCCGTTGTTCGGCAGCTCGTCGCCCGAGATGCCGAAGCCGTGCCCCGGTGTGAACGGCGTCTCGCCCGTCGGATCCCGGTAGTTCGGCAGCCCGTGGGCCCGCAGGCAGCGTGCCGCCACGACACCGGCCTGCACCAGTTTCGGCGGCGCGATCGACTCGCTGTCCGGTTGCAGCCCGGCCACCGCGAAGAGGTGCCCGCACGCCTGTTCGAATGCCGCGGTGGCGGCATCGCGCTGCGCCGACGACATCTTCGCCTCGGCGTCCTGGATGCTGCGGGCATCCGTGTAGACCTGGCCGTCCGGCGTCAGAACCGGGTCCTGGTACGCCGGCACGCCGTGCTCGCGCAGGCACTGCGCCGCCGCATGAAGCTGCGACACCCGGGAGGCGCTGTACCCGATGCTCGGGCGCGGCACCGCCGAGGGGGCCGCGCTCGACCCGGGCCCGTCACTTCTCGGAGCGGAGCCGCCCGTCAGACTGGGCACGGATGATCCGGAGGGTGGAGACGAGCAACCGCCCAGAAGCAACGCCACGCCGAGCAGTGCGGCAGCCGCGACAGAGGCGATCGTTCGCCGGCGCAGAAGGGTGTTCCGATTCATGGCCCTCTCCTTGTCGATGGTCCGGGTAGTGGCTCGGCAACCGGTCTAGCTCCCCCGCGGTGACACCGGCAGAACAGCACGTGTAAGGCGGATGTCACGCCCGCCGTCGCATCATGGTGGGGTGCGAGTGCTCGTCGTCGAAGACCATGTGGCCCTTGCCGATCGCATCGGCGAAGGGCTGCGCGACGCCGGCATGGCCGTCGACGTCGTGTACGACGGTGCGGCAGCCCTGGAGGAGGCAGGCGTCACGGACTACGACGTCGTCGTGCTCGACCGCGACCTGCCTGTCGTGCACGGTGACCGGGTGTGCCGTGACCTCGTGGCGCAGCGCCGGCCTTGTCGCATCCTGATGCTGACCGCCGCCGCCGCCGTGGACGACCGCGTCGACGGCCTCGAGCTCGGCGCCGACGACTACCTCGGCAAGCCCTTCGCGTTCCACGAGCTGGTCGCCCGCGTGCGTGCCCTGGCACGACGCGGGCCGGGCAGCTCCCCCGTCGTCACACGCGGCGACGTCGTCGTCGACCGCGCCAGGCATCGCGCCAGCCGCGCCGCGATGCCGCTATCGCTCACGCGCAAGGAGTTCGGCGTGCTCGAGTGCCTTGCCGGGGCCGACGGCGCGGTCGTCAGCGCCGAAGAGCTGCTGGAACACGTGTGGGATGCCCGCACCGACCCGTTCAGCAACATAGTCGCCGTGACCGTCGCCCGGCTGCGACGCAAGCTCGGCGACCCGCCGCTGATCGAGACGGTGGTCGGCGTGGGATACCGGATGTGACGCGATGCGCATCCGACTGACCGCACGCGCGCGTCTCACCGCGCTCTATACGGCACTGTTCCTCGCGTGCGGGGCCGTGCTGATCGTAGTGACGACCGCGCTGCTCTCCCAGAACCTGCCCACCGTGTCGGCGACGACATCCTCGCAAGTGGTGCAGAAGCAGATCGAGACCTGCGAGCACCAGGGGAACAGAACGCTGCAGCCTGTCCCGCCCGACACCAAGAAGAAGTGCGAGGCACTCTACGCCAACGGCGTGCAGGCGGGCATCCAAGCGCAGCGCGACGCCACCCTGGGCAACCTGGTGCTCTACTCGCTGATCACCCTCGGCTGCGTCACAGTGCTCGCCGCACTTCTGGGGTGGATCGTCGCCGGCCGCATCCTGCGCCCGGTGCGCCAGCTGACGGATGCCGCGCGCGAGGCGAGCGAGCACGACCTGTCGGTGAGGCTGAGCCTGCGCGGGCGCCACGACGAGTTGCGCGAACTGGCCGACACCTTCGACGACATGCTGGATCGCCTCGACCGGGCATTCAACGCCCAACGGCAGTTCATCGCGAACGCCAGCCACGAACTGCGCACACCCCTCACCGTGATGCGCACGGCGATGGATGTCGTGCTCGCGAAACCCCGCCCGACGCGGCGGGAGCTCGAGGCGATGTGCCGTCAGGTGCAGAGCGCGGTGGACGAGGCCGACCGCCTCATCGACGCGCTGCTCACGCTCGCGCGGAACGAGCATCCGTCGACCGTCGCAGAGCACGTCGATCTCGCCACCGTCGTGGAGGACATCCTGGATGATCGGCCGATGACCGACGTCGCCGTCACGTCCGACCTCGCGGATGCTCCCGTCGTTGGCGACCGGGTGCTGCTCGAGCGGCTCGTGGGCAATCTCGTCGACAACGCGATGCGGTACAACGTGCCGGGCGGGTGGATCGCGCTGGCCACTTTCGTGGACGAGCCTTCGAGCGACGGCGGCCGTTCCGCGGTTCTCCGTGTGACGAACCCCGGACCTCAGGTGCCGCCCGACGACGTCGAGCGGCTGTTCCAGCCGTTCACGCGGCTGGACGATCGCACGCGCCACGACGGCTTCGGGTTGGGCCTGGCGCTCGTGCGATCCATCGCAGAGCGGCACGGCGGCACCGTCACCGCAGCGGCCCGTGGCGCCGGCGGGCTCGAGGTGGTGGTGCGGCTGCCGGCTGTGGCGGTGCCTTCGGCCGAGCCAGTGCTGCCGTGATCTCCCGGGCGCGTTGACGTCGCGCTCAGAGCGCGCGGCTCGCCGCCACCGACAGCAGCACGTCCGCAAGCCCGTCGTCATCTACGGTGCCGGTCACCTCGTCGGCCGCGGCCTTCACCTCGTCGGGCGCCTGGCCCATCGAGACCGCGCGCCCTCCGCCGGATCGTGCGAGGCGGAACATCTCGATGTCGTTGCGTCCGTCGCCGACGACGAGCAGGGCATCCGTCGGCAGTCCCAGCCGGTCGAGCACCCGGGCAAGCGCGCTGCCCTTGCTCACACCCTCTGGTGCGATGTCGAGCCACGCGGCCCAGCCGACCGCGTAGGTGACCTTGCGAAGCCCCATCTGCTCGACGATCCCGAGGAACTCCTCGGCGTCGTGCGACGGCGAGACGACGACGACACGACTGACGGGCTCGCGCGCGAGCTGCTCGAACGGCACCGGGTCCGCCGACCCGAGCGTCCAGCCGGAGGAGTCCATGCCCTCCGTGTACTGCCGCGTGCCGTCGGCCTCCTCGACCATGTAGCTGCCCTCAGGGAGGAACCCGTGCACCAGCTCCAGCACCGGCCGGGCGTCGAACGTCTCCACGAGCGCGCGCCGGTATCCGTCCTCGTCGCGCTGCATGATGACGGCGCCGTTCGAGCACACGACGTACTCCGGCCTCATCGCGAACTCGGCCAGCACGTCGCGGGCGGTCTCCCAGCTGCGACCTGTCGCCAGCGTCACCTCGTGACCGGCTTCGATGGCCGCGAGCACGGCGTCCTTCACCGCATCTGACGCGGACCCGTCTTCGTGCAGCAGCGTTCCGTCGACGTCGAGCGCGACGAGCAGGCGGTCGGATGCCTGCGCCTCGGACGACGAATGTTCCGCTTCGAGATCCTTGCCGACCGCAGATCGCCCGCGGGTCATGCGGCGACCGGCCGCAGCACGTCGAGCCCGCCGAGGTACGGCCGCAGCACCTCGGGAACCGTCACGGAACCGTCGGACTGCTGGTGCGTCTCGAGCAGGGCGACGATCCAGCGCGTCGTGGCCAGTGTGCCGTTCAGGGTCGCCGCCGGAGTGGTCTTACCGCTGTCGGTGCGGTACCTGATCTGCAGGCGCCGCGCCTGGAATGTGGTGCAGTTCGATGTGGACGTCAGCTCGCGGTACCGCCCCTGCGTCGGCACCCACGCCTCCACGTCGTACTTGCGGGCCGCGCTGGATCCGAGGTCGCCTGCAGCAGTGTCGATCACACGGTACGCCAGGCCGAGGGACTGGAGCAGCTGCTCCTGCAACGCGAGCAGGTGCAGGTGCTCCTCCTGGGCATCCTCTTCGGTCGTGTAGACGAACATCTCGAGCTTGTTGAACTGGTGCACCCGGATGATGCCACGCGTGTCCTTGCCGCCGCTTCCGGCCTCGCGCCGGTAGCACGTCGACCAGCCCGCGTAGCGCAGCGGTCCGTCGGCAAGGTCGATGATCTCGTCGGCGTGGTAGCCGGCGAGGGCGACCTCGCTGGTGCCGGTGAGGTACAGGTCGTCGGTTCCGAGGTGGTAGACCTCGTCGGCGTGAGCGCCGAGGAATCCGGTGCCCTGCATCACCTCCGGCTTGACCAGGGTCGGCGTGATCATCGGGGTGAACCCGTTCTGCAGCGCGACGTCGAGCGCGTAGTTCATCAGCGCGATCTCCAGCCGCGCGCCGACGCCCTTCAGAAAGTAGAAGCGGGCACCGCTCACCTTGGCGCCCCGGGCCATGTCGATCGCGTCGAGCTTCTCGCCGAGCTCGAGATGGTCGCGCGGCTCGAAGTCGAAGGTCGGAATCGTCCCCACCTCGCGCAGCGTGACGAAGTCATCCTCGCCGCCGGCCGGAACACCATCGACGATCACGTTGCCGATGCGCCGAACGGCGTCATCGAAGCGCTCCTCGGCAGCGGATGCCTGCGCCTGCGCCTCCTTCACCCGCGCCGCGAGCTGCTGCGCCTGCGCGACGAGCTCCTTCTTCTCATCCCTCGGAGCGGATGCCACACGCTTGCCGAATGCGTTCTGCTCGGCTCGCAGAGACTCGTATTCGGTGATCGCCGCACGCCGTTCCGCGTCGGCGGCGAGCGCGGCGTCCACGGTCTCCGGAGACTCCCCCCGTGCCTCCTGCGAACGCCTGATGAGGTCGGGGTTCTCGCGCAGAAGGACGGGATCGATCATCGCTCAATTCTATGTAAGGCAGCCAACCTGTCCGTGCCACGCGTACCGCCGCCCGCTGCACTGAGTAGCGTGGGGAGGGTGAGCGATCCGGTCGCACCAGCATCCGACACCGCAGAGAACACTCCTGTCCGCGACGCCGCACCCCTGCGCCGCACCGCGGTCGTCTACAACCCGACCAAGGCAGACGCTAAGGCGCTGCGCAAGGCGGTGATGTCGGCGCTGGCGCAGGCCCGGGAGGCGGCATCCGCTGCGGGCGAGCCCGGGTGGGCGGAGCCGGCGTGGCTGGAGACGACGGTCGACGACTCCGGGCACGGCCTTACCAGGCGCGCACTGAGCGACGGCGCCGACCTGGTCCTTGCGGCCGGTGGCGACGGCACGATTCGCGCCGTCGCGGGCGGCCTGCGCGGCAGCGGGGTGCCTATGGGCATCATCGCCCTTGGGACAGGCAACCTTCTCGCACGCAATCTCGGGCTGCCGTACTCGGACCTGCAGGCATCCGTTCGCATCGCCTTCACCGGCACCGACAAGCCCATGGACGTCGGCGTCGCCGAGCTCACGCGCGACAACGGCGCATCCAGCGATCACGTCTTTCTCGTGATGGCGGGCATCGGAATCGACGCGGCGATGTTCGCGAAGACGAGCTCGGTGCTGAAGAAGAAGGTGGGATGGCTGGCCTACGTGGACGGCGGCCTGCGTTCACTGGGCAAGAAGAAGCTGCACATCCACTACCGGCTGCCGGGGCAGCAGGCGCACTCAGCGCACGTGAGCACGATCCTCGCCGGCAACTGCGGCGTGCTGCCGGGCAACATGGAACTGATGCCCGACGCCAGCCTCGATGACGGCGAGCTCGACATCGCGCTCGTTCAGCCGCGCACGATCTTCGGGTGGCTGGCCATCTGGCGCAAGGTGACGTGGGAGAACCGGGTGCTGCGGCGCTCCGCGTTCGGGCGGCAGATCATCCGCTTCACCGGATCCGACAAGGCGAGCATGCTCAGCTACCTTCGCGGGTCGTCGATCCACGTCGAGGTGGAGGGGGCCGAGCCGGTCGAGCTCGACGGCGACGGTTTCGGCGACGTCGTCGGCGCGCACTTCTGGGCGGATGCTGGAGCTCTCGTGGTGCGCGTCCCCGCCGGCTGAGGCGGCGCACCATCGCTCGTTCAGGTCGCACTTTTTGTCGGCTCTGGCGAGACACAGCGACAGAAACTGCGACCTGAACGAGTAATCCTGCTCAGCCCTACCGGGCCATCCACTTCCACGGCTCGGCGAGCGGCTCGAAGCCGAACTTCGCGTACAAGCCGTGCGCGTCGCCTGTGGCCAGCGCGATGCGCTTCAGACCGAGCGGCTCCAAGTCGGCGACCACGCCCTCGATGAGGCCCACGCCCACGCCGCGCCCGCGCACGGACGGATCGACGAACACGTCGCACAGCCAGGCGAACGTGACGCCGTCGGTCACCACGCGCGCGTACGCGACCTGGCCACCTGACTCGTCGTCGAAGACGCCGTAGTTGCGCGATGCGTCGATCGCGGCATCCTGAACGGACCGCTGCCGCCCTTGCGCCCAGTACGACTGCTCGCTCAGCCAGCGGTGCACGAGCTCGCGGTCCACCTCCGCCGTGCTACACGAGAAGCGGTAGCGGGCATCCATCGCTCCAGGGTAGAGGTGTTCAACCCCGCGTCATCGCCACCGGTTTCGTCGCGATGAAGCGCACGAGCGTCGACTCCAGCCAATATGACTCATTGCCACGCGCCTCGCGCACTCGAGTCGGTGTAAGGCTGGATTCCTGTACGTCGAAGCCGGCGAATGCCTCACTCAGCGCGCGCTGCGCTGTCGTCGAAGTGACTTGGCTCTCGAGTAAGGCCGGCCGCCGTGCTCCGTCGTCCATACGTTCCGCCCGGTCAGCAACGACCCCGATGGCAATGGCGCCACCGCCAGCAGTCGCGCGCGCGATCCGATCTAACAGACGCCGGATTGCTGACACGTCCGGGAGATGTTCGATCGCAGAGAACGCAAGAACGAGGTCTGCCGGGCGGTCGAACTCGAAGTCGAGCAGGTCTGCTGCGACCGCGCGCAGAGTCGTTTGGACACCCTCGGGAACCGACGCCTCGAGCCGCCGCAGGGCCTCCGGTAGCAGATCGACCGCCACGACCTCGGACCCCTTGGGAAGCAGGCGGAGCATCGGGATGGTGTGTCTCCCGATTCCCGCACCGAGGTCGTACGCCACCAATGGGCGATCTTTCCGGACGTGCACGAGCACATCGTCGAGAAGCCCGCTGGGTCCGGCGAGCCACGTTCCGGGTTGTCCCAGCGAGGCCGAGGCGTAGAGCTCTCGGTGGTATCGAACCGTCTCGCGACGCGCCTCCTCGAACCCGTTCTCGGACATCAGGCGTTCAGGCCTCCGGCTCGCCGCCGATCAGGCCACGCAGCCAGTCGCGCGCCTCGATGAACACGGCGTCCGCGTAGCGCGGGTCGTAGTCGACCGGAACACGGTCGGCACGCGGATACGAGCCAAGGAAGTTGATGTTCGGGCTGAACCGGAACAGGCCGAGCAGGGCATCCGCCACCCGTTCGTCCTTCACGTGGCCGTCGGCATCGATGACGAACCGGTACCGCCCGAGCTCGTCGCCGATGGGCCGCGACTCGATCAGGCTGAGGTTCACGCCACGCGTGGAGAACTGCTCGAGCATCTCGACCAGCGTTCCGGACTGGTCGGAAGGCAGCTCCACGATGAGGCTCGTCTTGTCGGCGCCGGTCGGCTCCGGGATGCTCCGCGTGCGGCTGACGAGCGCGAACCGCGTCACCGCGTTCGGGTTGTCGATGATGTTCTCGGCCAGCAGCTCGAGGTCATAGTGATCGACGATCGCCGGCGGGGCGATCGCCGCGTCGGCCGGGCTGATCGGGGTGCCCGAGGCATCCGTCTCCAACAGCGAGATGGCTGCCGCCACGTTGCTCGAGGCAGGCATGTAGTCGTGCGCCGGCAGGTGCGCGCCGAGCCACTCTTTGCACTGTCCGTACGCGACCGGATGCGCAGCCACGGTCTTCACGTCCGCCAGCTTCGTTCCCGGCCGCCCGACCATGACGAATCCGACCGGCACCAGGTACTCGCCGATGATCCGCAGCTCCGGGATGCGCGCGAGGGCATCCTGGGTGGCGGAGACCCCGCCCTCGATCGAGTTCTCGATCGCGATCATCGCCGCGACGCTGCGGCCAGTGACCACATCGTCGAGCGCCTCGCCGACATTGTTGACCGCACGCCACGGCTTGCCCTGCGCCTCGGGAACCTGCGCGAGCGCGGCCTCGGTGAAGGTGCCGGACGGCCCGAGAAAGCTGTAGGTCTGCGTCGACTCGCTGGGCATCTCCGAGCGGCTTTCGGTGCTGGCATCGGGCATGGTGGAAGCCTAATGGTCGCCGCGGCAGCGCCCCGACACGCGACGAGACGCGGTCCGGTGTCAGACTTGGTCGCATGTCGGATCGCGCAGGCACTCCAGCAACAGAAGCAGACCTGATCGATGTGGAGGCGCTCGTTCGCGCCTACTACGAGCTGAAACCGGATGCCTCAGTGCCGGAGCAGCGGGTCGTGTTCGGCACCAGCGGTCACCGCGGCAGTGCGTTCGACACGGCCTTCAACGAGGACCACATCGCTGCCGTCACGCAGGCGATCGTGGAGTACCGGCAGTCGCAGGGCACGACAGGACCGCTCTTCATCGGCGCCGACACCCACGCCCTCAGCATGCCGGCCCAGACCACGGCCCTCGAGGTGCTCGTCGCGAACGGGGTCGACGTGCTCATGGACGAGTACGACGACTACACGCCGACACCGGCTGTCAGCCACGCGATCATCGCCCACAACCGGGCCCACCCCGACGGCGCGCAGGCCGACGGCATCGTCGTCACGCCGAGCCACAACCCGCCCCGCGACGGCGGCTTCAAGTACAACCCGCCGCACGGCGGGCCGGCCGACACGGATGCCACGAGCTGGATCGCGAACCGTGCCAACGAGCTCATCGCCGACGGCTTACGCGGCGTCAACCGGGCGGAGCCGAGCGGTGTCGCCACCTACGACTTCCGCGAGCACTACGTGGACGACCTGCGGAACATCATCGACGTGGATGCCATCAAGAACGCCGGCGTGCGCATCGGCGCCGATCCGCTCGGCGGCGCGAGCGCCCACTATTGGTCGCTGATCGGCGAGAAGTACGGCCTCGACCTCACGGTCGTGAACCCGGCGATCGATCCGCAGTGGGGATTCATGACGCTGGACTGGGACGGGAAGATCCGCATGGATCCCTCGAGCCCGTCCGCCATGGCATCCGTTCTGAAGCACAAGGACGACTTCGACGTACTCACCGGCAACGACGCGGACTCCGACCGGCACGGCATCGTCACGCCCGACGGCGGGCTGATGAACCCGAACCATTACCTCGCCGTAGCCATCCAGTACCTCTACACGCACCGGCCCGATTGGCGATCGGATGCCGCGATCGGCAAGACCCTGGTGTCGTCCTCGATCATCGACCGCGTCGCCGACTCGCTCGGCCGGCAGCTGTGGGAGGTACCGGTCGGGTTCAAGTGGTTCGTGCCGGGCCTCGTCGACGGCTCCGTCGCGTTCGGCGGCGAGGAGAGCGCCGGCGCATCGTTCCTGCGCATGGACGGCACCGCGTGGACGACCGACAAAGACGGCATCCTGCTCGCCCTGCTGGCCAGCGAGATCATCGCCGTCACGGGCAAGAGCCCCTCGCAGCTGTACCGCGAGCTCACGGAACAGTTCGGCGATCCGGTCTATCAGCGGGTGGATGCCGCGGCATCCAAGGAGCAGAAGGCGAAGCTCGGCAAGCTGGACGGCGACGCCATCACCGCGACCGAACTCGCGGGCGAGAACATCACCGCGAAGCTCTCCCGCGCCCCCGGCAACGACGCCCCGATCGGCGGCGTGAAGGTCGTGACCGAGAACGCCTGGTTCGCCGCCCGCCCCAGCGGCACCGAGGACGTCTACAAGATCTACGCCGAGTCGTTCCTCGGAGAAGACCATCTGCGGCAGGTGCAGTCCGAGGCGAAGAGCATCGTGGACGCCGCGATCGCCTAGCCGCCCCTGCACCTGAACCAGCCCAAAACAGGCATGATCGCGCTCTCCGCGCGAGAACAGGCAGATCCCGCCTGTTCTCGCGGGATCTGCCTGTTCTCGGCCGACCGGGTTCTCGGCCGGCCGGGCTACGAGATCTTCTTCCGGTAGATCACCTGGGCGAACACGTACGCGACGACCAGGATCCCCACCAACCACGCCAGCGCGATCCAGATATCACTGCCCACAGGCTGCCCGGCGAACAGGGCGCGGATCGTGTTCACGATCGGCGTCACGGGCTGATATTCCGCGAACCAGCGCACCGGGCCAGGCATGGTGCTGGTGGGCACGAACGCCGAGCTGATGAACGGCAGGAAGATGAGCGGGTACGAGAAGGCGCTCGCGCCGTCCACGCTCTTGGCGGTCAGGCCGGGAATCACGGCGACCCAGGTGAGCGCGAGCGTGAACAGGATCAGGATGCCCGCCACGGCCAGCCAGGCGCCCACGTTCGCCCCGGTTCGGAAGCCCATCAGAAATGCGACCCCCATCACTACCGCCAGCGAGATGACGTTGGCGACCAGCGACGTGAGCACATGCGACCAGAGCACGGAGGACCGCGCGATCGGCATGGACTGGAACCGTTCGAAGATGCCGCCTTGCATGTCCTGGAACAGCCGAAAGGCTGTGTAGGCGATGCCCGAGGCGACGGTGATGAGCAGGATGCCCGGGAGCTGATAGTTCACGTAGTTGCTGGAACCGGACTGGATCGCTCCACCCAGCACATACACGAACAGCAGCATGAGTGCGATCGGGGTGATCACCGTCGTGATGATGGTGTCGAGGCTGCGCGTGATGTGCTTGAGCGTGCGCCCGGTGAGCACCGCGGTGTCGCCGAAGAAGTGCGACCCGGTGGATGCCCGCGATCCGGTCGCGAACTGCGTTGTCGTCGTTGTCATGGTCCTCGCCTACTTCTGGTTCGCGCCGGCGCGGACGCCGGACTTGTTCTGGTCGTTGCTGGTGCCGGCATCCGCCGGCTCGTCGCCCTTGTCGCCGACGATCGCGAAGAAGACGTCTTCGAGGCTGGGCTGCTTCTCGACGTACTCGACCTTCGCCGGCGGCAGCATGGCCTTCAGCTCGGCGAGCGTGCCGTCGACGATGATCCGGCCCTTGTGCAGGATCGCGATGCGGTCGGCGAGCTGTTCGGCTTCGTCGAGGTACTGCGTGGTGAGCAGCACGGTTGCGCCGCCCGCGGCGAGCTCCCTGACGGCATCCCACACCTCGATACGCGCCTCGGGGTCGAGGCCCGTTGTCGGCTCGTCGAGGAAGATGACCGGCGGGTTGCCGATGAGGCTCATCGCGATGTCGAGCCGGCGCCGCATGCCTCCCGAATAGGTCGAGACGCGTCGGCCGCCCGCGTCGGTCAGCGAGAACCGCTCGAGGAGCGTGTCGGCAACCCGCTCGGGCTGCTTCACGTGACGCAGCCTCGCGATGAGCACCAGGTTCTCGCGTCCGCTGAGGATCTCGTCGACGGCGGCGAACTGGCCGGTCAGGCTGATCGACCTGCGCACATCGGCGCCCTGCTTGAACACGTCGTATCCGATGACGCTGGCGGTACCACCGTCGGCGTGCAGCAGCGACGACAGGATGCGGATCGCCGTGGTCTTGCCCGCCCCGTTGGAGCCGAGCAGCGCGAAGATGCTTCCCTGTGCCACGTCGAAGTCGACGCCGCGCAGCACCTCCAGCTTTCCGTAAGACTTCACCAGGCCCTGCACGTGGATCGCAGGGGACTGGATTGCGGTGGTTGTCATGGTGGTTTCCTTCTCTCTCGTCGTCGCCCCCGTTTTCGGGCGCGACGATCACCGCCCACCTCGGGCGGTACCTGTGGTGTGGTGTGGTGTGGTGCTAACCCAGCGGGCGACGGATGGTGATGGAGGCGTAGTCCGCGTGCGCCGTGATGGCCACGGTGCGGTCGGTATCGACCGGAGCGGACGCCGCCTCGAGCTCGTTGCGCACCTGCCCGTGCCGTGAGGCGATGTCGAGCCATGCGGCGGTGCCCTCGGGCACCCCGACCTCGATGGAGCCGTAACCTCCGTCGATCTTGACCTCACCCGTGCCGACCCGGTCGATGCGCACCTCGCCGTGTGCGCACTTGATCTCGGCCGAGCCGTTCAGCTGTTCGATCACGACGTTGCCCGTTGTGGACTTCACCGTGAGTGGTCCTTCGACGTCGCCGAAGGTGGTGTTGCCCGTCGTGTTCTTGACGTTCCCCTCGCCATCCAACGTGCCGACCCGAATGGATCCGGCGCCGTTCGTGACCTGCAGCGGACCGAAGATCCGACCCGCCTGAATCGAACCGGCGCCGCTGTGCAGCGTGGTCCTGCCGGCCTGCTCGATCCGGAGTTCGCCTGCTCCGGTACGGGCGATGCAGAAGCCGAGCACGCCTTGGGTCTCGACGTTGCCTGCGCCGAGCTTGGCGTCAAGACTCGAGCCGGTCGGCACGGTGATGTCCACGGTCAGCCGCGGGCTGCCGCTGAACCAGGTGTAGTAGCGCAGTGTGCGGGCGATGCGCAGGCCGAGCACGCCGTCGACGAAGTCCACGCTCACCTCGCCGAGGGCTCGCACGTCGTCCTTCTTGGTCGGATCGCCGGCCTGGATCGACACGGTCGTCGTCTTCGTGTCGGCGGCCGTGACCGTCAGGCTGACGACGACGAGCATGTCGAGCACCACCTGGATGGGCTCCGGTGTTTCGTACTCCGTGTTCATGATGGCTCTCCCCTGCGTATTCGAGATGGCCTGACTCGAGGTGGAAATGATGGATGCTGCGCTGCCGCCGGATTCCTTGCTCACCTTCGTCACCGAACCCATCCGGTGACGCGCTTGCCGCTGGTCTCCCGCGCAACGGGCCGCGAGGCTCCGCCGTCCAGCGCGGCGGCTACCGTTCGCACCAGCCAGGTGTTGACGGAAACCCCGGCGTGCGCGGCGGCGGCTTCGACGCGCGCCTTGAGCTCATCTGGAAGGCGCAACGTGGTGCGCGTCGTCGACGCGTCCTCGCCCTCCACTGCGGCTGGTGCGGTTGGTGCTTGTGCGGCCGCCGGGGTGACCGACTCCGACCACTCCGGAGCCTGGATCACGACGAATTCGGGCTCGCGACCACGCAGGCGAAGATCGACAGAGCCCGGTGTCAGCTCGGTCGTGATCTCACTCGCAGCCGCGCTCAGCGCTTCGATCAGCATGAGCCGCGCGGCCGCGTCGAGCGCCGTCGTCAGGCGCTCGGCGGTCTCACGCGTCTCGTCCGTGCCTGCGGCGGCCGCCGCGACGAGCTGACGCTGGAGTTCTTCGACATAGGTTTCCAACTGCATGACACCATGGTGACACCATGATGGTGTCACGTCAAGCGTTCGTGTGAACCAGATGACACCACTTGGTGTCACTCGCGGCCGCTACTTGGATGACGTCGGCGAGGCCGTCGGCGGCAGCGCAACGTGCCAGAAATGGCCCGATGCGCCGGGGTACTCCTTGTCGAGCACGTAGTCGAGGTCGCGATACTCGGTGTCCTTGTTGTGGCCGGCCATCTTGATGTCGACGTGCTTCTTGCCGTCAACGGTGGTGTCGATGACCTTGCTCACGATCTCGACGTGGTCGTACTCATCGGTTCCGGCCCAGGAGAACACCACGATGTCGCCGACCGCGATCTTCGAGCGTTCGTCGAACGGGTACTCCGTGAGGCCGAGCGACTTCGCATTCGCGGCGAAGTAGTTGTCCATCGCCGGAACGTAGCCCCATGCCGGGCTCCATTCCTCCGCGGCGTCGTAGTTGTACCACTGGTCGTTCATCTTCCAGCCTCGCGCGATCAGCGTCTGACTGACGAAGTTGGCGCAGTCGCCGCCGACGGGATTCAGGTCGCCGTAGACCTTCGTGTTGTAGTGGTCCCAATGCGCGAGCGCGTAGTCGAGCTGCTTCTGAATCGGCGCGGGAAGCGGGGCGGGTCGGGCGGCGCATCCGGCGAGCGCGAGCACGGCGACCACCGAGAAACCGGATGCGACCCGCCACCATCTGCTTCGCCGTCTCGTCTGCGCCACGCCGTCGACGTTATCGATCGGGCCCTGTGCGTTGGCTCGGCGTGCCGCCCTCTGAGCGGACGCTGAGGTCGGCCATCGACATAACGGATGCACAACGGCTCGCTTATCGGATAGACAGACCAGTTGCCGTTTGCGGCGCGCCATTATATTCTCTGTTGACGTTTCGCCCAGCGGGGGGTCACCGAGCGAACGAGGCAGCCGTGACGGATCAACTGACACACGATCCTGTCGTCGGCGACGGCGCGAACGAGCCGGAGTCGCCGGACGCGACGCGCACGCGTCTTGCCGAGACGCTCCAGGCGACGAGCAAGCCGAAGCGCAAGCGACGGTTCCTCTGGCTCTGGATCGCCGGCGGCGCGCTCGTCGTGCTGCTAGGTGCGGCGCTCACCCTGCTGATCGCTCCGGGAACGACCGTCGCCGGGGTTCCCGTGGGCGGACTGCCGCCGAATATTGCGGCGAACATGGTCTCACAGCGCCTCGCTGACACGACCATCAGCGTGAACGGCACCAGGATGACCGGGCGCGAGCTCGGCGTGCAGGTCGACGCCGCCGGACTCACGAACCAGGCACTCGCCGACCGGCCGCTGTGGAACATCGGCGCCTGGTTCGGCGCTCCGATTCAGGCGCCCGTGACGCTCGAGACAGGCAAGGCCGACAAGGTGCTGCAGCAGGCGCTCCCCGCCCTGTACACGAAGCCGACGGATGCCACTGTCTCATTCGCGAACGGCGCCTACGTCGTGAAGCCGGCCGCGCCCGGCATCCGGGTGAACACGGCTGCGCTCGCGCAGTCGCTCCAGAAGTCGTTCAGCCGCGACATCGACCATGTCGCCGTGCGCACGACGAAGACAGACGCCCTGCCACCGATCAGCACGGCCACCGCCGAGGCGACCGCCAAGAAGCTCAACGGCATGCTCGCCACGATCGGCTTCTACGTGGGCACGGAGCGCACCGTGCCGGTCGCGCCGGACGTCGCCGCCTCGTGGCTGACCGTGACATCGAACGACAGCACGGGGAGCTTCTCGATCGCGGCCGATCAGAAGAAGATCCAGACTGCGGTCGACGCGCTGCCCGGCCAGGTGAACCGGCAGCCGGCGAACGCCCAGGACGTCGTCGACGCCACCGGCGCGGTGCTGCGGGTCGACACGGCCGGCCAGACCGGCCGCACGCTCGGGAACACCAGCATGGTGGCGCGGTCATTCGCCACTCAGCTCAGCGACGGCAACGCCGAGTACCGCCTGCCGGTGACGGAGACGCCGTTCCAGACGACGAACCTTCAGCGCAGCATCGAGGTGAACCTCAGCTCGCAGCGCCTCTACATGATGCAGAACGGCGCTGTCGTCGGCTCATGGGCCATCTCGGCGGGGCTTCCGGGAACCCCGACACCGACCGGCCACTTCACCGTTCGCGACCACATCAGGGTTCAGACGATGTCGAGCACGCAGTACGGCTACGTCGTGCCGGACGTGCAGTGGGTCATGTACTTCGACTACAACGGCGACGCCTTCCACGGCGTGTACTGGCACAACAACTTCGGGCATCCGATGAGCCACGGATGCGTCGGCATGCCGATCAGTCTCGCCGAGCAGCTCTACGACTGGACGCCGGACGGCACCGACGTCTACGTGCACTATTGACCGCTTCGCCTCCACCGCGGCTCGAGCAGCGACCCTAGCCGCGCAGGCTGCCCCGATCAGCGGGTCAGGTGCCAGAAGTGGCCGGTCGCGCCCGGGTGCTGCGTCGTGATCGTCTCGTCGAGGTCGCGGTACGCGTAGTCGTCGTTATGGCTGGCCAGCTCTATCTTGTACTGGCCGTTCACCTTCGTGATGCGGTCGACGACCTCGACGTGGTCGGGCGAGCCGTCGCCGTCCCAATCGAAGACGGCGATGTCGCCGAGCGCGACCTTGGCGCGGTCGGCCTGCGAGAAGCTGAGCTGTTCGAGACCGAGGCTTGCGGCGTTCTCGGCGAAGTAGTCATCCATCGCGGGAACGTAGCCCCACGCCGGACTCCAGTCGTCGCCCGCCTCGTGGTTGTACCAGTCGTCGTTCATGGTCCAGCCGCGAGCGATCAGCGTCTGGCTGACGAAGTTGGCGCAGTCGCCACCGTCGGGGTTGAGGTCGCCGTACTCGGCCGTGTTGTAGTTCTGCCAGTGCGCGAGCGCGTACTCCAACTGCGCGGCCACGCCGCCCGCCGCCGTGTACTCCAGAGCACCCGGCTTGGTCGCGATCGTCTTGCCCGTCTTGCCGATCAGCTTCAGGCCCACTGTCGCGGGCTGATAGTTGGCCGCGGCCGGCGCCTGGGCGACGACCTTGTCGGCGCTCGCTGAGAGCACGCGCACACTCGCCGAACCGAACGCCACGGCCTTGACGTTCTGCAGGTCAGTGCCCGTGATCGTCACCTTCTGGCCCACGACGGATGCCTGCGCCGGCGACACGGCCATCACCGAAGGCGACGAAGCAGCGGTGTGCTCCGCGGCGCGCGTGGCGTCGGCGGTGCGAGCGGTGTGCGCCGTGCATCCGGCGAGAACGAGCGCGGACGCCGCCGCCACAGCGAGCACAGCCGCCCGCACACCGCGGACGCGGCGCCCGGAAGCGCGAGGAATGCGGGAGCGGATGCGTGTGTGCGACTCATTCGGGGGGTACGACATGGCGTGATCGACGGTACCGCGTGCGCCTTGGAATGCTCGGTGGGTCCTGTATGGACTCGCCCGCGAGAACTCAGGAACTGCTATGGTTCGACGCGCACACTTCTCGGGTGTAAATTTGCAGTCACCGCAAATTTCTCAGCACCGACAACTCTTCACACGCCAACGACGGCGGAGACCGCCGTTCGGCCCGTCTTCGCTTTCGTGTCGCCACCAGCTGTTTCAGCAGAAACGTACGGGATCAATGTCAGAAGCCGCCACGTCAGCGCCGTCAGCGCCCAAAGCACCGATCATGACGCACCGTCAGATCCTCTTCGTGATCTTCGGCCTCATGGCGGGCATGTTCCTCTCCGCACTCGACCAGACCGTCGTCGGAACGGCCATCCGTACCATCGGCGACGACCTGCACGGCCTGAGCCTGCAAGCCTGGGTGACCACGGCCTACCTGATCGTCTCCACGATCGCCACGCCGATCTATGGGAAGCTGTCCGACATCTTCGGGCGCCGGCCGCTGTTCATCCTGGCGATCATCATCTTCGTGATCGGCTCGATCCTGTCCTCGTTCTCGCAGTCGATGATCGAGCTCGCCGTGTTCCGCGCCATCCAGGGCCTGGGCGCGGGCGGCCTGATGTCGATGCCGCTGGCGATCATGGGCGACATCCTCGCCCCGCGCGAGCGCGCCAAATACCAGGGCTACTTCCTCGCGGTCTTCGGCATCTCGAGCGTCGCCGGGCCGCTGATCGGCGGTCTCTTCGCCGGCGCGAACCAGATCCTGTGGATCGCCGGATGGCGCTGGGTGTTCCTCATCAACGTGCCGATCGGCATCATCGCGCTGTTCATCGTGATCGCGTTCCTGCACCTTCCGCGGCACAACCACCATTCGGTGCGCATCGACTGGTGGGGTGCGACCGGCGTGATCGTCGCCTTGGTGCCTCTGCTGCTTATTGCGGAGCAGGGCCGTGCCTGGGGCTGGGGCAGCCCCTCCGCGATCGCGTGCTATGTCATCGGCGCCGTCGGGGTGGTCGGCTTCATCATCGTCGAGATGCTGATGAAGGATGACGCGCTCATCCCGCTCAAGCTATTCCGCTCGAACACGTTCTCGATGGCCACGATCATCGGCGTTCTCGTCGGCTTCGGGATGTTCGGCGCCATGCTGACCATCCCGCTCTACCTACAGCTCGTGCTCGGGTCGAATCCGACCGAGAGCGGCCTCCAACTGCTGCCGATGATCCTCGGCCTGATGATCGCATCCATCACCAGCGGGCAGATCATCGCCCGCACCGGCCACTACCGGCAGTTCCCGATCCTCGGGACGCTGCTGCTCTCCGGCGGATTCTTCTGGCTGACCTTCATGAAATACGACTACTCGTACTGGTTCGCCGCCGGGGCGATGCTGCTCATCGGCCTGGGGCTCGGCCAGATGATGCAGACACTCACGATCGCCAGCCAGAACGCCGTGGGTCTGCGCGACATGGGCGTGGCGACGAGCGCGTCGACGTTCTTCCGGCAGATCGGTGGAACGCTGGGCACTGCCGTGCTCATCTCGCTGCTGTTCGCGGTGATGCCCACGAACATCCAGAGCTCCCTGAACGAAAAATCGACGCTGACCCCCGCACTCGAGGCGGCCTTCGATCCCTCAGTGGCGAAGGCTCCGGAGAACAAGGGCATCATGGGCACGATCTACAACCCGATCGTGAAGAACGTGACCACGGAGACGACCAAGGGTCTCCAGACCACGATGGACAAGGCGACCGCAGCCGCGAAGAGCGGTGTCGACGCTGCCGTGGCGGCGGGCAGGGTTCCCGCGCAGGCTCAGGCGGCGGCCGAGGCACAGGCCGTTCAGCAGACGCAGCAGGCCGTGATCACGCAGATCCAGAAGAAGGTGCCCGTCGCGCGGGTGGACTCGAACGGAACGGTCTCGCTCGACTTCTCGAACGCCTCGCAGCGCAACGACTTCGTCGACACGACGGTTGTGCCTGCGGTGCAGAAGCAGTTGAAGAAATCCAGCGGCTCCAAGGTGAACAGCAACGACATCAACGACACGTCGTTCCTGAAGAACGCGGACAAGCGGCTGGCCAAGCCGTTCCTCGTGGGCTTCAACGCCTCGGCGGTGACCGTCTACTGGGTGGCGATGTGCGTCGTGCTGCTCGCGTTCGTGCTGGCGCTGTTCTTCAAGACGCCGCCGCTTCGGGCGAAGTCGGCGCTGCAGGAGGCAGCCGACGACGAGGCGATGCTCGCCAACGAAGCGGCCACCGAGACAGGCTCGCTGGCGTTGCCCGACGAGGAGGCCGAACCGGGGCTCGTTCCGGTCGGCACCGTGTCCGTGGCCGAGACGAGCGCGGGCAACGAGTCGAGGCCCGAGCACGGCCGACACGCTCGGCCCGCTGCGGCCGACGCAGAGCAGAAGCACGAGCACCGCGGTCGGCACAGCGCCGGCCCCGGCGAAGTCGCGACGTCGTAGCACGCGGAGCGATCTGTCCCGTTTTCGTGCGCCGGAGGTGGGCGAGCGGGAGCAGCTGCGTGAGAGCGCGATCATTTTGTGACCCCTACGGGTCGCCCCTGCCACGGAATCGCGATAGGTTCGGGCGGGGAAGGGGCGACATGGGCGTGAAAGCGCAGGCGCAAGCGCCGACGCTCGAGATGGTGGCCGCGCGGGCCGGAGTCTCGCGCGCGACCGTGTCGAGGGTCGTGAACGGATCGCCCAAGGTGAAGCCCGACCTGCTCAAAGCGGTCAACGACGCCATAGCCGAGTTGAACTACGTGCCCAATCGCGCCGCGCGCTCGCTCGCGAGCCGGCGCACCGAGTCCATCGCGCTCGTCATCCCGGAGTCGACGACCCGTGTGTTCGCCGACCCGTTCTTCGCGCTGATCATCCAAGGCGTCGCCGTGTACCTCGCTACGACGGACTACACGC
The DNA here is from genome assembly GCF_054780095.1 of Humibacter ginsengisoli. Classification (NCBI taxonomy): domain Bacteria; kingdom Bacillati; phylum Actinomycetota; class Actinomycetes; order Micrococcales; family Microbacteriaceae; genus Humibacter; species Humibacter ginsengisoli. The sequence goes on from NZ_BAAGWZ010000011.1 coordinate 467,386, forward strand.
TCGGCATCGTCGTGGCATCCGAAGCCAATCCGGACAAGACACGCCGTTACCTCACCGGCGGCAACATCGACGGCGCGCTCGTCGTCTCGCATCACTCAGGCGACCACTCCTACGCTCGACTCGGCCGTGCCGTCCCCGTGGTGTTCGGCGGACGACCACTGCACAGCTATGACGGCGATGCCGACACCATCGAGAGCTTCTACGTCGACGTCGACAACATCGAGGGGTCCTTCAGCGCGACCGAGCACCTCATCGAACGCGGGCGCAGGAACATCGCCACGATCGCCGGTCCCGCCGACATGCCGGCGGGCTTCGATCGCGAACTCGGATGGCGACGGGCCATGACGAAGGCCGGGCTGGACACCACGCTGATCGAGTGGGGCGACTTCTCACCAGCATCCGGAGCCATGGCGATGCGCCGGCTGCTGGCTCGCAAAGTTCCCATCGACGCCGTTTTCGCCGCCAACGACCAGATGGCGCTGGGCGCGTACGCCGCGATCGCCGAGGCGGGGCTGAGCATTCCGGGCGACATCGCCGTGGTCGGATACGACGACGACGCGCTCGGATCGGCCGCGTCCCCTGCGCTCACCACCATGCACCAGTCGATGACCGAGCTCGGCGCGGCCATGGCCGAGAAGCTCGTGCGTCTGATCGAGGGCGATCCTGTGGAGCACGCGACCATCTTGAAGACCCGGCTGATCGTGCGCGGCTCGAGCTGAGCCGGATCGCTGCATCGGTAGAGTCATCCGGCGATCGACCGCACCCGCCTAGACGAAGGCGACGTCGGGCATCCCCCCGAAGCGGGCGCGCATGACGGCGATCGCCTCCGGGTTGCTGTCGACGAGCACGAAGCGGCGGTCCAGGGCCGCTGCCACTGCACCCGTCGTGCCGCTGCCGGCGAAGAAGTCGAGCACCCAGTCGCCGGGACGAGAGGATGCCTGCACCATGCGCCGCACCACCCCCTCCGGCTTCTGCGTGGGGTAGCCGGTCTTCTCCCTGCCGGTCGTGGTGACGATGGTGTGCCACCAGACGTCCGTGGGGAGTTTGCCGCGCGACGCCTTCTCAGCCGTGACGAGACCGGGTGCCATGTAGGGTTCGCGGTCGACGGACTCCGAGTCGAAGTGGTAGCCGCGCGGGTTCTTCACGTACACCAGGATCGTGTCGTGCTTCGCCGGCCACCTGCGCTTCGACTTCGCTCCGTAGTCGTACGCCCAGACGATCTCGTTGAGAAAGGATGCCCGCCCGAACAGCGCGTCGAGCAGCACCTTCGCGTAGTGGGACTCGCGGTAGTCGAGATGCAGATACAGGGTGCCGTCGTCGGCGAGCAACCGCCACGCCTCGATCAGCCTGGGCTCCAGGAACTCCCAGTAGTCGTCGAAGCGGTCGTCATAGCACAGCAGATCGCCGCGGATGCGCTCGTAGCCGCGACCCTGGAATCCGGCTATCGAGCCGGTGGCGTCGCTGCGCACCGCGGTCACCGTACGGCGCTCCTGCCTGCGACCGGTGTTGAACGGCGGATCCAGGTAGATCAGGGTGAACGCGGCATCCGGAAGCGTGGGCAGCACCGCCAGGTTATCGGCCTCGAACACGGTGTTCGGGCTGTCGGGAGACCACGCGGGCATTGCTCCATTGTCGCCGGTTCTCGCACCCTTGCCCGCCAGCTGTGCTTATGGTGGCGACATGAGTGCACAGGTGCGCGACGACCGGGATGCCTCCCGCTACGTGATCGAGCTGGGCGGCCAGATGGTCGGCGCTGCGTATTACAAGAGGTTCGACGACCACATCGTGTTCACGCATACCGAGGTCGACGAGGGGCACCAGGGAGAGGGACTCGCCGGCGATCTCGTGCAGGCGGCGCTGGATGACGCGCGCGGCGCGGGCCTGCGGGTCGTTGCGCTGTGCCCGTACGTGCGGTCGTGGATGCAGCGGCATCCGGAGTACCAGGACCTGCAGAAGGCGTCTCAAAGCGCCGGCTGAGAGTCAGCTCGCCGGGACTCCAGCCAGTCCCGGAGGCGCGGCAGCGGCCACGTCGTGACCACGCGGTCGGCGGGCACGCCTGCCGCCTCTGCACGGACCGCGCCGAGGGCGACGAAGGCGAGATGCCCCGGAGCGTGAGCGTCGCTGTCGATGCTGAACAGGCATCCGGCGTCCAGTGCCATCGCGATGAGGTCGTCCGGGGGATCCTGCCGTTCTGGACGCGAGTTGATCTCCACCGCGACGCCCTCCGCCGCGCAGGCCGCGAACACCTTCTCGGCGTCGAACTCGGACTGCGGACGGGTTCCGCGCGAGCCCTTCACCAGTCGCCCGGTGCAGTGGCCCAGCACGTTCGTCGCCGGATCGCGCACCGCGCCGAGCATGCGCGCGGTCATGGTCGCGGCGTCTGCTCGCAGCTTCGAGTGCACGCTCGCGGTGACCACGTCGAGGCGGCCGAGCATGTCGCGGGTCTGGTCGAGGGTGCCGTCTTCGAGGATGTCCACCTCGATTCCCCTGAGCAGCGTCACGCCGCCGTCTGCCGAACGGTTCCAGGCCTCGATGTCGGAGAGCTGCTGCTGCAACCGCTCGACGCTCAGGCCGTTCGCCACTGTGAGGTGCGGCGAGTGGTCGGTGATGGCGATGTACTCGCGGCCGAGGGCCGTGGCTGCATCCGCCATCGCCGCGATCGGCACGGTGCCGTCCGACCACTCGGTGTGCGTGTGCAGGTCTCCGCGCAGCTGCGCCGCCAGCGGAGAGTCGGGCCGCTCAGGGCGCGCGTCGCGCAGCGCGACGAGGTAGTCGGGCACGGCGCCCTCGACCGCCTGCGAGATCACCTGGAACGTTCGGTCGCCGATGCCCTTCGTGCGGGCGAGCCGACCGTCCGCGATGCGTTCGCGAAGCTGCGCATCCGTCATGCCATCGATCGCGGATGCCGCACGCCGGAACGCCTGCACCTTGAACCGCGGCGCGAGGTCGTACTCGAGCAGGAACGCGATCTCGTTCAGCGCGGCTTGGGGCTCCATCCGCCCATCATGCCGCGGGCGACGACGACGTGCGAAGGGTGATCTGCGGTCAGCGCAGCGGATTGCCGTCGGCATCGAGGCGGATGCGCACGGGGCCGTCGCCGAAAATGCCCTTGTCGCCGTCGCCGGGGACGGGTGCAGGAACGGGCAGACGAGCGCGTGCGTCGAGCTCGAGCTGTGCCTCGTACTTGGCCGGCGCGAAGACCTCGTCGCCGATCAGCAGAGCGCCGCCGCCCCTGGACGACCCGCCCTTGGAGGAGTTGCGGCTCTTGTCGCTGAGGTCGATCCAGCCGAGCCGATGGGCCACCCACAGCAGCACCCCGACGGCGACCACGCCGAGCAGTATCCACCAACCCACGCCGGTAGTATAAGCGAACGTCTAGGACCCGCTGGCACGGTGCGCCGCCGCGCTGGATGAGCGCTGGTGTCAGGGCACCCGGTAGAGCCAGTCGTCGGTGCCGAACTTCTCTGCGACGAGGCGCTCGGCATCCGCGTATTCGGCGTCGGTGATGTCGCCGGGGTGTGCGCCGTACAGCTCGGCGAACGTCTGCTTCATGCGGTCGATGATCTCCGCACGACTGAGACCACTCTGCGCCTTCAGCGGGTCCACGCGCTTGGCGGCGGATGCGATGCCCTTGTCGCTGATCTTCTCCCGGCCGATGCGCAGCACCTCGGTCATCTTCTGGCCGTCCATGTCGTAGCTCATCGTCACGTGATGCAGAACGGCACCGTTCTTGAACCGCTTCTGCGCCGCGCCGCCGATCTTGCCCTGCGGGCTGGCGATGTCGTTCAGCGGCTTATACGTGGCATCCACTCCCAGGGAGCGCAGGGCGACGAGCGCCCAGTCGTCGAGGTAGGCGTAGCTGTCGGCGAAGCTCATGCCCGAGACGAGGTCGCCCGGAACATACAGCGAATACGTGACTACGTTGCCCTTCTCCATCATCATGGCGCCGCCGCCGGTGATACGGCGCACCACGTCGAATCCGTATCGGGCGGCGCCTTCAGGGTCTACCTCGTTCTTCACGGACTGGAAGCTGCCGATCACCACGGCGGACTCGTCCCACTCCCAGATGCGCAACGTCGGACCGCGATGACCGGCCGCGAGCGAATTGCTCAGCGCCTCGTCGAGAGCGAGATGCAGGCGCGGTGGCACCGCCTTGGCGTGCACGATGGACCAGTCGTAGTCGCGCCACGCCGTCGCGTTGGAGAGCGATCGACGAACGGCGACGGCCACCGCTTCGGGCGAGAAGCCGAGCAGGGCGGCGTCCGCCGGGAGAGCACGACGGATGGCGTCCGCGATGGCGGCCGTGTCGGCCTCCGCCGAGAGGCCGTTCACCGCGGCGTCGATGGCCTCCAGCGCCGAGTCCGGCTCGAGGAAGAAGTCACCGGACAGGTGGAAGTCCGCGATCGCGCTGTCGACGACGTCGAAGTCGACGACGACCAGCTTGCCGCCGGGAACCTTGTACTCACCGTGCATGGTTCCACCCTACGGATGCGCGCCGGCGCTCCGCGCGATCAGACCCGGGCGGGGAACCGGGCATCCAGCCAGCGCACGAGGTCGCCGACGACCTCGTCGCGGTTCGTCTCGTTGAACACCTCGTGCCGCGCGCCCGGATAGATCACCAGCGTGGTGTCCGAGAAGCCGGAGCGGCGCTTGTAGGCGGCCACAAGCATCCGTGCGCTCGCCGGACCGCCGAGCGAGTCCTCCTCGCCGATCATGACGAGCAGCGGAACGTCGCGGATGCCCCGCGCGGGCCGCCCGTAGAGTCGCAGGCCGTCGACGACGCCGAACAGCTTCAGCACCTTCGCATCGAAGGTGAGGGGATCCGCGGCGAAGTCGGCAGCGACCTGCGGGTCCCGGCTCAGCCACTCGTATCCGGTGGTGCCGAGTGCCTTGTGGTGTTTGTTGAGGTCGCCCGCCTCCATGCGCAGCGGCGTGCGGTACGCGGTTCCGGTCAGAACGAGCGCGTCGACCTCCTCGGCGCGGCGGTTGACGAGCATCTGGGCCATGAGCGAGCCCCAGCTGTGCCCGAGGAGCACGAGCCGAACGCCCGGATTCTCCTTGCGGATGATCCCGCTCAGAGAGCGGATGTCGTCCACCGCCGCGCGCAGGCCGCCCGGGCCCAGCCGGCCCAGCTTGGAGTGGTCGCCGTTCCATTGGCCGAGGCCGGTCCGACCGTGTCCGCGCTGGTCGGCCGCGTACACCGAGAAGCCGTTCTCGTTCAGCATGTTCACGAGCGGCTCGTACCGGGTGGCGTACTCGCCGAGCCCGTGCACCAGGTGCACCACGGCTCGCGGATGCTCGACCCGCCACGCGTAGTACGTGACGGTCACACCCTGTTCGTCTTCGAAGCTCGGCACGGGGCGATTCTCGCAGCTAGACGGTCATGTCGCCCAGGGTCGGCTCACCGTTCGGCGCGTAGCGCAGCTGCACCACACCGTTCGAGGACGTCTCGGCCGGCGCCAGCAGTCTCAGGCTCGCCGGGACCGTGCCGTCCTCGAAGAGGCTCTTGCCCGTGCCGAGCACCAACGGATAGACCCAGAGCTTCAGCTCGTCGAAGAGCTGCGCGTCGAACAGCGTGCGGGCGAAATCGATGCTGCCGATGACATGCACGTTCCTGTGCTTGTCGCGTAGAGCATCCACATCGGCGAGCACATCGGGGCCCAGCTGCGTAGAGTCCTGCCAGTCGAGCTGCGGTGTTCCCCGCGACGCCACGTACTTCGGGATGCCGTCGAAGAGGCGTCCGATCACGCCCTCGGCGTCGCCGGTGGTGTGATGCGGCCAGTACCCGGCGAAGATGTCGTAGGTGCGGCGGCCGAGCAGCAGGGCGTCCATGCCCTCCATTCCCGCCATGACCCATTCGCCGACGGCCGGGTCGTTCAATGGGGCCTGCCAGCCGCCGAACCGGAAACCGTTCGACGGGTCCTCCTCCGGACCACCGGGCGCTTGCTGTACGCCGTCGAGGGTGCTGAACAGATCGATGGTGATGCGGCCCCGCTTCTCGTCGGAACTCATGAGGTCTCCCTTCGGGTGTCTGACCCACCCTTGTCGTCACGAAGCGTTGAACCTCATTGTCCGGCGGAACCGAACGGAGCGGAATACTTAGCCTGGCTAATTTGCTATGCTAAACATCATGACTCCGCCGATCTCGACCGCAGCACGGGCCGATACCTCTGCAGCGCCGACGATCTCCGGACCCGCGGCCGAAGTGCGCACCGAACCCGCCCCCCGGCGCATCACGACCCACGAGCTCTCCGGAAACCTGCGGGTCGCTGTCGCCCGGCTGTCGCGGCGCATCCGGGCCGAGAAGGCCGACGGGGCCCTGAGCGACGGCCAGTACAGCGTGCTCGCCCTGCTGCATCGCGAGGGCGAGAAGACGCTCAGCGAGCTCGCCGACCACGAGCGCGTGACGCCTCCTTCGATGAACCGCACCGTCAACAAGCTGGAGTCCGCGGGTTACGTGGTGAGGCGGGCATCCGCCGATGATCGACGCAAAGTGCTGTTCGTACCGACGGATGCCGGGCGTGACCTGGTGAAGGAGACACGGCGGCGGCGGGACGCATGGCTGGACCGTCGGCTGGCGAAGCTGCCCTCCGAGACGCGTTCGCTGCTGGCCGACGCGGCCGAGGTGATGCGGGAACTGGCCGACTCATGAGCGCGATGTTCCGATCGCTCTCGGCGGTGAACTATCGCATCTGGTTCGCGGGGGCCCTCGTTTCCAACGTGGGAACGTGGATGCAGCGCACCGCTCAGGACTGGATCGTACTGACTCAGCTCACCCACAACGACGCACTCGCGGTGGGCGTCGTGATGGCGCTGCAGTTCGGACCGCAGCTCATCCTGCTGCCGATCACGGGGTATGCGGCCGACCACCTGGACCGCCGCAAGCTGATGATGGCGACGCAGGGCGCGATGGGTCTGCTGGGACTCGGGCTGGGCATCCTCACCGTGACCGGCATCGTGCAGCTGTGGCACGTCTACCTCTTCGCGCTGCTTCTGGGCATCGTCGCCGCGTTCGACTCGCCGGCTCGTCAGACGTTCGTCGGCGACCTGGTCGGGCCGAAGATGCTGGGCAACGCGGTGGCGCTCAACTCGGCGTCGTTCAACGCGGCCCGACTGGTCGGCCCCGCCGTGGCCGGCCTCCTCACGGCTGCCGTCGGTGCCGGGTGGGTCTTCCTGCTCAACGCAGTCAGCTTCGCCGCGGTGCTCGCCTCGCTGAACTTCATGCGGCGCGACCGGCTGCATGTCACCAAGCGCGCCGCACGCTCCCGCGGCAGCCTCGTCGAGGGATTCCGCTATGTGCGCCGGCGCCCCGACCTGCTGACCATCTTCACGATGGTGTTCCTGGTCGGAACGTTCGGCCTGAACTTCCCCATCTTCGTCGCGAGCATGGCGAGCACGGTGTTCCATCAAGGTGCCGGCGAGTACGGCATCCTGTCGTCCGTCATGGCGATCGGATCGGTCGTCGGCGCCCTGCTGGCCGCACGGCGCGAGAAACCGCGCGGGTCGCTGCTCTCAGTGGCCGGCGTAGTCTTCGGTATCGGATGCGTCGCCGCGGCCGCCGCGCCCAGCTACTGGGCCTTCGGTGCGATGCTCGCCGTCGTGGGAGTGGCATCTCAGACGTTCAACACCACCGCGAACGGCGTCGTGCAGCTCTCCACCGATCCCGTGGTGCGTGGCCGTGTGATGGCGATCTACATGGCCATCTTCATGGGCGGCACCCCGATCGGCGCCCCCATCGTCGGCTGGGTGGCCGACGCGTTCGGACCGCGATGGGCGCTCGTGGTGGGCGGGGCATCCGGAATCCTGGCGGCGGCCGTCGGCGTGTACTACATGGTGCGCTACCGCGGGATGCGCCTGGCGTTCACCGAACGCCGGCTGCGGTTCACGTTCGCGCAGCCCACGCGCAGCATGGCGCTGGCCGAGATGGAGGGCGACGAGGCGGCCGCGCAGAAGGCGTAGGCATCCGCTCGCCCAAGCTCATCGCCTTCATCCTCGGCGATTGGCGGACGACGGATCCCGCGTCAGGTTGGGTCGGGACGCGCAGGAACGGGCGCCGACGGCCCGATCTCGACCGGCGATTCGCGCGGGGTGCGACGAACGGCTCCGGCCAGGAGCGCGGCGAGCATGAGGGCCGCGAACGGCGCGATCAGGGCAACGGTGACGCTCGTCGCGTTCGCCACGAATCCGATCAGCGCCGGGCCGCCGAAGATGCCCACGTAACCGAAGGTGAGCACGCGCGAGAGCACCACCCCGGAGTGCGGCTGGTTGCCGGCAGCGCTGAAGACCTGCGGAACGCATCCGCAGAGGCCGGCCCCGAGCAGAGCCCAGCCGGCGAGCGCGACCCACAGCGATGGGGCGACCAGCACGGCGGCGAGCCCGATCACACCGAGAAGCGCTCCGCCGCGCACGACCGCGACCGGACCCAGCACGGCGACGACGCGGTCGACGACGAGACGTCCGCCGGTCATCGCCACAGCGAATGCTCCGTATCCGAAGGCGGAGAGGCCGGCCGCCGCACCGAACGCCTGCGTCAGCTGCAGTGCACTCCAGTCGGTCGCCACACCCTCGGTGAACATGAGCAGCAGCGCGCACGCTCCGAGCATGACGGCGACCCGTGTCCATCGCACGGGAAGCCGCCGCGGTCGTGCGCTTGACGTCGTGGAATGGGCGGCATCCGCCGCGAACTCGGGCCAGCCTGCGGGGCCGAGGAGGATGTCGCCGGCCGCAGAGGGAGCCAGCACGCCCCCGGATGCCCGAGCGTCCTCGCCGACGGATGTCACGGCATCTGCTCCGCTCACGATGGAGCGCGGTCTGCTGGCCACCTCGACCGCGGGGCGCACCAGCCACCCGCCGGCGACAGAGACCGCGATCGTGCACAACAGAGCGGCGAGACCGAGCTGCGGGCGCACAGTCCAGCCGAGCGCGGCCGTGCCGAGCACAGCGAGCGCGCCGGCCGCGCCGCCCAGCGAGAAGAACGCGTGGAACGCCGACATGATCGGCTTCCCGTATGCGCGTTCCACGACGACCGCCTGCAGATTCATGCCGACGTCGTTCAGGCCCATGCCGAAGCTGACGATGGTCATGGCGCAGGCGAGCACGCCGGCATCCCCCGCGAACCCCATCGCCAGCACACCGAACGACGCCGTGGCGAGCCCCGCGATGCAGAGCACCACGCTGCCCGCCCGACCCTGGACGCGGCCGCCGACCTGGGCGCCGGCGACGATTCCGACCGAACTGATCAGGATGACCACTCCGAGGCCGCCCGCCGAGACTCCGGCGCCCGCCGCCACGAGCGGGATCGTGCCCGACCACATGCCCACCAAGAATCCGGCGGACGCGAAGACCGCGAAGACCGCGACGCGGGCGCGCCGCAACGCGGGACTCGGCGCCTTGCGGCCGCGCAACGTGTCGTACATGGTTCCTCCTCCGGCCGATCGGCGATCGGGTACATGCACACGTCGAATGACCTCAGCGGATTCCGACACGGCAGCCGGCCCGCCCGACGCCGACCGGCGGCCAACCAGACGACCAAGCGCTGGTAGCGTCCTCGCGATCGAACGTTTGAGTTCCGGTGTCGAACTTGCGGTCCGGGGGTGCCGTTATCCGCGACGGAAGCGACACATTCAGACCGCGATTTCGCGGCGTGCCTGGGCATTCGCTCGCGTGGGAAAGCGCTTTCTGGCAGGATGGAGAGTTGGCAGCATGATGGAGACGACAGCGCCATGACAGAGAGGTCGCCGATGCCAGAGACACATTCCGCTCCAGCGCCGCACGTGGTCATCACGGGAGTCGGCGGTTACGGGCGCCTGCATCTGGAGAACGCCCGTCGACTCGCGGCGGCCGGGCGCCTCGTCATCGTGGCCCTCGTCGACCCCGCCGTTGCCTCGCAGCGCGACAGCGATGGCGGCATCCCGATCTACGCCGACCTGACCGCTGCGCTGGCCCGGCACAGAGCCGACATCGTCATCGTCGCGACACCCCTCGACACGCACGAACGCCTCGCGGAGATCGCGATGCGCGCCGGCGCGGACGTGCTGCTCGAGAAGCCGCCGGTGCCCACGATGGCGGCGTTCGAGCGGCTGCTGGAGGTACAGCGCGAGACCCGGCGTGTCGTGCAGGTGGGCTTCCAGAGCCTCGGGTCCGCCGCCATCGCCGCCTTGAAGGATGACGCTCTCGACCTCGGCCTCACCGAACGAGTCAGCGCGACCGGCCTATGGAGCCGCAAGAAGTCGTACTGGGCACGCGCCAGGTGGGCCGGCCGGCGCACGCTCGACGGCCATGCGGTGGTCGATGGCGTTGCTACGAACCCGCTCGCGCACGCTGTCGCGACCGCGCTCCGCATCGCAGGCTACGACACCGCCGACTCCGTCAGCCGGGTCGAGACGGAGCTGTACCGGGCGAACGCGATCGAGGCCGACGACACGTCCGTCATCCGCATCAGCGGGCCAGGGCATCCGACCGTGACCTGCGTGCTCACGTTGTGCGCCCCACCCGAGTTGCATGACGAGCCAGATCGCGGCGCGACTGTGACCGTTCTCGGACAGCGGGCATCCGCCACCTTCTCCTACACGACGGATGTCGTCAGCGTCGGAGACGAGCAGCGCACGTTCCATCGCGCCGACCTGCTCGAGAACCTCATCGAGCATCGGCGCAGCGGCGCGGAGCTCATCGTGCCGCTTGTCTCGACCGGGGCTTTCATGCGCGTCGTGGAGGCGGTGCGGCGGGCGCCGGAGCCGACCAAGATCGATCCCCGCCAGGTGACATGGCACGGTGAGGAGGGCGACGAGTACCCCATCGTCGACCGCATCGTGGAGTCGGTGCGGGCGGCATCCGCGGCAGGCGTCACGTTCAGCGAGCAGGGCGTTCCGTGGGCCATGCGCGGCGTCGACCGCGTGATCGCCACGGCCGAGGTCGACGGCACGCTGGTGGCAGAAGAGGTCGACGGCGGCGGCACGATCGAGTTCTCAAGCCCGCATCCGTACCTGCATCCGGTGCGCACGCTGAGCGGTGTCACGGTCACGGCGACGCATCCGGCCGACCACGACTGGCACACCGGAGTGGGGTTCACGGTGCAGGATGCCGCAGGCGTCAACTTCTGGGGCGGCCGCACCTATGTGCGCGACAGCGGGTACGAGACGCTCGACGACCACGGGCGCATCGAAGTGGTGCGCACGGACCGGCTCGAGACCGGGCAGCTCGGGGACGGCGTCGAGCACGAACTCGTCTGGCGGGGTCCGGACGGCGAGGCGGTACTCGAGGAGCGGAGGAGCGTCCGCTGGCGTCCGATCGCGTTCGGGGGCGACCGGCACGCGTGGGCGCTCGAGGTCGATGTGCACCTCACGCCGGTCGCGAACGACGTGTCTCTCGGCAGCCCGGGCAGCAAGGGCCGCGCCGGCGCTGGATACGGCGGGTTCTTCTGGCGCTTCCCCGACTGCTCCGACGTGAGCGTCTTCACTCCGGATGCCTCTGGCGAAGACGACGTGAACGGCTCGGTGGCCGGATGGCTGGCCTTCAGCGCGCAGTTCACGGCCGGTCCCGAACACAACGGGCGGGCATCCGTCGTGCTCGCTGGCGGTGACGAGGTCACGGCGGCGGACCCGTGGTTCGTGCGCGTGCGGGACTACCCGGGAATCGGATCGGCCGTCGCCCGGGATGCCCGCACTCCAGTCCCAGAGGACGGCCTGACCCGAAGGTACCGCGCGGCCGTGGTCGACGGCAGCGTCTCGCCGACGGAGGCGGGCGAGCTCGCAACGCTCATCGGGGGGAGCCGATCATGACCGCGACGGCCGGTCCGGGGGCATCGAACCACGACACCTCGGCCCAGCGCGCCTCCGACCGGGCCGTGAAGCGTGCGCGAGTGCTCGACATCCTCGACCGCGCTGGCGAGGCGGACTCCGTTCTGCTGACGAGCGCCGCCGCCGTGTCGTGGTACCTCGACGGCGGCCGGCTCGGCGTGAGCCTGGCGGCCGATCCGATCGTCGCCGTGCGCGTCGCCCGCGACGCCGACGAGGTGTTCGTCACCTCGAACGAGACCGCGCGACTCGTCGCCGAGGAGTTACCCAGTGGCGTCGTCGTGCACGACCGTGCGTGGTTCGAGCCGCTGGCTGTGCTCGCTTCGGCAGGGGCGCTGCGCGAACAGGACGTGGATGCCGAACTCCGTGCAGCACGGGCCGTGCTGCTTCCGGGTGAGCGACAGCGCTTCCGCTCATTGAGCGCGGATGCCGCTAAAGCCGCCACTGACGTGCTACTCGACGCCGAGCCGACCTGGTCCGAGCGGCGGGTTGCGGCAGAGACAGCCCAGCGGCTCGTGGCTGTCGGCGCCGATCCGCTCGTGCTGCTGGTCGCGGGTGAGTCGCGGGCATCCCTCCCCCACCCGCTGCCCACGGATGCCCCGCTCGGCCGCCGCGCGATGCTCGTGATCTGCGCGCGCCGCGACGGGCTCATCGCGAACCTCAGCCGGTGGGTGTCGTTCGGGCCGCTCACCGAAGGCGAGCGCGATGCCGAACGGCGCATCCTGCAGGTCGAGGCCGCCGCGTTCGATGCGACGGTTCCGGATGCCCCGCTGAGCGACGTGCTCGCCACGATCGCGGCCGCGTACCGGGCCAACGGGTTCGACGCCGACCAGTGGCAGCGCCATCACCAGGGCGGTGCGGCGGGATACAACGGCCGTGACCCGCGTGCGACGCCGTCGACGACGGATCTCGCGCGACTCGGGCAAGCCTTCACCTGGAATCCGTGGGTGCCCGGCGCCAAGGTGGAGGACACGGTTTTGCTCGCCGGAACGCCTGAGGCGCCGGAGATCGAGCCGATCACGGTCGACGAGGGGTGGCCGACCATCCAGGTTGCAGGACGCGCGCGGCCGATCACGTTAGAGCAGTGAGGCGCGCCTTACTTCATCAGCCCCTCGATGGCGTTCTGCAGCGTCGTCAACGCGGACTTGGCATCCGTCTTGCCGCCGAGGATCGACTGCGCGAACGTGACCATGGGCTGCGTGCCGTCGACGGTGTTGGCCACGTTGTAGAACAGTCCCTTTCCACCGGGAGCCGCCCAGGTGCCGTAGATCGGCTGCCAGGTGTTCAGCACCTTCACGTTGTTGGCATCCTGCTTGAACTGAGGGGTAGCGGCGATGGACTTCAGCACGGGCAGGCCGATGCCGGTGTTGTGGGTCCACAACGGCGACATGCGCTTGTAGTAGTAGGTCAGGAACGCCTCGGAGCCCTTCTGGCTGGGCGTGTTCTTGTACATCATCAGGTTGTTCGGAAAATACAGGCCTCCCTTCTTTCCTGAAGAGCTGGTCAGCGGGTCACCGACGACCATGTCGTTCGCGACGTCGCCGCCGACACTGACCGCGAGGCCGGCGGTGTCCCAGCCGAACCCGAACTTGCCGGCCTTCCACTGCGACTGCACGTTCGCGCTCGTGTACGACGGACCAGCCGGATCGGAGTATCCGTTCTTCACGAGCTCGAGCACGTACTCGATCGCCTCGACGTTGGCATCGGTGACGCAGTCCGGCTCTTGCTTTGCGTTGAAGAGGCCCCCGCCGTTGTTGATCATGAACGCGGTGAGCACCTGACCGCCGGTGTAGTTGCCGGCACCCGCGCCGAGACCGAAGCCGTACACGCCGATCTTCTTCAGCTTGGCGCAGACATCCTTGTACTCATCCCATGTCGTCGGGTTGTCGGCGCCGGCCTTCGCCATCAACGTCCTGTTGTACCAGGACACGCGGCAGTCCAGGTTGTAGGGAACGGCCACGTATCCCTGATCCGTCTTCATCGTCTCGAGCACGCCGGGCAGGAAGTCATCGTAGAGGCCGTTGGTCTTCCATGACTCGAGCAGATGGTCGGCGTACGCGATAGCGCCCTGGTGGGCGAATTGGAACGCCTGGGTGCCTCCGCCACCACTCACGGCCGGGCCCGTGTGGGAGGCGATGGCCGATGAGAACACCTGGGCGAAGCCGGCCCACGGGATCTGCTGATAGGTGACCTTCGGCAGCCCGTCAGCAGGCTTGTACGCCGCGACGATCTGCTTATCGAGCTTGAGGAAAGCGGGGCCGCCATCCGGCATGTTCCAGAACTTCAACGGTTTCCCGCTCGCGCCGGCGCCCCCTGCACCGCCACTCGAGCAGGCGGCGAGTCCGGCGACGGCTGCACCGGCGCCCACCAGGCCCAGGAACGTTCGGCGCGTGAACGCGGATGTTGTCGTCGTCGACATGCGGTTCTCCTCCTTGGGATGGACATCGAGTCCGTGGTCCGAACAGCTCTGATTTTCGGCTGTGAGTGACAATACTTTTCGATCTGCAACCCACGCTGACATCCCAATCCGTGCCGATCAAGGGAACTTGAACACTTTTCGTTGCGCAAACTTTCTGCTTCTATGCTCATTAGATGGCGCAGCAACCGAAACCAGGTCGACGGCCGACGCTCGCCGTCATCGCCAAGGCGGCCGGCACGAGCGTTCCCACCGTGTCGAAGGCACTCAGGGCAGGCACGGATGTCGCACCCGAGACACGCGAGCGCATCGTGCGGGTCGCGACGACTCTCGGCTACTGGCCGACGGCATCCTCGGCGAAGCCGCGAACCTCTGAGCGACGCGTCATCGACCTGATCGTCAACAACATCGAGGGAACCTGGGTGACCGCGATCATCAAGGGAGTCTCGCGTGCCGCCGAACGCCTGGACATCGATGTCGCGATTCGGCAACCGAGCACGGATCGCGACTGGATCGGCCGTCTCATCGCACATCGGTCCTATGGAGTGATCAGCGCCTCGCTCGCGCTCTCTCGTGCCGAGCGGAGTCGCCTGGCAAGTGCAGGCATTCCTGTCGTCGCGCTCGATCCCAACCAGAGACCGGATTCCGATCTCGCAAGCGTGGGCGCCATGAACTGGGAGGGTGGGCGCTCGGCCGGCGAGCACTTGCTCGGACTGGGTCACCACCGCTTCGCAGTGTTGGACGTCGACGTCTCGTACCTGTACAGCAGGGCTCGCCTGGACGGGTTCCGGTCAGCCCTTTCCGACGCGGGCATCGAACTCACCGATGATCTCATCTTCCATGCCGGATTCGACCGCGCGGTGGCGCGCGATCACGCCAACGGCTTTCTTGCGGCCCGCGATCGTCCGACCGGGGTGTTCGCTTGCACGGAGGGCCTCGCGTTCGGTGTCTACGACGCGGCGGCGGCGAAGGGCATCCGCATCCCGGACGAGCTCAGCGTGGTGGGCTTCGACGACCTGCCGGACGCGTCTACCGCCAACCCTCCCATGACCACGGTCAGACAACCGTTTACCGAGATAGGCGGGGCCGCCGTGCGCATGCTGGTGCGTCTCAAGGATCGGCCGGATGACGAGACCCCGGTACCGCGCGAGGAACTCGCGACACAACTCGTCGTGCGGCGATCCACGGCGCCCGCGCCTGTCGATGCTTCGACGCGCGGCGCGACGAAACGACGGAAGCCCGCAAGGACTACCGTCGAGAGGTGAACCGAACCGATCGCCTCTACGCCGTCACGGAGGAACTGCGTGCGGTAGCGCCGCGGCCGCGGAGCGCGACCTGGCTCGCGCGGCGATTCGAGGTGAGCGTTCGCACCATCGAACGCGACATCGATGCGCTGCAGCAGGGCGGCGTTCCGATCTGGGCAGAGCCGGGACGCACGGGCGGATACTGCATCGACCGCGATCGAACGCTGCCACCTCTGAACTTCTCTCCCGACGAGGCGGTAGCCGTGGCCGTCGCGTTGCAGCTCACGGCATCCGACAGTCCCTTTCACATCGCGGGAGGCAGCGCGCTGCGCAAACTGCTCGGTGCGATGGCGGAGCGCGACGCAGCGGATGCCGAAGACCTCGTCGAGCGAGTTCACGTGATCGGTGTGCCCGAGCGCGAGACATCCGTTCCGCGTGAGCTTGCAGCGGCGGTGTCGCAGCGGCGCGTGCTCCGGCTGCGCTACACCGATCGCGACGGCCGGCAGACCGTGCGCGACGTCGAGCCGCTCGGCTACATCCGCTCCACCACCGCCTGGTACCTGCTCGGATGGTGCAGGATGCGCGATGCACCGCGCGCGTTCCGCTTCGACCGCATCGATGGGGTCACGGCGCTGAGCGAGAGGGTGTCGCCGCGCGCTCTGTCGGTCGACGACATCCAGGTTCCGGAGGGCGACCTGCGCTCGCTTACGCTGCTCTGAGACGTGGGTCTCGACGGATGTTCGGGCTCACGATTTCGCCGGAAACACCGACAGGACGCTGTCGGCACTTCTCGCGAGCATGGATTCCACCAACCTTTCCGACCCTGGAGGAATCATGAATCTCGTCTCGATCCGCCTCATCACCGACGACGTCGATCGACTCGTCACGTTCTACGAGCGGATGACCGGCGTCACCGCGGTGCGGCCGACGCCCGACTTCGCCGAACTGCGTACGAAGAACGGCACGCTGGCCATCGGCAGCACCCGGACGGTCGCGCTCTTCGGCCCTGGCTCCGCCGAACCGGCCGCCAACAGGTCGGCCATCGTCGAGTTCATCGTCGACGACGTGGACGCACTATTCGACTCGCTGCCGGCCGAGACGATCGAGGTCGTGCAGCGCCCGACCACGATGCCCTGGGGAAACCGGTCGCTGCTCGTGCGCGACCCCGACGGCACTCTCGTGAATTTCTTCACGCCGGAGTCGCCGGACGCCGTGGCCAAGTTCGCGGGTACTCCCCGCTGAGGGCTGCGTGAGACCGGGCGATTGTGTTGGGGCCGGTGCGTAGATCACCGGCCCCAACACAATCGTCCGGTTTCATAGTGCTTGCGAGGGCACATCGCGCCCGAGCGGCTAGGCCAGCGTGATGCCGAGGCCGGGGCGGGCAGCGGAGGTGAGTGCGGCATCCGCGATGCGCACGGGCGCGGGCTCGGCGAGCAGTCCCAGCCGCTCGAAACCGGCATCCTCGACGTCTTCGACGAGCGTCTCTCGCGGCAGGGCGAGCGCGAGCTGACCGGACAGTTCAGGCAGCAGGTGCGGGTGCAACTCGACCGTCGCATCGGCGCCGGCGTCGGCTGCCGCACTCGCTCCAGCGCCGGTCACGAGCCCCGCGATCGCGAGGAACGGCGTGATGCCGCCGACGCGGATCACGTTCGGCTGCAGGATGTCCGCCGCGCCCAGCTCGATCGCCTCGCGGAACCGGTACGCCGTGTGCAGATTCTCGCCAAGCGCGACCGGAACGTCGATGCGCGAGCGCAGCTCGGCATGCCCGAGCAGGTCGTCGGCCCGCAGCGGCTCCTCGATCCAGCGCAGCCCGAATCGGCTCAGCTCGCCTATCGCACGCTCCGCCTCGTCGAGGTCCCACAGCTGGTTCGCGTCGATCGCGAGCTCGGAATCCGGCCCGATGGTCTCGCGCACCGCAGCGACCCGGTCGACGTCTTCGGCCAGCGGATGCCCGCCCACCTTGATCTTGACGAGCCGGTAACCCGCATCCCGCCATCGCCCGGCCTGAGCCACGAGTTCGTCCAGCGAGTAGTGCCGGTTCACCCCGCTGCCGTAGACGCCGACGGATGCCCGGCTCGTACCCAGCAGCTCGGTGACGGATGCCTGCACCGCCCGCCCGGCGGCATCCCACAGCGCGAGATCGAGACCGGCCATCGCGATGGTGGTCACGCCGCCGGAACCCGCCTCGTGCAAGCGCTGCCAGAGCGGCGTCCACAGTGTGCGGGCATCCGCGTCGCGGCCGAGCACGAAATCACGGATGTCGTGGTCGAGCATGGCCTGCACCGAGTGCGCGCCGATGGTGGGCGTCCAGCTGAAGCCGTGGCCGGTGACGCCGGACTCGGTGTCCACGAGCACCTCGATGACGTGCCACTGCGTCACGTCGGTGCCCCACGGCCGCACGAGCGGCACGTCGATCAGTCGCGTGCGGAGGCCGGTGATGCGGCCCAACACGGCAGTGTCGGTGGGTCGTGCGATGCTCACAGTCGTCTCGCTTTCGCCAGCCTGCCACTTGCGCAATTGAACATCGCAGCCCGCTAGGCGACGAGCTCGTCGCCGATCGCGAGGATGCGTCGCAGCTCCTCGACCTGCCGCTCGTCCGGATCCACGAGTGGCGGACGCACCCCGCCGACCGGCAGTCCACGAGCTCCGCTGGACCCGAGACGCACGCCCGCCTTCACCAGCGACACCGCGAACCCGGGCACCTCGTCGCGTAGCCGCACCAGCGGCAGGTAGAACGCGTCGAGGATCTCGAGGCGACGCGCGTCGTCGCCCGACGCGTACGCCTCGTAGAACGCCTTCGCCACCCGGGGCGCCATTGCGAAGGCTGCCGACGAGTACAGCGGGATGCCGATCGCGCGGTACGCCTGCTGCGTGAGTTCCGCTGTGGGCAGGCCGTTGAAGAACGCGAAGTCCTCGCGCCCGGTCGCAGCGACGGCACGAACGAGCTGTTGCGCGACGCCGAGATCGCCGACGCCATCCTTGAAGCCGAGCACGCGCGGGTTGGTCGCGAGCCGTGCGGCGGCGTCCTCGTTGAGGCGCGCAGAGCCGCGGTGATACACGATGACCGGCAGATCGGATGCCTGCAGCACGGCCTCGATGTATGCGACCGTTCCCGACGTGGTGCTCCCGACAAGGTATGGGGGGAGCACGAGCAGGGCGTCGGCACCGGCATCCGCCGCGCGCCTTGCGCACTCGATCGCGTGCCCCAGCGGCCCGCCCGCCCCGGCCACGACGGGAACGCTCCCGTCGACCGCCTTCACGGTCGCCGCGACGACGTCGCCGACCTCGGATGCGCTCAGCGCGTGGAACTCGCCGGTGCCGCACGCCGGGAAGACGCCGCCGGGCCCGAACGGAAGGCGCGAGGCCACGTGCTCGGCCGTGAGCGCCGTGTCGACGGATCCGTCGGCGGCGAACGCCGCCACGGGAAAGAACAGCACGCCATCGAACTTCATCGGGTACCTCCGGTCAGTGCAGGGGCGAGCTCGCTGCGCCAGTCGTGCGTAGGCGTCCAGCCCAGCAGCCGCCTCGCCTTCTCGATCGAGAACGCGGGCGCTGTGCCGGTGAGTTCGTGGGCCGCCTCCGCCGTCGAGGGCCAGTAGACCGGCATCAGCTCGGCGAGCGGCCGACGCGCCAGCGCATCGGCGGCTCCGACCATGAACGTCTGCGCGTTCGGAATGTCGTCGAGTCCGGCCACGAGCGTGTCGAGGAACCCGCCCACGTCGCGGGCGTCCACGTAGTTGAACAGGGCGGGGGCTGAGAGCGCCGGATCGTCGAGCCGCTCGAGGATCGTGTGACCCTGCTGCGTAGGAGCCCCGTGCCACTCCTCGGGAGCGACGACGTAGCACGGGCGGAACGCGGCGAGCCGCACCTCGTCGCCCTTCTGCGCCGCGAACATCGCCATGGTCCGTTCGGCGAGCAGCTTCGACAGCGCGTACGCGTTCCACGGCCGCGGCTCGACATCCTCGTCCAGCGGCAGCCGCTCGGGAACCCAGCCGGCCGGCGATCCGTAGCCGAACACCGTCGGGCTGGATGCCGTCACGATCTTGCGAACACCGGCATCCACCGCGGCCTGCATCACGTTGTAGGCGAGCGACGCGTTCGTGCGCAGGATGTGCTGCTCCGGCGCGCTGAACGGCACGGCGATGGCGGCGAGGTGGATGACGGCATCCACTCGCGCCTCGGCGATGACGGCGGATGCCTGTGCCGCATCGGTCAGGTCCGCGGACACCTGCCCAGCCGCACCCTCGGCCGGGACGGTGAGGTCCACGCCGATCACTTCGTGCCCACGCTCGGCCAGCACCGCGACCACGCTGCGGCCGAGGCGGCCGGAGCTTCCGGTGACGAGAACGCGACTCATCGCGCGTTCTCCGGAGCCGGAGCGACCGGGGAGTACGACGGCTGTCCGACCGCGGGCGACTGCGGCGCGCTCACGGAGCTCGCGTCGCCCAGCCGCACGCCCAGGTCCAGTTCATCGACCCGCACGGGCAGTCCGGTCGCCAGCGAGCGGTTGCCCGCGATGCCGACCGCGATCGCACGGATGCCGTCCTGGTAGTCCGCCGCGCGGCCCAGGTCGTCCTCGCCGCGGCCGACGAACACGTCGCTCAGCAGGATGGCGTCGCCTCCGCCGTGCCCGCCCTCGCCCGCCGGGATCTCGACTTCTTGTGGCGCCTCCCAGTGCCGCTGCAGCAGGATGTGCTCTCCGCGCGGCCGCAACGTCGCCGACCGGGAGTCCACCACCGCGGAGGGGTCGACGATGCGACCCCCGCCGTCCAGGCTCACGTCGCTGCGCTCGACGACATCGAGTTCGACACGTCCCTCGGTGCCGTTGACCGCGATCCGGTAGCCCTCCCACGGGCTGTGCGCGTTGAGGGAGTAGCTCATGCTCGGGCCGCCCGCGTAGTCGACCACGAGCGAGAGGTTGTCCTCGATGCTGATGCCAGGGTCGAAGACATCCTTGTCACGCAGGTACCCGTCATACCGCTCGTTGCGCAGGTACAGGTCGCGCAGCTTCTCGTCCGCCTCGAGATCGAGCGCGAACGGATCGCCGGATGCCCCGGTGCCGCGTTCCGGACGCTCGCCTCCGCCGCGGCCTCGCCAGTTGTCCGCGCCATAGAAGCGCAAGCCCCCCGAGGCGAACACGCGTGCCGGCACGTCGGAGATCCACCAGTTGACGAGGTCGAAGTGGTGCGACGCCTTGTGGATGAGCAGGCCGCCCGAGTTGGCCTTCTGCCGGTGCCAGCGGCGGAAGTAGTCAGCGCCATGCGACGTGTCGAGCACCCACTCGAAATGGACGGACAACGGGCGCCCGATCGCGCCAGAGGAGATCACGCGCTTGAACGCGCTGTTGCGCGGCGCGTACCGGTAGTTGAACGTCATGACGACGTCACCGTCGGTCTCGCGCACCGCCTCGACGATGCGACGGCTTCCCGCCTCGTCGATGGTCAGCGGCTTCTCGACGACCACCCGGGCGCCTGCGCGCAGCGCACGGGACACGTACTCGGCGTGCGTGAAGTCGGGCGAGGTGACGATGACACGCTCGATGCTCTCGTCACGGATGACGCGCTCGAGCTCGTCGGGATGCGCGGTCACGGGAGTGCCGGCATCCGGAGCCACCTGTGCGATGTGGTTCACGTAGTGCTCGAGGCGGCCCTGATTCGGGTCGAGCGCAGCGACGAGCTCGGCGACATCGGCGTGCTGACCGATGATCGCGTCGATGTACATCTGGGCGCGGGAACCGGTTCCGACGATGGCATACCGGGTGCGGTGCGGCACGATGTTCCTCTTTCGAACTGGCCCGGTCGAACGTGCGCCGGACATGACGTGCGCCGCGCCGCCGACCTCGAATCGGGGCTTTCGGCGACGCGACCTGCTAGCGTGAGAAAACGCTTTCTCTTACGATACACGATATCGTGAGGCAGCGTCGAGAAGGGGGCCACGGTGGCCAGAACGAAGTCGGGTGTGCGACGCGGTGGCGCCACGATCGCGGACGTCGCAGCGCGGGCCGAAGTGTCGCTGTCGACCGTCTCACGGGTGATGAACGGCAGCACCACGGTCGATGCCGCGCTCGCCGAGCGGGTGCGGGAGGCTGCATCGTCCCTGGGCTATTCCGCCAGTCCGCTGGCCCGCAGTCTCGTGCTCGGCACCACGCAGACCATCGCGGTCGTGGTGCCCGACCTGGGCAACCCCACGTTCCAGGGCGCGCTGCGCGGGCTCAGCGACGGGGCATCCGAGCGGGGCTACCACGTGCTCGTCGCCGATTCGCATGAGCAGGCGAGCGAGGAGCGGGTTCTGGCTCTGGATGCCCGTCGCCGCTGCGACGGCATCGTCCTGTTCGCGCCTCGGATGCCTGCCGAGGACCTCGAAGCGCTTCTGCCGCTTCTCGCCCCGGTCGTGGTCATGAATCGCCGGCCGGACACGGAAGGAGTGCCGTCGGTGGCCGCCGATTACAAGGCGGGCCTCGCCGCGCTGCTCGAGCACCTCTACGAACTCGGCCACCGCCGCATGCTCTACCTCGCCGGTAGCAATCAAGCCGCGTCGAACCGCAACCGGCTCGCGGCGATCCGCGAGTTCGTGGCGGCGCATCCGGATGTGCAGATCTCCTCGAGCCCGTGCGGCGTGGGCTTCGAAGAGGGCCACCACTCCGCGCAGGTGGTCGTCGAGTCCGCTGCGACGGCAGTGCTCGCGTTCAACGACCTCGTCGCGATGGGGCTCCTCAGCGCGCTCGGTGAGCGAGGCATCCGCGTACCGGAGGATGTCTCGGTGACGGGCTTCGATGACATCCCGTTCGCCCGCTACACCACTCCGCCACTCACGACCGCCACCATCGCGGTGGCGGAACTCGGTGAGCAGACCTGGGAACGCATGTGGTCGCTGTTGCAGGGCGAGGAGGCAGGGATCGACGCGACATTCGTTCCGCAGGTGGTGCCGCGAGGCTCAACGGGGCCGGTGCCGAAACGTTGACCCGCCCGCCCGGCCAGGAGCGGCTTCGCTTTGCTCAGTCGACGTCCATGAACATATAAGCGGTTGCCACGCGTCCCTTCTCATCGCGAAACACGACGTCGGCGCCGCGCCCGACGACATCGCCGGTGGCAGCCTGTATCGACCACCGCAGCAGTGTCGCGTCGCCCGAGTCGATGCGCTGGTCGTAGACGAACCGCAGACCCTTTTGTGCGATGAGCTCGTCGTGAACGCGGCCGATGTGCGCCGCGATCTCGTCGACTCCTTCGACGGTGATATCGAGTGAGGACACCGACATCCGCCCATCGGGCGTCCATACGCTTTCAATGACTTCGCGACGACGAGTCGGGTCGGCCTCGGTCCACGTCCGCAGGTATTCCGTCTCGAAATCGGTGCTGGTGCTCATGTCGTTGTCCTTAAGTGTTAGGTGCCTGTCGAGGCGATCTAATGTTGACGTTGTCAGCATACGCCTATAGTGGACATTGTCAACATTCGATATCGTTGAACCATGAGTCCGCGTGACTCCGCGCCGACGCGTGCGGGCATCCTCTCGGCAGCAGGCGAATTGCTCGAGTCCGGCGGCCCGGACGCCGTGACACTGCGCGCGGTCGGTGATGCGGCAGGCGTGTCGAGATCGGCGCCATACCGGCACTTCAGCGACAAGGCGGCACTGCTCATGGCGTTGGCGGAGCGTGCCCTCACCCAGATGGCTGAGCAAGTCCGGAAAGAGGCGGCACGGTCTGGCGGATCGGCACAGAGCGGCGGGACCGTGGCTCGCTTGCGGGCAGGATGCCGTGCCTACCTCACCTATGCGATGACGCACCCGCACCACTATCAGCTGATCTTCGGCGATGCACCGATTTCGCAACCGACGCCGCAACTCGAAGCCGCAGCCGACGACGCCATGAACGCGGTCGAGGAACTGGTCGGACAGGCCCAGAATTCAGGGGTCCTGGGACCGGCTCCGACGAGGGAGCTGGCCACCGTACTGTGGGTGCTGCTGCACGGTCTTGCCGCATTGCAGATCACCGGCCACCTCCACGAGCCGCGTACAGTCGACGGCGCCGAATACCTAGACGACCTCCTCGACCTCGCCCTGGCGCAATTGCGGGGCGGCACCGCCCCTGGCCAGTAGGCGCGTGTCTCTGCCACGCAGAAACGCCACCGGCAGCAGCACAGGTCGTTGAGCAGTTGCCCGACAGAAGCGCGGCACCGCGCGCCTCTGCCTCAGCAGCTGAAGCTGTGATCTCCTCCGCGCACGTCGCGGCTGCTGCTGTCGGGCAGGACGATCGTGGCAGGCACGCCTTCCGGCACGGATGCCTCGAGCGTGAAACCGCCGTCGCCGGTTCGCCACGAGAGGGCGATGCGTCTGGATGCGACGATTGAATCGTCACAACGCTGCGCTTGACACGACGAGGACCGGCTTCTAGCGTCGGATGGAGCGCCTTCTTTGAAGCGTTTCAATATACCTTCCCGGTCTTGCAGAGAGAGCCCAGCACAATGACGTGGCACGCCCAGATGATCGCCCCCGATTCGGCATTCGATTCAGCGCCGCTGCTCCGCAGCGAGTTCGACCTCGATGAAGGGCACGGGGCGGTGCAGAAGGCGACGCTCACGCTCACCGCCCGGGGCATCGTCGAGGCCTGGCTGAGCGGCCGAGCCGTCTCCGACGACGTGCTGACGCCGGGGTGGAGCAGCTACGAGTGGCGGCTGCGGTACGCGACCTATGACGTGACCGAATTGATCGAGGCTCGCACCGTGATCGCGCTGGCGCTCGGCAAGGGTTGGTTCGGCGGCCGCCTGGGCTGGACCGGCCGCGGCTGGTTCTACGGTTCAGAGCTCGGTGCGTTCGCCCAGCTCGAGATCGAGTTCGCCGACGGGAGCCGCCAGCTCGTCACCACCGACGAGAGTTGGAAGAGCGGGCCGAGCGCGGTGCTCGCCAACGACCTGTACGACGGCGAGACGATCGACGCGCGCCGCCTCGACGATGCGTGGAAGCATCCGGGATTCACGGGCGACGACTGGGTGGGAGTGCACACCGTCGAGTTCGACGCCTCGACCCTTGCGCCTTACATCGGCCCGCACGTGAAGCGCTGGAACGAGATCCCCGTCGCTGAGGTGATCACGTCGCCGTCGGGCAAGACGCTCCTCGACTTCGGTCAGAATCTCGTCGGATGGCTGCGCCTGCGCGTGCAAGGACCGGCCGGCACCGAGATCACGGTGAAGCACGCCGAGGTGCTCGAGCACGGCGAACTCGGGACGCGTCCGTTGCGCACCGCGCAGGCCACGGACCGGTTCATCCTGAGCGGCGGCGACGATGAGTTCGAGCCCACGTTCACGTTCCACGGCTTCCGGTACGCGGAGATCAGCGGATGGCCGGGCGAGTTCGATCCCGCGGCCGTCACCGCCGTGGTGATCGGCTCCGAGCTGACGCGCATCGGGACGATGACGACATCCGATCCGCTGCTCGACCGGTTCCACGAGAACGTGGTGTGGGGCATGCGGGGCAACTTCGTGGACGTGCCGACCGACTGCCCGCAACGCGACGAGCGGCTCGGGTGGACGGGCGACATCGCCGCGTTCGCGCCGACCGCGGCCTTCCTGTTCGATGTCGACTCCTTCCTCTCTGACTGGCTCGTCGACCTCGATCTGGAGCAGCAGCATCACGATGGCATCGTCGGGTTCGTCATTCCCGACGTGCTCAAGTTCGCCGACCGGGAGGAGCCGAGCGATCTCGGCCGGGTCGACTCGACCGCGATCTGGAGCGACGCCGCGGTCTGGGTGCCGTGGACGCTGTACCAGGCGTACGGCGACACCGACGTGCTGCAGCGCCAGTTCGGCTCGATGGCCGCGCACGTGCGACGGGTCGAGTCGCTGCTCTCCCCAAGCGGCGTGTGGGACGCCAACTTCCAGTTCGGCGACTGGCTCGACCCCGATGCTCCGCCGGAGGACCCGGCACGCGCTAAGGCCGACAAGGGGGTCGTCGCGACGGCATCCGCCTACCGGTCGGCCCGTATCGTCGCCGACGTCGCAAAGGTGCTGGGCCTGACCGAGGAGTTCGCCGAATTCGACAGGATCGCGACACGTTTGCACCAGGCGTTCAACGACGAGTACGTCGACGAGCAGGGCGTGGTGAAGAGCGACTGCACCACCGTGTACTCGCTTGCCATCGCGTTCGGGCTGCTGAGCCCCGAACACGAGGAGTTCGCCGGGCGCCGCCTGGCGGAACTCGCCGAACAGGCCCAGTACCGCATCTCGACCGGCTTCGCCGGCACGCCGTTCATCACGGATGCCCTCACCAAGACCGGGCACGTGGATGCCGCGTATCGCCTGCTGCTCGAACGCGAGTGCCCGTCGTGGCTGTACCCGGTGACGATGGGCGCGACAACTGTGTGGGAGCGCTGGGACTCGATGCTGCCCGACGGCACCATCAACCCCGGCCAGATGACGAGCTTCAACCACTACGCGCTCGGAGCCGTCGCGGACTGGATGCATCGCGTCGTCGGCGGCATCGCCCCGCTCGAACCCGGGTACTCGTCAGTGCTGGTCGCGCCGCAACCGGGCGGCGGCCTCACCGATGTGGAGACCGCGCTGGAGACCCGGCACGGCCGCGTCGCCGTGCACTGGACACTGGACGAAGGAAAACTGACGGTGGACGCCGAGCTGCCCGACGGCGTGGACGGCATCCTGCGCCTGCCCGGCCAGGAGGACAGGCCGCTGACCGGTGGGCGCGCCACCGCGACGGTGTCGCTGCCGGCCTGACTCCCGCGCCGGACTCGTGGACGAGCACCCGATCGATTGAAGCGCTGCAACCCCGCGCCCCGTCGGGCATTAGGCTGGCGCCATGCGAGCGCGCGCCGACTCCACGCGAGCGCGGCGGCAGCCCAAGCTGCAGGATGTCGCCGCGCGTGCAGGAGTATCCGCCGGAACCGTCTCGAATGCGCTCAACCATCCCGAGAAGGTGGCACCGGCGACCCTGCATCGGGTCGTCAGCGCCATCGAGGAGCTCGGGTTCACGCGCAACGGCGCGGCGAGCACGCTCGCCTCTGGCACGAGCACCGTCCTCGGACTCGTGGTCATCGACCTGATGAACTCGCTCTTCGTCGACATCACGCGAGGCGCTCAGGGCCCGGCCCGGGCGCACGGCTTCGTTCTCCAGCTCGCAGACAGCGTCAACGACGAGGACCAGCAGTTCGCGCACCTGCAATTCCTTCAGCACGCGCGCGCGGCAGGGGTGCTCCTTGCGCCGATCCACGAACCGCATGAGGGCATCCGGTTCCTGCGCGATCACTCGATACCGGTCGTGCTCGTCAATTACGCCGCCGACGGCGACGACTGCTGCACGGTGCTCATCGACAACGAGCAGGTGGGCTATCTCGCGGCGCGGCATCTCATCCAGCTCGGTCGCACCCGCATCGCGTTCGTGGGCGGCCTGAATCCCCTCCAGCCGGTCGCCCAGAGACGCAAAGGTGTGCTGCGCGCGATCGAGGAAGCCCACGGCGAGGTTCAGCTTCTCGACATCGAAACCGCCGACCTCAATCCCCCCAGCGGATCCGCGGCAGGTGCCGCCTTCGTCGCTATGCCAAGGGAAGACCGTCCGGATGCCGTGCTCGCCGTCACCGACCTACTTGCGATGGCGATCATCAGCGAGTTCAGGGCAGCGGGCATCCGCGTGCCCGAAGACGTCGCCGTCATGGGATGCGACCACAACTCCGTGGCGTGGGGCGGCGCGGTTCCCTTGACCTCGGTGACCCTGCGCGGGCAGGAGATGGGTGCGGTCGCAGTCGATCTCATGCTTGCCGAGTTGCGTGAGCCGCCCGAGACGCACCAGCACCGCACGGTTGTGCTCGAGCCCAGCCTGATCGTGCGCGAGAGCACGGTCGGCCGCCAACGGGTCGTTCCCGCAACGGGCTGAGCCGTATCGCCGAAGAACCCCGGCCGTCCGGTGCGACGGAAGCCGGGGCTCTTCTCTGCTCGCTCAAGCGGCAACGCGCGACCGGTCAGAATCGGAAGGATGCGCTCAGCGCCTGGGCCTGCGCGTCACCGCCCACACCGACTCCGTATTGCCCGTGCACGATCGACCAGCGGTGTGACCGGGTGTTCCAGATCGAGAACGGATGATTGCTCGCACCCGCATCGATCGTAAGACTCACCTGACGGCTCTGCCCGGCCGGAACGGTCACACGATCGAATGCGACCAGCCGACTGCCCGGTTCACCGGATGCCGGCGGCAGCGTGAGATAGACCTGCGGTGTGACGGTGCCGGTCACGCTGCTGGTGTTCTTCACGTTGACGGTGACGGTGACGGAGCCGCCCTGCGGATCCACCCGCAGTCCGGAGTACGCGAAGTCGCTGTAGCTCAAACCGAAGCCGAACGGGAACAGCGGGGCGATTTTCTGCGACTGGTACCACTTGTATCCAACAGCGAGACCCTCGCTGAACGAGACCTGATCCACACCTGCGGAGTCGACGATCCCGGGATACTGCGCCGCCGTCCTGGTCGGAATGTCGGTCACCGAAGCCGGGAAGGTCATCGGGAGCCGCCCGGAGAAGTTCGCATCCCCGAACAGCAGCGACGCCAGGGCGGGCCCCTGCCGGTCGCCCGGATACCAGGCTTCGACCACGCCGGCCACTTTGTTCAGCCACGGCATCACGACCGCGCTGCCGGTTTCCAGCACCACGATCGTGTGCGGGTTCGCCGAGGCGACCGCGTCGATCAGCGCATCCCCGTTCCCCTGCAGGTCGAGGTTCGCCAGATCTTTGCCCTCACCCGTCTTCTGGTAGGCGAACACGATAGCCGTCTGCGCGGATGCCGCCGCCGCGGCCGCGGAGGCCGGATCGGTTCCGTCGTTGAAGGTGACGCTCGCGCCCGCCTTAGCGGCCCTCGCCGTGATGGCATCCAGCGGTGCGGAGACCTCCTCGCAGTTCATGGTCGTCGAGGTGATGGACCCTCCGAACCCGTTCTGGCTGCAGACCGTCTTCGCGCTGATGCCGTTCGTTGGCATGGCGGATGCCGTGGCGCCGATCACTGCGATCGACTCTCCACTCTGAGGGTTCAGGGGCAGCGCGCCGCCCGCGTTCTTCAGCAGCACGGTGCCCTCTTGCGCCTCCCGCTCCGAGAGCGCCTTGTGGGCCGCGGTCGACACGTCCGCGAGCGGCGTGGACGGGACGGGATGATCGAACAGCCCGGCCGCGATGTACGCCCGCACGACGTGGAACGCCGCCTGGTCGATGTCTCGCAGCGTGATCTGCTTGGAGTCGAGCGCCTGCTGGAGCAGGGCCGGCGTGTAGTAGATCGGTGCGTTGAGCTCCTGGTCGAGACCCGCTTTCAACGACGGGGCCGTCGAGTGGATGGCGAAGAAGTCGGAGACCGTGTAGCCCTGGAACCCGAACTGCCCCCGCAGCGCGGTCGTCAGGAGCGAGTTCTGGCACGAGTAGGTGCCGTTGATGCGCGGATACGCGCACATCACGCTGGCAGGAGCCGA
This sequence comes from Humibacter ginsengisoli, assembly GCF_054780095.1. NCBI lineage: Bacteria > Bacillati > Actinomycetota > Actinomycetes > Micrococcales > Microbacteriaceae > Humibacter > Humibacter ginsengisoli. The sequence continues at coordinate 496,280 of NZ_BAAGWZ010000011.1, forward strand.
CTTGCTCAGCGTGATGCCGAACGGAAGGTTGTACACCTCCTGCAGCGTGCGCTCATCCATGTTCGACGACAGGTTGTTGCGGTCGAATTCCTGCTCGTTCGCTAGGTAGTGCTTGAGGTCGGCCATGACGGGCTCGTCGGCGTTGCTCTGCATGCCGTTCACCATCGCGGATGCCATGTCACCGCTCAGCAGCGAGTCCTCGCCGAGCGCCTCCGGCGTTCGTCCGTCGAGCGGAGTGCGGCTGCTGAACACCATGGGCCCGAGCACGCCGTTCTTGTCCTTCTCGAAGGCCTCCTGCCCCTGCGCCTTACCCTTCTGATAGGCGAGGCTCTGGTCCCAGGTCGCGGCGAGCGCGATCTGCGACGGGAATGCGGTGACGCCATCCACTCCCCGCACCCCGTCGGGCCCGTCCGTGTACGTCACGTTCGGCGTGCAGGCGACCTGCTTCGGATACGTGACGGTGACACCGGTGGCGAACGAGGTGAACGAGGTGAACGAGGTGACGCCCGGTTCGTTGGCGGGTTGTTCGACCAGCCAACGCTCTTTCTGCTCGAGCGAGCTCGCGTTCAGCAGCAGGCGGGCTCGCACGCTTGCCGACTTGTGGGTGTCCATCCAGGGGCACTGCTGGGACTGGTCGGGCGATGCCAAGGCGGCCGCCGGAACCAAGGCGAGACCGGAGGCGACCAGCGCTCCGGCACCGAGAAGCGAGACGAGCCTTCGAACTCGTCGTGTCATGTCGATACGCACTTCACTCCTTCGTGACGAATCCGGCGATCCCCATGGATGCCGCCGCGCTTAAAGCGCTTCAATTCGTGAGTCAGAGTGGCACTGTTCGGCCCGCGGGTCAATGGGGGCGCAGATCGACGGGCGTCGGCCGACGGGCGCATGCACCGCGCAACGCCGCCGGCAAGCAGTCAGCCGCCGAGCGCTCGATGCAGCAGAGCCAGTCGCTCCTCCGTGGGTGGATCGAGCGACACGCGCGCCGGACCGGCCGGCAGGCCGCGCGCTTCAAGCCCTGCCTTGAGCAGCCGGATGTCGCCGCCACCCACCGCCTCCACCGCCCGGTCGATCGCGGGTTGCCAGGCAGAGGCATCCTCCCCGGCGTTCAGAGCTGAAGCGGCCGCGACGAACGGCTCGGGGAACACCCCGCACACTCCCGACACGACTCCCGCACCACCCAGGCCGGCCAGGCGAACGAGGTCGGCGTCGTTGCCCGCGAGTACGCGGAAGCCCGGCGGCGCGGCACGGATGTACTCGGACATCTGCCCGGTCGAGAGCCCGGAGATCTTCGCACCAGCGATGCCGGAGGTCGCGGCCAGGGCGGCCAGTTCGTGCGGGGACACCGTCGTCGTTGCGCGGGCCGGGAACACGTAGACGTAGACCTCGGCGTCCGGAACGGCGGCGGCGAGCTGCCGGTAGTACTCTGCGACGGCGATCGGGCCGGCCGTCTGGTAGTACGGAGTGATCGCGGCCAGCCGTGTCGCTCCGCTGTCCCACGCTGCCTGAGCGAGCGCCACCGCCTGCCGCGCGGTCGCGGCACCGACGTGCGCGTAGACGCTGTCGGCACCGAACACCTCGAGAGCGCACTGGATCACCGCGAGTCGCTCGTCATCGCTCAGTGCCGTGAACTCCCCGGTCGTGCCTGGGGTGAACACGCTCTCGATCCCGGATGCCCGGATCGCCTCGAACAGCGTCCTCAGGCCGGGCAGATCCAGCTCGCCGTCCTCACGGAACGGCGTGATCGGCGCACACACCAGCTCTGTCATCGCGACCCCTCCCAGCGCAGCGTCGGAACCGCCAGCAGCCCCGACCGTAGCCCGTCCGCCGCATGCTCCACGTCTTGCATGCGGAACCGCACTCCGTACCGCTCGTGCGACGCCGCGACATCCGCCTCGAGTGCCTGCACGACGTCTGGCGCGGCGAGCGCCGCGGCCGTGGCGTTGCCGACCGTGACGCTCAGCACGTTGTCGCCCGGTCGGAGCGCGCCCGTCACATCCAGACGATACGGCGGAGCGTAGAGCGTGCCGCACTCCACGCCGTTCACGGCGACGACGGCGATCTCGCGGACCGGCGGCTCCACCATCGCCCGGAAGGATGCTCCGCGCATGCCCCGCTCGGCGGCTTCGTCCGTGCGCACCGGCGCCGCCTCACCGAAGTCGAGCTCGACGCGTGCCGGCCGTTCGTCACCCCAGAGCGCCGTCGCGTCGAATACGTGCTCGTAGGTCGCCGTTCCCGCAAAGTACGGCCGTTCCTCGCTCCAGTCGTGCGGGAGCGCGACGGGCGACGCGCCTTCGCCGGGGAACGTCACCGTCCACGGGCGCGCCTCGTCGCCGAGTGGATGCTCGCCCCTGCTCACCGCACCGGCTCGCGACGCATTCCCGGTCGCCGAGTTCGATCCCGCTTCGGTTCCGGTGAGCACGAGTACACGCGCTTCGTAGGGCGCCAGCTCGAGGGGGACGACGGGCCCGTCGCCCTCGCCGGTGACCAGCCCGGTCTGCGGATCCCAAAGCTGCCAGCGCATCCCGGTCGCACGCGGACTCACCGAGAACCGGCGGCCCTGCACTCCTGTGTTGGCGACGAAGTAGACATCGACGTCGTCGACGCGGCGGTGCACGAACCCGATATCGGTGCACGACGGCTCGATGCGCAGGTCAGGCGTCGCAGTCGCGCGCAGTTCGCCGCCCAGCGCGTCATCGGTGGTCACGCGCCAGGTCGATGAGTCATCAGTGGCCGCCGGCTCGCGACGCACATCGATCACCGTGCCGCCGGCCTCGTGCACGGCACGAAGCCAGCCACGCGTGCCCTCTGGCAGGCGTTCGACGTGCGGAAGCACCACGGGCCCCGTGGCGGCGACCGCTGCCGGGTCGAGTGTTTCGAGCATCCGATCGTCGACGAGGTCGAAGTCGAACCCCGCATCGCGGATCGCCCCCGGGATCACGTCGCCGATGATGTCGCGGGCCGTGCGCCACAGGTCGAGCGTCCCGCCCTGGGCGACCCCGAGCATGTCGTAGGCGTCAGCGGACGGCAGGTAGAGCGTCACGTCGGCGACCGGGCGTCCCTGGCGGAGCAGCCAGCACAGCCGGGTCAGGTACTCGGCGAGGGCCGGCATGGCAGGCCACCACGCGTTGCGGTCGTCGAGCGCTCCGGATGCGTAGAACAGCCTCCCGAGGTCTGCGCCGGAGGAAGCAGGCGATGCGGGCCAGCCGTGGCCGATCAGGTGGTTCACACCGAGCAGGAAGTGCTCGTGCGCCTCGCCCTTGAGATCGAGCGGGGTGGCACGCAGCGAGGGCGAGTGCACCCAGGTCCACGCTTCGGCCGAGACGATGTCGCGGCCCAACCGGTGTGCAGCGGATGCCGCCCAGCGCGTCTGCGTCACCCCGCGCCATCCCCAGCCCTCACCCTCGATGATGTCGACGGCGCGATACGAGCTGAGCCGGGTGAGCGGAACACCGTAGTTCTGCACCCGGAACGGCACTCCCCGCTCCGCGGCCCATTCCCTGATCTGCGTCAGGAAGTTCTCCTCGAACAGGTCGGAGAGCGTCTCGTAGAACTCGGCACGGAACCGGTCTGCGCCTGGCGCGTCGAAGCGGAGCTTCCAGAGCTCGTCCAGCGGGTCGCGGGAGCGCCGTTCGCGGAACTCGGCAGGCAGAGTGGGCGTCCAGTCCGCGTCGTAGGCCTCCAGGCTGTCGCAGAAGACGGATCCGATGCGGTCGGCGCCGACGGCATCCACCAGCGGATCGGCGACCGCCTTGAGGTGGTCGCGCACCGCCGTTGCCGAGTAGTGGTCGAGTACCGGTCCTTCGGCACCGGCTGCGGCGCGTTTGACCTGCTGCCCGGTCGGGACCGACCAAGCGAGCGCGACGAGCCGTGGAGTCCGCCCGGCCGGCACGAGCGCAAAAGCACCGTCGGATGGCGCTGCTTCGATCGCAAGGCGCTCGAACGACGCCGGCGGCTCCTGAAGGGATCCCTCCCCGACGTACGCGGTGACGAGTTCCTCGCCCGGCCACCGCGGATGCGCGCCGATCCGCACCGAGTCTCCGCCGATCTCGCGCACATCCCACAGCAGCTTCCGCGACGCAGTCTCCGCCGTGACGTGCGGACCACCGAACGACCATCCGCTGCCCAGCGTGACGTCGAACCGCAGCCCGAGCGATTCTGCCGTGTCGGCGGCGAACCGCAGGTCGTCGAGGAACCCTGCAGACAGGAACGGATGCTCGACCCGGCTGAGCGGGTACACATACGCGACCTCGACCCCGCCGAGCCCGGCATCCGCCACCGCATTCAGTTGGCGCACGATGTCGGACCGCGAGACATCCGGGCCGAACCACCACCAGCGCATCATGGGTCTGGCCCCTGGCGCCGGAGCCGCGAACCCCGCGAGCAGGGCGTCGGCATCTCTCGTCGGCGAGGCTTCACCACCCGTCCCGACGTCGACTCGAATGGGGTCGGGAGGCACCGGCATGGCGGTCCTTTCGCGTCTGCAGCAGTGAGAACGTGCCGTCTCATCCTGAAACGATTCAGGGTAAGAGTCAATGTCGTGCCGCTCCTGCTGACGCTTCGGGGCATAAGGGAGCATGCCGCGCGTGCTCGGCGTTACGTGATCGTGATAGGGCTCCTCGATTGCGGCTTGACCACGTGCGCAAGGGGTCGTAATGTTCGAGCTATTGAATCGCTTCAATTGCGGTTCGAAGAATTCCCCGTGGCGAGCGGAACGAACCGACTCGCATTACAAGGAGGTAACGGGATGAAGTTTTCCCCTCTGCGGCGCGCCCTCGTGGCGACCGCATCAGTCGCAGCCGTCGCCCTCACGCTCGCGGGCTGCAGCGGCTTCGGCAGCACCGGCGGCAACTCCGGCGCCAAGGTGACCATCACCTACCTCACCGGAAACGATGCAGCCGACACCGCCCAGGGCAAAGCGCTGATCGCCGGGTTCGAGAAGAAGTACCCGAACGTCCACGTGAAGATGGACACTCAGCCCACCGGAACCCAGGGCGACAACCTGATGAAGACCAAGCTGTCGACCAAGACGATGGACAACGTCTTCCACTACAACTCGGGCTCGCTGTTCCAGGCGCTCAACCCGAAGACGAGCATGGTCGACCTCAGTGGTGAGAGCTGGGTGAGCGACCTCGACAAGAACTTCAAGCAGGTCGTCTCGGTCGACGGCAAGATCTACGGAGCGCCGCTGGGCACCGGGTCGGCGGGAGGCATCCTCTACAACAAGAAGATCTATCAGCAGCTGGGCCTTTCGATCCCGACCACCTGGGATGAGTTCATCGCCAACAGCAAGAAGATCCAGTCCTCCGACCCGAGCGTGACACCGATCCTGCAGTCGTTCGGCGACACCTGGACGAGCCAGCTCTTGGTGCTCGGCGACTTCGCCAACATCAACAAGCAGGACCCGAACTGGGCGAAGAACTACACCAACAACACCGGCGGCGCCAAGTACGTCAATCAGCCGGCGTTCGAGGGATTCCAGCACACCGCCGAGATCGTCGCCGACGGCCTGGTCAACAAGGACTACGCGTCGATGACCAACGCGCAGGCGATGGATGCGCTGGCCACCGGCAAGGCGGCCCAGTATCCGATGCTGACGTCGGCCATGGCGACCGTCCAGCAGGACGAACCGGACAAGATCAACGACATCGGCGTCTTCCCGATCCCCTCGCCGGATGCGAAGTACACGTCGCTGACGCTGTGGGAGCCGAACGCGCTGTACATCGCGAGCACGACGACCGGCGACAAGCTGCAGGCCGCGAAGAACTTCGTGGCGTTCGCGAACTCGCCGCAGGGCTGCACGATCCAGAACCAGACGGGCGCCGCGGCGGGCCCGTACGCGACCAGCGCGTGCAAGCTTCCGTCGAACGCTCCTGACTTCATCAAGGATGTGCAGAACTACATCAAGGAAGACAAGGCGAGCCCGGCACTCGAGTTCCTCTCGCCCATCAAGGGACCGAACCTCGAGACGATCCTGATCGCGGTGGGATCGCAGAGCACGACCGCCACGGTCGGTGCCCAGCAGTACGACCAGGATGTGAAGGCTCAGGCACAGCAACTCGGCATCAAGGGCTGGTGATCCGCCGAAGTGCCGTAAGGATCCAACGAGAGTGGGGGCCGGCGTCTCACACCGTCGGCCCTCGCTCTCATAGCAAGGAGTGCCTATGACCACCGCATCCGTGACCATCGATCCAGCCACCCCCACGAGAACGCCGCGCAGGTCGAAGAGCGACCGCCGCGGCATCCGCAGCCCCTATCCGTCGTGGTTCTACATTCCGGCGGGCGTGCTCTACCTCATCTTCTTCGCGATACCGACGTTCTCGTCGTTCTACTTCGCTCTCACCAGATGGACCCTGTTCAGCCAGACCTTCATCGGTTTCGGCAACTTCGTGCAGTTCTTCCAGACGCCTGCCCTCACGCAAGGGTTCGTCAACACGTTCATCTACGGGTTCGTCACCTCGGCGGCGAAGGTCGTGATCGGGCTGGCCCTCGCGCTGCTCCTGACCGGGGCGACGTTCGGCCGCGGCTACCTCCGCGCCGTCGTGTTCTTCCCCGTGCTGGTCTCGACGGTGGGCGTTGGCCTGACGTTCAAGGCGCTCCTGAACCCGTTCCACGGCGTCGTGAACCAGGTGCTCGGGTTCTTCCACCTGCCCCAGCCGGGCTGGTACACCGATCCGCATCTCGCCCTGCTCACGGTGGCGGGCGTCGACATCTGGAAGGGCGTCGGCATCGCCACGCTCATCTTCATGGCCGGGATCGTCGCCATCCCCTCCGAGTACTTCGAAGCAGCTCGGGTGGATGGCGCGGGGTCGTGGAACGTGTTCCGCAACATCACGCTCCCGCTCGTGCGACCCGCGATGGCGACCGTGATCATCCTGTCGCTCATCGGCGGCCTGCGGTCGTTCGACCTCATCTGGGCGATGACCAACGGCGGACCCGGCTTCTCCAGCGACGTGATCGCGTCGGTGATCTACAAGCAGTACCAGGCCGGCTTCTTCGGCCTGTCGACGGCGGGCAACGTCATCCTCTTCCTCGTCGTCACGGCGATCATGCTGCCCGTTCAATGGTTCCTCAACCGAAGGGAGGCGGAACTGTGACCGTCACCAGAGCCATCACCACAGCTCCGCGCGGCGCGAGCGGCCGCCTGCATCCGCCGCGGCGTCCAATGACCGCACGCCGGTTCGCCCGCAAGTACCTCATCGGCATCATCGCGATCCTGGTCTCGATCGTCGTGTTCCTGGTGCCGTTCATCTTCATCCTGCTGCAGGCGGCGAAGGACCCGAAAGACGCCGGGCTGATGGGCTTCGACCTGCCCACCACTTGGCAGTTCTGGCAGAACCTGGTGGCGGTGATCCAGAACAACAGCTACCAGGTGCTCGCGGCGTTCATCAACAGCTTCATCCTGACGATCGCGAGCGTGGCCATCATGGTCGTGTTCTCGGCGATGTGCGGCTACCTGCTGCACCGCAGGCGGACGCGGCTGAATCCGCTCGTCAACTTCCTGGTGCTGGCCGGACTCATCGTGCCGCCCGCGGTCGTTCCCACCATCTGGGTGCTACAGGGCGTCGGGATGTTCGACACCTTGCCCGGCATGATCCTGATCGAGGCGACGCTCGGGCTCCCGTTCTCGATCCTGCTGTTCCGGGCGTTCGTCGCGACCATTCCGCGTGAGCTCGACGAGGCGGCCATCATCGATGGCGCCGGGCCGATGCGGCTGTTCTTCCGCGTGATCCTGCCGCTGCTTCGGCCCGTGGTCGTTACGGTCGTGGTCGTGCAGGCGGTCGCGGTGTTCAACGACTTCACCGGACCGCTGTACTTCCTGCCGAGCAGCGCCAACCCCACCGTGCAGCTGACGCTTTACAACTTTCAGAGCCAGTCGGTGAGCCAGTACAACCTGCTGTTCATGAACATCCTGCTCATCACGATCCCGCCGCTGATCATGTACATCTTCTTCAACCGTCAGATCGTGGCCGGCATGACCAGCGGCGCCGTGAAGGGATGACCCGGGCCGGCTGCTTGCGCGGCCGACGGATGCCGGTCAGAAGTACTCGGCGGGCGCTCCCCCGCGCAGCCAGGTGAGTTCGTTGTCCCTGATGAACGTCGAGAGCGTCTCGTCGGGGGTGGCGCCGGCGCCCAGCCACTCCATCAGCCGGTTCAGCAGGTCTGATGCACTCTCCGTACCTGGCTCCTGCACCGCCCGGTCCCAGGACTGAACGAACCCGTCCGGCGTCGGCACCGTTCGCACGAGCTTCGAGATGTACTTGGGCCCGGGCATGAGCACGTGCGCAGCGGCGAGGGCAGCGCGCGCGGCGGCGAGCGTGAGGTGCACGGATGCGTGACGCACGAGGAACTCGTCGCCTCGCTCGGCACCCTGTACGAGGAAGTAGCCGCCGTAGAGCCGCGCCTGCGCGACGTGCGATCGCACGCGCTCGTTCCATGCGGCATCCGGAAGGGCGGCGATCCTCTTCACGAGGTCGTCGAGCCCGGCAACGGCGGAGTATGCGACCCTGGCTCCCGCGAAGGATGCCCTGGTCGGGTCGTCGCCGCTCTCGAGGGCCGTTCGGAGATATGCCGGGCTGGCCAGCTTGATGTCGATATACGAGCCGGGGTAGTCGAGGCCGTGGCGGGCGGTCCAGGCAAAGCGGCCGGCATCCGTCTCGCGCGCCAAGCGCTCGTCGGTGACGACGAGGTAGACGTCGACGTCCGAGTCCTCGCGCTCCGAGCCTCGCGCCACCGAGCCGACCACGATGACGGCGAGCACGTCGGGATCCCCCCGCAAGCCGTCGACGTACGCGGCCAGCGCTCGGTCGTGCTGCTTCATGTGGATCCTCTCGGTGAAGTCGGCCGCTTGGCGCGGTTCAGCTGCCCGGATTGCGGGTGTCGCTCATCCGAACCCGCACTATGCGACAGCGGAATCGAGATGACCGGCGCGGGCCGACGGTTCAGCCCGCGGTCGACTCGCGCACGACGAGTTCAGGCTGGTAGACGATCTGCTTCGGTTCGAAACCCTCTCCCCGCTCTGCCTCCCCGAGGAGTAGGTCGACGGCGGTGTGGCCGATCAGCGCGGCGGGCTGCCGCATCGAGCTCAGGGGAACGGTCGCAGCGGCGGCGAAGTCGATGTCGTCGTAGCCGATGATCGCGAGGTCGTCGGGGGGACGGATGCCCGCCGCGATCGCCGCCTGCAGCACGCCGATCGACACCAGATCGTTCGCGGCGAGCACGGCATCCGGACGACGGGATGCCTCGCGCGCCAGCAGTTCGGCGCCGGCCTCGGCGCCGGCCCGCACGGTCAGGGAGGACGTGGGAACGTACTCGAGCGCCGCGCCCGCACGCTCCGATGCAGCGATACGCGCTCCGGAGAGACGATCGGCCACCTGCCTGATCGAGTCCGGCCCGCCCACGAAGGCGATTCGCCTGCGGCCGATCTCGATGAGGTGCTCGACGGCGGTGCGGCCACCCGCGACGTCGTCCACGGCGACCGAGGAGAAGCTGCGGTCCGGCGCCTCGCGGTCGACCAGCACGACGGGGATGCCCCGATCCCGCGTCTTGCGAAGCCTCGGCAGGTCGTCGGCGACCGGGCTGATCAGCACACCGTGCACGCGCTGCTCCTCGAACAGGTCGAGGTAGGCGCCCTCGCGAGCGGTGGCCTCGTCGCTGTTGCCGAGCAGTATGGAGAATCCGTCTTCGGATGCCCGCCCCTCCGCGCCCCGCGCCACGTCGGTGAAGAACGGGTTGCCGACGTCGAGAACGATGAGCCCGATGCTTCTGCTGCGCCCCGCGCGCAGCTGGCGCGCCGCATCGTTGCGCACGAAGCCGAGATCGGCGATCGCCGCGTTGACCCGCTCGACGGTGGACGCAGCGACGCGCTCCGGCCGGTTGAGCACGTTCGAGACGGTGCCCACTGAGACGCCGGCCGCGATGGCGACATCGCGCACACTCACCATGAGAGACCTCCTGACGCCCGGTCCGGTGCTCGCGGCCGCTCTGCCTTCGAGGTTGACTACGCCGGGCGTGTGAAACGAATCATCTCACGCCGTATACGTGTAGGCCGGGAGATGGAACGCCGCTTCACTGTACGAGGTTGACCGCGCCAACGAAATTGCGGTCCCGAAGTGTCGCTTCCACGGCAGCCACGCGACAACTTCGGACCACAATTCGTGGGGAAGTGCGGTGGGCGACGCCCGCACCTCTCCGCAACGCTCGCATAACGGCCGAGCGGCGAAGGGACGTCGCGGGTTGCGAGCGAGCACCGTTTATGAAACGATTCAATGGCTCGCGAAAGGAATGCCGATGACGTCGACTCAACGGGTGTGCTTCCGGCTCAGGGTGCGACCGGAGCTTCTGGATCAGTACCGTGCCAGGCACGCGAGCGTGTGGCCAGAGATGCTGCGCGAGATCGAGGCATCCGGACGCCGCAACTACTCGCTGTTCCTGGCCGACGACGGCGAACTCGTCGGATACTTCGAGACAGACGACATCGCGGCCAGCGAGCGCTACCTGGCGCAATCGGAGGTTGCGGCACGCTGGGAGGCGGACATGGGGCGCTTCTTCGTGGCGCTCGACGGTCGAGCCGACCAGGCATCCGAACAGCTCCCCGAGGTATTCAACCTCGAGCGGCTGCTGCGGGAGCTTCCGCAGTCGTCAGCAGCACAGGCACCCGACGCGCAGGCATCCGGTCGGCAGGCATCCGGCACGCGGGCATCCGGCACGCAGGCATCCGAATCCGAAACGTCACATCAGGCCCACGGCGTCGTGGGCGAGGCAGGAAAGGCAACCACATGACCATCTCGTCAGACACTCTCGATCTGCTCGGCCGTCAGGCGATCGAGCTGCCGAGCTGGGCGTTCGGCAACTCGGGCACCAGGTTCAAGGTGTTCGGCTCGCCGGGCACGCCGCGCGACCCGTTCGAGAAGATCTCGGACGCCGCCCAGGTGCACAAGCACACCGGCCTCGCCCCCAGCGTTGCGCTGCACATTCCGTGGGACAAGGTGCCCTCGTACTCCGACCTGAAGAAGCACGCCGAAGACAACGGCGTCGCGCTCGGCACGATCAACTCGAACACCTTCCAAGACGACGACTACAAGCTCGGGTCGGTCACGCACTCCGACCCGCGCATCCGTCAGAAGGCGATCGATCACCACTTCGAGTGCATCGACATCATGAACGAGACCGGCAGCCGCGACCTCAAAATCTGGCTGGCCGATGGCACGAACTATCCGGGCCAGGACGACATGCGTGGCCGTCAGGATCGCCTGCACGACTCGCTGTCGAAGATCTACGAGCGCATCGGCGACGGGCAGCGGCTCGTGCTCGAGTACAAGTTCTTCGAGCCCGCGTTCTACCACACCGATGTGCCCGACTGGGGCACCTCGTACGCCCAGGTCAGTGCCCTCGGCGACCGTGCGGTGGTGTGCCTGGACACCGGGCACCACGCGCCGGGCACCAACATCGAGTTCATCGTGATGCAGCTGCTGCGCCTCGGAAAGCTCGGCTCGTTCGACTTCAACTCGCGGTTCTACGCCGACGACGACCTGATCGTCGGGGCCGCGGATCCGTTCCAGCTGTTCCGCATCATCCTCGAGGTGATCCGCGGTGGCGGCTACGCCAACCCCGACGTGGCGTTCATGCTCGACCAGTGCCACAACATCGAGAAGAAGATCCCCGGGCAGATCCGCTCCGTGCTGAACGTGCAGGAGATGACCGCCCGCGCTCTGCTCGTCGACCGGGACGCCCTGACCGCCGCACAGAACGCCGGCGATGTGCTGACGGCCAACGGCATCGTGATGGACGCCTTCTACACGGATGTCCGACCCGACCTCGCCGATTGGCGCGAGTCTCGCGGTCTGCCGCGCGACCCGAGCGCTGCATATGCGGCATCCGGATACCAGGAGAAGATCGAAGAGGAGCGCGTCGGCGGCACCCAGGCGGGATGGGGAGCATGAGCACCGTGTCGACCACGGGATCGGCTTCGGAAGCGGCGCGGGCATCCGGAGTGCAGGTCGAGAATCGCGTGATCGAGGGGCCGCACGGGCCGCTGCGCGTACGCGTCTACCTGCCGAACGAGCCCGCCGGACCGGGACTCGTGTGGCTGCACGGCGGCGGCTTCTTCGCCGGCGACCTCGACATGCCGGAGGGCGACTGGGTCGCCGAAGAGTTCGCGCGACGCGGCGTGACCGTCGTGTCGGTGGGCTACCGGTTGGCGCCGACGCCGGCAGTGTTCGCATCGCCGGAGAAGCCTGCGAAGGCAGAGGGCGTGCACTATCCGGTGCCGGTCGATGAAGTCGTGTTCGCGTTCCGCTGGGCTGCGCAGTCTGGGCTCGCCGAAGGGCCCTGGGCACTCGGCGGCGCAAGTGCGGGCGGCAACATCGCCGCCGGCTCGGCGTTGCGGCTGTCACACGAGGACGGCCCCGTTCCGGCGCTCGCCGTGCTCGCCTACCCGACGCTTCTCGCGGTGCAACCGCGGCCGGATGCCGCGCTGCGCGGCGCACTCGACGCGAACCCGGATGCCGACCGCTTCGCTCCGGATGCGGTCGCCAGGATGTACCAGAACTATCTCGGTGCGCCTCTGGATGCCGCGCCCGCCGACGATCTGCCGGTCTACGCGGTCCCGGGGCTGGCGACGACGGAGCAGCTGGCATCCTTCCCGCCCACCATCATGATCAACGACGATGTCGACGAGCTCCGCGTCTCGGGCGAGGCATTCGCCGCGTCGCTGCGCACGGCCGGGGTCGACATTGACGCCTCGACCGAGCCGGGCACCGGGCACGGGCACCTGAACCGCCCGGAGGAGGCCGCGGCATCCGCCTCGATCGAGAGGTTCGCGGCGCGCATCCTCCGGCTCGCATCGTCCGACTGACGGGGCTCGCGCCGTCCGGCTGACCGGGCCCGCGGCATCCGACCGACCACGTTCGCGGCATCCGACTCCGACGGCGCCGACGATCATCCGAATCACTGGAGAACACCATGACGAACCAAGCCGTCACCGACTTGATCGCGCGCAGCAACCGCCTGGGCGCCGATCCGCGCAACACGAACTACGCCGGCGGCAACACGTCGGCCAAGGGCGCGGAGACCGATCCGGTCACCGGTGAGCAGGTCGACCTGCTCTGGGTGAAGGGCTCCGGCGGCGATCTCGGCACGCTCACCGAGAAGGGTCTGGCGGTGCTGCGGCTGGACCGGGTGCGTGCGTTGCAGAACGTGTACCCGGGGGTGGAACGCGAGGACGAGATGGTCGTCGCGTTCGACTACTGCCTGCACGGCAAGGGCGGCGCTGCCCCGTCGATCGATACCGCGATGCACGCGCTGGTGGATGCCGCGCACGTCGACCACCTGCATCCGGACTCGGGCATCGCGTTCGCGACCGCCGCCGATGGCGAGCAGTTGACGAAGGATGCCTTCGGCGGCCGGGTGGTGTGGGTGCCGTGGCGCCGCCCCGGCTTCCAGCTCGGGCTCGACATCGCCGCCGTAAAGCGCGAGAACCCTGAGGCGATCGGCTGCATCCTCGGCGGCCACGGCATCACTGCGTGGGGCGACACCTCCGAGGAGGCCGAGGCCAATTCGCTGTGGATCATCCGCACCGCCGCCGAGTACATCGATGCGCACGGCAAGGCCGACCCCTTCGGCGGCGTCCGGGCCGGGTACGAGGCGCTGCCGGATGCCCAGCGCAGGGAGCGCGCAGCGGCGCTGGCTCCCACGATCCGCGGGCTGGCATCACACGACAAGCCCATGGTCGGGCACTTCACCGACTCGGATGTCGTGCTCGACTTCCTGGCGTCCGAGAAGGCGCCTGCGCTGGCGGAGCTGGGCACGAGCTGCCCCGACCACTTCCTCCGCACCAAGGTCAAGCCGATGCTGCTGGACCTGCCCGCGACGGCATCCGTCGAGGAACAGCTCGAACGGCTGAAGGAACTGCACGAGCAGTACCGCGCGGACTACCAGGCGTACTACGACGCGTACGCCACCGAGGACAGCCCCGCGATCCGCGGGGCGGACCCGCTCATCGTGCTCGTGCCCGGTGTCGGCATGTTCAGCTTCGGCGCGAACAAGCAGACCGCGCGCGTCGCGGGCGAGTTCTACGTGAACGCGATCAACGTGATGCGCGGCGCCGAGGCGCTCTCCACCTACTCTCCGATCCCGGACTCGGAGAAGTTCCGCATCGAGTACTGGGCGCTGGAAGAGGCGAAGCTGCAGCGCATGCCGAAGCCGAAGACCCACCAGGGGCGGATCGCGTTCGTCACGGGGGCGGCATCCGGTATCGGCAAGGCCATCGCCACCCGGCTGGCTGCCGAGGGCGCGTGCGTCGTCGTGGCCGACCTCGACCTGGAGAAGGCTCAGGCCGTCGCTGCCGAGCTGGGGACCACGGATGTCGCGATCGGCGTCGCAGCGAACGTGGCGGATGCCGAGGGGGTGCAGGCCGCGATCGACGCCACCGTGCTCGCGTTCGGCGGCGTCGACCTCGTCGTGAACAACGCCGGCCTCTCGCTGTCGAAGCCGCTGCTTCAGACCACCGAGAAGGACTGGGACCTGCAGCACGACGTGATGGCCAAGGGGTCGTTCCTCGTGTCGAAGGCCGCGGCATCCGCGCTGATCGCCCAGGGAATGGGCGGCGACATCGTCTACATCTCGTCGAAGAACAGCGTCTTCGCAGGGCCGAACAACATCGCCTACTCCGCAACGAAGGCCGACCAGGCGCACCAGGTGCGACTGCTCGCGGTCGAGCTCGGCGAGCACGGAGTGCGGGTGAACGGCATCAACCCGGACGGCGTGGTGCGCGGGTCCGGCATCTTCGCCTCCGGCTGGGGGGCGAACCGCGCCGCCACGTACGGCGTGAAGGAAGAGGACCTCGGCCAGTTCTACGCCAACCGCACCATCCTCAAGCGCGAGGTCGTGCCCGAGAACGTCGCCGACGCCGTGTACGTGCTGACCGGCCCCGAGCTCAGCCGCACCACCGGGCTGCACGTCCCGGTCGACTCGGGCGTTGCGGCCGCATTCCTGCGATGACTGCCGGCACGCTTGTCGTCGCGATCGACCTCGGCGCGACCAGCGGGCGCGTGATCCTCGCCCGGGTGTCAGGTGACGGCCCCGGGGTGCTCGAACTCGAGGAGGTGGCGCGGTTCCCGAACGAACCGGTGCAGCGCGAAGACGGATTGCACTGGGACATCGCCGCGCTTCGCGAGGCCGTGCTGAACGGGCTGACGGATGCCCGTGCTGCCGCCGAGCGGACCGGCGAGCGCATCGCATCGATCGGCATCGACTCGTGGGCCGTCGACTACGGCGTGCTGCGCGAGGGACAGCTCATGGCCGCGCCGTTCCACTATCGGGATTCGCGCACCGCCCGAGGCGTCGAGCGCGTGCATGCACTCGTGCCCTTCGAGGAGCTCTACGCGCGCAACGGACTGCAGTTCCTGCCGTTCAACACCGTGTACCAGTTCGCGGCCGACCGGCTCGTCAGCGAGGGGCTGGGTGAGAGCATCCTGCTCATTCCCGACTTGTTCGCCTACTGGCTGACGGGCGCCCGTGTGGCGGAGGAGACCAACGCGTCGACGACGGGCCTCGTGCCCGCCGCGGAGGCGGAGCCCCGCTGGGATGCCGAACTTGCGGAGCGCGTCGGCGTGCCCGCAGGCATCCTGCCACGCATCGTGCGCCCGGGTGACGTCATCGGCACCCTCAGCGCCGAAGCGGCGGAGCGAACCGGGCTCCCGCAGTCGACGCCGGTGGTCGCGGTCGGTTCGCACGACACGGCATCCGCCGTCGTCGGCACGCCGCTCGGCGTTGCGGGCTCGGTCTTCGTGTCCTGCGGCACCTGGGGTTTGGTCGGCGTGGAGTCGACGACGCCGGTGCTGACCGCGGATGCGCGCGACTCCGGCTTCACGAACGAGCGCGGCGTCGACGGCACGACGCGGTTGCTGCACAACGTGATGGGGTTGTGGGTGCTCAACGAGTGCGTCCGCGCATGGCAGGAGGCAGGCGCGGACGCTGATCTCGCCGCGCTCCTGGATGCCGCATCCGCGCCGCACGTGCCGTTCACGGTGTTCGACATCGACGACCCGCGGCTCATGCCACCGGGCGACATGCCTGCTCGGGTCGAGCAGCTGTGTCGCGAGGCGGGCGGGCTCGTTCCGCGGGGCATGCACGAGTTCGTGCGCAGCATCGTGGAGTCGCTGGCGGATGCGTTCGCGCGGGCAGCGGCACAGGCATCCGCTCTGGCAGGCACTCCCCTGGCGGCGATCAACATCGTGGGCGGCGGGGCACGCAACGCACTGCTCTGCCAAGCGACGGCGGATCGCGCCGGGGTGCCGGTGATCGCCGGCCCCGTCGAGGCGACCGCTATCGGCAACGTGCTCGTGCAGGCGCGTGCCGCTGGCGCGATCACCGGCGGCCTCGCCGAGCTACGCGCGCTCGTTGTCGCCACCCAGCCGACCACGCAGTACGGGCCCCGCAGCACGCTTGATCCCCTCTTCTCCAGCGGAGACGAAGCGCCCGGCCACGGTCCGATCGAGCACGGGCCGATCGAGAAGGACGCGTTCGAGTAGGTCGGCCCGGCATGACGCAACGCCCGAGGCCAGGGTCTGGCCGTCGATGCTACGGTTCCGCTGCCGAAACTATGGTTCCACGCTCGAGACTACGGCCGACGACCGTAGTGTCGGTCGCCGAACCGTAGTCTCGACGGGCGCGGGGGCAGATGCCTACGCGGTGAGCGCGCCCGCCGCCAGGGTCAGCGTCTCCGCCGCGTAGGCGCTCACGTGCTTGCCGGACTGTGCGCCGAGCTCGTTGGTGAAGGCCCCGAGCTCGTGCTCCTGCAGCTTCGACACGAGGCTGTCGGCGATGCCCTGGTCGTCGATGTCGCCCGACTGGGCGTACACGCCGACGAGCTTCTGCAGCGTCGCGTACACATCGCCCATGTCGGCGAGGTAGCCGAGCCCGGCCTTCTGCGCCGCCGAGCCGGCGATGGGCTTCAAGAAGTTCACGTCGGGAAGGCTTCCGTCCGCCTTTCGCGGGGCGGTGAGCTGCTGCATGTCCAGGCTCTCGAAATCGGATGCCGTCAGGTCGAGCCCGCCGTTCAACGTCCACGAGTTGTTCGTCTCGTTCGCGGCAGGGGTGTTGTCGTTCATGGTCAGCGGCCCCGTGAACGCGAGGTTGTTGTGCAGCACCTCCCGGTAGCCGGCGATGTTGTCGGGGCTCGTCGGGCTGACGCGTTCCAGCATGTTGAAGTCGGCGCCGTAGCCCGGCTTGTAGCCGGTGTTGTTGATCCAGTACGCCGACTGCCCTGGCTGGTGGTTCGCGTAGAAGTTGTTCGCGCCGTTGTCGGCCGCGAGCGAGTCGATCACGGTGTGCAGCGGGATCGGATCCGGCAGTCCGCTGGTCGCGTAGGCGAATCCGCCGACCTTGAAGCCGTTCTGGTCGCCGATGCCGTTCTGGTTGCCGTGCATGTCGAACGACCAGTCGTCGATATACGCGACCCGGCCGTGCGACGAGATGCTGTCGAATCCGTCGTCGCTGTTGTGCCACGAGCGGTCGCCGATGAACCACACGTTCTTGGCGTGGGCGCCGAACCCGTCCGTGTTCCCGGCCGCCGTCGCCGTCGGGCCGATGTTGTCGTGCGAGTCGCTGTTCAGCACGACGCCGGTGCCGTCCATCGTGTAGTAGAAGCCGTTGGCCTCGTTGCCGTACGCCGCCATGTCGACGAAGTTGGCGCCGCCCGAGATCCGGAACGCCTCAGACTGCTTCTGCGCACCGACCTTGACGCCGGTGACGTCGAATCCCACGAAGTTGACGTCGGTCACGTTCGTCTGGATGTAGAAGGCGGCCACGCGCTGATCGGTCGGCACATTGCTGAAGTCGAACACCGGCCTCGGGTCGCCCGGGTACGCCTCGTACGTGATCCCGCTCTTATAGATGGGGTTCACGTAGTGGTAGACGTCCTCGAACGGATTGTTCGTCTCCGGAATCGTGAAGTCGTTGTAGACGCCTCCACGGATGTAGACCACGTCTCCCGAGGATGCCGCGGCCTGCGCCCGCATCAGGGTCTTGAAAGGGGCATCCTTCGTTCCCGGATTGCTGTCGTCACCGGTCGGCGAGATGTAGTACGCGTGCGAGCCGGGCGACGTCGTGTGCGTCAGCACGTTCAGCACGGACAGCGCGGAATCCGGCGGGAGGCTTGCCGCGTTCGTCGTGGCCGTGTCGGTCGTCGACGTCGTGTCGGTGGTCGCAGCGTGGGCTGCGACGGGGGTGAGCAGAAGGCCGGCGACACAGGTGCCGGCGAGGGCGATGCGTTTGATGCTTCTCACGTTCACTTCTCCTTCGAATGCGTGTTGGTGTGGAGCGCCTCGCCCACGAGGGCCAGGTTCTGGATGGCTGCGAGCCCGAATTGCGCCGCAGCGTTCGTCGACACCCGCTCGGCTTCGTCGACGGGCGCGATCACTTCGGGCGGGAGAACCGTGCGAACGTGCAGCACGGCATCCGCGTCATGGAAGTCGCCCCGGGCGAGGAACTCGCCGCTCGCGTCGAACGCGCGCCACACACGACCGGCCAGTTCGGCATCGCCCGTGTGGTGGGCGACGTAGGCGAGCAGCCGGCTGTGCGCCTGCGTGAGGTTCGTGCCCTGGAGCACCTGTCCGACGGCCGCGAGCTGTTCCTCCTCGGTGGCGAGGAACAGGCGGCAGTACTGCAGCCAGGCATCCCGGAATCCGGGCACGTCGACCAGGTCGATCAGCTCGCTGCACATCTCGACAAGGCCGAACACGGCGCTCAGATGCGAGACCGCGATGCGGTCACGCGAGGTGTCGAAGCGGCCGGTCGTGATGTCGTAGAGCGCCTCTCCCGTGAGGAAGCCGTGCGGCAGCGATCCGATGTCTGCCATGGTGCCGAGCAACCGGTCGCGCGACCACTCGTCGCCGAACCGCTCCCACTCGGTGAGCCACGTCGCGGCGAGCGCACCCCAGTCCGTGCCCAGCCCGATGGCCAGAGCGTGCTGATCCGGGCGGTAGGTGGCGGCATCCGTCCGCACCTTGCGGGTCGGGTCGAGCGCCAGGAATGTGCGGTCGCTGTCGCGCAGCTCGTGCAGCAGATCGCCGGTGCGCTCGTCGGCGGTGAGGTAGTAGAAGAACCGGCGGTAGGCGGGGTTGCTGATGCGCAGCTGCTTGGCGCTGCATCCCCAGTGCTGCACGTTGTGCCGCGATCCGAGGCCCTTGAACCGCCCGGTGTGATACGTGTCGACCTCGCCGGTGTGGCGGGTCATCGCCTCGGCCATGCGGAAGACGTCCTTGCGCCCGGTGCGCAGGAACGCGTACCAGAGCCACAGGTCGGGCGAGAGCTCGGAGTTGTCCCACGCGTAACCGCCCACGTCGTACCGCCACACGTGCCGGTCGGGGTCGTAGGTGTGCATGATGTCGCCGAAATTCCAGAACCCGTACCACCGGCGCTGGTCGACCTGGTCGCGGTAGAACGCGAAGAGGGCGTCGAGCTGGTCCTCCAGCCGCGACCGCTCTGGCGTGCTGCGCTCGGGCAGGCTCCAGTCGCCGAAGACGCCCGCGGAACGGATGCTCGCGGGCGCGGCGGCGAGCTGCGGCGGGTCGGCGACGAGGTCGGCATGCTCCGCGAACTGCGCCGCCGCCGGTGTTGCGTCGTACGGCCGCAGCCACAGCTCGTGCGTTCGGCCGATGCCGTGAGCGTCACCGAACCCGGGCTCGTAGTCCTCGTACGTGATCTCGAGGCCCTCGAGCTGGGTCTCGTAGTCGTCCTGGCCGAGGCCGTCGTGGTAGAACCGCAGGTCCATCGGCTCGGCCTCCGGCGAGTGCAGCCACGCGGTCAGCGAGCCCTCTTCGGTGGCGGCATCCCGCACATCCAGCTGCACAGGGTACGACTGCCAGAAGTCGCGAACACCCAGCCCGACTCCGCCGTCGATGTCACCGAGATACGCGTAGCCGGCAGCGCGGGTTCCGGCGGTGACGCCGACCCAGGCGTGCCCCGCAGCGGTGCGCTTGCGCAGGGTGAATCCGTCGGGGGTCGGCTGCGACAGGGTCACGTCGTTCCACGCCGGGATGAGTTCCAGCCGCCGCGACACCGTGGGCGCCCACTTGTCGACGGGAGGGGTCGGGATGCCCGCCACCTGCGCCGCTCGCACGGCCTCACCCGGGTCGCGGCGCAGCCCGGTGATGCCGCGCACCGCCTCGGCGAACGCGCCGCCGTCCGTTCCCGCGATGCGCACATGCCGGTCGTGCAGCGCCGCGCGAAGCGGGACCGTCACGCGGAGGCCGAGCCCGGCGAGGAAGTCGCGCTCGGCGTCGCCGTCCCACACGAACGAGTGCACGATGCGGATGCCCGGCCGGCCGGCCGTGAAGTACAGCCGCACGGTGAAGGGCAGCCATTCGCGCTCCCCGATCAGCGCGCGATGGATGCCTTCCACGCGCACCACCGCACGCACGGGCCCGTCCTGCTCCACCTCGATCGATGAAACCTCGCTCTCGAACGCGACCCGCTCGCGGTGGTCCTCGTTCTCCGGCGGCGTGGTCTGCAGCAGACTGACGAGCCGCGCGTCGCGAGCGACCTGCCGGCCCTCGATGCGCACATCCGACACGAGAGCGGGTCCGGAGGCGGGAACGACAAGCGACACCGCACCCGTGTCCACGTGCACGCCCTCGGCGTCACGGGTGACACGCAGACCGGGAGCGGCATCGGTCCGGGTGTCGCCGGATGCCCGCCTCACCCGGTACCCGCTCCGCGCGTCGGCGCTGGCCGCGGCCGCCCATTTCAGGGAGCCGTCGGGCCAGGTCGCGAGCGGCCAGAGTTGCGCTACGACCGGTTCGCCGGTCTCGTCGACGAGCTCGAGGTCCGACGCGGACGCGACAGCGCCCCGCGGAAGAGGAGCGCCGAAGACTGCCGCACCCTCGAGCGTCGTCGGCGGCTCGTCGCCGAGCCAGCGGACGTCGACGCTGTCGAATCCGGAGCGCACCGCCGTGGTGTTGTCGTTCATGGTGTCAGTCATGCAGTGAGGTCACCTCGAGATCTCGGTAGGCGGCACGCAGCGGTGCCATGTGGCGGAACCCGATGCGCCCGGCGCCGAGAACGTCGCCGCTCTCGTCGTTCCAGGCGAACAGGGTCAGGTCGTCGATGCCGAAGCGCACCGAAGGGCCGTCCTTCTCGACGTGGACGCGATAGAAGCCGTCCACGTCGGCGATGCCGGGCAGAGGGTCGGCGCCCTGCGCGACGAGCTGGAATCCCGGCGACTTGCGCAGGTTGCTGGTGGTGAAGCGACGCTCGCTCGGCCATTTGCGCCGGTAGTACGACGCGTGCAGCGTGCGGATGTCGCCCGAGTGGTACTGCGGATAATAGCCGTCTCGGGGTCCGAGCCCCGACGAGAACAGGTCGGCCCCGATGCCCGACGCGGCGAAGAACACCATCGCGAGGCCCTCATCGGTCAGCGGCCGGAACGACCAGGAGACACGGATGCCGTCGGGCAGCTCCTGCGGGCACCACACCGTGAAGTGCGCGTGATCGCCGAGCTCGTCCTCGTCGCCCGTGCTGAACAGCTCGAGCCCGTCGGCACCGGCCGCGGACCCCATCGGGCCCTCGGCGACCCAGTCGGCGATGTCGGCCGGCCCGCTCAGCAGGTTGCGGTAAACCACGCTCACGGGCGCACCTTCCACTTGCCCCATGCCGGCTCGTGCTCGCCCACCCGGCGGATGCCGTCGAGCGAGCGCGCGACGAAGTGCGCGACGGTGCGGGCGCCCTCGTGCGTGAAGTGCGTGTTGTCTGCCGCGCCGTCCGGCCACGCCGGCGAGACCCCAGGTGCAAGATGCACGAAGAGCTCCTCAGAACGGTCAGGACCCAGCCACTCGTACAGCCAGCGCGTGAACGCGTTCGCGTCGATCAGCGGAACCTCGTGCTCCATGGCCAGGTCGCGCACCGCCTGCGGATAGGGGCCGTGGGTTCGCCGCAGCTCGCCGCCGTCGAACAGGCGACGTTCCACCGAGGTGAGGAGCACGGGGTTCGCCCTCCGCTCGCGCACGTCGCGCACGAACGAGAGCAGGTTCTCGCGGTAGCCCCCGGATGCCGCCAGCAGCTCCGGTTCCTTCTGGTCGTTGTGGCCGAACTGGATGAGCACCCAGTCAGCGGGGTGCACCTGCTGCAGCAGGGCATCCCACCTGCCCTCGGCGATGAACGAGGCGGTCGTGGCGCCCCCGACGGCGAGGTTGCGCACCGCATCGGGCACGAACTCGTCGAGGTACTCGCCCCATCCGGTGAGCGGGTCTTCCTCCGGCTTCGCGGGGGCGACGGTCGAGTCGCCTGCCAGGTGGACGGTCATCCCTTCACCGCCCCGATCAGCATGCCCTTGGCGAAGTGCTTCTGCAGGAACGGATAGAAGATCAGCACCGGGATCGTGGCCACCACGACGACCGCGTACTTGACGCCCTCCGACGGCGCCACGTATCCGGGCTGATCCTGCTGGGCGGATTGCAGGTTGGATACGCTCGTCACCTGCTTGAGGAACATCTGCAGCGTCCACATGGAACTGTCGTTGAGGTACAGCAGCGGCGACATGTAGTCGTTCCAGATGGCCACCGCGTAGAACAGCGCGAACGTCGCCAGCACCGGCTTCGACAGCGGCAGGGCGACACGCCAGAACACGCCGAAGTCGCTTGCGCCGTCCACCCTTGCCGCCTCTTCCAGCTCCGAGGGCAGGTTCTGGAAGAAGTTCTTGATGATGATCAGGCTGAACGGGTCGATAGCCAGCGGCAGGATCAGCGCAAGGTAGTTGTTCAGCAGCCCGAGGTCCTTCACGATCAGGAACGTCGGGATCATGCCGCCGGAGAACACCATCGCGAACACGACACCGCTCATGATGATGTTGCGTCCAGGCAGTCCGCGCTTCGACAGCGGATACGCCATCAGCACCGTGAGGAACAACTGGATGACCGTGCCGAACGCGGTGACGAGGATCGTGGTGATCAGGGCCCGGGGAAAGGCGGGCGTGGAGAAGATCGAGTTGTACGCCTCGAACGTGAACGCCTTCGGCCAGAGGAAGAACGAGCTCGACTCGAGCTCGGCCTCCGGCGCAAACGAACGCACCAGCACGAACACGAACGGGAACAGGGCGATGAGCCCGATCGCGGTCAGCAGGGCGACGTTGAAGACGTCGAACACCTTGCCCGCCCTGGTGTTGTAGCGGTAGCGCTCGGCCTTGACTCTGCGCCGCCGCCGGGACGTGCTCACGGTGGTGAGCGCACGGGTTGCCGTGGTCATCAGAAGATCCCATCCTGTCCGAGGCGCTTGGCGATCCAGTTGGCGCCGCCGATGAGGATGACGCCGACGATCGCCTTGAAGAGGCCGACGGCCGTGGCGTAGCTGTAGGAGCCCTGCGAGATGCCGACGAAGTAGACGTAGGTGTCGAAGACATCCGCAACGCCGCGGTTGAGCGAGTTCGTCATCAGGTAGATCTGCTCGAACCCGGTGTTGAGGATCGATCCCATCGAGAGGATCAGCATCACGACGATCGTTCCGCGGATGGCGGGCAGGGTGACGTGCCACATCCGGCTCCACCGGCCGGCGCCGTCGATCACGGCGGCCTCGTACTGGTTCGGATCGACCCCGGCGAGCGCCGCCAGGTAGATGATCGTGCCCCATCCGGTGCTCTTCCAGATGCTCTGCAGGATGATCAGCGGCCGGAACCATCCGGGCGAGGTCAGGAAGTCGACGTGGGTGCCGAAGACGCCGTTGAAGAAGTTGAAGAGCACCCCGGAACCCTGAGCGAACAGAAGGTACGTCAGCGCCGCCACGATCGTCCAGGCGAGGAAGTGCGGAATGTAGATCAGCGTCTGCACCGACCGCTTGAGCACCGTCAGCCGCAACTCGTTCAGCAGCAGCGCGACGACGATCGTCAGCGGGAAGCAGATGAAAAGGTTCAGCGCCGCGAGGATCAGCGTGTTCGAGAGGATGCGCGCGAAGTCGGGCCCGCCGAACAGCTGCTCGAACTGCTGCCATCCGGCCCACTGGCTTCCGAAGATGCCGAGGAACGGCACGTAGTTCTTGAACGCGATGATCGCACCGCCCATGGGCGCGTAGCGGAAGATCGCGAAGTAGGCGACGCCCGGCAGGAGCATCAGGTAGAACCACTTGTAGCGGTTCAGGGTGGCCAGCCACCGGCGGGGTCGTGGGGATCTGACCAGGCTGCCGGTCTCATGCACCAGCAGAGACTCGGTGGCCGTGTCGAGCTTCTGTATCGACATCGTGTGCCTCGTGTTTCGTCCGGGGTGGCGGGCCGGTCGCACCGGCCCGCCACCGAATCGGGCTACTTCTTGGACTTCTTGTAGAGGGCGTTGATCTCGGAGACCACCTGCGAGCCGCCGCTGGTCTTCCACTGCTGGATGGCCGCCTTGAGCTGGTCCAGACTGATCTGTCCGGAGATGTACTTGAGGCGCGCGTCGACGATGATGTTGTCGAGCGTGGCGCCCTCCTGCGTATACGTCTTCGACACGAAGGCGGCCGCGGGGTTGTACACCGCGTGCTTGGTGTCTGCCGCCATCGTGGCCTGCTCGGCGTCGTACACCTGCTGGTCGTACGCATTCGCCTGCGCCGGCGGATAGAACTTCGAGCCGTTCACGTTCGTGCCCAGCTGCGCGTAGCTTGCGACGATGTTCGTCAGGTTCGTCGCATCCGGCGTGGTCATCGCGAGCGCTCGCCCGTCCTTGACCGTGAAGTTCTGACCCTCGAGCCCGTTGTTCATGATGATCTGGGCCTGCTTCGAGTTCATCTTGTTGAGGATCGACAGCACGCCCTTGAGCTGCGAGACCGTCTTCACCGACGACTTCGGAATGGCGAGGAAGCCCGAGTACCCGGGAGTCGGCAGGGCGTACATCGTGCCGCTCGGACCGACGAGGTTGCCGGTGACCTGCACCATGTTCTGGTAGGTGTTCGGGTCTTGCTGGGCGAGCAGCTTGTCGATCTGGCGGGCGCGCGAATACGTGTCGATGATGATTCCGGCCTTGCCGGTCAGGAACGGCTGGTTCCAGTTCACCGAGTCGAGCGTCGCGTAGTCGGGGTTCATGTACGGAACGAGCTTCTTCTCGTAGTTCAGCGCGTCGATCCACTTGGGGTTCGTGAAGCTCGGCTCGAGCTTGCCCCCGGTCTTGTACCAGTCGTTGCCGGCGCCGTACCACGTCTCGATGGCGTCGTACGGGCTGTTGGTGGCGAAACCGCCGGGCCACTTCGGAATCACGACGCCGTACGTGTCCTTCTTGCCGTCGCCGTCCGGGTCATCGTCGGTGAACGCCTTGGCCACCTTGAGCAGATCCGCCGTGGTCTTCGGCATCGCGAGACCGAGCTTCTTCAGCCAGTCCTTGCGCACCATGACCGACGTGCGCATCACGTCACGAGCGCGGAAGATGCCGTACACCTTGCCGTTGACGCTGGATGCCTCCTGCACGGCCGGCTCGTTCGTCTTGAGGTTCGGGTAGTCCTTCAGGTAGTCGGTGAGATCCCAGAACGCACCGGCCTCGGCGTTGCTGACGAAGCCGGAATCCTTGCCCTGGATGACCATCACGTCGGGGATGTCGCTGCCCGCCAGCGTGATGTTCGTCTTGTCGCCGTACGACGAGTTAGGCACCCAGGTCACGTCGAGCTTGGTGCCGATCACCTTGTCGAGCGCCGCGCCCACCGGGTTGTCGGAGGGCGGTGCCTGCGTGCTCAGGTAGGGCGCCATGACGGTGAGTGTGGAGAACTTGGCCGCGGTCGCCGTCGTCGACTTCGGCGTCGAGGCGGTGCAGCCGGTCAGCGCCAGCGCGGTGGCGCACAGTGCTGCGGCGGATGCCAGCACCGTTCTTCTGCGAGTGATCTTCATGGTTGGACTCCTTTTGCGGTGTCAGTTGGTGGGTTGGGAGGATGCCTCTGCCTGCTCCAGCCGCGCGTCGTTCGCGGCGAAGAGGGCGAGGCAGAGTGCGGTGTCGAGATAGATCCAGGCGCCGATCGAGACGAACCAGAACAGCGCTGGCACGATCGCCGTGGCGAGCACGATGACGCCGGCGAGCGCCGCGAGCAGCACCAAGGTCCACGGCATCGCGACAGCGAACCGCAGCGCGGTGGGCACGTAGCGCCGCCACGGCAGGTCGTAGTGCGCGTACATGGGCCCGAGCACGCCGCCTGCACCGACGACGAGCACGGTGGCGACGACGAGCACGACCACGAACGGCCACGGTGCGTGCGAGTCGAGCGCGTACGCCCAGCTGAACAGCAGCGAGGCGACGACCACGACGACCGGCGCGAAGACGAGGTTCGCCGTGCGCCACTGCCCGCGGTACTCCGCCCAGAAGTCGCGCACGAAACGGATGCCGTCTCCGCGCATCCGCCGCCGGGCGAGCGTGTGCGCTGCCGCTGTGGCCGGACCCGCACCGAGCACGACGCCGCCGAGCAGGGTGCCGGCGAACCAGGCCAGGTTCAGTGCGGCCATCCAGGTGACCGCGCCGCAGGCCGTGTAGGCCAGCTGCGCCAGTCCGGACATCTCGCGCCGGGCGGTGCCGCCGCCCTCGTTCGCGCGACCTATCGTCATGGCATGCTCCTTCGCATCCGTTCCGTGTTGCCTTCCGGTGCCTACGACGGGTACGCCGCGAGGGTCCAGTTGTCGCGCAGCATGTCGCCGTCGGCCTGGATGTCGCCGTCGACGATGTTGTCGTAGATGTAGTTCTTGCCAGGGGTCTTGTCGATGATCGAGACGAGTCCGGATGCCTGCCCGCGGAACGTGTTACCGCTGACCCGCACGTTCTGGGCGTTGTTCAGCTGCACGGCCGGCTGCGGGTGGCCGTTGACGATGTTGTCGACGATGTTCACCTGGTCGATCGGCCTCTGGGCGCTGACGCCGTTCAGCAGGATCGGCGCCGGACCGCCGGCCTGGTAGCAGTTGAAGTAGTTGCTCGTGAACTGCACCTGACCCTCGAACTTCACGCCGTAAGGGCTCTTCGTCTCCAGCAGCAGGCCGCTGCCGGCGGTGACTCCGAGGTAGTTGTTCGAGATGATCGAGTGGTAGCCGTCGATCATGTGGATGCAGCTGGTCGCGCAGCCGTCGATCATGTTGCCGATCGCCTGCACGGTCTCCCAGCCGTCGAGGTAGATGCCCTCGTTGAAGCTCGACATGCTGTTGGTCATGATGATGATCCCGGCGTCGTAGGTGCGGTTCGCGCCGCGCACCCCGTAGACGCAGTAGCCCAGGTGGTAGAAGACGTTCTGCTGGATCGTCGTGTTGTCGGAGTCGTCGAGCCGGATCGCCGTGCCCTGCCCGGAGTGCGCGCCGAGGAACTGGCATTCGGTCACCATCAGCGAGCGCTGGTTGATGCTGGAGATCGCGGTGCCGTCCGCGCCGAGGAAGAACCGGCATCCGGAGATGAGAGTGTCTTGGAACGGTGAGTGCAGCGCGCTCTCGTCGAGCACGACGACGCTGCCGGTGCCTGCGTACGAGAACGACAGGTCGATGAGCTGCAGCGCGGGCCCCGGATAGACGTTGGCGGTGGATGCCTGCTTCAGGCTGATCCCGGTGGTCACGGCATCTGCGATCACGAGCTCGCTGCTCGACCAGCCGCCGAGACCGACGAGGCGCACAGGACCTGTCGCGTTCAGCGTCGCCGAGATCGGGTACGTTCCCGGCGGCACGACCACGACCACGGAGCCGGACTTCGCGACGGTGTCGAGTGCGGACTGGAACGCCTTGGTGTCGTCGGTCTTGCCGTCGCCCCGTGCACCGAAGTCGCGCACGTTGGCGATGCCCAGGTCTTTCGAGGTCACGTCGCCCGTGCTGTGATCGTCCGGTTCAGCGGCGTTGGCAGCTGTGCCGGTCAGCGCGACCCCGGCCAGCACGGCGGCGCCGCCCAGACCGGCGAGCGCCGCGCGGCGACTCCAGTTCGCATGCGCATCCGCATTCGCTCCTTTCGGAACGGCGGCCCCAGCGCGGGAATCCTTCGGAAGTTCTGTTTCTGAGATGGAACGACGCTCTGCCACCTGAGCCTCCTTGCTCATTGCCGGTTCCGGAATGCACGGCGAAGAGGGCACCCGCAGATCGCTCCCGCGCACGCCGAATCGCCCCGCGTGCGCCGGTTCCGATCGAGCCGCTCCCTTGTGGGATCGCGGTCAGATCACGCTGGCGCACTCCGGAAAACGCTTTCCCGAAATTGAATGGTTTCAATATATAGCGATGCCCCCCGGCGACGTCAAGCCCTGCTTGGCAACAAGTCCCCCTTCAGGGGCAGACACGTGGACAAACCCGCCGATCAGCGGCCTATTCCGTGAATCGATCCAGCGGGGGTCTCGATAGACGCGCGGGTCGCGAACGGCGCCCCGCATCCTCGGGCGGCCTCTTGCGGCCGGCATCCGTCACTCCGCAGCAGCGCTTAGGGTCGAAGCGTGAGCATCGTCGTCAGCGTTCCCGGATCCGCCCTGCTGAACACCTACGAGGCACTGCCCGGGCCCTCGCCACAGGGCGTCGAGTTCGTGCAATGGGACCTGAAGTCACCGCCGCCGCGCGACCACTTCGACATCGTCGTGCCTCCGTACATGGGCGGCATCGCGGTTCTCGCAGCACTCGAGGGCGTACGTGCCGAGCTCGTGCAGAGCCAGTCGATCGGATACGACGGCGTCGCCTCCGTACTGCCCGCCGGCTTCGTGTTCGCGAACGCTGCCAGCGTGCACGAGACGTCCACCGCCGAGCTCGCACTCGCCCTCATGCTCGCCGCGCAGCGTGGCATCCCAGACTTCGTGCGCGCCGCCGAACGCGGTGAGTGGGCACCCGAACGCCTGGCGAGCCTCGCCGACCGCCGCGTGCTCATCGTGGGCTACGGCGGAGTGGGCAAGGCCGTCGAGGCACGACTGGCCGGGTTCGAGGTCGAGATCACGCGCGTTGCATCGCGCGCCCGCGACGAGGGCGATCTGCACATCCACGGCATCGATGAGCTTCCCGCGCTGTTGCCAGCCGCGGACATCGTCGTGATCGGAACCCCGCTGACGGATGCCACCCGCCACCTCGTCGACGACGCGTTCCTCTCCGCACTCCCCGACGGCGCCCTCGTCGTGAACGTCGCGCGCGGCGCCGTTGCCGACACGGATGCCGTACTCAAGCACGCGACGGCGGGCCGGCTGCGATTCGCGCTCGACGTGACCGATCCGGAGCCGCTGCCGCACGGGCATCCGCTGTTCGCGCAGCCGAACGTGCTGATCTCGCCGCACGTCGGCGGCGCCTCGAGCGCGATGCTGCCGCGCATGGCCCGGTTGCTGCGTCGTCAGATCGAGCGGATGCTCGCAGGCGAGCCGCCCCTGAACGTCGTGCTCCGCACGTAGGGGCGCCGAGCGCCGCTATGCTGCCGCCGCGTCCTCGCCAGAGGATGCCTCGCTCAGCGCCGCGAGTTCATCGCCGGTCAGCTGCAGGCTGACGGACTCGAGCAGAGCAGTCAGCTGGTCGACGGCGCGCGCACTGGCGATCGGCGCGACGACCGTCGGCTGCTCGCGCAGCCAGGCGAGCGCAACAGCCGCGACGGATGCGCCGTGCGCGGCCGCGACGTCATCGAGCGTGTCGAGCACGCGGCGTCCCCGATCGTCGAGGTACTTCACCGCGCCGGCAGCGCGAGGGCTGTCGACGTCCACCCCGTCGCGGTACTTGCCGGTGAGAAAGCCACTCGCCAGGGCGTAGTACGGAACCACGCCGAGCCCGAAGCGCTCCGCTCGCTCGCGCAGTGCGTTCTCGAAGTCGCGCTCGACCAGGTTGTAGTGCGGCTGCAGCGCGACCGCCCGGTGCAGGCCGTCACGCTCGGTGACGTCGAACCACTCGTCGATCCGCTCCGGTGTGTAGTTCGAGATTCCGATGGCGCGCACCTTGCCGGCATCCACCAGTTCGGAGAGCGCGCCCACCGTGTCGGCCAACGGGATCGCCGGGTCGTCGAAGTGCGCGTAGTACAGGTCGAGGTGGTCGACCTGCAGACGGCCGAGCGAGGCATCCGCAGCGGCCTTGATGTTGCTCGGAGCGAGCCCCTTGAAGTCCGGATGCGTGCTCACCTTCGTCGCGATCACGAACGAGTCGCGGTCGGAACGGCGGGCCAGCCAGCGACCGATCGTGCGCTCGCTCTCGCCGCCGTGGTTGCCTGCCACCCAGTGCGAGTAGCCGTCGGCGGTGTCGATGAAGTTGCCTCCGGCATCCGCGTACGCATCCAGCACCGCGAAGGACTGGTCGTCATCGGCGGTCCAGCCGAAGACGTTGCCGCCGAGCGAGAGCGGGTAGACGTCGAGGTCGGATGAGCCGATGCGGGTGCGCGGTGCAGACATGGATTCTCCTTCGTGGGGTTCGATGGTTCTCTACGATGCAACGCGGGTCGCGTGGTTGCATTCCGCGACGTCACGTGCCGTCATGCACGGGATTGTGTGGTCGGACCACAGTGCTACTCTTCTGTGGTCAGACCACAGGAGGTGTCCATGGCGGAGTTGCGCGAGCCGGATGCCGCCATGGCGGAAGCTGCGCCACCCGCGTCACGTGCGTGGAGGCTCGCCCTCGAGCACATCGAGTCCAGGCTCCTCAGCGGAGAGTTGCAGCCGGGCGATCACCTTCCCCCGGAGCGGCAGCTCGCCGCGGATGTCGGCGTCGCGCGCTCGTCGGTGCGCGAGGCGATCCGGGTGCTCGAGGTGCTCGGGCTCGTGCGCACGGCGACCGGAAGCGGACCGAACGCCGGCGCGATCATCGTCGCATCGCCGGACGGCGGCATGAGCGCGGTCATGCGCCTGCACGTCGCAGCACAGGGATTCCCGGTGGCTGACGTGGTCGAAGCGCGGCTCGTGGTCGAGCCGGCGATCGCGGCGCATCTCGCGCGGGCGCAGGCACGGGCGAGTGCCTGGTTCCGGCAGGATCAACCCGCGGAAGAAGAGGCTCAACCCCCTGCGGTGAACCTGACACGGGCATCCGCTCTCCTGGACGCCATGGATGTGCCCGACCTCGAGCCCGCGGAGTTCCTCGCACTCGACGCGAGATTCCACGTGGCCTTGGCCGAGGCATCCGGTAACACGGTGCTGAGCGCCACCATGGCGGGGCTCCGCGACTCCATCGAGGGCTACGTGCTGCAGGCCGTGCCCAACCTGCCGTCGTGGTGGGCGACGTCGGCGAGGCTGCGTGCGGAGCACCGGGGCATCGTGCAGGCGATCCGCGACGGGGACGCGACGGATGCCGCCCGCCGCGTGCACGCCCACGTCGCCGGCTATTACGCAGAGTCCCGCATCACCCACGACAGAGTTCCCGTCGAGAAGTTGGAAAGTGCGAAGACGCGATGATGCTCGACGCATTTCTTGACGTCCCGATGACGTAGACGTCCCGCCACGAGATCGAAGGAGACACACATGGTGCAACGACAGCTGCCGCAGGTGCGCGAACTCGCCGCCCTCATGCAGTTCAAGAAACCGCAACTGAACGCGAAGAAGCGGCGGCTCGACTCGGCGCTGACGATTCAGGATCTGCGCCGCATCGCGCAACGGCGCACCCCGAAGGCGGCGTTCGACTACACCGACGGTTCCGCCGAGGGCGAGATCAGCCTGTCGAGGGCACGGCAGGCGTTCGAGGATGTGGAGTTCCACCCGGGCATCCTGCGCCCGGCGGTGGATGTCGACACCACCTGCCAGATTCTCGGTGGCCCGTCCGCTTTGCCGTTCGGCATCGCCCCCACCGGATTCACGCGCCTGATGCAGACCGAGGGGGAGATCGCGGGAGCATCGGCCGCCGGCGCTGCGGGCATCCCATTCACGCTCTCGACGCTGGGAACCACCTCGATCGAGGACGTCAAGGCGGCGAACCGAACCGGACGCAACTGGTTCCAGCTGTACGTGATGCGCGACCGCGAGATCTCCTACGGGCTGGCACGTCGAGCAGCGGCCGCCGGCTTCGACACGCTCATGTTCACCGTCGACACGCCGATCGCCGGGGCCCGGCTGCGCGACAAGCGCAACGGGTTCTCCATTCCACCCGCCCTGACGCTGCGCACGATCGTGAACGCGATTCCGCGCCCGTGGTGGTGGATCGACTTCCTCACGACGCCGCCTCTGGAGTTCGCGTCGCTCTCGTCCACGGGCGGCACGGTCGGTGATCTCCTCGACGCCGCGATGGATCCGACGATCAGCTACGACGATCTCGCCACGATCCGCGGAATATGGCCGGGGAAGATCGTGATCAAGGGCGTGCAGAACGTGGAGGACTCGAAGCGCCTGATCGACCTCGGCGTCGACGGCATCGTGCTCTCCAACCACGGCGGACGCCAGCTCGACCGGGCGCCTGTACCGTTCTGGCTGCTGCCGGATGTCGTGCGCGAGGTCGGCAAGGATGCCACCGTCATGGTCGACACCGGAATCATGAACGGTGCCGACATCGTGGCATCCGTCGCGCTCGGCGCGAAGTTCACGCTGATCGGCCGCGCGTATCTGTACGGGCTGATGGCCGGCGGACGCGAGGGAGTCGACAAGACCATCGACATCCTCCGCACGCAGCTCGTGCGCACCATGCGCCTGCTCGGTGTCTCGAGTCTCGAGGAGCTGAACCCGTCGCACGTCACGCAGCTGACCCGGCTCATGCCGGTGCACCGTGACGCTGCCCTGGCCGCCGAAGCCGCACCCGTGCGTCCACGCGCCACGTCATCGCGGTCCCGCCCTACGTCTGCATCGAAGGCGGCGGCAGGCACGAAGAAGTAGCGTCCAAGCCGCGGTAGCCGTCGGCGGGTGCCGAACCCTAAGCCGCGAGCCGGTCAGGACGCAGCGCCGTACGGCGCGGCGGTCGACCGTAGGGCGAGAGCGTCAGCACGGTGGCGGGTATGCCGAATCCGCTCGCGTTCGCCACCGCGGCGGCCTCGACCGCCGACGTCTCGGGATCGATTCGCGGGTCGGCCACTGCGGCGAGCGCCGCCGCGAGGTCGTCGAGCGCGGCGATCTCGTCCCGAGACAATTCGGCCGTGCCGAGGTTCGGATCGGTGAAACGCTCGAGAAAGCTCCAGGCGTCCCAGAGCAGCGGCTCGCGCCCGTTCACCGCCGAGAGATCCATCACGAGGTTGTGCGCGAGGTAGGGCAACGATCGCAGGAAGACGATCGGGTTCGACGGATCGACGACGAATCGCTTCGGATCGATGGCGCCCGTGCGGGCGGCGTGCCAGGCATCCGCTCCCACCAGGAAACGGTCGCGTGGAACGTCGAGCAGGTCCAGCGGCGACCCTGTCTCCTGGTCGGGGAAGCCCTCTGGCAGCTGCGGTTCGACGAGCGCCCAGCGCCCGGCTGCGGAATCCCACACCTCTGCGATCACGTGGTCGAGCCACCAGCCCCGCATCAGGTAGCCGCCGAACCCGATGCGCATCCGGCTCGGGATCTGAGCCTCCCGCGCGAGCGCAACGAAGAGGAGAGTGAAGTCGCGGCAGCATCCGAGCACGCGCTCGAGGTCGCCGCGCTGGTCGGTGATGGATCCGGGCAGCAGCTCACGTGCACGACCGAGGATGGCGTCCGCGTAGCGCAGGTCGATCTCGTCGAGGCGTTCCGGCTCGAAGCCCAGGTCCGTTGGATCGCCCGACGCCCGGTAGTGGAAGATCAGCGTGCTGGCGAGGCGACGGATGCCGGCGACGGTACGCGGGGCATCCGCCAGCCAGTCACGCAGCGGGCCGGGGTCGGAACAGACGCTGTGAGTCACGTAGGCGGCGTTCGTGTGGGTGGCGTAGTCGGTCATCGGTGGTCCTTCGGTCGAGGAGCGGATACCACCGTTCTGCCGCCTGACACCGTGTGAGGGTCAAGCAGCATCTTTGACCCCTGTCAGTGCCTTCAGGACTATCGGCTCTGCAGCAGCGGCCCCCAGACGGCGCGGGCTCCGGCGTCGCCGATGAGCACGATGTCGATCGCCGATCCGACCGCGACGACGACGGCGGCGATGCCGATCAGAATGCGGATGCCCACGAGAGCCGTGCCCGTCATCCGACCCTCGAGCATCCGTTCACCGAACCTTGTCCACAGCCACTCGATGAGCGCGACGACGAACAGCGGGATGACCCACCCGAGCAGGGTATTGCCGAGGTCGGCGTGCTTCTGGATGGCCGGCGTGACGCCCGTGGCGGCCTCGAGCGCCTCACCGGCGTTCACCGTGATCGGCGTGAGCACGAGAACCACGAGGGCGGCGAGCGGCGTGACGACCCCGAGCCGGCGGGCAGCAGCCGGCCACAGCGCGTGCAGCAGAACGGCGAGCGCGGTCAGCGGTGTCAGCACCACGATCACGTGCACCAGCAGGATGTGCAGCGGCAGGCCCAGGAACGTGTACGAGTCCATAGCCGTGCAACGTAGTTCACGCTCCGATGGATGAGCTTGGCGCCGGAGCGTTGAACCTAACGTGGTCGCACCTCGTGTCTCCTGTGACCCGCCTCGCGCCGGCGCACGCGCGGCGGAGAATGTACACGGAGGCGACATGAGCGCGGATGACGCGGCACTGCTTCGTGCTCTGCACGACGAGCACGCGCCCGCGCTCTGGAGGTACGTGGTCTCGCTCACCGGCGACACCGCACAGGCTGACGACATCGTGCAGGAGACGCTGCTGCGCGCCTGGCGCAAGCCGAGCGTGCTTGACCAGAGCGAAGCATCCGCTCGGGCCTGGCTGTTCACTGTGGCGCGCAACCTCGTGATCGACGGCGTGCGCAGCGCGCGGCACACGCACGAGGTGACGACTGACGTGCTCCCGGATGCCCCGGCACCCGACGACACGGACGCCCGGCTCGACGCATGGCTGATCGCGGACGCGCTCACGTCGTTGTCTCAGGAGCATCGCGCCGTCATCGTGCACGCCTACTACGGCGGGCGCTCCACGGCGGAGATCGCGCGAGAGCTGAGCATTCCGGAAGGAACCGTGAAGTCGCGCATGCACTACGGGCTCCGTGCGCTGCGGCTGGCCCTGCAGGAGAAGGGGGTGACCCGATGAACGACCACGAGACGCCGGACCGCGAGCCTCACCGCGACCACGAACGCTTCGCGGAGTGGGATGCCGCCTACCTGCTCGGTGCGCTCTCCCCCGTGGATCGACGTGCGTACGAAGAGCACCTCGCAAGCTGCCAGGTCTGCTCGTCGGCTCTTCGCGAGCTTGCCGGAGTGCCCGGGCTGCTCGGTGCACTTCCGCGCGACGAAGCCCTTGCCCTGCTGCCGGCGCCGTCGACGGATGCCGATGGAGCGGCCCCGGCACCGGACCTCGCCCCGCCCGACCTCGTGCCGGCGCTCCTGCACCGCGTGCGGCACCGCAGGCGGGTGCGGCGCTGGTCGCTGGCGGGTGCGATCGTCGCCGCCGCCGCGGTTGCAGCCGCGATCGCGCTCGTCGTGCCCACGGTGGTGAGCGCGCCGCCTGCTGCATCCGTCGCGACGAGCCTGCATCAGGTGGGGAGCGCATCCTCCAGCCCTCTGACGGCTCGGGTGACGCTCACCTCGAAGAAGTGGGGCACGTCGATCGGCATGGTCTGCGCGTGGAAGGCGGACTCGAGCTGGGCTCCCTACCCCGGTGGAACGTCGCGCTGGGACTACGGGCTCTGGGTCGTCGCGCGCGATGGCACGACCGACCGGGTCGCTACGTGGTCCGCCGGTCCCGGCGACGTCGTGCGCACGACCGACTCGACCGCGATCCCGGTGAGGAACATCGAGCGCATCGAGTTACGTGCCCTCGACACAGGAACCGTGCTGCTGGAGGCTCCGCTGCATGCGGGGCCGACGCATCCGGCGACCTGAGTCACCGATCAGAACAACGTGCGAAGCGTGACGAGCATGCGCTGCTCGTCTTCCAGCTGGCCGCCCTCGTGGCCGTTGTACGGCCAGACGACGATCTCCTTGGATGCCCCGGTGTAGGCGTTGAACGCTCCGAACACGGTCGAGGGCGGGCAGGTGGCATCCATCAGCGCGGTCGAGAACCAGGCGGGAGCCTTAGCGCGCTTCGCGAAGTTGACGCCGTCGAAGTAGCCGAGCACGGAGTGCACCGCGGCGACCCGGTCGCGGTGCACCGCGAGGTAGTGGCCGATCTCCTTGTACGGCATGTTGTCGGTGATCACGGATGCCCGCGGAAAGTCGCACAGGAACGGCACGCGCGGGAACGCGGCCGCCACATCGGGCACGAGCCCGGCGACCGCGAGCGTGATGCCGCCGCCCTGGCTGGTACCCGCGACGACGACCCGGTCGGAATCGACGATCTGCAGCGAGCGGGCCGCCTCGACGGCACGCACGGCATCCGTGAACAGGCGACGGTAATAGTACGTGTACGGGCTCT
Organism: Humibacter ginsengisoli; assembly: GCF_054780095.1. Lineage (NCBI taxonomy): Bacteria > Bacillati > Actinomycetota > Actinomycetes > Micrococcales > Microbacteriaceae > Humibacter > Humibacter ginsengisoli. The sequence continues at coordinate 532,533 of NZ_BAAGWZ010000011.1, forward strand.
CGATGCCGCGCGTCATCACGCCGGGAACCGACGGACCGCTGCCGTCCGGGTCGAACGTGTCACCGAGACCCCAGCTGGATCCCTGACCGCGGGTGTCCATGAAGAAGTGGGCGAATCCGGCGGATGCCCACAGCAGGTTCTCCAGTGCGTGCCCGCGCCCGCCGCCGTAGCCCTGGTACTGCACGATCGTTGGCAGCGGTGCTGCTGCTCCAGCCGGCACACGCAGCCATGCCTTGATCGGCTGCCCGTGGAATCCGTTGAATGTCACGTCGTAGAGGTCGATCGAGGTGAGCCCGGTGTCGACGGGGGTCAGTACGACGTCGAGCGGAAACGAGCGGGCGTCGTCGAGCGTTTCGGTCCAGAACGCGTCGAAGTCGTCGGGCTCGCGCTGTTCGCTGGCGTACGTGCGGAGTTCGTGCTCGGGGAGATCGGTGAACATCGCACCAGGATATTGGGCTGCGCCCGCCCGTCAGCTACGACCCATGCCGCGGTAGCGCCAACCGGCGGCGATCCACACGTCGCGGTCGAGCACGTTGCGGCCGTCGATCACGATCGGCTGCGCCACGAGGTCACGCGTGGCGGCCGGATCGAGCCCGGTGTACTCGGGCCACTCCGTGACGAGGATGACGAGGTCGGCGCCGCGCAGGGCGTCCGTCGTGTCTTCCGCGTAGTCGAGCTGCGGGTGCCTCGCGCGCGCGTTCGCCACCCCCCTCGGGTCGGTCGCGACCACGTTCGCACCCAGCCCTTTGAGCGCAACGGCGACATCGAGAGCCGGGGAATCGCGCACATCGTCGGAGTGCGGCTTGAACGTGACGCCGAGCACCGCGACCTTGCGTCCGACGACCGATCCGCCCAGCTCGCCCGTTGCGAGGTCGGCCACGCGCTGGCGCCTGCGAAGGTTGATCGCGTCGACCTCCTTGAGGAACGCCAGCGACTCGCTGCGCCCCAGCTCGTCTGCACGAGCCGAGAACGCGCGGATGTCTTTGGGCAGGCATCCGCCGCCGAATCCGACGCCCGCGTTCAAGAACTTGCGGCCGATCCGGTTGTCGTAGCCGAGGGCGTCAGCCAGCTGCGTCACATCCGCTCCGGTCGCCTCGGCGATCTCGGACATGGCGTTGATGAACGAGATCTTCGTGGCGAGGTAGGCGTTCGCGGCGACCTTCACAAGCTCGGCCGTCGCGAAGTCGGTGACCATGCGCGGCGTTCCGCGCTTGAGCGCGTGCGCGTACACCTCGTCGAGCACCGCGACGGATATCTCATCCCCCGCCTCCACGCCGTACACCAGCCGGTCGGGCTCCACGGTGTCGCGCACGGCGTAGCCCTCGCGCAGGAACTCGGGGTTCCACAGCAGCCGCGCGCCCGTCGGCCGGATGCGCTCAGCGAGCCGCGCCGAGGTGCCGACCGGTACCGTGCTCTTGCCGACGACGACGTGACCGGGCGCCAGGTGCGGGAGCAGCGCATCCACGGCGGCGTCTACATAGCGCATGTCGGCCGCGTTGCCCTCCCGCGCCTGAGGCGTGCCGACCGCGACGAAGTGCACGGTCGCTTCGGATGCCGCGCTCGTGTCGGTCGTGAACCGCAGCCGGCCCGAGGCGATCGACTCCGTCAGCAGATCGGACAGGTCCGGCTCGAAGAACGGCGGCTGCCCGACGGAGAGGCCCGCGATCTTCGCCTCGTCGATGTCGATGCCCACCACGTCGTGGCCCAGTTGGGCCATCGCCGCCGCATGCACGGCACCCAGGTAGCCGCATCCGGTCACCGAGATTCTCATGGACTCGAACGTACCGTGCCCTCATCGGTGGATGCCCTCGCCTGGTGACCGGTCCCCATCGGCTCCATCGCCGTGCGCGGTTATCATTCGTCGCATGGCTGCAGAGATTCCGGCGGGTTGGTACCCGAATCCGTGGAACGACGCGGAGGAGCTCTACTGGTCAGGCGCGGAGTGGACCGGCATCTCGCGAGCAGCCCACCGTGTCGCTCCCCAGCAGGGGATGCCGGTGACATCCGACGTCGAGGACTCCACGATCATGCGGCCGGTCGGCACTGAGCTCTCATACGCGCCGCCATCCGCTCCGCAGCAAGGCCCGAACACCTTCGGCCCGCCTGCCTACGCTCCCCCGGCGACCCCGCCCGTGTACTCGGACGCGCAGTACGCGGCCCCCTATGCATCGCCCTACGCAGCGCAAGCCCCGATCGCCGCGACCGCGCCGATCCCCGACGCGCCGCACGCAGACGCTGCCGACGCTGCGAGCATACGCTGGGCATTGAGCATGGGCGCACCGCCGCAGCCGGCGGTGAACCCCCGGGCGAAGTTCGGCCTGATTGCGATGATCGTCGGAATCGTCGCCGCCGTGTTCGCGGTTGTCCCCGGCCTCAGCTTCGCCGCGTGGATTCCGGCATTCGTCGCGATCGGGCTCGGCATCGTCGGCTATCTCGGTGGCCGGCCGCGAGCATCCGCGCTGACCGGGATCATCACCGGTGGTTCGGCCCTTGCCGCGGGCACCGCCGTCTCGATCTGGTTCCTGGTGCAGCTCGGCGTTCTCGGCGGCTGATCTCTCAGCGCACGCCGCGCATCAGCCGTCTCAGCCATGGCGAGATCAGCCCGAGCACCACGCCGATGGCGATCGCGATGGCTCCGAGCAGGCCGAAGTAGACGCCCTCCGTCTTCGGCGAGTAGAGCTCGGCGAGCTGTCCGCTGAGCGCCGTGCCGAGTGCCACGGAGAGGAAGAACAGCGCCACCATCTGAGCATGGAACCGTGCCGGGGCGAGCTTCGTCGACACGGACAGTCCAACCGGGGAGAGCAGCAGCTCCGCGACGGTGAACACGAAGAGGATGCCCACCATCGCCAGGAGCGGTGTGCTGTTCTTGCCGCCTCCGGCGAAAGGCAGGAAGAGCAGGAACGCGACGCCCATCACGACCGTGCCGCCCGCGAACTTCAGCGGCGTGGACGGCTGGCGCTCCCCGAGCCTCGTCCAGATCGCCGCGAAGACACCGCTCAAAATGATGATGAAGATCGGGTTGATGGACTGCACCCACGAGATCGGGAACGTCCAGCCGAAGAGGTCGCGGTTCAGGCGATTGTCGGAGTAGAAGGTGAGCACCGTGAACTGCTGCTGGTACAGCGACCAGAAGGCGGCGCTGGCGATGAAGAGCGGGATGAACGCGTAGACGCGGTGACGCTCGACATCCGTCAACCTGCTCGAAAGGATGACCACGAAGTAGCCGATGGCCGCCGCGAGCGTGACCACGATGACGACGATCGACAGGTTGGTGGCCTGGATGACGCCCACCAGCGTGAGCAGAACGATGACGATGACGCCGGCGATGGCGATGCAGACCCAGAGCACGAACTTCGACCGGGGCAGCGGATTGGAGACCTTGCGTGCTTCGTCCGGCAGTCGCCTGCGTCCGAACGAGTACTGCACGAGTCCGATCGCCATTCCGAGGGCGGCGAGCCCGAACCCGTAGTGGAAGCCGATCGTCGACTGCAGCAACCCGGTGAGCAACGGACCGAAGAACGCACCCAGGTTGATGCCCAGATAGAAGATCGAGAAACCGGCATCCCGTCGCGGATCGTGCTCGCCGTACAGCGTTCCGACCACGGTCGTCGCATTCGCCTTCAACCCGCCGGAGCCCACCGCGATGAGGATGAGGCCCACCCCGAGTCCGACGTACCCGGGCAGGATCGCGAGCGAGAGGTGGCCGCACATGATGACGATCGCGCTGTAGAACAGCACGCGCTCCGAGCCGAGCAGTCGGTCCGCGACCCACGCGCCGATGATCGTCGAGAGGTACACCGCTCCGCCGTACGCGCCGACGATGCCGGCGGCGACCGGCTTGGGCATGGCGAGGCCGCCGTCGGCGACGGAGAAGTAGAGGTAGAGCAGCAGGATGCCCTGCATCCCGTAGAACGAGAACCGCTCCCACATCTCCACCCCGAAGATGTTGGCGAGCGATCTCGGCTGCCCGAAAAAGGTCTTCCCGTGTTCGTTCCGCGTCGTGTCGGTCGGCGCCCCCGCGTCCGCACTCATGCCCTCAGGCTATGCCCCTGTGTTCGGCGCCCCGGCCGGACCGCGGCGCCGCACCATCACCCGATCGGCCGTGTGGGCACCCCGAACTTGGTCAGCCGGCCGAATTCGCCTGCGCGATCAGCGCGTCGATCGTGTCGTCAGTCAGACCGATACCCGGAAAACGGCCGATGCGACGCAGCGGCATCGAGCCCATCATCGCGATGAGCTCCTCGTTCTGGAACATGCCGGCTGCCGCGGGGTTCTGCGCGGCAGCCTGCTGCATGAGTCCGGCGAGCACCTGCTGTCCGCCGGGATGCTTCATCCACTCCGCCAGGGACGACTGCCGGTCGAGCGGCACCACCGGCTCGTTCACGCGCAGCTCGACACTGCCCTGCTCGCGGATGTCGCGCGAGCTCGCACCGACCAGGATCTGCGCCGGTCCGCTCTCGACGTACCAACGCCTCAGCACCGGGTGGAAATACGCGAAGTCGCGATACCCGAGCGTGAACGAGACCTCCCGGCTCTCGCCCGGCTCGAGCGGAACCGCGTGGAATCCCCGCAACTCGTTCAGCGGCCGGCGCACCTGCTCGCTCGGGGCCGACACGTACAACTGCACGACCTCGCGCCCGGCAACCGAACCGGTGTTGGTCACGGTGACGGAGACGTGCACGGCGAGGCCGGCATCCGCCCCCTCGACGCTCATGGAGAGCCCGGAGTACTCGAACGAGGTGTAGGAGAGGCCGTGCCCGAACGGGTAGCTGACAGGCAGCTCACGGGCGTCGTACCAGCGGTAGCCGACGAAGACGCCGTCGCCGTAGCCGAGGTGCCCGTCGCGGCCGGGGAAGTCGAGGAACGCCGAGTTGTCTTCGAGCTTCTCCGGAATCGTCTCGGTGAGCCGACCAGAGGGGTTCGCGACGCCGAACAGGATGTCTGCGATCGCGCCGCCGCCCGCCTGCCCGAGCAGCCACCCCTCGAGCACGGCACGAGCGCCGCCCTGCCAGTTCGAGACGCGCACCGCCGAGCCGTTCGAGAGCACGACCACGACGTTCGGGTTCGCCTGAGCCACGGCGGCGAGCAAGGCGACCTGGTCGGCCGGGAGGTCGATGTTCTTCCGGTCGTAGCCCTCCGACTCGGCGACCGAAGGCAGTCCGAGGAACACGACGGCGACCTCGGCGGACGATGCCACGGCGACCGCTTCGCGCACGAGCTCGCCGGCATCCCCGCTCCCGTCGAGCGTGAAACCGGGCGCGAACGGCACGTCGGAGCCCGCGATGCGACGGATCTCGGTGAGCGCGTCGTCGAGACGCGTCGGCTCGATCTGCGAGCTGCCTGCGCCCTGGTACCTCGGGTTGCGCGCGAACTCGCCGATCACCGCGATCGAGGCGTCGGAAGAGAGCGGCAGGATGCCTCCGTCGTTCTTCAGCAGCACGACCGCGCGCGAAGCCGCCTCCCGTGCGAGCGCGTGGTGCGCTTCGACCAGGCCGTCGGGCACGGCGAGGGTGCTGCCGGCATCCGCCTTGAGCTGCGCGTGGTCGAACACGAGCTTCAGCACGTTGCGGACGGCGGTGTCGAGGGATGCCTCGTCCAGCGATCCGCCGCGCACCGCTGCCACGATCGCCGCGGGACCCGCCTCCGACTCCGGCATCTCGAGGTCGAGACCGGCCGCCACGGAGGCGTCCCGATCGTTCACCGCGCCCCAGTCGGAGACGACCACGCCGTCGAATCCCCACTCGTTCCGGAGCACCTCGGTGAGCAGCCAGCGGTCCTCGGTGGCGTACACGCCGTTGAGCTTGTTGTAGGCGGCCATGACCGTGGCGGGCGAGGCATCCTTCACGGCGCGTTCGAACCCGGCGAGGTAGATTTCGCGCGCGGTGCGCTCGTCCATGTCTGCGCTCACGCGGAAGCGATCGGTCTCCTGGCTGTTCGCCGCGTAGTGCTTGAGGGATGTTCCGACCCCCTTGGACTGGATGCCGCGGATCAGCGCCGCACCCAGCGAACCCGCGATCAGCGGATCCTCCGAGAAGTACTCGAAGTTGCGCCCGCACAGCGGCGACCGCTTGATGTTGATGCCGGGACCGAGCAGCACCTGCACGTCGAGCGCGTTCGACTCCTCGCCGAGCGCCTCGCCGACCCGCTCGATGAGTTCGGCGTCCCACGTCGATCCCAGCCCGACCGCGGGCGGGAAGCACGTGGCGGGGTAGCTGCCGCCGATGCCGTTCTCCTGCTCCGGCGGTTGCCGCCGCACGCCGTGCGGACCGTCGCTGAGCGTGATCGAAGGAATGTCCAGCCGCTCGATTGCCCGGGTATGCCAGAACCCGTCGCCGGTGACGAGCGCTGCCTTCTCTTCGAGGGTGAGCTGGGAGATCAGGGCATCGACGTCGTTGGCCATGGCATCCATTCTGCGCGCTCTCGGCGGTCGGGCCGCTCCGGGTGAATTCGGTGTCGGATGCCCGGTACGGTCGATCGCGTGGTCCACCACCTCACGCGCGACGAGGCGCGCCGCATCGCGGTGCGTGCGCAGCTGCTCGATGCTCAGCGGCCCGGCGACGTCGTGGAGGTGGCCGAGCAGCTCGGGGCGATCAAGATCGATCCGACCGCGACGATCGCGCCAGCGCAGCACACCATCCTGTGGTCGCGGATCGGCTGGTCGTACGAGTCCGCCCAGCTCACGAAGGCCGTCGAGATGGACCGAGTGCTGTTCGAGTTCGACGGGAGCTTCCGGCCGATCAGCCTTCTGCCGGCGATGCTGCCTTCGATGCGCACGTGGCCGCGCCGCGAGAGCAGCAGGCAGTGGCTCGAGGCGAACACGAAGTTCCGGGCGGATGTGCTCGCCCGGCTGCGCGCGGAGGGTCCTCTCCTGGCCGGCGACATCCCCGACACCGCCGCCGTCACGCGGGACACCGACAGCGGGTGGTACGGCCCGAACCAGGTGCCGCACATGCTCGACTTCCTCGCGCGGCAGGGCGAGGTCGCGATCGTCGGCAGGCAGGGGCGGCACCGCATCTGGGATCTCGCCGAACGTGTCTATCCGCAGAATCTGCCCGAATACGACGTCGAGCAGGCGGCGCGGATGCTCGACGTACGCCGCCTGCAGGCCGCCGGCATCGCGAAGCAGAAGTCGCCGTGGACTCCCGTCGGTGAGGCAGGCGAGCCGGCCACGATCGAGGGGCTGCGGAGCAAGTGGCGGGTGGACCCCGAGGCACTGGCGACGCTGAACGACGACGCCGACGGCCGGGTCGCGTTTCTCAGCCCGTACGACGGAATGCTCTTCGACCGGCCACGGCTGCGCGACATCTTCGACTTCGACTACGTGCTCGAGCAGTTCAAGCCGAGGTCGCAGCGCAAGTACGGATTCTTCGCGCACCCGATCCTGATCGGCGACGTCTTCATGGGCATGCTCGACGCCGAGGTCGACCGCGAGCACGAGGTGCTGCGGGTGAACGCGGTGCACGAGCTGATCCCGTTCGAGCCCGAGGAGGACGAGATGGTGCGTGCCGAGATCTCAGACCTCGGCGAGTGGCTGGGCGTGCGCGTCGCGGAGTTTTGACTACTCGCGCAGCGCCGCCTCGAATTCGTCCATCGCCCAGTCCAGGTCGACCGGCTCGACGACGATCGGCGGGGCGAAGCGGATCGTCGCACCGTGCGTGTCCTTGACGAGGATGCCGCGGCGCAGCATCCGCTCCGCCAGCTCGCGTCCGGTGCCGATCGCAGGGTCGACGTCGACGCCTGCCCAGAGCCCTGCGCCACGCACCGCGGTGACGCCGTGCCCTACGAGGGCGTCGAGTCGGTTCCGCATGCGCTCCCCCAGCTCCCGGGCTCGGCGCTGCGGGTCGCCGGTGGCGAGCATCCGGATCACCTCGAGCCCGATCGCGCAGGCCAACGGGTTTCCGCCGAAGGTCGAGCCGTGCTCGCCGGGGCGGAGGACGCCAAGCACGTCCCGGTCGGCGACGACGGCGGACAGCGGCATGATGCCGCCGCCGAGCGCCTTGCCCAGCAGGTAGACGTCGGGCACGACGCCCCACAGCGAGCTCGCGAACGTCTCGCCGACGCGTCCGAGACCGGACTGCACCTCGTCGGCGACCAGGAGCACACGGTTCTCGGTGCAGATGCGTCGCAACTCCGGCAGGAAGTCGTCGGGCGGCACGATCACGCCCGCCTCGCCCTGGATCGGCTCGACGAGAACCGCGACCGTGTTCGCGTCGATCGCGGCAGCCACCGCCGCCGCATCGCCGTAGGGCACCGAACGAAAACCGGGAGTGAACGGACCGAAGCCGTTGCGGGCATCCGGATCGTCGCTGAATCCCACGATGGTGGTCGTGCGCCCGTGGAAGTTGCCGCGGAAGACGACGATGTTCGCCGCATCCGGAACGACGCCCTTCACGCGGTAGCCCCAGGCTCGTGCGACCTTGATGCCGGTCTCGACCGCCTCGGCTCCGGTGTTCATCGGCAGCACGAGGTCTTTGCCGGCGAGCGCGGCGAGTTCGGTAACGAACGGCCCGAGCAGGTCGTGATGGAAGGCGCGGCTGGTCAGCGTAATGCGGTCGAGTTGCTCCTTCGCGGCCGCGACGAGCCGCGGGTTCGTGTGGCCGAAGTTCACGGCGGAGTACGCGGCGAGGCAGTCCAGGTAGCGGTTGCCGTCGACATCCGTCACCCAGGCCCCATTGCCGGAGGCGATCACCACCGGAAGCGGCGCGTAGTTATGCGCGGCGTGCTGGTCTTCGAGGCGCAGAGCTTCGGCGCCTATCGACGAAGTTCCAGGGTGCAGCACTTCACGCCACCTCCTCCTCGGAGAAGCTCGGACAGGTCGACGCCGATCGGGTTGTAGCCGCGCTCGCGCAGCTGCTTCTCGAAGCCGACCGCGCGCTGGGCGATCACCACGTTGTAGCCGTCCGAGATGGAGTTGAGACCGAGGATGCCCGCATCTTCCTCGCTCACGATGATCGCGTCGGGGTAGAGCTGCTCGAGCTTGCGGCGGCTCGGCTCGTCGAACGCGGCCGGCACGTAGGCGATGTTGGCGTTCTCGTCGTCCTTCAGCGGGTCGAGCACCGAGATCGCCGTGTCGAGGTGATAGAAACGCGGGTCGACGAGGTTCAGCGTGACGACCTCGCGGCCGAACACCTCGTGCAGCTCGAGGTGGCTCTCGACGCTGCTGCGGAAGCCGGTGCCCGCGAGGATGCGCGTGCCCACCAGCAGGATGTCGCCCTCGCCCTCGTTCACCTGCTTCGGCTCCACGACGCGGAATCCGTGCTGCCCGAACCAGTCCATGAACGCCGGTCCCTCAGGCGCCCGCTGCGGATACGTGAACAGCGCCCCGTACGCGATGCCGTCGATGATGAATCCGCCGTTGGCCGTGTAGACCATGTCGGGAAGGCCGGGGATCGGGTCGATCAGGTGCACCTCGTGGCCGAGGCGGATGAAGGTCTCGTAGAGGGTCGTCCATTGGTCGAGCGCGTTCTGCGTGTCGGTCGGCTCCTGAGGATGCATCCACGGGTTGATGCGGTAGCTCACCGTGAAATGCTCCGGACGGCACATCAGGTAGGTACGGTGGGACGGCACCAGGTGCGTCGGCGCCTCCGGTCGCGTCGCGGTTCCGGATGCCCGTTCCTGCGATCCGCTTCGAAGGCGTGCGTCGGTGGAGTCGATGGCCGTCATGCTTTCCAGTCTCGCACCGGGATATTGCGGGTGTGTCCCATCGACTGCATGATCCGTGCGCAAATCCTGGCTGAGACGCAACAGATCCGCATAGAATTGCGGCGTGGACAACCTCGATCGAAACATCATCGACCTGCTGCGGGAGAACTCGCGCGCTTCGTACGGCGACATCGGCTCGCGTGTCGGGCTGTCCGCATCAGCGGTCAAGCGCCGGATCGACCGACTGGTCGTCGACGGCGTCATCCGCGGATTCACGATCAACGTCGATCCCACCATCGACGGCATGAGCACCGAGGCCTACGTCGAACTGTTCTGCCGCGGGACGGTCTCGCCGAGCGAGCTGCAGCGCATCCTCTCCGCGGTGCCCGAAGTCGCGGAGGCGTGCACGGTGTCGGGGAGCGCTGACGCGATCCTGCGCATCCGGTCCCGCGACATCCCGAGTCTGGAGGCAGCGCTCGAGCGGGTGCGGGTGGCCCCCAGCGTCGACCACACGCGAAGCGCGATCGTGCTCTCGCGCCTGGTGCACCGCGAGATCGAGTGACGAGGGTCATCTGAGCACGCACATAGCGATTGCTCTCGACGCGCACAGCGGATTCTGTGAGCATGATCGGGTGGACGAATCGACTGCGCGCCTCCTCGTCGTGGAGGACGACCCCGATATGGCGAGGCTGCTGCGACGCGGCCTGATCGCGGAGGGCTACGACGTGCTCTCCGTCGACAACGGCGTTGATGCGCTCATCACCCTGCGCGACAACGCGGTCGACGCGCTCGCGGTCGACGTGATGCTGCCCGGCATGAGCGGTTTCGAGCTGTGCCGCAGGGTGCGGGAGTCCGGCCGCACCATGCCCATCCTTCTGCTCACCGCTCGGGATGCCGTCGAGGACCGCGTCTTCGGTCTCGACTCCGGCGCCGACGACTACCTCACCAAGCCGTTCGCGTTCGCCGAGCTCGCGGCTCGGTTGCGCGCGCTGCTGCGACGGGATGCCTCGACCAAGCCCACGCTGCGCGTGGGCAACCTCACCATCGACTCGCTGGAGCACAAGGCATCCGTCGCCGGAAAGCAAGTGGCGTTCAGCCCGCGTGAGTTCTCGGTCGTGCGGCTGCTGGCGATGCACGCGGGCGAGATGGTGACGCGCAACGACATCCTGGACGACATCTGGGGAGGTCACGAGCACATCGACCAGAACGTGCTCGACCAGTACGTGTCGTACGTGCGCCGCAAGTTGGATGCCGCCGAGACGGGCATCCGCATCGCCACGGTCCGTGGGCTGGGCTACCGGCTCGAGGCGGTCGAGACTTCCGCGAGCCCGGCGCCGGGGAACAACTCGGGACACGGCGCCGCGACCGGCCAGGGAGCGAATGGCCAGCGGAGCGCGCCGGCGGAGCAGGACCCTGCACCAGAGCACGGTGAGCCGGCCGAGCCGAAGCGGTGAACTGGATCCGCGTCTTCGCCGGTCGCCTCTCGATCACGGCCCGCATCGCGGTGGGCAGCTTCGTGGTCGCGGTGCTGATCGGTGTGGTCGCGGTGATCGGCATCAGGGCGGGCGTGAGCGTCATTCTCGACAACGCCACCGTCACGCTGCTGGAGCACGACGCTGAGCCGTTCGCCCAGCAGGTGGCGAAGAATCCGCGAGACATCGAGACGATTCCCGGCGAGGGACAGTACGTGGCGATCGTCTCGCCGTCCGGGCAGGTGAAGATGTCGAGCCTTCCCAAGTCTCTGCGGCCGTTCGGGCACGCGCCGCTGACGGGCGAGGAGACCATCTCTCGCGTGAGCACGTCGGTACGCGACTACATCGTGCGCACGGCGCCGGTGCTGCGCACCGACGGCGTCTGGCACATCGTCACCGCACGCAGTGAGGACGCGAACGAGCTCGTACTGGGCAGGCTGAGCGCGGCGCTCATCGTGGGCGCGGCCGCGCTGGTGGCCTGCTTCACCGTCGCGTCGTTCATCCTGGCGCGTGCGGCGTTGCGTCCGGTGAACGCGATGCGCCGGCAGGCCGACGAGCTCGCCCGGCGGCAATCGGCCGGCACGACTCAGGAGCGCGAGGTCAGCGCGCGCGAGCTGCTCGAGGTTCCGCCGGTGCGCGACGAGCTCGCCGCACTCGCCGTCACGCTCAACGGTCTCATCGAGGCGTTGCGGGCATCCGCCGACCGGGAGAAGCAGCTCGTGTCGGATGCCAGCCACGAGCTCCGCACACCGCTGGCGGTGCTGCGCGGCGAACTCGAGCTCGCCGAGCTCGACGCGGGCGACGCGGATGCCCTGCTCGCAGACATCCGTCAGTCCCACCAGACCGTGCTGCGGCTCTCGAACCTCGCCACGAACCTGCTCGAGCTCTCGCGCATCGACGCTCACGGGCAGCGCGGCGAGACCAACTGGTTCGACCTCGAAGACGAGCTGGCGGCCGCAATCGATCGCAGCCGGCAGGCGGCAGCCATGCAGGGCGTCGACTGCGTGATCGACTTCGAGGTCGTGGCGGACGCGCCTGCCGTCGGCACCGTTGCACTCTCGAGCCAGGAGTTCGGCCGCATCGTCGACAACCTCATCGGCAACTCGATCAAGGCGCTCGCCACCGAGCACGCCGAGCACACCGAGCACGTCGGCGACGCAGGGCACGGCGACGACGACGACGCGGACGCGGGCACGGAAGACGCCGGCACCGTGACGGCGCGGCTGACGCACGATGAGGCATCCGTCTGTCTCTCGATCGTCGACGACGGGCCGGGCATGCCCCCGGACTTCGTGCCGATCGCGCTCGACCGGTTCACTCGCGTCGACTCAGCGCGCAACACCACGACCGGCAGCGGGCTGGGGCTCGCGATCGTCGCCGCGCTGGTGGATGCGGCGCACGGCAGCATCCGCTTGGCCTCGCTGCCGCGCGAGGGTCTCACGGTCGAGATCGTGCTGCCCCTGGGGCAGTGAGGGGTCGTCAGGAGGCGAGGACTCTGCCGAAGTGGTAGCCGATGCCGCTCCAGGTGGAGAGCGAGACGATGCGCACCGGGATGCCGTAGTCCGGCGCCTCGATGATCATGCCGCCGCCGAGGTAGAGCGCGACGTGCTCGTCGTCGTTGAAGAAGACGAGATCGCCTGGCTGGGCGGCCGCTTCGGAGATGGGTGCGGCGACGGCGTCCTGCGACGGCACGTAGTGCACGAGCGAGACGCCGACGGTGGCGTAGGCAACCATGGTGAGCCCTGAGCAGTCGATGCCGTCGTGGGATGCTCCGCCGAGCGCGTACGGATCGCCCAGGTACGTGAGCGCCGTCTCGACGATCTTCTCCCGCTCGCCGCCGTACTGCAGCGCCTGCGCAAGGGCGACGGCGACCTCCGGGCCGTTCGGGCCGGACTCGGCGGCAACGATTCCGGCGATGGCGCCGGCGACGTAGTTCTCCTTCTGCAGGGACCCGTCCGCGACCGCGGGCGACACCTGCAGCTTCTGCGCGATCAGCTTCGAGTTGCTGGCGATGGTGGCCTGCAGCTGCTGCGGGCTGATCGACTCGGCCGCGTTGGCGGGCGCCGCGAACATCAACCCCGGGATGAGCGCGAGTACGGCGCTTCCCGCGATGAGCGCCGGCTTGCGGGATGCCTGCAACCGGCGATGCGCGTGTCCGCCGGGTTCGTGAGCACCTGCGTTGTGGTGACGACGGAAGTCTCCGCCGCCGAAGGCGATCCCCTGCGCAACGGATGCCTGGCGTGGGGTGTTCGGGAGCTCCGCGTCGTCTGCGGGTGCGTACAGCGTCTCGGCGACCGGCTGTGCGGCTCGTGCCTCACGCAGGGCACGGCGCGACGGGTACGCTCCCGGCGCCGCTGCTTCTGACGCCGCAGCCTTCGGGGCGGGTGCGGCGGGCTCGGGTGGGGCGACCGGCGCTTCCGGCCCGGCAGCCTGTGCGGCGCGCAGCCGCTCGCGCGCTTCTCGACGGGAGCGCGGGGGCTCGGAGAACTCCGGGGTCGCGGGCTGGGGCTGAGCCGGAGTCGCCGAGGCAACGGGTTCGGGCTCGATCGGTCGCGCCGGGATCGCGAGCTCAACGGGCACGGGCGGGACGAAGACATCCGGCTCCGACGGCGCGGAAGCAACGTGCTCTACCGCTGCCGGTTCCGGTTCCGGCGCGGGCACTGTCTGCCGGGTGCGGGCATCCGGAATCGGATCATCGGATACCAGCTGCGCGACGAACGCTGAGAGGTCTTCGGAGTCGTCAGCGGTATCGCGTAGTGACGCGTCGTCTGCCGACCAGCGGCCGTGATCGACCGCCGCTGCTCTCCGACCCATTCGCTCCCAGCCTGCTCCCGATTCCGCACTGTGCATTTCCGCACACAGGGTACGGAGGTCTCAACAACCTTGTCCCCCAAAATGCGGACCGGCGAGCCGGCCACGCGTTCCACCATAACGGATCGATAAACGAGCACCACTGAGAAGACTCGGAGGTTCGTCCGTTAGCGCCTCCGACCGGATTCATCTCAGCTCAAGGCTCAGACGAGACGGGTGAAGTGGTACGGGATACTCGCCCACTGCGACAGCGGGTCGAGCTCCACGTCGCGGCCCTCTGTCGGCGCGTGCAGCACCATGCCGTTGCCCATGTAGATGCCGACGTGCTCTTCGCTGTCGAACACGACGAGGTCGCCGGGGCGCGCGTCGGACGCGGAGATCTGCGTACCCGCGGCGTCCTGCGTGGGTACGTAGTGCGCGAGGCCGATGCCCGCCGCGGCGTAGGCGACCATCGTGAGACCCGAGCAGTCGATGCCACTGTGCGATGCGCCGCCGAGCACGTACGGCGTGCCGAGGTAGGTCATCGCGGTCGAGACGATCGCAGCGCGGGCGTTCGGGTTGCCGGTGCCGATGAGTTGCAGGGCCATGCTCCGGTCGATGCCGTACTGCTTCTCCAGGTTGCCGGCGACATCAACGGTCGCGAACGTGTCCTGCACGACGGCCGGCTGCGCGACATCCGCTGCGACGGCGAGGTGCTGCACGTTCCCATGCGAGGCGGCATTGAGGATGGCCGCGTGCAGCGCTGCCCGCTGCGCCTCCGCCTTCGTGGGGTGCTCGCTCGTGTGCGCGACGGACGCGACGGACGCGACCGAGACCGAGACCGAGACCGCTGCACGGTGCACGCTTTCGGCGTGCGCCGCGTATCCGGGCAGGGCGGTGGTGAGGCTCGCGATGAGCCCGAACGAGACGCCGGCGACGGCGAGCGTGATGTGGTGGCGGGCGGCTCGGCGGGGATCTGTGCCCGCGGCGTGGGCTCCGCGGTGGCGGCGGAGACCCAGCGCCGTTCGGGTGCCGGCGAGGGCGTTGGTGAAGTTGTCGTACGTCGAAGAGAGCAAGCGCATAAGTAGAGACCAGGCGGGTGGCCCGCACGTACGTACGGCCACCACGAAGAGTTCGGGATCAGTTCGGGTGAAAGCAAAAAGCCGGTCTTCACCGGCAGTCGTCCACGGTAGGCGAGCGGCACCACATGGCTGCCAGGGGCCGTTCAGGTTCGGGAGAAGCAGGTCAGGGGCTATTTCGGCGCGCAGGACGGATGCCTGTGGCCGAGACTGCCTGCCGTGTTCGGTGCGCGTGCCCCGCCGAGATCCGCGTGCTGGCGCGGATCTGAAGCGCCCGAGCATCCGATTCCCCGTACCCGTATCTTGGTCATCTGACCAGGAATGCGGTTACCGCGAGCGCTCCTGCGGGCACACTCAGAAACTGAGTCACTGTCAGGGAATCGTCAGGCTCTCTTGCGGTGCGTGCCAGCTTTGCGCGGCGATCCGCCCGCTCAGATCACGTCGTCGGTCAGGCGGGTCGGGCTTCCGAAGCGGTGGTTCGTGATCGAGATCGCCTGCTCCTTCAGGAACGGCAGCACCTCGACCCGCCCGGATGCCGTCACCGGCCCGGAGAACACGGCGATGTCGATGCGATCGCCGAGCGTTCGCGCCAGCTCGGCGGCGTCTCCGCCGATCATCCTGATGCGTTCGGCGGGAAGGCCTTCCGGATCGACGGCGGCACCGGATGCCGCCACTCGGGTCAGCCACGCGGCATCCGTCTCGACGGTGTCGGCGACGCCGAGTTCGTGCAGCGCCTCGCGCAGCGGTCGCGGAAGCTGCATCGGACTGCTCACGTCGAACCGTCCGCGAACCAGGGTCGCCGCGGCGAGCACGCGCAGAAGCGCCGCGAGTCCGACGCCCTCACTCAACCGGATACTCACCCGGACCGGGCGGTACCGGAACAGGTTGCGCTCCACGCCGAGGTGCGCCGCGTCTCGCACGACGCCGAACTCGTTGGCCCACGCGATGGCGTCGCTGAGGGCCGACCGTCGCACGAGATCGAACTCCTCGTAGCTCATCGCCGGCTGGGCTGACTCGATGACCCGCGAGACTCGCGAGTCGAGTCCGCGAAGGTGCAGGCTGGCGCTGGAGGAGCCGGCATTCCCGGTCCACGAGCCGAGCCCGAACAGGTAGTTCGGTCCGCCGGCCTTGTGCCCGGCACCCACCGACGACCGCTTCCAGCCGCCGAACGGCTGCCGCTGCACGATCGCGCCGGTGATACCCCGGTTCACGTAGAGGTTGCCCGCCTCGGCCACGGAGAGCCAGTACTCGATCTCGTCCGGATCCAGCGAGTGCAGGCCCGCCGTGAGCCCGTAGTCCACCGCGTTCTGCCACTCGACCGCCTGCTCGAGCGTGCGTGCGTGCATGATGCCGAGCACCGGACCGAAGAACTCGGTCTGGTGGAATCGCGAGCCCGGCTGAACTCCGGTACGGATGCCCGGGGACCAGAGCCGACCCGAGTCATCCAATTTCCGCGGCTGCACGAGCCACTCCTCGCCCGGCTCCAGCTGCGTCAGCGCGTACTCGAGCTTGCCTGCCGCCGGTTCGATCAACGGTCCCATCCACGTGACCGGCTGCTCCGGCCATCCGACGTAGATGCTTTCGGCGGCATCGGCGAGCTGGTCGAGGAAGCGCTGGGACGTGCCCATGGACCCGACGAGGATGACCAGGCTCGCAGCAGAGCACTTCTGGCCGGCGTTCGAGAACGCGCTCTTCACCACGTCGGCGACGGCGAGGTCGACGTCGGCGCTCGGCGTGACGACGATGGCGTTCTTGCCGCTGGTCTCGGCCAGGAGCGGCAGGTCGGGGCGCCAGCTCTTGAACAGCTTCGCCGTCTCGTACGAGCCGGTGAGGATGACGCGATCCACCCTCGGGTCCGAGATCAACGCCCGGCCGAGTTCGCCCTCGTCGACGTCGGCAAGTGCCATCAGCTCGCGCGGGATGCCCGCTTCCCAGATGCACTCAGCCAGCACCGCCGCGCAGCGCCTCGCCTGCGGTGCCGGTTTGAACACGACGCCGCTCCCGGCGGCGAGCGGGCCCAGCACGCTTCCCGCCGGAATGGACACCGGGAAGTTCCACGGCGGGGTCGCGACCGTGAGCCGGGAAGGCACGAACGTGGCGCCCTGCACCGTGTCGAGCTCGCGGGCCAGGGCCGCGTAGTAGTGCGCGAAGTCGACGGCCTCGCTCACCTCGGGATCCGCCTCCGCGATCGTCTTGCCGGTCTCGGAGGCCATCACCTCGATCAGCCGGTCACGATTCGCGGAAAGCGCGAGGCCGACCCGGTCGAGGGCCGCGGCGCGTGCACTTCCGGGAATGGAGCCCCATTCGGCTCCGGTCGTCTGCACGGTGGACAGGAGCGTGTCGAGCATCCGTTCGTCCGTCACGCGCGACGCGGCCAGAGTCTGCTCGCCGAGGGCCGACGACGGAACGGATGCCAGGATGCGGCGCCCCCAGGCCCGGTTCGCCGGGAGCGCGGGGTCGGTGTCGGACTCGTTGCGGAAGTCCCCGGGCGCGCTGGAGCTAGGAGCAGAGGCCATTTCTGGCCTCTGCTCCGACGCCAGCGCCGACCGCCGTCCCGGCGGTCGGGTAGCGGAAATAGAATCGGGGTCTTCTGTCTCGGATTCCGGCTCCGGCTCGGCAGCGACCGCGTCGCCTGGCTCCAGAACGATGCCGGTGGTCGGGAAGAGCGCGCTGCCACGCGATCCGCGCTGCAGCCCCAGCACCGCCGCCGTGAGCCCTTCCTCGGCCGCCTCGGCGGCCGGGTCGACGGGCGCCGGACGCGGGTGGAACAGCGTCGTCGGGTCGGTCTCGACCCACTCACGGGCGCGGTCCTGTCTGCGGTTCGGGAGGGGTGCGAGTCCGCGAGGGCCGTCATCCGCCTCGTACTCGGCGACGGAAGCCAGGAACCGGGCCTTCTCGCGCTCGAAGAGCTCGGGCTTGTCTATGAGTTCGAACGCGGCGGAGAGGAAGTCCTCGTCGGCGGCGTTCTCTTGCAGCCGGCGCATGAGGTACGAGATGGCCACGTCGAAGTGCCGCGGATGCACGACCGGCGCGTACAGCAGCAGCTCGCCCACCGTATGGGCGACGGCGTCCGCCTGCTGGGCCGCCATGCCGAGCAGCATCTCGAAGTCGATGCGGTCGTCGACACCGCGGCTGCGTGCGAGCAGCCAGGCGTGCGCGACATCGAACAGGTTGTGCCCGGCGACGCCGATCTTCACGGCGTGCGTGTGCTCCGGCGTGAGCGCCCAGTCGAGCACGCGCTTGTAGTTCGCGTCGGTGTGCACCTTGCCGTCGTATGTCGCCAGCGGCCAGCCGTGCAGCGCGGCATCCACCCGCTCCATGGGCAGGTTGGCGCCCTTCACGATGCGCACCTTGATCGGGGCACCACCCGCCGCTCTGCGGTTCTGCGCCCACTCGGTGAGGTCTTGCAGGGCATCCAGAGCATCGGGCAAGTACGCCTGCAGCACGATGCCGGCCTCGAGCCCGATCAACCGCTGGTCGCCCAGCAGCTTCTTGAAGACCGCGATCGTCAGGTCGAGATCGTGGTACTCCTCCATGTCGAGGTTGATGAACTTCGGGGTCGGGCTGGATGCCGCATACAGGTAGAGCGGGGCGAGGCGCTGCACGACGCGGGCGACCGACTCGTCGAACGCCCACATCGACAGCTGGCTGGCCACGCTCGAGACCTTGATCGATACGTAGTCGACGTCGTCGCGCTCGAGCAGTGCGCGGGTGCCTTCCAGGCGCGCGTCCGCCTCGTTCTCGCCGAGCACGGCCTCGCCGAGCAGGTTCAGGTTGAGCCGGATGTGACCGGATGCGCCGGCGGCGGCGCCGTCGTGGCGCAGGCGAGCGATCGCCTTGCCGAGCTTCGCCGGCGTCGCGTCGACGATCAGGTGCCCCACCATCGACCGCAGCACGCGACGGGCGATCGGGATGACGATCCACGGGGCGGCCGGAGCGATCGCGCCACCCACCGCTATCGCCCAGCGCTGGTGCCAGGGCAGGAACCGCGGAACCGCCCGCCCCAGCTGGTGCAGGCTCTTCGCCGCGGCGTAGACATCCTGCGGGCGGGCGACGCCGTCGACGAAGCCGACGGCGAAGTCGAGTCCACGCGGGTCCTGCAGCAGACCTGCCAGCCGCTCCGCCGCCGGGTCGCGCTTGGAGGCCTCCGGAATGGCATCCCGCGCCTCGGATGCCTGCAACCACGCGCGCACCAACTCGATGGCACGCTGGGCGAGGTCGTCGTCGGGCAGCCCGGTCGACGGTCCCGTTGCCGAGTTCCGGTTGGGGCCGCGGAGGGTGCCATGGTCGGGGAGGCCAGCGAAGCCGCCGGAAGGGAGGCCAGCGAAGCCGTCGTCGGGGAGAGGGGTTCCGCCGGGGGTGCGGATGCCGTCGTCCTGCGCCATGAACTCGAGACTATGCCGGGGGAACGCACCACGGCACCGCCTGGCGCGGCGTGCGGCGCAAAGAACCGGGCGTGCGTCGGTCGCCGAGCGCAACGTTCGGTGCGCTCTTGACGGCGGACGCCGCCAGGGTCAGTCAGCGGCAGCTCAGGCGGCGACTCGGCGCACCGCGGCGATACCGATCGAGACCGCGATGGCCAGCACGATCAGGGCGACGCCGAGCATCCGCCACCCCGGGACCGTGGCCAGAATGCCGGCGCTCAGCGATCCGACGACCTGGAAGCCGTTCGTGATCACCTCGGCGATCGGTTGCACACGACCGCGTTCGGACGCCCGGTACGCGTCGGTGATCAGCGCGCTTCCGCCGCTGTAGGCGAGGTTCCAGCCCACGCCGACGGCGAACATCGCGGTCAGGAACGCCCACTGATCGGTGCTGCACGCAGCCGCGGCGCCGGCGAGGACGATCAGCATCGCTCCCCCGATTGCGACGGCGCGCTCCCCCAGCCGGCCGATCACTTTCGCGATCACGAAGCCCGGCGCGAACATGCCGATCATGTGCAGTTGCACGGCGAAGGCGGCATCCGCTTCGGTGTGACCCATGGCCATGCCCGCAATGGGACCGGCCGTCATCATCGAGGTCATCGAGACGGCGGAGAACGATGTCGCAGCAACGCCGGCGATGAGCACCGGCTGGCGCCAGAGCGCTCGACGAGAGCGCGGTTTGTCGTCGGCCGCGGCCGTCGCCGCCTCGGTCTTGGTGTCGGTGGAATCGGCCGCCGTCCGCACGGACGCAGCCTGCCGACGACCCTGCAACGCCAGTTGCCGCGGCAGCATGGCGTTCCAGGTTGCCGCGAGCGCACCGAACAGCGCGACGAGCAGGTAGCTCGCCACGAAGGCGACGGGCAACAGCCCGCTGACCCATGTCGCGAGGAACGGACCAAGGAGAGCGGCGATGAGCCCGCCCGCCAGGACGGTCGTGACCGCGCGCGCTCGCTGGCTCCCCGACGCATCCGCTGCGGCGTAACGGTAGTAGCCTGCGCCGGCCGAGTAGACGCCGATCAGGCCGGTGCCCACGCAGAACAGCCAGAACTGGTCGAGCTGCACGGCCAGCGCCGAGACGACTCCGGCGATGACGGCGACGCTTGCGGCTGCGGTGAAGACGGCCCGGTAGCCGTACCGTCCGATCAGCCGGGAGAACAGAAACGTCGAGGCGACCGCCGCGACCGGGATGAGGCTGAACGGCAGGGTCGCCAACGCCGTCGTCGGAGCGAGTCGCGCACCGACGATGCCGGTGAGAGTGAGATCGACAGAGCTTCCGAAGATGTAGAGGGCCTGCGCGGGGGCGAGGCGACGGGCGATGCGCAGGTGCGGTGCGGCATCCGTGCGGGTCGTCATGAGGTCCATGCCGCCACTCTGGCGCGGCTGGATGCCCAGCACGAGTGGCAAGAATGCCCATGTGCGATAGATTTCTGCCATGACCGCTTCACTGAAGTCCGGACAGCGTCACCGCGTCGCCGTTCTGGTGCTCGGGAGGGCGTTGCCGATGGAGATCGGGATGCCGTTCCAGATCTTCGACCACCTCGACCTGCCCTACGACGTGGTGCTGTGCGGCTGCGAAGCGGGTCCCGTCGAGACGACCGCCGGCTGGTCTGTCAACGCCACCCACGGGCTCGAGGCGGTGGAGGAAGCGGACACGGTGATCGTCCCGGCGTTCCGCGACGCTCTCGGCGAGGTGCCGGCAGGCGCCGTCGAGGCGCTCCGATCCGCCTCTCGCCGAGGCGCGCGCATGGTCTCCATCTGCACCGGCGCCTTCGCCCTCGCGGCCGCGGGCCTGCTCGACGGGCGCCGCGCCACGACGCACTGGCGGTATACGGATGCCCTCGCCGAGTGGTACCCGCTCGTCACCGTCGACCCCGACGTGCTCTTCGTCGACGAGGGCGACGTGATCACCTCGGCCGGCGTCGCGAGCGGGATCGACGTGTGCCTGCACATTCTGCGCCTGGATCACGGATCTGCAGTGGCGAACGCGGTGGCGCGCGACATCGTGGCCGCACCGCACAGAGACGGTGGTCAGGCTCAGTTCATCGACCGCCCGCCGGTTCCGGGGTCGGGTGCGATGTCGGGCGTCGCCTCATCCGGACTCGCGGCGACGCGCAACTGGGCGATGGCCAACCTGGACCGACCGCTCACGGTGAGGGATCTCGCGGCGCACGCACACGCATCCGCTCGTACGTTCGCCCGCAGGTTCACGGCCGAGACAGGCACGACTCCGCTCAAATGGCTGAACGCTGCACGGGTGGATCGCGCCCGCGAACTGCTCGAGACGACGGCGCTCGGCGTGGACCGGGTCTCTGAGCTCTGCGGACTCGGTACGGCCGCGAACCTGCGCGCGCACTTCAGGCGCGTCACCGGGGTGAGCCCGAGCGATTACCGGCGCACATTCGAGAGAGTGGATGCACGCTAGGTGATCAGCCGTGAGGTACGGACGCGGGGTCTCGTCGGCCGTTGCGGTGACGGAACGAGACGAGAGCTCGCTATGGAGGCGCCATCCGTGCCCGATCGACCTGAGATTGTCTGCAGCTGCGGCTCGGCCCGTTTCGTTGACGAGATGTGAGAGGCGAAATCGGCACGTCCGCGAGCGGGGAAGTTGCAGCCCGCGCCACGGGAAAGCCGGTCTCGTTCACCAATCCCGTCTGAACAGTGGACGCTTCCCTGTCCGCATGGCAACGCGTACCGGACCGTGTTGGCAAAGCGACACCGCCCCCCATCCGGGAGTTGCCGGAACCGCACGAACCGCGCTGCGGGCGTTGCCCCGGGCACGCTCATTCGCGTCGTCGGGGTTCGCGAGGTCATTCGCGTCGTCGGGGTTTGCCGCGTGCGGTGCCGGTGGGCCGCCAGGTTCCGGTGGGTCGCCATTGCCCGGTGGGGTCGATCCATGCTGGTGCTCGGACGTGTGGTGCCCCGCCGATCATCTTGATGGCCCAGCCTCCGGTGTCGACGTAGTGATGGTGGTACCAGCACAGCGCGACCCCGTTGCCGGTTTCCGTCGGCCCACCCTTCGAGTGCTCTACCACGTGGTGGATCTCGCACCAGCTGGCCGGGATCCGACACCCGGGGATCACACAGCCACGGTCGCGGGCGGCGATCGCGCGGCGTTGTTGCGGGGTGAAGCAGCGTTGTGGTGACCACAACGACACGATCCGCCCCTGCCGGATCAGGAGTTTTTGGATGCCGCCGGCGCAGGCGAACTGGGTGACCGCTGCCATCGGGATCGGCTCCTGAACCCCGTCGATCCACCCGGCACCACGACCCTCCCGGAGGTCGTGTTCGTCCACCGTGACCAGCACCGTGGGTGCAGCACCCCCCATCGACGCAACCTCCGCACTGCGAGCGGCGGCATCGATCAGGGACGCGAACGCGTCATGCCGCCGCTGCGGCGACGTACGGTCATCCAGATCCGCCTCACTGGGCTGGTCGCCGTTCAGGAACGCGGGTTTCGATTTCGGGGACACTACCGCGGCGATGGCTTGTTCCAGTTTCCCGGAGATCTCCGGCATCAACTCCATCCGATACCTGATCAGCCCACCCCTCGTGCCCAACCGGGTCAGCGCACGATGCCGCATCGCCTCCTCCGCATCCCCCTCCACCCCGTCCGGATCCAACGCGACCCGCCACACCGTCGCCTGCACCCGGGTCTGGTCCGCGGTGAACCCCTCACCCACGGCGGAAGCGACGAGGTCGTGCTCGGCGGCGGCCCAGTCCTCCGGGTTCGCCCGATGCTCGATCCCGGCCAGGGTGGAGACGATGATCCGGGCGGCATCCTCACCCAGATCCCCGGTAGCGACTGCTTGTGCGACGGTGGGGAACTTCGGCGGCAACAATCCACCGGTGAACGAACCCCGCACCGCCACCGCCTGCCCCAACGCAGCACGCCGGGCAGCGGTCGCCTCCGACACCCCGGTCAACCGTGCCGTCAACTCCGCCGGGGTGCGGCACCCATTACGGGCGGAGAGCCGGTCGGCACCGAGTCCTTTCGGGGAGCGTTCCAGGATCTCCCCGGCACAGTGCGCACGCAGGGCGTCAACCTTCCGGCCCAGGGTCTCCACGACCCGGGTCGCGGTCAGCAGCACCTCGTCACCGAGACCGTGCACACCGGTCGCGGGCAGCACGTCATCCAGTGCTGAGCAGAGCGCGTCGAACACATCCGTGAGCGTCGCCGTGGAGGCGGCGACCGGTGCGTTCGGACTGTTCATACCGAGGAGTCAACCAGCACCCACCGACATTCCGAACTGACCCCGGACCAGGACTTTCACCTGTGGACAACCCGGCCGAACGCGCGTCTGTGGACGGAAAGACGTGAGGGGTCAGTGGGCGACCGGCAGGGGGCCGACACGCGGCCTACCACCACTGCCGCAACCGACGGAGAGCGGTCCACCAGCGGCGACCATCCGATACTGCAAAGCGATCATCCGATACCGCAAAGCGATCATCCGATACCGCAAAGCGATCATCCGATACCGCAAACAGGGAGTTCGGGCAATCACTCCGCCGTTCCGGAACCATCCCGTCGAGGGTGAAGACCGTTCAAGGTGTTCTCGACCCGGATCCGACGCTTCCGCGATGTCGTACGCCCACGACCGCTGCTCATCCGGCCGCGGCCACCTCGTTCACCACGCGTCCGTCGTGCAGCTCCAGCACGCGGTCGGCGCGCGCGACCAGCACCGGGTCGTGCGTGGTGACGACGGCGGCCGTTCCCCGGTCGTGCACCAGCGTGACGAGCAGCTCCATGATCGCGCCGGCCGTGATGCTGTCGAGTTGCCCGGTCGGCTCATCGGCGAACAGCACTTGGGGTTCTGAGATGATCGCCCTGGCGATTCCGACCCGCTGCTGCTGACCGCCGGACATCTCTGGGGGCCGCTGCGCCGCGTGCTGGGTGAGGTCGACATCCTCCAGCGCGCGGGCGACACGCTCCGCTCGTTCCGCTGCAGGAACGCCGAGCAGCCGTAGCGGCAACTCGACGTTCTCGGCAGCCGAGAGCACGGGGATGAGCCCGAAGCCCTGGAACACGAATCCGATCCGGTCGCGCCGGATGCGCACGAGCTCGTCCTCACTCGCCGCACTCAGCTCCGCGTCGCCGAGCCACACCGACCCGCTGGTCGGCCGGTCCACCGCCGCCAGCATGTTCAGCAGAGTCGTCTTGCCCGAACCGGACCGCCCCTTGATCACGAGCAGCTCGCCCGGCAGCACCTCGACATGCACTCCGGCGCACGCCTCCACGCGCGTCGCTCCCTCACCGAACACCCTGGTCAGTGCGTGAGCACGCAGGATCGGGCCGAGGGATGCCTGTGCCTCGGTCAACGTATCTGTCACCGGATCTCCTCCTCGGCGATGGGGGTGGGGTCGGTTTCGACCGGCGCGGCCGGCGGTACGGCCGGAGGCACGGACTCGACCGGAGGCACGGACTCGGCCGGAGGAACGGACTCGGCCGGAGGAACGGGCTCGGCCGGAGGCACGGACTCGACCGGAGGCACGGACTCGGCCGGAGGCACGGACTCGACCGGAGGAACGGGCTCGACCGGAGGAACGGGAGGGACCGACGAACCGGGCGATGCCGGCGCAACCGCCGGATCGGTCGCGGGCCGCTGGGCGGGCGAGACGCGCACGTGCGTCGTCTCCAGCTCGAGACGCACCCGGTCGCGCAATTGCAGGCGCGACACGTACTCCGCGGGAAGCTGCAGCCTGCCGGAGCGGTCGATCACGGTGAACTCCTCCGCCACCGAGTGCTCGCCGCCGTCGCCGTGGCTGCGGAACACCTCGCTCGACGTACGGCCGTCGCGGATGAGCACTGTGCGGCGCACGTGCTCCGACACGGCCGGATCGTGGGTGACGATGAGCGTCGTCACTCCGAGTTCGCGGTTGACGTTGCGCATCACCTCCAGCACTTCGGCGCTCGTGGCGTCGTCGAGTTCTCCCGTCGGCTCATCGGCGAGCAGCACCTGCGGCTCGTTCGCGAGGCTGACCGCGATGGCCACCCGCTGCTGCTCACCGCCGGAGAGCTGCGCGGGCACCCGGTCGGCCAGCTTGCCGATCTCGAGCACGTCGAGCAGTTCGGCCGATCGACTCTGCCGCGAGGGTGTCCCCGCCAGACTCATCGCCATCATCACGTTCTCGCGTGCCGTCAGATACGGCAGCAGGTTGCGTTCGGTCTGCTGCCAGATGAATCCGACCACGTGCCTGCGGTACTCCAGACGCTGCTTGCGGGTGAGCGACAGCAGGTCGCGACCCGCGACGCTCGCCTTTCCCGCGGTGGGTTTGTCGAGTCCGGAGAGGATGCCCAGCAAGGTCGACTTGCCGGAGCCGGATGCGCCGATGATGGCCACGAGCTCCCCGCGCGCGACCTGCAGGTTCAGCCCCTGCAACGCCTGCACCTCCACGCCCTCGCCCGAATAGATGCGCACCAGATCGGAGCAGCTGATGGCGGTATCGGTGTCGTTCACAATTCCTCCTCTGCCGCACGAAGCGTTCTCGCCGGATCGGACCGCCGGGCCGCGGCGACCGCAAGGGCCAGTGCCGCGGCCGTTCCGAGGGCGAACAGTGCCACGACGAGCCCGACCGTGCCCGGCGAGATCACCAGCCCGGGCTTCGCGAGCGCACCGGTGACGGCTCGCAGGTCGACCGCTGCGACGACCAGCCACGACAACCCGAGACCGGTGAGCACACCGGCCACGATGGCCGTGACGGCGAGCGGCACGACCTCCCACGCCACCAGCGCGGCCGACTGCGCCCGGTCGAAGCCGAGCGTGCGCAGCACGGCCAGCAACTTGATGCGCTGCCCCCTCGCCATGGCGAGCGTGAGCAGCAGCGCTCCCACCGCCATGAACAGGGCGAGCACCGTTCCGGCGAGCATCAGGCTCTGGATGCCCGCCAGCAGCGGTCCCCGCCCCTGACGCATCCGCTCCGCCTGCACGGAATCCACGCGGGCACCCTTGCCCGCCACTGCCTGCGCAGCGGCCGCGACCTTCGCCGTATCGACTCCGGCGCGCACGCCGATCATCGCGAACATCGCCGTGGACTCCTCGCGCAGCGATGCCGGCACGTGCGTCTGGTCGACGAGCGCCCACGTCTCGTCGGTGAGGAACGGGGCATCCATGTCCTTCGCACGATGCACGACGTGCACAGGCATCGTGGTGCGGCCGTCATCGAACGTGAGGCTCGCCACAGGGGCCGACCCCGGCAGCCCGGCCACGACGACAGGCGTCGAGCCGTTCCTGCCGGAAGAGGTCGCCGGGAACAACCGCTGCCTGTCCGCGACGTCGGACTGCGCAATCGCGATGGCGCGAGCATCCACCAGGTAGGCGGCGACGTTCTCGCCTCCGGACGTGCTCGCGTAGCCGACGAGGCGCAGCGGAGCGACGACGCTGACACCGTCGATGCCGCGCAACGCCCCGAGCTGCGCGTCGGTGAGCCGTCCGTTCACGGTGACGTCGGCGCCGACCCGGGCGACGGCATCCGCCCGGGCGCTCGTGACGAGCGTGGTGAACGTGGTGCTGGCGAACACGGCCACCGCGACGCCGGTCAGCATGGCGAAGAGCGGCCACCGGCGGCCAGCGGCACCCCGCGACGCGGCGGCCCAACCTACCGGCCACACAGCGCCCCGTGAGGAGCGAGTCGCTCGCCCGATGAGTCTCAGAAGAACGGGGTACACGCGCAGCACGAGCACGCAGACCGCGAACACGAGCAGCAACGGTGTAGCCACGAGCAGCGGATCGATGCTCGTCGGGTCGGTGGCGGTCGTCGCACCGCGCTGCAGCAGCAGAACGCATGAGGCGCACGCCAGGGCGAGCACGAACAGCTCCGCGATCAGCGCCGTCACGGGTCGCCGCTTGCCCGTGCTCTCCGGGGACGCCGTGATCGCGACGGCGCACGGCGGCACGATGGCGCATGCGGCGATCAGAAGCACGGCGGATGCCACCACCGCGTCGAACACGCGGGCGGTCGCGAGCATCGCCCCGACTCCGCCCACGATCGCTGCCGGCACCGTGACGAGAGCGGTCTGCAGGGCGAGCGTCCCCCGCACGCGTCGCTCGGAGCCGCCCCTCGCCCGCACGAGCTGCAGCTCGCGGGCACGACGCGAGGTCATCAGGCGGGCTCCGACGAACAGCACGGCGACGGCCGCACCGAGCGGCCCGATCGCCACGATCGCGAGAAGTGTCGGCACCGGACCCTCGCGCGCCGTGATCGATTGCGCGATGTCGGGGAGCCGGCTGGTCATGCGCAGCGGCCGCGCCGTGATGCCCGCTCCGGTCTCGACCGGCTGCGCCAGGAAGCTCGTTGCGGCGGCCGCGATCCCGGGCAGCGACGCCACGTCGACTGCGGACGGCTTCACGCCGTACCAGGCGTACACGTACGGGGAGCCGAAGCCCATGGCCAGCTGCGGCCAGGCATCCGGATCCATCCAGACGACGCCGTGATACAAGGTCGTCTTCGAATCGTCGGACGACACACCGACGCCCAGCGTCGACCGCACGGGGTCGAGCGCCCAGTAGTCGTCGGAGGCGTTGCGTGGTGTCACTGTTCCGACAAGCCGGAACTTCAGAGCGAATGCCTGGTCGGTGCCGGCAGCCTGGCTCAGCAGCGGCGAGGAGTTCACGGCGCCGATGTTGAGATCGACGGTGCGTGTCGTGCCGATGCTCCACTTGAGTCGCTTAGCGGTGGCCGCCGAGATGGCCACATCGAGCGTGCGGCCGTCGAGCCCGCCCGTCGGCCAATGTCCGTGGGCCAGTACCGCGTCGGAGTGCAACCAGGGGTCCGCCTCGACCGAGAGACCGAGCGCCGATCGTGGGGGATCCGTCGCGGCGCGCTGAACGGGAAGACCCGGCGGTGTGTTCGCCCTCGCGATGCCGTCCGAGCGCGCGACGAACCGGCCGGGACGGGTGATGGAGCGCAGCGCCGGTTGCATGGTGCTCTGCGCCTTTTCGAGCGCGTTCGGCAGGCCGGTCATCAACGAGCCGGCGGTGGAGTCCAGGCTCTCTCCCCCTGGGACGAACTGCACGGCCACGGTGCCGGTGAGGTCGCGGTCGACGACGGATGCCTGTGCGAGCCGGTCGCGGGCATCCGCCGTCACGAGCGCGCTGGTCGCCGCCGGCCACGCGACCACCCCGGCGGTGGCGAGCAGCACCACGATGCCGAGCGCGACGAATCCCGAGCGGAACGCCTGCATCGGACGCAGCAACAATGCAGCGGTGCTTCCGTGGCCGGTGTCGCGCTCACTCGCACCTTTGCGGCGCGCCGGAACGGCGTTCACGTCGTCGTCCTTCCCGGAACGGCGCGAACGGCGCTTCGGTACAGCGCGACGGCGTAGCGCACCACGACGAGCCCCAGCACGATCAGCAGAACGACAAGGCACCCGACCAGCCAGTCCACGTCGAAGGTGCCCACCACGGGCAGCGCCGGCGGAGCACCCGGAACCGAACGTCTGGCCAGCGCGTTGCCGGCGACGAGGGTCACCACGATGCCCGCGATCACGCCGCACATCAGTGCGTAGACGATCGCGAGCGCCGCCTCCGCGGCGCGTGTCGTCGCCTGCACCTGCGGCCGGAATCCGATGGCGCGCAGGATGATCGTCTCGCTTCGGCGTCGGCGCCAGAGCGCGGCGAGGCTCGCCGCGAGTGCCACGACGGCGAGCGCGCAGCATCCGTACGCACCGAGTTCGAGAGCGAGCACCACCGGGCCGATGAACCTCGTCGGGAGGGCCACGTCGGGGGTCACGATGGAACCGGATCCTGCGGCGCGCTGCAGTGCGGCGGTGGCGAGGCGGGCATCCTTCTGCGCCACGACGAAGACCGTGTCGACGGCGGGCAGATCCTGCGAGGTGCGCAGCATGACGGCGGTGAGCGTCGGCAGATCGACGAGCGCCGCAGTCGCCGTGTCGGTGCCGGGCACCTGCGGGGTGACCGCGGCGACACGGGCCTGCAGCGAACCCTGCGGCAGATCGATCGACGTGGTGCTGCCGACCTTGAGGCCGGTCTGCGCTGCCGTCGCTGTGCTGATCGCGACCGGCACGGTGAGCGATCGCGACTGGGGTGCGAGCCGTGCGCGCACCGATGTCGCCGTGCTGGACGCGACGTTGCCGTCGAATCCGAGGTCGCTGGCGCGCCCGTTCGTTGCGACCCCGTCGCCGTTGTCGTACACACCGTCCTGCAACTGCCAGCCCGTGCGAGGCATCGTCAGGCGCGTTCCGCCTGACGAGGCGGACTCGATCGCGACCCGGATGTTCCGCAGCGAGACAGGCGTGTACGAATCGGCGGCCGACGGCAGGTCGACGGCGAGGTCGAACGCGGAGATCGTCCAGACGCCCGCCGGGATCGCCAACTGCACCCGCTGCTGGGGAGCGGATGCTCCCGCCGTCGCGACCCTGGACACCGGCACGTCGTCGGCGGACACCGGGATGGCCTCGCCACTCGGCGCTGTCAGCCACGCTGTGATGTGCGCGGTCGTCGCCTCGGAGGCGCCGGCGCGCACCGTGAGCGTGACCTGCTTCGCGCCGGCCGGGACGACGATGCCGAAGTCGGACACGTCCACGACTTCATCGCCTCCGGATCGATGGCCGGAACCGGGGACCGAGCATCCGCCGTCCGCGATAGGGCATTGGCGCGACCGCGTCAGGTCGAAGGCGACGGCGTTCGCGTCGAACATCGCATCCGGCGCCGTGCTCAGCGCCTGGAGTTCCGTCGCGCGCACGCCGACCAGGTCGACCGGCAGAGGCCCGATCTGCGACGGAATGGTCATCGCGGGTGCCGCGACGCTCACTCCGTGCACGCCGGCGATCTGCTTCAGCGGGACAGCATCGGATGCACCGCCGGCGAACTGAGGCGCGTCGAGGTCGAGGCGGGCATCCCCGCCTACGACGAGCCGGGAGGAGGCGGAGAGGAATGAAGCCCAAGTCGCCTGGTATCCGCTGGCGAACGTCGAGACGGCGACGGCCAGAGTGAGCAGGGCGACCGGGGCTGCGAACACGGCTGCGTGCCGCGAGACCAGGCGCATCGGCAGCGATGCGACGCCCGGCGACCGCGACACGCCGGTCTCTATCGCCGTCGAGACCGGCGCGAAGAAGATCACCGCGAACGTGGCCAGCGCGCACAGAACGGCGGCGGGAGCGATCACCGCGACGGGGTCCACCTCGCCTGCGGATGCCTGCCCCTGTACGAACCGCCACATCGAAATGGCCGCCATGGCCAGCAGCACCAGGGTCGCGCCGGCGGAGATGCCGAGCCGAGTACGCCCGGAGAGCTGCCGCGCCTCACCGGATGCCCGCTCCGCCGCGAGCGCGGAGAAGGCGAGGACCACCGCGACGGATGCGATCAGCACGCCGATGCCCGGCAGCGCCAGGGCTGCGGGGCCCGGTATGCCCACGGTGAGCGCGAGCGTGACGACCGCCGCGGCCGCTCCAAGGAGGCAACCCACGACGGCGGAGACGACGATCTCGACGCCATCGGCCAGCACAATGGCACGAACCGAGGCACCGCGGGCACGCAGCAGGCGCGTCTCGTTGTCGCGGGCATCCACCAGTAGTGCAGCCAGGAGCGAGAGGGCGATCACGCCCGCGACGGCCAGCTCGGATGCCGGCACCGGCAGTACCGCGGAGAGAGCATCGTTCGCCTGCTCCATGCGGGCAAGCGCCTCGGTGCCGCCTCCGGAGACGGAGACGCTCGTGTCGCTCATGCCCGGCAGACCGCTCACGATGTCGCCGAGCCGGGACTCTGCGCGGCGCACCGACGCAAGCTGGTCGGGACGGATGCGCGAGGCGTCCGGCGTCACGGTCCAGCGCGCGGAGAGCGCCGCGCCTTCGTCGCCACGCACGATGACCGGCAGCCGGGCGAACTCCTTGTGCAGCGCCGCCCGCACATCGGAAGTGGACGGATGCTCGTCGCCCGCGCTCCACGTCCACGAAGCCGTGCGCGAGACGGACGACTCCGGCCCCGCCGCGAGCGTGCTGCGCACGGACGCGACCGGTCCCTGCGCCGCGACGCCCACGATCACGCCCACGAGTGCGGCGACGATCGCGATCGTTCCGGCCATCGCCGCCAGCAGTCCGAGCTGAGCGCGGGAACGCACGCGCCACAGCGCGCCGCCTGATTCGCGGTGGTGTCGGGCGTTGCTCGACGGCGAGCCGTGCGCGTCAGGTGGGGTTTTCCCGGCGGGCACCCGCCCACCCTAGTACCGACCGTCCTACCCTCATGAGGGCCGGCCGCGGTCGCTGCACATTTGCGCGCTGGGCGTGGAGTGGTCTCAGCGGTCGGTTTTCCACGGGCGTACCGTCGAGACATGGCCACACGCGATCACCTGCGCCACGACATGGCGATCCGACTTCTGACCGTCTCGCACGTCGACCAGCTGACGCCGTCGATGGTGCGGGTCACGCTCATCGGCGACGCGCTGGAGGACTTCTCGGCGCCCGGCCCGACGGATCACGTCAAAGTGTTCTTCCCCGATCCGACCACCGGAACACTGACCATCCCCGAGCTGCGCGCCGACGGTCTGCACCGTCCGACCGACGGCGTGATCATCTCCCGCGACTACACGCCTCGCCAGTTCCGTCCGGCC
Source organism: Humibacter ginsengisoli (assembly GCF_054780095.1). Lineage (NCBI taxonomy): Bacteria > Bacillati > Actinomycetota > Actinomycetes > Micrococcales > Microbacteriaceae > Humibacter > Humibacter ginsengisoli. The sequence goes on from NZ_BAAGWZ010000011.1 coordinate 564,501, forward strand.
CCGTTCGGCGCAGCAGAGCTCGACATCGACTTCGTGCTGCACGCACCGGATGCCGCACGCGGCAACCCCACGGATCCCGCGGGCGGAGGCCCCGCCTCCGCATGGGCTGCCGCGGCGCATCCCGGGGACGAGATCGCCGTCGCCGGCCCGCGCGGCTCGCGAATGGCACCGCGGGACGTCGCGGAAGCCGTGCTGATCGCCGACGAGACCGCCCTGCCGGCGTTCACCCGGTGGCTCGACCTGCTGCCGGCGTCCACCCGCATCACCGCACTTCTCGACGTCGCCGACGAGGAGGTGGAGCCGTACCTCAGCGCGGAGCAGCTGAAGCGGGCATCCGTGGAGTGGCTGTACCGCGAGGACGGCCCCGGCCAGCTCGACGAGGCGGTGCGATCGCTGGACCTCGGACCGGATGCGTACGTGTGGGCGGCGGGCGAGGCATCCACTCTCGTGCCGGTACGGCGGTACCTCAAGCACGATGCAGGGCTGCACCCCGACCAACTCGACGTGCAGGGCTATTGGAAGCGCGGCATCGTCAACCGCGACCACCACGAGCCGATCGACCCGTCGGACCCGGACTGACGGACTTCAGCCGCACACGCGCGGCCCGATTCGCCCGGAATCCGATCCATCGGGATTGACGATGCATTCGGTCGGCGCGACGCTGATCGCGTGACACAGGACGAGCCATCCGGCAGGTCGGATTCGACCGACGAGACGTAGCGGACGGCCGACGCCCAGGCGTTCGATCGCCTGTTCCAGCAGGTCTACCTCACCTATCACCGACGAGACGCGGCGGACGGCCGACGCCCAGGCGTTCGATCGCCTGTTCCAGCAGGTGTACGCGCTGGAGCGCAAGGGCCTGCTCGAGCGACGCGCCGATCCGGATGACCGGCGCCGCACGTTCGTCTGGCTGACGGATGCCGGCTTCGGCGTGCTGCGCGACGACGCGAGCGTTCTGGCGTTGCCGCTGCTGGCATCCGCCCTCGAACGGATGCCGTCAGCCAGCACCGCAGAGCTCCTCACCGCCATGCGCGCGCTCGTCGACGCTTCGTACCCCACAGAAGATCCACGCACAGAAGGAGAACGATCATGACCACCGAGCTGACCTGCGAAAGCTGCGGCATGCCGATCGAGAGCGGACGCTACTGCGCCAACTGCACGGACGCCGACGGCAACCTGCAGAGCTTCGACGAGCGCTTCGAGCGGATGACGGCCTGGCAGCAGCGCTCGCATCCGGAGCAGAGTCGCGCCGAGGTCGAACAGGCGACGCGCGCATACATGTCCACGATGCCGGCCTGGAAGAACGACCCGCACCTGGTGTGAGCCGGGCCGTGGACGAGAAGCCGAGCCAGCCACTTCGTAGCCGCAGTCACCGCCACCGGTGGTCCATGATCGTGGCGCGTGGCCCGCGCCGTTCCTGCCTGCGGCCCGACGCGAGGATCAGCCGCACCACGCGCTGCCGCTGTCCGGCCCACGGGTGCAGCAGTTCGAGCATCCCGTCGTCGTCGGTCTTCGAGCCCGTCAGCGCGTAGCCGACGATGGACGCCAGATGGTAGTCGCCGACACTGATCTGGTCGGGGTCGCCGTGCGATCGTTGCAGCGTCTCGGCGGCCGTCCACACTCCGACGCCGGGGATCGTGCGCAGCTTGGCTGCGGCATCCGCCCCGGTGTCGTCGATGGTTCGCTCCAGGGCTTCCGCGACGCGGCACGCGAGCACCACGGTTCGCGATCGCGTCGGGTCGACGCCGAGCCTGTGCCACTCCCATGACGGGACGTGCCGCAGCGTGTGCGCCGAGGGGCACACGCGCAGCTCGCGGGGCGCCACCCCCTCGGCCACGCCCGGCGCGACCTCGCCGAACCAGCGCACGAGCCGCGCCCACTCCCGATACGCCTCGAGGCTCGTGACCTTCTGCTCGATGATCGCGGGCACGAGCGCCTCGATCACGCGGCGAGTGCGCGCCAGCCGCATCCCCGGGTGGCGTCGCCGCACCTCCACCAGAAACGGATGCCTGCCCACGTCGAGCGCGTCCCAGTCGTCGCCGGAGCCCAGCAGCTCAGGCACGCCCGCGATCGCCCACTCCGATCCCGGTCCCCAGGAGGCCGCATCCACTCCGTCACGCCGCTGCACCAGACGCAATGTGGCCGGCCCGTGCGGAGTGCGGAACGTGCGCCACACGCCTGCGTCATCCCAGATCGTCGTCTGGTCGTAGGGGCCGCGGCCGAGGATGCCGAGCGTGCCGCGCAGGTCGATCGGCTGGGCAGGCCGGTAGTCGCAGCGCAGCGGAACCGCGTCGATCGCCGAACCGCCCGCGATTGCCGCACGAGGGTGGGCATCCTTCGGCGGATCGACGATCGTGGTCACGCGTCTCAGGCTACGTGTCCGTGCCGACACAGCTTTGCCGACGCGGCCCTACCAAGGCAGCTCGCCCTGCCTCCCCTGGAACGTGCACGTCGGACCGTCTGCGCCGATCAAGGCCATGCGCACGATCGGCTCAGCGCCCTCTTCCACGGTCTGCTCACCGCGAAAACCGTTGAGATCCGTCGCCGTGTAGCCGGGATCGACGGCGTTGACCTTCACGTTCGGGAGCACCTTGCCCAGCTGCACCGTGTACATGGTGACGGCGGCCTTCGACATGGAGTACGCGATGGTCGGATACGAGTAGTGCGGATTGTCGGGATCGGTGATCAGCCCGAACGAGCCGAGCCCGCTCGCGACGTTGACGATCACCGGATGCTCCGACTCGGCAAGCAGCGGAAGGAACGCGTGCGTGACCCGCACCATCCCCACCGCATTGGTCTGCAGCACGCGGTCCACGTCGTCGCCAGTGAGGTCTCCCGGCTGCACGAATCCGCCCGGTATGCCCGCGTTGTTGACGAGCACATCCAGCCGGCCAGCCTCCGCCTTGATGCGCGCGGCCGCTGCCTCAACGGATGCGTCGTCCATCACGTCCAGCTGCACGAACCGTGCCCCGAGCTCCTCGGCGGCGGCACGGCCGGCAGCCCCGTCCCTCGCGCTGATGTAGACATCGTGTCCCGCCGCCAGCAGTCGCCGCGCCGTCTCGCGACCCAGTCCCTTGTTCGATCCCGTGATCAATGTCGTTGTCATGACCCCAGGCTCGCCTCGCGACCTCACGCCGGCCAGGTCCGCTGCGACGGTAGGAATGGCGGTACCACTCGCACGAACGGAAACGCGAACACAATGGAGGGATGACCGACACCGGCCGCCGACACGAGCTCGCCACCGCACTCCGCGCGTGGCGTGACCGCGTGACGCCTTCCGCGGCCGGGCTTCCCGCCGGCGGCGAGCGCCGAGTGCCCGGTCTGCGACGAGAGGAACTCGCTGCCCTCGCCGGCGTCTCCGTCGACTACCTCGTGCGGCTGGAGCAGGGGCGCGCCGAGAATCCGTCTCCCCAGGTCGTGGAATCGCTGGCGAGAGCACTCCGGCTGCGCGACGAGGAACGCGACGCCCTGTACCTGCTCGCCGGCTCGGCCGCACCGAGCGCGGGAACCGTTCCGCGAACGGTGACCCCGGGGATCCAGCGCATGCTCGACCGCCTCGCCGACACCCCGGTCTGCGTCTTCACCGCGGCCTGGGATCCGCTGCTCTGGAACGAGTTGTGGACTGCCCTCCAGGGTGACCCCAGTGCGAGGCCCGTGCCCGAGCGGAACGTGGCGTGGCGGCACTTCGTCGCAGGCGACTCTCGAACGCGACACGATCCGGAATCGGCGTCGGAGTTCGAACGCGAGATGGTCTCCGACCTGCACCGCGCGGTGCTGCAGTACCCGCGGGACGATCTGCTGGCCACCCTCGTGCGCGACCTCGTCGACCGAAGCGACCGCTTCGCCACGCTCTGGGAACGATACGAGCTGGTTCCCCGCGCGGCGAGCCGCAAGACGGTGGAGCATCCGGTGGTCGGGCCGATCACGCTCGACTGCGACGTGCTGCACGTTCCTGCGGTCGACCTTCGTGTGATCCTCTACACCGCCGAGCCGGGATCGGAGGATGCCGCGCGACTCGACCTGCTGCGCGTGGCGGGCATCCAGAGCTTCGCGACCGTGGAGTGACTCACTCCCACACGCTGGGCGCCGCGTGGCGGGTCGAGGGCAGCCGCACGTCGTCTCCCCAACGCACCAGCCACTCGGGCAGCCCGAGCGCCGCGGGTGCGGGCCCCACGGCGTCCAGCATCTCCTCGATCCCGACGATGCCGCCTGAGCGCTTCAGGAACCTCGCCTTGATGAACGCCTCTGCATAGATCTCGCCGCCCACCACCGCCCGGTGCTGCACGTATGCGGCCTTGTCGTCGAAGCCGATGATCCGCGACTCCACCTCGAACCGCTGCCAGAGCTGCAGCGACTTGCGGAACGTGATCGTCTCAGATGCCACCACCGGGTACCAGCCGCGATCGGCGAAGATCTGCCACACCCCGTTGCGTCGCAGCATGTCGAAGCGTCCGATGTCGAAGATCGACAGGTACACGCCGTTGTTCATGTGCTTGAGGATGTCCAGATCCGTCGGCAGCACCCGGAACCTGGTGTGCGCCACGTCGTAGTGGCCGATCCGCTTGCCGAAGCGGGAGATCCAGGCGTGCAGGATCGTGCGCAGGAGCATGTGCATGCAGACACGTTATGCGGGCCGCGTGACGTGCGCCCACTCGCGTGTCGGCATCCGACAACGAGCAGGCGCCGAGTGCCGCCGTATCCCGGAGAGAGCTACGAGAGGTGACGCTCCGGCACCCCGTCGTACTGCGACAGCGGGCGGATCAACGAATTCGACGTGAGCTGCTCGATCACGTGCGCCGTCCATCCGGTGACGCGAGCCGCCGCGAAGATCGGCGTGAACGTCTCGGTGTCGAAACCCATCAGGCTGTAGGCCGGGCCGCTCGTGTAGTCCACGTTCGGCTTGATGCCCTTGCGGGCATCCATCGCCGCCTCGAGCGTCTCGTACAGGTCGAGCACCTCGGGCCGGTCGTAGTACTCGACGAGCTTGTCGAGTGACGCCTTCATCGTCGGCACACGCGAGTCGCCGTTCTTATACACGCGGTGGCCGAAGCCCATGATCTTGCGCTTCTTCGACAGGGCGTCGTCGAGCCAGGCCTCGGCCTTGTCGGCCGATCCGATCTCGTCGAATGCGACCATGACCGCCTCGTTGGCGCCGCCGTGCAACGGTCCCTTGAGAGCACCGATCGCCCCGGTGATCGCGCTGTACACGTCGGACAGAGTCGAGGCGATGACGCGTGCCGTGAACGTGGACGCGTTGAAGGAGTGCTCCGCGTAGAGGATGAGCGAGACGCGGAAGGCGTCGACGACCACCGGATCGGGCACCTCGCCGAAGGTCATGTAGAGGAAGTTGCTCGAATAGTCGAGCTCGTCGTGCGGCTCGACGAGCGGCAGGCCGTGGCGACGACGCTGGTCGTACGCGACGATGGCCGGCAGCTGCGCCATGAGCCGCAACGCCTTCGGGTACACCGCATCGAACGGGTCGTCGAGCTGGCCGAACGCGCCGTCCGGGTCGTCGGCGCCCACAACGCTGACGGCCGTGCGCAGCACATCCATGGGGTGAGCGGATGTCGGAATGTCGTCGATCGCACGCCTCACGTTCGGCGCGAGGGCGCGTTGCGCGCGCTCCTGCGCCTCGAACGCCTCCAGGTCGTCGTCACCCGGCAGCTCGCCGTGCCAGAGCAGGTACGCCACCTCTTCGAACGAGCACTTCGCAGCGAGTTCCTGCACCGGATATCCCCGGTAGAGAAGGGAGTTCGTGGCCGGGTTGACGCTCGAGATGGCCGTCGTGTCGACGACGACGCCGGCAAGACCCTTGTGGATCTCGGGGGTTTCCTCGCTCATGGTGCTCCTTCGCTCCGGTTCAGTCTGTCATCCGACGCGGGTGTCAGGACAACCCGCGGGGGCTGTCGACCGAGGCGAGCAGGCCGTGGCGTGCGGTGAAACTCAGCCCCGGCAGTTCCTCGGGGGTGAGCTCGGGGAGCCGCTGCGCGACATCCAGGAACCGGTCGATCTCGGATGCCTCCAACGCGTCGGCCGCGAGCCTGCGGAACTTGTTCACGTAGTCGTCGCGACCGAACGGGCGCGCGCCCTGCGGGTGGGCATCCGCCACCGCGATCTCCTCGACGATCTGCGAGCCGTCGGTGAAGCGGATCTCGACGCGCCCGCCGAACGCCTGCTCCTTCGGGTCGAGTGAGTGGTAGCGGCGCGTCCACTCCTCGTCTTCCTGCGTGGAGACCTTGCGCCACAACGCCACGGTGTCCGCGCGGTTCGCGCGCTGTGGTGCGTACGAGGCGACGTGATCCCACGCGCCGTCCTGCAATGCCACCGTGAAGATGTACGGAATGGAGTGGTCGAGCGTCTCCCGCGACGCGTTCGGGTCATACTTCTGCGGGTCGTTCGCGCCCGACCCGATTACGAAGTGCGTGTGGTGCGAGGTGTGCAGCACGATCGACTCGACGCGCTCGGGGTCGTCGAAGATGATCGGGTACTCGTTGTGCAGCTTGCGGGCCAGGTCGATCCAGGCCTGCGCCTGGTACTCGGCAGAGTGCTCCTTCGTGAACGAGTCGAGGATGGCGCGCTTCTGCTCGCCGAGATCGGGCAGCGTCACCTCGTAGACGGCGTCCGGTCCGTCGAGCAGCCAGGCGATCACGCCGTCCTCGCCCTCGTAGATCGGCGTCGGGCTGGTCTCGCCGCGCATGGCCCGGTCGACGGATTCGATGGCCATCTTGCCGGCGAACGCGGGGGCGAACGCCTTCCAGCTGGAGATCTCGCCCTTGCGCGACTGCCGTGTCGCCGTCGTCGTGTGCAGCGCCTGGCCGATGGCCTGGAAGATCGTCTCGGCGTCGAGGCCCAGCACCGTTCCGATCCCTGCCGCGGCCGACGGTCCGAGGTGTGCGACGTGGTCGATCTTGTGGGCGTGCAGGCTGATGGCACGAGCCAGATCGATCTGGATCTCGTACCCTGTCGCGATACCACGCACGACGTCGTTGCCGGTCAGGCCGCGCTCGGTGGCCAGGTGCTGCGCCACGGCGACGACGGGCGGGATGTTGTCGCCCGGGTGCGAGTACTCGGCCGCGAGGAACGTGTCGTGGAAGTCGAGCTCGCGCACGGCCACGCCGTTCGCCCAGGCCGCCCACTCGACGCTGACGCGGCGGGCGGCATCCGTTCCGAACACGCTCGAGCCGCTGCCGCCCACCGACACCGGATGCGCCAGCGCCTGCGCGCGCGCCGCGGCGACCGGATGCCTGAGCAACGACGCCGCCGCGACCGCCGCGTTGTCGATCACCCTGTTCACGACCATCTCGGTCACCTCGGGCGTCACCTCGACGGGGTCGGCGGCCACCTGGGCGATCTTGTAGGCGAGCTGCTCATCGCGCGGCAGGTTATCGTCGCTGCGATGCGTGCGTACGTGCGTGGTGTTCACAGGATCGAACCTACCTGGCACCGGTGCGGCACGGCATCCGCATGTCCCCCATTCGGGTGTGTTCTCAGGCAGCGACAAGCGGGCCGGCTGCGCCGTAGTGTTGCTGGATGCCCTCCATCGCCACTCTGGGCGCCTTCGCGTTGACCGCGTTCGTCATCATCGTGATCCCCGGTCCGAGCGTTCTGTTCGCGATCGGACGCTCGCTCGCGCTCGGGCGGCGCGCAGGCTTCCTGAGCGTGCTCGGCAACTCGCTCGGGATCATCCCCCTCGTGGCAGCTGTCGCACTCGGGCTCGGTTTCATCGTGGCGCAGTCCGTCGTCTTGTTCACGGTGATCAAACTCGTCGGCGCGCTCTACATCATGTATCTCGGCGTGCAGGCGATCCGCCACCGCAAAGACGGAGCGCTCACCGCCGTTGCAGACGGCCCGAAGCGATCTGCCATGCGGATGCTCGGACAGGGCTTCTTCGTCGGCATCAGCAACCCGAAACTGCTCGTGTTCTTCGTGGCCGTGCTGCCCCAGTTCGTGAACTTTCACGCCGGAGCTGTGCCGCTGCAGATGCTCATGCTGGGCGTGGTGTTCTTCGTCATCGCGGTGCTTTCCGACAGCACCTGGGTGGTTCTGGCAGCGCTCGCCCGCGGCTGGTTCGCCAAGTCACCGAAGAACTCGGAGCGGCTCTCCGCCACCGGAGGGGTCATGCTCATCGGCCTCGGCGGCGTACTCGCGCTGACCGGGAACAAGAGCTGACCCGCGAGACCGACCGTCGGCAAGGCCACGGTCAAGGTCGAGGCCGCGCCGCTACACGTCGTCGCCGTACGACGCCGTCGGCACCATCACGGCGCGCCCCAGCGTGTGGAAGTGCAGGTTGAACCCGAGCACGGCGGGGGTCGACTCCGGGTCGAGGTCGAGGTGGTCGACATCCACCGCATGAACGACCACGTAATAGCGGTGCACGCCCGTGCCCTCAGGCGGCTCCGCGCCGGTGAACCCCACCTGCCGCAGCTCGTTCTTCAACTGCACGGCACCCTGTGGAAGCGGACCGCCGCTGCCTGCACCGCGTTCCAACGAGGTCGTCGATGGCGGGATGTTGTAGACCGCCCAGTGCCAGAATCCGGAGCCGGTCGGGGCATCCGGATCGTGAATCGTCACCGCGAAGCTCTTCGTGCTCGCAGGGAATCCGCTCCACGACAGCTGCGGCGACGTGTTGCCTCCGCTGGCGCGGAACTGGACGGCGATCGGATGCCCGTCAGCGACATCCTCGCTCGTCACGGTGAACGACGGAACGGCTCCGAACCGCTCGTAGGGGTCTTCGGCCACTGCTACCTCCTGCAATCGACATCCGCTATCGGCAAACTACGCCGCGGGGCGCGCTTCAGCTGCGGGAGCCTACCGTCTGCGGACGCTTCGTGAAGGCACGGCGCAGCCGCGCCGGCAGGGAGCCGATCGCCCAGCCGGTCACGCGGAGCATGGCCTCGACGACGATGCCGCCCGACATCTTCGAGCTGCCGCGTTCGCGCTCCGGGAACGTGATCGGCACCTCTTTGATGCGAAGCCCTGCCACCTGGGCATGCCAGAGCATGTCGATCTGGAAGCAATAGCCCTGGCTGAGCACCGCGTCGAGGTCGATCCGTTCGAGGGCATCGGCGGTGAAGACGCGGTATCCACCGGTCATGTCGCGCACCGGAACGCCGAGCGCGAAGCGGGCGTACGCGCTTCCACACCGCGAGATCGCCTTCCGGTAGAACGGCCATCCGACAACGCCGCCGCCCGGCACCCAGCGAGAGCCTACGATCACGTCGGCCGTGCTGAGCGCGGCGAGCATGGGAGGCAGGTCTTCCGGGCGATGCGACCCGTCGGCATCCATCTCCACAACGACGTCGTGTCCGCGTTCCAGCGCCCAGCGCATGCCGGCACGGTAGGCGGCACCGAGGCCCTCCTTGCCCGCGCGGTGCAGCACCCGCACCGCGATGTCGCCGGCGGCGAGCTCGTCGGCGATGTCCCCGGTGCCGTCGGGCGACGCGTCGTCGACGATCAGCACGGTTGCGTTCGGCACCGAGCTTCTGACGCGACCCACGATCCACGCGATGTTCTGCGCTTCGTTGTAGGTCGGGATGATGACGACCACGTTCACGACACTGATCCTCTCGTAAAAAGGTAGACGACGTCGCTGTGCACCCGATAGCTGTGCACAACGGAGAACCCGAGGGAGTCGAGGGCGGAGACCCGCTGATGCATGCCCACCGTGTCGGCATCCCCCGTCTTGCCGCGGTATTCGACGAGCCAGACCCGGCCGTTTCCGGAGGCGATGCGGGAGCCGACCTGCGGGATGCTGTACGTCTTGTCCCACAGCGAGTCGCGGTTCTCGTAAGGAACCGCGAGCGTGACATCCACCACGTTCGCGAACTGCTGCGGGTAGAGATGCATCGCCAGGCGCGGCCGGTGGGCTGCGGGGGCGTCCTCGTCGAAGACGACGTCGTCCCCTGCCTTGGAATGCCGGTGGATGATCGCGGCGACGCCGTCCCAGTCGCTTCCGCTGCCCGTGGCGGAAGGCGTGCGCTGCCCGAAATACGCGGGTGCGGCGATCGCCGCGATGAGCGCGACCCCCGCGAACGATGCGGCTGCTGCCAGCCGCGTGCGTGGAGCCGATAGCGCGCCGGGCTGCCGCGCCCGATGCTGCACGATCCAGCGGGCTGTGCCATCGATCGCGACGGCCAGCAGCACGGCCAGCACCGGCGCGGTGAACGACAGCGCCCGGGCCTCGTACACGCGCACGAACGGGTTCACCGCGAGTATCGCCGCCATCGGGAGCACCAGCCAGGCGACCGCGAACAGCAGCAGGCGCGCGCGGTCGGTGCGAAGCATCCGGCGCACTTCCGACGTGCAGCGACGGCGCCAGACGACGAGGCCGGCCACGGCGAGCGCGACGAGAGTGCCGAGAGCGACGACCGCGAGGGCTGGGCTGCGCCCGAACCAGGGCGCGACCACCAGCGTGGCGAGGTCGATCTGCGCCGGACCATCGACCGTGGCGGTGTGACCGTGCTGGAGGATCGCGGCGTAGGCCAGCGGCGAGACGAGCACGGCGCCGGCGGCGGTGGCGAGCATCCATCGCACCATCACCGAGCGCAGCACGGCGACGTCCGCCGTAGCTGCTGAGCCGGGGCGTGCGATCGCCGCGAATGTCGCACGCACGCGCCCCCGGGCATCCCACAGCAGCACCGCCGCGAACGGGAGCGCGAGCAACGAGAGATAGAGGTAGGCGTAGCTGCACGCCGCGTACGCAATGGCGAAACAGGCCCATGGCAGGACGCCGGTTGATCTGCGCGTCACGAGCCGCAGGAACAGCACCGAGAGCCACACGGCGAAGGCCGTGCCGAGCGCGTACCACCGCACTTCGGATCCGGTCGCCGTGGTACCGGGCAGCACCGCGAAGATCAGTGCGGAGAGGATGCCCAGACGCAGCCCGCCGTACCGCCCGACCAGCACCACGATGCCGGCGGCGGCGAGCCCGACGGCGATCGCGCTCGGCAGCCTCGTGGCGAATGCGGATGCCCCGAAGAAGTCGATCCAGACGTGCAGTAGCGAGTAGTACGCGCCGTGCGCCGCATCCGCTCGCACCAGCTCGCCGAGAAGCGTGGCGCCCGGGCGCTCGGCCGACAGGATGCTGACGGCCTCATCGCTCCGGAACGACGGCGCCCACGATCCGAGCAGCGAGATGGCGAGTGCGACGAGACCGACGACGGCGGCGGCAAGGGGTGCACGGTAGGACATCCGCACGACCCGCGCCGCCCTAGCGCTCCGGGCAGCATACGGTGCCGACAGGATGTGATTCACGTTCGTGCTCGTCACCGCACCTCCCCGGCCACTGGTCTCCGACCGGCGCGCCGATCAGGCATCTGACCAGGGAACAGGCATGCGCTGGGCATCGCCCCGGCTGGGCGTGGACCGCACGTGAACTTCTTCACAGGGGTGTGCCACCTGTGTGCTGCTTCAGGGCCCGCCGCGCGCCGGGCACGGCTCGTGCCTCGCCGACGACCGGCTGAAGGCTTATGCCTCTGCGACCACCTGCGGCACCGGGCCGCCCGTCGCGCGATGTCCCCACGCGGCGACCACGAGCACGATGACGGCCGACACCAGCAGCCCGATGGCGGGCTCGACGTGCACGGCGGCTGCCCCGACGACGGCGCCCAGCCCGATCAGCACGACCGCTCCGGCGCGACGCGCCCACGGCTGGCCTTTGCCGCCGCCGAACACGGAATCCGCCGCGAGCCCGGCCAGCGTCGACGTCACGACGACGGTCGTCACGTCCTTCACCGCGATGTGCCGCGCGGTGGCGGCCTGCCCGCCCATCGCAAGGCCGAGCATCCCGGTCACCGTCCACTGCAGCCCCTCTTGCGGATGCCTGCCCGTCACGAACAGCACCACCGCGGCCGCCAGCAACAGCACTCCGACCCCGGTGAAGACGATTGTGGAGAGCCGCGTCCAGCCGGCATCCACTCGGCGCAGCACGCGCCCGCCGATCGCCGCACCGGCCATGAAGCACACCAGCGCGATGACCGGGCCGATGATCGGCAGATTGTCCGCGCCGAGCAGGGCCATGCCGAGGATGACCACGTTGCCGGTCATGTTGCCGGTGAACACATGGTCGAGGCCGAGATAGCCGACGGCGTCCACGACGCCGGTGGAGAAGGTGAGCGCGAGCATCAGTCCGAGGTGCGTGCGTTCATGCAGTCCCCATTGCCTGGCCATGCCGTACTCCGTCCTGCTCCGGTGATCCGAACGATCATCACACGCCCGTGAGTGCGACTTCGTCCGCCCGAGAGTGCGTGAACGCGCCGACCGCGAGTGTACGAGAGGATGGGTCGGGTGAGCATCCCCCTCTCCGGAACCCCCATCGACCTCGCCCACGGCGACTATCGCGCATCCATCGCGAGCATCGGCGCCTCGCTGCGCTCCCTGACGCACAGCGGCCGCGACCTCATCGTGCCGTTCGACGTGGACGAGCTGCGGCCCGCCTTTCGAGGCGCAACCCTGGTGCCCTGGCCGAACCGCATCGTCGACGGCCGGTACACGTTCGAGGGCGTTCAGCAGCAGGTGCCGCTGACCGAGCCGGAGCGCGGTAACGCGCTGCACGGCCTCGCCGCCTGGCTCGACTACGACGTTCGCGACCGCGGCGACGACTTCGTGGAGCTGGCGGCAACCATCCAGGCGCAGCAGGGCTACCCGCACCGGCTCGACGTGACCGTGCTGTTCCGCCTCGGCGACGACGGCCTGTACTCCGCGGTGACCGCCCGCAACACCGGAACGGATGCCGCACCCTTCGGCACCGCGCCACATCCCTACCTTGTCGCGGGCGCCGGGCACGTCGACGACTGGACGCTCACCCTTCCCGCCGACCGGGTGCTCACCGTCACACCGGACCGGCTCGCGCCGGTCGCACTCGCCGACGTGAGCGGCGATGTCGAAGGCACCGATCGGACGGGCGCTTTCGACTTCCGTTCCGCACGCCCCATCGGCGATGTGTTCATCGACCACGCGTTCACCGGGCTGTCTCGGAATGCGGACGGTGTGGCATCCGTGCGGCTCACCGCCCCGGACGGGCACGGCGTCGCGATGCGCTGGAACGCGGCGTGCCCGTGGGTGCAGATCCACACCGCAGACCAGCCCGACACCGCACGCAGCCGCCTCGGGCTCGCGGTGGAACCGATGACCTGCCCGCCGGACGCCTTCAACTCCGGCACCGACCTCATCGTGCTGCAGCCAGGTGAGTCGACGACCGCGGGGTGGACGATCGCCGCGATCTGACGCCGCTCAAGCGGCGGAGTGCGGATGCCGCTTCGCCCAGCGGCGTTCGATCTTGAGGTAGCGGATGCGCCTGGTCCAGGCGCTCGACCGCTCCGACGAGAGCGCCAGCAGTACGAGGATGTCGAGCGGAAGCCCCAGCAGATTCGCGCGCAGATTGACCTGTGTCCCGGCGCCCACGAAGTCGATGGCGGCGGCGATGACCGCGATCGCGCTGAGCGTCATCGACAGGATGCGGGCCCAGTTGCTCCCTCGGAAGATCAGTGTGATCAAGGCGAACTGCACGAGCAGGCCGAAGATCGTGACACCGATCGAGATGCCGGCGATCACGAGTGTCAGGTTGCGCGAGACGTCATCGGGTACGCCTTCGACATCCACGGTCAGCGCCCGCACGTACGCGGTCCAGTTCGTCGCCGTGGTCACTACGAAGAGCACGCCGACGAGCGCCCTCAGCGCTAGGAGCGCGCAGCCCAAAGCGATCGAAACCGGACGCTTGTCGGCCGCCGCCTCGACGACATCCGTTTCGTTCTCGAACTCAGGGCGCGATCGGATGCTCCGCAGATCGACCACGGGCAGGTTGCCGTCGGTGATGATCGAGTCGCCTCCGCCGTTGCGCGCGTGGTACCCGGTGGAGAAGTCGCGGATCGCGCCGACGTGCACCGAGGCATCCGCCTTACCGACGGATCCGACCACGTAGTCGCGCTCGATGTCGGTGTTCGCGTCGATCTTATGGGTCACCTGCAGCGTGAACAGCGAGAGCCCGACTCGGCGGTCGAACGTGGCGGCACCGAGCCAGTCCGCACGTTCGCCGCCCGGGAGCCGCCAGTCGTCCGGGCACTTCCAGAACCGCACGTGGTGACGCTTCGCCGGGTTGCCCAGCACCTCTTGCTGGTAGGCGAGATCCTGCTGCCTGCCGAACAAAAGCAGCGGGCTCACCGGCGCCTCGTCGTAGCTGCGACGCAGCAGCGTCGACGTCACGATGCGCCAGCTCGAGCGCGCCGTGACGGGGTCGGCGCGCGTCCAGCCGGCGGCCGCCATCGCCGTCTCCAGCTGTGCCTGCGAGCCGAGCAGCGCGAGGTTGATCGGGTCGCCGAGCAGGCCGTCGCTGGTGCGCGCCCGACCGATGAAGTAGTTCGGCACGTAGATGCGGGTGAGGATGCTGTGCAATCGCGGCAGCACCAGGTACGCCAGCAGCGCCCAGAACAGCACGAAGAAGAGGATCAGCCACCAGCCCCAGCCGAAGCTCTCGGATGCCAGCAGCCAGGCCAGCCAGATCGCGGCAAGCGTGGCGATCAGGAAGTACCCGTAGTCGATCGCGCGCGCGAGGCGCAGTGTGAAGTTGCGGGCCGGGCGCTTCTTCGGCTCCTGCTCGCCGCCCGGCGCGCGACCGGCAGAGCCGGGCAGCATCGCGGTGTCCGGCGCAGGTGGATCGCCGACGCTGACCTGATCGGGGGCAGAGACTGCCGCGGGCGCCGCGTCGCGCGCAGCGGCCGTCCCGTCAGCGGTTCCCCCTACCGGCATGGCCCCATGCTAAGGGCGGGCACTCTCGCGGAGAAGGGCGCGCACTCTGGCGCGGACGAACGCACACCCTCGCGGGGACGAATGCGCACGCTCGGGAGCACGAACGCGCACCCTCGCGGCAAGGGGTCCGGGAATGCGGTTGCTCAACCGTTATCGGATCGTGTCTGACGAAACGTACCGGCGCCGAACAAAACCGGGCATGATCACGTCAGCCGCATTCAGAAGTTGAACGCGGCGATCCCGAAGACGAGTCTCATCAAAGGAGAGAGACGTGAAGAAATCTGCACTGATTTCTGTCGCCGTTCTCGCCAGCGCGTCAGCACTTCTGCTGGCGGGCTGTTCGAGCGGAAGCGGCGGCAACAGCACCAGCGCGAGCGGCAAGACACGCGCCTGCGTGATCCTTCCCGACGCCGTGTCGTCCCCGCGCTGGGAGAACGGCGACCGGCCCGCCCTGCAGAAGGCGATCACGGACGCCGGCTTCCAAGCCGACATCCAGAACGCCCAGGGCGACACGGGCAAGTACGCCACCATCGCTGATCAGCAGCTCAACAAGGGCTGCGGCGTGATGCTGCTCGTCGACTACAACGGCGCGGGCGTCACCGTGGCCAAGAAGGCGAAGGCGCAGGGCATCCCTGTCATCGCATACGACCGCCCGATCAAGGGCGCCGACTACTACGTGTCATTCGACAACGTGAAGGTGGGCGAGCTCCAGGGTCAGTCGATCGTCGACGCGCTCAAGGCCGAGGGTAAAGACCCGGCGAGCGCCAAGGTGGTCTACATGGGCGGCGACCCGACAGACGGCAACGCGAAGATGTTCCACGACGGGGCAGTCAAGATCATGTCTGCAGCGGGCATCAAGCCGGCCGCCGAGCCGCCGGGGATCTGGGACGCCGACAAGTCGGCCACCAACTTCGAGCAGGCGCTGACATCGCTCGGCGGCAAGGTCGACGCGGTCTGGGTCGCCAACGACACGAACGCGTCGGGCGTCATCTCGGTGCTGGACAAGAACGGTCTGACCGTTCCCGTCACCGGACAGGATGCCTCCACCGCCGGCCTGCAGAACATCCTGCTCGGCAAGCAGACCTCCACGGTCTACAAGCCGTATCAGGACGAGGCGAAGGCGGCGTCCGACCTGGCGATCACGCTTCTGAAGGGCAAGAAGCCGACCGGCATCACGCAGAAGGTGGACGGGGTTCCGTTCATCGCCGAGACGCCCCAGCTGATCACCGCGAAGAACATTCAGAAGGTCATCGACGACGGCAACGCCAAGGCGAGCGACATCTGCACCGGTGCAGTGGCGGCGGCCTGCACGAAGTACGGCGTGCACTAAGCGCGTCGCCTGACGCAGGGGGCTTCGCAAAGGGACCGATCGGTCCGCGAAGCCCCCTGCGGTCATGCAGAGCGAGCCTGAATGCTCGCGATGGTCATCCGAATGAAAGGAACCCGACATGGATGAGCCGCTCATCTCGCTGACGGGAGTCACGAAGAGCTTCGGCCCCGTCGACGTGCTGCGGGGCGTCGACCTGAAGGCCTACCCCGGCAAGGTGACCGCCCTGGTCGGCGACAACGGCGCAGGCAAATCGACGCTGATCAAGGGGTTGGCCGGCGTGCAGCCCTACGACGGGGGCGAGGTGCGCTTCGACGGCGAGGTGGTCAACCTGCACAACCCGCGCGAGGCATCCAGGCTCGGCATCGAGGTCGTGTATCAGGACCTCGCCCTGGCCGACAACCTCGACATCGTGCAGAACATGTTCCTCGGCCGCGAGGAGACCAAGTGGGGAACGTTCGACGAGGGTCGAATGGAGCTGGAGACCAGCCGCGCGCTGCGCCAGCTCTCGGTGCGCACCGTGAAGTCGGTGCGGCAGAAGGTGTCATCCCTCTCCGGCGGCCAGCGCCAGACCGTGGCGATCGCCCGGTCCGTGATCAACCGTTCCCGGCTGGTCATCCTCGACGAGCCGACCGCGGCGCTCGGCGTCGCCCAGACGGAGCAGGTGCTCGGTCTCGTGAAGCGCTTGGCCGAGCAGAACGTGGCGGTCATCATCATCAGCCACAACCTGGCGGATGTCTTCCAGGTCGCCGACTACATCAGTGTTCTCTACCTGGGCCGCATGGTGGCATCCGTGACGACATCCGAGACCACGTACGACGACGTCGTGGGTTACATCACTGGAAGCAAGACGTATTCGGGAGAGCCGGCATGAGCACTGAAGCGCGCGAAGCGGAGACCACGGAGGCGCTGCCCGACCCGATGGTCGCGGACATGATCGGCAGCGGGGTCGAGGGCGGCATCGGGGACCAGGTGCGGGCGTACTTCCAGCGCCTGCGCGGCGGCGAGATGGGGGCGCTTCCGGCCATCGGCGGCCTGGTCGTGCTCGGCATCCTGTTCGCCATCCTGAGCCCGTACTTTCTCACCGAGCGCAACTTCGCCAACCTGCTGACGCAGTCGGCCACCCTCGTCATGCTCGGCATGGCGCTGGTGTTCGTCATCCTGCTCGGCGAGATCGACCTCTCCGCGGGCGTCACCGGCGGTGTGGCCATGTGCGCGTTCATCGTGCTGGTCGACGTGCTGAAGTGGAACACCTGGCTCGCGCTGGGCGTCGGCTTCGCGATCGGGTTGGCCACCGGCGGCTTCATCGGGTTCTTCGTGGCGAGGGTGGGCATCCCGTCGTTCGTGGTCACGTTGGGCCTGTTCCTCGGGTTCCAGGGCCTCGAGCTGATCATCATCGGCAACGGCGGACTGTACAACGTGCAGGACCCGGCCATCCTCGCGATCATGAACAACAACCTGCCCATCTGGGGCGGCTGGGTCATGCTCGCGATCATGGTGCTCATCTCGATGGGTGTCTCGTTCTGGGATCGCGCACGGCGGCGCAGGGCAGGCGTTCCGAACCGAGCGGTCATCCTGGTGTGGATCAAGGTGGTCGCTGTCGCCGTCGTCGGCGGCATCGTCGTCGGCCTGCTCAGCCAGAACCGCGGCACCGGGTTCGTCAAGGTCGAGGGCGTGCCGATCGTCGTGCCGATCACGCTTGCCATTCTGTGGATCGGCACGTTCGTGCTCGACCGCACCAAGTACGGCCGCTACCTCTATGCCGTCGGCGGCAACGCGGAGGCAGCTAGGCGCTCCGGCGTGAAGGTGATCACGATCCGCTGGGTGGCGTTCGTGATCTGTTCGTTCCTCGCCGTCGTCTCGCAGCTGTTCAGCATCTCGAAGGTCGGCTCGGTGGACCCCTCCGCCGGTGTCTCCATCGTTCTGAGCGGTGTGGCCGCCGCAGTGGTCGGCGGCGTCAGCCTCTTCGGCGGGCGCGGGCGCCTGATGCACGCTGCGATCGGCGCGGTCGTGATCGCGATCATCACGAACGGGCTGGGCCTGCTGAATCTACCTGCGGGCGTGAACTATGCCGTGACGGGTGGTGTGCTCATCCTCGCGGCGACGGTGGATGCCGTCTCTCGCGTGCGTGCCGGCGGCAGCCTATTCCGCAGGTGAGACCTCGTGGGCGGCGAGGTTCTCCGTCGCCGCCCACGAGGCCAGCAGCTTCAGCGCCTGCTCGGTCTCGCTGCCCGGCACAGCGGGGTACACGGTCAGCGTGAGCCCGGTGTCTTCGTCGAGCTCGGTCTGCACGAACGTGAGCTCGAGCGGCCCGACGATCGGATGCCTGAAATGCTTCGTTCCCGTGTAGTGACGGTGCACGTTGTGCGCCGCCCACCGCGTGCGGAAGTCGTCGCTGCGCATCGAGAGTTCGCCGATCAGCTCGGCCAGGCTCTTGTCGTGCGGGAACCGCCCTGCCTGGCGCCGCAGGATGGCTACGTTCGTGTTCGCTGCACGCTCCCAGTCCGCATAGAAGTCGCGGGCGCGGGGATCGAGGAAGATGAACCGCGAGTAGTTCGCGGGCCGTGAGCTGCCGCGGAACATCTCGCTGTACATGGCGTAGCCGAGCAGGTTGGCCGCCAGCACGTCCTCTCTGTTGTTGCTCACGAAGGCGGGCGCGCCGGTGATCGCGTCGAGCAGGAACTGCAGCGGTGGCTGTACCTGGCGGATGGGCGGCTTCGGCTTCGGGCGTGACGAGGCTGCGGCTCGCGCCAGGTCGTAGAGGTGGTCGTGCTCGGCACGGTCTAGCTGCAACGCGCCGGCGATGGCGTCGAGAACGCTGTCGGACACGCCGGAGAGGTTGCCGCGCTCCAGTCGCGTGTAGTAGTCGACGCTCACCCCGGCGAGCCGGGCTACCTCGTCACGCCGGAGCCCCTTGACCCGACGCCGGGTTCCGACGGCGTCGATCCCGGCCACCTCCGGGGTGATCCGCGCGCGACGGGAGACGAGGAACTCGCGCACCTCGACCCTGTTGTCCATGATCCCCACGGTAGGCCTCTCCTTCGATTTCAGACCTGGTCGATTCAGGCCCGCACTGCCGCGACCGCCTGGGGCCGGTTTCGGCGGCGCGGGCCCGAATCGTGCACGAGACCCCGCTCAGGCGAAGGTGCTGGCGTCGATGACGAAGCGGTAGCGCACATCCGATTTCAGCACCCGGTCCCACGCCTCGTTGATGTAGCTGGCGTCGATGAGCTCGGTGTCGGGCACGATGCCGTGCTCCGCGCAGAAGTCGAGCATCTCCTGCGTCTCCCGGATGCCGCCGATGCTGGATCCGGCGAACGAGCGGCGGTTGCGGAACAGGGTGAACACGGTCACCGGCAGCGGCTGCGGCGGGGCGCCGACGTTGACCATCGTGCCGTCCAGGCGCAGCAGTGAAAGGTAGGCGTCGAGGTCGAGCGGAGCGGAGACGGTATTGACGATGAGGTCGAACTCGTCCTTAAGGCTTGCGAATGTGCCGGGGTCTTCCGTCGCGAAGTAGTGGTCGGCTCCCAGGCGCAGGCCGTCATCCTTCTTCGACAGCGACCGGGAGAGCACCGTCACTTCTGCACCCATCGCGTGTGCGAGCTTGACGGCCATGTGGCCGAGCCCGCCCATGCCGACCACCGCGACCTTCTTGCCCGGTCCGGCGTTCCAGTGGCGCAGCGGCGAATAGGTCGTGATGCCCGCGCAGAGCAGCGGAGCGGCGGCGGCGAAGTCGAGGGACTCCGGCACGCGCAGCACGAAGTCCTCGTCGACGACGACGTGCGTGGAGTACCCGCCCTGGGTGATCGTTCCGTCGGCGTCGACGGCGCCGTACGTTCCGGTCATCCCCTTCAGGCAGTACTGTTCGTCACCGGCGAGGCAGTTCTCGCACTCGCGGCAGGAGCCGACCATGCAGCCCACGCCGACGCGGTCTCCGACGGCGTGCTTGGTGACATCCGCCCCCACTTCGGAGACGATGCCCACGATCTCATGGCCGACCACGAGCGGATGCTGGACGGGCCCCCAGTCCTCGCGCACGGTGTGGATGTCGGAGTGGCAGATGCCGGCGAACTTGATCTCGATCAGCACGTCTTTGGGCCCGACGTCGCGGCGGGTGATGGTGACGGGCTCCAGCGGAGCGTCGACGGTGGGTGCGGCGTACGCGTTGACGGTGAGCACTGATTCTCCTTGATGGGTTGGTGGATGCGGGTCGCGAGACGTCTATTCGCTCGTCACCCGCTGGTTCGCCTCCACAGCGGCGAACGCGACGGAGTCGGCGATGCGCGGGTTGCGCTCCCGCCCGACGAGGGCGACGTACGTCACTCCGGCCAGGCCGATGGCGCAGGTGGTCACGATGCCGAGCGGAAGCACGTTGTTCGCGCCAGCGAGGCCGACCAGCGGTGCGGCGACACCGCCGAAAGCGTATCGGGTGAGCCCCAACACGGAGGATGCCGTTCCGGCGAGCTCCGGATAGTCGGCGAGCGCGAGCGAGGTGGTCGGCGCCGCCGTCGCGCCCGCACCTCCGGAGACCATGATGAACAGGGATGCCAGCACCACAGGCAGCGGGAGCGCGAACAGCCCCGTGGCGAGGAGGCCGAGCGCACCTGCAGCGCACATGGCGAGGCCGACGACCAGCGTTCCCCGTTCCGACCAACGCTCTGCTGACCGTCCGCCGAGGTAGCCGAAGAGCATCACGCCCGCGGAGTTGGCGCCGAACGCTACGGAGTACCCCTGCGGGGAGAGGCCGTAGATGCCTTGCAGAATGTAGGTCGCTCCGGCGAGGTAGGCGAAGATCGCTGCGAAGGCGAACCCGGTGATGAGAACGGCGCCCACGAACAGCCGATCCGACAGCAGCCGACGGAAATCGCGGCCGGTATGGCGCAGTCCGCCGGTTGTGCGCTGGGTCGCCGGCAGAGTCTCGCGGAAAATCACCAGGCAGAGCACGAGCAGCAGAACCCCGATACCGGCGAGAAAGAGGAAGAGACCGCGCCAATCCGTGAACCGCACGAGCTGGCCTCCGATCACGGGTCCGACGATCGCGGCGAGACCGCCCATCACCGTCAGACGCCCGTAGTAGCGGATCAGCGCACCGCCCTCGTACACGTCGCGACCGGCCGCCTGCGAGATGACGATGCCGACCGCTCCCGCGAGACCCTGCACCAGCCGGGCGACGACGAGCGTCTCGATCGTCGGGCTCACCGCACAGAGCGCGGATGCGGCAGCGAACGCGGTGATGCCGATCAGCAGCGGTCCGCGGCGGCCGAACCGATCGGAAAGCGGCCCGGCGATCAGCTGGCCGACGGCGAGGCCGATCAGGCAGGCCGTGATGGTGAACTGGGCGACGGACGTCGTCGTCCCCAGCTCACGCGTGAGCGCGGGCAACGCCGGCAGGTAGAGATCCATCGAGATCGGGCCGAACACGGTCAGCACCATCAGCAACGCGGACAGCGCCGGACCGATTCGGCGGGAGGTGGTGCTCATGAATTCCATCCCAGCCGAGCGCTCGCGCGGTAGCGAGAGCCCCGGTCATACGGGTTACGGCAGAACCCCTTTTGCTCGGCCCCGAGTAGGCTGTGCGGCGACTGACAGGGGGAAATGTCATGAGCACAACTACACCCGCTCCGCGGCCGGGAGCCGTCACCGCGGCATACGTCATCTGGTTGATCGGCGCGATCGTCTCGCTGATCGGATCGATCTTCGCGCTCTTCGTCGGCATCGTCGCACTCGGCGCGGGAGCGGCGGTCGGTGGTGTGGCCGGCGCGGCGGTGGGATTGGTCGTGCTGATCTTCGCGATCCTCGTCTTCATCGTCGCGATCATCGAACTCGTCATCGTGAACCGGATGCGCGACGGCCGCAACTGGGCTCGGGTGGTGCTCACGATCCTGGGCATCCTGTCGGTCATCGGCTCGATCACGCCCTTGTTCTCGTCGGGTTTCAACTCCACGTCGTTCTCGTCCGTTGTCCAGGTGGTCATCGTCATCGTCGCGATCGTGCTGATGTACGTGCCTGCGGCGAACGCGTACTTCGCCACGCGTGCCCGCGCGTACGCACCGCCGACCGCCTAGGAGACCCTGCCGAATACCACGCTCGGTGGGCTGTGACAAGCTCCCGTGCGACGTGAGGTGGCGCCTATCCTGAGCCCATGTCGTTTCGCGCGCTTCAGGTGACCCAGCAGATCGACAACGGTGCGATCGTCGAGCACGAAGCCGGGCTTCGCACGCTCGACGACGACGCGCTCGAGCCGGCCGACGTCGAGGTCGATGTCGCGTACTCGGCGCTGAACTACAAGGACGGACTCGCACTTGCAGGGCGTCCCGGGGTGCTCCGGAAGTCGCCGCTCATTCCGGGTATCGACCTCGTCGGGCGGGTGCGGGCATCCGCCGACCCGCGCTTCGTGCCCGGCGACCATGTGGTGCTGAACGGCGACGGGATCGGCGAGTCGCTGAACGGCGGTCTCGCCGAGCGTGCCGCCGTTCGAGGCGAGGCGCTCGTACTGATTCCGGATGCCTTCACGCTGCACCACGCGGCAGCCGTCGGTACCGCGGGCTTCACGGCGATGCTCGCCGTGCTGGCCCTCGAGCATGGCGGTGTCACGCCCTCCTCCGGCGACGTGCTCGTCACGGGGGCGGCCGGCGGCGTGGGGTCCGTGGCGATCGCCGTGCTGGCGAAGCTCGGATACTCGGTGACGGCGTCCACCGGACGGGGCGACAGCGAGGCCGGCTACCTGCGCGAGCTCGGGGCATCCGCCATCGTGAACCGTGCCGACTTCGTCGAGCCCGGGCGCCCGCTGCAGAAGGCGCGCTGGGCGGGCGCGATCGACACCGTCGGCAGCACGACGCTCGCGAACGTGCTGGCGCAGACCTCGTACGGCGGCGTTGTCGCCGCTTGCGGGCTGGCCGGCGGGCCGGACCTTCCCGCGAGCGTGATGCCGTTCATCCTGCGCGGGGTGTCCCTGGCCGGCATCAACTCCGTCGAGGCGCCGCGCATTCGACGGCAGGATGCCTGGGACCGCCTCGCCCGGGACCTCGACCTGCACCTGCTCGACAGCATGACGACGACCATCGGACTCGAGGATGCCCTCGGCGCCGCGGGCCGCATCCTGGCCGGGCAGGTGCGAGGCCGCACCGTAGTGGATGTGCATCGGTGACGGCGCACACGCCGGCCATCCTCTCTCGTTCAGGTCGCAGTTTCTGTCGCTACAAGCCGGGCGAGGCGACGAAAAGTGCGACCTGAACGCGGGCATAAGCTGACCGCATGATCGTGATCGCGACACTGGTGGTCGCACTCGCCGCCGTGCTCCACGTGCTGATCTTCGCCCTGGAGAGCGTGTTCTGGACGAGGCCGGGCGTGTGGAAGCGGTTCGCCGTTCCGGATCAGGCATCCGCGGACATCACCAAGCCGATGGCGTACAACCAGGGCTTCTACAACCTCTTCCTCGCGATCGGTGCGCTCGTCGGTGTCATCGCGTACGGCGTCGGGCAGCACGTGGTCGGGCTCACGCTCGTCTTCTTCACGATGACCTGCATGGTGCTGGCCGCCGTGGTGCTCGTGACCACTGGTGCGCGCTACATCCGTGCGGCGATCATCCAGGGCATCCTGCCGCTCGCCGGCATCGTGCTGATCTTCCTGAGCGACCCGATCACCACGTGAGAGCCCCCTGGCGCAGGCCGGGCGCCTTCTCCTACGCACGGCGGCGGGCGATCGCGTTGATCCGACCGCCGGTCACCGTGTACCCGGCGGACGATCTGGTCAAGGACCACGACGTCGGTGTTGTGATGCGCGACGGCGTGGTGCTGCGCGTCAACGTGTACCGGCCCCGTGGCGACGGGCCTGTCCCGGTGATCCTCTGCGCCCATCCCTACGGCAAAGACGTGCTGCCGAAGAAGAGGCGGCGCGGTTGGTCGTTCAGCCCGCAGTACCGCATCATGAACCAGTCGCGACCGGTCCGCTTCTCGGCGGAGACCAGCTGGGAGGCGCCCGATCCAGCGTGGTGGACGTCGCAGGGCTATGCCGTGGTCAATGCTGACACGCGGGGCGGAGGGCACTCCGAGGGCACCGGCGACCTCCTCTCCGATCAAGAGGCTCGTGACATCTACGAGTTGATCGAGTGGGCCGGCTCACAGCCGTGGTCGACCGGCGATGTCGGGATGCTCGGCGTCTCCTACCTTGCGATTTCGCAGTACAAGGCGGCGGCGCTGCATCCGCCGTCGCTCAAGGCCATCTGCCCCTGGGAGGGCTTCACCGACCCGTATCGCGACTTCTTCACCTCCGGTGGGATCGTCGAGAACGGCTTTGCACGCATCTGGCTGTTCCTGACCAAGCGTGTCGCCCGGGTGGGTACGGATCTCGCAGCCGAGCGTCGGAGACATCCGCTTCGCGACAACTGGTGGGATGCCCTGACCCCCGACCTCGCGGAGATCGCGGTTCCGATGCTCGTCTGCACGAGCTTCTCCGACGGCAATCTGCACAGTGTCGGTTCGATGCGGGCGTTCCAGCACGCCGGGTCGAAGGACCGCTTCGCGTATGCGCATCGCGGCGGAAAGTGGGCGACGTTCTACGGCGAGGATGCCCAGCGAGCCCAGCTGGCGTTCTTCGACCGCTACCTACGGCACCGCGATGTGCCCGCCCCACCGAGAATGAGGTTGGAGGTGCGGGATGCCGGTGACAGCGTCGCCGAGGTGCGCTCCGAGAACGAGTGGCCACTGGAGCGGACGCTGTGGACCGGCCTTCGCCTCGCAGGCCGCACGCTGTACAGGGAAGGCGGCGGAGACATCCCGGCCGGGAGCGCGTCGTTCGATCTGCGCCGCGGTTCGCTGGCGTTCCGCTACGACTTCCGCGAAGACACGGAGATCACGGGTCCGATGTCGCTGAGACTCTGGGTGTCGTGCGAGGGAACGGCCGACCCCGAGTTGTTTGCAGGCGTCGAGAAGTGGTCAGGCACGCGATATGTGCCATTCGAGGGTTCGTACGGCTACGGACGTGACCGCGTGGCATCCGGGCGTCTTCGTGTCGCACTGCGCGAGCTCGACTCCAAACGCAGCACACCGCATCAACCCGTGCACACGTTCCGCAGGCTCGAGCCCGTCGCCGCGGGCGAGGTCGTGGAGGTGCGCATCCCGCTCACCCCATCGGCCACGTTGTTCCGCGCCGGAGACTCCCTGCGGTTGATCCTGGCGGGCCGGTACCTCGAGCCGCGCAACCCCTTCTTCGGCTCCTTCCCCGCCCACTACCGGCGGAGCAAGGCGGGCGGGCTCACCGTCCACTGGTCCGCGGAGCGCCCATCCTGCCTTGAGATACCGATCATCCCGAGCCCTTGAACGGGTACTGAGCACAGGCGCCGGCTGAAGATGCGGAACGGAGCTCAGTGAGCTCGGGTCGTTGCACCGCGCACTCGCGACGCGACGTGCTCCGGGCGGAAGCCGCGGCCGATCATCCGTGCGGCCAGTCGCCGCACCACGGGGAGCACCGCCGACAGCACGATGCGTCGCGGCTCGCCGAGCGGCGACGGCAGCAGCTGCACGCCCGCGCCGTTGATCACGTGGTGCGCTGCCAGCTGCACGGCCTGCATGGCGCGAACGGGCGGCATCCGTCGCCGCTGCACCCACGCGCAGGCGGCATCGAGAGCGGATGCCCGTGCGCCGGCAGCCGAGCCGGCCCCGCACAGCAGCGGCGCCAGTCTGTTCGCGGCCGCGACGGCATCCTGAACGGCGAAGTTCACGCCGACACCGAAGGCCGGCGACATGGCGTGCGCCGCGTCGCCGATGCAGAGCAGCCCAGGACGCCACCAGGTCTCGAGCCGGTTGATCTGCACCGACAGCAGCTTGAGCTGGTCGAAGGACTTCAGCTCACCGACGACCGATGCCAGGAAGGGTGCTGTCTGAACGATCGCGTCGCGAACTGACTCGAGCCCCTCGCGACGCAGCTCATCGAAACCGCCCTTCGGGATGACGAGCCCCATCTGGTAGTAGCCCTCGCGCGGAATGGTCAGCACGAGGCGGTGCTCGTCGATGTAGCCGAGCGTGTCGGGCGGGCGATCGGCCGGCTGCGGCAGCCGGAACCACACCACGTCGATCGGCGCTCCGAAGTCGGTGGACGGCAGTCCGGATGCCGCCCGCAGCACGGAATCGCGACCATCCGCGGCGACCGTGAGCGCAGCGTGCACCTCGACGGGTCCGTCGGGTCCGGTCGCCCGCACCCCGGTCACGCGACCGCCGGCGGTGTCGTCGGTGACGAGCTGCGTCGCATCCGTGTTCATCAGCAGCCGAAAGCCGCGGTACGCCTTCGCGTTCTCGGCGAGGAAGTCGAGGAAGTCCCACTGCGGCATCAGCACGAGGAAGTCGTTGCGCCCGCGCAGGCTGTCGAAGTCGACGGGGGTGATGCGCGTGCCGTCCACGACGGCGTCGAGCGTGGAGACGGAGGTGTGCGGCAGTGTGAGGAACGCGTCGCGTAAGCCCAGTTCATCGAGCACCTGCAGCGTGGACGGGTGGATGGTGTCGCCACGGAAGTCGCGCAGGAAGTCGCCGTGCTTCTCGAGGACGGCGACCTGCACTCCGGCGCGAGCAAGGAGCATCCCGAGCATGACGCCAGCTGGGCCACCGCCCACGATGCAGCAGTCGACGTCGATGCGAACGGGCGCGCTCGTGCCCGGCTTCGAGCGGGGAGCCCGTGCCATCCTTACGAGATCACTTCGTCGGCAGGGCCGTCGGACCCGGGATGGATCTCACGCAGCGCTTCGACCAGTTCCGCGGCGTGCTGTGTCGAGACGATCACCCGCGAGAAGCCGTCGGCGACCTCGCCCGAGCCGGGCAGGCTCTCCGCCGCTCCGGGCAGCGCGCCTGAACCGCCGGCGAGCGCGTCGGCCGCCACCTCCGGAGGCGACGACGGTGCGGGTGTCGCGGCATCCGACGACGCGGACTCGTCCCCGGACGGATCCTCCGAGCCCCGCGCATCCGGCTGCTCGATGTCGATCACGACGGCCGAGCGCTGCTTGCCCTTGAGCACGAGAAAGTCCTTGCCGCCGTGGAACTTCCAGGTGCCGACGGCGAGCGTCAGCGGGATGCTGTTGCCCGGCGCGCGCACGCCGCGGATCCAGATCCACGGGTCGGCCGTGATGGCCACCGAGCGGATGTTGTCGCGCGGCACCACGATGTCGTCGCGTCGTAGGGATAGCAGCTTCTCCGCACGGGTGAGGCGGATCTCAAGACGATCGCGGTACACGTGGAAGTCGGCCATGTCACTAGTCTGCCGGGTCACGTTGAGCCGTCGAGGCATGTGCTCGCGGCGATGCGAGACGTTACCGAACTGAGGCCTCTGTGCGCCGTGAACGCACTCCACCCCACTCCGCGGCGACCCGGGTTTCGAACCTATTCGGCGTCGGTGACGACGACTGTCTGACGGACGAAGGCGCCTTCGACGGCAGAGCGAAGCAGGAAGTCGGCGACATTTGCGCGGGAGGTCGAAGGGAAGATCGGCAGCTTCGTGACGTGCTGGAGAACTTCCGAGTGGTATCGAGTGCCCTCTCGGTCGTTCAGAGCACCCGGGTACCCGATCGTCCACTTCAGATCGCTCGCCTTCAGCAGCACTTCCGATGCAGCTTTATCCGTGTACTTGCGTCGCAACGCGGTGCGGAATATCAGGCCGGCAAGGAACGACGCTCTGGCGAGCGAGTCGCCGACGCCGAATGCGGAGAGGAGGACGAAACGGTTCACGCCCGAAACCTTCGCCGACGTGATGACGGCGCGGACCATGTCGGTGACCAGCGTCGGGGTTTCGCGGACGTTCTTCGCCCCGAGGGCGCTGATGATCGCGGCGTGCCCTCTGGCCGCGTTCGCGACCACAGCGGCATCGGTGACGTCGCCGGTGACGAACTGCGCGCGCGGGTCGAGAGCGGCGTCTGCCCTCCGAACCAGAGCGGTCACCTCATGCCCCTGATCGAGCGCCTTCTTGACGAGGTGAACGCCGGTGCGGCCGGTTGCTCCGAGCACAAGGAACTTCATGGTTTTCGTCTTCCGTCGAGGGATGAATGGCGTTCAGGCAAGCGGTCGTTCGCCGGCCCCCGCGCAGTGGCAACTGCCCGCACATCAACGGAGAGTCGTCAGGATATCTGACTATATTAGTCAGGATTTCTGACCATTGTCAAGGTGGGAGGATTCAGCGCCGGTAGGGATCGGTGATCTCGCGGAGCTGGGTCAGGATCTGGTGCAACAGGGTGAAGTTGCGGGTGCCGAGATAGGCCTTCCACTCGGAGAGGATCTCGTCGAGCGTCGACTTGGCCACCTCGACGGCTCGCCGGCCGCGCGGCTCGATCACGATCAATCGGGCTCGGCCATCCGTGGGATCAGGGGCCCGGCGAACGTAGCCCAGGCGTTCGAGCTGATCGACGAGCACTCCGGCGCTCTGCTTACTCATCTGCGCCTGGTCCGCGAGATCCGTGAGGCGCGACCCATCCGGGGCGACGCGCTGAAAGACCCGGCACTGCGCGAGCGTCCAGTCATCGAACCCGGCATCCTGCAGGGCTCGGAACATCCGATCCTCGGTGTATCGGTACGGGATGAAGAGCAACACCCCGAGATCGGCCGACTGCTCGTCATCCATGTCGCTATCGTCTCCGTTCACCCGGCCCATCCAGTAAAGATATCTGACTACTGCGATGATTGGAGGCCCGGATGACAAGCCACCGGCGCGCGGCGTCTTCTGCTGATCACATGGCGACACTTCATAGGTGTTCACCCTGCCCGTGCAGAGGTGGTATCGCGTAGGGTGAATCCGTGGTAGCCGCCCGTCGAACGCCGGGGTCGCAGACTTCACTTCGTGAAGCCAATCGCGGCCGAATCGTCGACGCCGTCAAGAAGTACGGAGGGCTCAGCCAGATCGAGCTCGCGGGGCTCACCGGCCTCTCCCCCGCGACCGTCTCCAACATCGTCAAGGAGCTCAGCGGCGCCGGGGTGCTGAACACCGCACCTGGCACCCGCAGCGGTCGCCGCGCCCAGCACGTCACGCTGGCGCACGCGCTCGGACTCGTCGCCGGTGTGCACTTCTCCACACGGCACCTGCGCATCTCCATCTCGGATGTCGCCTACACGGTCGTGGCCGAGTCGCACATGCCGCTCGCCAAGGACCACCGCGCCGACAACGAGCTCGACCGCGTCATGCTGCTGCTGGCCGACATGCTCGAGTCCGCCGGAGCCGGCATGCTCGACCTGCTCGCGGTCGGCGTCGCGCTCCCGGCACCCGTCGACCGCCGCACCGGGCGCATCGCGCGGCGGGGCATCCTGCGCGGATGGGACGGCGTCGAGGTCTCCGACGTGCTGCAGCAACGCCTCAAGCGCCCGGTGTTCGTCGACACGGATGCCAACGCCGCCGCCCTCGGCGAACTGCGGCTGGGCGCCGCCCGCGGCAAAGACGACGTCGTGTTCATCGACGTAGGCGACCGCATCGGCGCCGGGCTCGTGCTCGGTGGACGCGTGTACTCCGGCCACGGCGGCATGGCGGGCGAGCTCGGGCACACCGTCATCCAGGAGGACGGCCCGGTGTGCGAGTGCGGCAACCGCGGATGCGTGCAGGCGATCGCCGGCGGAAGCGCGCTCATCCAGCGCCTCCAGTCGGCGGGCCGCGGCATCAAGCTGCAAGACGTGATCGTGCGCGCCATGTCGGGCGATGCGGATGCCGTCCGCGCGATCGCCGACGCCGGCACCGCCATCGGTATCGCCACCGCCAACCTGTGCAACCTTCTCGATCCGGAACGCATCGTCGTCGGCGGCGAGCTGGGTCGCTCGGGAGAGCTGTTGCTGGGCCCCATGCGGCGCGAGGTGGAGCGGGCCGTGCTGGCCGGCACGACGTTCGCACCCGAGATCGTGCAGGGCCAGCTCGGCCCCGGCGCAGCCGCCATGGGTGCCGTCGCGTTGGCGGTCGACCGCGTCTCCATTCAGCCCGAGGAAATCCAGTCCGACGAGTCGACACCGGTGGAGGACATCGCGGAATGAAGGCGCTCCGCGCGGGTTCGCTGCTCGCGGTCGCCGCCTGCGTGTTCGCCCTCGTCGGGTGTTCCAACGCGGTGGCGCCCGGCGATACCTCGCACGCCGCCATCGACCCGGCGCACGCCACGATCGGGCTGCTGCTGCCCGACTCCACGAACACCCGTTACGAATCGGCCGACCGGCCGGCGTTCGAGGCACGCATCCACGACAAGTGCCCGGGCTGCAGCGTCGCCTACCAGAACGCCTCCGCCGACGCAGCACGACAACAGCAGCAGGCCGAGTCGATGCTCGCCCAGGGGGTCGCGGTTCTGGTTCTGGATGCCGTCGACGGTGAGGCTGCGGCATCCATCGTCAACGAGGCGGTCGCCAAGGGCGTGCCGGTGATCGCCTACGACCGCATCATCGACAGCCCCGACCTGTCGTTCTTCGTCTCCGCCGACAACGAGCGGGTGGGAGTGCTCCAGGCGCAGGCACTCGTGGACCGCCTGCGCGAGCTGAACGTGCCCGCCGGGTCGGGCATCCTCATGGTCAACGGATCTCCGACCGACAACAACGCCCGCGCCTACAAAGAGGGCGCGCACTCGGTGATCGACTCGTCGGGCTACAAGGTGCTGGCCGAGTACGACACCCCGGACTGGGCCGGATCGGAGGCGCAGACCTGGGTCGCCGGGCAGATCACGCAGTTCGGCACCCGCATCACGGGTGTGTACGCGGCCAATGACGGCCTCGCTCAGGGTGCCATCGCCGCCCTGCAGGCGGCAGGCGTGCGCCCGGTTCCGCCGACGACGGGGCAGGACGCCGAAGTGGCCGCCGTGCAGCGCATCATCGCGGGAACCCAGTACATGACCGTGTACAAGCCGATCAGGCAGCAGGCGCAGATCGCCGCGGATGCCGCACTCACGATCGTGCGCGGCGGGCATCCGAGGGGCACGACCACCACGAAGGTCTCCGGCAAGCCGGTGCCGACCGTGACGCTCAAACCGGTCACCGTGACGCTGCAGAACGTGAAGAAGGTGGTGATCGACAGCGGGTTCCACACCGTCGCCGAGATCTGCACGCCCGCGTACGAGACCTACTGCAAGGAGCACGCCATCTCATGAGCGGGGGAGACGCTGGATTGAGCGCGGATGCCGCCCGGCTGGCGGGAGCGCTCGAACCCGTCGTCAGCATGCGCGGCATCAGCAAGTCGTTCGGGCACATCCAGGCGCTGCGCAATGTGGACCTCGACCTCTACGGCGGCGAGGTGGTCGCGCTCGTCGGCGACAACGGCGCGGGCAAGTCGACGCTCGTGAAGATCCTCGCCGGGGTGCACCCGCCGGATTCGGGCAGCATCGCCTACGAGGGCCGCACGGTCTCGATCCCGACGCCGGCGGCATCCCGCGAGCTGGGTATCGCGACCGTGTTCCAGGATCTCGCCCTGTGCGACAACCTCGACGTGGTCGCGAACCTGTTCCTCGGGCAGGAGCTCGGCAACGGGCCTCTTGATGAGGAGGCGATGGAGCAGCGTTCGTGGGAACTGCTGCGGCAGCTGTCTGCGCGCATCCCCTCGGTGCGGATGCCCGTGGCGACGCTGTCCGGAGGCCAGCGTCAGACCGTGGCGATCGCCCGCTCGCTGATCGGGGAGCCGACCGTCGTCATCCTCGACGAGCCGACCGCCGCACTCGGCGTCGCGCAGACGGCGGAAGTGCTCAACCTCATCGAGCTGCTGCGCGACCGCGGGCACTGCGTCGTGCTGATCAGCCACAACATGGCCGACGTTCAAGCGGTCGCGGACCGGGTGATCGTGCTGCGGCTCGGTCGGGTGAACGGGCGTTTCAGGGCACCCGATCTCAGCTACGAAGACATCATCGCGTCGATCACGGGCGTGCTGAACCTCGAGGAGGGAACCCCGGAAGACGATCCACGCGACCGTCTCCTCGACGGACCGTTCGGCGATGCTGGAGCAGGCGACGAGAGCGGCGACTCTCCGTTCCCCGGTGAGGGCGGCCGATGAACGCGATGGATCGCGCGGCAGTTCCGCGCAGGCCGGCACGCGGCCAGGCGGAGCCGGGGGCGGCCTACACGCTGCGCGACATGGCATCCGGGTTCCTCGGCCGGCTGCGCGACGGCGAGCTCGGCTCCCTCCCCGTCGTGCTCGGGCTCATCGTCATCGCCGTGCTGTTCCAGGCCCTCAACCCGCGGTTCCTGGCGCCCGGGAACCTGGTGAACCTCACGCTGCAGGCGACTCCGCTCGGCGTCATCGCGCTGGGAACGGTCATCGTGCTGCTGGTCGCGCAGATCGACCTCTCGGTCGGCTCGGTCAGCGGCCTTGCGAGCGCTGTGGTGGGCGTGTTCGCGATGCGGCTGGGCTGGCCGATGATCGTCGGCGTGCTGGCGGCGATCGCGGCAGGCGCGGCGATCGGCGCGTTCTACGGGTTCCTGCTCACCCGCTTCGGTGTGCCCAGCTTCCTGATCACGCTCGCCGGACTGCTCTCGTTCCTCGGGGTGCAGCTGGCGCTGCTCGGGCCGAGCGGATCCATCAACATCCCGTTCACCGACCCGCTCGTCCAGTTCGCGAACACGTGGTTCCTGCCGCCATGGGTGGCGTACATCATCGTGGGCGTCGCCGCATTGGCCGTGCTCGGCACGGGGCTGGCGCGCAGGCACAGACGGATGCTCGCACAGCTGCCGGCGGAGCATCCGTCGGTCACGATCGTGAAGGCGGCGTCGCTGCTGATCGCGCTCTGCATCGTGGTCTGGTACCTCTCGCTCGACCGCGGAACCGCGATCATGCCGGTGCTCTTCCTTCTGCTCGTCGTGGTCGTCTCGTATCTGCTGCGGCGCACGCGGTGGGGCCGATCGGTCTTCGCGGTCGGCGGGAACGTGGATGCCGCGCGCCGCGCCGGCCTGCCCGTCACCCGCACCCTGATCACGGCCTTCGTGATCTGCTCGGCGCTCGCGGCACTCGGCGGCGTGCTCTCCGCGGCACGCCTCGGCTCGGCGACCACGCTCACCGGGTCCGCCGACACGAACCTCAACGCCATCGCCGCAGCGATCATCGGCGGCACCAGCCTGTTCGGCGGCCGGGGCAGCGCATGGTCCGCCGTGCTCGGCGTGCTCGTCATCTCGGCCATCTCCAGCGGGCTCACCCTGCTCAACCTCGACGCCTCGGTGCGCTACATCATCACCGGGGCCGTGCTGCTGCTCGCCGTCATCGTGGATTCACTTTCCAGACGCTCGCGCGTGACTCACGGGCGTGCATAACCCGCGAATACCGTGCATTCACGGGCCGTGCGCGCTCGCCTAGACCTGATTGCGTTCAGCCGCGGACCTCGTCGCGTGCTCATTTTCGCGCTTGTGTTCAACACATGAACGCAGTTGTGTTAGCGTGGCGTTTCGTTGCCGCACCCGAGGCAACACGAAGCGGCCGGTACGGCCGCAGCACCACGGGACGAGGGCGTCGAACCCCCGCGTCAGGCAGTCAGAGCTGACGCACGGATGCCTCGCCCCGCACAGCGAGAGGATCATCCGTGGCAACCGCCCCCATTCTGGAAATGCGCGAGATCACGAAGCGCTTCCCCGGCGTGGTCGCACTCTCGGACGTGACGATGACCGTGGCGCGCGGCGAGATCCACGCGATCTGCGGCGAGAACGGCGCGGGCAAGTCGACGCTGATGAAGGTCTTGTCGGGCGTCTACCCGTACGGCACGTACGAGGGCCAGATCGTCTTCGAGGGCGACGAAGTTCGCTTCTCGAGCACGAAGCAGAGCGAGACCGCCGGAATCGCGATCATCCATCAGGAGCTCGCGCTCATTCCCGAGCTCTCGATCACCGAGAACCTGTTCCTCGGCAACGAGATCACCCGGTTCGGCCGCATCGACTGGGTCGCTTCGCAGAAGCGCGCCCGCGAGCTGCTCGACCTCGTCGGCCTTCGGGAAGACCCCGACACCCCCATCAAGACGCTCGGCGTCGGCAAGCAGCAGCTCGTGGAGATCGCGAAGGCGCTGCATAAAGACGTCAAGCTGCTCATCCTCGACGAGCCGACCGCGGCGCTCAACGAGGCCGAGTCGCAGCACCTGCTCGATCTCATCCTGGGCTTCAAGAAGTCGGGCATGACGTCGATCATGATCAGCCACAAGCTGAACGAGATCGAGCGCGTCGCCGACTCGATCACGATCATCCGCGACGGCAAGACCATCGAGACTCTGGATGTCGCAGCCGGTGGCGTGGACGAGGACCGCATCATCCGCGGAATGGTCGGGCGCTCGCTGGAGAGCCGATTCCCGGAGCGCACGCCGAACATCGGCGAGACGTTCTTCGAGGTGCGCGACTGGACTGTGCAGCACCCGGTCGACCCGGAACGCCTGGTGTGCAAGAACGAGAGCTTCTTCGTGCGCCGCGGCGAGATCGTCGGGTTCGCAGGCCTCATGGGCGCGGGGCGCACGGAACTGGCGATGAGCGTGTTCGGGCGCAGCTACGGAACGTACCTGAGCGGTGAGATCTACAAGGACGGCCAGCGCATCAAGGTCGCGAACGTGCATGAGGCGATCCAGCACGGCATGGGCTACGTGAGCGAGGACCGCAAGACGCTGGGGCTGAACCTGCTCGACACGATCAAGCGAGCCACGGTCTCGGCACGGTTGGACAAGATCTCGCGCGGAGGCGTCGTCGACGACCTGCTCGAGTACAAGGTCGCCGAGGAATACCGGCAGGCGCTGCGCACCAAGGCGACCTCGGTCGACGAGGGCGTGAGCAAGCTCTCCGGCGGCAACCAGCAGAAGGTCGTGCTGGCGAAATGGATGTTCACCGACCCCGACCTGCTCATCCTCGACGAGCCGACGAGAGGCATCGACGTCGGCGCCAAGTACGAGATCTACAACATCATCAACCAGTTGGCCGCGCAGGGTAAGGGGATCGTGCTGATCTCCTCCGAGCTGCCCGAGCTGCTCGGCATGTCCGACCGCATCTACACGATCTTCGAGGGCCAGATCACGAACGTGCTGCCGGCAGAAGAGGCCAACCCCGAATCCCTCATGGTCAGCATGACCTCCACCCGAAAGACCGGACAAGCAGCATGAGCAAGTTCTCCCAAGGCCTGCGCACCCTGACCGGGGGTCGCGGAATCAGCCAGTACAGCATGATCATCGCGCTGGTCGTGATCATCCTCGTCTTCGAGATCTGGACCGGCGGCTACACGCTCGACCCCACGAACGTGATCAACATGGTGCAGCAGTACTCGTACATCCTGATCCTCGCGATCGGGATGGTCATGCTCATCATCGCCGGCCACATCGACCTGTCGGTCGGTTCGGTCGCCGCGTTCGTCGGCGTCGTCGTCGCACAGTCGATGGCCGTCTGGCATCTGCCCGCAGGGGTCGCGATGCTTCTCGGCCTCGTCGTCGGAGCGCTCGTCGGTGCATGGCAGGGGTTCTGGGTCGCCTACGTGCGCGTGCCCGCATTCATCGTCACGCTCGCCGGTCAGCTGATCTTCCGCGGTGCGAACCAGGTGGTGGGCAACTCGACGGCTGTGCCGACGCCCGCGTCGTACAACTGGATCGGCAACGGATACCTGCCCGACTTCGGACCGGACTTCGGCTACAGCAATCCCACGCTCATCCTCGGCCTCATCGTGATCGTCGCGCTGATCTGGAAGGAGCTGCACGACCGCCGCAAGCGCGTCAAGATGGGCGCGCAGCTGCAGCCGGTGTGGGTGAGCGTGGTCAAGCTCGTCCTGCTCTGCGGTGTCACGATCTTCGCCACGTACCTGTTCGCCACCGGCCGCGTAGGCACGAGCTTCCCCATCGTCGGCATCATCGCCGGACTGCTCATCCTGCTCTACAGCTTCCTCACCTCGAGCACCGTGTTCGGCCGTCACATCTACGCGGTCGGCGGCAACCCCAGCGCAGCTGTGCTGTCCGGTGTGAAGTCCCGCCGGGTGAACTTCCTGCTGATGATGAACATGTCCATCCTGGCCGCGGTCGCCGGCATGGTGTTCATCGGCAACGCGCAGGCATCCGGTCCGTTCGACGGAACCGGATGGGAGCTGGATGCCATCGCCGCGGTCTTCGTCGGCGGCGCCGCGATCTTCGGTGGCGTGGGAACCGGCGCCGGCTCGATCATCGGTGCGTTCGTGATGGCGTTCCTCTCGAACGGTCTGTCGCTGCTCGGACTCGACAGCTCGTGGGTGTCGATCATCCGTGGTCTGGTGCTCATCGCCGCCGTCGCGTTCGACGTCTACAACAAGACGCAGGGCCGGCCGTCGATCGTCGGGCTGCTGCTGCGCGGCATCGGCATCGGCCGCAAGAAGCCGACCGCCACCGAGGAGGCGATCGACGCGCAGCCACAGGGCATCGACAAGCCCGCCGGTGAGCAGGTCGAGAAGGTCGACACCCTGTCGTAGGCCGCTGCGGTGCCCGTCGCAGGCATCCATTCACGTGCGCCGTCCAGAGGCAACGGACGGCTTTCGAAGAAGAGCGGCCCCACCGGCCGCCCTGCAATCCACAACAAGAAGGAACAACATGCGCAAGAAACTGCTCATCGGCCTCACGGCCGTGGCCCTTGCCGGTGTGGCGCTGACCGGATGCTCGTCCCGCGCCAGCTCCGACTCCGCCAGCTCCGAGGTGAAGAAGGGTGACACCATCGGCGTCGCCCTGCCCCAGAAGACGTCGCAGAACTGGGTGCTCGCGAAGGCGTCGTTCGAGAAGGCGCTGAAGGATGCCGGCTTCAAGTCCGACGTTCAGTACTCGGCGAGCGTCGCCGACCAGCAGAACGTCATCCAGTCCATGGTCACCAAGGGCGACAAGGTCATCGTGATCGCGGCGCAGGACGGCAGCCAGCTGGGCACGCAGGTCGCCCAGGCGAAGAAGGCCGGCGCGACGGTCATCGCGTGGGACCGCAACATCCTCAACACGAAGAACGTCGACTTCTACGCCGCCTTCAACAACTACAAGGTGGGTCAGCTGCAGGCTCAGGCGCTGCTGGACGGCATGAAGGCCAAGAAGCCGAACGGTCCGTACAACATCGAGATCTTCGCCGGCGCGAACACGGATGCCAACGCCAAGGTGTTCTACAACGGTGCGATGAGCGTGCTCAAGCCGCTGATCGACAAGGGCGACCTGAAGGTGCCGTCGGGGCAGACATCCTTCCAGCAGGTGCAGACGGACAACTGGGACCCGAAGAACTCCCAGACCCGCATGACCAACATCATCACGAAGACGTACTCGAGCGGCACCGAGCTCGACGGCGTTCTCTCCCCGAACGACACGCTCGGCCGCTCGAT
The DNA here is from genome assembly GCF_054780095.1 of Humibacter ginsengisoli. Lineage (NCBI taxonomy): Bacteria > Bacillati > Actinomycetota > Actinomycetes > Micrococcales > Microbacteriaceae > Humibacter > Humibacter ginsengisoli. Next base: position 601,804 of record NZ_BAAGWZ010000011.1, read on the forward strand.
CATCACGGCCGTTCAGCAGGCCGGTCTTCCGGTGCCGATCGTGACCGGTCAGGACTCCGAGACCGCGTCGATCCCGCTGATCATGAAGGGCGTGCAGTACTCGACCATCTACAAGAACACCGACGAGGAGGCGAAGGCCGCGGTCGACCTGATCGACGACCTCGCCGCCGGCAAGAAGAAGCCGGCCGGTGTCGTGTACAACGACAAGGCGAACGCGTACAACGGCACGATCACCGTTCCGTACAAGCCGCTCACGCCGGTTCTCGTCACCAAGGAGAACGCCGTCAAGGCGTACGCCAACAACTCGACCCTCGAGCAGCTGGCCACCGCCAACCAGTAGGCTCGCGCGTCACCTCGGGGCCGTCCGCGTTCGCGCGGGCGGCCCCGTTTGCGTCGGCAGGTCGCTGCGCCTGTACGGTTCGGCTTCGTTCGCTTCGTGGCAGTGGCCATGCGGCAGAATCCGCTCCATGCGCATCACGCTCTCCATCGACGACGCGCTCCTCGAGGCGAACGCGAAGTGACCCTGGACCGCTACGTCGACGAAGCGTTGCGTGAACATCTCGCTGCGGCGACTAGCGCGGAGGTCGAGCTACCGGTGTTCGAGGGCGGCCATGTCCGCGCGGGCATCGACGCGTCATCCGATCGCGAACTCTACGACGCACTGGACGACATCGAACGCTCCTGACTGACCCCGTCGGTTTAGTCGATGGGGGTTTCGTAGTAGAGGTTCGTGAGTTGGGCGGAGTCGATCACTGCGGGGATGGCAACGGGGTCGGCGATGTATCCGTCCCATTGATCCACGCTGAGTGTCTGCGTCTCGGCGGAACCGACCGTGATCGGGCCGTTCGCTGACACCTCACCACTGACTGGTGCACGGGTTGCGACGGTTGACGAGCCTGTCAGCGTGCCACCGAGGACGAGCCGCACCTGCTGGTTCGCGGGGTCGTAGATACCAGTGACCAGCATCCATTTCCCGGCCGTGACCGGGTCGGACGCGCGGGCACACACCATCGTCGGGTTCGCGGTCTGCGCGTTCAAGCAGAACTGGAAGTGCCCGCTGTTGTCTTCCTGGAGATAGAACCCGGAACTCGCCGGGCCGGACTCCGCCAGGATCGTGTGCCACATCGGCGATGCAACGATCGCCGGCTTCACCCACGCGGACACCGTGAAACTCTTCGTCGTGTCGATCGCCTGCGCAGCCGTATGGATCGTGCCCGAAGTGAGGAACCAGCCCAACTGACCATCCGCCGGTTTGTTCCAGCCTTCACACGTCGGGCTGATAGTGGTCATGTGATCCGCGCCGAGTGTGCACCGGTAAATGTGCTCAGAGGTGACACCGAACGCGGTCGGCTGCGACGAGAACGAGTAACCGATCGGAGTCGCCGAGGCACCCGTGCCCTCACATCCGGAGTTCGAGGAGAGCATCGTCTGCCCATCCGGGAACGTACACAAATAGATCTCGATCGTGGACCCACCCCACGGTGAGACACCGCCGCTGGAGACCGGAAGGATCTGCCCGTCCTCACCCACCTCATGGTGGTAGCCAGGCATGATGTCACCCTCGGTGTTCGCCCCGTGATACGTGCCGTTGTACTGCCGGGTCACCAGCACGAGACCGGAGAGCGAAAGCACATCCGATGCGCTCACCGCCGTCGGCACCGTATCCGTCCTCGTCGGATCTATGCCATTACCAACAGCCAGATCAGCTTCGCTGGCCAATCCGCTTCCCGCGGCGGTGTTATCGTCCGTCAGAGTCGTCGGTAAAGCTCCCGCAGCATACGACTGCAAATGCCAGCCATGCGCCCCGGCTTCTGATGCGCCCGCCGCGTCCAGCTCGACTCCCACAGGTGCAGACATGTTCCCCGCAGCATCGATCGCGGTCGCCCATACCGTGCTCGTCACATCCACCGGCGCCACCGACGCCGTGGCCGTCCCGCCCGAGCCCGGACACACGAACACCGCGCCACCCTGCACCGCACCGCAAGCCGGCAACACCAAAGTCGTCTGACCGCCCGGAACCGGCGGTGTGCTCGAGGCCGTCCCCGGCCTCACCCACACCTCGAACTCCGCCGCGTCACCCACCGCACCACCCGGAGTGACCGCCACACTCGCCGCCGTACCCACCGTAAGACCCTTGATAGGCCCCGCCGGCAACACCGGCACCACCGGCGCCACGTCATCAACCGTGAAGTAACACCACGGACTGAACCCAGGTGAGAGGTCGATCTCATCGCCCGACTGAGTTCGCCACGCATAGGTCTTTCCGTTGCTCAAGGTGCCCGCAGGAACAGTGGCCGCGGCGTTGCCCTGCGCCTGATCAGGGACACCACCACGCCATACCTGCGCCAGGGTTGAACCATCCGCGACGTAGAAAGCGGTGTTCACTAACTGGCCGGCATCCGGATCGGTCACGTAGACCTGCAGGGTGATCGGCTCGTTGCCGTTCACCGCCGTCGGTGACGTTGACGACTCACACCCGCGCGGCGGCGACGTCATCACCGGGTTCGTCGGCGTGTTCGGAGGCGTGTTGTACGTGACGATCAGGGCCGCGGACTGCGAATAGTGCCGACGCGAATAGTTGCTGTTCGGGTTGTCGTACGTCCAACCGAACTGAATATTCGGATCCGCATACTCCGCGTACAACGCAACCCCCGGAGTCACATTCCAGCCCACCGCACCTGCGCCCTGACCAGGGCAACCCGCGGTTGGGTTCTGGTCATCCTCGGCACCCCACCACTGCCCGGACCAGGACTGCTCCTGATTCCAGGTGAACCCCACCGGTTGCGGGCCGTTGTTCCCATAAAGGTGAACGCTGATCGGTGACAGCGAGCAGGTGCCGGCCCAGACCTGGGTGGTGTCTACTACCGCGCTCAGGATGTGCTTGTAGGCGACGGCGCCCATCGGGAACTGCCAGAACATGTCCGACCGGTAAGGGTCGTACACGCCCACGGCCTGGATCCCGTCGGCATAGTTGCCGTTCAGATACGACTGGTTCGGATACGCGGCGTCGGTGAACCAGTACGCGTTCGCCCCCGTCGACCAGTCCGGGTCCACGAACACCGGGTACATCGGCTTCGCCGCCGCGATCGTGGAGGCGATGTTCATCGTCACACCGTGCGCATCAGTCGAATGCTGCAAGGGGCGCACCGGCGCGTCCCCGTGTGGGCCCTTCGCGCTAGACCCATCCGAGGAGTCCCACCACAACGGAGACGCCGACACCACCGCGGAACCATCCGCCGCACGTGCCTTCGCGGTGTCCGCCGTCCCAGCCGCCATCGTCGCCCCCGAAACCGGGAGGCTCAGTGATTGCAGCTTCGGGTTCGACGCCGCCGTAGCCGAGTCGATCACGAGCACATCCGACATGCCCGACGCCGTAGCCGTCAGACGAACATCAACACCAGGCAGCACGTCGGCATAGGTCGCAGTGGAGCCCGACACCGACGGTGTCGGCAGGTTCCCGTACGGCCACGTCTCGGTGACCCAGTCCCCGCCAGCAGTCTGCACCTTGTCGAGCACGTTCGAACCGCCGGAACCGAAGCGCACCTGCGCCGCCGACGCCGTCGGCGCCCACAGGCCATCGCTCAGCCGCGTCAACGCGGTGTCGATCTTGCCCCACGCACCGTTTCGCTTCACCCGCACCGGAACCGAATCCGCCTCGTACTGGAACGACCCGTTCGGCAACGCGGAGATCTGCGATGTCGGCGTCGTCTCCGAATCCACCACCACCACGTGATTGTGCGCACGAGCGATCGCCGACGCATCCGCCTCCGAACCCGCCGACGACGCATCCGCAACCACGCCCGCGGCCAGACCCGGATGAGTCGACGCAGAACCCACCGCGTATGCGGCGATCGGCACAAGCCCCGTCCCTACGCTGAGCGCCACAACCGAACCGGCGACCACTGTTCGCTTACTGAAAGACATCCCTGCCGCACCTCTCCCATCGCAAACAAGATGGGCTGGCGCCGACGCTAGAGCATGAACCCGTCCAGGGGACATAGCACTCGGGGTGCCAATATCCGCAGCGTTTACGCCCCAGTCAACCAACCTGGACCGTGCGGGTTCGATGCCGGTTCCTTCTGGGTTGCAAGAACGGCGCCATGCCGAACGAGGTTGATCCCACGCTCCAGGTACGAGCTGGCAGATTCGTTCTCACGCACAGGACCGAGACGCTTGACGGCCGAGGGCGCTCGCAACCTTCGCCCGTTAGGAGGACGATCGTGCGGAAACGCTGCGCTGATGGGTTGCGCAGGCCGAGATGGACGCGGGCGACCGCGACGGGCAGACCGGTGAAGAACGCGCCGAAAGCGGCGACGCCCTTCTTCGCGGGAGAGCAGATCGCTGCACGTACCTGTGTGGGCTTGGCTGCCCGACCGTCACCGACGCGATGATGCTCGACGCGGTCCGCGACGCAGCTGACGACAACGTCCTCCCCACGGCGGCACTCGCCAGCGAATGAACCCGGAGGGTCTCCACAAGTGGAAGACCGACGTCCGCGCTCATCGACCGCACCGCGATTCCTTACGGAAGATCCAACCAACCAATTCTATGTTTGACCGTCCGAATATCGCGCCACGCTGTCCAGCCAGAGACCGGTACTCCAAATTGAGGAAACAACATGGCCCGCTCTAATACGCAGACGGCATTCAAGTCGAGCCACCCAAGAAATGCGCCCAGAGTGATCCCTCGGAACCACACAATCACAGCTAGCCACGTCAGGGCTCCCACAGGAACGATCACCCATAGAGCGATGGCTCTCGCGAGGACAATTGCGATACTAGGGCCGGTCCCCAATCGTGTCATTCTAGAGTCCACCTAAGAAGTTCACGACATCTCGACCGTCCGGAAGCAAACCGGCGACGATCCCGCTTGCCGAATTCAATTGGCGTTTCTTCGACGGCAAGCTAAGCCGGGCTTGAAGCGTATGCAGAAGAGAGCTGTGAAATAACCCGGGCTCGATATACACCCCCGGACGGCACAATGGGAATGTATGGGTTGCAAATTCGGAAGGGAATTGCAAGTTCCCGCCCATCGATCGAGACCACAACTGCGACACCACTATGAGATCGTTCAGACTGCTCGTCCGCGTCCGCGAGCCTAATAACGTCAGACCAAGCGATCTTGTATGCGGGACTCTTCGAACGCCTACCTGCTATGTTCCAAACCCGAATGCCGGATTCGTCAAATCCGATCACAATATAGGTTCGTATTATTGTACTCTGGTTTGAAGCGATGGCCGCTCTTATCATCTCCGGACTTCGAAGAGAAAGAAACAATTGGCCCGCGTCTCGTGCCCGTACTCGTCGATAACCGCGTGACGCTATGTATATCTGCGTTGCCGCAATGCCACCATAAAGAAGAACGAAACCGGCACCGAGAAACAGTACGTAATCCAAAGCGAGCGCGGAATTTTCGCCAGCCTTGATCATCCAAAACCGCACGACGATAAGCGCAATCCAAGCCAGAACCAATAGAACGATTGTTCCAATCGCTACGCGGCGATATTTGAGTCGAGCGCTCAACAACGCAGGTGACTCCGGATGCGGTGTCTCTACGGAGCGAACCGGCATCTTCGTGTCAATACTGCTGGATCTGGTGCCTTCTCCGGCCAGGTCGTCTGATCCTAATTTGGACGTATTCTTAATGTATCGATATTCGCCTGCGAACGCTTTTATTGTTGTGTATCCTCGTGCGAACTCTCTAGAGCGCAGGACGGCGCCCCCTATGCGACAGAACCCGTAAAAGAAGAATCCCACGAGGCAAAGTAGCCACGACCAACCCGCAAGAGGACTCTGTAACCAGCTGAGGAGAAATCCCAAAGCACCAAATCCAAGAAACGCAATGATCGAATATGGCGCCATTCGCAGTGCCGTCACTGCTTTCATATTCCCCCGCCGCACATCATGACCTTCTTTTCGACGCACTTACTGCGCTACACGGTCATGATATGCCTGCCCACCCGCAACTGCGGTCCCAAACCATCCCCAGTCGACACCGACGGCGCTAGCGACCAGATGACCAACCTTGGCTGCCGTTAGTGCGGAGTCAATCCCTTCGTCAACGCCCCCCAACCCGAAGATGCCACCGACGCTGCCGATCCCGACGCCGACGACGTCGCTCGCGCATGATACTGCGGCGTCGAGCACGCCACAGTCGACGACGCCGGCCGCGCCGGTCAGACCCACAGACACCCAGCCCAATGAATCCCCGAGCTCTGGCCCCGCCGGATTTCCGAGCAACGTTGAAGCGTCTAGTGCAAGGCTTGCCGTTCCGGCGAGCGCAGCTGCGGCTGATAACGCGGCGCTCAGAAGATCGAGATTGTCGGTGCTCCATGTATCGAGCCATGGAACATGAATACCGAACATCCCCGAATGGAGATTGTCACCCCCGTCAGCGGAATTTGTTCCATTCCCTCCAGACTGCGGCCCTGGCGAGGTCGGCGAGAGCAACGATTGTTTCGGCGGCGATACGTGGGTGATCAGTGGTGCGCCGCTGTCCCCGGAGTCGCCGCCGTTGGTTCGCGTTGTCGCGCGTCAGACTTTGTGGCAGGGCTGTTAGTTGAGTCCTGAACGGAGAGTCCGATATGGGAAGACC
>NZ_BAAGWZ010000012.1:0-381202 GCF_054780095.1 Humibacter ginsengisoli
GGTCTTCCCATATCGGACTCTCCGTTCAGGACTCAACTAACAGCCCTGCCACAAAGTCTGACGCGCGACAGCGAGACCCAAGCGGTCCCTTTCCAGTCGACCACCGTTGAAGACGCAACCCTGGCACAGGGCACGTCCTCAATTACCACTGCAGGGGTCAATGGGACTGAGACGAAGACCTACCTCGTCACGTACACCGACGGCGTAGAGACCGACCGGGTACTCCAAAGCGACGTTGTCACCACCCCGCCCGTGACGCAGGTGACCACCATTGGAACATACGTCGCCCCCGCTCCTGTGGCGCCGACGTGCACCAATGGAACGTACGTCAATAGTGCCGGAAACACAGTTTGCAGGCCGGAAGCCTCGGCGACAGCGCCCAGCGGTGCGACGGCCAAGTGCGTGGACGGTACCTACAGCTTCAGCCAGTCACGACGCGGGACCTGCTCGTCTCACGGCGGCGTTGCCGAATGGCTCTGAGCGGAGCAGCTCGGCGCCAGTGCGTCGTAGTGCACGCCACCGACTTGAGCCTCCTTTGCGTGTCACTACCAGGGCGAGCGAGGTGATCTGTTGGGCTTCTATGTCCGTAAAAGTCTCAAAGCGGGGCCTTTCCGATTCAATCTGAGCAAGTCCGGCGTGGGCGTAAGCGCTGGAGTGCCCGGGTTTCGCGCGGGTTCTGGTCCGCGTGGAAATTACGTCAACGTTGGCGCTCACGGGGTCTACTACCGCGCCAGTCTCGGCTCTAGGCCGACCGGAGCGCGTGCTCGTACAGGCGATCCACGAGCCGATATGCCACCCGTACTCGGCTCCGAGGTGCTGATGGAAGATGTGACAGGCGCAACGGTGCAGGATCTGGCACCCACCGCCTCCGACGACCTGGTTGAGCAGCTGCGGGAAGCATCGAGCCGGCGGCCTGTTGCGATTTGGGTTGCGCTAGCCGCTCTCGTCGGGGGTGCTCGCATCATGCCGTGGGGGTTCGCCCTCTGGGCGCTTGCCATTCCTGGCGTCTGGTGGTTGGCACTTCGCGACCGAGCTCGTCGATCAGTCGTCGTCTTCTATGACGTGAACGACACCGCAGCAGCCCAGTTCCAGGCCGTCGTGGACGCAAGCGCACAACTCAGCACTGCTGCCGGCAAGTGGAGGATCACGCAGTCCGGACAGGTACGGGCCGGCTACCAACACAAAGTCAACGCTGGCGCATCGTCTCTCGTGAGGCGCGAGCCAGTCGCGATCGGCTCGAAAGCCCCCAGCGAGCTCGTCACCAATGTGCAGGTACCAACGTGGACTGCAGGGCGAACAACCCTGCTCTTCCTACCGGACCGGATACTCGTGCGCGAGAACCGGAATTACGTCGACGTCGCCTACGATGAGCTCGAGGTCTCGGACACAACTACCCGCTTCATCGAATCGACCGGTCGCATACTGCAGGACACGAAGCAGGTTGGGACGACATGGCAATATGTCAACAAAGGCGGAGGACCGGACCGGCGTTTTGCGAACAACCCGGTACTCCCCATCGTCAATTACGGCGAAGTCGTCATTACAACTCCCGGCGGACTCCGTTGGCAACTTCAGACCTCACGATCGGAATCGGCGAGCTATACGGCGAGCGCACTGCGTTTTGCCGCGAACACCTAGGCGAACGCGAAACGGCTGTCGGCCCTACCTAGTCGGTACCGATGCGAGCCCCGCGAACCGCGCTCTTCATGACCGACACCTCTCGCTTTAGCGTCCTGTAGGGCCTCTACCGTTGCTACGGTGGCCAGGTGACTGATGGGTCTACGATCCGGGCCTTACGTGATTTCGTGCGTGAGCGTGAATGGGCACAATTCCACAGTGCGGAGAATCTGGCGAAGAGCGTAGCGATTGAAGCTGGCGAGCTTTTGGAGTGCTACCAATGGGATGGCGCCGCCGATGATGATCGCGCGCGCGACGAGCTAGCAGACGTGCTGACGTACTGCTTCTTCCTTGCCGACAAGCTCGGAGCGGACCCGGAAGACCTGATCCTGGAGAAGCTGGTACGCACAAGGTCGAAGTATCCGATTGAGAAGGCCCGTGGGCGCAGCACGAAATATGACCAGCTTTAGCATCGAGCGGCTGCCGTTCGATGACGTGTCGGTCAAAGCGCTCCCTGGACGAGGACCTCGCTTCATCAACTGGCCCGTCGTGTACATGCTCGATGACGATAAGGGGATCTACGTAGGCGAGTCCCTCAACGTAACCCAGCGGATGCGACAGCACCTGGACACTCCTTCGAAGAACCGCCTGCGCAGGCTCCGCGTCATCCTTGACGACGAGTTCAACAAATCTGCAGCCCTCGACCTCGAGTCCTACCTCATTGGTCTCCTCGCTGGAGACGGACGCTTCGAGGTCCTGAACGGAAATGCCGGCATTACCGACGCGGACTACTTCCGGCGCAGCGACTACCGCAAGACGTTCTCACAGATCTTCGACGAACTTCTCGCCGAAGGAGTGTTCACACGAAGCATTCGAGAAATCGAGAACCGGGACCTCTTCAAACTGTCGCCGTTCAAGGCACTGACTCGTGACCAAGCGATTGCGGTCGAGGATATCCTCGACGGATTGTTCCACGACCTGAGCGTCGGTGCGACAAGCACGATCGTCGTCCAGGGCGAGCCCGGTACCGGCAAGACCGTCCTCGGCATCTACTTGATCAAGCTGTTGATGGACATCAGATCTACCTTGCCCGAAGAACCGGTCGAGACGGATTCCATGTTCTCCGAGCTCTTCGTTCCCGAGAACGCGGAACTACTGGCCGACCTCAACGTGGGACTCGTGATCCCGCAGGGATCACTGCGACAATCCGTCGCCGACGTGTTCGCAAAGACTTCGGGCCTTACGAAGAAGATGGTTCTGAGCCCCTTCGAAGTGGGCTCGAGCGAGACACGGTTCCATCTGCTGATCGTCGACGAGACCCACCGGCTCACGCAGCGCGCAAACCAATCCGCAGGGCCGCTCAACAAGAAGTTCACCGAAATCAATCAACGCCTCTTTGGCGACAACGACCTCGGATTGACGCAGCTCGACTGGATCCGGAAACAAAGTGACCATCAGATTCTTCTGCTCGACGCCGCGCAGACGGTCAGGCCTGCGGATCTGCCACGGACACTGACCCGTCGTCTGGTCACCGATGCGCAAGAGCGACACCGTTGGTATCCCCTGACGTCACAAATGCGATTAAAGACCGGCGACGACTTCGTCTCCTACATTCGGGACATGCTGAGCGAGCATCCGCCGGCGCCAAAGAACTTCGAACCATACGATTTCAGGTTCTTTGATGACCTCGGTGCACTCGAATCCGCAATTCGGAGGCGCAACGCCGAGGAAGGATTGTCGCGCTTGGTTGCGGGTTATGCCTGGCCGTGGCGAAGCAAGAAGGATCCTTCAGCATTCGACATCGAGCTCGACGGCCTCAAGCTGCGCTGGAACAAGACAGTTCGCGACTGGATCAACTCGCCTACCTCCATCGACGAGGTTGGTTCGATCCACACCGTTCAGGGATACGACCTGAATTACTGCGGCGTCATCATTGGTGCCGACCTCCGCTACGACCCCGAAGCCAAACGACTGTACGCCGACCTGGCGAACTATCACGACGTCAAAGGTAAAGAGAACAACAAGGTGCTCGGGATCACCTACTCAGCGGACGACATCCTGAAGCTGATCGAGAACATCTATGCCGTCCTCCTCACGCGCGGAATCCACGGAACGTACGTCTACGTCGTCGACCCCGAGTTGCGCAAGTACATCCGTGAGTTTGTTCCCGCAGCTGCATGCCCGTCGTAGGAAGCAGTCGATGCCTTCGTGAGCGCGGTGTACTAACGCTCTCTCAACCGAATGAACCGGCCACAGCCACGTCACCTCCCGACACCCGATTCCCGCCGCGCAGCCTGCGCGTCCTACCGTTGTACGCATGCCCGAGCAGGAACGCCGCCCCGACTTCGAGACCCGCCAGATCCACGCCGGAGCGCTGATCGACGCCGAGGCCCACGCCCGGGTCACCCCGATCTACCAGACGGCCGGGTACCTGTTCGAGAGCTTCGACGACGGCGAAGACCTCTTCGCCGGACGGAGCACCCGCCGCGCCTACTCCCGCAACGACAACCCGACGAACGCGGTCGCCGGGCGACGCATCGCCGATCTCGAGGGCGGAGTCGACGGCATCCTCGTCGCCAGCGGGCAGGCCGCGATCGCCGCGGCGCTGTTCGCGCTCGCCCAGGCGGGCGATCACATCCTGGTCACGCAGTCGCTGTACGAGGGCACCCGCGAGATGTTCCGCGGAACGCTGAAGCGTCAGGGCCTCGACGTGGAATATGTGCCGGATGCCGCCGGCGACGAGGAGTGGGCATCCCGCTTCCGTCCGACCACGAAGGCGATCTACACCGAGACGCTGCCCAACCCGCTGAACCAGGTCACCGACATCGAGCGGCTCGCGCGCATCGCCCACGCCGGCGGGGTGCCCCTCGTCGTCGACAACACGGTGCCGACGCCGTATCTGGAGCGTCCGATCGAGCATGGGGCGGATGTCGTCATCCACTCCACCTCGAAGTGGCTGGCCGGGCACGGGTCGGTCATCGGCGGGGCGGTCGTCGACGGTGGCACGTTCGACTGGGCGGCGAACGCCGAGCGGTTCCCGCAACTGACCGAGGCGCCGCGCGAGGGCGTGCCGTCTTTCGTGGAGAAGTTCGGGGCATCCGCATTCGGAGCGTACCTGCGCAGCGTCATCGTGCTCGAGTACGGGCCCACCGTGCCGCCGACCAGCGCGTTCCTGCTCCTCGCCGGCATCGAGACGCTGTCGCTGCGCATGGAGCGGCACGTCGGCAACGCGCAGCGCGTCGCGGAGTGGCTCGAGGCGCGACCCGAGGTGAGCGTCGTGCACTACCCGGGGCTGGCATCCAGCCCCTATCACGAGCTCGCGCAGCACTACCTGCCGCTCGGGCCGGGCTCGATCGTGAGCATCGACCTTGCCGGCGGAAGGGATGCCGCCCGCCGCTTCATCGACGCCCTGCAGCTTGTGTCGCCCATGACGCACATCGGGGATGTGCGCACGCTGGCGATCCACCTCGGGTCGACGATCCACGGCAAGCTCACCGAGCAGGAGCGGCTGGATGCCGGTATCACGCCGGGGCTTATCCGGCTTTCCATCGGGCTGGAGAGCGCGCGTGACATCATCGACGACCTCGAGCGCGGGCTGGCGGCGGCTGGGTCTACCGCTGGTTGAGTCGACCGGCGGTGAGTGGAGCGGTACTCAACTCGCGGATGCAGCGACGCGTCGCGCGTCGACCACGCGGGCGATGCGGCGCACCGCCTCCACGATCGTGGACGGGTCGCACGCCACGTTCACCCGCACGAACCCGGCGCCTCCGGTGCCGAACGTCGGGCCAGAGTTGAACGCCACCCGCCCCTCCTCACGCAGCACAGCGGCCGGGTCGTCGCCGAGACCGGCGTCGCGCAGGTCCAGCCAGACCAGGTAACCGGCATCCGGGGTTACGAGTCGCGCCTCGGGCACGTGAACAGCGAGCTCGGCCGTGAAGAGTTCGATGTTGGAGACCACCTGGGCGATCGCCGCGTCGCGCCACTCGGTGTCGTCGAACGCCGCGATGCCCGCGTGCAGACCGAGGATGCTCGTGCGCGCCGCGGTCTCCTCCGGCAGCCGCTGCAGGAGGGCTGCCGTGCGGTCGTCGGCCGCGACGATCCACGCGCATTTGAGTGCGGCGAGATTCCACGCCTTGCTGGCGCTCGTGACGGTGGCGCTGCGTGCGCCCGCGGCAGCGGCGAGGGGCGCGAACGGCGTGAACGAGGCATCCGTGTGCGCGAACGGCGCGTGCACCTCGTCACTAAGGATGGGCACGTCGTAGCGAGCAGCGAGCTCGGCGAGCGCCTGCAGCGACTGACGGCTGTGACATCGACCTGTCGGGTTCTGCGGGTTGCAGAGCAGCATCGCGTCGGCGCCATCCGCGAAGGCGCGCTCCAGGGCGGAAAGGTCGAGTGCCCATCCGGATGCCTCGTCCAGCGGCACCTCGACGACCGCCCCGTTCGCCTCGCCCACCATCTCGTAGAACGGCGCGTACACCGGCGGCGTCAGCACGACGCGGGCGCCGACCGGAGGCACGAGCAGCCGAAGCGTCTCCACGATGCCGACCGTGACATCCGTTGCCAGGTGCACGGTGTCTGGATCGACGGTCCAGCCCCAGGAGCGTTCCGCGAACGAAGCGAAGGCAGGCGCGAGCGGACCCGGCCCATCCAGGTAACCCGTATCCCCGGCTGCGAGCGCGCGGGAGACGGCATCCACCACCGCTTTCGACGGCTCGAAGTCCATCTCGGCCACGAACAGCGGGAGCACGTCGGGCGCGTAGCGGCGCCACTTGATGCTGCGGCGCTCGGCGCGCAGCCGTTCGATCGGACGGGTGGCCAGGTGGTTCACTTCGACGGCGCTTTCGGTGGAGAGGCGTACCCATCGAATGTATTCGGGCGACGGATGCCTGTGACAGTTGCACGACGCCGCGTTACGTCGCCGTTGCCAGCAGTTTCTCCCGCGCCGCATCGTCGGGCGCGGTGTAGACCACAACGACCAGGCCCGGCGTTGCCGGCGACTCGAACGCGTCGTAGTCCAGCTCGAGGTCGCCGACCACCGGGTGGTGGAACGGCTGGCGCCCGCTGCGGTACGAGCGCACGTCGTGGCGCCGCCAGTGCGCGCGGAACTCCTCGCTGCGCTCGTTCAGCTCGTCGACGAGTGCCGAAAGCTGGGCGTCGGACCGAGCCCGGCTCTGCAGCGCCCGTAGGGTGCCCGCAGCGTCGAGCCCGATCGCATCCCAATCGCGATAGAAGTCGTGCGACGCCGGATCGAGGAACACGAACCGGGCGAGGTTGCGTCGGTTGTCGTCCCGCCGCAGGAGCGGCTCGTAGAGCGATGCACCGAGCCGGTTGATCGCGAGCACGTCGAGCCGCTCGTTGCGCACGAACGCGGCGGCCTCGGTGAGGGCATCGAGCGCGTGATGGATGCTCGCGGGCACCTCATCGGGAATGGCGACCTCAGTGCGATAGCGCGCGGATGCCGCCTCCTCGATCAGCACGGTGAAGTGGTCGCGTTCGACCTGGTCCAGTTGCAGCGCGGTGGCGATGCCGTTCAGCACGGCGGGCGAGAGTGCGCCGACCTGGCCGCGTTCCAGGCGCGTGTAGTACTCAGTGCTGATGCCCGCGAGCAGCGCTACCTCCTCGCGGCGCAGACCGGAGACGCGCCGCCGCGTGCCCCAGTTCGGCAGCCCGGACGCCTCCGGCGAGACCCTCGCGCGACGCGACGTCAGGAACTCGCGCAGGTCGCGCTGCGGACCGCCGCCATCGCTCACGAGTCCACGGTAACCGGCGGAACGGCGAACAGCGCCCTCCCAGTGCTCCTATAGGCGCGGTCTGTATGGGCGTTCGGAGCGCTGGTTTCGTGGGGAGCGATGAGTACCTCGAACACGAGAGCAACAGATCGACGGATGCCCGGGCATCCTCGCCCGCAGACTGGCACGGTGTCGACAGTGGTCGCCGCCGTGCTGGGGTTCTTCGTGATCACGCTCGACGCGACGATCGTCAACGTCGCCCTGCCGTCGATCCGGGCGGAGCTCGGCGGCGGCATCGCCGGCCTGCAGTGGGTCGTGGACGGCTACACCCTGATGTTCGCCGCACTGCTGCTCTCCACCGGATCGCTGACCGACCGGATCGGTGCGGGGCGCGCCTTCGGCGTCGGCGTCGCGTTGTTCGCGGTCGCCTCGATCGCGTGCGGAGCCGCGCCGAACCTTGGGGTGCTGATCGTCGCGCGCTTCGTGCAGGGCATCGGCGCGGCCGTTGTGATGCCGTCGTCGATGGCGCTGATCCGGCACGCGTTCGACGATGCCCGAACTCGTGCCCGCGCGGTGGCGGTATGGGCGACTGGCGGAGCGGTCGCTGCCGCGGCGGGACCTCTGCTGGGCGGCCTGCTCAGCCTGGCCAGCTGGCGGTGGATCTTCCTCGTCAACGTCCCCGTCGCCGTGCTGACCCTGGTGCTGTTTCGCCGGGGGCCGGCCGGTCCTCGTCACCGGGTGCCGTACGACTGGGCGGGCCAGATCGCGGCGATCCTCGCGATGGGCGGCATCACATTCGGTGCCATCGAGGCGGGCACCTTGGGATTCCTTGCGCCGGGCGTGCTGATCGCGTTCGCGGTGGGCATCCTGTCCGCTGTGGCGTTCGCGGTCATACAGGCGCGAGGCAGGCATCCGATGGTGCCGCTCGACCTGTTCCGCTCCCGCGCGCTCGACAGCGCCGTCGTGATCGGGTTCGGGTTCATGGTCGGGTTCTACGGACTGCCGTTCCTCTTCAGCCTGTACCTGCAGACGCATCGCGGCCTCTCACCCCTCGCGACCGGCATCGTCTTCCTCCCCATGCTCGCCCTGCCGATCGCGCTGACGCCGTTCATGGCGCACATCACCGATCGCGTCGGCCCGCGACTCCCGGTCGTCACCGGCCTCGCGCTGATGGCAGCGGCATCCGTCGCGCTGGCGCTGCTGCCAGCGGATGCCCCGACGTGGGCACTGGCGCTACTGCTCGTACCCGTCGGTCTGGGCGGTCCGCTGATCATGCCGCCCACCACTGCCGTACTGCTGGAGTCCGCACCGCCGCAGCAGGCAGGGACGGTCTCCGGCGTCTTCAACACGAGTCGCCAGGTCGGCGGCGCGCTCGCGGTCGCGGTCTTCGGCGCGCTGACAGCCGTGAGCGGCGGGTTCTACCGCGGGCAGCAGATCAGCCTGGTCGTCACGGCCGTGGTCGCGGTGCTCGCTGGATGCGCCGCCTTCGGGCTGCGGCGGCGGTAGGGCAGCGGTAGCGGGCTGTCACACGCTTTGTACGTAATGGCGAGATCGACATCGTGTATCCGGATGAGCTCCCCGATCCGGGCGCGGCCGGCTGAGTACCCCACGCCACGGAATAGCTGCGTCGGATCGAATCCGGACGACGAATATACTTCGTTAAGGTAAGTAATTCATCGTGGATGGGGACAGATGCCTCGCCGACTCAAGGGTGCTTCATCCGCCGACACCCGCAGCGCCATTCTGGACCTCATCCGATCGAGCGGCCGCGTGAGCCGCATCGAGCTTTCCGAGCGTTCCGGACTCACCGAGGCGACGATCTCGAAGATCGTGCGCACCCTCATCGACGGCGGCCTCGTCGTCGAGGCGGGTTTCGCGGAGTCCACCGGCGGAAAGCGACCTGTCCTGCTCGAGCTCAACGCATCATCCCGCTATGCACTGGGCGTTTCTCTCGACTACGCCCGCATCTCCATCGTGCTGTGCGACATCAACGGCGCAGCCTTGCACAGCCACTCACTCGCAGGCACCGGACGCAGCAAGCCGCAGACGGTGATCGAACGAGTCGCACGAGAGATCGCGAAGTTCCTCGATAAGCACGGAATAGCACGCGACGACGTCATCGGAATCGGCGTCTCCGGCGCCGGCCGCCAAGATGCCTCCGGCGGCGTCCTCCGCTCTTCTCGCCAGACCGGCGAGTGGGAGCAGTTCGCCATCGAGGCTGCGCTGAACGAGGCCAGCGGAATGCCCGTGATCCTCGAGAACGACGCGAACTGCGCTGCCTTGGGAGAGTTCTGGTCGGGTCGGGTGTCGACCGCCCACGACTTCGCAACCATCTATATGGCAACCGGCATCGGGTGCGGGATCGTGATCAACGGCGACGTCTATCGCGGCGCATCCTCGAACGCCGGGGAGATCGGGCACCTCTCGATCGACATCGATGGGCCGGAGTGCTTCTGCGGATCCCGCGGATGCCTTGAGGTCATGGCCACCCCGGCCGCTGTTGTTCGCAACGCCAGGGAGAATCGCGGGCTGTGGGAGCGTCTCGATCTTCGAGATCGGGAGGGCGAGGATGTGCGTGCTTCCTTCGGCACCATCGCCGCTGCTGCGATGGCGGGAGACGTCGATGCCGAGACCCTCGTTCGGCAGGCGGCGAGGCACCTCGGCACAGGGGTGCTCGGGCTCGCGAACATCTTCGACCTGGACCGGGTGTCTCTCGCCGGCCCTGGGTTCGCTGTGGCCGGACCGATCTACCTTCAGGTGGTCCGCGAGGTGCTCGATCGGCTCGCATTCATGCGCAAGGTGCATCCCGTGACGGTGGAGATGGGCGAGACCGGGCCGGGCGCGGCGGCGCGAGGGGCTGCATCCGTCGTGCTACACAGCCACCTCACGCCACACCACCTTCGCGCCTGAGCAGCTGACTCGAGCGCCTGAGCTCACGCAGCAGCCCGGTCGGCGCCCGCGAGGAACTCGCGTAACCAGCGACCGCTGGTCTTGACGGTTCGCCGCTGCGTGTCGTAGTCGACGTGGACGAGTCCGAAACGCCGCGAGAGCCCCCACGCCCATTCCCAGTTGTCCATCAGCGACCAGCAGAAGTAGCCGCGCAGAGGCAGGCGCCGACGCAATGCCTCAGCGCAGGCATCCACGTGCAGTCGAAGATATTCCGTGCGCTCCGGGTCGTCGACCGAACCGTCCGGCGCCACGGTGTCGGCGTAGGCGGAGCCGTTCTCGGTGACGAAGAGCGGCAGGTCCGGCGCATAGGCGTTCGCCTGCTCCAGCACGTCGAGCAGTCCATCGGGATGGATCTCCCAGCCCATCTGGGTTCGCGGCGCACCTGTGTCGACGAACCGCACGAACTCGCTGCCCGGGTTCGCGCTCGCGCCTACGGCGGCGTCGCCGGCGAACGCGGTGTGACGGCTGTAGTAGTTGATTCCGAGAAAATCGATCGGCGCCGCGATCGTCTCGGCGTCTGCTGCCGGCCTGCTCTCGAACCAGCTCCTCTCGCGCAGATCGTCGAGAACATCGGCCGGATAGCGGCCTGCGAGCACCGGCTCCAGAAAGAGCCGGTTCTGCAGACCATCGATGCGACGTGCCGCGTCGACGTCGACGTCCCGC
Organism: Humibacter ginsengisoli; assembly: GCF_054780095.1. NCBI lineage: Bacteria > Bacillati > Actinomycetota > Actinomycetes > Micrococcales > Microbacteriaceae > Humibacter > Humibacter ginsengisoli. The sequence goes on from NZ_BAAGWZ010000012.1 coordinate 10,959, forward strand.
TTGGAAGCAGGGCGGACCGAATAGAGGTTGAGCGTGATGCCGACGGATGCATCGGGGCTCACCTCCCTGATTGCGGCGACCGCCTTGCCGTGCCCGAGGAGCAGATGGTGCACGGCGTGCGCCGCGGCCGAGCCCACCCGTTTTCCTGGGGCGTGTACACCGGAGGCGTAGCCGAGGAATGCTGAGCACCACGGTTCGTTGAGCGTGATCCAGTCGTGCACGAGGTCGCCAAGCTCGCGGACCGCAATACGGGCGTAGCGGGCGAAGGCCTCTGCGGTCTCGGGGACCAGCCAGCCTCCGGCATCCTCCAGCTCCTGGGGCAGGTCCCAGTGGTACAGCGTGGCGTACGGACGGATGCCGCGTTCGAGCAGGGCACTCGCCAGGGTCCGATAGAACGCGACTCCTTTCTGGTTTACCGCGTCTCCGCCGTTCGGGAGCAACCGCGACCACGAGATCGAGAACCGGTAGGAGTTGACGCCCATCGCGGCCATCACGTCGACATCCTCGAGAAACCGGTGATAGTGGTCGTCGGCGACGTCTCCCGTGGTGCCGTCGGCGATCGCGCCAGGCACACACGCGAACGTGTCCCAGATGCTGGGCGTGCGTCCGCCCTCACCCGCGGCGCCCTCGACCTGGTACGCGGCGGTCGCGGTTCCCCACGCGAAGTCCGCCGGAAAATCGGCGCGGCTGCTCATGCCGTCGCCTCGGCCGGCACGGGCGTCCAGTCCTTCGATGGCGCGAACCAGTCGGACCCGGCGTTCTCCGTGAGAGCGATCAAGATGTTGTCCGGCTTGACCCCAGCTTCGACCAGGTTGCCCACGACGGCGTCGTACATGCGCTGCTTGTCGTCGGGCTGGTAGATGTTCGCGAGCAGGATCTGGATATAGAGGATGTCTGTGCGCGCGGCATCCGGGAACGTCGTCGTGAACACGAGTTCGCCGGCTTGATGCAGTCGGAAGATCTGGAACAGGTCATCGGCCGGCATGGGCAGGCCGTTCACGAGGCCGTCGTGCACCGCGGCGCTGATCGCTTTCTGCTTGTCGGCGAGGCTCGCGTGCATGTCGATACGGACGAGTGGCATGGGTGTCTCCTTCATGGGCGGTTCTACGGACAGATCGGTGTACAGGACGCGCGACGCCCGGCGCGTGAGTCGACGAGCGTCGCGTGGGGTCAGGATTCGGCGTCGAGCCAGTTCTCGGGGGATGGGCGCAAGGCGTCGATCTCGTCCCAGAACTCATCGGAAAGCTCGACACGCGTCGCCGCAAGGATCGAGTCGATCCGTTCCGGCTTGCTGAAGCCGACGACCGTCGTCGTCACGAGCGGGTCGCGCAACGACGACTGCAGCGCGACCGTCGCGAGGTCCGTCCCGTTCGTTCGGGCAAGAGCATCCATCCGAGCGATGGCTGCGAGCGTCGCCGGTCGCGCCGGCCGGTACCCGTAAGACGTCAGTCTGCGCTCGGGGGCGGCGAGGATGCCGCCTCCATAGATCGCCGCATTGACGACGGCAACGCCCCGCGCCTTGGCGTCTTCGATGAGGTCCTTCGCGCTGTGGTCGACGAGCGTCCACCTGTTGTGCACGAGCAGCACCTCGAACACATCGAGCGCAAGGTACCTCGCCATCTGGTGCACGTCTCCGCCCGCGAGTCCGATGTGCCCGACGATGCCCTCGTCCCGTAGGCGCACCAGCGTGTCGACCGCGCCACCGGGTGCGGTCATGGTCTCGAAGTCGTGGAACTCCGGATCGTGCAGGTGAACGAGCGGCAGTGGCTCGATGCCCAACCGCGCACTGCTCTCGGCGACGGATGCCCGCACTCGCGCACCGGAGTACTCACCGTCGCGTGCATCGACCTTCGTGATGACGAGGGAATTGCGCGGGAGTCCGCCATGCTGCTGGATGTACTCGGCGATGCCGAGGCCGATCCGGCGTTCGCTGTTGCCGCCCGAGTAGCCGTTCGAGGTGTCGATCGTGCGGATCGGGCTGTCGAGGATGTCGCGCACGAGCCCGACCGCGTCCGCTTCGGCAACCTCGTAGCCGAAGTTTTCGGGCATGCTGCCGAGTGGGCCGCCTCCCGCCGTGACAGCGGAGACCGTCAGACCGGTGGCTCCGAGCGGCCGCATCCAGTCCGGATCGTCCGGCGCCGTCGTCATTCGCTCACCGCGTAGGTGAATCCGTCCGGGTCGGCGTAGACGACGGCGTCGGCGGCTTCGCCTACCACCGCGTCCCCCACCGCGGATCCCTGCAGGCGAGCCGCCACGTACCCTGGCGCTTCGAGCTGCGGCCGGCGCCCTTGCTTCTCCGTCTGATAGGTGAAGACCTCGAGCACCGTGTCCCCGCCTTTGAGGTAGTCGATGCGGAATCCACGCGGATCGTGTGGCTGAAGGATGGTGCCGTGATGCTTGAAGCCGAACGGCCGGTAGCGCTCCCTCGTGGCGTCGAAGTCCTCCACCGTGACGGCGATGTGATCGAAACGCGGCCGCTCCGGCACTCCTAGCGCGTACTCGGCACTGACCAGATCCTCGTCGACCACCGTGTTGTACTTCAGATCACGCTCCACGAACTCGAGCAGCGTGCCATCGGGGTCGAAGAAGAACGTGATCCGCACATCGCCTTCGGCTTCGAGCGGTTCGAGGTGGAAGGGCACGCCAGCCGCATGCAATCTTTCGGCGAGAGCATCCAGACCGCTGACCTTGAAGCCGACATGACGGAAACCGCGCTGGAGGTCATCCGCCGTCCAGGTCGACTCCACCTTCTCAGCCGGTCGCACGAGCTCGATGGTCGCCGTGACCACATCGAGCACCGCGCGATCATCGCTCACCTCGCCCACGGGTACCGCGCCGATGAAGTCGCGGTAGAAGGCGACGGAGCGGGCGACGTCGGCGACGTTGAGCTGGATGTTCTGAATGGGCATGTTTCTTCTCCAGGGCGGGGTGATGGGCGGCGCACAGACACGATGCGCCGCGCTGGTGGTACCGGCGTCAGTTCTTGACGGCTCCGAGTGTCATTCCCGCGACGAACTGGCGCTGCATCCAGACGTAGACGAGCACGACGGGGACTATGGACATGGTCAGACCGGCACAGAGCGTCGGCCAGTCGGTCTGGTATTGGCCGACAAGGCCGAACAGCACGGGTTGCAGTGGCAGTTCTTCTGTGTTCTGCAGCACGGTATTTGCGTAGATGAACTCGTTCCAGGTCTGCAGGAACTGGAAGATGATCACCGTGGCGAGTCCCGGCCGGGCCAGCGGGAGAACGATGCGCCAGAAGATCTGGAACTCACCCGCACCGTCGATGCGGGCGGCTTGCACGAGCTCGTCGGGCAGGGTCTCGAAGAAGGCTCTCATCAAGAACATGGAGAACGGCGCCGAACTCGAGACGTAAAGCACGAGCAGCCCCACCTGGGTGTTCAGCAGCCCGAAGCTCTTCAGCTGCAGATAGAGCGGAATGATCAGCGACGTGGACGGCATCATGAGCGTGGCGAGCAGCATCACGTAGATGACGTTCTTGAAGGGGAAACGCAGCTTGGCGAACGCGTATCCGGCGAGCGATGCGAAGACGACGACGCCGAGCACGGTCGCCAGGGTGATCCAAAGGCTGTTGGCGAAGTGCAGCCCGAAATCCGTCGAGCTCCACGCCTTCGCATAGGCGTCAAGCGAGACCGAGGTCGGCCAGATGCTCCCGCCGAACACCGTGTTCGCCGGTCTGATGGAAGTGAGTACCAGCCAGATCAGAGGGAAGATCGTGAAGGCGGCCACGGCCAGAAGAATGAACGCGACGAACGACCGACCCACGGGGAATCGCCTGCGGCGGGCCGCCTTGGCGTCCACCGCGGAGGAGGCGGGCTCGGCACGGCTCAGGAGGGCGGTCATCGGCTCGCCCTTCTCGAGAGCACGATCTGCACGAGCACGGCGACACCGCAGAGGAGCATGACGATCACGCTGAATGCGCTGCCGTAGCCGAGCTGCGGAATCGATCCGGCTGTCGAGCCGAACGCGAGGCTGTACAGGTAGGTGCCGAAGACCTCTGAGGCGTGGTTGGGACCGCCCGCCGTCATCACGTAGATGAGATCGAACACCTTGAACCCGTTCATGAGGTTCAGGCTGATGACGATCGCCGTGACGACACGAAGACTCGGCATCGTGACGTACCAGAACTGCTGAAGCCGATTCGCCCCGTCGACCTGCACAGCCTCGTAATACGTAGGATCGACGCCCTGGATGCCCGCGAAGAAGATCAGCATGTTCATCCCGACAGCGCCCCACAACGACACGACGATGATCGAGGGCAGCACCACTGCAGGGTCGGAGAGCCAGTGCTGCTGCAAGGCTCCGAGTCCGATCGCCTTCAGCAAGTTGTTCAGCGTTCCGAGATTCGGGTCGTAGATCAGCTTCCACAGCACGCCGGAGACGACGAACGAGATGATGCCCGGAATGAAGAGGATCGTACGAACGACCACACTCAGACCGCGCCAGACGTTGGAGAGCAGCACGGCGATGATCAGCGGGATGACCGTCTGAAGCACCGTCGTGATGATCGCGAAGAGCAGGGTATTACCGAACGCCGTCGCCGCGACGGGATCGCTGAACATCCGCGTGTAGTTGTCGAGCCCGATGACATTCGGGGCACCGAACCCGCTCCACCTGGTGAAGCTGAGGTAGATCGCGAAGACGATCGGCCAGCCCACGAAGAGCACGAAAAGCACGGTGATCGGAACGATGAAGCCGTAGCCGGCGAGTCGCTCGGAACGCTGCAGCTTCCAGAGCCGCGCACCGGAGCGCGGCGCCTGCCGTATCCCGGCGCGCAGCGTCGATGAGGAGGTGCTCATGAAGGCGTCCTCACTCAGCCTCTGGCGTTCTCGACGGCTGATTGCATCTGCTTCGCCACCTCGGCCGGCGTGGCCGTCTGGTCGAAGATCTTCTGCAACGGGTCGCCTGCCGCCGACGATCCGGAACCGAATGGGATGTGTGGGCATCCATCGGTCAGCCATCCCGCCATCTGTTTCACATGCGGTTCGGTGATCTGCTCGACCGCAGCCTGCGTAGAAGGCATCGCATTGGACGTGTTCATGAGGTTCGAGTAGACGCCCTCCGAGTACAGGTACTTGAGGAACGTGAGCGCCGCATCCTTGTTCTTACTCGTCTCCGAGACCGCCAGACCTGCTCCAGCCTGGTCAGCCGTCCAGTGCCTGGCGCCGCTCTTGATCGCCGGCGTCTTCATGATCTTGTAGCGCTTGACGAAGTCGGGCGACGCATTCGTGATCAGCCCAGACGGCGTCCACGATCCAGCGAAGAACATGGCGGCGCCACCGGTGTAGAACAGCTGCTGCGATTGGTCGCCGGAGGTTCCCGTGGTGCCGGGCTGGAACACCTTGCCCTTGACGATCTTGTCGTTGAGCTCGAGCGCCTGGACGACCGGCTTGCTGGTGTAGCTGTACCCCTTCTCGAGCTGATCGAGCTTGAGGTACCAGGTGGGATCATCGGTCACCTGCGTGATGAGCGGAAGGAAGAAGTCGAGGGCGCTCGTGCCAGGATTGCAGCTGATCGAGACGGCCGACTTTCCGATCGCGTTGATCTTGGCCGCGGCGTCGATCAGGTCGTCCCAGGTTTCGGGCTCGCCATCGACACCTGCCTTGGCGAGAAGATCCGGGTCGTAGAAGATGCCGAACGTCTGAGCCTCGAAGCCCACGGCGTACTGCTTCCCGCCCTTCGTGTACTCATCGTTCGTGGATTTGAAGAATCCCTTGAGGAAGTCGGATCCGAGGTCCTTTTTGAGATCGGCCGAGATCCCCTGCTCGCCGTAGGTGATGGCCCGCACGTGCGGAGCGAAGATCTCGGGAACATCGCCGCCCGACACAGCCGCGGTGAGCGCCGGCAGGTATTGATCGGGCGTTCCGAAGATACGGTTCTCGATCTTGATGTTCGGATGCTTCGACTCGAAGTCGGAGATCACCTTGGGAAGCGTGTCCTTGATCTCCGTGTACCACGTCCACATGCGCACCGTGGCCTTTCCGCCGGACGACGATCCGCCGCCCGTGGAACACGCGGCCAACAGACTCGATAGTCCGATGGCTGCCGCTCCGGCACCGGTTGCCTTCAGGAGGCCGCGCCGGGTGATGGGGGTCCCCGCCGCACTGGCGAAGAAGGATGACCCGCGATTGCTTGGCATTCTCTACTACTCCTCGTTGAGTCGGCGTCGCCGCGACTGTCGGCGCTGTCGAGTGGGTGCTCGGTGTGCGGAACTCGCCCGACCCTCCGGTAGGAGCGACCGCTGTAACTTTCTATCTCAAGGTAAGGAAGTTTGTCAATGAGTAATGAGGGCTGCAACCGGGGCGACAATGGCGCACCGCCCCGTCGAAGGTGTCGAAGGATGCGGCCACGGTGGACGCCCAGGAGCGCTGGCTCAGCGGATGCGCGCCGCCCGGTACGCCGCACGCTCGTCCGCGCCGAGGTGCTCCGTCGCGTACGACAACATCACGGCCGGCATCCGGTGGGCGTTCTCGTCGAGAAAGCCGATGAGCAGCCCGCGGTCGACGCGTTTGCCGACCTCGCGGAGCATCCAACCGACCGCCTTCTGCGTCAGATCGCGGCGGTCGCCGGTGTCGAGCACCATGGATGCCAGTTCGAGCGTGGTCGAGGCATCGCCGCGTTTGATGAACGCGAAGGTCGACAGCATCGCGACGCGGCGCCACCACAGGTCGTCGGAGTCGGCGAGTTCGAACAGGATGAACCGCGGCCGGTCGAGGAGGTACTCGCCGAGCACGTACTCGGCGGAGGCGTCGACGAGGTCCCAGTTGTTCACGCGTCCTGCCCGCACAGCGTTCAGGTAGAACGCTGTGAGGCGCTCTCGTTGGTCGTCGTCGCGGGTGCGGGATGCCGATGCCCGGGCGAACAGCGCATTCAGTGCCACGAGAGCCGCAAGCCGGTGCTCGTGCACGTGGCTCCCGAGTAGTTCCGCGATGCTTTCGAGCGACAGAGGCCCGAGCCGTTTCACGACCGCGCGCGCCGCCGGCACGCGCACACCGATGAAGACGTCGCCCTCGCCGTATTCGCCCGGTCCGGTCTTGAAGAAGCGCTGCAGGAACACGGCGTCGTCGGCATCCGCCGCCTTCGCGAGCGCCGCGATGACATCTGCCGCCGGACTGCCGCTCGTGCCGGAGTTCGCTCTGGCTGATCCTGCGCCCACCCCTGCAGTCTGCACGACAACGGTGCGCTCGATGTCGGTGCGAGTCAAGGCGAGCTGTGGCCGGCGTGCGCACTATGGCGCAGAGCTCCGCACTCGGACCCACAGACTGCGTCACAGAACCTGCGGCTCACGGGCCGCGGATCCCGCTGGGTCTGCGACACACGTTCCCGGCATGTCGCAGAAGTTGCGGGTTGGGGGCCAGGAGGCCACATCTAGTGAGACATGAACCATGCACCCGGACCGGCCCGCCGTCATGCCGCCGGTCGGCCCGCCTCCATGCCGCCGGTCGGCCCGCCTACTTGCCGCCGGTCGGCCCGCCTACTTGCCGCCGGTCGGCCCGCCTACTTGCCGCCCGCCGGCACGCCGCCGCACGCCGGCCCGCTTATGCTGACGGCGTGCCGAGCGGTCGAAAGTTCACGAGGTCATGACCCGTGCGCCCGTGCCCGGATCCCGCGGCGTCTCCGCGCGGTACGAGAGCGGTCCGGATGCCACCGCCCGCGCCACGGCCGCGGCGCTCGCGAGGGTCGGCGGTGCGGCATCACTGGTCCTCGTCGAAGGCATCAGTGATCAGATCGCGGTGGAGACGGCTGCTGCAGGAACCGGCAGGGACCTTCGCGCCGAAGGCGTTGTCGTCGTTCCGATCGGCGGAGCTCACGCGGCAGCACGGGTTCTCGCCGGACTCCACACCAAGCGCAGCGACGTGCCGATCGCCGCGCTGTGCGACGCGCCTGAGGCCGAGGTGCTCCGTCGCGGAGCGATCGACACGGGCGTCGACCTGCGACTCTTCGTGTGCGTCGAGGACCTCGAGGACGAACTTATTCGTGCCGTCGGCGCATCAGAGGCGGAGCGCGTGCTCGAAACCGAAGGCGACCTGGCCCGTTTCCGCACGTTGCAGGCTCAGCCGGCGTGGCGCGGGCATCCGCTCGAGGCGCAACTGCGGCGCTTCCTCGGCAGCGGCGCCAGGCGCAAACTGCGCTACGCCGAGGCGCTCACCGCGACCGCCGTCGCGAACGGATGCCTGCCCGCACCGCTCGCCGCGCTGCTCGCCGTGACCCATTGAGCCGCGTCCTGCGACGCTTCGAGTGCTCGCAGCATGCGGGGACCACGCGGGCTACACGCGGGCCCCGTCTCACTGACAGAAAGTGCTCTTAGCGCCGAAACGAATCACATTCTTTGTCAGTGAGACGAGATCTCGATGCCAACGAGCGGCTGCAGCTCTGGCAGAACAGGAGCGGCCGTGCCTCAGGGCGAAGCGGCCAGAAGGATCAGTACCAGCCCGAGGACTGCGAGTGACCCCACGCGGCACACGGCGTGCCGTAGGAGTTGGAGATGTAGCTGAGACCCCACGCGATCTGCGTTGCGGCGTTCGTCGCCCAGTCGCTGCCGAAGGCGGCCATCTTCGAGCCGGGAAGGGCCTGCGGGATGCCCGTGGCGCCGCTCCCGGAGTTGTAGGCCTGGTAGTTCCAGCCGGACTCGCGGTTCCACAGGCTGTTCAGGCACTGGAACTGGTCGCTGCCCCAGCCGTACTTGCTGGACATCATCGACTGCGCGACGGCGCGGGCGCCATCCGGCGTGTTGGCCTGCGCGAGCGCCTGGGCGGCGGCCTGCGCCTCAGCGGCAGCCTTGGCTGCTGCTTCCGCTGCCGCCTGCTGCGCCGCTGCGACCGCGGCGTCGTGTGCCTGGGCGGCCACGGCGGCCTTCTCGACAGCGTCGTTCGCGGCGACGGTCAGCTTGTGCAGAGTGCCGGCATCCGACGAGTAGTTGTTCTTCAGCGCAGCGATCGCGCTGTTCAGCTCGGTCGTGTCAGCACGACCCTGCACCTGTTCCGCCGTGATCTGCGCGACGGCGAGTGCATCGAACGAGTCCTGCGCGGCCTTGTGCTGAATGGCCATCGCCGCGATCGGCGAGCCCTTCTGCACTTCGGATGCCGCGCCGGTCGTCTGCTTGGCCGGCTCGGCGTAGGCGTTCTGCATGACCACCGGAGTGACGACGGCTCCCACGGCGACGATGGCCGCCGAGGTGACGAGCAGTGCTCGCTTGTGCTGCGCGATCGCGCTGGCACGGCGGTGACGGGCGGACTTGCCGAGGAGGGGGCGGAGGGTGTTTCGGAGGCTTTCGGGGGCAATACGCGTGAGGAAGGTCAAAGGGTTCCAATGATCGGGGCTTCCCCGCGTCGTCCACCCGGGTGCGCGCACGCGTCATCCGGGCAACGGATGCCTGACACACGCACTCGCGCGCGCCTCAGCATCCGGGCGGGTCGGGCTCACCCCTTGCTGCACGCCCGGTTCGTGAGAACCCGGGCGCACCTCGCGTCATGCCGGCACACCGCCGTGTGGGGGCACGACGGTGGCCTGGCGCGCGGAACGCGCACCGGCAAGACGCCCCTCAGACGCAGCAGGCGGCGTCCGTCGGGTCGGGGCGTTCGTCAGAACGGCATCCCACCCAAGGGGGTTTTGTCGGGGCGCAATGCCGAAAAATCCGACGACTCCGACACGGTACTCAGTAGCACTGGACGGGCTGTGCACAGAGCATCCGAGAGCCCTGGGAGCGGTTTTCCCCCGGAATTACGCGGATCTCGCGTCGTGGATCACGATGTCACCGAAATTGCAAGTCGGTTCATCCGCAGATGCCGCTCGCTTGACAGGTTCTACGCGCTCCAGGGCCGGCAGCGGGCCCGCTGCTCCCTACGGCGAAACCGATAGGAACAGGAACGCCGCGAAGATCACTAAGTGCACGCCGCCCTGCAGCTTCGTCGCACGGCCGGGGACGACGGTGAGGATGCTCACCACGATCGAGAGCAGCAGCAGCACGATCTGCGTGTCGCCGAGTCCGAGCACGAGTTGCCCGGGCATCCAGATGGATGCCACGGCGACCGCCGGAATCGTCAGCCCGATGCTCGCCATGGCCGACCCGAGGCCGAGGTTGAGGCTGGTCTGGATGTGATTGCGCCGCGCAGCACGTACCGCTGAGATGCCCTCCGGCAGAAGGATGACCAGCGCGATGATCACGCCGACCACAGACTCTGGAAGCCCGAGCGCCACCACACCGCCCTCGATCGACGGAGACTCGAGCTTGGCCAGGCCGACCACGGAGACGAGCGCGACAAGCAGCAGCACGAGGCTGATCAGCGCCGCGCCGAGGGTGGGCGGCTCGCCGTGATCCTCCTCGTCGTCATCCTCGCCGATCACGCCGCCCGACTCGCTCACCGGCAGGAAGATGCGCCGGTGCGAGATCGTCTGCGTGATGACGAACAGCACGTACAGCGCCAGCGACGCGATCGCGGCGAACGTGAGCTGCGTCGGCGAGAACCGCGGGCCGGATGCCTCGGTGAAGTCCGGCAGCACGAGGCACAGCACCGCGAGCGTCGACACCGTGGCGAGCGCAGCGCCCGACCCTTCCGAGTTGAAGCGCACCGTGCCGAACTTGAGTGCGCCGACCAGGATCGCAAGGCCGACGATCCCGGTGGTCGTGATCATGAACGCCGAGAACACGGTGTCGCGGGCGAGCGTCGCCGCGTGCTCGTCGCCTCCGGCCGAGAGCGACACGATGAGGCCGACCTCGATGATGGTCACGGCGACCGCGAGAATGAGCGACCCGAACGGCTCGCCGACTCGGTGCGCGATCACCTCGGCGTGATGCACGGCCACCAGGATGGCACCGATGAGGATGACCGCGAGCAGGATGGCGAGCCCGATTCCCGGCTTCGTGCCCCACGCCAGCACAAGCGCGATCGCGGCGATCACGGGCACGCCGACGGGCGTCCACCTGCGGATCACGCCCATCACCGTCACGTACCCATCTTGTCAGCCGCTTGTGCCGACGCCGGGCGGCTGCGCCGTCCGGCGAACGCTGCAGTCCTCCCCGTTCAAGTCGCAAAGTCTGCCGTTATGAGGCCGCGATAGCGGCAGACTTTGCGACTTGAACGGGAGGTGGGCGGGCGGCCGAGGGAGACAGGGTGCGGCTACCTTTGGTTGAGCGGGCCCGGTGAACCGAACGGAAGCGAGACGATATGGCAACGCGCGCGTGGCGCACCCTGGAACCCGGTCAGATCTCGAGGCTCGTCGTCGTCGACATCGCGACCGGCGAACGTCGCACCGTGCATGAGAGCGCCGACACGGTCTTCGAGGCGCCCAACTGGACGGTCTCGCCGTATTGGGGCGACGAGGAGTGGCTGGTCTTCAACCAGGACGGCCTGATCCACCGCATCCCCGTCACGGGCGGCGACGTCGAGTTCGTGCCCACCGGCGACATCGACAGCTCGAACAACGATCACGTCGTCTCGCCCGACGGCCGCTACCTCTACATCTCGGCGGAGGACAAGCACATTCACCAGGTCTCGCTCGCCGACGGCGCGACCCGCCGCGTGACGCGCGAGCACGCGCATCCGTTCAACCACTACCTCCACGGCATCTCGCCCGACGGCCGAACCCTCTCCTACATCGGACTCGAACCGCTGGGCCCCAATCCAGGCCCGGGCACCCCGGCTCGCACCAACGTCTTCACGATCGGCATCGATGGAGCGGATGACACGCAGCTCACGCACTCCGATGCCCCGCACGACGGCGCCGAGTTCGACCCGACCGGCGAGTGGATCTATTTCAACTCGGAGCGCGAGTCGCAGGATGCCGGCCATGCGCAGCTGTTCCGCTGCAAGCCGGACGGGTCGGCCATCGAGCAGCTTACGTTCGACGAACGGGTGAACTGGTTCCCGCACGTCGCGCCTGGAGGCCGGAACCTCGTATACGTGAGCTACCCGTCGGGGGTGGTCGGGCATCCGGCGAACGAGCGGGTGCGCATCCGTCGCATCGATCCCGACGGCGGGGAACCGGTCGACGTCGTCGACCTCTTCGGCGGTCAGGGCACCATGAACGTCGCGAGCTGGTCGCCCGACGGCGCGCGCTTCGCGTACGTGGAGTACCCGATCGACTGAACGCAACGTCGTTGCGTGCTTTCGCTCAGAGACGCAACTCTGAACGCCAACTCGGCAAACTCATCCTCGAACCTCGTCGTTACGCTCGAAGGAGACGCAAGAGAATTCACGTTCGAGGAGGTCTCGTCATGTCCATCGTTCTTCCCACGGGAGCCGACGAGGCCACGGATGCCGCACGCCTGGCGACCATCGCTGCCGACCCGGCGTGGCTGGAACTGAAGAGCGCGGCCACGAGCATCCAGGCCGACCAGGTCAAGGACGGCTCGATTCCGGATGCCGACCGTCACGCGGATGCGCGCGCTCACGTCGCCACCATCGTGGACTCGATCCGCGACCTGGCACCCCTGTTCCCGCACGATGCCGACTATCTCGCCGCCTTGCAGGCCGACTTCGAGCGCTGGGTGGACGGCGGATTCGGCGTGCCCGACTTCTACGACTCGCTGGTCGCCTTCCAGCCGCAGCAGCACCGCATAGACGGCCTCCGGCACCTCGTGGTGTTCCCGATGTACACGCAGAACGGGTCGCCGGACCGCCACGTCGAGGCCCTGATCGTCGAGACGATCTGGCCCGAGTTCGTCGCGGAGCTCGAGCGCACCGACTACGGCAACAAGCTGTTCGTCTCGCTGCGGCTGATCGACTTCACGCCGGGCTATGACACGAACTCCGCCGTGCTGTTCCCCGAGACCGTGGCGATGCGCGAGTTGCCCACCTTCACCTGGGGCGCGATCTTCCAGGACCGCGAAGCCGCTCGCTACCGCGTGGTCGTGCGGGCGGCATCCGACATCACGAAGCTCGACCTGCCCGAGCCGGCCGCGCGTCTGCTCGACGACCAGTCGCTCATCGAGGAGACGTTCGTGATGTGGGACATCATCCACGACCGCACCCACATGCGCGGCGACCTTCCGTTCGACCCGTTCATGATCAAGCAGCGCATGCCGTACTTCCTGTACTCACTCGAGGAGCTGCGCTGCGACCTCACCGCATACCGCGAGGCGTACCGGCTCGAGAAGACGCTCGGCGCCATGCCGCGCGAGGAACTCACGGATGACCAGCGCAGCATCCTGGAGCACGCCTCCCTCGTGCGCTACGCCATCCTGTTCGACCGCATCTTCCGGTTCCCGATCACGGGCAGCCGGGTGCGCAACTACGACGGGCTCGGCGGGCAGCTGCTGTTCGCGTGGCTGCACCAGCACCACGTGCTCGACTGGACCGACACGCAGCTCTCCATCGACTGGGATGCCGTCGGTGACGCGGTCGTCTCGCTCAGCGACACCATCAACGAGCTGTACTGGCGCTCGATCGACCGCCCGAAGACGGCGCACTGGCTGGCCGCCTACGAGCTGGTGAGCGGCGTGCTCGCGCCGAACCCGGCATCCGTGTGGGCGAAGGGCCTGCCGGAGGAGGTTCTCGCCGGCGCGCCGAAGGGGTACACGGATGCCGTGCTCGACGACGAGTTCCCGCTCTCGATGTTCTACGAGGCGCTGAACAAGAAGATGGGCGACACCATCGAGTCGACGAAGGGCATCACGGGCACGTCGCTGGGCTGATCACGGCATCCCGGCCGCGAGAGTTCGTCTCGGCCGCCACCGTGGTGTCGTACGTGCGTTCTAACGTTCCGGTCATCAAAGTTCCGTCACCAGGGAGGACACGATGACCATCATTCCTACGCCGGCCGAGCAGGCATGGCTCGACCAGGAAGACAAGAACACCGCCGAGATCATTCGCACGCGTGGTGTCTTCATCCCATACGTGATCGGCGACTCGCGGATTCAATTGCCGTCGTTCGCGTACACCATCGGCCTGTTCGGCATCGGGCACCCGGAGTTGCTCGTCATGGGCATCGATCAGAACACCGCCGGCGCTCTTCTCAACGATGTCGCGGACCAGGTGCGCGATGGCCGGCTGCTCTTTCCCGGCGAGTTGCTGACGTTCGAGCAGTGGTCGCACCGGGTGACTGTGGAGGAGGTGCCGAATCCGGGAGAGATCGCGTTCGCTGCGAACCGCTTCTACCAGAAGGCGGACTGGTGCTCCGTTCCCTTGCTTCAGCTGACCTACGACGACAAGAACGGCCGGTTTCCGTGGGAGAGCGGATACTCGAATCCCGACTGGATTCAGCCCCGGCCGGGATCGTTCCGGGCGTGAACCTCGCCTACGCGAGAGGCTCCGCCTCGTCCAGCTGTGCGGCGAGTTCGCGATCGAGCGCGAGAAGCGGGGTGGCGCCCTTCTCGCGTGCTCGAAGGGCGAGATAGATTCACCGGGCCTCCCAGCGGAACCAGCGGATGCCGATGAATGCGAACACGATCACGTAGCCCAGGGAGGCCAGCAGTGCGTACAGATCCTGGTCGCTCCATCCGGTGCCGTTGAGCACGTCGCTGAAGAGCGTCATCAGGGCACCGACGGGCGTCCATCCCGCGATCGACTTGATGACATCGCCGAGCACGCCCGTTCCGCCGAGAATCCCGACCAGTACGAGCAGGATGAAGAGGATGCGCCCGATGGCGTTGATCGCGCCCGTTGAGGGAACGAGCCCCACGAGCGCCTGACCGATCGACAAGAACACCGCGGCGCCGAGCACGGCGACCACGAGCACGAGCACATACTGGCCGAAGCTCGGCGCGAGGCCGTGGAGGACCACCCCGACGATCAGCACGATGAGCGAGGAGATGAGGTTCGTGACGATCTGCACGACGATGCGACTCGTCATGATCGTCCAGGTCGGCGCCGGCGTGACGCGGAGTCGCTGAAGCACGCCGATCTCGCGGTCGCGGGCGAGCCCGAGGCTGTAACCGAGCAGGCACGAGGCGAGCAGGCCGAGCGTGATGGCGAGCCCGATGACCAGGCTGGGATTGCCCAGCCGGTTCACGTTCTTGTTGAAACTCGTGACGATGATGATGACGACGGGCAGCGCGAGGCTCAGCACCGTCGAGATCCTGCTACGCATCAGCACGATGGCGTCGGCGCGCAGCAGCGAGCGCATGGCCAGCCCGAGCGGTGGACGATGGAAGGCGACGTCAGTCACGGATCTCACTTCCCGTCAGGCCGATGAAGACATCCTCGAGCGTGACGTTTCCGTGCGCGACGGCAAGCACTCTCGGATCGTCCTTGTGCTTCGCGATCAGGTCGGCAGGGGTGCCCTCCGTGAGCAGCGCGCCGTGATCGATGATCGCGACGCGGTCGCACACCGCCTGTGCCTCCTCCATGGAGTGCGTGGTCAGCAGGATGCTGCTGCCCCGCTTGCGCAACTGCTCGATGCGCGACCAGAGCGCCCTGCGCGACTGCGGGTCGAGACCGGCAGTGGGCTCGTCGAGCAGCAGGAGAAGCGGGTCGTGGATGGTCGCGATGTACAGCGCCAGCCGCTGCTGCTGCCCGCCGGAGAGCTGTTTGAACCGCTTGCCTCGCTCCTGGTCGAGCCCGATCTCGTCGAGCCTCTGCCTGATGCGCTCCCGCGTGAGTCGCACCCCGTACAGGCCGCCGTACAGGTTAGCGATCTGCTCGATGCTGAGCTCGGCCTGGAAGCTGGATGTCTGCAACTGCACCCCGAGACGCGCCTTCGTCTCGGTGGGGTGCTGGCGGGCATCCATCCCGTCGACCGTCACGGTGCCTGCTCGCGGGTGGATCAGCCCCTCGATCGCACCGAGCGTGCTCGTCTTGCCGGCGCCGTTCGGGCCGAGAAGGCCGAAGATCTCGCCGCGCTCGATCTGCAGGCTCACACCATTGACGGCGATCTGCTGCCCGTAGGCGACCGTCAGCCCGCTGACCTGCAGCGCAGGCGCGGCCGCCGTCGGCGCCTCAGGCGGCACGATGGAGGGCTCATTCCCAGGCACAAAAAAACGATATCACTTTAGGGTCGCGCGTATCCCTCGAATCCCCTCAGGATTCCTCCCGAGGGTGCGGGTTCCCCCTCCCGAGAGTGCGGGTTCCTCCTCCCGAGCCTGCGGGTTCGTGCTGCCGGGAGTGCGCGGTCAGCTCCGGGGCGGCCGGCCGCGCTTGGGCAGCGGAGCGACCTCCTTGGGCAGCCTGCCCGCTTGCTTGAGGGCATCCCGGAGCAGGATCTCGATCTGCGCGTTCACGCTGCGCAGCTCACCGGATGCCCACCGCGCGATCGCGTCGTGCACCGCCGGGTCGAGCCGCAGCAGCACGTTCTTGCGCTCAGCGCTCATCGTGACCACCCGCGATCTGCGCGGGAGGCCGAGCCGGCACCCGAGCCATTGACCTGACGAAGTGCGGCATCCATCACGAGTACAGCGTTCCTGCGTTGACGATGGGGGAGGCCGGCTGGTCGCTGCACAGCACCACCATCAGGTTGCTGACCATCGCGGCCCTGCGCTCGTCGTCGAGCGTGACGTAGTCGCTCTCATTCAGGCGATCGAGGGCCATCTCGACCATGCCGACCGCGCCCTCCACAATGCGCGAACGCGCCTGCACGACGGCCGCGGCCTGCTGGCGGCGCAGCATCGCCTGCGCGATCTCCGGCGCGTAGGCGAGGTGGCTGATCCGCACCTCGACGATCTCGATTCCGGCGAGCGCCACCCGCATCGCGACCTCGTGCGAGAACTCGCTCGCCACCACGTCGGTGGAGTCACGGAGCGAGATGCGATTCTCGCCGGCGGCGTCGTACGGATAGGCGTTCGCGATCTGCCGCACCGCCGACTCGGCTTGCACGGCGACGAAGTCGAGGTAGTCATCCACCGCGTAGACCGCCTTGGCCGTATCGGTCACCTGCCAGACGACGATCGCGGCGATCTCCACCGGGTTGCCCTCCGCGTCGTTCACTCGGAGTCGCTTTGTCTCGAAGTTGCGGATGCGCACGCTCATCTTGCGCCGGGTGGTCAACGGCAGCACCCAGGAGAGGCCGGTGCGGCGAACCGTTCCGACGTAGCGGCCGAACCGCTGGATCACCCGCGCCTCGCCCGGCTGCACGATCACGAGTGAGCCGAGCACGACCGCGATCGCGAGGATCGGAAGGATGACGAACCGCGCTTGGCCCTGCATGATCGCGATGATCGCGATCACCACGAGAACGGCGATCGCCGCGATCCCGTACGCGCCGCTGATCACCCGCGCGGGCCGCTCGTCGATGTCGACTCGGGCGCCCGAGTACGCGAACGGCGCCGCGTCGGGCCGCTGCGGAGCAGTATCCATGCACCCATCGTAAAGTGATATCGCGATTTCGGGGCGTGTCGGGCATCCGCGAAGATGGATGCATCATGACACTTCGACTGCACGACCCCGACTCCCGCGCGTTCGCCTCCGACAACTACGCCGGCGCGCATCAGGAGATCATCGACGCGATCGTCGCTGCGAACAGCGGTCACCAGATTTCTTACGGGGAGGATGCCTACACGGAGCGCCTGCACGAGGTGTTCGCGCAGCAGTTCGGCGAGGGCGTCGAGGTGTATCCGGTGTTCAACGGCACCGGGGCGAACGTGACCGCGCTGCAGTCGATGCTGCCGCGCTGGGGAGCGGTGGTGGCATCCGCAACGGCCCACATCAACACCGACGAGAACGGCGCCCCGGAGCGGGTCGGCGGGCTGAAGCTGCTCACGGTCGAGACCCCGGACGGCAAGCTCACACCCGAGCTGATCGACAAGCAGGCGTGGGGCTGGGGGGACGAGCACCGCGCACAGCCACTGGCCGTGTCGATCACGCAGACCACGGAACTCGGCACCTGCTACACCGTCGAGGAGGTGCGCGCCATCGCCGACCACGCGCACTCGCTCGGGATGCGCGTGCACATGGACGGCGCCCGTGTCGCCAACGCCGCCGCCCACCTGGATGCGCCGCTGCGCGCCTTCACGAGCGATGCCGGCGTCGACGTGCTCAGCTTCGGCGGCACCAAGAACGGCCTGCTCTTCGGTGAGGCGGTCGTGGTGCTGAACCCGGATGCCTCGCAGGGCATGACCTACCTCCGCAAACTCGACATGCAGCTGGCATCGAAGATGAGGTTCATCTCCGCGCAGCTCATCGCCCTGCTGAGCGACGGACTCTGGTTGCGGAGTGCGCGGCACTCGAACGCGATGGCCAGCCGGTTGCGGTCCGAGTTGGAGGATGCCGTGGTGTCCGGCCGCGCTCCGGGCCTCGGTTTCACCCAGGCGACCGAGTCGAACGGCGTGTTCGCGACGCTTCCGCACGATGCCGCCGAACGCATCCGTGAGCAGCACCGCTTCTACGATTGGGACGCTTCGCGCGGCGAGGTGCGCTGGATGTGCTCATGGGACACCACTGAGGACGACATCGACGACTTCGTCGCTGCGATCGTGGAAGCGCTGACGGCGAGCGCCGCCGCTGGTTGAGCCTCCCGCCTGCGAAGGCTGACAGGTTCGGGGCAGAAGCCTGGCACGAACCTGAGCCTGGGCCTTAGCATCCGTGTCTTGTGACGCCCGCGACGACGCGGGCGCGCGCGACCCGAAGGCGACCCATGTCTGCAACCGAGACAACCACCCGCCGCACCGGACTCGAGGTGCGTTCGATCGACTACGTTCCCCAGGCGGAGCGACACGGCAAGGTGTCGCACATCGGGCCGCTCTGGTTCATGTGCAACGCGCAGATCGCCACGCTCGCCACAGGCCTGATCAGCATCACCTCGGGCGGCAACCTCATCTGGTCGTTCATCGCCATCGCGGTCGGTATCTGCATCGGCACGTTCTTCATGGCGGCGCACTCCTCGCAGGGGCCGCAGCTCGGCCTGCCGCAGATGATCCAGTCCCGGCCGCAGTTCGGATACATCGGCGCCCTTCTCGTGTGGCTGTTCGCCTACATCCAGTACGCGGGCTTCAACATCTTCAACTCGGTGCTGGGCGGTGAGGCGCTCGGCGGTGCGATCAGCTCGAGTCAGGCATCCAACCCGCTCTGGATCTGGGTGGTCACCATCGTCGCCGTCGTGATCGCGCTCGTGGGATACGACTTCATCCACTCGTTCGAGCGCTACCTCACCTACCTCACGATCGTCGTGCTGGCGCTCGTGTCGATCTCGGCGATCATCCACCTGCACATTCCGGCATCCGAGTTCAACCTCGGCGCCTTCAACCCCGTGGCGTTCTTCGGGCAGCTCGGTGTCGCGGCCGGATACCAGATCTCGTGGGCCATCTACGTCTCCGACTACTCGCGGTATCTGCCGGCGGACACGAAGACGAGCAGCACGTTCAACGTCACATTCTGGGGCAGCGCGGTCGGTGGCATGTGGATGATGTTCCTCGGCTCCTACATCGCCGTCTCGGCCAAGGACATCGGCACGAACACCGTGGTCGACCTCAAGAAGGTGGCGGATGCCCTGTTCCCCGGCTTCGGCATCATCGCGCTGATCGTGTTCGGCCTTGGACTCATCTCGGTGACGGCGCTGAACATGTACGGCGGGTCGCTCACGCTCATCTCGTCGATCGACAGCTTCGTGAAGGTGAAGCCGACGCTGGCCATCCGGATGATCACCCTCGGCATCACCGCGGCACTCTCGCTGGGCTTCGCGCTGTTCGCCACCGCGGACTTCCTGGGGAACTTCAACGCTTTCCTGCTGCTGATCCTGTACCTGTTCATCCCGTGGACGGCCGTCAACCTCACGGACTTCTTCATCGTGCGGCGCGGGCACTACGCGATCGCCGAGATCTTCAAGCCGAACGGCATCTACAAACGCTGGGGCTGGGCCGGCATCGGCGCCTACGTGCTCGGGTTCGTCGCGATGATCCCGTTCTTCGACGTCGCGGGCGTGTACACCGGGCCTGTCTCGCACGCACTCGGAGGGGTGGACATCTCCCTCTTCATCGGCCTTCCGGTGGCCGCCGTCGCGTACTGGCTCTTCACGCGACGCGTCGACGTGGCCGGTGAGCGCGAGCTGGCGCGCCGGCAGGCCATCGAGATCGAGGAGACCGCGGCGGTGCACGAGCTGCCGTAGCGACGGACACCGCACCAGACCACCGAACAGACGAGCGAGCACGGAACGGACGAACCACCACGCGCTGGGCGTCCGCACGGTGCTCGCTCGTCCGTTCCGTGCTCGACCGTCCGCACCGTGCTCGCCCGTCGAGCCCCGTAGACGACGTCCGGCATGCTGGACGGCGGCGACGGATACCGCACGGCGCAGGATGCACACTGGCGGTATGTCCGTGTACGTGTCGGCGCTCGACCTGTTCTCGATCGGGATCGGGCCGTCCAGTTCGCACACGGTGGGTCCGATGCGCGCCGCCGGACGCTTCGTGGCTGAGCTGGCCGAGGCGGGCATCCTTCCGCATGTGACCCGCGTGGAGTGCACGTTGTACGGGTCGCTCGCGGCGACCGGCGTCGGCCATGGAACTCCGGATGCGGTGGTGGCGGGCCTTGCCGGTGAGCGCTCCGAGACGTGCGACCCGGCTGCGGTGCACGGCGCGTGGGCGCGAGCATCGGAGCTCGGCGTGCTCACGCTCGGCACGGGGGACGGGCACTCGCACGAGGTGCCGTTCCACGCATCCGACCTCACGTTCGAGCCGCGCACCCGGATGCCCGAGCATCCGAACGCGCTCACCCTGCGCGCATACGCGGCCGGTTCGCGTACGTCGGTCGTCGAGCGCACGTTCTTCTCGATCGGCGGCGGCTTCATCGCGGAGCGCGGAGTGGAGTCAGAGCCCGAGGGCACCGGACAGCGGACCGAGTGGCCGTTCTCGACGGCCGCAGAACTGCTTGCCCTGTGCAAGGAGAACGGGCTCGGCGTCTGCGACGTCGCATACCGCATCGAGCTGGAGCGGCGCAGCGAGGCTGAACTGGTCGCGGGACTCGACGCCATCCGAGACGCGATGCACGACTGCGTCGAGCGCGGCCTGCACTCCGATGGCGAACTGCCCGGCGGCCTGCACGTACCCCGCCGCGCCGAAGCGATGCGCGAACAACTCGAGACCATGCCGCCCGACGCACCCGACTTCGCCGCGGAATGGATGCGCGCCTTCGCCCTCGCCGTCAACGAAGAGAACGCGGCGGGCGGCCGCGTCGTCACGGCGCCCACGAACGGCGCGGCAGGCATCGTGCCCGCCGTGCTCGAGTACCACCTGCGGTTCAACCCGCGCGCAACGGACGCCGACGCCCACCGCTATCTGCTGACCGCCGCCGCGATCGGTTCGATCCTGAAGGCGAACGCATCCATCTCGGGTGCGGAGGGCGGATGCCAGGCCGAGGTCGGCTCCGCGTGCGCGATGGCAGCGGCCGGGCTCTGCGCCGTGCTCGGAGGCACCCCCGACCAGGTGGAGAACGCGGCGGAGATCGCGGTCGAGCACCACCTCGGTCTCACGTGCGACCCCGTCGGCGGACTCGTGCAGATCCCGTGCATCGAGCGCAACGCGATCGCGGCATCCACCGCGGTGTCGGCCGCGCGCCTCGCGCTGCACGGCGACGGTCGCCACCTGGTGCCCCTCGACGTCGCCGTCGAGACCATGCGCCAGACCGGCGCCGACATGAGCGATCGCTACAAGGAGACCAGCGCCGCGGGCCTCGCGGTGAACGTCATCGAGTGCTGAGGGCGCTGCGCGACTCGGGCAGCCGCGAGCTACGACCTGCGGATGCCGGACTGCGCGGTCACGTCCGCCTGCCCGAGGGGGCCACGTGCTGAACCCTCAGCGGATGCCGGAGGGGGCCACGTGCTGAACCCTCAGCGGATGCCGGAGGGGGCCACGTGCTGAGCCCTCAGCGGATCCCCGAGGTCGCGAGCCCGAGCATCCGCTTCAGGCCGGCATCCGTGTCGCCGCGACGCTGCGACGCCCACGCCACCGAGGAGACGAGCGCGAACAGGTCGCGCGGCTCGATGTCGTCGCGGATGGCGCCCGCGTTCTTCGCGCGTGCGACCAGCACCGAGGTCGTGTCGGTCAGCGGCCGGCACGAGTTCCGCAACGGCGAGTCGTCGGTGCGGAACGACTCCGCGATCGACTCCGGCAGGTTGTCGTAAGTGCGCAGGTGGTTCGCGAGCGCGAGCATCCATTCGTCGAGGGCCGCACCCGGATCGTCGGATGCCTTCAGCCGCTCCGCCAGCGCCTCCAGCCGGTCGAGGCTGTCGCCTAGGGCCGCGGCGATGAGCCCGTCGCGGGTGGGGAAGTGCCGGTACAGCGTTCCGGGGCCGACACCCGCTCGGCATGCGATGTCGTCGAGCGAGGTGAGCACCCCGCGTTCGGCGAAAGCGTCACTGGCGACCTCTACGATGCGGTCGTAGTTCCGCTGCGCATCGGCCCTCAACGGCCGCGGCGCTGCGGCGGTGGCGGTGCCCATTTGTCGTGCTCCTGACGTTCTCGTCCTGGGCCGGATCGCGGCAGGCGACCGGCTCCTCGTGCTGTTCGCCGACGACGAACAGCGGTTCGTTGACAAAGCGGAGACAGTCTCCGTATCGTGATATTCACTAACAGGAGAGCTTCTCCGGATACCCACGATACCTCGCCGACCGCGGATTGAGTGCCCTACCTCTCAACCCGCAGGGTTCCGGCAGTCCACCGACAGAACCCCAATCGACACAACTCGCATCGACAGAACAGAGGACGCGCCAGACATGGCCGACACCGCACTCGTTCCACCCACCGACGGCATCCGGTTGCCCGAACGCACGGCATCCGTCTCCAGCACTCCCGGCACGGCATCCCGAGCGGATGCCCGCACCTCCCGATTCCGCACCCTCGGCCTGGTGGTCGTGTTCGTCACGCAGCTCATGCTCGTGGTCGACGCGAGCATCGTGAACGTCGCGCTGCCCGACATCCAGAAAGCGCTCGGGTTCACGCCCGTCGGCCTGTCGTGGGTGGTCACCGCCTACGCGCTCGCGTTCGCCGGCCTCATGCTGCTCAGCGGCAAGGTCGGCTCGATGATCGGGGCGAAGCGAGCACTCATCATCGGCACGCTCGTGTTCATCATCGCGTCCGCCGCCGGCGGCCTCGCCCCGACCGCCGAGATCCTGGTCGCCGCTCGAGTGGTGCAGGGAATCGGTGCCGCGATCGCGGCGCCCAGCACGCTCGTGCTCATCATGGCCAGCACCACGCCGGGAAAGCAGCGCAACCGCGCGCTGTCGCTCTTCGTTCTCGCCTCCGGCAGCGGCGGCGCGATCGGGCTCATCCTCGGCGGCGTGCTCACCACCGGGTTCGGCTGGGAGTGGGTGATGTTCGTGAACGTGCCGGTGGGCATCCTCATCGTCGTCGGCGCACTGCTGTTCCTGCGCGAGACGGATCGCGAGCGCGCCCGCCTCGACGTGGGCGGCGCGGTCGCTTCGACGCTCGGCATGGTTGCCCTGATCTACGGGTTCACGACCGCCGCCAGCGCGGGCTGGACCGACCCGGTCGCCCTCATCGCGTTCGGCGTGGCGCTGGTGTCGCTGCTCGCGCTTCTGCTGATCGAGCGCAGGCACCACAGCCCCGTCGTGCCGCTGCAGCTGTTCCGCGGGCCGCGCAACGTGGCCCCGCTGGTGGCGATGCTGCTCGTGCCGGCCGGCATGTTCGCGTTCTTCTACTTCATCACGCTGTTCACCCAGCAGGTGCTGCGCTTCAGCCCGCTCGCGACCGGCCTGTCGCTGCTGCCGTTCGTCGTGACGCTCGTCACGGTGAGCCAGCTGGTTCCGCGATTCCTCCCGCGCATCGGCGAGTGGATCGTCGGCGCCATCGGGCTCGGGATGCTCGCAGCCGGCCTGCTCTGGCTCAGCACCCTGGACTCCCACGATTCGTTCCTCACGGGCATCCTCGGTCCGATCCTCGTGATGGGCGTCGGCGCCGGTATGACGTTCGCGCCGATCACCGCGGTCGTGATGGACCGGGCGCCGGAGGAGCACGTGAGTGCGGCATCCAGCGTGCTGCAGGCGATGCAGCAGCTCGGCGGATCGATCGGCGTCGCAGCACTCACGACCGTGTTCGTCTCGGTCACGGCAATGAGCGGCGAGGCAGGCGGCGTGGCGGCGGCGGTACTTGGAGGCGCGGTGTTCGTGCTCATCGCGTTCGTGCTCTTCGCCCTCTGGGGCAGCCGGGTGCGGCAGGAGTCGTCCGACGAGGATGCGCCGGCGGTCGCTCCGCATTGACGACCGAGCCGAGAGTCGAGCGAGTTTGCTCGCTTGACCGAGGCGACGGAGTCAGTCGAGCGCTCAGCGCGAGCACTGACGACCAGGGCCTCCCGCTCGCCAGTCGGAACCGCTATACAGATCGGCATCCGCTACAGCAATTTCGTGTAGCGGGTGCCGATCGTTGTAGCGCTCGCGTGCGGCGGGTAGCGGGCACAAGCGCCGTGTGACGATCGGTACCCCGAGGAGGGAATACACCTGCGGCGTATGTGTTTGCATAGAGCGCAGGCAGCGTCGCCGTGTTCCCTTTTCGTCAGAGGCTGAACGCGAGCGGCACATCCGCAGGCTCGGAAAGCCTCACGTTCCTCGAGGAGACCCGTGTCACTGACACTTGCGTCCGACCGCATCGCCGACACCAGCACCCCGATCCATCCCGTGCTCACCGAGCGCTTCAGCCCTCGAGCGTTCGACGCCAGCGAGCCGATCGACGAGACCAAGCTGACCGCCGCCCTCGAGGCCGCCCGCTGGTCGCCCTCCGCGGCCAACACCCAACCGTGGCGATTCATCGTGGCCCGGCGAGGCACGCCGGCGTTCGACAGCATCGTCGCCAATCTGATGGGCTTCAACCAGTTCTGGGCGGTCAACGCGGGGGCGCTCGTCGTCGGACTGGCCGCTCGCGCGACGGAGGACGGCCAGCCACTTCGCTGGGCTCAGTACGACCTCGGCCAGTCGCTGGCGCACTTCAGCGTGCAGGCGCACGCCGACGGGCTGCACGTGCACCAGATGGGCGGATTCGCCGCCGGCGAGCTGCGCGAGGCGTTCGAGGTCGACGAGCGCTTCGACCTCGTCAGCGTGACGGCCGTCGGAGTTCTGGGCGACGTCGACGACCTTCCGGAGAACACCCGCGAGCGCGAGCGCGCACCCCGTACGCGGCTGCCGCTGGATGAGCTGCTGCTCGTCAACGCGTAAAGGCGGGTGTCGACAGGAGCTGCAACGACCACATTCAGGTCGCAGTTTTCGTCGGTATGAAGGCGTCTTTCCGACAGAAACTGCGACCTGAGTGATGTTAAGCCGGCCGGTCGAGCGGCGGGAAGCTCACTCCCCGCCGAGCACCCGCTCGGCGAACGCGGCGACGTGCTCGCGCAGCGACTCGATGCGCTCCGCCCGCGCGGCCTCGACGTCGTATCCCTGATACGGAGCCGGATGCCTGCGGCGCACGTTCGCCGAGCACTCGAAGTTCTCGCAGACGAGGGTGCCGACGGTGTCTCCGTTGCGTCCGGCCTTGCCCGCACGCTTGGCGCCGTAGAACACCACGTCGTTCGGCAGGTGCACATCCTCGCACCAGGAGCACTGGGACTTGCGACGGCTGCGGGCATCCGCTCGCTTCAGGAGGATGCCTACGGGTGCGTCTTCGAGTCGTACGACGACGTAGGCGAGGCCGTCGTACTTGCGGTCACGCCAGCCGAGGTAGTCGATGGCGTCCCAGTCCAGGTCGGCGAAATCGGCGGGCAGGGTGAGATTGTTGCGTTCGCGGAGAGTGGCGTTGACGAAGCACGCGCGGATCTCCCGCTCGGTCACGGGAAGCATGGGTATTCCTGTCGGATTCGTGGTCGGCCCTGCGGCCGGGATTCGTTGAAGAGGAGCGGCTTGACCGCTCGGGCGGCGCCGTGCACCGCATGTACCTAAGCGCGCGGCCGGAGTAAGGCATCCGGTCGGCGCAGGCCGTTATCTGCCGCCGGCGCGGACGCCGGCGACCTCCTCACGCCCAGCGGGCGCCACGAAATCCAGGGAATGCATCCGGCCACTCTACCTGCCGGCCGCCAACACCCCCGCCCCAAGAGTTGCGGGCCCAAGGTGTCGTTACCTGAGCGAATAGCGGCATCCCGGGACCGCAAGTCGCGTTGGTGCGATGCTCTCCGTGAAATTGCGGGCCGAAGGTGTCGCTATTTCAGCGGTTAGCGGCACCCCGGGACCGCAATTCGAAAGCTCGCGCGGCAGAGCCGGGCCCGAGGACGCACGCGGCGCTGCGACCGCGTCCAGGCATGTAGCGCCGCCTCGCGAAGGTCGGCGACGCGACACGCCGACATCCGTCGAAAAACTCGTACGAAGTGCTCGCTCCACTCTTCCGTCGCCCCCGGCCGCGGGAATAAGGTGTCGCCCAGACTTTGTCGATTGACGCTGGGGGAGCGTGGACATGGCGAAACGGAATGCGGGGAGTGGGCGCTCGTTGACCCGGCGCACGGTCATACTGGCCGGTGCGCCGCAGTACGCGGGTGTCGCGATGGCGACGAGCGTCGTGCCGGCGGTTGCGCAGGCATCCGTTCCGGCGCGCGAGCTGTATGCGGATGCCGTCGGCCACCACTTCGAGGCGGCCAGCGAGTACGGCAGCTACGATCTCACCCTCGCATCCGTTGAGGAACTGACCAGCGGTTCGGCGCACACCGAAACCCGCTTCGGCCTGATGTTCACGGCGTCTTCGACGCCGCCACCCGCCGGCGTCTATCGCCTCACCGAGATCACGTCGTGCGCGGTTCCGGATGCCCAGCTCTTCATCGCGGGAGCGGCACGTTCGCGTCGCGCGGCTCGTCGTCGCTCGTCGAGCATCACCGGCCGACGCCCGTGATCGCCGCCGACGACCTGCGCTACCGTCCCGCGATCGCCACTGACGGCCCGGCGCTTTTCAGGCTCTTCCAGCAGGTGCACACCTCCGAGATTGCAACGCTCTCTGTGGATGCGGCGACGCGGGCGGCACTCGCCAGCATGCAATACGTCGAGGAGCGGGTGCGTTTCAGTGCGGAGTTCCCGGATGCCGTCGACGTCGCCATCGAGTACCAGGCCCGGCTCTGCGGACGCATGCTGACCGTGATGCGCGATGGAGGCGTCCAGCTCATTCAGCTCGGCGTACTCCTCGAGCACCGGGGGCAGGGCATCGGCACACTGGCCATGCGGCGCCTCGCCCACATCGCCGAGGAGCACGGATGCCCGATCTGGCTCCGTGCGGATTCCGCCAGCGCGGACTGCCGCGGCTTTCTCGAACGGGTGGGCTTCAGCGTGACCGGCCGCGGCGGTCGGCTCCTGGTGGAGCCGGCGCGCGCGGTCGTCGCCGCGTAGGGCGTATCGGTCCAGTTCGCACCCGGCCGTCTCACGAGACAGCCCAGGCTCGTCGCGAAACTGCACAGGACCCCCGAGACAGCGGGTATTACCCACCGTCTCGGGGCGGGCGTGCAGTCTCGCGACTCCGCGGCTGGGACACCGAGCCCGGCTAGTCGACCGGCGAAACCTCGAGGTGCTCGCCGTCGGCAGCGAGGTCGACGAGCACCGTGCTGCCGTCGCGCACGCGTCCCTCCAGCAGTGCCGTCGCGAGGCGGTCGTCGATCTCGTGCTGCATCAGGCGACGCAACGGACGCGCCCCGTAGATCGGATCGTAGCCGCGCTCGGAGAGCCAGGCACGGGCATCCGGAGTCACGCCGAGCTCGAGCCGCCGCTCGTGCAGGCGCGCCTGCAGCCGGTCGATGTAGAGCGACACGATCTCGCCGAGCTCCTCCTCGCTGAGCGCGGAGAACACGACGATGTCGTCGAGCCGGTTCACGAACTCGGGCTTGAACGCCTGCCGCACCAGAGCCTGCACCTGCTCCTCCTTCTCGTGCCACGACAGCGTCGGGTCGATCAGGATCGTGGAACCCAGGTTCGAGGTGAGGATGAGGATGGTGTTGCGGAAGTCGACCGTGCGGCCTTGACCGTCTGTGAGGCGTCCGTCGTCGAGCACCTGCAAGAGGATGTCGAACACCTCCGGGTGCGCCTTCTCGACCTCGTCGAGCAGGATGACGCTGTACGGGCGACGGCGCACCGCCTCGGTCAGCTGCCCGCCCTGCTCGTAACCGACATAGCCGGGAGGGGCGCCGACGAGACGGGAAACGGTGTGCTTCTCGCCGTACTCGCTCATGTCGATGCGCACCATGGCGTGCTCGTCGTCGAACAAGAACTCGGCGAGCGCCTTCGCCAGCTCGGTCTTGCCCACGCCGGTGGGCCCGAGGAACAGGAACGAACCGGTCGGCCGGTTCGGGTCGCTGATTCCGGCGCGGGAGCGGCGCACGGCATCCGCCACCGCGTGCACGGCACGCTTCTGGCCGATGAGGCGGCGGCCGAGCTCGCTCTCCAGGTTCAGCAGCTTCTCGGTCTCGCCCTGCATGAGACGCCCGACCGGGATGCCCGTCCACGCCGCGATCACCGCCGCGATGTCTTCTTCGGTGACCTGCTCGTTCACCATGCGCGGCTCATCCGGCGCGCTCTCCGCCTTCTCGGCCTCGTCGAGGTCGCGCTGCAGCTGCTTGATGGTCTCGTACTCGAGCTTGGACGCCTTCGCGTAGTTCGCCTCGCGCAACGCCAGATCGCGCTGGGTGATGGCCTCGTCGAGCTTCTTCTTGAGCTCCCCGACGCGGTTGAGCCCCATGCGCTCACGCTCCCAGCGCTCCTCGAGCTGGGCGAGCTCGCGCTCGTGCTCCACGAGGTCTTCGCGCAGCTTCGCGAGGCGCTCCTTGGATGCCTCGTCCTTCTCCTTCTTGAGCGCCAGCTCCTCGAGCTTCATGCGATCCACCTGGCGCTTGAGCTGGTCGATCTCCACCGGGGACGAATCGATCTCCATCTTGAGGCGGCTCATCGCCTCGTCGATGAGGTCGATCGCCTTGTCGGGCAGCTGTCGCGCCGTGATGTAGCGGTTCGAAAGAGCGGCCGCAGCGACCAGCGCAGCATCCGAGATGGTGACTCCGTGGTGGGCCTCATAGCGACCCTTCAACCCGCGCAGAATCGCGACGGTGTCTTCGACGCTCGGCTCACCCACGTACACCTGCTGGAAGCGGCGCTCGAGCGCGGCATCCTTCTCGATGTACTCGCGGTACTCGTCGAGGGTCGTCGCACCGATCAGGCGCAGCTCGCCACGCGCGAGCATGGGCTTGAGCATGTTGGACGCCGCCACCGACCCCTCGCCGCCGCCTGCACCCATGAGCAGATGAAGCTCGTCGACGAACGTGATGACCTCGCCGTTCGACTCGTCGATCTCCTTGAGCACGCTCTTCAGCCGCTCTTCGAACTGGCCCCGGTACATGGCGCCGGCCACGAGAGCGGAGATGTCGAGCGAGACGAGACGCTTGTTCTTCAACGACTCGGCGACGTCGCCCGCGACGATGCGCTGCGCAAGGCCCTCGACCACCGCCGTCTTGCCGACGCCGGGCTCGCCGATCAGCACCGGGTTGTTCTTGGTACGTCTGGTCAGCACTTGGCTGACGCGACGGATCTCGGAGTCGCGACCGATCACGGGGTCGAGCTTGCCCGCCTTGGCCAGTGCGGTGAGGTCCACTCCGTACTGTTCGAGCGCGCTCTTCTGCTCCTCTTGGCTGGAGGGCGCGCCCTGCATGTTCGCCATCTACTTCTCCCCTTATGGTGGCGCGGCATCCGTCGCATCGAGTCGTCTGAGCACGATTCTGCGCCGACCGGATGCCCGTACAAACTTGAGTCTACATGGCTCAACTTTGTCAAGGCGAGGGTTATTCCTGGCCGCGGCCCGGGTGCGTCGCCAGATTGAGCGCCCGGCGAAGGTCAGCCACGTAGGCATCCGGCTGCTCCCATGCGGCGAAGTGGCCGCCGACTTCGTGGGGGACGTACTCGTACAGGTCGACGAAGGCTTCGACGTAGCTCTGCGGAGCAGGCTTGATGTCAGCCCGAAACGCGGACGCCACGGTCGGCACGGCGGTCCGCCCTGGAATGACGGCAGGTTCTGCGTAGCTGGCGAAGGAGGTGCCTATGGCGCCGCTGAACCAGTACGCGCTGACCCAGGTGAGCAGCTCGTCGGTCGAGAACGACTGCGCGGGGTCGTCGGTCCACGCCAGGATCTTCTCGAGAATCCAGGCCGCAAGCCCGGCAGGCGAGTCACCGAGCGCCGCAAGCAGCGTGCGAGGGCGGGTGGACTGCTCGGCGATATATCCTCCGTTGAGCCGATTCCAGGCCATCGCGTGACCGATGTACGCGCGGGCGTCTGGCGCTAGTCCTCCGGGATCCACCGCGAACACGTGACGCGCGGAGACATTCGTGAGATGCATGGCGAGCACGCCATCCGGGACATCCCCTGCGATGACCTCGGCGATGTCGCCGCCGAGGTCGCCACCCGAGAGTACGAAGCGGTCGTAGCCGAGAGCAGTGACGGCCGCCGCGACGAGATCCGCCATGCTGTTGACGGATGCCGGCGCGAAGTGCCGAGCCGCGAACGGGAAGCCCGGGAGCGCGGGAACGATGACGTTCACGTCGCGCAGCAACGGCCGCACACGCTCGAACCGGAGGACCGAGTCCGGCCAACCATGCAGCAGTACGACCGCTGGGGCATGCTCTTCCCCCGTTCGCTGATGAATGAGGCGGAGGGCTCGGTCTCCCTCTCCGACGATCTCCCACGGGAGATCACAGATGCGTTGCTCGTGCCGGCGCCAGTCGAAACCGTCGATCCACCGCGCGAGTATGTCGTGAAGGTCGGCGGGGCCGATTCCTCGCCCGGCATCTCCCGCCCACGGATCGACCACCGAGAGTGTGGCCCGCAGCCGATCGATCAGCACGGCGATCGCCTCGTCAGGGGTGCGAGGCGGTGCCGCTGAGACGTGACGATCTGCCATGTGTGCGATGATACACATACGTGTATGCCTGTACACAAAGCGGTATGCTGCAGTTGTGTCAGAAGCTGCGGCGCCCCTGAGACCGCGGAACGCGACCGCCACGCGCGCGCTCATCCTTGCGGCGGCTCGAGCGCAGTTCGCTCAGAACGGCTACCGACCGACCACGGTCAAGAGCGTGGCCGACGCGGCCGGGGTGTCACCCAATCTGATCACCCGCTATTTCGGCGGTAAGGACGGATTATTCGTCGCCGCTTCGCAGGCCGAGATCGCTGTCGACGGGGTCTACACGGGCGACCTCGACGGCTTCGGCGCGCGACTGGCGCGCAGCGTCCTTCGGCGCTGGACCATGCAGCCGGGCGAAGACCCACTGCTCGTGCTGCTGCGCGCTGCAGGCGAGCATCCGGAAGCCGCGGAGACACTCGCACGATTCCTCGACGAGAATTCCACCGATCGAGTGGAGAACTACCTGCGATCGTGCGGTTTTGCACCTCGGGATGCCCGCGACCGGGCGGAAGCCGTCGACGCCTTGATGCTGGGCCTGTCGGCCCGACGGCGCGTCCTGCGTTCCGACCTCGGCGACCTCAAGAAGCTCGAGCGGTGGCTCGCTGCGGCCATCCAACGCCTCGTCGCGGGATGATCCGCCCCATCCAACGCCTCGTCGAGGGATGATCCACCCCGTCGACAACCGTCAGGCGGCGTTGCCTGCCACTCGCACGAGGCCGACCATGTGCTTGTAGCGGGGTCTGGTCGCGAAGTCATTCCAGAACCAAAAAGCGGGCCTGCCCTCCTCCGCACACAAGTGGAGGAGCCGATCGCCGGCGACGATCGCGACATGTGCACCCCAGGCGCTGGGCGAGTCGTTGAACAGCACCAGATCAAGGTCCTGGGCATCGTTGCGTTCCGGGTGTGAAAGAATCTCGTCTTCCCAGAGCTGGCTGGAACAGTGTGGGGGTATACGGCGATCGAAGAGTTCCAAGACGGCGTACGCGTACCGCTGGCAATTGGCTCCGGCATCGATCGGAGCCAGCGCGGATGCTTGCGGATGCGCCTCGTAGCGGTACGGCGCGGCCGTCGCCCAGGAAGGCCAGCCACCAGTCGGCCGAAGCCACTGATCGAGATCCCGCGCTTCCACCCGATGATTCCAACACACGCGCCCGACCTGCGGGAGGGCGTCCTCTAGCGGGGCGCCGCGCGGACGATCACGAGGGAGCTGTTGTACGACGGCTCCTGCCTCAGCGCGCCGTGTTTCGCGTCCCACGCGCCGGCTCTCAGATCTGCGGCGAGGCGGTCCGTATAGGCGCGCGCCAGGCTGTCGTCGATGAAGCTCCACGCCGAACAAGACCGTCTGGCCTCCGGAATGAGGAGCTTTTCGGGTCGGCCGTAGTAGGCCTCGTTGAAGCCGTCTGTGCAGTCCAATGGGATCGGTACCGGCTGGACTGCCACCGTCTCGCCGAGGCCGGTACGCAGGGTAGGGATGGCTGGGTACCTGTGGTGTTCGGTGGCGATCACCGCTGGTGCGTACTCGGTCAGCCAGAACCGGTGCAGCAGGCCGGGGTCGCATGTCAGCACCACCACTGGACCACGGGTGACGCGCCTCATCTCGCGCAGGCCGGCCGCAAGATCCCGCCACTGGTGCACGGAAAAGGTCGTCATCGCAGCATCGAACGAGTCGTCTGGGAACGGAAGATTCTCGGCTGTCGCATCGATTGCCGCCGAGAGGCGCGGGGGCCGCTGGGCGCGCATGCTTGCGGACGGTTCCACGGCGGTCACGTCACGATCGACTGGTTCGTAGCCGCCAGCACCAGCGCCGACATTGAGAACGGTCTCGGCATCGCCCAGCGCATCCAGGATGAACCTAGCGATTCGAGGATCAGGGACGCGAAACGAGCTGTACTTCGATCCGATGCGTCCGTAGTCCGCATCCCCTGCGCTCCCGTCGGACGAGCGTTCACGATACGTCTCCGACACGGCTCAATCCTCGCACTCAACGGACGTGAATCCGCCGGACCGCGGGCCGCGAACCTCTTCAGCTTTCCGGATCTTGAGCATCTGCTGGGTCATGACGGGGCGACGAGCGCATGCTGGAAGGGTGAACGCGATGACGCAAAAGGCGCTGCGCACCACGACGGACCGGGCTGGGTCCTGGAAAGCCGCGTGGCGCTCGATCGTCGAGTCGCCAAACCACCGGGCGGTGCACGATCTGCACCTGGCCGCGGAGCGCGGTGACGGTGCACGCGTCGCATCATTGCTGGCGCCGAACGTCGCCGTCGTGGTCGACGCAGGCGACGACGAGCATCCGCACGCGCATATCGTGCGAGGTGTCGACGACGCGGCGATGGTGTTGATGCACGGACTGGCGGCCCGCCCTGGGCTCGTCGTTCTCGAGAGGCCGGTCAACGACCAGCCCGGACTGATCCTGCAGCGGGACGGCGAGCCCATCGCCGTCATGACGGTCGACTTCATCGCTCGGTGCGCGGTCGTGCTGTGGATCAGGCTGCGCCCGGCGAAACTGCGGCACTGGAACCACGTGTAGAGCGACACGCCGCCGAGTTCACGTCGCGGCGCCGAAGTCGTCCCAGGTCAGGTGCTCTCGCTCAGGCATTACGTCGCTCACTGGTTCTCCTAGCGCGCACCGCATCGTTCGGCGACTCGGCTCAGCCCGAGTAGCTCCCGAAGAGACGCAGCTCGGCGATGTTGATCCAGTTGTTGTTCGCGATTCTCAGGTATCGGTATGCAGTGACCGCGGTTCCGTCGGGCCGCGCCCAGGTCTGCCAGGAGAGGGTGCCGACGGCGTTGCTCGTCACCGGCGTCCAGGTCGACAGGTCGTTGGAACCTTCGATGCGGAGACCGGATGCTCGGTTGAGACCGTTCGCATCCTGCCGAACGAGTAGCTCGGCGTGATCGAGGCTGACGCTGTGACCCGCGCCGACGTCCAGGATCTCGGCGTACTGCCCGCTCACGGGTCCGATATCGGAGAACGTGGCGGCATTGCCGTCGAACATGTTCGCGACGTACTTCTGGTTAGCCGTGTCGGGCTGACCGGTCGCCGTCACCGGCATGAACAGGCTGCCCGGGTCGGCGATCAGCCCGGCGTTCGAGGTGAGGAACACACCGGATGCGTCGGTCGTGCGGGTCAGAGCCTGACGCGGCTCCCCGTTCGGGCCGGCGTACGTGACGCGAAACGAGAGCAAGCGGCCGGGTGCGGCATCCGATGCCTCCTTCAAGGAAGCGTGCCAGGAGGTACCGCTTCCCGTGACGGTCGCCGAATGTCCGTCGATCGTCGACTCGACATCGGTGATCGCTTCGGAGGTCGTGAAATCGAGGTTCACGGTGTCTCCGCCGACCGCGATGCCGGGCTCAGCATCCGTCGAGCCGAGATGCGCAGCGGTCACGGAGTCGAGCGGCGGGGCCACTCGGGCGCCGAAGAGACGCAGCTCGGCGATGTTGATCCAATTGTTGTTCGCGATCTTGAGGTAGCGGTACGCCACCGGCGACGTGCCAGGACGGAGCGCGAGGGTCTGCCAGTCCAGCGTTCCTCTGGCGTTGTTCGTGATGGTGGTCCAGGTCGACTGGTCGTTGGATCCCTGGATGCTCAGCCCGCTCGCCCGGCTCGTGCCGTTGTTGTCCTGCCGAACGAGCAGCTCAGCGCGGGAGAGCGCGACGGATCCTCCGTCGCCGAAGTCGAGCGTGATGTAGTACTGCCCGTTCACCGGCCCCACATCGGAGAACGTCGACGTGTTGTCGTCGAACATCTTCGCGACGTACGCCTCCTTCGACACCTCGACATCGCCGGTCGGCGACACGGGCGTGCTGACTGCCGGCACGTTCGAGATCAGCCCTGACGAGTTCGAGAGGAAGAGTCTCGAACCGTCGGTCGTAGCGACGAGCGGATCCGCCTTCCGCCCGTCGGCCGTGGTGTAGCCGATGGAGAAGGCGGCCGGCTGCCCCGAGGCGATCGTGTCCGGCAGCACGGCCGTCGCCTTCCAGGCCATACCCGCTCCCGTGATGGTTGCAGCCTGCCCGGCGATTGAGCCGGCGACATCCCTGATCGGCTCTGTGCTCGTGAACGCGAGGGTTACCGTGTCGCCGCTGCTCGCGATCCCGGGTTCGGCGTTGGTCGACGTGATCGTCGCGCTCGCGATGCGATCGACGGCCCCCTGGCGGGCCCCGTGGATGTGGAACTCCGCTAGGTCGAAGATGCCGGGAAAGTTCGGGTCGGTGGGCACTCCCGGGTCGTCGACCTGCACCTTGAGGAAGCGGAAAGCGGTGTCGGTCAGCCCGGATGCGACAGGTAGCGTCTCCAGCCCATTCGTGTTCGTCGTCTCCTTGGTGGTGAGCTTCGTCCAGGTGACGTCGTCGTTCGATCCGTACACGTTGGCACCTTGCGAGCGATTACCGAACGTCTGTCGCGCCTGCAGATCGAACGCCGTCGTCTTCACCCGGTAACCGCGACCGAAGTCGACCGTGAAGGAATTGACGTGCAGGTCACCTGGGAAGGTGTAGTTGTCGTCGTCGGTCAGGTAGCCAAGGGTTCCGGCGGGCAAGGTCGAGCTGGTGATGCCCACGTAAGCCAGGGTGCCGTCGGCGGAGACAGGGTTCAGCAGCTGCAGCCCGGCGACCGCATTCTGGATGTTCGCCAGCGCGGTCGCGAAGTCCGAGTCGCTGTCGGTCGTCAGGCCCGACTTCGCGTCGGCCACGGCTGAATCGAACGCCGGTTTGGTGTCGCTGGTATAGGTCTCGGCGGCGTGATATCCGATCTCGGCGAGCGCGATGGCATCCGCACGGTTCTTCGCGATGGCCAGCGTGACCTTCAGCGCCGTCATCGTGGTTCCGTCGTCCGCCTGCACGATCATGGTGTGGTCGCCCACATCGCCGCTCGCCGGGCGCCACTGAAGCTCACCGCTGGACGACCCGACGCTTACTCCTGTCGGCGCACCCGAAACGGTGTAGGCCACCACGTCGCCTGCTCCCGAATCCTTGGCGGCGAGACCGACGTCCATCGGAACACCGGCGATTCCGACCAGTGTGACGCTTGCTCCCCGCGGGAACAGCGGCGGCGTCACACCTGCAGCCGCGTTCGGGACGACGTAGTCGAGGTCGATGTGACCGCTCGCGCCGGTGAACGTGTAGTAGACGATGTTGTTTGCGCCGGACTGCCAGCCGGGCACCACGCTCGAATCCATGTCGTAGGTGACCATCCGCCACCGGCCGCCGGTGTCGGGCACCGTGAGCGTCTGATACGCGGTCGCGCCCATGCGACTGCGCACCTGCAGGGTGGACACCGCGTTCGTGCGCACGCGGATCGCGACCGGGCTGTAGCCGGAGAGCGAGCCGTACTGCATGGTGCGAACGGCAAGGGTCGTACCCTTCTTGTCGACGCGAGCGCTCAGAATCTTCTCGCCGCCGTCGGAGGTTGTCTTGACGCTGCCGCTGATGAGGGATGCCTTCTGCACGAACGACACGTTCTTGTTTGGTTTCGGCACGGTCTGGCCCTTCGCCGCAGCCGGGATGGAGAGCCAGTAGTCGTCGCCGGTGAGCGTTCCGCCCCAGAAGCTCTGCAACCCGTCGGAACCGATCTTGGTACCGATCTCGTTGACGTTGAAGTTGTAGTAGAGGGCGCCGTCGCGCTGCTGGAATTCCTGCTCGACGTATGGGGCAGCCTTCGCCACGTCCACGTGCTCCAGGTACTTGTAGATGTAGTAGATCTCGTTGAGCGATTCGCTCCACCGTCCTCGGTACGCTTGCGCAAGCCTGCCGCCCTGCTGCGTGATGTCGATCCATGGGATCTTGTAGCCGTCCATGAAGCCGAAGAACGCGTTCGTGCCTGCCAGCAGCCGGTCGCCCAGGAACCGGTAGGGGTCGACGGCATCGCTCGCCGTCGAGACGGTGCCAGCCTTCGGATCGAGCTTCGTGCCCTGCGTATTCACGAGCCGGGCGAGTGTGGTCAGTGTGAGCACATCGTCTCCCGCGTGCGCCTGATCACGTCCCATCTCCAGGTCGTTGACGAAGGAGTAGCCGTACGGGTTGCGCGGATCCTTCTTGTCGATAAGCCGATACATCGAGCCGAGCGCACCGTTGACATCCTGATCGGGAGCAGTCGAGTTCATGGTGAACCACTCCACGGCCTGGTCGTACCTCGCCTTGTTGTCGGTGAAGATGTAGCTGGCCATCGCGCCCTCGAGCGGCAGGATCCCCTGGTTCATGTACCAGGCGTTGCCGTAGTCCATCGTGTTCACCATCGGGACCGCGAAGTTGTTCGTGAAGTCGGCGGTGTCTTGATCGGTCCACGCCAGCGGGTACCCGTCGGTGCTGGGCACAACAGAGGTGTAACGGAGCAGCTCGGCCGCGGCCATGATGCGGTAGACGAAGGGACCCGTCTTGATTTCGGCATCCGCAAAGAACTTGTAGCCGGCCGGATCCATGTGGCTCCAGATGCGGACGATCTTCATCGCGTTCTCGCGGTAGACCGGGTCACCCGTCAGGTAGTAGAGGATCGCCTGGGTGTACGCGCCCTCGGAGTCCGTGCCCAGCTTGTTGCTCTCGTCGACGCTGTTGAACTCGCTCTCGGCGGGAACGCCGACGCCCGAGCCCTGGTTCGCGGAGGTCAGAGTGGTGCTCGCGTACTTCGTGGCGAGCATCCCCTGGTAGTAGCTCGTCCATGGGTCGGCGCCGGCGATGAGCTCGTCCCGTGTGGTCGCGAGGCTCGCGGCGCCGACGCCGACGCCAGGGTGCACGAAACCCGCGGTCGTCGTCTTGTCGATGGTCACCGTCTTGGTCACCGCAGGGGCCGTACTGCTCGTGGTCCCAGCGTCGGCCAGCGCCGCCTGCGCCGGCACGAGGCCGGCCGCGATCACAGCAGTGGCCGCTACGGCGGCCGCCCATCCTCCTCGGCGTCTACCCAACCCGAACATTCGTCTTTTTCCTCCGTTGCAGATTTCGCGGTACTTCGTCGTGGTGCGTGATGCTGCGGGCAGACGTCCACCACGGCTCGATGGATCGACCCGACCGGACGTGCGGGTTCAGTTGCTGAGGTAGAGAACCACTGTGCTCCGCGGCGGCACGGCAAGCCCGCTCGCCAGGGCGACGTGGTCCTTGTCGCCATGGAACCCTCCGGGCGGGGGCGTCAGCAGGCCGCCGGTGCCCGCTCCGGTCTGCTTCAGGGTGAACGTCTGGTCCTCTGTGGTGTTCATCGCCACGAGGTACCGGCCGTACTTCAGCTCGTAGTACGGGGCGATGCCGACGAGTGCCTCTTCGACCCCGAGCTCGGTGGAACCCAGCGCGGGGTGGGCGTCCGCCGGGATGATCGCCAGCGGAAGCACCTCGCCCGCGTAGGCCTGGTGCACGGTGTCCCCGGGCGGGGTGATGCCGCCCTCGGGGAAGTTCGAGCCGCCGTTGCTGTCGTTGATCGTGTAGTCCTGGTTCACCCAGTCCTGCACCGTGAAGGTGCTCGAGCTGAGCTGACCGCCGGTCTTCTCCCGCACGGTGGCCGACTGCTGGGACGACGGCGTGAGAAGGTGCACGCGACCCCAGTCGTTCACGCCCTGCCGCGCTCGCCAGTACAGCGAGGCGAAGAACAGTTCCTGCCCGTGCTTCACGGCGAGCACTCCGTCGACCTCATCCGTGAAGGCGAAGTCCGGAGCGTCCCAGTTCACGGGCATCCGCTCACTGGATGCCGCGAGCCGGCGGAATGCAGGCAGGTCGCGTGCCAGCATGCGCGTGGCGTTCAGCTGCACCCGATTGCCGGTGTTCGTGAACATCAGGCTCAGCTGCGGTGCGAACTGCCCATCGTCGAACATCTCCTGCGTCCACCCGGTGAGCTTCGGGTCGTCGAAGGCCGCCGCCGCCATGACGGGGCTGCAGTCCCAGACGGTGCGCGATGCGTAGATGACGATGCCGGGGTACTGCTCGTTGCGCCAGCCGACAACCGTCTCGAGGCGGGAGACCCGGTATCCGTCGGCATCCGCGTCGAACTGCCGGAAGTAGCCGCGCGCCTGCACCATCTTGACCATCTGCTCGCGCACTTCTGGCGCCTCGACGGCCTGGTATCCGCGGGTTATCGACTCGTACATCATCACGAGCCAGTCGGTGACCTCGCCGTAGCTGCCGACGTAGCCCAGCTCGCGAGTGAGTCCCTTCGGGGTGACGACGTAGTAGTCGGTCCCGAGTGGCTTCGTACGCGTACCGTCCGGCAGTTCCGGGCCGTACCAGGGCTTCAGGCCGATGCTCTCGTAGACCCATTCGCGGGCACGCGACTCCGGCCACGCATCCTTGGGTGAGATCAGGGACAGGCCACGATTGCATTGGTAGATGCCGATCGCCGTGATCTGCGCCTGGTTGGAGTAGTGGCGCATGTTCTGCTTCCAGTAGTCGCGGCTGGAGAGCAGCATGTCGGCGTACGCGACACGACGGCTCGGCTCGCCGGATGGCGCTGGCGGGGTGCCGTCCACCTGCTGCATCGTGACGTCGTCGAACCAGGCGGTTCCGGTGCCATCGACGCGCAGGTCGATGCGCGCCTTCGTGGCTCCGGACGGAACCGCCAGGCTGGCGGTCAGCTGCTGCCAGTCGTGCGTGCCGGTCGCACCGTAGAACTTCTGATCGGACTTCACGATCTGTCCGGCGTCGTTGTAGAAGAGGATGTCCAGGTACGGCCCGAGTCCCGAGACGGCGTCGGTTCTGCACCACACGGCGAAGGCGTACGTACCGGTGCCGACCAGCGGCCGGCCGGCGATGGTGACGCCGACGGCACTGCCCGTCGCGCCGTTCGCGTTCGCGGTGATCTTGAGGGATGAGTTGCCGGAGTGCGCGACGGCCGAGTCGGCGCTCACCGTGCCCGAGCCTCGCCACCTGGATGTCGTCCATCCGGCTGTGCCGAGTTCGAAGCCGGGATTCGCGACGGTGGTCGGGCCGGTGGTGACGGTCTTGTCGAGCTCGTCCTGGATGTCCTCCCACAGGTACGCGAGCACGAGGCCCACCCTGCCGAAGCCCTGCCACTGC
This sequence comes from Humibacter ginsengisoli, assembly GCF_054780095.1. Classification (NCBI taxonomy): domain Bacteria; kingdom Bacillati; phylum Actinomycetota; class Actinomycetes; order Micrococcales; family Microbacteriaceae; genus Humibacter; species Humibacter ginsengisoli. The sequence continues at coordinate 50,684 of NZ_BAAGWZ010000012.1, forward strand.
TGATCGGACCCCGTGAGCACGGTGGGATCGGCCTTCCAGGCGTTGTAGCGGCTGTCGATCGCCGCGCAGATCGCCGTGAGCGCGTCCGGGTTCTGGTAGGCGGGGCTTGCCTTCCACGCGTAGCCCTCGGCGAGCATGTTGAAGCCCCAGGCGTCCGCACCGTACGCCCCGCCACCGTAGATGAGTGCGTTGTGCTCGGCGAGCACCTGGGTGGTCAGCTTCGCGATCGCAGCGTCGTCCTCGTTCGGCCGATTCTTGGTGGCCGGCGCCGCACCGAGCACGTCGGATGCCGATGGCAAGAAGTATGGGTCGGTGTGGGTGTACACGCGGTAGACCGGGCGGGACGGCTCCGTCTGCTTGTAGAAGTAGGTGTCGGTGGTGCCGCCGTAGTCCCAGATGCGGCCCATGGACCGGATCTCGAGTTGCAGACTCATCTTGCCCTTGGTGTAGCTCTCGGGGAGCGGGAGGGTGTGGAAGAAGAACCGGCCCGGGCTGCGCGGGTCGGTACCGAGCTGATCGAGGTTGTCGACCGGGCCCTCGTCGTACCAGCCGACAGATTTGCCATCGACGAAGAGCTGGAGGCGCCAGTTGTGCGATTCATCGGCCTTATCGGAGACGTCGCCGCCCCACAGCTTCACGGTCAGGTACGTCGTGTGAATGGGATCGACCCTGACGGTGAAGACCGCTGAGCCGCCCCACCAGTTTGGGGTGCTCTGCGGATTGAACACGCGGGCGGGCTGGGACAGCGCCCCGGTGACCACGTCGGAGAGCGTGCCGCTCAACGCATGAGCGTTCTCGGAGGCCGCATCGCCGAACACGACAGTGTCGAGCGGGGCGCGCAGCGCTGGCCTAGTCGTGCTCGCACTCGCCGAACGCCCGGTGCTCGCTGCCGACGCCGGCGCGGGCGGCCAGGTGAAGGGGCTTGTCGCCGCCACTCCGGCGGCGGCCGCGGCGACCGCCAGCACGCTCCGCCGACTGATCTCTTTGCTCATGCTTTCTCCCGTTCACTTCGTCGTGGGGCCGGAAAACGCGCGGCCGGGCTACTTCTGGCTCTTCAGGTAGGCGTTCACCTGCTTCTTCATCTCGTTCTGCAACGTGCTCAAGCCGGCGGAGTCGGCGGCGGACTTGAGCTTGTCGAGCTGGCTGTCGACATCCACCACGCCGTAGTAGAGCGGATTCGCGTACTGGGTGATCACGTTGTTCATGGATGCCGCGGCCTGCTTGACCGGGGTGACGTTCGGGATGAAGGATGCGAGCGTCGCCTTGGTGAAGTTGCCGTAGTCCTGCGCCCAGTCGAAGACCTTGGACTCGGATTCCGTCATGAACGACGAACGGCGCTCGAGCTTGGTGCGCCACAGCAGCGAGAAACCGGGGAAGGCGTATGTGCTCAGCTGCTTCACACCATCGGATCCGACGGGCTCCCAGTCCGTGCCCTTGATGCCGTACTCGAGCAGATCGTGGTTCTCCTGTACCGACAGGTAGTCCTGGAGGGCAAGCGCTCGTTCGACGTTGCCGCCGTTGGCATTCACCACCACGAGGTTGTCGGCCTGGAAGGTCTGAAGCGGCTTGGCCGAGGTCAACGGGCCACCGAAGGGCAGCACCTCCTCGAGATCCGCGCTCGGCACCGCCTTGCGTAGTCCGACGAGCGCGTTGCTCGCCGTGCCGTCGGTGATCGCCCATGCGCCCGCGAACTTGCCGGCCTGGAACTGGGCATTGATGGTCGCACTGTCGGCGTTCAACCCGTTCGCGTTGATGATTCCGTCTTGGTAGTACTTTCGGATGCGGCGCAGCGTCTCGACGACGCGCTCGTTCTCCCAGAACGGCACGGGGTCCGCGGAGGCGGCGGCAAGATCCTTCTCCTTCATGCTGAAGTAGAGGCCGGAACCGGCGAACAGCGTGTTGAAGTACGTCGTCGGATCCGCCCAGCCGCTCTGATCGAAGAGACCGACCGGACCCTGCGGACCGATCGCGAGCTCGAACGTCTGGTTCGACGAGACCGCGAACGGCGTGATGCCCGACTCCTTCTGCTTGACGTCGTAGAAGAACTTCTCGAGCGTGCCGTAGTCCTGGATCGTGTCGAAGCCGAGCTTGTCCGCGAGGTCCTTGCGGATGCTGAAGTGCTGCACGCGACCGGCACTGTTTACCTGGGGGACGCCCCAGAGGTGCCCGCTCCACTTGTTCGACGCGATCAGTTCCGGTGCGAGCTGCTTCGACAGGTTGGGCCACTTCGAGATCTCTTTCGTGAGATCCACCAGCGACTTGTCCTGCTGCAGCTGGGCCATGTTCAGCCAGAGCGCCTGCAGGGCGGTGTCGAACTTCGCACCAGCGGTGAACTTGAGCAGCGACTGCTGGGCGTAGTTGGTCCAGTTGATGAACTGCGCGTCGAGCTCGAAGCCGTGCTCCTTCTTCAGTCCGGCGTTGAACTTCGCGAGCACGGTCTTCCAGTTGCTCGGTGCCGTACTGGGCAGAATCGCGAGCGACGTTCCGCTGAGGCTTCCCGAGGAGCCCGTGCTGCTGCATCCGGCCAGGGCTCCAGTCAGGCCGAGGCCGATCGCAACAGCGCCGCCCAGGGCGAGAAAGCCGCGACGGCTGATTGTCGTGGACATATCCGTGTACTCCTTTGTGAACAGATTGCGGGGGGTGGGTTGGGGTCAGCCCTTGGTGGCGCCGAGGGTGAGGCCCTTGACGAAGAACCGCTGTGCGAAGGGATAGGCGAACAGGATCGGGGCGATCGTCATGACGGTCATGGCGAAGCGCAGCTGGTAGACGGGCGCTGCAGCCTGTGCCGCGGATGCACCGGGCAGCGAAGCAGCGTTGGTCACGTTCGAGATCAGGTTCTGCAGGATCAGCTGCAGCGGGAACTTGTCCGGGTCCGAGATGAACAGCAGCGCCATGAACCACTCGTTCCAGTACGTGACGGCGTAAAACAGGCCGAGCACCGCGAGGATCGGCTTGGAGAGCGGGATGACGATCTGGAAGAAGATGCGCAGCTCGCCCGCTCCGTCGATCCGGGCCGAGTCGAGGATCTCCTCGGGCAGCTGCCGGAAGAAGCTGACGGCCACGAAGATGAGGAACGGCGCGAGCATGACCGGCAGGATCACCGAGAACCAGCTGTTGGAGAGGTTCAGCACCTGCGTGACCAGCAGATACAGCGGCACCAGCCCGCCGGTGAACAGCATCGGGATGTAGGCGAAGACCGTCAGCGGCCTGCTGATGCGCGGCAACCGGCGCGCGATGACCCAGGCGAGCGATGCCGTGCACGACAGTGACAGTGCCGTTCCCACGATGGTGATGAACAGGGATGCGACGTAGCCGTTGACCAGCGATTGTCCCGTGAACAAAAGCTGATAGGCGGCCAGCGAGAAGGGTGCGGGCCAGAAGCTGTAGCCGTTCGCCGCCAGTACGGATTCGTCGGTGAACGAGCCGGCCAGGATCATCCAAAGCGGAACGAGGCAGAACAGACCGAAGATCGACACGCAGACGTAGCTGACGATTGTGAACGGCTCGAATTTCGCGCGGGAGCGTCGCCGTGGCGCTTTACCGGCCGGCTGGATCTCCGCGAGCACGGTCTCCGCATCGATGTCGGTGATGGTCTGCGTTCGACCGGATGCGATGAGGCTCACAGGATGCTGCTTTCCTTGTCGACCCGGCGCTGCACGAGCACCGCGGCGGAGACGAAGACGAACCCGACGACGGACTGGAAGAGCCCGATCGCGGCGGTGGTGCCGAAGTCGCCGACGGTTCGGAGCGAACGGAACACGTAGGTGTCGATGACGTCGGTGGTGGGGAAGAGCGTGCCGTTGTCGCCGACGATCGCGTAAATCGTCGCGAAGTCGCCGAAGAAGATGCGGCCGACGCCGAGCACGATGAGGATGCCCATTGTGGGCAGCAGGAGCGGGGTCGTCACCGATCGCGCCATGCGTGCCCGGCTGGCGCCGTCGATCGATGCCGCCTCGTAGACCTCTTCGGGGATCGAGGTGATCGCAGCGAGGAAGATGACCGAGGTGTAGCCGCCGAGTTGCCAGACCTTGACGATCGTGAGGATCCACGGCCACGCGCCTGGCTCCGTGTACCAGTTCACCTGCGGCAGATCGAAGACGTTCAGCATGTTGTTGACCATGCCGCCACGACCGCCGACGCCGGCCAGCACGGCCTGCAGGATGATGCTGATCACGATCGGTGAGACGAAATACGGGAAGAAGATGATCGACTGCCCGAACCGTCTGGTGAAGTGACCCTTGATCTCGTTCAGCATCAACGCGAGCAGCAGGCCGGCCGCGAGCGACGCCGCCAGGAACAACGCGTTCAGGAAGATCGTGTTGATGACGATGCGCGGGGCGTCACCGCTGGAGAAGAAGTACGCGAAGTTCTGCAGACCGTTCCACGGGCTGCCGAAGATGCCGTCGCTGACGTTGAAGTCTTTGAAGGCGACGACGAGCCCGGCCATCGGGCCGTACGCGAAGACGGCGAACCAGATGACGCCCGGAAGGGCCAGCAGGAGGAGGCCCAGAGTGCCGCGGCTCGTCGGCTTTCGCCGCCGCCGAACGGCGATGGCGCCGCGCGGTGCGGCGACTGCGGTGCCTCGTTGCACGGTGGCTCCTCTGAGAGTCTCGGGTTTCAGTTCGCTATGGAACTAGTTTCACAAACGCGAAGCTAGACCACGTCCTGGCCCGTGTCAAGCGGCTGACCCGACCCGTTACACCGGGAGAACCGGCCGGCACGCCACGCGAGCCTGTCACCGTTCACGCTCTGCGCAGATCGCCGAGTACGATCCCGACCATGTCCACTCCAGGCGAATCGCCACGCTCGCGACGGGGCGGATCGCGCGGCCCGGCCCGGGTGGGCAGCGCGAACCTCCGCGATGTCGCCGCACGTGCCGGCGTCTCACCGGCGACCGCATCGCGGGTGTTCGGCGGAAGCAGCAACGTGCACGCCGACACTCGTGCCCGCGTGCTCGCCGCGGCCGACGAGCTCGGCTACGTCGTCAACGGGCTTGCGAGGGCCATGACCGGCAGAGGTCCAGGGACCATCGCTTTCGTGGTGCGCTCGATGATCGGCCCGACCTTCGCGTCCCTGGCTGCCGGCGCGGAGAGCGTCGCCACGGCGAACGGGCACCTGCTCCTGATCTCGACGACAGAGGGCGACCTCGACCGCGAACGCGAGTTGATCACGACGCTCAGGGAGCAACGCGCCCGCGCCGTGCTCTATGTCGGCTCGACCGAGTCCGACACCGCTTTCGATTCCCGTGTCGCCGGTTACGCGAAAGATCTCGCAGACGTGGATGCCTCGCTCGTGCTGTGCGGACGCCCTCCCATCGCAGGCGCACCGGGCATCCTCAGCGTCGACTACGACCATCGGGCCGGCGTCGGGTCGGCTGTTGACGAGCTCGTCAGCTTCGGCCATACGCGGATCGGATACATCGGCGAAGGCAAGGGCATGACCACCGCGGAGCAGCGCCTAGACGGATTCCGGAAGGCGATGAAGCGCAACGGGCTGCGGCATCCACGGGAGCTCATGCACGAGTCCGCGAACACCGAGGAGGCCGGGGAGGCCGCCGCCTGGGCATTGCTGTCATCGAATGCCCACCCCACCGCAGTCGTCGCGATGACCGACAACATCGCGGTCGGCACCTACCGCGCAGCCCGAGCGCTCGGACTGCGCATCCCTGAAGACATCTCGATCGTCGGGTTCGACGATGTGCCGATCGTCGGCGACCTCACTCCGGGGCTGACGACCGTACACCCGCCCTTCTACGAGGTGGGCGTGCGCGGCGCGCGCATCGCACTCGGGCTCGATGCGCCCGAGAACGTGCTGCTACCGACTCACCTGGTTCGACGCGGCTCGGCCGGGCCGGCAGCGACGAGCTGACGCGCGACCCTTTCGGGCTTCTCGACATCGGTTGCATTCAATCTCGTTTGTAACTAGTTTCAGAGCGGCGGCCACTTCCGCCGCGAGATCGATCGATGAGGTTTTCATGACGAGCGCTCCGGGCAACACGACGGCGGAGGCGGAATCCGCCCTCGCTGCCTCCCCGAGATCCACCATCGGCTTTGCCATGGCCATGAACCCACCAGAGCTCGCCGAGCATCTCTTCGGCGTCGACCTCGAGGCACTACGAATCGATGGTGCCAAGGCTTTGCACCCTTCCCCGTTCACGGGCTTCGACCAGCCGGATGCCCGGGATGTGCTCGAACGCGCCGACGTGCTCATCACCGGGTGGGGCGCGCCCGCGCTGACCGACCACGACCTCGACCGAGCGCCGCGCCTGCGCTACGTGCTCTATGCGGGTGGGCAGGGCTCGATCCTGCTACCGCCGAGCGCTCGGCACCGCGGCATCCAGGTCTCCAACGCGGGATGGATGAACGCCATCCCGGTGGCCGAGTTCACCGTCGCGATGATCGTGCTGGCGAGCAAGCAGACCTTCGAGGCCCGCCGCCTCTACCGCACTCGCCGAACCAGGATCGATCGCGAGCGCGAGTTCCCGACGGCGGGCAATCGAGAGAAGACCGTCGGGATCGTCGGCGCGTCGCGCATCGGGCGGATCGTGATCGAGAGGCTCCGCTCGCTCGACCTGCACGTGCAGGTCTACGACCCGTTCCTCACCGACACGGAGGCACGCCGCCTCGGGGTACGACGGGTGGATCTCGACGAGTTGATGCTCACCAGCGACATCGTGACGCTGCATCCTCCGCTGAATCCGTCGACGGAGGGGATGATCGACGCGGCCCTGCTCGGTTCGCTGCCCGATGGTTCAACCTTGATCAACACCTCGCGGGGCGGCATCGTCGATCAGGACGCCCTCGTCGCCGAACTGCGGACAGGGCGCATCGAGGCGATCCTCGACGTCACGACACCCGAGGTGCTGCCGCCCGACCACGAGCTCTACACCATGCCCAACGTCTTCCTCACCCCACACATCTCCGGATCGATGGGCACCGAGATCCGGCGGCTAGGCGACCATGTGGCGACCGAGCTGGAGCGCATCGTCAACGAACTGCCACTTGCCTTTCCCGAGGTCCTTCCGTGATATCGCTGCACGTCGAGGAGACCCTCTCAGCGGATGCCGGCCGGCGCGGCACGATCGTCGCGGTTCCCGGACTTGCCGAATCGGCGGCGACCCTTCGAGTGACAGCGCGGCATTGGGCCTCCCTTGGATTCCGCGTACTGGCGATCGATCCGCGCGGTCACGGGGAGTCGCCGCGCTGGACCCGAGAACTGCTGCAGAGACATCCGGGCGATGTCATCGTCGCTGAACTCCTAGCCGAACTGGCACCTCGGCTCGACGGCGACCCGCTCGTCGTGTTCGGGCATTCCGCCGGAGGATCGGCCGCGGCGGCGGTCGCGGCGAGCATGGCGGCTGGTCTGAGCGGTGTTCTTCTCGAGGATCCGTTCTGGCGCTTGCCCGTGACACCCCACCAGGATCCGCGCGTCGCGACGGAAGCAGCGGAGACGCTCCAGCGCCAGCAGGCGATGACCGAGGAGGAACGGCGCAGCGAGATCAAGGCCCTGTTTCCCCGGTGGCCGGACGACGAACTGACCGAATGGTCACTGGCGAAGCTGCGCACCGACGTCGAGCTGGTGCGCAACGGCGACGTCATCCCGACCGCCCCCTGGACGACACTCCTCGGAGCGCTCAGGGACGCCTCGGTGCCAGTGCACATCGTGACGGGCACGGTCGCGATCGGCATCACCGAAAACCACCGCGCCATCGCCCGATCGCTCGATGCCGGCGTCACGGTGATCGAAGGCGCCGGCCACTTCGTGCGCCGGGATGCCCGCGACCGGTTCCATGCCATCGCGGACGCGTTCCTCGACCAGACGGTGTCTTCGCCGGCTGAACACGGCGCCCGTCTGCTTCAATGACCGGATGACCCCAGCCCGGTTCGTCCCCGTGCCCAAGGCCGCCCCCGGCGACCGCGTCGCCGTTCTCTCACCCGCGTTCGCAGCGCCGGCGGTCTCGGCCGCCGTGCATGAGCAGGCGATGCGCCGGCTCACCGAGGTGACCGGGCTCATTCCGGTCGAGTACCCGACGACCCGACAGCTCGGGGCGAGTGCCGAGGCGCGCGCGACGGATGTCAACGCCGCCTTCGCGGATCCGAGCATCCGTGCCGTGCTGGCGACGATCGGCGGCGACGACCAGGTCACGGTCATCCCGCACCTCGACGACGACGTGATCGCCTCGAACCCGAAGCCGTTCCTCGGGTATAGCGACAACACGAACCTGCACAACCACCTCTGGCGCCTCGGCGTGCCGAGCTTCTACGGCGGATCAACCCAGGTGCACCTCGGTGCCGGCCCGGGCGTTGACGACATCCACCAGCGGTCGCTCAAGGCCGCCCTTCTCGACGGCGACTCGATCGCGCTCACCGAACCCGGCGAGGCAGAGGACTTCGGCATGCCGTGGACGGATCCCCGCGCGCTGACGGAGTTCGGCCTACGGGAGCCGACGGAGCCATGGACGTGGTCCGGTCCGGCGACGGTCGCAGAGGGCCCCACCTGGGGCGGATGCATCGAGGTGATCGACCAGCTCGCTCTCGCCGACCGGATGCCTGCGACCGACGATCTCGAGGGCACGGTCCTTCTGCTGGAGACCAGCGAGGAGCTTCCGGATGCCGACCAGGTGATGCGCTGGGTGCGCGGGCTCGGCGAGCGGGGCATCCTTTCCGTCGTGGCCGGCGTGCTCGTCGCACGGCCGCCGGTCAGCGAGCTGAACTCGCCCGTGCCCTCACCGGCGGAGCGGGCGCGGTTGCGTGCCGCGCAACGGGACGCCGTCATCGAGCAGGTGACGCGCTACAACTCGGACGCGGTCGTCTGCGTCGGCGTGCCGTTCGGGCACACCAGGCCGCAGTGGATCGTGCCGTACGGCGGGCGTGTTCGGCTCGACGGCGTCGAACGCACCGTGACTGCCGACTACAGCTGACTGAGGCGAGAGCAGAGCGAGCTCGCTCGCTCTGCCGAGCCGATGGAAGCTGTTGAGCAGCGCAGCTGTGACTACAGCTGACTGAGGTGAGAGCACAGCGAGCTCGCTCGCTCTGCCGAGCCGATGGAAGCTGTTGAGCAGCGCAGCTGTGACTACAGCTGACTGAGGTGAGAGCAGAGCGAGCTCGCTCGCTCTGCCGAGCCGATGGAAGCTGTTGAGCAGCGCAGCTGCGACTACAGCTGACGAGCGCGTCACTCCGCGACGCTGAGGTCCACCTGGATCTCGCCGGCCAGGCGCTCGAGGTCCGCAACCGCAGCGGCGACGTGCGCTCCCTCCGGAACGCGGGCGACGACATCCGCCTCGAAGAGCACGCCACCTGCCATCGGCGCCTCGCGCGTCTCGCTGGAGAAGTGGTCGATCGTCAATCCGTGGCGACTGAGGATGCCCGTGACGTCGCGCACGATTCCGGGCCGGTCGTTTCCGAGTACGGAGAAGGTCAGTTGACGGTCGGCGTGCGGGGCGGCATCCGTACCGGTGTGAACGGTGACGCGAAGGAGGCCGTCGAGACCCTGCAGCGCGTCGCGCAGTTCACCGAGGCGGGCATCCGGAACCGACACCAGCACGATGCCGGCGAACGCTCCGGACAGCTCGGCGAGTTCGCTGGTCTCCCAGTTGCCGCCGTGCTCGCTGACTGCGTCGGCGAGCGATTGCACGAGTCCGGCGCGATCGTCGCCGACGACGGTGAGCACGAGCCTGGCCATGGGACGAGCTTAGGACGCACCGGGCCTCGCGGCGGCGCCACTCAGTGCGCGTGCTGGACGATGTTGATCAGGTTTCCGTCTGGCGCGCGAACGAAGAACCGGCGCACACCCCACGGCTCGGTGCGCAGCGACAGCACGATCTCGTACCCGAGGCGCTGCGCCTCCTCGTACGCGGCCTCGACATCGGGGGTGTGCACCGAGATGACGGAGTCTTCGGGTGCACCTGCATCTCTCGTCACCAATTGAACGTGGGCGCCGGTCTCCGGGTCAGTGAGTCGTGCCACCCAGCCGAGATTGAACTCCTCGTTGCTCAGCCCGAGATAATCGGCGTAGAACCCCTTGGCCACCTCGATGTCGTCGACCGGAAGGTTGGCCGTGATGCGTGTTGATCGCATGATCCCCCTTTGATCAGATGACTCGGCGCGGCTTGAATCGGATGGCTCAGTGCGCGGCCGACGTCAGTTGAGCGGCGGCAGGCCCTCAGGCACGACGCCCTCGCCGTACAGGTCGGCGGCGAGCTCGCGCAGCGCCAGCAATGCCGCGCGTTGCGGCAGCGGGCCGTACGAAATGCGCGCCACTCCCAGCTTCTCGTACTCGGATGCCGGCAGCGCGCCGGGCAGTCCGATCACGGAGATCTTGCCCCAGCCGATGCCGTCGACGAGCCGCTCCACCACATCACGGGTCAGCGCGCCGGGCACGAAGACGAGCGCGGCACCCTCGTCGAGGAACGCCCGACCACGTGAGATGGCGTTCTCGATACGCTCCTCCGGGGAGCGGTCCTTACCGAGGAAGAGAGCATCCGTTCTCGCATTCAGCTGAAAGGCCACGCCCTCCGTCTCGGCCGCCTTCGTGATCGCGCGCACCCTGGCGACGGACTCGTCGAACGGCCGCAGCCGATCCTCGACGTTGGCACCGACGACACCGAACCCGATCGCCCGGCGGATGGTCTCACCCGGGTCGTCGTACCCGTCGTCCAAGTCCGCCGTCACCGGCAGGTCCACCGCCTCGGCGATGGTACGGGCGCCGGCGAGCGCGAGATCCACGGGCATCCCGCCGTCTTCGTAGCCGAAGCTCGCGGCGATGGAGTGGCCGGCCGTGGCGATCGCCTTCGTCTGGGGAAGGGATGCGACGACACGGGCGCTCACCGCATCCCACACGTTGACCACGCGCAGGATCTCGGGCGCCTCGTAGAGGGCCTTCAGCGCGAGGGCGCGGTCATTGGTGGCGGCCCGGGCGCGCGTGGCGGAGCGGTCGTCTGTGGTGGCCCGGATGGGCGTGGCGGAGCGGTTGTCGGCAGCGTCGGTCATGGTCCCGACACTAACGGGTGCGCACGACGGCTGCGGGGCTGACTGCAATGGTTCCGACGGTTGTGACGGGTCCACCGGACAGTATCGCCATAGTGTCGTAGATATGTTCTATTTCTGTGCTCTACCTCCCGAATTTGCGACTTTCCGTCCACAAGTCCGTGTTTGATGGATTATCCCCACCTCGGTACTTTGTTCTATTACTCGGGTAGGATGACAGCATGGCATTCCACCTCACGCGGCTCCCCGAGATGACCGCGATGGTGTGCGCCATCCTGGAGCAGCGGGAGCCGGTTGCGAGCGAACGATCGGTTCCGGCGTCGGCCACAGACGCGGGTGTCGGCCGCTCGGTGTCGAGCCTCCACCCCGATTCGCGAACCACGCCCGACGACTCTGCATCTTCTCTGGTGGAGGCGGTGCGTCTCCTGCCGGACTCGGACTTGGAAACGTTGCTCACACAAGCAGCGGGCGGTCGGGCGGAGTTCGACCGGGTGATCACCGTCGCCGCCGGTGAGGCCGCGAAACGTTCGCAACGCGCCCTCGGGCACGGCGGGCTGGCGCAACGCCGGGGGCACCGCACCGCGGTGCAGCTGGTGCAGTCCCTGACCGGGGAATCCAAAGGTGAAGCGGCCCGGCAGGTCAAGGTCGGGGAGTTGATCGGCGAGACTGACGCGGCGCAGCGCCTGGCCACGAGCACGGGCGTAGGCAGCGGCAGCGGCAGCGGCAGCGGCAGCGGCAGCGGCGATGCTGCTACGGCCGAGCCGGGCCCGAGCGACGACGGCCGGAACAACAATGGTCTCGACGATGAGGACCCGATCAGCGGGTTGCCGGAGTCCGAGCGCGCGCTGCCGTGGCAGCATCCGGTCACAGCGGCGATCATGACCGGTGCGCTCTCCACCGAGAACGGGCACGTCATCCTCCGCACCCTGGAGAGCGTCTCCGACACCTGCACCGGCGAGGCGCTGCGGGACGCCGCGGCCGAACTCGTCGCCTATGCAACCCAGCAGCGGGAGTGCGCCACGCTGCACGAGGACCTCCTCCGTCGAGCCCGGCAGGTGCGGGACCTGGTCGACCCGGACGGGATCGAAGAACGCTTCACGAAACGGTACGAACGCCGCTCCGTGAAGGCCTGGCACGACCGGGACGGAGCGCTGAACCTGCACGCAGTCTGCGACGACGAATCGGGGATCTTCCTCACCCAGCTGTTCGACCTCGCGCTCAGTCCCCGCCGCGGCGGGCCCCGATTCGTGGCCAAAGACGACCTCGAGTGGGCGCAGACGATGATGGACGACCCGCGCAGCAATGAACAACTCGCGTTCGACACCCTCCTCGACGTGCTCCGCGCCGGGGCTGCGTGCGATCACAGCACAACCTTCCGCACCGATCGGCCGGCAGTCCGCGTCATCACCGTCGTCGACACCCATGAAACCGACGGCGAGCCGGGCGCCACCACTGAGGGAGACGGCAGCAGCCTTACCGGGCACGCCGGACAGCTAGAAGGATCCGCATTCGCCGTCCCCAGTACTTTCGTGGCAACGACAGCCTGCACTGACGGGGTCGTCCCGATCACCGTGGACCGCACCGGCCGTGCCCTGAACCTCGGCCGCAGCAGACGCGGTTTCAGCCCCGCGCAACGCATCGTGCTCCGCGCCCGTGACGGCGGATGTCTCTGGCCCAGCTGCGACCGACCGCCCTGGCAGACCGAAGCCCACCACATCGAAGAATGGGACGCCGACCACGGCAGAACCAACATCGCAGACGGCGTTCTGCTCTGCAAATTCCATCACCTCAACCTGCACAACAACCACTGGCGCATTCGCCGAAACGGTACCGACTACGAACTGATACCCCCGCCCGAGACGGGCGCGGCGCCGATACCCCTGCACCCGAAAAGCACCACCTGGGAACACGTACGCCAACGAACCGGATGAGGCATCGTGCGCGGGCGTCGCCCGCAGCATCAGGAACGGGCAGCGGCGCGCACGAGCGGGCAGCCGTGCGGCACGCCGGACCACGGCGGACCACGCCGGCCGCGCCGCCAGGCGAACCGGCCCGCCCCCGGACCACCCCGGAACGACGCCGGCCGCGCCACCGGACGAACGGGCCCGCCCCCGGACCACCCCGGAACGACGCCGGCCGCGCCACCGGACGAACGGGCCCGCCCCCCGGACCACCCCGACCGCGCCGCTGGACGAACGGGCCCGCCGGAACCACGCCGGCCCCGCCACAGGACCAACCGGCCCGCCCCCGGAACCACGCCTGCCACGCCACCGCACCAACCGCCCGCCCCGAACCACCCGACCACGCCACCGGACGAACCGACCCGCCCGAACCACCCGGCCACGCCACAGGACCAACCGGCCCGCCCCCGGAACCACGCCGGCCACTCCACCGGACGAACCGCCCGTGCCAGCGACAACGCGAGTCCCGTCGTACGTACCGCCACGTCGCGTCAGCCGCATCGCGCTATCGCAGTCCATGCACCGACGTATTTTGCGACGCGCATGCGCCGGTCTCTAGAGTCGCAACATGAGCGCTCGTACTCCACGTGGATCACGACTGGCCGGATTCGGGCACTACCAGCCCAAACGAATCCTCACCAACGAAGAGCTCGCGCAAACCGTCGACACGAGCGACGAATGGATCCGCACGCGTACGGGCATCCGTGAGCGACACATCGCCGACAGCTCAGAGACCGTTGCGAGCATGGCCACCGAAGCGGCCCGCATGGCACTAGAGGATGCCGGCCTCGACTCGGTCTCACTCATCGTTCTCGCCTCCACGACACTCGTCGACCGCACACCGTTCACAGCGGCTCGCGTGGCAGACGCGCTCGGCATGCCCGGCCCCGCCGTCATCGACATCAACACCGCTTGCTCCGGATTCGAGCACGCCGTCGCCATCGCCGACCTGGCGATCAGCTCGGGCTCCGCAGAGAGCGCGCTGGTCATCGGCGCCGAGCGACTGTCGGACGTGACGGACTGGAGCGACCGGCGCACCTGCATCCTCACTGCTGACGGCGCGGGCGCGGCAGTGCTGGTCGCCTCCGACGAGCCCAAGGTGTCACCAGTGGTGTGGGGCTCGGTGCCGGGCATGACGAACGCCGTCGTGATCGACGGGGATCCGCAGGTGTTCTCGCAAGACGGGCAGGGCATCATGCGCTGGGCACTCACGAAGGCCGCATCCCACGTGCGGCGTGCACTGGAAGTCGCCGGCGTGACCATCGAGGACATCGACGTCGTCGCGTTCCACCAGGCCAACCTGCGCCTCATCGAGCCACTCGCGAAGGCGGTCGGCGCGACGGGCAAGCAGATCGTGATCCACGACATCGAGGAGTCCGGCAACACGTCGGCGGCCAGCGTGCCGCTCGGACTTTCCAAGGCGTGGCACCACGGCGAACTCCCGCGTGGTGGCCGAGCTCTGCTGTTCGGTTTCGGCGGCGGGTTCGCCTTCGCCGGCCAGGTGGTCACGCTGCCCGAATAGCCCGGGTCGGCGAGGGGCTCCAGCACGCGGGGTGCGCGGGGCCCCGGTCTCAGAGTCGCGCGGCTTTCGCGAGCAGGAACTCACGCTCCCGCTCGTTCCCGGCGAGCGCAGCAGCCGCCCGCAACTCGGACGCCGCCTCGTCGGTGCGGCCCAGCCGTGCGAGCAACTCACCGCGCACACTCGGCAACAGGTGCGACCCGCGGAGCGCGCCCTGCTCTGCCAGGCGGTCGACGATCTGCAGCGCAGTCGCCGGACCCGTCGCCATCGCGACGGCGGCGGCCCTGTTCAACTCGACGACCGGGTTCGGCGCGAGCCGGCCGAGTGCCTCGTACAGCAGCACGATGCGGGCCCAGTCGGTCTGGTCCGCGCTCGGAGCGACCGCATGGCACTCCGCGATCGCGGCCTGCAGCGCGTAGGGGCCTCGTCCGCGACCGAGCGCGTCGACCCGGGCGAGCGCCGCTCGCCCACGAGTGATCTGGGCCCGGTTCCAGCGGGTCCGGTCCTGCTCGTCCAGCGGGATGGGGGTGCCGTCCGAATGCGTACGTGCCCCGAACCGCGCCGCCTGGAGCTCCATCAGCGCGACGAGGCCGTGCACCTCCGGCTCCCGCGGCAGAAGCCCGGCGACCATGCGGCCGAGGCGAAGCGCCTCATTCGCCAGATCAGCGCGCATCCACTCGCTTCCGGATGTCGCCGCATATCCTTCGGTGAACACCAGATACACGACGCTCAGCACTCCATCGAGACGCGCCTTCCACTCCGAAGGATCCGGCGTCTCGAACGGCACACGGGCCTCCGCGATCGTCTTCTTCGCCCGCACGATGCGCTGCTGAACAGTCGCGACCGGCACGAAGTACATGCGCGCGATCTCCTCCGTGCTCAGGCCCGCGACGATGCGGAGCGTGAGCGCCACCTGCGCCTCGCGCGAGAGCACCGGGTGGCAGGCCGTGAAGACGAGCCGCAGCACGTCGTCGTCGATCGGCTCCCAGACATCCTCGGATGCCGTCTCAAGCGTCGCCGCAATCGCGCGATAGCGGTCGTCGCGTCGTTCGCCGCGACGCCACTGGTCGATGGCACGACGCTTGGCCACCGCCGTGAGCCAAGCGCCGGGGTTGTCGGGAACGCCGTCCCGCGGCCACTGCTGCAGCGCCTGGACGAGTGCTTCCTGTGCGAGATCCTCGGCGAGGCCGACGTCGCCGGTCACCTTGGCGAGCGTGGCGACGATGCGTGCGCTCTCGATACGCCAGACGGCGTCGACCCTCGCCGGGATCTTGTTCATGGCTGCCCCTACGCCCCGCCCGTCAGGCGTTCTCGGCCGCCGCGCGCCACTCGGCTTGCTTCTGGAGGTACTCGTTGTCGGCGAAGTCAGCGAAGTCGCTCTCGTCGGTCACCCTGCGCACCTCGAGCTTCGAGCCGGGACCGAGCGGGCAACGGCTCGCCCACTCGGCGGCCGCCTCTTTGGAGTTCACCTGGAGGATCCAGAACCCGTTGAACAGCTCGTGCGTCTCCCCATACGGGCCGTCTGTCACCGCCGGCGGCGTGCTGGAGAAGTCGACCACGAACCCGGTCGTGTCGACGTCGTCCGACAGTCCCTCGCCGGCCAGCAGCACGCCGGCCTTGATGAGCTGCTCGTTGTACTGCCCCATCTTGGTGATGACCTCGTTGAAGTCCATCTCCTCGTACGCCTCCTTGGCGGCGTCGGTGGCTCGCATGATCAGCATGTACTTCATGGTTGTCTCCTCGTTCGTCGTGGATGCGAAACGCACCCTCTTACTATCGCGTCGCCTCTCGCGCACGGAAGTCGACATGGGTCGCGAAGTTCTTCGCGGCGGATGCTCGGCCCGGCGCCCCATATTCTTGAAGGCATGTCCAAAGTGCTCGCATCCCTTCCCGTCGGCGAACGCGTCGGCATCGCGTTCTCGGGTGGCCTCGACACGTCCGTCGCCGTCGCGTGGATGCGTGAGAAGGGTGCGATCCCCTGCACCTACACCGCCGACCTCGGTCAGCCGGACGAGCCGGATGTCGAAGCCGTTCCCGGTCGCGCGGCACAGTACGGGGCCGAGCTCTCCCGGCTCGTCGACTGCAAGCTCCCTCTCGTCGAGGAGGGACTCGTCGCACTGCAGTGCGGCGCGTTCCACATCCGCTCCGGCGGCAAGACGTACTTCAACACCACCCCGCTCGGGCGGGCCGTGACCGGCACACTGCTGGTGCGCGCGATGCTCGAGGACGGCGTCGAGATCTGGGGCGACGGATCCACCTACAAGGGCAACGACATCGAGCGGTTCTACCGCTACGGCCTCATGGCGAACCCGCGGCTGCGCATCTACAAGCCGTGGCTCGACCGCGACTTCGTCTCCGAACTCGGTGGACGCAAGGAGATGAGCGAGTGGCTGCAGGCGCGTGACCTGCCGTATCGGGCATCCGTCGAAAAGGCGTACTCGACCGACGCCAACATCTGGGGTGCAACGCACGAGGCGAAGCTGCTCGAGCAGCTCGACACCCCGATGACCATCGTGGAGCCGATCATGGGGGTCGCGTTCTGGCGTGATGACGTGCAGATCGCGGCAGAGGATGTTCGTGTGCGGTTCGAGCAGGGACGCCCGGTCGCGCTGAACGGCGTCGAGTACGACGACCCGGTCGCTCTCGTGCTGGAGGCGAACGCCATCGGCGGACGACACGGGCTCGGCATGAGCGACCAGATCGAGAACCGCATCATCGAGGCGAAGAGCCGCGGAATCTACGAGGCGCCGGGTATGGCGCTCCTGCACATCGCCTACGAGCGCCTGCTGAACGCGATCCACAACGAGGACACCGTCGCGAACTACCACAACGAGGGCCGCCGGCTCGGCCGGCTGATGTACGAGGGCCGCTGGTTCGATCCGCAGTCGCTCATGCTGCGGGAGAGCATCCAGCGCTGGGTCGGCTCGGCTGTCACCGGCGAGGTCACGCTGCGGTTGCGGCGTGGCGACGACTACTCGATCCTCGACACCAACGGGCCGGCGTTGAGCTACCACCCCGACAAGCTGTCGATGGAGCGGGTGGGGGATGCCGCGTTCGAGCCGGAGGACCGCATCGGCCAGCTCACGATGCGCAACCTCGACATCGCCGACTCCCGTGCCCGGCTCGAGCAGTACTCGGCGTCCGGCGTGATCGGCGGCGCGACCGCGCTGCTGGTCGGCGACCTCGGCGCGGGCGAGGCGGGCGAGATCAGCGCAGGCCCGGGCGAATCGACCGAGCAGGCCGAAGTGGACGCCGCGAACGAGGCGGCCGCGTTCGATCTCGGCGCGGACTGAGACTCAAGCCGCGGCGCGGGTCCGCGGCTCAGGCGGCGGGGGTGCCGGTGTCGTCGTTACGGCGCTGCTCCAGAGAGGCGCGACGACGCTTGTCCTCCTCGATCTCCCGTTCGAGATCGGCCAGCTGCTGCTCGGTCGAGCGTCCGTCGCGGGATGGCACCGGTTGCACGGTGACTGTCGCCGTGCCCATCGGGGCGGACATCCGTGGCGCAGATGCCTGCGGCCGGCGCCGGGGCATCCGGATCGGTCGCGAAGCGCCCTCGTACGATCGTCCCAGCGCGAACCACAGCACGATTCCGATCAGCGGGATGAAGATGATCAGCAGGATCCACACGATCTTGTGCATGTACTTCACCCGGCTGTCGTCGATGCGGATGGCGTCGATCAGGGCGACGACCATCAGCAGCAGGATGACGATGGAGAGCACGGACATACGTTCACAATAATTCGCAGGCGTCGCCCGGTGCGTCCGAGGTTGCTGCTCACCGCGAGACTGCACACTCGCCCCGAGACAGCGGGTAAACCCCACGCTCTCGGGGCGGGCATGCACTCTCGCCGTCGCGGGCGGGCGTGCGGTCGCCTTGGATCAGAACAGGCTCGCGCGCAGCGACTGCACACGGCGCAGCGCCTGCTTGAAGTGACCGGGGTTCAGCGTGCCATCGCCGGCGGCCGTGGTGATCGCGTCGAGGGCATCCTGTCCCTGACTCATGTCGCGGGCAGAGCACAGCAGCAGGTCCATTCCTGCCTCTGCGGCGAGCAGCGAGCGGGCACCGGTGTCTCCGAACGCATCCAGGGCGCCCGCCTCGAGGGCATCCGTGATCGTCACACCGCCGAATCCGAGGCGTCCGCGCAGCTCGCCCTGCACGATCGTGGTCGACAGGCCGGCCGGATACGTCGCGTCGATCGCGGGGTAGATCGCCCACGAGGTCATCACGAGCTGCACTCCCGCCGCGATCGCGGGGGAGAACGCGAACTCGTCGACTCCGCGCAGCTCGCTCAGCGACTGGGTGAGAGTGACCGGCCCGAGGTCGGTGTTCTGCGCCTGCGTCGCGGCGCCCAGTCCGGGGAAGTGCTTCGCCGTCGCTGCCACGCCCGCGCCCTGCTGGGCGGTGACCATGTCGGCGCCGAGGCGCCCGGCGAGCACCGGATCCGAGCTGTACGAACGCTGCCACTGGTCGTCGAAGTTGCCCGGAGTGCGGAACACGTCGAGCACCGGGGCGAGGTTGAGGTTCATGCCCACGTTGCGGAGCGCGGCAGCCGCGCCCGCTCCCGCTGCGGTGGCTGCGGCATCCGGATCCGGCTGCAGCCCGATCTGCTTCTCGGACAGAATCGGTTGCTGCCCCGGCAGTCTGCGGATGTATCCGCCCTCCTGGTCGGTCATGAACAGCAGTGGTTCCTTGACGGGCGAGGATGCCTGTGCCGCGCGCAGCTGCGCCACGACGCCGGCGATCTGGGTGAGGCTCTTGATGTTCTCGCCGAAGAAGATCACACCGCCGACCTCGCCGGCCGCGATGGCGTCGAAGAGGGACTGCGGCGGAGTCGCGCCCGGGTACGAGTAGATGACGCGCTGGCCGGCCTGCTGGCGCAGCGACAGTTTCGCCCACCACGGCGGAGTGGCGGATGCCGGAAGGGCTGCGGCTCCGAGGCCGGCTCCGGCGAGGGCGAATCCCGCGACTGCTCCCACCCCGGCGGTGAGCACCGCCCGGCGGGACATGCCGGGTCCGCGGGAGAACGCGGCGCCGGCGGCGGGGGACTGAGGGGCGTTGTCCGGCTCGGACGATGAGTGATTCATGCTTGCTCCTTCAACGACCCGCAACACTGCGGGTACCCCTGACGAGATTTCTCCCCTCCCATCCGGGTGTCAAGGAGTTTTGGCAAAGATTTTCGCCAGATCGCGAATCTCTGGCGATGATTTTCACGCGAGGCATCCTGAGCGCCTTCACAGGTTGAGCACCGTAGGCTCACGTCACCGATCCCGACGACTGCGAAGGCCGCCGATGAGTCTTGAACCCCCGCCCACCCGAACACGCTGGTACGAGCAGGTCGAGCACGCGGGGGAACGGTTTCTCTTCGCCAGCCGGTGGCTGCTCGCTCCGCTCTATCTGGGACTCGTGGTCGCCCTGGTCGCGATCGCGATCAAGTTCTTCCAGGAGCTGTGGCACCTCATCACGCACATCATCGACTCCACCGGTGACGACATCGTTCTGAGCGTGCTCGCGCTGCTCGACCTCGGACTGCTCGCCAACCTGGTGCTCATCGTGATCTTCGCCGGCTACGAGAACTTCGTCTCGAAGATCGCCGCCGCCCGAAAGTCCGAGGACCGGCCGCGGTGGATGGGCCACGTCGACTTCTCGGGCCTCAAGATGAAGCTCATCGGCTCGATCGTGGCGATCTCCGCCATCGGGCTGCTCGCCGACTTCACCGGCCTGGCCGAGGATCACCGAATCGACACCGGCGAGCTGCTCTGGCGCGTGGTGCTGCACCTCACGTTCGTCGTCTCCGGCCTGCTGTTCGCCGTGATGGACTGGCTCGGCGAGAAGCGGCTGCTCCTCACCCGGCAGACCCACGGGCACGCGGACGACGAGTAGCGGCGGTCACTGAGCGACGGTACCGGGGACTTCGAACTGCTCGAAAACGCCGCGCGCAACGACCGCTTCAGCGCCGAAGTGCCGAGACTCGGTCGCCTGTGGCAACAGCAATGTCGCCAGCCAGATTGAACGTGTCTCCGGCGGACATCGCCACGTTGGCGAGTCCGACGAAGGTTGAGACCATAAGCCTCGCTTCCCGATCGACATCCAGAGAGTCGCTCAGTTGGGCGCTTTGTTGCGTGTGACTGAGTACTTCGCGTATCCGCACCAGCCAGCCCAGATATGGAGACGGGATGCTGAAGTCTTGTACTTCGGGATGCAGGCGCAGCCGCACTGCGGCCCTCGCAAGCGGGTTGTGGAGCAGCGCGTCGGCAACGAGGGCAGCCGCGACGGGCAATGAGCTGAGGCCATCGCACTCGGGTGCAGCATCCATCATGAATATTCCTCCCCTGTATGCGTATTTCACGACGCCAGCAGCTAGGAGTGCTTTCGTTGGGAAGTGGTAGCTCACGAGTGACTTCGACATGTCGGCACGTGAAGCGATCGAGGCGAACGAAGTCGACTCGAATCCGAACCGGTCGAATTCAACCGCCGCAGCCGTGAGAATCGCCGCGGCTGCGTTTTGCTCGCCGAGCTCCGCCCGTGTTGCCTGGCCAGATGCCCGAGTCTCGCTCACAGGCCATTGCTAGCACCGTGCACGGACAGGGGCAAGCCTCGCCATTGCTTCCCTGGACAACCGTCCAGTGTCTAGCGTCACAGCATCGGCTCAGACGGAGCCTATCTGCATCAAAGGAGTCCATCAGTGAGAAGACGGCGATCCCGGGGCCTGCGCGCTCTTGCAGCCCTCCTTGTGAGCATGGCAACAGCAATCGGAGCTGGTGTGGTGGCCTCGGGCCCCGCGGCCGCGGCCCCAGTGCCACAAGCGACGATCTCAACAACAACAGGCTGCGACGGGGCCACGGTCCGTACGCCGCCAGCGTCCGTTCAGGGGAACGCGAAAGAACTCGCCGAGTCTCTCGGAGCACCGAACGGCAAACTGATTCAGGCTGCGGCCCGGGGCCACTATCGATGGTTGACGACCATGACCTGCAAGGCACGGCCAGACCACCGCGAAGTATTGCCCAGCGCGGCTCAGGGAACGAGTACGGGTGGCGCCGCGTCCGGTGCCGCGAACCCAAACTGGGCAGGAACCGTTGTCGACAACGATCCGAACGCAGTATACGTCGACATGGCTTGGGACGTTCCCACCCTTGATGTCGGCAGTGCACTTTCAGGCCCTGTCGAGTACTCGTCTATCTGGCCGGGTCTGGGCGGGTGGAACGGCGATCCCGGCAACCTCGCTCAGGCGGGCACCGAACAAGACCTGAACTGCGCGTCGGGTACGTGCTTCCAAAGCAACTACTTTTGGTGGGAATTCTTCCCCCAGAACAATCAGCAGGAGATCACCGACATGTCAGTGAGCCCCGGGGATCACATTCAAGTTGAGGTCTACAACCGAGGTTTCAGCGGACTCATCGGATTCGATATCTGCAACGAGACAACGAACGTTTGCGTCAACCCAGATGAGGTGTCGAACTCAACGCCGCCTGCCGGCCACACCGCGGACTTCATCGTCGAGCGCACCACAGAAGACGGCTCGCTCACCACGCTTCCCGATTTCGGGACGGTGGACCTCGAAAGCCTTTACGGGGATTCCTTCTTCGCCCAAGAAGACGCGACGACTGATGGCTATTTCGTCGATATGTATAACGGGACCGATCAGTTGACTTCGTCGTACGCGGCACCCGACATGCTGTACACAACTGAGGTTACGTTCTTGCAGGGGAACTAGCCGACGGCGGTGGCAGGTATTCGACGTTCACGGTCACCGTTCTAGGCGCCCCCCGCGGCGGCTCGATCTCGATACTGAACGAATGGAGTCGGGGCGCCAGGACGATGGCAGATAGCCGCCCATCCTGGGACCGAGCTGTCTTGATGATGCTGGCGTCGGATGGCTGAACGCGCACGCTAACGCCGGTGGAGCAGCTGTCGCTTACACGGAGAAACAGGTACTCGCCTGCGGACGATTTCGTGACCGCGCCGCCACGCGAGACGTCCTGTACCCAAGCTCCCGCCGCCGCCGACCAGAGCGTTGTCCCGCAAACGACGGTCGGGGGTGCACCCGACGACGCCGCCGGTGCACACGCCGTGAGAACACATGTGCACGTGATAACAGACAACGCCACCGCAGCTGCCCGGCCGACGTCAAGCCGAGCCGTGCGCTTCTTCGCGGCTTGTAACCTGGACCCTTCGCGCGCCCGCATCATGCCCCGACCCTACCCAGCATGTCCGTCGGGGTCATCACGTGCGAAGGGCGCGCCCTGGCAATCCCCGTCGGCGGCGATCAAGCGATGCGCAGTGCGTCCCACACGATGAGCCGCCCGCACATGCCCCAGCGTGCGCCGGCATCCGGCCGAGTGGAGCGGATGCCGCTGCTCTCGAGCTCGCCGGGCCGGCCGACCGCGAGCGCTGCGAGTTGACGCGCCGTGGCATCCAGCGCAGCGGCCGGCCCGTCCGCGACGATGTGTTCCCACTCGGCGACGCGCGGCGCGACCAGCGCCACCGCGGCGGAGTAGAGGTCTCGCAGAGTGTCGTCGAGGTTGCGCGACGCGCGGTCACGCAGCTCGGCGAAGCCCTCGAGCGCGAGGTCGCGACGCGCCCGCGCGGCGGAGGCCATCGTCTCCTGATCGCCGTGCGCGGGCAGCGTCGCATGCTCGCGGTACCCGGCGGGATCGCGCAGCACCTCGAGCGGGAACGTGAGCACGGCGTCTCCGGCCTCGGGTAGGCCCGCGTTCGACATCAGCGTGAGGATGTCGAGTGCTCCGTCCGCGTTGATCAGCCGGTGAACCGTCCCCCGGCGTGAACCACACCACCGCGCCCGGCTCGAGGGGCGTGCGCTGCAGCCCTTCGGAGCTCAGCGTCTCGACGGCGCCGTGGCCGCCGAGTACGACGTATCCCTCGGTAGACGCCGTGTGCAGGTGCGGCGATCCGCCGCGCTGCCCGTCGGATGCCTCCCAGTCGTACACGCGTAGGCGCGACACCGCGATGCCGCCGGGCAGGCCGTTCACCTGCGGCCCGCCTCCACGTAATGCGCGTCCCCGAAGACCGCATCGAACGCGGGCTTCGGCTGCAGCGACTCGTCCAGCACGTGCGCGGCGCCGAAGCCCGCGAACGTGTCGGGAATCCAGGAGTGCGCGTCGCTCAGCCCCCACAGCACGAACGCCGTGCACTCGGGGACCGCCCGCGCGGCGTCGAACATGGACCGATAGTCGTCGGCCTGCGCGGCCAGCTGCTCGCCGGAGGGATGCCCGGACTCGGCCACGGGCATCCGTACGTCCACCTCGGTCAGCGCGACCTCGAGCCCGAGGTCGGCGAACCGCTGCAGGTTCTCGCGCATGGTGCTCGGCGGGTCGCCTACGATGCGGTGGCCCTGCACGCCGAAGCCGTGTACAGGCACGCCATCGGCCAGCAGCCGCTGCACCAGTTCGTAGTAGGCGTCGCTCTTCGGGCCGAGGTCTTCGACGTTGTAGTCGTTCAGGTACAGCCGTGCCGACGGATCCATTTCGTGCGCCCACCGGAACGCGTCGGCGATGTAGTCGATGCCCATCGCCTCGAACCACGGCGACCTGCGCGGCCGGGCGTCGTCATCCAGTGCCTCGTTCACGACATCCCACTGTTCGATGCGCCCGCGATAGCGTCCGACGACCGTACGGATGTGGTCGCGCAGGATGCCTTCCCGCTCGGCTTCGGGCGTCTCCGCAACCCACTCCGCGAGCTGGCTGTGCCACGCGAGAGTGTGGCCGCGAACCGCCAAGCCGTGCGATTCGGCGAACTCCATCACGCGGTCGGCCGTACCGAAGTCGTACGTCTCCCGGTCGGGTCGCAGCGGACCGAACTTCAGCGCGTTCTCGGGCGTGACCACCTCGAAGAGCCGGGCGACTGTGCTGCTGTACGCGTCGTCGTCGAGCGCGCGTGCGTCGACGGCACAGCCCAGGCGGAGGGTGCGGCGCCGCAGTGCGCCCATGCCCGCAGGGTCGGGCTCGGTCACCACGCCATC
Source organism: Humibacter ginsengisoli (assembly GCF_054780095.1). Taxonomy (NCBI): domain Bacteria; kingdom Bacillati; phylum Actinomycetota; class Actinomycetes; order Micrococcales; family Microbacteriaceae; genus Humibacter; species Humibacter ginsengisoli. Next base: position 75,126 of record NZ_BAAGWZ010000012.1, read on the forward strand.
GCTCGTCACGCGACCGCCTCCTCGGCCGTACCGTCGCGATCGACGCGCGCGGAAGCGCTCCTGCCCGCCTCTTCTGCCCACGGTGCGCCGCTTCCGGCCATGCTGCGATAGAACGCGGATGTCGCGTCGATCTCGCCGGCATGGATGCGTGCACCCGTGAACGCCGACGCGTAGATGCCGGCGATGAGCTCCAGCGTGTTGCGGGCATCCTCGAGCGGCACCGGCAGAGGCTCATCGCGTTCGATCGCGGCGATGATCGCGGCGAACTGGGCCGAGTGTCCGCTGCCGAATCCTGCGGGGCCCTGAGCCCAGGCATCCGCGACCGCATCCTCGTGACCGGGCGCCGGCGTGATGGTCCAGGAGTCGTCCGAATACCCGTACAGGTGCTCGAGCTCGACCGTGGCGTACTCGAAGTCGAAACGCAGATAGCTCGTCTCCCGGGGCGAGAGCAGGCTGTTCACGACGCTCGCCACCGCACCGTTCTGCAGTGTCACGATCGCGTGCGAGACATCCTCGGTGATCACCGGGCGCGCCTGCCTCGCCGCGACCGCGACCACCTGCGACCACGGGCCGAGGATGGAGAGCATGGTGTCCATCTGGTGGATGCCGTGCCCCATCGTCGGGCCGCCGCCTTCGACATCCCACTTGCCGCGCCACGGAACGTCGAAGTAGCAGTCGGGTCGGTACCAGAGCGTGTTGCACACCGCGGTGAGCGGGCGCCCCAGCGCGCCGTCGGCCACGCGGTCGCGCAACCACAGGGCCCTCGCCCCGAACCGGTGCTGTGACACTGTCGCGAACCAGGCGCCGCCTTCGCGCTCCGCCTCCGCGATCTCGTCGAGTTCCGCCAGCGACAGCGCAGGCGGCTTCTCGCTGAGCACATGGATGCCTCGCCGCAGCGCCGCGATCGCCTGCTCCTTGTGCAGGCCGGGCGGGGAGCACAGGTGCACGATGTCGAGGTCGGCGGCTTCGAGCATCTCGTCCAGAGTCGTCGTGCCGATGGGCACGTCCCACGCACGCTGATACTCGCGCACCCAGTCTGCGTCGATGTCGCACGCGGCGACGATTCGCGCTCGCCCCTCCAGCCGCTGCACGCCCTCCGCGTGCACGCGGGCGATGCCACCGGTGCCCACGATGCCGATGCGGAGCGGGCTCTCGGTGGTGATCCGTCGCCTGGTCGGCGCGTTGCCGGGTGCAGAAGCGGTGTTCTCGCCGGTTGTCATCTCAGCGCACCTCCGCCAGCTCGGCCGCGTCGGCGCCTCGAGGGTTCGTCGCATCGGCACCAGCCTGCGCGCGGGCACGACCGTCCGCCCGCCCGGTGGCAGCCGCCAGCTCCGCCATCCGTGAGGCATCCAATTCCCCGTCTGCGATCACTACCGCGTGGTGCAGCTCGATCGTCTCGGCCACGTCGACCACCCGTACCCGGTCGAAGAACGGCGCGGGGTTGATGCAGGCGAACGGTTCGGAGCGCACGAACCACTTCGTGTCGAGGTCCTGATCGGGAGTGCGGTCGACGAACACCACAGTGGAGGAGCCGTCGACGTCGTCGTGCCGACCGCAGAACCCCGCCCACTCGCCGCGGGTTCCGCGAACGTCTTCGCCGGTCACGCCGTTCGACGCGATGAGCGCTCCGCCGGTGAACGAGCGCGGACCGCGCCAGAACAGACCGCCGTAGCCGGCGTTCTCCCTGCCTTCGGTGGTGGGCGATCCCATCTCGATCGGCGCGCCGGACACATTCGTGAGCACGCTGAGCCAGCCGAGCACCCAGGCATCCTGCTCCGGCACGAGTGTCGCGGTGAGCGTTCGCGTCTCGGTGAAAACCGCTGCTCCCACCGGGGAACCGTCACTGGGCTGCCGGTGCCAGACGAGAAAGTGCTTGAACACGGCGTGGTCTTCGCCGACAGCGGTCTCGAGAACCTCGTCGTGATCCTGCGAACCGTTGTTCTTCAGATCCGCGTACCAGCCGACCTTGCGCGTGTAGGTGGCGCCTCCCCAGAAGTTGTCAGGGCCGACGTTGGGCAGTGCCATGGTGATGCCCTTGTGCCACACGTGATCCCACGGGCGGAACACCGACACCAGGCGCCCGCTCGGCGTTCGCAACGGATGCACGTAAGGACGCGGAGACTCGAACTGGAGTTCCGTCGGCGCGTAGACGTAGCGCATGAGTTCGACGGATGTTCCGGCGCCTGCGGCTTGCGAAACGACACGGAACTCCCGGTCGACATCGTGGACGACGCCCAGCGATCGCGGTGATTTCGCGCTCATGACGGGTATTGGCCTTCCCTAGAATCATCGTTGATCGGAGTCGGACGACGCCCAGTCCGCAACTTTTTCGATAGATTATCGGAACGGCAGCCTACGGCGGCTCCTGTCCGTCGTCAAGAATGGGCTCGAACGAAACGTGTTCGAGCCGGCCAACGAGGTACTGCCGGGGCCCGCGCACGCCGAGCCTCGTCAAGGAGGAAGTTCATATGGCCGGATCGAAGAGCACGTTGGCCGACGTCGCCGCCCACGCCGGGGTCTCCATTCCGACGGTGTCGAAGGTGCTCAACGGCAAGGCCGATGTGGCTGCGGCCACGCGCGACAAGGTGTTCGCGGCGCTCGAGGCAACCGGATACCAGAGCAGACGCGGCATCTCCAACGCCTCCGGCGCTGTCGAGTTCCTGATCGAGGGCGCGGACTCGGCATGGGCCATCGAGCTCATCAAGGGCGCAGAGCGCGAGTCTGCCGCGCGCGAGGTCGCCATGATCATCACGAGCTCCGTGCACGAGAACTTCTCCCTCGATCGCTGGATCGAGGCCATCAGAACGCGGCGCTCGGCCGGTGTGATCGCCGCGCTGCCCAGCCGTGGTAACGAGATACTCCAGGCGCTCTCGACCTTGACGATCCCGGTGGTCCTCGTGGATCCGCCACACGCGGAGAAGTGGCAGTTCCCCGCGATCCGCGCCACCAACTGGTCAGGTGGTTACGAGGCGACGAACCGGCTCGTAGAGCTGGGGCACCGCCGGATCGGCCTGCTGGCAGGGCGAGGCGATCTCGACAATGCCCTCGAGCGGCAGGAGGGCTACGCCGCGGCTCTGCGGCGGGCAGGCATCCCCTACCGGCCCGAACTCGTGGTCGAGGCCGAGTTCCTGATCAGCGACGGCCACCGTGCGGGCGGGGAGCTGCTCGATCTCAAGGAGCGTCCTACCGCCATCTTCGCCAGCTCCGACCAGCAAGCGGCGGGGTTGTACGAGGCGGCCAGGGAGCGGGACATCCGCATTCCCTCCGAGCTGTCGGTGATCGGATTCGACGACACGGTGCTGAGCAAGCATCTCGCGCCCGCGCTCACCACGATCCACCAACCACTGGCGCAGATGGCCGCGGAAGCGGTGCGCCTGGTGCAGGAATCGGGCGCGGGCGTGCGCGGAGCGCAGCGCCTCGAGCTTCCGACGTATCTCGTGGAGCGGGGAAGCGCAGTGCCATTCGACTCCGACGCGGCACCGCGAAAGGCCGGGAAGCGGGCGCGCGCCACGCGCTGAACATCTCGATGGCAAACGGATGCCGCGGTTTGCCATCATCCAGCGGGACGAGGCCGATGCGCCTGTAGTGCGGTACGTCGTGCGCACTTCCGCGTGATTACGCGGTCTTGCCGGTGCTCACGGATGCGTCGCTGCTTTCGTTCGAACGGTACCCGCACCCGCACTGGGGGCATGGCAAGCGCTTACCGGTTGACACCGCGAACGATCCTGGGTTAGCTTCACTTTCGATATCCGATCGAAACGACTTTCGGTAACTGAACCGAAACGATCACGGTCCGGAAGCGATCCAGTTCGGAATACCACAGTGCGGTGGCGCAGTCCCCTCATCGCACGAGTGACGAGAAGGGACGATGCGCATGACCAGCACCATGGTGACGCCACGCGCGGACACCGCTGCCGAGCCAGCGCCGAAAGCGCGCCGGCAACGTCGACGCACCCCGTGGTGGCGCAACTGGCAGCTCTACTCGCTGCTCGTGCTGCCCGTGATCTGGTTCGTGGTGTTCCGCTACGTGCCGATGGCCGGCAACATCATCGCGTTCCGCAACTACGTGCCGGGCGGGAACATCTTCGGCGAAGGCTGGGTCGGTTTCGACAACTTCACGATGTTCCTCTCGGACCCGTCGTTCTGGCAGGTCTTCCGCAACACGATCATGCTCGGCGGTCTCACCCTGATCTTCGGGTTCCCGGTGCCGCTCATCCTCGCTCTGCTCCTGAACGAGGTGCGCAACCGGGGATTCAAGAGGTTCGTGCAGACCACGACCTACCTGCCGCACTTCCTCTCGATCGTCATCGTCGCCGGCATGATCATGCAGCTCACCTCGGCGACCGGATCGATCAACCAGCTGCTGAGCGTGTTCGGCATGCACAAGATCGAGTTCCTGCAAGACCCTGGCTGGTTCCCCGCCATCTACGTGATCAGCGAGATCTGGCAGACCGCCGGATGGGGCACCATCCTCTACCTCGCCGCTCTCACGACGATCGACGAGAGCCTGTATGAGGCGGCGCGGATCGACGGAGCGAGCCGCATCCGGCAGATCTGGCACGTGACGCTGCCGGGCATCCGTCCCACGATCATCACGCTGCTCATCCTCAACATCGGCAGCTTCATGGCCGTCGGCTTCGAGAAGATCCTGCTGCTCTACAACCCGGCGATCTACAACACCGCCGACGTCATCTCCACCTACCTGTATCGCGTCGGCATCCAGTCCGGGAGCTTCAGCTATGCCGCAGCCATCGGCATCTTCGAAGCCGTGATCGGGCTCATCCTCGTCGTCTCCGCCAACTTCATCTCCCGTCGCCTGATCGGAGCGAGCCTGTGGTGATCAACAACCCGGTCCCCGTGATCGACAATGCAGGCGCGAAGGACGGCGTGTCCGACGCGACCGTGGCGCTCACTCTCGGCTCGCGGACGCCGAGCAGAAGAGGGTCTCGCCTGCAGGTGACCCGCGGGCAGCGCATCTTCGGCTGGGTCAACGCGGTGATCCTGCTGCTCGCGGTGGCTGTGACGCTGTACCCGTTCCTCAACGTGATCGCGGAGTCGTTCAGCAGCGAGAAGTACATCCAGTTCGGCCAGGTCACCGTCTGGCCGCTCGGATTCAATCTCGACACCTACAAGGTGGTCGCCAGCGACAAGATGTTCTGGATCAACTACGGCAACACGGTGCTGTACACCGTCGTCGCGACAGCGATCTCGATGGTGCTGAGCACGATGTTCGCCTACGCGGTCTCCAAGCCCGAGCTGAAGGGCCGCAAGTTCTTCATCGGCCTCGCCGTCGTGACGATGTTCTTCTCCGGCGGACTCATCCCGAACTACGTGCTGGTCAACGGCCTGCACATGACGAACACGATCTGGGCGGTCGTGATCCCGAACGCGATCAGCGTCTACAACCTGCTGATCATGAAGTCGTTCTTCGAGAACATGCCTCGCGAGCTGGAGGAGGCCGCGGAGATCGACGGGCTCAGCACCTACGGCACGCTGTGGCGCATCGTTCTGCCGCTCTCCAAGGCGGTGCTCGCCACGATGATCCTGTTCTACGCGGTCACGAACTGGAACTCGTGGTTCCAGGCGTTCCTCTACCTGGACCACTCGAACCTGTTCCCGGTGACGATCTATCTGCGCAACCTCATCGCAGGGGCGAGCAGCGCACAGACATCCGGGGCCAGCGCGGCCGGCGACCTCACGCAGATCAACGCGAACATCAAGGCCGTGACCATGGTGCTCAGCGTGCTGCCGATCCTCTGCGTCTACCCGTTCATCCAGCGCTACTTCATCTCGGGCGTGATGCTCGGCTCCGTCAAGGGCTGAGCAGCGGATGCCTGGCGCATCCGCAGTCCGTGATCGGCTCGTTCCACCCCACACCCACATCCAAACCTGGAGGTTCACAGCCATGACCACCGAACTCTCACGGCGCAACGTGCTTGCGCTGGGCCTGGCGGGCATCACCGTCGGGCTGCTCGCCGGATGCACGTCGACCGACAGCACGTCGTCGTCGGGCAAAGACCCGTTCACCGGTAAGACCAAGGGCGCGATGAAGTCGCTCGGCGTGAACGAGCAGTTCAAGGCGACGACGCCTCTGACCGTCTCGCTGCTCTTCCAGGACAACCCCGCCTACCCGGAGAAGTCCTCGTGGGAGCTGTGGAAGGACATCACCGAGAAGACGAACGTGACGTTCAATCCGACGATCGTGCCGTACGCCGACTACAACACGAAGCGGTCGCTGCTGATCAACTCCGGCAACGCGCCCGACGTCATCGCCAAGACCTACCCGGGCTCCGAGACCCAGTTCGTCGGCGGCGGCGCCATCATCGCCGCGAGCGACTACACGCAGTACATGCCGAACTTCACCGACAAGGTGAAGAAGTGGAAGCTCGAGCCCGACCTGGCCACGATCCGTCAGGCTGACGGCAAGTACTACGTCTTTCCGGGCCTGCACCAGACGCTGTTCGTCGACTACACGATCGGCGCGCGCACCGACATCCTCGAGGCCGACGGTATCGACACTCCCACCTCATGGGACGAGCTGCACTCCGCGCTGAAGAAGGTCAAGCAGAAGCATCCGGAGATCCAGTACCCGTTCTCCGACCGCTGGCTCGGGGCCAGCACGCTCAATCTCGCGGCCGCGACGTGGGGAACGATGGCAGGCCCGAACTGGGGCATCGGCAACGGGTTGCTCTTCGACACGAAGAAGCAGAAGTTCTCGTTCGCGCCGGCATCCGATCAGTTCAAGGATCTGCTCAAGTACTTCGCCTCGCTGGTCAGCGAAGGGCTGATGGATCCGGAGAGCTTCACGCAGAGCGACGATCAGGCGCTGGCGAAGTTCAACACGGGCAAGTCCTATTTCATCAACGTGAACGCACAGACGCTCGTGCTCTCTCGAACGGCCATGGAGCAGAACCTCGGCGCCGGAAAGTTCAAGATCGCCAAGCTGCCGTCCCCTGCGGGCCCCCTGGGCAAGGTCATCACCGGCTCGCGGCTCGAGAACGGCATCATGGTGTCGACGGATGCCACCAAGAAGTCCGACTTCAAGGCGCTTCTGCAGTTCATCGACTGGCTCTGGTACTCCGACGACGCACAGGTGTTCCTCAAGTGGGGCATCGAAGGAAAGACCTACGAGGTCAAGAACGGCAAATACGAGCTGCTCCCGGGCTACAAGCTCTCCGCCTACGGATTCGGCGACCCGAATGCGAAGACCGACATCCGCAACGACATGGGCTTCTCCTGCGGCAACTTCATGTATGGCGGCACGACGAAGATCGTCGACTCCACGATGCCCCCGGAGGAGCTCGCCTGGCAGAAGGTCATGTCGACGTACAAGCAGATCCCGCCGTCGCCGGGCGTTCCCTACACACCGACACAGCTTCAGCAGGCCACCCTGCAGCAGACCGCGCTGATCGACACCGCGAACACCGCGACGCTGAACTTCATTCTCGGCAAGCAGGGCTTCGACCAGTGGGACTCGTACGTCTCCTCGTTGAAGAGCAAGGGCATGCAGACCTACGTCGACAACGCGAACCGCTATTACGCAGCGGTGCAGAAGAAGATCGGCTGAGCTCATGTGGCAGGGCGCGGAACCAGCGGGGAGCACGACGACGCAGCGCGACGTCTTCGGCAAGCCGTGGTTCCGCGCCATGCATGCGCTTTATGGGCTGCTCGGCACGACGGCCGCGTTCGGCATCGCGACCCTGCCATTCAGCGCTGCAGTGTTCGTCTCGCCGCTGGTTCCGATCGGCGGCCAGTTCCTGCTTCTCATCGGAGGGTTCTCCATCGGGCCGGCTTGGGTCGCCGCCCTCTACACGATGCGCGGTTACACCGAGAGTCGCGACATCGAACCCTTCCGTCTCTTTCTCCGCGGCTATCGCCTGGGATGGCGGCAGTCGCTCCTGTTCTGGGCTCCGTACTTCGCTCTGCTCTTCGTGCTCGCGTTCGACCTCACCTCGGGCCTGCCGGCCCCCGTCTCGTGGCTGCTCATCGCGCTCGGCGCCGCCGCCGTGCTCTGGGGCAGCACCGTGCTCGTGATCGTCGCGTTCTTCTCGTTCCGCCTGCGCGACGTGATGCGCCTGGCGGTGTACGCACTGACCCGCAACCCGCGCTGGCTGCTGGCCGCCGCAGCTCTGACCGCCGCCGCCGGCGGGCTCATGTACCTGGGGAGCGAAGTGGCTGCAGGCATCCTGGTCGCACCGTTCGCCCTTTTGACCGTGTTCGCTTCACGCCCGCTCGTGCGCCGTCTGACCGAGGAGTTCACGTCGTGACGCTCGACCGTCCCCTTGACCCGCAGCACAGCCGCGCCCGCATGGACGGCCTGCGCGCCCGCCTCGGCAGGTTCGCGTTCGGCGGCGACTACAACCCGGAGCAGTGGGACCCCTCGATCTGGCGTGAGGATGTCGAGCTCATGCGGCGGGCGGGCGTCAACCTCGTGACGCTCGGCGTGTTCGCCTGGGCGTCGCTGGAGCCGGAACCCGACGTGTTCACGTTCGAGTGGATGGACGAGGTGATGGACCTGCTGCACTCGGCGGGCATCGCCGTCGACCTGGCCACTCCCACGATGGCGCCACCGGTCTGGCTGTCGAAGCAGTTCCCGGAGACGCTCCCGGTCATGGCCGACGGCGAGACGTTCGGGTTCGGCAACCGGCTGCACTACGACCCGTCGTCGCCGGTGTATCGCGAGCGCGCTGCCATCATCACGCGGGCGCTTGCTGAGCGCTACTCGGAGCATCCAGCGCTGGCGATGTGGCACATCAGCAACGAGTACGGGCCGACCGCCTACAACGAGCAGAGCTCGGTCGCGTTCCGCGCCTGGCTGCGGCGGCGCTACGGGTCGCTGGATGCCTTGAACGACGCCTGGTACACCCGGTTCTGGAGTCAGCGGTATACGTCGTGGGATCAGGTGGATGTTCCCGCCGTCCCGCGATCGTGGATGAACCCGGCCAGGCAGCTGGACTTCAAACGCTTCGTCTCGGATGCCCTGCTCGAGTGCTTCGTCGCGGAGCGGGACATCGTGCGCTCATTCCGGGACGACATCCCGATCGTCACCAACTTCATGCGCTTCTACCGCAACGCCGACTACTGGGCCTGGGCGAAGCAGGAAGACGCGGTCGCCCTCGACATCTACCCGAACCCTGGCGAGACCGATTCCTGGGTCGCCGCCGCGTTCAACTTCGACGTGATGCGCTCGCTCAAGGGCGAGCCGTGGGTGCTCATGGAGCAGGCGACGAGCGCTGTGTCGCAGTGGAAGGTGAACAACGTGAAGCGGCCGGGACTGATGCGTGCGGGGTCGTTCCAGGCCATCGCGCACGGATCGGACACCGTGCTGTATTTCCAATGGCGCGCTAGTCGCGGCGGGCAGGAGCGCTTCCACTCGGCGATGCTGCCGCACTCGGGACCAGCATCCCGCACCTGGGGAGAGATCGAGCGGCTCGGCAACGAGCTGCCGTCGATCAAGGACGCCCTCGGATCCGGGTCGCACGCCGACGTCGCGGTGCTCTTCGACTGGGATGTCTGGTGGGCGCTCACCGAGACGCACGGCCTGCCGCGCAACGACTTCGACTACCCGCAGCTCGTGCTGGATCACTATCGGCCGCTGCTGGAGGCGCACCACGCGGTGGACGTCGTCTCGTTCGACTCCGACTTCTCCGGCTACCGGATGATCGTGGTTCCGAACGCCTACCTCGTCACGGACCGCTTCGTCTCGGCGCTCACGCGCTACGTCTCGGCTGGCGGTGTCGTGGTGTGCTCGTTCTTCTCCGGCGTGGTCGACGAGAACAACAACGTGCGGCAACCCGCGTATCCGGGCGGGTTGCGCGAGCTGATCGGCGGATACATCGACGAGTACTGGCCGGCTCGGGACGGTGAGTCGTTCGGCGTGCGCTTCGGGGACCCTGGCTTCGTGACCACCGCCGACTGGTGGCAGGACAGCCTGCACGCGGAATCCGCGTCGGTACGCGCGGTGTACACGACGGGCTTGCTCGAGGGGCGCCCCGCCGTGCTGGAGAACGCTGTGGGCGAAGGTCACGTGGTGTACATCGGCACGCGGCTGGAAACATCCGCTCTAGCCCGAGTGCTGAACGACGAGGCGGCGAGAGCCGGCATCCAGCCGATCGTGCCCGATGCACCGGCCGACGTCGAGGTCACGGTGCGGGAGTCGGCGGATGCCCGGTTCCTGTTCGTGCTCAACCACTCGGAGACGAATGCCGCGACCCTGTCGCTGCCGTTCGCCGGCCGCGATCTGCTGACCGACGCGGCGGTCGCGGATGCGCTCACGCTTTCGCCGCTCGGCGTGGCAGTGGTGCGGGCGGTCTCCTGAGCCGGGCGCGCCCCGGGGACGAGCGCGGAACGGGCCAGCGAGCACGCTACAGCCATCCGTCCCGTGGTGGTTGGTTGGACGCGTGCTCGCTCGACCGCATGGTGGAGGTTCGTCCGGTGCGTGCTCACTCGACTGCCTCGTGGTTAGTCGGGGCCGCGCCAGGAGAGACCCGAGCACGTAGGCTTTCGCGCATGGCGCGGCACGAACCCTGGTCCTTCGGTGACGTAGTCGTGCTGCGCAACGTCGCCGAGGCCGACCCCGGGCACCACGAGCGTCACGTCGGCTATGCGCACACGGCGCGGGTGATCGCGGACGATGATCGTCAGGCCGTGCTGTACCAGCCGCCCAAGACCGTGCACAAGGAGCGCAACGGCGAACGAGGCGGTCCGCGGGGGCGCAACCTGGTGCGGGGCGGGTGGGACGGCACGCACTCCGAACGCGAGTGGCACGGCGACGGCGTGGTCTTCGTGCACGCCTGGGGCGAGCCGTGGTCGGTGTGGCGCTGGGTGGACCGCGGCGGGGTCTGGTCTCCCTACTTCTACGTGAACTTCGAGCGGCCGTGGGTGCGCACGCGGCTCGGCTACGACACCGAGGACTGGGTGCTCGACCTCGTGATCAGCGGTGAAGAGCGTGCGGTCCGAGTGAAGGATGCCGACGAGCTCGAGTGGTGCGTGAGTGTCGGCACGATCTCCGCCGAGCAGGCCGAGCTGACGCGTCGCTCCGCCGACCGCGTAACGGCGATAGCCGGCGCGAACGACTGGCCGTTCAGCGCCGATTGGTCCGCGTGGAGCCCGCAGCGCGGATGGGACGCCCAGCCGCTTCCCGCCGACTGGCCCGTGCTGGAACCAGAGTGACGGGGCGCGAATGATGGAGCCGCAGTGAGCGAGCCGGTGCGACGCGTGCACGTCGAGCAGTTGCTGCCGCGCAACCAGTTCCTGGTGACGGAGCCGGTTGCTGCATCCGCTCTGCGTGAGGGGCGGTGGGTGGATGGCGAGCTCGGCCTCACCGAGGAGTGGCTCGTGTTCGCGTCCGGCGACCCGCACGACGCGCCCGACTTCGTGCTGATCGACGGCGACGTCGAGACGGATGTCACGACGGGGACGGACGTCGACATCGTCACGATCACGATCTCCCGCACGGCGCACCGCTACCGGGCGGACTCGCAGAGCATGGCGCCCTTCGTCGCCGCAATGCGACGGCTCCGCGAGGAGCCGCCGAGCGGCACGCGCGTCTGGCAGGCGGATGCCGGCGACGAGTCCGTGAAGTGACCAGCGAGGGCGCGACCGGCGGTGCGGCATCCGGTGACCTGACCGCGGGCGGTACGGCCTCTGGCGGCGCACGGTATGCGGCACTCGTGGTGGCCGGGCTGGTGTGCCAGGAGGTCGGGGCATCCATCGCGGTGCTGCTGTTCCCGCAGGTCGGTTCGCTCGGAATGGTGTTTCTGCGGGTGCTGTTCTCGGCCGCGATCCTACTGCCCATCGCGCGGCCACGGCTGCGGGGCATCCGTCTCGGCTCCTGGATGACCGTGGCCGCCTTCGGCCTTGTGCTGGCACTGATGAACGGCTTGTTCTACCTGTCGCTCGACCGCATCCCGCTGGGCGCCGCGGTCACGATCGAGGTGCTCGGGCCCCTGGTGCTGTCGGTGGTGGCGGCACGCAAGGCCGTCGCGTGGCTGTGGGCGGGATTGGCCGCGATGGGCGTGGTGCTGCTCGGCGACGGCAGCTTCGGCCACCTCGATCTCGTGGGCGTCCTGTTCGCCGCGGGAGCGGGTACGTCCTGGGCGTTCTATATCCTGCTGTCGCGCCAGACCGGCAGGCGGTTCGCCAAGTTCGACGGCCTGGCGATAGCGATGGCCATCGGCGCCATCGCGTCTGCACCGTTCGGGATCGTCTCGGCTGGATCGGCCCTGTTGCGACCCGAGGTGCTGCTGCTCGGTGCAGCGGTGGCGCTGCTGTCGTCCACGATTCCGTACGGGCTGGAACTGCTCGCACTGCGGCACCTGCACGCCTCGACGTTCGCCACGCTGATGAGCCTGGCGCCCGCGACGGCGGCGCTCGCGGGGCTCGTGCTTCTCGGGCAGCGGTTCACGTGGGTGGGCGTGGTCGCAGTGCTACTCGTGATCGGTGCGAGCATCGGCGCGGTGTGGTCCGCGCGGCCCCACGAGCCGGCGCCCGAGACGCCCGACGAGGTGGGGTGAGCATCGGCATGCACCGCTATCGGCCGGCCGCGGTGCTGCGCCGTTCGATCATCACGACGTCGCGCCATTGGCCGGCGTAGGGACCGAACCCCATCTTGCCGACGCGTTCGCGTACCCCGACGGTGCGGAATCCGACTGCGGCGTGCAGCGCGAGGCTTGATCGGTTCTCGGGGAATATGCCCGACTGCACGGTCCAGATCCCCTCGGCTTCGGAGGCGGTCACGAACGCATCGAGCAGGGCCCGGCCGATCCCGCGACCACGCTCGTCTTCCTCCACATAGACGGAGTGTTCGATGACACCCTCGTAGACGCAGCGCGAGGAGACTCGGGTGGCGGCGGCCCAACCGACCACCTGGTTATCGCGCTCCGCGACCAGTCGCGGGTTGTCAACCTTCTCGTAGTCGAATTCGGCCCAGGTCGGCGGCTTGGATTCGAACGTCGCATTCCCAGTGTCGATGCCTTGCTGGTAGATCCGTTCCACTGCGGGCCAGTCGTCGGCTCGCATCGGCCGGATGGTGATCGCCATGTCGCCTCCTTTCGGTGGGTCGAGAGTAAGCGGCGCCGCTACTCCGCGTAAAGCTCTGCGACCAACGCTTCGACCCGCCGGCGAATCTCGTCCCGGACCGGGCGTACTCTCTCGAGCGGAAGTCCCGCGGGGTCGGTGAGATCCCAATCCTCGTAACGCTCGGTCATCTTTTCTCCGGTGATCAGGTGGACCGGCCGCCACGGTGATGTGGCGGCCGGTCGAAGGGGTCAGCAGCAGCCAGGCTCGCAGCAGCCCTCTTCCGGGTCACAACAACCGGTCATGATCAACCTTCCTTCCATCGACGGATGTCGATGCAGACAGTCTGCGATTAAACATCGATGTCTGTCAATCTATATGCGAGACTGGTCTCATGTCCGTCACCGAACTCCTGCCGATCCGCGATCTGCAAGCGTGCTGTGCCCCGATCACCCGCGAGCCCATCGACACCGTCAACGCGGAGTCCCTGGCGAAGTCGTTGAAGGCGTTGGCGGACCCGGCCCGGCTGCGACTGGTGTCGATGGTGGCCGCGCACGCAGACAGCGAGGCGTGCGTGTGCGATCTGACCGACCCGCTCGGATTGAGCCAATCCACCGTTTCGCATCACTTGAAGGTGCTGGTCGACGCGGGATATCTCACCGTGACCAAGCGCGGCACCTGGCACTACTACCGCCTTGTTCCCGGTGCGCTGAACGCAGTCGCCGGCCTACTGACGACCGTCTGAATGACGAGGCGGCATCCGCTCTGGCGCGCGTGCATCGCCGAGCTGCTGGGCACCGGCATGCTCACCCTCGCCGTGGTCGGCTCCGGCATCGCCGCGACCTCGCTTTCCGCCGATGCCGGCTACCCGCGCAACTCATCGGAGCGGCGATCGGCGCCGCACTAGCCGTACTCCTCTTTCCCGGCAGCAAAGCAGCAGCGACTGTCACGCGCTGAGCGTCACTCCCCGGTGAAGGGGCACGGGCTCAGCCGCGCGGCGACACCGTCGCGTCGTGGGCGTCGGTGTGGCGCAGCGGCACCGTGACCGCGGCGACGTTCGCGATCGACTCGGTGCCGGCATCCAGATACCCGTACGTCTGGATGTGATCCAGATACTTCTGGGCGAACTCGTCGACGTTCGTGAACTTCGCCCACGCACTCGACATGGGGTTGTCGTTCCAGTCGGAGTGCAGGATGGGCGTGTGGCCGGTCACCGGCAACTCGTCTTTGTTCGGGTCGCCGTCGACCGCGAGTGGGATGGCACCGAACGACGGCGAGCGCGGGTCGATGCGCGAGATGCGCCCCCACCTCGCCTCGGTGTCGCCGGTCGCTTCGCCCGCGTAGACATGCTTGGCGTGCAGCTGGCGCGCCGAGCCGACGCTCTGCTCGATGCCCGCGGAGCCCAGCATCACGAAGGAGTACACGCCTAGGTCTTTCGCGGCGAGGGCATCCGCCGCGGTCGTCGTGCCGTACGAGTGCGCGACGACGTTGAGCGTCACCTTGTCGCGAGCCTTCTTGCCCCGGGTCGCCCAGAACCCCTCGAGCGCCTCGACCAGGTTCTGCGCCCCGATGTGCGCGTACTGGCCGAGCGCCGCATCGATGCCGGGCGGCGGCGTGACGTAGCCGATCCAGGCGACGGTCGCCCGCTTCTTCGTCGCGCCCGCTTCGCCCTGCGCGTCGTAGAGATTCTGCGCACCCTCCGCCCAGAGCTGCATGTCGTCGCTGTACGTGCCCATGCCTGGCACGGTGAACGAGACGATGCTCGCCTTGTCAGGGTTACCGATCGCGATGGCGGCGAGCGGCTTCGGGTCGTCCGTGAGGTCGACCAGGTACCGGCGCGGCTTGTGCACCTTCAACGCCGCCCTGACGGCGAGCAGGCACCTCAGTTTCTGCTGCGCGACGGCATTCGACGGATGCCTCTTCACGGCACGCTGCGTCGACGCGATGAGGGATGCCAGCCACGCTCGGTTCGCGACGTCGCGCGACGCGTAGTCGACACCCTCCATCCCACCGATGAGCGACGGCAGGGTCTCGGCGAGGTCGTGGCGCAGGTCCTTAGGAAAGTCGCGCCACGCGGCCGCATTCGCCTCGGGGTGAAGGTTGAGCAGCCCGACCGCGGCGTCCGGGTGCTTCTCGAGGTAGGCATCCTGTTTGCCCGATGACATCGCGTCGAGGAACGCATACCGCGAGGTCGCGACCGGGCTCTGCTGCAGCGGCGCGACGGTGATGCCGACGACGCCGATCACGACGAGCGCGACGAGCGCGACGACCGACGCTGCACGCCCCCACCGCATCGCTAATCCCCCCAGAATCACGGATGCTTGCCCACAGCACGCTAACAGTTGCCGGCCGCCTTCACCGCAGACCCGGGAGCCGTCGAGAACGAGCGCGGACGTCACACGTCGGAGAGATTGCCACCCGGTGTTGCGGCGTATGGTGGCATCCATGCCCGAACCCATCGCCTACACAGCGCTCCAGAAGGGTGCTCGCGTGACCACATCCGGTGGCGACGAGCTCGGCACCGTGGAGCACGTGCTGCAGGATGCCTCGCTCGACCTCTTCGACGGCCTCGCCGTGCGCACTCACCACGGGCTGCGGTTCGTGGATGCGAACCAGGTCACCTCGATCACGACCGACGGGGTCGCGACGTCGATCGACGCGTCGGAGGTGGCCGGGCTCCCGGCGCCCGAGGGCGACGCGGTGCTGGAGGCCGACCCGGAGCAGTACCAGGGCGAGGGCCTGACCGCGTGGTGGGGTCGCACGTTCAAGCGCTCGCACTGGCTGCGCGAGAAGGAGTGAGCGAGCCCGATATCGCTGCGGAGGCTGTGGGCGGTGTGCGTCGCGAGCCCGATCTCACGCGGTTCCTCGCCGCACTGGATGCCGTCGCCGCCCAGACACCCGACGATGCGGAGTTCCTGTACGACGCCGGCACCCCGCACGGTGCGCTCCGACGGCGGAACCTGCTGCGGTACCTCGGCCTGATGGCGGAGGTGGAACCGCAGATCCTGCTCCTCGGCGAGGCGCCAGGGCACCGCGGCATGACCGTGAGCGGCGTTCCGTTCACCAGCGTGCGCGAGGTGCACACCCGTCCAGGCCTGATCAGCGGACGACCCGAGGGCGACGGGCTCGAACTGCCGAAGCATCCGGATGCCCCCTGGGAGGCGTCATCGCGGGTGGTCTGGGCCGCGTTGAAATCCTGGCGCGGACCGCTGCCGCTGCTGTGGTCGGTCTATCCGAACCATCCGTTCGTGGCGGGCGAGCGGCGCACCAACCGCGCGCCGCGTTCGCCCGAGGTGCGCGCGGGAGCGCCGGTCGGACTCGAGCTCGCGCGGGCTTTCGGCGTGCGCACGATCGCGGCGGTCGGGCGCAAGGCGCAGGGCGCGCTGGAGGCGGCGGGCATCGCGGCACCGGCGTTGCGTCATCCGGCGCAGGGTGGAGCGGCGTTGTTCACCCGGCAGCTGGCCGAGTTGAACGAGCGGATGCTTGCCGGCACCCTCGAAGCGACCCCGCTGCCCGAGCCGTGAGCTCGCGTTGCGGACAGGACCGAGATCTCGTTTGACTGACAGAAGATGCTGATGCGTTGCTCTGGAACGACATTCTTCGCCAGTGAAACGCGATCTCGATGGGTAGCCCACGCGGCCTGCCGGTCGAGCGGGATGCGGGAGAGCGAATGAGCGGGAGTGCAAACGACGGCACCGCCCCATGCCCGTGCGGCAGCGGCGAGAGGTACGACGAGTGCTGCGGATGCCTGCACCGCGGCGACTCGATCGCGTCCACTCCGGAGACGCTGATGCGGTCGCGCTACTCGGCGTTCGCGGTGGGTGACGTGGAGTATCTGCTGGCGACATGGCATCCGTCGACCCGTCCCGCCTCGCTCGATCTCGACCCCGCCATGGAGTGGCGGCGGCTGGACATCCTCGACACCGATACCGACGGCGAAAGAGGCGAGGTGGAGTTCCGCGCGTTCTGGCGCATCCTGCCCGCGCCCGGACGCGCCCGCGACGGCGGTGTGCTGCACGAGCGCAGCCGCTTCGTGCGCGAGCACGGCCGCTGGTATTACCTGGACGGCGACGTCGTGGGCTGAGCCGCAGCGAGCCACCCGGGTATTGCCGAGCCACCCCGAAATCTGGGCAGATTTCCGGGTGGCGCGACGTTTTCCGGGTGGCTCGACGACGGCCGCACACGCGCGGCCGGGCTGCAGATCACTCCGCGAGGATCAGGTACAGCGCCTTGCGCAGCTCATCGATCTTCTCGGCGGCCTGCTTGCGCTGCTCGTCGGTCGCGGCGAACCGGTATTGATGCACCACGCCCATGAGCTTGCCGACGGCCTCGTGCAGCGCGGCGCCTGAGGCGCTCAGCCCGGGCGCGGCCTGCCATGCCGCGTCGAGCTCCGACTGGTGCTCTGCGACGTAGGCCTTGCCGGCATCCGTCAGCGCGTAGTCGGTGCGACGGCCGTCACCGGTCGCCTCCACCAGCTCCTCGTCGACCAGCTGCTGCAACGTGGGGTACACCGAGCCGGGGCTCGGCTTCCACAGGCCGTCGGTCTTCTCGGCGATGGCCTTGATCAGCGCGTAGCCGTTCTTGGGCTCCTCGGCGAGCAGGCTCAGGATGGCCGCACGGATGTCTCCGCGGGACGCACGCTTGCGCCCTCGGCCGCCGAACGCGGCGAACGCGGCCGGATCGAACCCGCGGGGGTCGAACGTGGGGCCGAAGCCGCGGCGTCCGTAGCCAAAGCCGCGTGGGCCGAAGCCTGCGAAGCCCTCTGGACCGCCGTGGCCCTCACCCGGGCCACCCTCCGCGTTCGCCCCGTGCTCGAAGCCCGGCTCGCCTCGGCCAGCACCATGGTGGGCCGAGCCGTGTCCGTCCGCGGCATCGTGGTGATGCCGGCGAGGTGCGCCTCCGCAGGGGTCCCCGCCGAAGGACGGGCGTGCCGGGTGGTCGTGGTGGCGACGGTGTTCGTCGCCGTGGAAGTAGTCGTTTCTCATAGCGAATCTCCTAACGTGACTATCTAAGACACGTCAACGATATATCGCTTAGAACTATTCCGCAAGAACTCCACTCCGGTCCGCGTCGGCCGGCCGACCCTCGGCGGCGTCTGATCCTTGACTCTGCTCCTGAGCTTCAGCTCTGCTCCTGCGCTCTAACTCTGCTCCTGAGCCCACGCTGCCACGCGGGCGGCGCTCTCCTCGAACGACAGGTCTTCGACGCGGGTCATCACCGCCCACCGCACTCCGAACGGGTCGAGGATCGACGAGTACCTGTCGCCGGTGACGAACGTTGCCGGCTGTTCCCGGACTGTCGCGCCGGCGGATGCCGCGGCATCCGTCACCGCGTCGCAGTCGGTCACATAGACGGCGAGCGAGTACGGGCGGCGTTCGGGGTCGTCGAGGGCGACGAGTCCGACGGACTCGAGCGGGTCGCTCAGCGTGAGCATGCCGTTCCCGAAGTCGACGACGGCGTGCGCGATGCCGTCGCCACCGGGTAAACGGGTGACGTCGAGCACGCGGGCGCCGAAGACGTCGCGATAGAAGTCGAGCGCCTCGGCGGCGTCGTGAACGACGATGTGGGGTGTGATCGAGGTGGATCCGTGCGGCATCCCGTTGGTCGTGTGCGGGCCGTTCGCCGCCGTGACGCGCTCGGTCGTGGTGTTCTCACTCATGCGTTCGACGCTACGCATCGGCAGTCGGTGCCGTCTTGTACTTTTGCGACATCGAGCGACGCGCATGACGGGGAAGACGATGGCGGATGCCGCACCGCGCTCGCGCGGGCACCTCAACCCGGGCGACCCGCGCGCCGTGTTCGACCGATTCACGCTGCCTTCGGCGCTGGACGAGCTCGTGCGGCATGTCTGGATGGTGCGCTGGGATGTCGCGGACGGCGAGACGGTCGACCAGCGCGTGCTGACGTACCCGGCGTTCAACGTGGTCGTCGAGGGCGCGGCTGGGGATGCCGTGACGGGCGGCCTGTTCCCGCCGACCGGACGGGTGAGCGTTCGCCGCCTCGAAGGCCGCGGCTCGGCGGTCGGCGTGCTGCTGCGACCGAGCGCTGGACGCATCCTGCTCGATGGGCACGGTGTGCTGCCACGGGCCGTGCCGGCCGAGGGCGTCCCACTCGACGACGCCCCGGTCGAGCGGATCGCGGATGCCATGGCGCAGCGGTCGCGCGAGCCGCTCGTCCAGGCGCTGACAAACTGGCTGCTCCCGTACGCCGAGTGCGTGGGCGAGCGCGACCGCCTCGTCGACGAGGCGTGCCGTCTGGCAGAGATGGAGGCATCCATCAACCGTGCCTCGGAACTGGCAGCGCGCCTCGAGGTCGCACCCCGCACGCTGGAGCGCACGGTGCGGGAGTACCTCGGGCTCGGTCCCAAGTGGCTCATCGAATGCCGACGGCTGCAGGCCGCCGCGGTCACGCTCTACCAGGAGCCGGAGACCGACCTCAGCGCGCTCGCGGCGCAGCTCGGGTACGCGGACTACGCTCACTTCTCCCGCCGCTACAGCACCGTGCTCGGCGAGACCCCGAACGCCACCCGCCGCGCGGGGAGCGCCGCGAAATGACGGGAGCTCATCACGAATTCCCACGACGATGTCGGATCAGGTCCGTCGCGTTCGTAGCACCGGTGAGACCGCCCACAAGGGGCGGTGCCGAGGCAGAGGAAGCGTGACCATGAAGCTGACCACCATGACCCAGATCTCCATCGACGGCGTGATCCAGAACAACGGAGCACCGACCCGCGACCACCCGAACGGGTTCGAGCGCGGTGGGTGGGCGCTCGGCAAGGGCGACGACGACACCAGGGCGTTCATCACGCAGACCTACCAGAACGCCGAAGCCTTTCTCTTCGGCAGGCGCACATACGAGCTGTTCGCCGGCTCGTGGGGATCCGACGAGAGCATGCGCGCGCATCCGATCGGGGTGGCGCTGAATGGGACGCCGAAGTACGTCGCCTCCACCACTCTGTCGGCGCCGCAGTGGGCGAACACCATCGTGCTCGGCAGCGATCTCGCTGCGGCGATCGAAGAGTTGAAGGCCGCTCCGGGCGGCGAGCTGCAGGTGCACGGAAGCGGCGCCCTCATCCGGTGGTTGCTGGCGAACGAGCTGGTCGACGAGATGGCCATGATCGTCATCCCGGTGATCGTCGGCCTGGGTGCACGGCTGTTCCCGGAGTCCGGTCCGGATCTCGCGCTCGAGCTGCTCGAGTCCCGCATCGACTCGAAGGGCGTCGCGATCCAGCGCTACCGGCCGGCGGGCCGCCCGCAGTACGCGACGGCGTGACACTTCACGAAGGAGATGATCTTCAGATGCAGTACTTGGTATCCGTGATCGACAACAAGGCCGACCCGGGCAGCACCGACAGGCGTCCCGCCATCAGCAAGTTCAACGAACGACTGATCGCTGAGGGCCACTGGGTCTTCGCGGGCGGGCTCGCGAGCCCTGACGCCGCGACCGTCATCGACAACCGGGGCGAGCATCCGGTCGTCAGCGACGGACCGTTCATCGAGTCGAAGGAGTACCTCGCCGGCGTCTGGGTCTGGGAGGCACCGGACCTGGATGTGGCGCTGGCACTCGCGACCGAGGCGTCGAGGGTCTGCGATCGCAAGATCGAGGTGCGGCCGTTCCAGTGAGCGACGCCGCGGAGGCGATCACGCTGGCCCACCGGGAGGAGTGGGCGCGCGTGGTCGCATCCCTCGCGAGACGTTTCGGTGATCTGGGCATCGCCGAAGATGCCGCGGCCGAGGCGTTCGCGACCGCTGTCGAACGGTGGCCGGCGCACGGCGTGCCGCCGAACCCCGGCGCGTGGTTGACCACGACAGCCGTGCGTAAGGCGATCGATCGCATCCGCCGCGAGAACAAGCGCGATGACAAGCAGAGGGAGGCATGGATGCTCCACGACGAGCCGCCGGAGCCTCTCGGCGTCATCGACGACGACCGGCTCCGCCTGATCTTCACGTGCTGCCACCCGGCACTCGCGATGGAGGCACGAGTCGCGCTCACCCTGCGCATGGTCGGGGGGCTGACCATGCCGGAGATCGCGCGAGCCTTTCTGGTGCAGGAGAGCACCATGGGGCAGCGGATCACCCGAGCTAAGGCCAAGATCAAGGCGGCCGGCATCCCCTACCGGGTGCCGAAGGCCGAGGACCTGCCCGCGCGGATGTCCGGCGTCCTCACCGTGCTCTACCTCGTCTTCAACGAGGGTTACCTGGCGACCGGTCCGAACACCGATCCGGTGCGCCGCGAACTGACCGACGAGGCGATCCGACTGACCCGGATGCTTCACGACCTTGTTCCGCGCGACGGCGAGGTGGCCGGCTTGCTCGCTCTGATGATCCTCACGGAGGCGCGGCGCGATGCGCGGGTCTCGACCGATGGGCAGCTGGTCAGCCTCGACGAACAGGATCGCGATGCGTGGGATGCGACACTGCTCGCGAAGGGACATCGGTTGGTGCGCGACCGGCTCGCCGCCGGCGAGGCACCCGGGCGCTTTCAGATACTGGCGGCGATCAACGCCGTGCACACCTCCGCACCGGCCTTCGCTAAGACCGACTGGTCACAGGTGGTCGCGCTCTACGACCACCTCGTTCGTCTCGACCCGTCGCCGATCGTCGCGCTCAACCGGGCCATCGCACTTGCCGAACTCGACGGGCCCGATGCCGGACTGGCCTCGATCGAAGCCCTCGACGACGCACTGGCCGGATACCACGCCTATCATGCCGCCCGAGCGGACCTGCTGCGACGGCTGGGACGCACGCAGGAGTCGCGCGACGCGTATGACCGCGCCATCGCACTGGCCGGCAACACGGCTGAGATCGCCGAGCTCATCCGCCGGCGAGACCGGTTGCGAAGCGGTCAGCCCTGAAGCTCGGCGAGCACCGCGGTGAGCCGGCGCTGCCTGGTCTCGTCGGTCTTGGCCGACGTCACGGCCAACGCCAAGCGCTTTTGGTTGCTGGGCGACAGCGCGGCGAAGCGTGCGGCGGCATCCGGATGCTCGTCGAGCGCGGCACGCAGCTCCTGCGGCACCTCGACGGTGCGCGGAGCGTCGTCGCGCTCGACCGTCACGGTGAGCAGCTGCCCGGCCTCAATGCCCGCCTTGCCGCGGATCTCCGCGCTCACCGGGATCTTCGCCAGCCCGTTCATGCGCGAGATCGTGCTCGGGTACGTGACCGATCCGATGGTGACGGAGACCGGGATGCGACCTCCGCCGCCGAGCTCTTCGATCACGGTCTCGGGCACCGTGATGCCGGTGGCCGTCTTGCCGTCCAACGAGAGCTCCGCCTCGAACGTCGTCATCAACACTCCTTCGTGCGTCAGTCTTCGCCTTGTCAGCCGCCGAGCAGCGTCGCGGCCTTCGCGTCGAGGAAGTCGACGTGCACGTGGTTGCAGGTGTCGTCGATCTGTTTGAAGTGGCTGAGCGAGAGACCCGAACGACAGTTCACCTGCCCGACCGTGGAATCCGTCGGCACCACGGCGTCGAGATCTTCGATCAGATTGATCGAGTCGGGGTCGCCGCCCGTGAGTGCGTGCCCGTTCAGCCGGAAGAAGTCGACGGCGTGCCCACCGCCGTCCGCGTAGTGCGCTGACGCGGTGCCCGCACCCTCGATCTGCCCGGTGCAGTGCCGGTTGATGTCGCTCACTCCGACGGTGTTGAACTTGGTGAGCGCAAACGCGATGGCTTGCAGCACGCGATAGTCGATGCCGCACCCCGGGACGGCTTTGCCGGCGGCGAGATAGCGGATCTCGAAGATGTGGTCGGGCGTGCTTCCGGTGAGCCGGCCCTGGGCCACCGCCGTCATCAGCTGCTGAGCGACGGCCTGCACCTCTGGGGCGACGACGGTTCCCAGCGTGGAATCGAGCGCCGTCGACATCGTGTGCGCGGCGAAGTCGTTGCGGTCGATCAGGCCGCTCTGCACGGCTCCGACTGCGAGCGTCTGCGTCTTGCCGGTGCTGGGGTCGAACCAGGTGGGCCGCTCGAACTGGGCGTAGGCCGGCACCGCCGTCGTCGCCACGAGTCCAGCGGCGGCGAGCATGATCAGCGCCTTGCTCAGCATGCGCGAAAGGGGCGAGCGACGCTTCGTCGCAGTGGCCTTCGCCGGCTTCGACCTGGTCGGCTTCGCACCCGTGGCCTTCGCCGGCTTCGGAGTGGTGCGAACGCTGCGCCGGGTCGGGGCGACGGATGACTGCGACTCAGCGGCCGGTCCGGGCAGGGTGATGGGCACTGGTGCCGAGTCCGTCGACCTGGCCAGCTCCTCGGGACGCAGCCGGACGCGTCCGGTCTGGGTGGACACAGGGACGACATCCACGTGGTGCACGCGGCCGGCATCAGGGGAGCGACGGGAATCGTCGAGGCGGGCATCCGTCTCGCGCACGTCGACCTGCGTCGCCTGGGCTGCGGCGCTGCGCGGCTGTGCTGTCTGGGCTGTGGCGCTGCGCGGCTGTGCTGTCTGGGCTTCGGCGCTACGCGGCTGTGCTACCTGAGCTTCGGCGCTGCGCGCCTGTGCTGTCTGGGTTTCGGCGCTACGCGCCTGGGCCTCCTCGAACGCCCGGCGCTCCCGGCGGCTGAGGAACACCCGCGTCCCTGGTTCTCCCGCCCCTGCAGCGGGCGCGCTCGACTGCGAGCCGGGCCCGGTCGCTGGGCGAACGGGGAGAACGGGATCTGTCACGGGGGCGGGGTCTTCGGGGCTAGCGGGAACCGCCGCGAGGCTCACGGCGGCTTTACTGGGGCACTTCTGGGGCACCGCGCCGAACGGCACAGCGTCCCCATGTTATCCACCCGTTATCTGGATGTCACCTGGCCGTCGACTTCTTCTGTAGCACTGCCGGGATGCGGCGGGAGCAGTCACACGGGCAACGCGAGCCGCTTACGACGCAGTCGTTCCCGCTCGCGCTCGTTGTCGCAGAGCGCGATGGCCTCCTCGTAGGCGAGTGCGGCATCCTCGAGGCGTCCGAGCCGGCCGAGCATGTCGGCCCGCGCCGCCTGCAGGTACGGGTAGCGCACGAGTTGCGGTTCGATGGCGAGTGCGTCCAGCAGCGGCATGGCCGCGAAAGGGCCCTGCGCGAAGCCGATCGCGATCGCTCGGTTCAGTTCGACGACGGGCGATGGCCACAGGTCGCGTAGCCGGTCGTACAGCAGGGCGATGCGCTGCCAGTCCGTCTGGTCCCAGCTCGGGCTGCAGTCGTGCACGGCAGCGATCGCGGCCAGCAGGGTGAAGCGGCCAGGGTCGCGGGCATCCGTCGCCACGGAGAGTTGGTCGAGGCCGCGTTCGATGTAGTGCGGATCCCATCGGTCGCGGTCCTGCTCCTCGAGCAGGAGTTCCTCGCCCGAGTCATCCGTTCGCGCCGGTCGGCGCGCCTCCGTCAGGTAGATCAGGGCGAGCAGTCCGGCGACGTCCGCATCGCGGGGGAGCAGCAGGCGCAGCAGCTCGGCCAGCTCGATGCCGCGCTCGCTGAGCTCGCGGCGCACGAGCTCCGCTCCGGCGGGCGCTGTGTGGCCGGTGGCATACACGAGGTGCACAACGTCGAGCACGCCGTCGATGCGCTCGCGGATGTCCGCCTCGCCCGGCACGCGGTACGGGATGCCCGCCTGGGCGATCTTGCGTTTCGCCCGGGTGATCCGTGCGGCCATGGTGGGCTCGGACACGAGGAACGCGCGCGCCACCTCCGGAGTGCTCAGGCCGCAGACCATGCGCAGCGTGAGCGCGACGCGGGAGTCGAACGCGAGCGCGGGGTGGCAGCAGGTGAAGATCAGCCGCAGGCGGTCATCCGCGACGGGCGAGGCATCCGGCTCGTCGGCGATGGGCGCACCGGATGCCGCAGCCCGCTGATCGGGTTCGGCGAGCTTGGGCAGGGCGCGGCGCGAGACATCCGCACGGCGCAGCAGATCGAGGGCGCGACGCTTCGCCGCCGTCGTGAGCCAGGCGCCGGGATTCGACGGGATGCCCCGCTCCGGCCAGGTTTCGAGGGCGCGGGCGTAGGCATCCTGAACCGCTTCTTCCGCGTCGTCGAGATCGCCCGTGACGCGCACGGTGGCCGCCAGCACGAACGACCATTCGCGGCGGTGCGCATCCGCGACCGCCGTGGCAACAGCGGCCGGGGATGCCACGCTCGCTGGGACGTTCGTGCCGGCGCGATCCATGTCAGCTCCGCATGGCGACCGGCCGCACCTCGACGCCGCCGTTCACGACAGGAACCTCCTTCGCCAGGGCGATCGCCTCGTCGAGGTCGGCGACGTCGACGATCCAGTAGCCGCCGAGCACCTCCTTGCTCTCGACGAAGACGCCGTCGGTGACGGTGACGGCACCCGATGCGTCGCGGCGCACCGAGGTTGCCGTGTCGCGTCCGGTCAGGCCCGCGCCGCTGAGCAGGCGGTCGGCGTTGCGCTGCATGAATTCCTGGAACGGCGAGCTCACGTCCGCGCCGACGTCGCTCGGCATCTGGGACTCGTCGGTATGCACCAGCAGAATGTATTCGGCCATGGCCTCATCCTTGTCTTCTCGCGTGATCCGCGACAGGGCATCCGTCGCGGTCGCCCGGGACCCGGGCTCATTCATACCGACGCGGACCTTCCCGCGGAATCGACAGCATCCGTCGATCTCGATGCGGCATCCCGTCGATCTCGACGCACCGTCCCTCATCGCGAACTGAGCCGTTCAAGTCGCGAAGATGGCCCTTATCGAGGCGTCATGAGGGCCATCTGCGCGACGTGAACTGGGGTGGGACCGAGTCGTCAGGCCTCGGCCGCCTCCAGCACCTGCTCGGCACGCTCGGGACTGCCCTCGTCGAGGCCGCGGGCGATGGCGCGGCGGGAGGCCAGCCACAGCACGATCCCGACCGCGAGCACGATGATCTCGGTCACCGTGAGCGCCCAGATGATGCCGGTCAGGCCGAACCAGAGGTTCGCGAGGATCACGATCGGAATGAACAGCACACCCTGCGCCATCGAGATGACGATGGCGGCCGTCGAGCGAGCCGTCGCCTGGAACAGCGACGTGAGCAGCCCGGTGAAGCCGTTGCCGATCATCGCCACGAGCTGCGCTGTGAGGATGGTCACGCCGATCGCGAGCAGCGAGTGGTCGGAGGAGAAGATCGACAACACCTGATCGCGGAACAGGAACACGACCGAGGCGAAAACCACGGCGATGCCGCCGACTGCGACAGCGGATGCCCGCACCGCGGACGACAGGCGGCTCCGGTCGCCCTTGCCGTAGGAGTACGCCAGCAGCGGGAGCACACCGATCGTGATGCCCATGATGAGGAATTCGGGCACCTGGGCGATGCGTACCGCGACACCCATCGCCGCCAGCGGCCCGTCTCCGTACGCCACGGCAAGGTTGTTGAGCACGAGGCTCGTGACGATGAGGAATCCGCTCTGCAGCAGCTCCCCCATCCCGACGCCGAAGACCGGCTTCAGCACGCTCGCCCGCAGCGTGAACCACCGGGGTGCCAGGCTGACGTGCTCGCTGTTCCGCTGCAGCCAGGCCGCGTAGTAGGCGACGCTGACCAGGTTCGAGAGCCCGATCGCCAGCGCGGCGCCCGCGACGCCCCAGTGCAGCACCAGGATGAACAGCACGTCGAACACGAGGTTGGCGATCGTCGAGGCGATGAGGCCGATCATTGACTGCCGTGCCGCGCCCTCGGCGCGCACGAGCTGCTCCAGGCAGAAGCCTGCAGCGAGCACGGGCACGAACGCGAGCATGACGGCGACGTAGGCGCTCGTTGCGGGCGCGGCGGCGGCATCCGCTCCGAGAAGTCCCACGAGCGGATGCAGCAGAAGCAGTCCGATGCCGCCGAGCACGGCGCCGGTGATGACGGATGCCCACACCGCGAACGAGGAGACGTGCTTGATCTCGTTTGCTTGCGCGGCATCGTTCTCCGCAGCACCGAGGAGCCGGGAGATGAGGGCGCCGCCGCCGACGCCGAACACGCCGCCGACGGCCATGACGAGACCGAGCAGCGGGGTGCCGAACGTGATCGCGGCCAGAAGCGTGGAGTCGTGCAGCGAGCCGATGAATCCGGCGTTGATGACGTTGTAGACGGCGCCGACGACCATCGCGGCGGCCATGGGTACGCAGAGGTGCACGAGGGCGCGCACGATCGGCGCGGCGGAGAGGTACCAGCGGTCGGTATGCGGTGTCGCCGCACCTGTGGCGGTGTCCTCGGCAGTGGGGAGGTTCGTGGTGCTCATGATCGTGCTCCTTTCGGGCATGACGAGATGGCGCCGGCGCACAGAGGTGCGCCGGGCACGGAGAAGTGGATTCAGGCATCCGCGGGCATGTGGCCCGACGGATATGTGACTTCAGGGAGGCGGTTCGGGAAGGTCGTCAGCGAGTGGGTGCGGGAAGCGCGGCCGTGACCTTGGTGAGCAGCGCTTCGAGCTGTTTTCGCTCGGCGGCTGTGAGTGGCGCCAGAATGACCTCGTCTGCCGCGACCATCGCCTCTTCGAATCCGGAGACCAGTTCGGCGCCGGCCGGCGTGGCGTAGATGCGCTTGCTGCGGTCGTCCCCGGCCTCCGAGCGTCGTTCAATGAGCTCACGGCGTTCGAGTCCCTGCAGAAGACTCGACACACTCGCGGCGCTGGTGCGCGTCACCTTGGCGATCTCGCGCTGGATCGGTCCAGGCTGGTCCACGAGGTAGCCGAGCACGAACCCCTGCTCGAAGCTGAGCCCGCGCTCGCGCACCCAGTCTTCCGCGGCCTTGCGCTGCGCCCAGCCGATCTGACGCAGCAGCTGGAGACCGGTCACCTCTCGAGGCGCACGTTCGCTCATGTTCGATACTCTAATAGTTAGCTATCTAACTGTCAACTGGTCGAACCGTGTCGGTCGCATCCGCGCCGGCTGACGGCCACACCCCTCACTCCAGGAGGGCCCGGATGTCGTCGGCCGACAACGCAGACGAGAACGCGCCGTCGTCGTCGAGCACGGCGTCGAACAGCTCGCCCTTCTTGCGGGCGAGCCGCATCACCTTCTCCTCGATCGTGTCGGAGGCCACCATGCGGTACACCATCACCTGCTTCGTCTGCCCGATGCGGTGCGTGCGGTCGATGGCCTGCGCCTCCGCTGCCGGGTTCCACCACGGGTCGAGCAGGAACACGTAGTCCGCCTCGGTGAGCGTGAGCCCGAATCCGCCCGCTTTCAGGCTGATCAGGAACACCGGGTCGTCGCCCTCGCGGAATCCGCGGATCACATCCGCCCGCCGCCTCGTCGACCCGTCGAGATACGAGTGACGGATGCCCGCCGCATCCAGTCGCGCCGCCACTTTCGCGAGATACGACGTGAACTGGCTGAACACCAGCGCTCGGTGTCCTTCGGCGAGCACGTCGCTCAGCTGGTCGAGCAGCGCATCGAGCTTGGTGGAGGGCACGCCCTCGTTCGCGGGATCGATGAGCGAGGCATCCACGGCGAGCATGCGCAGCAGGGTGATCGAGCGGTACACGATGAAGCGCTGACGGTTCAGGTCGTCGAGCAGCCCGAGCACCTTCTGCCGTTCGCGCTGCAGCCACGTGTCGTACAGTGCCCGATGCTTCGGCGCGAGCGGGATGCTCAGCACCTGCTCCTGCTTCTCGGGCAGCTCGGGCGCCACGACGTCTTTGGTGCGCCGCAGCATGAGCGGACGGATGCGCCGCCGCAGCCGCTCCAGACGCGCGCGGCCGTGTGCCTCGTCGGTTCCGTGCACCGGGCTCGCGGCAGCAGCGATCGGCTTCACGTACTCCTCGACGAACCGGCGGCGCGACGGAAACAGCCCGGGCGCCACGATCTGGAACATCGCCCACAGCTCGAGCAGGTTGTTCTCCAGAGGCGTCCCGGTGACGGCAAGGCGGAACGGGGCATCCAGCTCCGTGGCGAGCCGATGGGTCTGCGACGAGTGGTTCTTCACGAACTGGGCCTCATCGAGCACAAGACCCGCCCACTTCTGCGCGGTGAACTCGTCGTGATCCAGGCGGAACACGGTGTACGTCGTGAGCACGATGCCTGCGCCGGCGATCGCATCCTGCAGCGAGGTGTGCTCCTTGCGCCGTGTCGCGGTGACGGATGCCACACGCAGCCCGGGCGTGAACCTCGCCGCCTCACTCGCCCAGTTCGCGACCACCGACGCGGGCGCCACCACGAGGAAGGGCGCATCCGCACCCTCCTCGTGAGCCCTCTGGATCAACGCCAGCGTCTGCAGCGTCTTGCCCAGTCCCATGTCGTCGGCGAGCACTCCGCCGAGGCCGTGCTCCCGGAGGAAGACGAGCCAGTCGTACCCGGCGCGCTGGTACGGACGCAGTTCGGCGTTCAGCCCGGCGGGCAGGGGAGCGCGGTGCACCACCGGCTCGGACTCCGCGCCGCTCGAGGACGCATCGGTGTCGGCACCCGCGGCGCCGGCCGGTGATGCCAGCAGTCCGGCCACCGTCGTCCGCCACTCGACCGCGGGCTGCGACTGGTCGGCGAGGTCTTCGAAGTCCTCCCAGAGCGACGCCTGGTAGCGGCTGATGCGCGGTCCGGTCTCCCACTCCGCGAGGCCTTCCGCCTCGACCAGGAGGTCTTTGAGCCGGTCGAAGACGGGCTGGTTCAGCGAGAGGTAGCTGTGGTCGACGAGCAGCAGCTTCTTCTTGCCCGTGGCCAGCGCACGGAACAACGGCAGGAACGGGATCTGCCTGCCCTGCACGGTGACGAGTACGCCGAGGTCGAACCAGTCGCGCTGGTCGGTGGGCACGGTCGTCACCGTCAGCTCGGGCCGGTCCGTCAGCTCCTGGTAGTCGACGCGGTCGCCCACGATGTCGACGCGAAGACCCGGATTGGATAGGTACTCGGCATTCGGCGGGTCGTCCGCTGCACTCGACGCGTCCGGGCCGGTTGCCGACGAATCCGGTGCCGCGCCAGACGCCAGCGCCTCGAGCACCGGAAGCACGTGGGCGACCCACTCGGCGGCGTCCACTCCCGACATCGTGCGGTCGTCGAGCAGCCGGCCGTCCACGACAGCGATGGGAGCCGCCTCCGTCACCGCCGCGAGCACCCCGGCCTCCGCATCGAGGTCGCGCCGGCCGCGATCGGATGCCCCGGCCGCCACCCCGAATCGGGCCACCTCGCCGCCGAACCTGTACTCCCACGACCAGCCGAGGGCCACGGTCTGCCTCGCGCGGAACTCGACGGTGAGCACGAGCATC
Organism: Humibacter ginsengisoli; assembly: GCF_054780095.1. Lineage (NCBI taxonomy): Bacteria > Bacillati > Actinomycetota > Actinomycetes > Micrococcales > Microbacteriaceae > Humibacter > Humibacter ginsengisoli. Next base: position 105,277 of record NZ_BAAGWZ010000012.1, read on the forward strand.
GGCGGGCTGAGCTCGGGGAGCCGGATGCCCGCATCCGCTGCGCGCACCTCCACAGACCGCGCCAATTGCGGATACGCCTCGCGCTCGAACTCCGCCACTTCGTCCGCCGGCACCTGGATCGCGCCGCGACGCAGCGCGGAGAGCACGGCGCCGGAGATTGGACGGTCCGTCGGCGCGAGCGTGACCACGGGGCCCGCCTCGACGCCGGCGTCGGGTGACGGCCACTCCAGCACCGTGACGCCGTGGTCGCCGATTGCACGCACGGCAGATGGCTCCACGGCGGAGCCATCGACGAGGATGCGCGGCACGAGCGCCAGCCCGCCGTCGCGTTCAGCTGCATCGACCACGACGTGCGCCCGTTCGGCGAGCACGACCGAGCCGTTCTTGTTGCCGGCGACGACCGGGATGCCGCGCTCGCGGGCATCCGCTAACAGCCGCCAGAGGAGGGGACTGGAGAACTCGGCGAGGTCGAGCCTGCCGTTCTCGACCTGGAAGTAGCGGCCGGGCGCGGCGCGCGCGAGCGTCTCGAACTCGAGGAACCAGCGCACCTGTGCCGGGTCGTATCCGAGCTCGTGGGTGCGGTACTGCAGCGATCCCCAGTTCAGTTTCGCCCCGACCCAGCCTCGTTTGCCCGGCGCGCCGATGCGCACGGTGATCTCGATGCGTCCGGCGGATTCGCGAGACGCCGCGTGGGCGGTCTCGGTGACGCGATTCCAGCGTCCGCCTGTGCGTTTCTGCATGCGTTCACGCACCTCGACGATGAGCGCGAGCGGCGTGAATTCGCGGGGCGGCTCGACGGCCAGCGAGCGCAGGGCGGATCGCCACCCGGGGCCGTCGTCGGGTGTCGAGGCGTCCGCCAGCAACTGGCTCTCGCGTGCGGCCAGCATCGCTGCGGCGACGTGCTTGCAGCGCGTCGTGACGGGGCACGAGCATCCGCTGGCCGTGGGCCGGTAGCGCGCACCGGATGCCGGCACCAGCGTCACCCAGGTGCCGTACGGCTCCGGCTCGGAACCGGCGATCGTCGCCTCGAGCATGCCCAGCTTCCAGCGGAGTTCGAGCACGGCAGTGCTCGCGTACGGCTTCGCACGAGCGAAGGATGCCTCGCCGACGTAGCTGCGGATGACGCTCGGCTCGACGATCGGGAACGCGGAGCCGGACACCGCAGCATCCTCTCACGCCCGTGCGACGGCGGTCAGCCGTCTGCGAGCGCCCGCAGCACCGAGACGACGCGCTCGGTCTCGACGCCCGCGAAGAACGCTGCGTCGGCATCCTCAACGACGGCAACCGCCCTCGCTGCCAGCTCCTCGCCCGCGGGCGTTACCCGGATCGTCTTGGCCCGGCTGTCGTTCGGGTCGGGTGCTCGCGTGAGCAGGCCCTTCGCCTCCAGCCGGCCGAAAACCTCCGACGCGGTCTTCACCTCGACGCCGGCCTGTGCGGCCACGCGCACCTGGTTCGGCGTCTCGCCCGCTCGGCTCAACCACCACGCGCACGCGAGCAGCACGAACTGCGGGTGCGTGAGGCCGAGCGGTGCGAGAGCGGATGCCATCGCTCGCTGCCACGCGCCGGTCACGCGCCAGAGCAGGAACCCCGGGCTCTCCGCCGGGCCGCCTGCGAAGCGGGTGCCGGTCGCGGGAGTGCTGTCAGGCATCCGTCTGCTCGGTCTCGTCTTCGGGGTCGTACTCGCCGACGGCCGCGGCCTCGAGCAGTCGCTGCATCGACTCCGGGAAGTCACCGGAGATCTGCGGTCCGAGCTCGGGCCCGACTTCATCGGCGGATGGCCCGTCGATCTCGAGCCGGTGCGTCACGTTCGTTCCCTCGCCGTCCGGGACGAGCGTGTGCCGGAAGCGCAGGACGAGGTCGTCGAATACCGTCTCGTCGGCATACGTCGAGCCCTCGACAAGGTCGACGATGGTCGAGTCGAAGGTCTCCTGCCCCTCAGGCGTGACGGAGACCCGGGTGCCGACCGCGAACGGTCCGTGCAGGACGAACTCGTCGCATCCCTCGTACGTCAGTCGCCCCTCGTGCAGGGCGCGCAAAGCGGCCCACACCTCCGCGGCCGACAGCGGCGTGTGCGCGGTGTATTCGGTGCTCCACATGGTGGCTCCTCATGCTGTACGGTTATTGCACGTGCTCGGATGATCTGTGAACAGATTATCCGAGCACGTGCTGTGCGGCAAGAGGCGGTGTTAGGAGAACAGCGCCTCGATCGCGACGTCCACCATCGGCGCGTATCGCGTCTCGCGGTCGGCCGAGCTGAGCTCTTCTCCCCGCAGGATGTGATCACTGACGGTCAGCACCGTGAGCGCCTCCCGCTTTTCCAATGCAGCGATCGCGTACAGTCCCGCGGACTCCATCTCGATACCCAGCGTTCCGCGGGCGGCGAGCGCCGCAACCTTCTCCGGCGAGCTGCCGTAGAACGTATCGGAGCTCAGCACGGCGCCAACGCGGTGCGGGAGATCACGGGAGCGAGCTGCCTGCACGGCGGCCTCGAGCATCCCATAGGCGGGAGCGTGGCTGAGGCTGACGCCCGGCATCTGCAGGCCCGGCAGTGCCGAGTCGGTGTGCGCCGAGGAGGCGATCACCAGTTCGCCGAGTGCCTGCCCCTCGGCCAGGCCGCCGGTCGTGCCGACGCGCACGATGCGCTGTACGTCGTAGAAGCGGAACAGTTCTGTGGCGTAGATGCTCATCGACGGGATTCCCATGCCCGAAGCGAGCACGGTGACAGCACGCCCGCGGATGCTGCCAGTCCAGCCCTCGATCGAGCGCACGTCGGTGACGAGGCGCGGCTCGTCGAAGAACTCCTCGGCGATGCGACGGCCGCGACGAGGGTCGCCGGGCATCAGCACGAGCGGCGCGATCTCGCCGGATGCGGCTGCTATGTGCGGTGTGGGCATGTCTCTCCTCAGCTTCTGCGTTGGGCTCGGTTCCGGCTTTGCGGCGGCGCCTGCGGCGAGCCACCCCGCTAATGCCGAGCCACCCGCCTATTCGCGCACATTCGGGGGTGGCTGGGCAACATCCGGGTGGTTCGTCTCACGGGATGACCACCAGCGGCTCGACGGCCTCGAGGTCGCGGCCCAGGCCGATGTCGACGAGCACAAGGCGACCGGCGTACGACGATGCGGGCTGGCGCAGCAGGCCCGCCTTGTGTGCGCCGAACGTGGCCGTGGCATCCGCGCGCAGCACGACGCCGTCCGGCACGGCGCCGGTATCGGGATCGACGCCGCTCGGCAGGTCCACCGCGACGACACGGTGGCCCGGCGCCGACGCCAGCGGCTGCAGCGCGGCGACCACCTCGCGCGCGATGCCGCGGAGCGCCGGGCTGCGGTACGCGCCCGTGCCGAGGATCCCGTCCACGATGACATGCGCGCCGGCCGCGGCATCCAGCACTGAGGCCACCGCGCTATCGCCAGGATCGACCGTGCGTGCACCGGCCCTCAGCGCGGCGGCCAGCCCGGCCTCGTGCGTTCGCGAGCCGAGTTCGGCGACGAGCACATGGCATCCGGATGCCGCCAGCTCGGCCCCGGCGAACAGCGCGTCGCCGCCGTTGTTGCCCGAGCCCACGAGCAGCAGAACGTTCGCCTCGGCCGGCGGAACGCCGAGCGTGGCGAGTTCGTCGCGGATCACCCTGGCCAGCCCCGCCGCCGCGATCGCCATGAGCGGTTCGCCCGCCGCCAGATGCGGCGCCTCGGCCGCGCGGATCTGCTCGGCGGAATATCCCCGGATCACGTCAGCGACGATACGCGCGGATCGGCCCGACGGTGAGGTTCTCCGCCCGTTCAGGTTCATGACTCAGGAGTCGAATGGTCCGCAGCGCGGCGAGTCACGTGCATCGGCTCCCGCCGTTGCGCGAACGTCCTGAGCTATGGACAGGGAGGCGGCGCTGACGGCGCGTTCACGCGCGGGTCGACGCCGTAATCGTGAACTTGCGGTTGCGGTCCACCTGCCGCGTCGGGCCCACGAGCTTGCGCAGCGCCGAGCGGTAGTCCAGGTGCGAGTTGTACACGGTCCAGAGCTCGCCGCCGGGGGCGAGGATGCGCGCCGCTGCGGCAACGAGCGTCCGCCCGACCCGTAGATCGAGGGCTGCGCCGTTGTGGAACGGCGGATTCAGCAGTACGAGGTCTGCCCAGCCGTCGGGGATGCCTTCCCCTGCGTCTTCGCGCCGCACCTCGACCCGGTCGCCGACGCCGTTCGCCTCGGCGGTTTCCCGAGCGGATGCCACGGCCACGGCGGACTGGTCGCTTGCGATCACGCGCACCGCCGGTCGCCTCAGCGCGAGAGCTGTTGCGAGCGAGCCGGTTCCGCACGCGAGGTCGACCGCGGACCCTGCGGCGGGAACGGCCTCGTCGAGGTGCTCGAACAGGAAACGGGTCCCGATATCGATGCGCGTGCCCGCGAACGCGCCGCCGTGTGCGCACACCCACAGTCCCGGTGCGATGTCGGCGTGGAACTCGCGGTGCGGCCACTCGGCCGCGGTGTTCGGCGCCGGTCGGGGCCTGGTGATCGTGAGCACCCTGGCCTTCTGCCGCCCGAGACCGACGTCGATGCGACTGAAGTGCCGGGCGAGCACGTCGTTCATCGCGGGCGTGAGGTGCTTCTGCATGCCGCCGGCGAAGACCGTGACACCGGGGTCGGCGTGGGCCGCGAGCATCCCGGCCACCTCGTCGAGCTCGTCGAGACTCTTCGGCAGACGGAGCAGCACCGCTCGTGCACCGCGGGCCAGCTCGGGGTCGAGGTCGCAGGCCTTGTAACAGCTCTGGAGGCCGAGCCGTTCGGCGTTCGCGGCGAGGGCGCGTTCGGACACGAGCGCATCCTGGTGCACCCGGATGCGCCCACCCGCGGCACCGCTCATCCGGTCGGCTGCCGCGAGCGTGAGCGCGCCGTACGTGTCGCCGACGACAACAACCTCGTCGGGCTGCACCTGGCCGAGCGCGGATGCCGCAGTGTCGAGGATCAACCGATCCGCGGCATCCGAGGCAAACAGGTTGTCGGCCTCTGTGTCGGGCCAGCGGCGCAGCCGCCCCCACTCGAACTCGGCCATCCACTCAGCGTAGGGGCGGCCGAGTTCATAACTCCTGCAATCTCGTCGGTGCGCACCGGCCCTTCCCGGCAAGTACGGCTCGACCGCCCGGTCCGCGAGTGAACTTGCAGGAGTTATGAACGGGCGGGGCGCCGCCGAGCGGACCGTGCGATGCGCGGGCGAGACCGGTTTCGTCGCTCCCGTGCTGGTCGGGCCGGTTGGATGTGCGTCAGGCGGTGCGCTCGAAGGCTCCGACCCGGTACTTCGCGGCGCGGTGGTCGTCGGGCACCCGGTCACCCGCGCCGTGCAGCTTGTTGCGCAGCGTGCCCTCGTCGTACTCGGTCGGGTACGCGCCACGCTCCTGCAGCACGGGGATGACGTGCTCCACGACGTCTTCGAACGTGCCGGGGGTCACGACGTAGGCCAGGTTGAAACCGTCGACGTCGGTTTCCTCGACCCAGTCCTGCAGCAGGTCGGCGATCGTCTCACCGGAGCCGACGACGAACGGCCCGAGGCCCCCGATGGCGCTGTGCCTGGCGATGTCGCCGACGGTCCACTCGCGGCCGTCTTCGTTGTTCTCCTGGAAGCTCGCCACCACGGACTGGATCGCGTTCGACTTCACGTTGCCGATCGGCTCGTCGAGCGCGTACTGCGACAGATCGATGCCCATCCAGCCCGACATGAAGACGAGCGCGCCCTCCTCGCTGGCGTAGCTCAGGTACTCCTCGTACTTCGCCTGCGCCTTATCGTCCGTCTCGTCGGTGATGACCGTGAGCAGGGTGTAGATCTTCGCGGCGTACCGGTCGCGACCGGCAGCCTCGAGGGCATCCCGGATCTTCTTCACGGTGGATGCGACGACCTGCTTGGTCGGCCCCGCGATGAAGATCGCCTCTGCGTTCTCCGCGGCGAAGCGAACGCCGCGCGACGACGCCCCCGCCTGGTAGATGACCGGCGTGCGCTGCGGCGACGGCTCGGCGATGTGGATGCCAGGCACGGTGAAGTGCTTGCCCTTGTGCCCGATCTCGTGCACCTTCGCGGGGTCCGTGAATATGCCGTTCTCGGCATCCTTCACGACGGCGTCGTCTTCCCACGAGCCTTCCCACAGTTTGTAGAGCACCTCGAGGTACTCGTCGGCGTGGTCGTAGCGGTCGTCGTGCTCGGCCTGGTCGTCGTGCCCCATGTTGCGGGCGGCAGAGGGCAGGTAGCCGGTGACGACGTTCCAGCCGATGCGGCCCTTCGTGAGGTGGTCGAGCGTCGACATGCGACGCGCGAAGGGATACGGATGCTCGTACGCGGTCCCCGCGGTCACCCCGAACCCAAGGTGCTCGGTGACATATGCCATCGGAGGAATGACCAGCAGCGGGTCGTTCACCGGCACCTGTGCTCCGTTGCGGATGGCCGCCTCGTTCGTTCCGCCGTACACGTCGTACGTGCCCAGCACGTCGGCGATGAAGATGCCGTCGAATCGGCCGCGCTCCAGCAGCTTTGCGAGCTCGGTCCAGTACTCGAGGTCTTTGTAGTGGTCGGCACGGTCGGCCGGATGCTTCCACAGTCCGGACGTCTGGTGCGCGACGCAGTTCATGTCGAAGGCGTTGAAACGGATCTGGCGTGGCATCCGTCCATGGTCGCCGACGCACTTGTGTGCGTCGGCCGGCGCCGCAACATTGCGTCACACGGCGTGAAGCGGCCGCACAGACAGGCACGCGCCCGACGCATGTATCAGCGGTCGGCGAATGCGAGGTGCAGGTGCGGGAGATGTTCGCGGTCGAAGACGGCAGTGAGCAACCGATCGCCGAGATCGGCACCGACCGCGTAGACATACGGATCCGTATCGATGTGGACGCCCTCGACGTCGCGCCCGTTCACGGTCACGTCGACGGGCTGCACATGCGACTCACGCACGCGGCTCCCGGCCCCGGGCCGCGGAATGCCGTCCGCGCTCCGGTCGCCGGGCTGGGGGTGCTTGTTCATCAGGATGTAGTTGACGTGTTCGACAAGTTCCTCGCTCACCGACGGACGTCTACGGGAATCGGGGGAGTACCACGCCGTGCTCACGGCATCCCAGAGGAACGGATACCGCATCCGTCTCCTGTGCTCGGCGAGCCATTCGGGAAGCGCTCGCGGTGGCGGGGTGTCGAGCGCGCGCCGCATGTCGTCGGTCAGCTCGGCCAGGTTGCGCGGGTCATCCTTCTTCTCGGGAAACCGCCAGAGCGTGTACGAGATGCGCACGGAGCGGTCGAGCGTCACGCCGTTGGCGGTCTGCGCGTTGCTGCCGCCGCCGAATTCCTCGATGGATGCCTGCTGCACAAGGCCCAGCACCGGCACCGGCAGCAACCCGGCCCAGTCATCGATCGACGGCGGTGCCGGACGGTCGGACCCCGCATTCCCGGCGAACCGCATGCGCCCCACCTTGGACCGTGCGCTCGGTGTGCGTCAAGGACCACGCTGGCCGAACTCGCTTCGGCGTGTCTCAGTACCTGTGCGTTCCCGGCACAGAACTCGCAGCTTCTGTGACACGGCCGAGACTCGCGTCACAGAACACGCGACCTCCGCTGCCCCGAATCAGCATCTTCTGAGACATGCGGGTTTGAAGCGGCCCGGATCGAGGCGCGGGCCCGGATCGAGGCGCGGCCGCGGCTCGATCGCGTGATACGGTTCCGGACGATCGTGGTTCAGTCGGAGGAGGTGAGACCCATGTACGAAGTAACGGCAAAGGGTGCTCCCCTCCAGCGCACGATCCTGCGACTCCGGTAGTCGCCACCGGGAGCGCCCGACAGGCACATCGCGAGAGGCGACTCCCATGAACACAACACTTTCTTCGGTCTCCGGTGCGCGCGAGCGCGCGCTCGTGCTCCACGGCGGCGGCGCCGCCGGCAACGCGTGGGAGATCGGCGTCATCGCCGGTCTCCTCGACGAAGGACTGGATGCGACGGATGCCGACCTCATCGTCGGCACCTCGGCCGGTGCCACCGCCGCCGCGCAGATCACCGCGGCCGACCCTGCCGACCTGCTGGCAGACATCCTTTCCGCCGCTCGCGGGTCGCACCCGAGCACACCCGGGCCGGGTGCGCCCCCGCCCCAGTCGAGCGCACCGGGACAGCGCACGCGCCAGCAGGCCACATCGGAGGGCGGGGCGCGTACGAGCCCGACGGTGAACCACTTGGAACGTACGAACCGCATCATCGCCGCCTCGACGGATGCGGCCGACATGCGCCACAGGATGGGCGCAGCCGCGCTCGAGCTCGATGCCGCGTCGGGCGGCGCGTGGTCTGCGCGATGGCGTGAGATCGTCGCCCGCCGACTGCCCAGCGACCGTTGGCCGGAACGAAGGATCCTCATCACGGCGGTCGACGCTCGCACCGGCGATGGCGTCGCGTTCGACCGCGAAAGCGGCGTCGAGCTGGTGGATGCCGTCGCCGCGAGCACGTCCAGCGGCGATCCGTACCGCATCGGCAACGACCTCTACATCGACGGCGGCTACCGGCGGAACGAGAACGCCGACCTCGCGACCGGGTACGCACGTGTACTCGTTCTCTCACCGTTCGGCGGCCGGACGCGGCACCCGCTGGAATGGCGGATGCAGCTGGCCGCGCAGGTCGAGGAGCTGCGAGCGGCGGGCAGCCACGTCGAGACAATCCTCCCCGATGCCGCCTCACTCGAGGCGTTCGGCGACGACATGATGGATGTGTCGCGCCGCCCGGCATCCGCTCGTGCCGGCTACGAGCAGGGCAAAGCGCGGGCCGCCGAACTCTCCGGGTTCTGGCGCTGACCCCTCTCGCCGAGTCACCCGGAAAGCGTCGAGCCACCCGGAAAGCGTCGAACCACCCGCATATTCGCGACTATTTGCGGGTGGCTCGGCGATTTGCGGGTGGCTGGAGGAATCGGGGCGCTACGCCGTCAGCGCGTCGAGCTTCGCCTGCAGCTCGGGGTCGGTCGGCTCCACGAAGTGCGTGCCGTCGGGAAACACGACCACGGGAATGTTCGTGCGGCCGCTGATCGCATGCGCCTTGTCGGCCTGCTCCGGGTGCGCCTCGAGGTCGATGTATTCATAGTCCGCGCCGACTCGGTCGAGCAGCGCCTTCGAGCGGCGGCAGTCGCCGCACCAGGCCGCGCCGTACATCGTGACGCGGTCGACGGGAGCTTCGGTGAGGTTCTGAGGCATGCATCCAGATTAGGGCGGATGCCTGAACGCCGATTCGGCTCGCAAGTAGCGACCTCCGGCCTGTGGGTATTCGACGTCGAGGAGGATCCGAGGACGAGCGCCATTCGGGCCGCCTCAGGAACGATCGGGCCACCTCACCGCTCGGATCCAACGACCGGCATGGTGCCAATCGTGACTCTGTCCTCACCTTGGCCGGTCAATTGTCGTCCGGCTGGTTGAGGGTGGTCGAGGGGTCCACAAATCGTTCCAGGAGTTCGGTGAGTTGTACGAGTTCGGGTTCGCTGAACGGGTGGAAGAGGTCGCGTCCGACGGTTGCTGCCCGGGTGAGCGCATCCTGCGTGATGGTGTACCCGGCTTCGGTGAGGGTGAGGCGGTTCACGCGTCGGTCGGTTGGCGAAACTTCCCGGGAGACCAGTCCAGCGTCGACGAGAGCATCGATCGTTCGCGCCATACTCGCCTTGTCGCTGCCCATCAGCGTTAGCAGCTCCTTATGTGTGGATTCGCCGCGACGCGACAGATGCAGCAGCACGCCGAAGTGCTTCCCGGTCAACGACAACGGTTCGAGCGCGATATTCAGGGCGGCGGCGGCTTTGCTGTGCGCTTGCCGCAGTAGCACCCCGAGCTTCAATCGGTCAGGCGTGGACATCGTCTTCCCATCGTCGCAGCTTGCGGGGCAGCGCTAGAGGCATTAGATTCACGTGGAACTGTTTCTACTGAAACTATCACGGGGATTGAGGATTCGATGAGCAGTGACGCACTGGACGGGCGGTCGTCCTCGACCCGGGGGCCGGCTTGGCCACGGTGGGTGCTCCGGGTCACGAGCATGGTGGCGGCGATCATGCTGTTCGATCAGGCGATCTTCGCCGGTCAGTTCCTCTCCGGGGTGTATCCGATGCTCCACACTCACCGCGAGAATGCGACGTATGCCGGCATCAGTGTGCTCCTAGCGGCAGCTGCTGCGGTCCTCTTCCGGTGGCCGGGTCGGGGACCGTGGTGGCCGATCGTGGCATACCTGGGTCTATTCGGGGTGGTCGCGCTTCAGATCGTGCTCGGGTTCTCCCAGGCCCTGGCGATCCACATCCCGTTGGGCGTGACGATCATTCTCGCCGCTGTCATTCTGGCGGTGCTGATGTGGACGCGGCGATGAGCGAGCTGAATCGACGGTCCTTCCTCGCCGGTGGTGTAGGCGTCGCCGGAGGCGTCGGGGCAGCGGTCCTGCTCGGTGTGGGATTGCCCTATGCGTTAGGTCCTAGCAGCGCGTCCTCCGACGGCGCGGTCCTGGTCAGCCGGCTCCGACGACCGCGACCCTTCACGCAACCGCTGCGTGTGCCGCCGGTGTTGTCGCCGACGCATTCAACGGCCGACAGCGACTACTACGCGATCACCGCCCGGCAAGCCGCGGTGTCGATCGTCCCCGGTACGACAACGAGGATCTTCGGATTCAATGGCATCTTCCCGGGCCCTACGATCATCAGTCGTCGCGACCGCACCACAACGGTGCTGCATCGCAACGAGCTGCCGATCCCGATCGTTGTTCATCTACACGGTGGGCACACACCCGTGGAGAGCGACGGCTACCCGATCGACCTGGTCTACCCGGTCGACATGCGTTACCTGAACGCACACCGGATGGCGATGGGCGGGTCCATGAAGGGCATGCCGGGGATAGGATCCGACGACGCCGGAGATGTCAGCCACGGCCAGCGCGTCTACACATACCCGATGCATCAACGCGCCGCCACCCTGTGGTACCACGATCACCGCATGGGCTTCACCGGCCCGAGCGTGTGGCGCGGCCTTGCCGGGTTCCACCTCGTCCGCGACGAGGAGGAAGACGCCCTGCACCTTCCAAGCGGGCGGTACGAGTTGCCGCTGTTCCTCGCCGATCGCAGCTTCGAGGCCGACGGGTCCTTCCGTTACCCGAGCACCGACCCGACAATGGTCAACACGCCCGGGGTGACGACCTCGTTCATCGCGGGGGTGCTCGGCGACGTCATGCTCGTCAACGGCGTCCCCTGGCCCAACGCCGCAGTGGACCGTGCCAGTTATCGGTTACGGATCCTGAACGGGTGCAACGCCCGACGCCTCAAGTTGCGGCTCGACCCGCCCCCTGAGGGCGGCATCGTCCAGATCGGCACCGAAGGCGGGCTCCTGGCCGCCCCACTCGCCCACGACGATTTCGAACTCGCCGAAGCCCAGCGACTCGACGCGATCATCGATTTCAGCCGGTACCGGCCGGGAACAGAAGTCACGCTCTATAACGACTTCGGCGAAGGCGAGATGGGCCGCATCATGCGGTTCACCATCCGACCCGACTCAGGCCACCGTTACAACGTGCCCGACCGGCTCTCCGACCTGCAGCCAGTGGATGCATCGAGAGCGGCGATCACTCGCAGCTTCCGATTCCAGGCAGGTGGCCCGGGCTGGGTCGTCAACGCGCAACCCTTCAGCCCCGACGTCGCGCTCGCACGTCCCCAACTCGGCCAACTCGAGATCTGGGAACTCTTCGCCGACTCGTACCACCCCGTGCACGCCCACCTCGACCCATTCCAGATCATCGCCCGCGGCATCACGGGTCCTGGCCCCTACGACGCCGGCTGGAAAGACACCATCGACCTCAAACCAGCCGAACAAGCCCGCATCGCCGTGCAATTCAACGACTACGCCGGCCGATTCGTCTTCCACTGCCACAACCTCGAACACGAAGACATGGCAATGATGGCCAACTTCATCACCAGCTGAACCGCGGCCGCTGATCGGATACCGCCCAAGCCTGGATCATCGAACTCGACTGGGCCACCCAACATGACATCCGGATCGCGGCGAATGCCTGCATCTCCCGCGCGTACTCGTCTGCTGGCTGAGCCGGAACCGACCTGCTGGAACTCGCGACACGAGGATACCTTCGGCCGGCACGCGGCGAACGACGTGATCGTCGGCACGCAGGTCGTGGTGCGCGGGTCGGTCGCGCCGCCACACCCGTAAAAGCGCTCATCACCGCCGCTGCGTGTCGACGACGGGCTGGACCAACCCGGCCTTCGACAGCGCGGACTGCACCGCGGCGGCGATCACGAGCTGGCCGGCGGCGGTGGGATGCACGTCGCCGCCCTGCATGAGGTCGGGCCTGTCTTTCAGGGGGTTGCCGATATCGAGGTAGGTTCCGCCGACGGCTGACACCGCGGCCTTCAGGTCCGTTCCCATCTGGTCGAGCTGCGGCGGCGGGTCGTTCTGATTCCAGATCGCGCTGAAGCCGATGATCTCGGCCTTCGGCAGCGCCGCGTGCAACTCGTCGACGGCCTCGACCATGGCGGACCTCACCTCAGGTTCGGGCACGCCCAGGTCGTTGCTGCTCGCCGAAACGATCACGATCGACGGATGCGACGTGATCGCCTCGCGCACCTGCTGCAGGAAGGTCGTCCCGTCGTCGCCGACCGTGACGAAACCGTCTCCGTCGGCCGACAGGTTCGTGAGCGACCAGTCGTCGTCGTGCGCGATGATCACCGGCCACGCCTGATCGGGCCGCAGATTGTGGCCGTCCATGATGGAGTCCCCGATCGCGACGGCCGTTGAACGTCCCGCCGTCGCCGCAGCGGCCGGGGCCCCGACCGTGAGGTATCCGGCGACGGCCAACGCCACGGACGCCATGGCCAGCGCCGGCGCGATCGGCCGCTTGAACTTCATAACGATCAGGTTACGAACCCAGCTGTTGCCGCCGGCCAGAGCTGGCGATGAGGTTCCTATGAGGTGCCAGGCCAGCGTGGCCTCCACGCCATGGCCTGTGACGCGTCGCGCGTTCCACCGGAAAACGACGCCTGAGCCGCAAAGGCAGCGACACCGCTTCCGGCGGACCCTTCGGTTTCCGCTGCATCGTGCGAAGTCTCGTCACACGACGTGGGTTGCACGCATCCGCGCCTCGACGGCGGCGGCGATGACGAGCTGGCCGTCGGAGGTCGGATGCACGTCATCGGACTGCATGTAGCCCGGCTTTCCGAGCAGCGGCGTTCCGATGTCGAGGTAGGTACCTCCGACGTGCTTGACGGCGGCCTCCATGTCGTCGTTGATCTCGTCGAGCTGCTTCGGATGCTCGTTCTCGTTCCACACCGGGCTCACGGCGACGATGCGGGTGTGCGGAAGATCGTGCCGCAGCATGTTCATGGCGCTGATCATCGACGCCTGCACATCAGACTCGGGCACGCCGAGGTCATTGCTGCTGCCCGAGATGATCACCATCGACGGGTCGAGCTGAACGGCCTCCTTCACCTGGTCGGCGAAGATCGAGCCGTTGTTGCCCTTGGCGACGAAGCCCGCCCCGTTGGTCGCGAGGTTGACCAGGTGCCAGCCGTTGTAGCCGGCGATCACCTTCGGCCAGGCCTGATCGGGATCCAGCCCGTTCCCGTCCATGATCGAGTCGCCGATGGCGACGACGGTGGTGGCATCGGCCGGCTGGTCAGCGACGATCGGATGACTGCGCAAATTCGCCGAAAAAGTCGTAGCGACCACGAGTGCGGCGACGCCGAGCACGACTGCTGCGGCGCTCACGCCCAGCGCCACGGCAGCGACGGGCGTCCGTGTCATGACATCGACGCTACGACTCGAAGCTTTTGCACGCACTGCACGCTGTCATCACCGGTCGAGCGGCCGCCAGACGACCACCTGGTTGCTGCGCCGCACCCGGGTTCCGGCGCGCAGCGAGACGACCTCGCCCTCGGAGCCGGCGGCGAACACCCGGCGACCTGGCCGGTTCAGCATCTCGTCGGCGAGCGCGGTCTCCAGCTCGCGCACCCGTGCGCCGAGCCGGTTCACCTGGTTCTCGAGCTCGAGGATGCGCCGAATGCCCTCCAGGCTGACGCCCTCCGAACCGAGTCGTGCAACCTCCCGTAGCTGCACCACATCGCGCATCGAGTAGCGACGCGACCGCCCGGCCGTGCGGCGCGGGCTCACCAGTCCGAGCCGGTCGTATTGCCTCAGCGTCTGTGGATGCATGCCGGCCAGCTCGGCGGCCGCGGTGATCGCGAAGACGGGCGTCGTCTCATCCAACTCGACCATCACCGCTCACCTCCGCTCTCTTCAGAAGTCTTCCGCATTCGCTGGTTTCGACGCGCTCGACCGGCGGTGTCGACTCGAGGTCACCGCGCCGCTGCGCGCGCCTTCGCGAGCAGCTCCTCGCGCGGATTCTCGTCGGGCAGCGTGGCGTCGAACGCTTTCAGCGCATCCTCACCCTGCTTGCTCAGGTGCGATGGCACGACCACCTGCACCTCTGCGAGCAGGTCGCCCGTCGCCTTCTTGGAGGCGACGCCTCTGCCCTTCACGCGCAGCACCCTGCCGCTCGGCGTTCCGGGCGCCACCTTGAGCCGTACCGTTCCACCGTCGAGCGTCGGAACCTCGATCGTGGCGCCGAGCGTCGCCTCCGCGAACGTCACCGGCACCATGACGCGCAGGTTCAGACCCTCGCGTTCGAACACCGGATGCCTGCGCACCGTAACGGTGAGGTAGAGATCGCCGCGTTCGCCGCCATCCGGGGAAGGACGTCCCTTACCTGGCACACGGATGCGCTGCTTGTCGCTCACCCCTGCCGGAATGCGCACCTTCACGGTCTCGCCGTCCACGGTCAGGTGCACGGTCTCGCCGGTGACAGCGGTCTGGAAGTCGATGGTGGTGGATGCCGAGACATCCTGTCCACGGGTTGGGCCGCCGTAGCCCCGGAATCCGCCCGTCGACTGGCCGAAGCGCCCGTTGCCGAAGAGGCCGCCAAGCAGGTCGTCGTAGCCGGCGCCGCCCTGCTGGAATGTGTAGGACTGCCCACGGCCGCCCTGGCCGAACATGCCGCCGAAGACATCCTCGAATCCACCGGCGTTCGCGCCTCCGCCGGGTGCCGTGAACCGGGCACCGGAGCCCATGGCCCGAATCTGGTCGTACTCCTTGCGCTGCTCGTCGTCGGAGAGCACGGAGTACGCCTCGCTGATCTCCTTGAACTTCGCCTCGGCCTTGGCGTCGCCCGGGTTGGAGTCCGGGTGGTACTGGCGCGCGAGCTTGCGGTAGGTCTTCTTCAGCTCGGACTGCGAAACGTCTTTGGAGACGCCGAGCACCTTGTAGAAGTCCTTGTCGAACCAGTCCTGACTGGCCACCCGGCACCTCCTTTCTGTGTGTTCTGTTCTTGCGTGTTCGGTTGTGAACGGCGGCGTGTCATCGTTTCAGGTCGCAGTTTTCGTCATCATGTGGGCTCGAAAGCGACGAAAACTGCGACCTGAATGGAATGCGGACGCTACTGCGGGACCGCGACGACCACCTTGGCCGCCCGCACCAGCGTAGAGCCGAGCGTGTAACCCACCTCGACGACGTCGAGGACGGTCGGCTCGGTCACATCGGGCGACGGCTGCTGGAAGATCGCCTCGTGCACGTTGTGGTCGAACGCCTCGCCCGCGGCACCGAACGGCTGCAGCCCTAGCTTCTCGGAAGCCGCAGCGCGCAGCTTGCCCGCGATCGTCGCGAATGCCGTCTCGCCCTCGAGATCGCCGTGCTTCTCGGCACGGTCGATGTCGTCGAGCACGGGCAGGATCGCCTTCGCCGCGTCAGCGACGGCTCGTTCCCGCTCGACCTCTCGGTTGGCCTCGGTGCGCTTGCGGTAGTTCGCGTACTCGGCTGTCACCCGCTGCAGGTCGGCGAGCCGCTCGGCGGCCAGTTGCTCGGCGCTGGACTGGCCCGACAAGAAGTCGAGATCCGCGTCGGAGAGGGATGTCTCGACATCCGGACCCTCATAGCCCTCGCCGGTGTCGACCACCTGCTCGTGCTCGAGATCGGGATCGGAGTCACCAGATCCGGGCCGCGCGGCGGAGTCCTTCGACTCCGCCGCGTCGCCGTCCGGCCGACGAACCTCGCCCGTCTCGGGGTCGATGCGTCGCTTGTCGCGGACGACCGGCTCCTCGTGCTCGTTTGATTCGTCGTTCTTCGCCATGACTACTTCTTCTCGTCCTCGTCGTCCACGACCTCGGCGTCGACCACGTCCTCCTCGGGGTTCGGCACTTCGCCGTTGCCCGGGTCGGCCACGTTCGGGTCGCCCTGCTCGCCCTGCGCCTGAGCGGACTGGTAGATCGCCTCGCCCAGCTTCTGCTGGCTCGCGATGAGCTTGTCGTGCGCGGCCTTCACCGCGTCGTCGTCGTCACCTGCGAGAGCGGACTTGAGGGCATCCACGTCGCCCTGCACGTCGGTCTTCACGTCCGCCGGCAGCTTGTCGTCGTTGTCCTTGATGAGCTTCTCGATGGAGTAGACCATCTGCTCGGCGCTGTTGCGCACCTCGGCGGACTCGCGACGCTTCTTGTCTTCTGCGGCGTGCTCCTCGGCCTCGCGCACCATGCGCTCGATGTCGTCCTTCGGCAGCGAGGAGCCACCGGTGATCGTCATCGACTGCTCCTTGCCGGTGCCCTTGTCCTTCGCGGACACGTGAACGATTCCGTTCGCGTCGATGTCGAAGGTGACCTCGACCTGCGGGATGCCCCGCGGCGCCGGCGCGATGCCGGTCAGCTCGAACGTGCCCAGCGGCTTGTTGTCGCGGGTGAACTCGCGCTCGCCCTGGAACACCTGGATCGCGACCGAGGGCTGGTTGTCGTCGGCGGTCGTGAACGTCTCGCTGCGCTTGGTCGGAATGGCCGTGTTGCGCTCGATCAGCTTCGTCATGATGCCGCCCTTGGTCTCAATGCCGAGGCTCAGCGGGGTGACGTCGATGAGCAGAACGTCCTTGCGCTCGCCCTTCAGCACGCCGGCCTGCAATGCGGCACCGACGGCGACAACCTCATCGGGGTTGACGCCCTTGTTGGGCTCCTTGCCGCCGGTCTCCTGCTTCACGAGATCCGACACGGCGGGCATGCGGGTCGATCCGCCGACCAGCACCACGTGCGCGATGTCGGAGACCTTGATGCCGGCCTCCTTGATGACATCCTGGAACGGCTTCTTAGTGCGGTCCAGAAGGTCGGAGGTCATCTGCTCGAACTGGGCCCGGGTGAGGGTCTCGTCGAGGTTCGCCGGTCCGTTCTCCGTCAGCGACAGGTAGGGGAGCTGGATGCTCGTCGACATCGAGCTGGAGAGCTCCTTCTTCGCCTGCTCCGCGGCCTCCTTGAGGCGCTGCAGCGCGATCTTGTCGCCGGAGACATCCACGCCGGTGGTGTCCTTGAACTTCTTGATCAGCCAGTCGACGACGCGCTGGTCCCAGTCGTCACCACCGAGGCGGTTGTCACCCGCCGTGGAACGAACCTGGATCGTGGAGAAGTCGTCGTCCTTGCCCACCTCGAGCAGCGACACGTCGAATGTTCCGCCACCGAGGTCGAAGACGAGGATGAGCTCGTCTTCCTTGCCCTTGTCGAGGCCGTACGCCAGCGCGGCAGCGGTCGGCTCGTTGATGATGCGCAGCACGTTGAGGCCCGCGATCTCACCGGCCTCCTTCGTGGCCTGGCGCTCGGCGTCGTTGAAGTACGCGGGAACGGTGATGACGGCATCCGAGACCGAGTCGCCGAGGTACTGCTCGGCGTCGCGCTTCAGCTTCTGCAGAATGCGCGCGGAGATCTCCTGCGGCGTGTAGTTCTTGCCGTCGATCTCCTTCTTCCAGTCGGTGCCCATGTGACGCTTGACCGACGTGATCGTGCGGTCGACGTTGGTGACGGCCTGGCGCTTGGCGGTCTCGCCGACCAGCACCTCGCCGTCTTTGGTGAATGCCACCACCGACGGGGTGGTGCGGAATCCCTCCGCGTTGGCGATGACGACGGGCTCGCCGCCCTCGAGCACGGAGACGACGGAGTTCGTCGTTCCGAGGTCGATACCTACTGCACGTGACATGTGTTGTGTTTCCCTTCCTCGGGCGCACACGACGTGCACCCTTGTGGTCTAAGCGCCTTCTGCGCTCGCGACCGAAGCCAGTGGAGCGATCCTCGTTCGCGCCGGTACCGTCCTGTCGTTCGGCGTTGCCGAGCCGATCATGGCGAACCGATACACGAGAGTTGAGTCTCGCAGGCTCAACTTATGTCAGAGCTGGATGTCGTGTCAAGCTGAGTTCCGAAAAGTTGAGCGCACTTGTATCAACTTCCGCCGACTGCCGTCTATTCCGATTTCGGCTCATCCGCTGCATGACAACTGCAGCGACGACGGCCAGGGGTGCCAGTGACAGGAGCTTGCGCCGTGCGGACATCCCTCCAGTCCACTCGGCCACGGCGGCGCGTGAACCGGCTGACAAGGATCCCGCTGCTCGGCGACCGCTCATCGTCTGACGCGTGCGACCGCCGGACGGCGTGCCAGCCGCTCGTCGCAGGCGCCTGAGACAATGGGGGGCGTGACCCACGACGATCTCCTCGACCGCCTCACCGCGCTCGAAGCGTCGGATGCGCGAGAGGCATACCTGCGATTCGTGGGGGTGAACGGCGACGCGGCACTCCGACGCGAGGGCGGCCCTGAGCACGTGACCGCGTCGTGCTTCGTGTTCTCGCCAGATCTCGAGCGCACGCTGCTGTGCTTTCACCGTAAGGGCGGCTTCTGGGTGCAGTTCGGCGGCCACGTCGAGCCGCAGGACGACTCGATCGCAGACGTGGCAGTGCGGGAGGCACGGGAGGAGTCGGGCATCCAGGAGCTCGAGCTGCTGACCGAGGCGATCGTCGACCTGCACCGGCATGAGCTCGGCAGCGGTTTCGCGTGCTCCGCGCACTGGGACATCGGGTTCGTGGCCGTCGTCGATCCGGCAGCTCCTGTCGTGGTCAGCGACGAGAGCTGAGGACGTGCGCTGGTTCCCGGTCGACGACCTGCCGGCGCTCTCTGCCGACGGTCTCGGCGAGCGCATGAGGCAGGCGCTGGATGCGGCTGGGTCCGCCCTCGGGAGTCGCGCGCCCGGGAATTGGTGACGCTTTTCGCGCATCCAGCTGCATGACGGGTGCACAATTCGCGGCCCACCCGTCAGGGCAGGCGCGGCCGCGCTAGAGCAGCCCGCGAGAGGGATACCGCGTCGTCGCGGTCGCGGCGTTCGCGAGCGACTCGGTGCCGGCATCCAGGTATCCGAACGTGGTCACGTGCTCGCTGTACTTCTTGGCCAGCTCGTTCATGTTGGTCAGGTTGGCGTAGGCGGCCGAGGTGGGGTCGTTGTTCCAGTTCGAGTGCTTGATCGGTTCGTGGGCGGTGACCGGCAGTTTGCCGCTGGATCCCTCCACGTGCAGAATCGTCGCCCCGAAGGACGGCGCCCGTGGATCCCTCCGCGTCAACCGTCCCCACTGGGCCTGGGTGTCGCCGGTCGCCTCGCCGGCGTACACGTACTCGCAGTGCAGGGCACGGGCATCCCTGATGTTCTCCTCGATGCCCGCGGAGCCGAGCATCACGAACGCGAAGACGCCGAGCCGGGCGGATGCCAGAGCGTTCGCCGCCGTCGTCGTGCCGTAGGAATGCGCGATGACGCTGAGGTCGACGCCCACCGCACCGTCGCGGCTGACCTTGAAGCCGCGCAGCGCGGCCACCAGATGCGGCGCCCCACGTGCGGCATACGCGCCGAGTGCCGCGTCGATGCCCGGTGGCGGGGTCACGTAGCCGATCCACGCGATCACGGAACGATTCGCCGGTGCACCGGCCTTGCCCTGCTCGTCGTAGACGTTCTGCGCGGCCTGCGTCCAGAGCTGCATGTCGTCGGCGTACGTGCCCATGCCCGGCACGTCGAACGTGACCTGCATCGCGGTGTCGGGGTTGCCGACCGCCACCGCCGCGAGCGGGCGTGCCGCTGGAGTCAGTTCGACGAGGTAACGGCGAGGGTTCCGCGCACCGCTGAGTGTCGCCTTCACGGCCTTCAGGGCGCGCAGCCGGAACTGCGCCGTCTCATCCTGCGGAGCGGATGCCACCCGCTTCGTCGTCGACTTCAGTGACTTGGCGAGGTAGATGCGGTTCGCCTTGTCGCGGTCCGTGTAGTCGACGCCCTCGAGGTTGCCGATCAGTTGCGGCGCGTTCCTGAGCGCAGCCTTGCGCTCCTTCGCTGACGCCTTGTTCCACAGGTCGTCGACGTATCGCCCGTCGGCGTTGGCAAGGTCGACCCCGATCGCCGGGTTCTTCAGCAGATACGCCTGCGCCTGCTTCGGCGACATGCTCCACAGCGCCTGCAGACCGTCGTCGACCAGCTGCTTGCCGGCCGGCGGCGCCATCAGGATGCCCGCGACCGCCACCGCTGCCATGGCCAGAACGCCGGTCGCCCGCGCCCAGCCGATCATGAGCCGAGTCTAGGTCTGTATGCACGTGCGCCGATGCCCCGAAATGGGGTACGTCCCATGAAGCATTACAGCCCGCGCTCTCGCGGCGAGAACAGCGGCAAAGTTGCTGTTCTCGCCGCGTTCTGCTGTTCTGCAAGAACCGCCAACCACCACAAAGGAGCCCTTCATGTCCAACCCCTCCGTTCAGCTGTACTCGGTGCGCGACGCCATCGACGCCGATCTCGACGCCGCCGTCGCTCGCGTTGCCGAGATCGGCTTCCGCCAGGTCGAGCCGTACGCGTTCCACCTGCGCACGGCCGACTACAAGCGTGCTTTCGCGGCATCCGGGGTGACGGCGCCGTCCGGTCACGCGCCCGTCATCGATTCGGATGCTCCCGGCTCGATCTTCGACGCCGCCGCCGAGCTCGGCATGAACACGGTTATCGACCCGTTCATCCCGACCGACCGGTGGCAGACATCCGATGACGTGCACCGCCTCGCGGACCGGGTCAACGAGCTGACCGCCGAGGCCACGTCGCGGGGGCTCGAGTTCGGCTACCACAACCACCAGTGGGAGTTCACGAACAAGGTCGATGCGCGTCCCGTCTACGACCTGTTCGTCGAGTTGCTCGGTCCGGACACGGTGCTCGAGGTCGACACGTTCTGGGCGACGGTCGGCGGTGCGGACGCCCCCGCGGTGCTGCGTTCGCTCGGCGACCGGGTGCGGGCGCTGCACATCAAGGACGGCAAGATCGACGACGACATCAAGAACGTGCTGCCCAGCAGTGAGAGCGCGCTGATCGTGCCCGAGGCGCTGAAGGCCGCGTTCGAGAACCAGACGCCGGCCGGCCAGGGAGATGTCGACGTGCGAGCCATCCTGCAGGCCGCACCGAACGCGCTGCGTGTCGTGGAGTTCGACGCCTACCGCGGCGACGTCTTCGAGGGGATCGCGCAGTCGCTGGCCTGGCTGAAGGAGAACGACGCCTGAGGTAGCGTGAGCCGGATGCCGTGTGGCCGCCGTCGGCGGCCACACGCGTTCCTCTCTCGCCCCTCCCCCCGAAAACAGGCAGGAAACCGCATTCCTCCCGAGAACAGGACAATTTGGCCTGTTCTCGGGAGGAATGCCTGTTTTCGGGCACGGTTCCGCACCGTCGCACCGGAGCTGGCAGAGCCTTCCCGAACGGGCGCATCCGCGGACCCGTGAACCGTTGCCGCGCGGTAAAGCGATCAAAGGCGTCCACGATTCCCGGGGCGTCGACGCTCCGCGCCCACCCAGTCGCTCGCCGGCCTCTGCCATGCCATGATCGCGCCTGACGCCGCTCAACTGACTCCATCGGCTCGGCAATGCGAGCAAGCTCGCATTGCTCTCGCCTCAGTCGCCAGTAGGGTGTGCGCATGAGCGACGTGGCCGGCGCCGGCAGAGATGCGGCATCCCCTGTCATCCCACCCGACGGCGCGCCGATCCTCCCCACGCGCACCGGCTTCGGCCGGGTACTCGCCTGGGGTGCATGGGACTGGGGATCCTCCGCCTTCAACGCCGTCGCCACGACGTTCGTGTTCACGGTCTACCTGACGAGCAAGTCGTTCGGCGACAACACCCAGCTCTCGCAGCTGCTCAGCTGGACCATCACGGCGGCCGGCATCATCGTGCTGCTGCTCGCCCCAGTGCTCGGGCAGCGCACCGACACTTCCGGCCGGCGCAAGCTCTGGCTCGGGGTGAACACCGGCGTCGTCGTGGTCTGCCTCGCGCTGATGTTCTTCGTGCAGGCCGCACCCGCGTATGTGTGGCTCGGCCTCGCGCTGCTCGCGATCGGCACCGTGTTCTTCGAGATCGCCGGCGTCAACTACAACGGGATGCTCCGCCAGATCTCCACACCGAAGACCATCGGCAAGGTGAGCGGCCTGGGCTGGGGCATGGGGTACGTGGGCGGCATCGCGCTGCTCTTGATCGTCTATTTCGGCTTCATCCACCCGAGTGTCGGCCTGTTCGGGGTGACCAGCGCGAACGGTCTGTCGGTTCGTGTCTCGATGCTCATCGCGGCGCTCTGGTTCGCGGTATTCGCGCTTCCCGTGCTGTTCGCCGTTCCGGAGAACCGCGCGCTCGCCGACTTCGGACGACCGCGCGTCGGCTTCTTCCGCTCCTACGCGGTGCTCGGCCGAGACATCGCCCGCCTCTGGAAGACCAGCCGCCACACCGTCTACTTCCTGCTCGCCAGCGCGATCTTCCGCGACGGCCTCACCGGCGTCTTCACGTTCGGCGGCGTGCTCGCAGCCGGATCGTTCGGCTTCTCCTCCGGCGAGGTCATCATCTTCGCGATCGCCGCGAACGTCGTCGCCGGCATCGCCACCATCGCGGTCGGCACGCTCGACGACCTGCTCGGACCGAAGCCGGTCATCCTGACATCCCTCATCGGACTCGTCGTCTGCGGCTCGCTCGTCTTCGTGCTGCACGGCGGCGGCCAGATCGTGTTCTGGACGCTCGGCCTCGCCCTGTGCCTCTTCGTCGGGCCGGCGCAGTCGGCCAGCCGCACGTTCCTCGGCCGCCTCATCCCGCCTGGCCGCGAGGGCGAGGTCTACGGCCTGTATGCCACGACCGGCCGGGCCGCTACCTTCATCGCACCGCTGGCGTTCGGCCTCTTCGTCACCATGGGCGGCAAGCAGTACTGGGGCATCCTCGGCATCGTGCTCGTGCTCGCCATCGGACTGGCCGTGATGATCCCGGTGAAGGCGAAGCAGGACCAGCTCAGCTGACCGGCATCCAAGCACCGCCGGCGCGCAAGGAGTCGCGGGCGGCGAGCGCGGTGCGGAGTGCGACGATGGCGTCCTCGACCGGCGCGATGGTCGACGGGGTTCCGGATGCCACGCACTCCAGAAAGTGCGCCGCCTGCCTCGCGTAGGGGTTGAGCGGTCGGACCGGCTCGATATGTTCCGCATCGACCGACCCCCGCACGGTGAACTCCTCCGTGGGTCGCTCTCCGCCGATGAAACGAGTCGTGATGACACCGGCGTCCCCGGTTACTTGCAGGGCGGTCGCGAACGAGGTGGCCGCGGGCATCCGTGCGTGGCTCATCACCTGGGCGAGCGCGCCGTCGTCGTATCGCACCGTCGTCTCCACGGGGCCGAGCGGGTGCGTCGCAGCCGCCCTGACGCCGATCGGCTGCCCGAGCAACAGGTTGGCCTGGTCGAGGTCGTGTATGCCGAGGTCGACCGCGACACCTCCGGACTGCTCCTCGTCGAACCACCACGGGGTGTTCGGCGGAGCGATCATCCGCTCCGCCCGCACATGGAACGGATGCCCCACCGCACCCGCTTCGACGAGCTCACGTACGCGCACGTAGGCGTCGAAGAACCGCACGACGTGTCCGACCATGAGCACGCCAGCGGAGTCTCGTGCCGCCTTGACGATCGCGTCCGCGTCGTCCACGGCGAGCGCCATCGGCTTCTCCAGCAGCACGTTCCTGCCGGCTCGCAGGGATGCCACGGCGAACTCCCGGTGCGTGGGGGTCGGCGTGCAGATGGTCACGATGTCGACGGACGGATCGCCGAGCACGACCTCGAGGTCGGTCACGGTGCGGGCGTCCGGGGCGTCCTGCAGCGAGGCATCCGCCCGGCGCGAGACGAGGTACGACACCTCGGCACCCACCTCGCGCCAGGCGGCCGCGTGGGCGGCGCCGATGGTTCCGGGCCCGATGATGGCGACGGTCATGGGGTCATCCTCCCAGGAGCCGATCGTCCGACGGGCAGTTCAGGCAATCGCTACAGGTATCGGCATGTGCTACAGATCATTTGTGTGGCGGATGCCGATAGGTGTAGCGCGGCGGCAGCGCGTCCAGGCGCACCGTTGCACTTCTCCTTCTCGCACGATCAGCCGGTGATCGAACGATGCGCCGGAACGGATGCCGCTGCCCTTCCGGCCGATCGTGCTATTGCCGGTGGGTCGTGCGACGCCTCGCCGGCCCAGGAGCTGGGCATCACCCCAGCGTCATGGTCTCCATCTTCAGGTACGTGCGCGCCGCCCACGACACGGGATCCGCCGCGAAGTGTGCCCGCATCGCGCCGTCGTTCAACGCGTTGTCCAGAGCGATCATGATCATCGACTGGTCGAGCACGAGCCAGCGGTGCCCCACCGCGCCCGTCGTCGGGTTCACCGCGTCGTAGAACCCGCCGTCCGAGCTGTAGACATCCGGATACGTGGAGCGCAGCTTCTGGATGTTCGCGTAGGCATCCTGCGGAAGCACGTTCAGCGCGATGAACGACGCGTGCGGCGTGACGACGTCTTCGGTGCCGCACGTGGTGCACTGCGACAGCCGTTCGCCGACCGGGAACTGCAGCCCCTCGACCCCGTACGTCGCGTAGCCGCCGGAGTCGTCAGCCGTGCTCGACGGCGAGAGACCCCACACCGGGTAGTGGAGCGCCTCGGTGGCGTACTTCTCCTGCACCTGGGCGGTGCGAACATCCGCGAGGCCGAATCCGCTCGTTCCCCACGTGGTCTCCGGCACCATCTGGTCGACCATCTCGGCCTCGAACATGCCGCCGCCCCAGGTCGGGAGGAAGCTCAGCGACGTGCCCGGGTAGGTGTAGTGACCCTCCCAGACGTCGAACGCCTTGCCGGACTGCGGATCCGTGTATTGCTGCCAATCGCCGCCCGGCTCCTGGCCTTGCCACGAGAAGTCGGGATCGGTCGAGCACCGCTGCGGAGGGAGCGTGCGCCACGAGCGCCACCAGACATCCCCCGGCATCTGGTGCAGACCCATTCCGATGTACATCGCGATGCGCGGATCACTGTAGATGGCGCCGTTGTGGTATCCGGCAGGGCCCTGGCCGACGTAGTAGCCGCCGTACATCTGCCCGGTGGGCTGGTTGCCGGGGATGGCCGGATTGGTGTTGCAGTCGGTCTGGGCGCGGTCGTCGTAGAAGATCGAGAAGTCCATGTCACCGATCAGCGCATTGGCCTGCTTGCGCAGCGACGGCACGGCCGATCGCACCGTGACCAACCCGGTCGCGAAGATGCCGTTGTCGACCGCCGAGAGGAACGAGCAGTTGTCCTGCGCCGGCGTCGTCTCGGTGCTGCACGCCGGCCCGCCTGGGTTCAGGATCGGCTGCGCCGTCGTGGTGTCGTACCACTGGTACAGGAAGCCATGCGAGCGCTGCATGCCGCTGACGGTGTGCAATGTCGCGGCGAGCAGGTTCCGCTCACGGCCTGGCGTGATCAGCCCGAGATCCTTCGCAGCGATCACTGCCTGCAGATAGATGCCGATGTTGGCCGCGGAGGTATAGCGACCCTGAGTCGTGCCGGGGCCGAGGTTGTCCATGGGGAGGTGCGTGCTGGCATCGACGTCGTTCTCGAAGAACCGCCACGTGTCCCGGCCGATGCCGAGCAGCGTCGCACGCTGCGCATCCGTGAGCGGCGTCTGCCCGGGGGCGGTGATGCCGCCCATGCCTTGGTTATCGATCGTCTCTTGAGCGCTGGCGGCGGGCGCGAGCCCGATGGATGCCGCGAGCGCGGCCGCGAGAACGCCCGCGGCCAGTCCCGCCCGGCTCGTGCGGGCCCTTCGGTGTTTCGTGATCATCGTCATCGACTCCTCGGTTTCACCTTCTTGCCGTGCCCCGGCTCGACGAGCCAGGGACGTCTAATGCGCAGGGCGCCCTTCGTCGGAGAGCCCGTTGCGCCGCGCCACGGCGCCGAGCCATGCCAGCGACGGCTTCGGCGTGCGTCGGAACGTCTGCCGGTCCACCGCAATCAGCCCGAACGTCGGGCGGAATCCGCTTGCCCACTCGTAGTTGTCCAGGGCGCTCCAGTGCAGGTACCCGCGCACGTCGATGCCGTCCGCGATGGCGGCGTGCAGGTGCCGCAGCGAGGCATCCGTGTAGTCGATGCGGCGGGTGTCATCGCCGGTCGCGATACCGTTCTCCGTCACCATCACCGGCGTGTGACCGCTCTTCTCCCACGCCGAACGCACCCCGTCTGCCGCTGCCTGCGGAAAGTACTCCCACCCGGTCAGCGTCGTCTCGACACCCTCGGCGACCGGCAGCGGCCCCTGCGGCCCCACGAACGTTCGCGTGTACGCCTGCACTCCGACGAAGTCGTCGCCCGTAGACTGCTCGAGGTACCAGTCGTCGCGCGGGTATCCGTACTCGCGCAGCTTCTCCTCCGAGCCCGGCTCGCCCGTCGGCATGAAGTCCTGTGTTGCGACGGTCCATCCCGAGCGGATGCCGCGGGCGCCTGCCAGCACCTCCCGCGACGCCCGGTGCGCTGCCAGGAGCGTGTCGGCAACGCCGAGATCCGGATCGGGCAATCCGTTCGCCACCAGGTTCTCCGCCTTCTCGCCTCCGGCGAGCATGGCGGCGATGTTCGGCTCATTGATCGTGCACACGTAGCGCACTCCGTCGAGGATGGGCAGCACCGTCTCGGTGTAGCGCGCGAACAGCTGCGGGGCATCCGGGTTGCGCCAGAAGCCGGCGTCGTGCATCCAGCGCGGCACCGTGAAGTGCATGAGCGTGACCACCGGCTCCAGGCCGAGCTCGAGGCCGGTGACGATCATTCGCCGGTAGTGGTCGAGGGATGCCCGCGACACGAACCCGCGCTCCGGCTCGATGCGCGCCCACTCGACCGAGAACCGGTAGCTGTTCAAACCCGCCTCGGCCAGAAGTCGCATGTCTTCGCGATACCGGTGGTAACTGTCGGCGGCGTCGCCGCTCGGTTCCACGATCGGCGTTCCGGCCGTGTGCTCCTTGACCCACCAGTCGCTGTTCACGTTGTTGCCCTCGACCTGGTGGGCGGCCGTCGCGGCGCCCCAGAGAAAACCGTCGGGGAATGCGAGCACGTGGTTCTCCTTCGTTTTGGCGGACATGCGACAGGTAGCCGGTCAGCCCCGCGACGGGTTCGGGACGGCGTCGAGCAGCCGAACGGTGTAGTCGTCGCTCGGGTGCCGAAGCACGTCGGCGGTGTCGCCGCGCTCCACCACGACGCCCTTGTTGAGCACCATGATGCGGTCGGTCACGAGGCGTGCACTGAGCAAGTCGTGCGTGATGTAGAGCATGCTGACGCCCCACTGCTCGCGCAGGTCCTCCAGCAGGGCGAGGACGCCGGCTCGCAGCGAGACGTCGAGCATCGAGACCGGCTCGTCGGCGATGATGACCTGTGGATCGCTGGCCAGTGCACGGGCGATCACCACGCGCTGGCGCTGACCGCCGGAGAGCTGGTGCGGGAGCTTCGCCGCGAACTGCTCGACCGGCGTTAGCCCGACCGTCTCCAGCAGCTCCAGCACTCTGCGTCTGGCATCTGACCCGCGCAGGCCGGTGTAGTTCACCACGGGCCGGATGAGTGTGTACTCCACCGTGTGCAGCGGATTGAGCGCGGCATACGGGTCTTGGAAGACCATCTGCACGTCCCGGTGCAGGCGGCGCAGGTCGCCGCGCCGGCGAATCGTGTCGACCCTGGTCTCGCCGAACCTGATCGTGCCGGAGGTCGGGCGCTCCACACCGGTGATCATCTTCGCGATGGTCGACTTTCCGCTTCCGCTCGCGCCGACCAGGGCCAGGGACATGCCGGGCTCGAGCGTGAACGAGACGTCGTCCACCGCACGCACCGCGGTCTCGCCGCGACGCCGCTGTTTGTACACCTTCGTCACGCCCTCGACGACGATGGCGTCGCGGGCGGATCGTTCCTTGCGCGTGTGCACGGAAGGCGCCCCCGCTTCGGCGGCAGGCTCGGCGGTGGCGGGCTCGGCGTCGGACATCGCAGCGCCCGTTCCCGCGACCGCGGTCCCCACCACCGCACTGTCCACGTCCCTGCTCGCGCCACGCACCTGCAGCCCGGGCACGTTGACGGTCTCCGCCCGCGGATCGCCGTAGTGGCTTAGGAGCATACGGGTGTAATCGTGCTGCGGCGCGTTCAGGATCCGCTCGCTCGGGGCATCCTCCACGATCACGCCGTCGTGCATGACGAGCACCCGTTCGGTGGCTTCGAGCACGATGCCGAGATCGTGACTGATCAGCACGGCGGTGAAGTTCTCGGATGCCTGCAGCTGCCTGATCGTGCCCATCACCGCGTGCTGCACGAGAACGTCGAGCGCGGTGGTCGGCTCGTCGAACACCATCATGCGCGGCTCGAGCGACAGGGCGATCGCGATCGACACCCGCTGCCGCATGCCGCCGGAGAGCTCGCCCGGATATCGCGACAGCGTCTCCTGCGGCAGCTCGACCTTCTCGATCAGTTCCCGCGCTCGTGCCTCGCGACGCGCCTGCGGCACGTGCCCGTGTGCGGCGAACACATCCATGAAGTGGTTCCGCACGGTGCGCACCGGGTTCAGGGCGTTCATGCCGGACTGCAGCACCATGGCGAATCCGCCCTGCCGCTGCGCCCGCACCTGCTCGGTGGACAGGTGCGCGATGTCGGTGCCGTCGAAAAGGATGCGCCCGCCCGCGATACGCGCAGGCGGCTTCGACAGCCGGGTGAGCGCGAACCCGAGCGTGGACTTGCCCGACCCGGACTCGCCGACCAGGCCCACGAACTCACCCTGGGCCAGCTCGAAGCTGACGTGCTTGACCGCCTCGAACGGATGCCCGTCGCCGGTGTCGTACACGACCGTCAGGTCTTCGACCTTCAGCAGGCTCATCGCGTGGCCCCTCCCTCGCGCAGTCGCGGATTGCTCAGGCCGTCCACGCCGAAGTTGATGAACGACATCGACACGGCGAACAGCGCGATCATGAGGCCTGGTGCGAAAAGCAGGATCCACTGGCCCGTCAGCAGCACGTTGCTGTTCTGGGCCCAGAAGAGCATGGTGCCCCAGCTGACCGTGCTGGAGTCGCCGAGCCCGAGGAATTCCAGGCCTGCCTCGGCGAGGATGGCCGCGGTCGCCGCACCGAAGAAGCTCGCGATGATGAGCGAGGTCATGTTCGGCAGGATCTCGCGGAACACGATGCGCGTCGCGCTCTCGCCGCTGAACGTCGCCGCGGTCACGAAATCGCGGGAGCGCAGCGACTGCGTCTGCGAGCGCAGCACGCGAGCTCCCCACGCCCATCCGGTCACGACGACCACCAGGATGATCACGCCGAGGCCGCCGTTCTGCAGGTAGGCGGCGATCACGATCATCAACGGAAGCGCCGGAATGACGAGGAACAGGTTCACGATGAACCCGACCCCCTCACCCCAGAACGTGCGAACGTAGCCCCAGCTCAGCCCGACGGCCACCGCGATGATCGTGGAGAGCAGGCCGGCGATGAGCGCGACCGACACCGAGACCTGCGCTCCGCAGATGAGCTGCGAGAAGACATCCTGACCGGCGGCCGTCGTGCCGAGCCAGTGCGCGGCGCTGGCGTCCTGGCTCCTGCCGAATGAGGTGTCGTGCGGGTCGTACGGGGCGATCAGCGGCGCGAAGATTGCCAGTAGCACGAAGAACGCGAACAGCACGAGGCCGAAGCGCGCCTTCGGAACCGCCCATACCGTGCGGATGCCTCGCCCGAGTACACGCAGCGGGTTCGGCCGGTCGAGTCGCTCCCTCGTGCCGTCGGCGGGACTGGCATCCATCGTCGTCCTTCTGCTGGTCGTCGTCATCGCCTCGTCCTCGGGTCGAGAACGCCGTACAGCACATCGACGATGAAGTTGGCGATGAGCACGCTCACCGTGATCATCAGGAAGAGCGCCTGCATGAGTGGGTAGTCCTGGTTGGTCACCGCGTGGAACAGCAGCAGGCCCACGCCGGGGTAGTTGAACACGGTCTCCACCAGCAGCGAACCGCCGACGACGCCGCCGAGCACGAGGCCGAACGACGTGAGGTTCGGCAGGATCGCGTTGCGAGCCGCGTACCGCAGTGCGACCGTGCGCGGGCGAAGGCCGTTCGCCTCGGCGAACGTGACGTAGTCCTCGCCGAGCGTGTTCACCATGGTGTTGCGCATGCCGAGGATCCAGCCGCCCAGCGACGTGAGCAGGATCGTGACACCGGGCAGGATGGCGTGGTCCAGCGCGTCGCCGAAGAACGCGAAACTCCAGTTCGGTGTCGCCGCCTGCGAGTAGGAGCCGGATGTCGGGAACAGCCCCGCAACGTAACCCAGGAAGAAGACCAGCAGCAACGCCGTCCAGAAGTACGGGAATGCGGAGAGGAACTGGCCGCCGACTGTCGGGACGGTGTCGAGCGGGGTGCCGCGCTTCCACGCCGCCAGCACCCCCAGCAACGTGCCGCATACGAACGCGATGATCGTTACCGTGCCGACGAGCACGAGCGTCCAGGGCAGCGCATCCCCGATCAGGCTCGACACGGGCTGCGGAAAGTAGCTGTACGAGACTCCGAAGTCGAAGTGCACGACCTGGTTCAGGTACTCCACGTACTGGTTCCACAGACTGCCGTTCGGCACGCCGAGCTGCGCCTCGACCGCTGCACGCATGGCCGGAGTGACCGGCCCGTTCTGCCCGAGCTTCGCGATCGCGGCATCGGCCGGCGATCCCGGCATCAGCCTGGGCAGAATGAAGTTCACCGTGACGGCGGCCCACAGCGTGAGCACGAAGAGGCCGATCCGGCCGAGCAGGTAGCGCACGCGCCCTCCTTCCGGGTTGTCGTGGCGGATGCTTCGCCGGTCGTGGTCCCCTCACCGCGACCGGCGAAGATCAGGACGCCTTCTTGAGGTGCGTGAACACCAGCAGCGGGGTCTCGGTCCACGTGCTCGGCGGTGCGTACGGGTCGCTGGCGCTCGGCCATCCGGTGAAGTGCTTCGTGCTGAACAGGCCCCAGAGACCGCCGTAGAAGAGACCGATCGCCGGCACCTGGTTGTAGACGACCTCCTGCAGCTGGTCGACGATCTTCTTCTGGTCCGACTCCTGGGTCGCGGCCTGCAGCTGCGTCAGCAACGCGTCGGTCTTCGGGTCCTTGAATCGCTCGAAGTTCGCCGTCGTCGCCTGGCCTACCGGAGTCGCGAACTGGCTGTTCAGCAGGTTGTTGTAGTCCTGGAACACGCTGCCGGTTCCGCCGAACGATCCCATCGCCAGGTCGAAGTCGCCGTTGTTCAGCGCCTGTGTGTACGCGGCGGGCTGTGGCTGGTTGATCTTCACGGCGATCCCGAGCTTGCCCAACTGCGACTGCACGGTCTGCACGCCGCGCAGCCAGTCGGTGTAGCCGTTCGCGGTGGTTATCGTGACCTGCAGTTGGGTACCGTTCTTGTCCACGAGCTTGCCGCCGGACTGCGTGTAACCGGCCTTCGCGAAGTAGCTCAGCGCCTTCGAGGTGTCCTGCGTGATCAGCCCGTTGTCGGGGATGGAGCCGTTCAGCCAGTCCTGCTGGTTCGGCAGCAGAAGACCGGTCTGCCCGGCAGGCTTCACATAGCCCTGCTCCGCGTCGTTCGCCACCGTCGTGCGGTCCAGCGCGTAGCTGAGTCCGAGGCGGAAGTTCACGTCGTTGAACGGCGCTTTGGTGAGGTTGGGGAACAGCGACACCGTCCCGCCGGGCGGGAACCAGTAGGTGTTGTGCTGCTTGTCGGCTCCCACCCACGTCTTCTTGACATCCGTGATGAAGGCGTATGCCCAGTCGTAGCCGTTCTTCACGATGTCGAGTTGCTTGTTGGATGCCGGCAGCACGATCTTCTGCGCCGCCACCTTGTCGGCCTGCCAGTACTTCGTGTTCTTGTCGAGCACGTACTGGTTACCGGCGAACTTGCCGAGCACGTACGGGCCCGTCGCTACCGGGTTCGGGTTCGTCCAGCTGACCGGGTTCTTCACGCTCTGCCAGATGTGCTTCGGAACGATGACCTGCTGGTCGATGATGTACGCGGCCGGCACGTCCGGAGTCTTCAGGTGGAACGTCACCGTGTTGCCGGATGTGCTGATCGTATCGATGTGCTGCCATTCGCCCAGCGTGTCGAGCTCGGGGTGCTTCTTGATCAGATCGAACGTGAACACCACGTCGTCGATCGAGAACGGCTTGCCGTCCGACCACTTCACCCCCTGCCGGATCGGGTACTGGATGGTCTTCGGGTCGACGATCTTGTCGCCGGTCGCCAGGAACGGAGTGGCCTTGCCGTCGATCGAGTTGACGACCTGCAGCGGCTCGTACATGTAGTGCGCGCCGATGCGAGTGTTGGCGGCGAACGGGTTGAAGTTGCGCGCGAACGTCGGTGAGCCGCTGTCGGCGGCGAGCAGCAGGGAGCCGTCTCCGGCGCCTCCCGAACTGCTGGATGAGGTGTGAACACTGCAGGCGCTGGTCGCCAGCACGGTGGCTGCGGCGACGACGGCGACGAGCGCACGAAGCGATCGCGGCCCTGGCTTTCGCGCTCGGGTCTTGGACATGTCGAGGAACCTTTCTGTCATCGATGACGAGGCTCTGGCGGGGACACCAGCGGGGATCGTCCGCCCGGTATCCGAGATTGTAAGCGCATACAAGCGACGACGGCAACCCACTTGACTTTCCCGTGTAGAACGTTGATCCCGTGCCAGAATGGTGGTCGGATCCACGGCGCCGGCCGAGGGGACGGAGGATGTCGATGGCCAAGAACCCCACGGTCTACGACGTGGCCGACCTCGCCGGTGTCTCCATTGCGACCGTCTCGCGAGTGCTGCGCAGGCCCGACGATGTACGCGCATCCACTCGTGAAGTCGTGATGGATGCCGTCCGCGAGCTCGGCTACGTGCCGAGCGGGAACGCGCGAGGCCTCGCGGCACGCAAGACCGGCGTGCTCGGCCTGTTCCTGCCGGGGTTCGACGCGGTCGAGGAGCTCGACGATGCGGACTTCACAGCGCCGCACCGCGTCGAGGTGCGGGTGGACCCGCCGGGAGCCGCAGAGCATCCGTCGGCGCCCCTCTATTTCGACGAAGTACTACGCGGGTGCGAGCTCGAGGCGTGGCGGCAGGGCTTCTCGCTCATGGTCGGTGTCGGCCGGGGCAGGTCGCCCGAGGAGGTCGAGGCGGTCATCAGCGACATGGCCGGCCGGGTCGACGGAATGGCCGTTCTCGCGCAGAGCGCACACGACGATGCGCTCAAGCGAGTGAGCAATCGGGTCCCAGTGGTGCTCCTCGCGGGGCCGCGACGCGACGACGACTTCGACCACGTGTCGGTCAGCAACCGGGAAGGGATGCGCGCCCTCACCGAGCACCTCGTCGACGCGCACGGCGTGCGCGATCCGGTGTACCTCGCCGGCCCGTTCGACTCGCCGGACGACGCCGAGCGCTACAACGGGTTCGCCGAAGCTCTCGAGGGGCGCGGTATCAACCCGACGGCGCTGCCGGTGCTGCACGGCGAATTCTCCCGTCAGCGAGCCCGCGCTGTCGCCGCCGATCTCGCGCTGCGCGACGCCGTGCCCCGCGCGATCGTGTGCGCGAACGACCAGATGGCCCTCGGCATCCTGGATGTCTTCGCCGAGCGAGGCATCCGCGTTCCCGACGACGTCATCGTCTCCGGCTTCGACGGGTTGGATGCGGCCGCCGAGTCGGCACCGCGGCTCACCACGGTCAATCAACCGATGGAGCACCTGGGGCGCGCGGCGGTGCAGGCGATGGTCAGCCGTCTGGCGCGTCCCGACCAGGAGCCGATCGCGATGCGCCTGCCGGTCAAGGTTCTGCTCCGCGAGAGCTGCGAGGGCCCGCTCAGTCCAGCCGCTCGCCGTCGAGGTGCTCGACGAGCTTCCACGTGACGCCGCCGTCGTCACTCACCCAGCCGTCGAACGCATAGCTCTGGGCCGAGACCGCGCTGAAGTTCCAGCGGATGGGCCGCTCGTCGTTCTGCGTGCCGTCCTGCCGGATGCCGTCGCGCCAGCCCTGCGCCACGAGGTTCGCGTACTGGTTGAGCGCGGGTGAGAAGTAGCTCACGCGCACGATGCCCGCCGTGGGGTCGTAGACCCGCACGGCGACCGCGATGGTCTGCCGGCGGCCATCCTTCTCGACGACCTCGAGGTCTTCGATCGCGCGACCGTCCATCACCCACGAGACCAGCCAGGTGAAGTCGCGATCGCGCCACTCACCGGTCGGCTCGTCGAGCCGTCGACCGCGCACGTGCCACGAACCGACGAGCTGGCCGAACCGGGTCATCCGCTTCGGATGCTCGGGCGACGGCCCCGCGCTGACCAGGGCATCCGTGAACATGCCGCGCGCCTCAGCGCTCATCGGATCCGCGCTGCGTTCGTCGTCCATCGGCTCGCCCTCCTGCGTGTTTCGAGTGGTCAGCTCCCGGTCGGTGCGGTGTGGCGTTCCGGAGCATCGGAGTCCGTGCCGATCTCGGTGCCGCTCACATCCGTGCGGTGGAAGCCCAGGAACGAGCGGGATGCCGTCGGCCCGCGCTGGCCCTGGTACCGGGAGCTGTACGCGGCGGAGCCGTAGGGCTGCTCGGCCGGCGACGACAGCTGGAAGAAGCACATCTGCCCGATCTTCATGCCCGGCCAGAGCTTGATCGGAAGGGTGGCCACGTTGCTGAGCTCGAGCGTCACGTGCCCGGTGAAGCCGGGGTCGATGAAGCCGGCCGTCGAGTGCGTCAGCAGGCCGAGGCGACCGAGCGAGCTCTTGCCCTCCAGGCGCGCCGCCACGTTGTCGGGCAGGGTCACGCGCTCGAACGTCGACCCGAGCGCGAACTCGCCGGGGTGCAGGATGAACGGCTGGTCGCCATCCACCTCCACGAGGTGAGTCAGCTCGGGCTGATCCTCGGACGGATCGATGAACGCGTACTTGTGGTTGTCGAACAGCCGGAAGAAGCGGTCGAGGCGCACATCGATGCTCGACGGCTGGATCATCGCCGGATCGTAGGGCTCCAGAGCGATGCGTCCCGCGTCGAGCTCGGCCGTGATGTCGCGATCGGAGAGCAGCACGTGTCCAGGCTAGCGGCGATTGGGCTGAGAGCCGAGGGCGCGACCTCCGGATGCCGTCGGCTACGATGATGGATGCCGCCGCCGCGCGGCACGCGGATGTAGTTCAATGGCAGAACCTCAGCTTCCCAAGCTGATAGCGCGGGTTCGATTCCCGTCATCCGCTCTCATGCGTTATGCCGGTCGCCGCAAGGTGGCCGGCATAACGCATTCGTGTGTGCAGTGAATCGGACCCTTGGGTGGGCCCACGCCGCCGGAGGCTCCGAGCGCCGCGGAGCGGCGGTTGGAGGGGCGGTGGGGACGATTCCCGTCATCCGCTCTCATGCGTTATGCCGGTCGCCGCAAGGTGGCCGGCATAACGCATTTGTGTGTGCAGTGAATCGAACCCTTGGGTGGGCCCACGCCGCCAGAGGCTCCGAGCGCCGCGGAGCGGCGGTTGGAGGGGCGGTGGGGACGATTCCCGTCATCCGCTCTCATGCGTTATGCCGGTCGCCCGGCCCGGCGATTCGATGCTCCGTCATCCTGCGGACGACATCGAGGAAGCTCGGGGCGTATCGCCCCCAGGAATCGGCGATGTTCGCCACATCCAGCTTGCCGGTGTGCACCTGTTCGCACAGTCGCAGCCATCCCTCGCCGGTGGCGACCGTGACCGCGAAGGCGACCCCCGCGTTGATGACGCTCCCCGCACCGGGGATCAACTTGAGAAAGCTGCGCGCCAGCGCCTGACCGGTGAACTGCACGCCCAGCTGGGCGAGGGCTCCTGCGGACAGCATCGTCTTGAGCTCGAGGTCGTAGATGGCCGCGATCCGGCCCATCATCGTCAACTGGATCGGTGCCAGAATCGCCGCGTCAGCGATCGGAACAGGGACAGCGGCAGCTGCTGCGGCCGCCCCCGCAGCAGCTCTGATGACCGGGCGAGCCAGCTCGCGCTTCCAAGGGAGGTTGAGTCGTTGAGCAATGCGAAACGCATCCTTCTCGCTCTCCGGTGAAAGTGCGAGGGTTTCCGTGACGAGTTCACCGAGGCCGTGCCCCTTGCCCTTTCCGTGCTTGTCCCGCACTGACGTCAGGATCACTCGCTGAATCGGGATGTCGATCGGATGCCCGTTCTCGTCGACGGGATCCTCCAGCCACTGCTGAAACTCGTTGGCGTCCGACGAAGCGGAGCGCTTGCCGGTGATGGCGCTCTTCGTCCAGTCGACCTTGGTCAGAACGACGATGACCGGGAGACCGGCGGCATCGAGTTCGCGGATCATGCCGATGTCAGAAGAAGTCAGGCGGTCGGCGTGAGAGAGCACGCAGTACCAGACGACGGAGATCTGCTCGATGGCCGGCCGCTCCGAGATCGTCTTGAGGTGCTCTCGGAGAATGTCGCTCGGGGCATCCTGCGATCCGATCTCGAAGCCTTCGAGATCCCAGATCCCGAGCGAATCGTCGTGGTAGTAATGCACGCCTCTGGTCACCGGCAGTCCCTTGCCGACCTTCGCCAGGTCGCGCCCGAACACCGCGTTGACGAGCGAGGACTTGCCAACGCCCGTGGCCCCGACGATGGCAAGGTTGAAGCGGCCGTACCGCGATTTCGCTTGAGAGTTCGCCTCGATGAACGGCTGTTCGTCGAACTCGGGCGTCCCCTCGCCGGAGCCTTCTGGTTCTGTCGTCATACCTCGGCCGCCCTTCTCGTGGCTGCCGCTTGATGCCGATCCCCATGGCGCGCCGGCAGCGGATGCCACCACTTCAGCATCGCGGATCGGCACGCTCGATCGACAGGCGTTGCGGAAGGCGCCGTTCGTGTGGTGTGGCGCGGGAGGGACCGTGCCCGGTCGTGGGCCCGGCCCCGACCGTGGGCTCAGGCCCGGTCGTGAAGCGTGACGCGGTAGCCATCCGGATCGGCAAAGGTGAACGTGCGACCGAAGGGCCCGTCGATCGGGGCCGCGACGATCGTGTGACCGTCGGCGACGAGAGCGTCGTGGATGCTCTGCACGTCGGTCGCGTGGAGCCAGATCGCCGCGCCGATGCCCGGCTGGGACACGGAGCCGAGGTCTGTGCCGGGCACGACGTCTCGCAGCGCGAACGCGATCGGCTTCGTCTCGAAGACGACGGCGTGCGGAGGGCCGGCCTGCGAGCGGACCAGACCGAGGTACTGCTCGTAGAACGCCCGCGACGCGTCGAGGTCGCGAACCTGGAGGGAGATGAAGTCGGGACCGGTAACAGGCATGGTGATTCTCCTCGCTTCGCCTGATCGAGTTGTGTCAGTTTTCTGACACGTCCAACTCTATGTCAGAATACTGACATGAGTCAAGACGGTGTCGATCTGGAGACGTCGTTGGGCTACCTGCTGAAGGAAGCCTCCAGCGCGCTCCGCGTTGCGATGGAGGCCGTGCTGAGGCCACTCGGGATGACCGTGACGCACTACTCGTGCCTCGAACTGCTCGCCCAGCGTCCCGGGCTGTCGAACTCCGAACTCGCACGAGGGGCGTTTGTGACACGGCAATCGATGAACGTGCTGCTGCAGACCCTCGAGCGTGACGGCTACGTGACCAGACCGGCGGAGGCTCCCGTCGGGAAGGCTCTGCCCACTCGATTGACACCGCGTGGCAGGCGGAGCCTCGAGAAGGCATCCGCCGCCGTCCGATCGGTCGAGCTCAGAATGGTCAGCGACCTGACTCAGGACGAACAGGCCGTGGCGCTACGGATCCTGCGGAGCATGATCCAGGGCCTGCGCGACGACTCATAGCAGCAGGAACCAGTTCTCGCCGACCCATGTAGCCGCGCCCAGGATCGTCGACGCTGACGTCAGCCGTCGATGCCATGGGCGAATGGGGGACTGCTCCACGCAAAGTGCTCCATTATGCTCGCATCGGGCGGCGCTGATGCCGCTGAGCGTGCCTCGATCCGCCAGAGTGTCGAGGGGGGAGACGATGACCGACACGGCCGACGCGACGCTCGGCCTGACGTCGGCCGAGGTCGCCGAACGGGTGGCAGCCGGGCGTACGAACGCGTACACGGATGCCACCAGCCGCTCCGCGTGGAGCATCGTGCGCGCCAACGTGTTCACCCTGTTCAACGGCATCATCGTGGCCTGCTTCGCCGTGCTGCTCATCCTCGGGCGATGGCAGGATGCCCTGTTCGGCCTGAGTGCGATCGCCAACACGATCATCGGTTCCGTTCAGGAGTTCCGCGCCAAGGCCGCCCTCGACAAGCTCGCGTTGCTGCACGCTCCGACCGCCCGGGTGATACGCGACGGGGAGCTGCGCGAGGTGACGCTGGCCGAGGTGGTGCTGGACGACATCCTCGTGCTCCGGGCAGGCGACCAGATCGCCGCGGACGGCGCGGTCGTCGACTCGTCGCGGCTGCAGGCCGACGAGTCGATGCTGACCGGGGAGTCGGATGCGGTCGACAAGCAGCCAGGCGGAGAAGACGGAACAGGCGAGGTGCTGAGCGGGTCGATCGTGGTCGGCGGCGAGGGCACCGTGCGCGTGACCCGGGTGGGCGCCGACTCGTTCGCCAACAAGCTCGCCAGCGAGGCGAAGCGGTTCTCGCTGGTCGCGAGCGAGCTGCGGCGGTCGGTGGACAAGGTGCTCAAGTTCCAAGCCTGGATCATCGGCCCGGTCGCCCTGCTCGTGCTCAACGCACAGATCTTCGTGTTCGGCGGTTGGCCAGAGGCGATCCGCAGCGGCGACTGGCGGCAGGCCGCGGTGAACGCGATCGCCTCGGTGATCGCGATGATCCCGCTCGGCCTCGTGCTCATGACGAGCATCGCGTTCGCGGTCGGGGCGGTGAAACTCGCCGCGCGGCAGGTGCTCGTGCAGGAGCTTCCGGCGGTGGAGGGCCTGGCCCGCGTCGACGTGATCTGCCTCGACAAGACCGGCACGCTCACCGAGGGCGAGATCGTGTTCGACCAGGCGCACCCGGTGTCCCGGTCCGTTTCAGGACCGCTCTCCGCCGTGGAAGCACAGGCCGTTCCGGACGCGGGGTTCATGCCGCGCGGATGGGAGCAGGTGCTGGCCTGGTACGGCGCCGAACCCGATGCGAACGCCACCGCGCGATGCCTCGCCGCCGTCTACCCGACGGAGGGCGACCTGGAACCGGATGCGCGCATCCCGTTCTCCTCCGCCCGCAAGTGGAGCGCGGTGTCGTTCACCGGCTCCGCCGAAGGCACCTGGGTGCTCGGCGGGCCCGAGATGGTGTTCCAGGGTGCCGCACACGAGGAGCTGCGAGGCAGGTCGGCCGAGCTGGCGGCATCCGGACGACGCACGCTCGTGCTCGGGCACTGCGCCGCGACGCTCACGCCCGAGCACGTCGACGCCGAAACGCTTCCCGCCGGGCTGAAGCCGGTCACGCTGCTGACGTTCCGCGAGAGCGTCCGCTCGGACGCCCTCGAGACCCTCGGCTACTTCGCATCGCAGGGCGTGGCCGTGAAGATCATCTCCGGCGACAACCCGCAGACCGTCGCTGCGATCGCCCGGGAGGTGGGGCTGGATGCCCCGAGCGGCTTCGACGCCCGCGAACTGCCCGACGACCAGGATGCCCTCGCCGCCGAGCTCGAACGCCACACGGTTTTCGGCAGGGTCACCCCGACCCAGAAGAAGGGCATCGTGCAGGCGCTGCAGGCTGCCGGGCACACCGTCGCGATGACCGGGGACGGGGTGAACGACGCGCTGGCCATCAAGGAGGCCGACATCGGCATCGCGATGGAGTCCGGCTCGGCCGCGACCAAGGCGGTCGCGCGCATCGTGCTGCTGGACGGCAAGTTCGAGCACCTGCCCGGCGTCGTCGCCGAAGGACGTCAGGTGATCGCGAACATCGAGCGCGTCTCGATGCTGTTCCTCACCAAGACGGCGTGGGCCACGGTGCTGGCCATCGTGTTCGGAATCAGCATCATGCAGTTCCCCTTCCTGCCGCGCCAGCTCTCCGTGGTCGACGGCCTGACGATCGGGATCCCCGCGTTCTTCCTGGCGCTCATGCCGAACACGCGGCGCTACATTCCCGGGTTCCTGCGCCGCTCGCTCAGCTTCGCGGTGCCCGCCGGACTGGTCGTCGGCCTGGTCGTGTGGTGGTACGCGTGGGCGGCCGGCGGTGCGGGCATCCAGCAAGACGAACTGCGCACCGGGTCAACGCTCATCCTCACGATCATCGGGTTGTGGATTCTCGTGGTGCTCTCCCGACCCATCGACGGATGGAAGATCGTCATCATCGGCGCCATGATGATCGGCCTCATCGTCGTGTACGCGGTGCCGCTGGCACGCACGTTCCTCGGGTTCGCGGACCCCTCGCTCATCACGACGCTGCTCGTGATCGGGCTGTCCATCGTCGCGATCGCGGGCGTCGAGGTGGTGCGCTTCATCCACCGCCGCTACGTGCGACGTCATGGCGGGTCGGGCGATTACTGACGCCACCGCCGGTCGAGCTCTTCGGAACCTACAGCCCGGTCTGCCGGCGCGCGGCATCCTGCGCGCTGATATGCGCGAAGTAGCGCCCGCCGCGCCCCACCCAGAGCACGACCGTGGTGAGCACCGCGACGGCCATGAGCGCGATCTCGAACCAGTACGACGTCGCGTCGACGACGAGTGCGACGATCGCCAGCGCGAACTCCGCCGCCATCGCGATCGTGGTCAGCACCCGCGCGTAGTGCTTGCCCCTGGTCAGGGCCGACGCCATCGCGATGATGAAGAGCCCGAGAAGGATGACCACGGCTCCGATCAGCGTGACACCGAACGACCCGCCGAACATGCCGTTGTCGACCACGTAGCGCAGCAGGATGAACAGGATGCCCACCCCGATCGCGAGGAACCCCGCGATGTAGGTGAGCACGACGACGGCGATCAGCTCTGCAGGCGGGCGGTGCCGCACCGGCGGGTGCGGCGAGCGCCCCGGCTCCTGGGCCGGCTGGTCGGGCTGGGCGGGCGGATCCGGCGAGAGACGCGACGGATCGTTCGCGGGCGTTCCCGTGGTCATGCTCTCACCCTATGTTTCGCCCTCCAAGGGATCACCCATCGATCGGCGCCTCACGGCTCGCCGTGCGCCCCAGTTCGAGTGACCCGACGGGCCGGATAACGCTCGCGTCTCGATTCGCCGGGCGTCTTATCAGGCTCATGGCGATCTGTCATCCGGCACGCCTACCGTGTATCTCCTCGGTGCGGCCGGATCGGATCCGTCCGCGACGAAGAGGAGGTCTTCCGTGTCGGATGCCCGTGCACTGCGCGTCCCGCGCACGCCTCGCGCTCCATTGCGTGTCGGCGTGCTCACGCGCAC
Organism: Humibacter ginsengisoli; assembly: GCF_054780095.1. Lineage (NCBI taxonomy): Bacteria > Bacillati > Actinomycetota > Actinomycetes > Micrococcales > Microbacteriaceae > Humibacter > Humibacter ginsengisoli. The sequence goes on from NZ_BAAGWZ010000012.1 coordinate 146,675, forward strand.
CCATCTGAGGCGACTGGCGAAACGGGATGCCCGTGCCGGCGTCCCGCGAGCCGCCTACGAAGCCGAGCCGGTCGGCGATCCCACTCCGACTATCGCCGCTCTGCAGGCGCACGCCGCCACGTACGCTCAGCGTGAGGGGCAGCGGTTCTTCACGGATGTTCGGTCCCAGTGGATGGAGCACGAGGCCCTTGCTGACACGATCGTGCGCGAGCAGCGCGAGTATGCCGAACGATCCAGCGCACTCGAACGGACGGCGACCGAAGCGCTGCACGATGCGATCGCCAGTGCCACGGCGCACCCCGACCTGACGAGTCCCGCCCACGAGGATCTGCGGAGACTCGAGCGGCGCATCCAGCGCGATCACCGCAGGTCGGCGCACCTCAAGGCGATCATCCACACGAGGTTCACGGTGGCGCGACTGCGCGCCCGCCGGTACTTCGACTACTCGGACGAGAAGACGGCCATCTACTGGGGCACGCTGCGGCGCGTGCATCCTGCCGCCGAGAACATCAGCGACCGGCCGCCGACACTGGCACGCCCCGCGTGGCTCACGGTCGATGACAGCCATCGAGCGCTGGATCTGTGGCACGGCACCGACCTGTTCGGTGGTGCGATCGCGGCCGCGCACACAGGCAACGGCAGGGCGGACGCCGCAGGCTGAGCCTGGACCGCACGACACAGGAGCGCCCGGCCGCGCAGTCGAGGAGGGGAACGATGTCGAAACGGAACCGATTGGGGGCCGTCGTCGCCGTGGTGGACACGCACGACGCGTTCGGGCTCGAGACGGTCGAATACCGCCTGCCCAAGACGAAGCGGTTGTCGCGAAGGCTGCGCTGGCGCCTGTGGCGCATGAGACGCTCGCTCGACGTGGAGACACTGGATGTCTTCGAGCACGAGATCTCCGCGTTCGAGAACGCCGGTCTCGCCGACCTGGCCAGGCAGCGTACACGCCACGAGTCCACGTGCGAGGCGCTGCAGACCATCGCACGCAGCCGCATCGAGCTCGTCGACGGCGCGCTGCGCTCCGTGCACGCGGACCTCGGCAAGGCCGAGGCGGAGGCGGGCATGCTCGAGCGCAAACTGGCCGCCCGCGATCCGCAGTTCCACAGCTACGCCTGAGTTCACGGCTTCAAGGGGGATGACATGGCTCGCGACATCGTGATGAAACCGCCGCGGAGTGGTCCTCGGCTCGGACGCCTCTCGCCGCTTGCCCACGTGATGGTCTACGTGCTGTTGCTGGGCATGATGGCGGTGGACTACTACCTGCTGTCGCAGACGCTCACGCTGCTGTTGCGCAACGACAGCCAGTATGGATCGATCGGCGCGCTGATGTACATCATCACCGCCGGAATCTCGGCCGCGATCGTCACCATCCCGCACCTGATCGCCGTGCTCATCCGACGCATTGAGAGCGGCATCAGCACCCGCGGCTGGGTGGCCGTTGTGCTCGGACTCGGAGTGCTGTGGGCGGCCATCCTCATCGTCGTCACGCTCGCCAGGATCAAGGCGGGTATCGACGCGCAGGCGGCGGGCGGGCTCTCCGGCCTCGTCGGCACGGGACAGACCACGCCCGCGGCAGGCTTCTCGTGGACGGCGCCCGACACGATCATGGCGTTCTTGATGCTGGGCGTTCTCACGACCTCCGGCGCGCTGAGCTTCGTCACCGCGTGGCTCACGACGCGGCCGCTGGTCACCGCCGTCGAACGCGGATGGCGTCGGGTCGCCCGCTTGCGCCAGTATCACGATCGCCTGCTAGCCGAGCAGTTGAAGGCCGCCGAGGCGGTCGCCCAGCAGGCCGCGCAGGATGCCGCCGATCGCCGGCGCTACGAGCTCGCTCAGGACACACTGCGCTCGCAGCTCGAACAGGTGCGCGCCCAGCTCGCGACGCGGCTCGCGCAGCGGCAGCGGGACCCGCAGGGAACGAGCCAGATCATCCACGAGCTGCAGCTGAGAAGGGAGCCGCAGTGAGACATCCGCTCCGCCTCATCGCCCCTGCCGTCGCGGCCTGCCTCGTCGCCGTCGCGCTCACGGCCTGCTCGTCGGCCGCTGCATCGACGGGACCCTGCAGTCAGGCGAACAAACGGAACCTCGGTGTCGTCGCGGGAAGCACCGCGAACGAACCGGCGATGCAGCTGCCGGCATCCGCGACCCAGCAGCTGAAGGCCACAGGGCAGAGCAACGGCAGCGTCACCATCGTGGTGCCGTCGGGCAAGCCGGAGGCGCGCGGAACGACGCTGCTCGGTTCGAGTGCCAACGACGACATCGTCTGCAAGAGCGACCAGCGCAACAAGCTCGCGCAGGTGACGAGCTACATCCAATCGCTGAAGGCATCCAGCCCGGAGGTCGACTTTCTCGACGCCATCGACCAGGCGGCGCGCAACCTCGGCACGAACTCGATGGGCGTGCTCGTGATCGGGAACGGGCTGCAGACGGTCGACCCGCTGAACTTCGCCGTGCAGGGCCTGCTCACGGCGGACGCCACGCAGGTGGTCGACGACCTGAAGTCGAAGGGCGAGCTGCCGACGGATCTGAAGGGCGTCACCGTCTACTGGTCCGGCCTCGGCGACGTGGCCGGCACGCAGCAGCCGCTCACCATTACGGCGCGCAGCAACCTGCAGGCGATCTGGGCGGCGATCGTCAAGGCATCCGGCGGCACGCTCTCGGTGCTGCCAGAGCCGGCGTCCGGGGCGGCGGCATCCGGGCTGCCCGCTGTCACCGCGGTGCCGGTTCCATCGACGGCCACGAAGACGGACTGGTCGCAGCCGATCGTCGTGCGCGACAGCGATCTGCTCTTCGTGAAGAACACCGCCAGGTTCTCCGACCCGTCAGCGGCCCAGAAGGTGCTCGCCGACCTGGTTCCGTCCATCGAGCAGAACGGTCAGGTGGTCACCATCACCGGCACGGCTTCGAAGGACCAGGCGACCAGCAACACGGCCGATCTCGCGTTGTCGAAACAGCGAGCGGATGCCGTCAAGCAGGCACTCGTGACCCTCGGTGTGCCGTCATCCCTGCTGGCGACGGCCGGAGTGGGTCACTCCTGGTGCGGGTTCAAACCCGAGACGGATGCCACGGGCACGTACTCCGACGCCCTCGCCGAGCAGAACCGCACGGTCATCCTCACGTCGCCCGGGGTCCCGCTCTGCGCGTGACCTGCTAGCTCGGGCGCACATCCCACAGGTGGTGCACCGGGTCGTGGATGAAATACCTGGCCAGCGACTCGACGGTGAAGACGCTCCCGTCGCTGCGGCGGCCGCTCCGGGCCAGAGCGGAGTCGGGAACCGCCTCCCAGGCATCCGCGATCGCTTCCGCAGCCTCACGGAGTTCGCCGCTGACGACGGCAGGATCCTGTTCCCCGTAGCGTTCGGCGACCGCGGTGGCGTCCTGATCCCAGTTCTCGAACTCGGGGTCGTCCTGCGTCAGCAGCAGCTGCAGCCGGCGACCCATCACCCGGTAGACGTCGCGCACGTGCGCCGCGTACTCCAGTGGCGACCACGTGCTCTCGTCGGGACGCACGCGTACGTCGTCCCGCTCGAGCACGGGCATCCACCCCGCGGCGTTCTCCCTCGTCAGACGCGGGATGTCGCGGAACCCGACCGTGCTGGCGTCGAATCCGCATTCCGGGCACGCGCGCTCGAGCACCCAGGTCCAGTTCTTCGTGTCGGGGACGATAGCCATGCCTCGAGGCTATCGGCGATTGAGGGGAGAGCCGTGGGAGCTTGCTTCCATGGCCGACCCGATTGAGCCGGTGAGTGGCGCAGCCACGATATCGGCGATTGAGGGGAGAGCCGTGGGAGCTTGCTTCCATGGCCGACCCGATTGAGCCGGTGAGTGGCGCAGCCACGATATCGGCGATTGAGGGGAGAGCCGTGGGAGCTTGCTCCTACGGCCGACCCGACCCCGGCGGTGAGCGGAGCAGCCGCGATATCGGCGATTGAGCGTCAGTTGGGGGGCAGCGGCTGATACGCCGCTGTCGTCGCCGCCGCCGGTGTCGGAGCCGGGGGTGAGCCGGCCGGCCGGCAGACCGCGAGCTGGTCGAGGGTCGCCTTGGCGTCATCCGCCTTCCACGGCAGCGAGATCGTGGGAGCCTTGCGTCCGTCCGCCGGCTTGAATCCGGCCGCGATGGCGCTCAACTCCATCGCGAGCGACTGCGCATAGGCGGCGCCTGACGTCGAGTTGTTCAGCATGACCACGACCGTGAGCCCGGACTGCGGGTCGCTCAGCATCGCCGTGATGAACCCCGGTACCGCCCCGTCGTGCCCGCGCATCGGGCCCAACTGGATGCCGCCCATTCCGTAGCGCTGCCAGGCCGCGACCTTCGCACCGAGCGGCACGGACTTCCACGCGGCCTTCTTCGCGTCCCCCTGCAGAAGGGACGCCGTTGCGAACGACTGTGCGAACGTCTTCAGGTCGCCGAGAGTGGAGACCACACCCTTCGCCGTCCAGGTGGCACTCGGAGCGAGGTCGGTGTCGTCCATCACGGTGCCGCACTGCGGGGCGCCGCTGACGGGATCCAGCGACGTGGCGTAGCCGTGAAGACCGGATCCCTGGAGGTTCGCCGAACTCGGCAGGCTCGACGACGACATGCCGAGCGGGTTGAACACCTCGTCCCGGTAGAGGGTCGACCAGTCCTTGCCGGTGGCAGCCTGGAGGGCCATGCCGAGCAGGATGTAACCGGCGTTGGAGTACGACCACTGCTGCCCCGGTGTGCCGGTGCGCGGCTCGCCCAAGCCGCTCGAGACGAGCTCGAGTGGCACGTAGGTGCGTAGCGGGTTGTCCACGAACTGGGGGGCGAGCGCTGCGGAGTAGTCGCCGAGGCCCGACGTGTTCTGACACAGCTGCCCCAGCTTCAGATCGTCGATGCCGACCAGCCGTGGCAAATACTTCGACACCGGATCGTCGAGCGACACCTCACCCTTCTGCACGAGCGACAGCAGCACCGTGCAGGTCATGGGTTTGGTCACCGAGCCGATGCGCCACGCCATGTCGGGCGTCACCGGGTTCTTGCCCTTCGTGGTCGTCGTGCCCAGCCCCGCGGTGTAGCTTCCCGCCCACGGCGCCCACACGCCCACGATCGCGCCGGATGCTCCCGCCAGCTTCATGGCATCCGTCACGGCGGTTTTCACGGCGTTCGCCTCATCGGACGGCAGCGTGACGGATGCCTGCGACGGCACCGGTGCGGCCGTCCCGTTCCCGGTGCATCCGGCCAGCGCGAGCGAGGCGGCCATGACCGCGGCTACTCCGGTTGCGAGCAGCGCGTAACGCCGGTTGCGCCCCTCACGCCTTGGCATAGCTCTCCCTCAGGTTCCCCCCGGCCACTAGACGTGTGTCTGGGCCGACCTGTCTTCCAGCCTAAGCCGACAGCCGTCGGAGAGGAGACAGCGAGGGGTAACGAGACGACAACGGACGGACGGAAATCATCCCTTCGGATGAGGCACTTCCGAGTGTGGTCGGACCACAGAGCCGGCAGCCGGGGTCGCGGCTCCGCCGCTCATGAAGCGGTCGACGTCGCGGTCGACCATGATGTCGCCCGGGCGCAGGGGACGGGTGAGGTAGAGCCCTTCCAGCGAGGTGAGGCGGCTCAGCGCCACGTATGTCTGGCCTGGACTGAACGCCCTCGCACCGAGGTCGACGATGGCGCTGTCGTACGTCTTGCCCTGCGACTTGTGGATCGTGACGGCCCACGCGAGTCGCAGCGGGAACTGCGTGAACTCGGCGGCGACATCCTTCGTCAGCTTCTTCGTGAGCGGGTTGTATGTGTACTTGTACCGTTCCCAGACCGCGGGCTCCACCTCGTGCACGTCGCCGTCGACATCCACCCACACGTTGGTGTCGATGCGCACCACGGTGCCGATGGTGCCGTTGACCCAGCGGGGAGGGTCACCGCCCTGGCCGGTGTCGTTGCGCAGGAACATCACCTGCGCGCCGACCTTCAGCTCGAGCGTCTCGTCGGCCGGGAAGTTGCGCTGCCCGAAGTCGCCGGAGATCTCCGCCTTGGCCGTCAGCACGCGGCCGGGCAGCTTCCGCAGGGCAGTCGCGTTGATGCGGTTGACCGTGTCGTTGCGGGTGGCGAGCGTGATCGTGCCGTCCTCCGGCTGCGGCCGCGCGCCCATGGCATTGAGCCGATCCGCGATCTCTTTCGTGACGCGTCCGTGGCGCACGGCGTTGAGCATGAGCTTGAAGTCGAGCTCGTGCTGCCGGTGGATCTCGCTCAGCTCGAACCGGCGAAGGGACGCCTCCTCCCACACCTTCGCGTCGAAGAACCACATCGACCGGTAGTGGTCGGCGAAATACGCGCGCTCCTCGGCGTCGCCGGGAACCGGCGCGAGCTGGTACGGGTCGCCGAACAGCACGATCTGCACACCACCGAACGGCTCGAGCTTGCGCTGGCGAGCCTGACGGAGCGCTCGGTCGACGGCATCCATCAGGTCCGCGTTGACCATCGAGATCTCGTCGATGACGAGGGTGTCGATGCTGTTCAGCAGCCTGATGAGCTCGCTCGGCTGGTCGAGGTCGTTGTCGGCGATGACACCGATCGGCAGCCGCATCAGGGAGTGGATCGTCTGACCCCCCACATTCAGCGCCGCGACCCCGGTCGGCGCGCTGATGACGAGTTGCTTCTCGGTGTTCCCGGCCAGGTGGTTCAGCAGAGTGGACTTGCCGGTTCCGGCGCGTCCCGTGACGAAGACGTGGTCGCGGGTGTGCTCGATCGCGTCGAACACCGCAGCCTGTTCGCTCGTCAGAGTGACGGCATCCGCTGTCACCGTGCTCAACGCTGGGGCTCCTTCGCTGCACGCGTCTGTGCTGCCTCGTCGTGCCGCACCGCGGCGCCCGCCCCTGGATCGGGATCGTCGGACGCCATGCGCTGCAGCATCGCATTGTAGGCGACGAGATCGGCGTCGCCGCTTCGATCCGCCTGCCGGTCGCGGCGTTTCGTCTCCTTGGCGTCGCTGCGGCTCCACTGGATCGCGACGGTGATCGCGAGCGCGACGGTCGGGATCTCGCCGATGCTCCACGCGATGCCGCCGGCCAGTTGCTGATCGGCCAGTGGCGTCACGCCCCAGGTGCGGCCCATGGCGCCGTACCAGTCGGCGAGGAACAATCCGTCAGTGGTCATGATCGACAGGCCGAAGAACGCATGGAACGCCATCGTGGCCAGCAGCAGCACCAGCCGCATGGGGTACGGGAACCGGTACGGGACCGGGTCGATGCCGATCAGCGACTGCACGAACAGGTAGCCGGTGATGAGGAAGTGGATGATCATCCACTCGTGTCCGATGTGGTCGGTCGTCGCCCAGCTGAACAGAGGTGAGTAGTAGAACACCCAGAGCGAACCGGCGAACAGTACGGCGGCGGTGATCGGATGCGTGAGGAACGCCGCGATCTTCGAGTGCACGACCAGCAGGATCCACTCGCGCCCGCCACGCGACCCGTCGGTGCGTTTCCTGATGGCTCGCACCGCGAGCGTCACGGGGGCGCCGGGCACGAGGAGCACCGGCACGGCCATCGTGAGCAGCATGTGCGCGAGCATGTGGCTGGAGAAGAGGTACTTCTCGTAGACGTTGATGCCGCCGTTGGTCACCCAGAGCAGCGCCAGAACGCCCGCAATCCAGGCGATCGTGCGTCCGATGGGCCAGCTGTCGCCACGACGACGCAGCCGGATGACGGCCGCGAGGTAGAAGAAGATCGCGAAGCAGCATCCGATCAGCCAGAGCGGATCGATGTTCACGCCGAACAGGTAGCGGGCGAGTGTGACCGGTGGCGGTAGCGGCTCGCCCGTGAGCACCTCGGCCGGGGTGGGCTGCGAGACCGGCACTTGCGCGACGGGTGTGGCCGTGCGGGCGAGCGCGGCGGCGACACCGGAGGCGACGCCCATGAACGCGAGCTCTGCGGTGACGATCCACCAGAACGGTCCCCGGCTGCCGACCCGCTTCAACCGGTCGATCATGTAGCGGCGCCAGAACAAGCCGAACAAGCCGAGCACGGCGAGCGCGAACACCTTGACCAGCACGAGCACGCCGTAGGCGGTGAGCAGGTTCTCCAACGTGCCGACGCGCAGATCGGCGTTGATGATGCCCGAGAAGGCGACGACGACGAAGCAGATGATCGCGAGCGTGGAGAACCGCTCGAGCACCGTGACGAGGCGGTCCTTGTCCAGTGTCTTGCGGATCAGCACGATCGTGACCAGGCCGCCGATCCAGATGGCGGCGAACACGAGGTGCAGTCCGAGCGACGTGATGGCCTGGTCGTGGCCGGCCGTTCCAGCCGCGTGGCCGCTCAGCGCCATCGGGATGAGCGTGCACAGCGACACGATGGTCACGAACGCGATGGCCGTGTGGTTGCGCACCGCGAAGCAGAGCACCGTGGTGGTCGCGGCGATCAGCGTGATGGCCAGCCACACTTGCCCGATGGCGATCTGGGTGGCGAACTGGCTGATTCCGTCGCTGAACGACTGGTCGAATGCGAGCGCCGAACCGGTCACGTCGAGGTAGGTGAGCACACCGGTGATGGCGCTGACGACGGTCATGATGGCAGCAGAGCCGGCCGCGACATCCAGAGCTTTGTCGTACTCCGGTTTGCCGGGGCTGAGCGCGAAGCACGCCATGAACAACGAGCCGATCATGGCGGCAGCGCTCAGGTTCACGAAGAGGTTCGCGATGGGCAGCCCCCAGCGCACGACCGGCCCTGGGTCGAGCAGCGCCGGTGCCGACGCCGCGCCCCCGTACGCGAGCGCCACGAGAATGGCCGCCAGTGCCGCCACGACGAGTGCGACGGGGCCCGCGACGCGCTGCACTCTTCTCACCCGACAAGCGTAGGCGTTGCAACCTTGACGCCGGGCGAGACCGGATGCTCGTGTGCACTCGCGCACGTCAGCGCGAGCCTGTGGAGGGAAGGCTTCGCACCCGCCCCCTGGCGCCGACCACCCTCATATTGCCGAACCACCCGCAGATGCGCGGAAAAGCGAGGGTGGGCCGGCGACATGCGGGCGGGTCGGCGACATGCGGGCGGGTCGGCGACATGCGGGTGGCTCGGCATGCGGGTGGCTCGCGCAGCGTGTCAGGGAGTTGCGACGGGCATGCGAAAGGGGATGCCGGCGAACCGACATCCCCTTGTCGAGTACGGCTACTTGACGGAAGCCTTGAGCTTGCTGCCCGCGGTCAGCTTGACGCGGTGGCCGGCCGGGATCTTGATCTCGGCGCCGGTCTGCGGGTTGCGGCCCGTACGCGCGGCCGTCGACGTGCGCTCTGCGGCGAGCCAGCCCGGGATGGTGACCTTGCCCCCGCCTGCGACGGTCTCGGCGATGGTCGCGAAGAAAGCGTCGACCACAGCCCCCACGGCGGCCTGGCTCTGACCGGTCGACGCGGCGACCGCCGCCACGAGCTCGGTCTTGTTCAGCGACTTGTCAGCCATTGAGTGTCCTCCTCGGACGTTCTGCTGCTGGGCAGCGTTTTGTTGATGAAGTTCACGGCGATGAGCCGCATGGTGTGGTTCTCGCGAACCGCCCTCAAGGTACCAACAAACCGCGTAATTCCGCGGATTTCCGGGGATTCTGAGGCCAGAACCGGGTGTTTCGGGGCATCCTGCCGCCTCCAGCAAGGGTTATGCACAGAATTCGCCGAGTTATGCACAGGCGACTGAGGCGAGAGCCGGGCGAGCTTGCTCGCTTGGCCGAGCCGATGGAGCCTGTTGAGCGGCGCCAGCCGCGAGCACAGGCGACTGAGGCGAGGCAAGCGAGCTTGCTCGCTTGGCCGAGCCGACTGAGCCTGTTGAGCGGCGCCAGCCGCGAGCACAGGCGATGCGACGGTCCCCCGAAAACAGGCATGATCGCGCTCTCCTCGTGAAGACAGGCAAATTTTGCCTGTTTCCGGGAGATCTGCCTGTTTTCGCAAGGCGGGACTGTTCTCCGGCTCGGTTTGCACATGCAAAAGGGGCGCCGTCCCGAAGGACGACGCCCCTGAGCGCTGCTGGTGCCTACCAGCTGGACTTCGTGATACCGGGCAGCTCGCCACGGTGGGCCATGTCGCGGAAGCGCACGCGCGAGATGCCGAACTTGGTCAGCACGCCACGCGGACGTCCGTCGACGGCGTCGCGGCTGCGCAGACGCACCGGCGACGCGTTGCGCGGAAGCTTCTGCAGGCCGACGCGGGCGGCCTCGCGCTCCTCGTCGCTGGAGTTCGGGTTGATGAGGGCCTTCTTCAGCTCCGCACGCTTCGCGGCGTAACGGTCGACGACCTCCTGGCGCTGCTTGTTGCGCGCGATCTTGCTCTTCTTAGCCATGCTCTACCGCTCCTCGCGGAATTCGACGTGCTTGCGCACGATGGGGTCGTACTTCTTGAGCACGAGACGGTCGGGGTCGTTGCGGCGGTTCTTCTTGGTCACATAGGTGTAACCGGTACCGGCCGTCGAACGAAGCTTGATGATCGGGCGGATGTCCTGCTGCTTGGCCATCAGATCTTCTCCCCACGGGCCAGGATGTCTTTGACGACAGCCTCGATTCCACGAGCGTCGATCACCTTGATGCCCTTAGCGCTGACGTTCAGCGTGACGTTACGGCGCAGGGACGGCACGTAGTACGTCTTCTTCTGCACGTTCGGGTCGAAGCGACGCTTCGTGCGTCGGTGCGAGTGCGAGATGTTGTGTCCGAAACCGGGCACAGCTCCCGTCACCTGGCAGACAGCTGCCATGATTTCCTCCATCAGTACCGAAGGGCCGATGCCCTTCCCAAGATCTCTTGTCGGCGCACACAACGACTCATCGCTTTCGCGAAGAGGGGATTGTGTGTGCGAACTGCGCAGAGGAGCCCGCGCAGACGAAGGACTAGTCTACGCGACACGCCGCATCCACCCAAATCGCGTGCCCCGGGACCAGGCCCCGGTGGATCGACATGACACTCGCGGCGCGAGAGCGCAATCTGTCATGTTGACGGTTCGGATGGCCGCCTGGATGCCTGCGAGCACGTAGCGCAGAGACCGAAGACGTCGACGACGTGGCGGGCATCCGTGAAGCCGTGTTCGGAGGCTACGGACTGCGCCCACTGCTCGACGTCGTCCGCGGCGATCTCGACGGTCAGGCCGCAACGGCGGCAGATCAGGTGGTGGTGGTGACCTGTCGTGGAGCACGCGCGGTAGAGCGCCTCGCCCTCCGGAGACTGCAGCGAGTCCGCATCGCCCTCTGTCGCCAGGTCGGCCAGCGCACGGTAGACGGTCGCCAGGCCGATCGACGATCCGTGGTCGCGCAGCTCGTTGTGCAGGTTCTGCGCGCTGACGAATCCCTCGTTGGAGGCCAGCGCTTCACGCACGGCCTCGCGCTGCCAGGTATTGCGCTTCATGGTCGAACCTCCTCACGCAACCGGATCATCCAGCCGCCTCCGCGGGAACGGGCGCGCGATTCGCCACGCCGGCCGACGGCATCCGTCTGCCGCTGACGCCCCGGCGCTTGCGCGACCACGGGACCCGGCACACCAGGTAGATGAGGAACGAGATCGTGGTGACGTAGGGGCTGATCGGCACGGATCCACCGAGCGCGAGCATGATCCCGCCCACCATCGACACAACGCCGAACGCCACGCTGAGCAGCGGGACCACCAGTGGCGACGACGACACCTTGAGCGCGGCCGCGGCGGGCGTCACCAGGATCGACAGCACCAGCAGGGCGCCGACTATCTGCACCGAGACCGCCACTGCGAGCCCGAGCAGCAGCATGAAGACGATGGAGAGCGTACGGGTCGGCACTCCGCGGGCTGCCGCCACGTCGGCATCCAGGCTGGCGAACGTGAGCGGACGCCACACCACGAGAAGCCCGGCGAGCACGACGATCGAGATCACCAGCAGAGCGCCGATCTGCGGGTTGTCGATCGCGACGATCTGCCCGGTGAGCAGCCCGAACTTGTTGGCCGAGCGTCCCGGATAGAGAGCCAGGCACAGGATGCCCAACCCCAGCCCGAACGGCATCAGCACGGCCGTGATGGAGTTGCGTTCGCGGGCTCGGGACCCGAGCACCCCGATCAGGAGCGCGGCGATCAGCGATCCGACCAGGGATCCTTGCACCACACCGACGCCGAGCAGCAGACCGGCGGATGCCCCGGCGAATGAGAGCTCGCTGATTCCGTGCACCGCGAACGCCATGTCGCGCGACATCACGAACACGCCGATCAGCCCGCCGACGAGGCCCAGCACGGCGCCCGCCAGGATCGAGTTGTGCAGCAGCACGACCAGTTGCCCGTAGTCGGTGAAGTTGAAGATCTGGCTCCACCAACCGGCGGCATCCGCGTGGATCATCGCCCCGCCTCCTCGTACACGTCGTGGTCGTGATCGTCGTGGTGCGGATCGTGATGCTCGTCGTGGTGGGCGTGCGATCCGTCGGGGTGCGCGCCGGGAGCATCCGATGTGCCGACCACGACGATGCGGCCGCGGGTGCGGATGACGTCTACCGGGGAGTCGTACAGCTCGCTGAGCACCTCGCTGCGCAGCACCTGGTCGGGCGTGCCGATGCGGAACTTGCCGCCAGCGAGGTACAGCACGCGATCGACGAGGTCGAGCACCGGGTTCACGTCGTGCGTCACGAAGAGCACGCCGAGCTGGCGCTCCCGCCTGTGCCGGTCGATCAACTCGCTCACCGCGCGCTGATGCGCGATGTCGAGCGAGAGCAGCGGCTCGTCGCAGAGGAGCATCCGCGGGTCGCCTGCGAGGGCCTGCCCCACGCGCAACCTCTGCTGCTCGCCGCCGGAGAGCGTTGCGATCGGCACCTTCGCGTACGCGGCCGCGCCGACGGCATGCAGCAACCCGTCGATGCGTTCGCGCCTGTGTCTCGACGGCCAGGGGACGCCCCATCGGTGGCCGTCCACGCCGAGCCCGATCAGGTCGCGGGCGCGCAGCGGGGTGCCCTCGTCTGCCATCCGCTGCTGCGGAATGTAGCCGATGCGCCGGTTACCGCGGGTCACGGGTTCGCCGAGGAACTCGATCGATCCTGACACGAGCCTCTGCTGCCCGAGGATGACCTTGAGCAGGCTGGTCTTGCCCGATCCGTTCGCGCCGAGCACGGCGATGAACTCGCCGGCGTGCACGTCGAGGTCGAGGCCTGACCACAGCGTGCGCTCGCCGAATCCGAGTGTCGCGTCGCGCAGGCTGAGGACCGTCTCGAGAGATGCGGATGGCGCGGGTTCGTTATCTGCCCGCGCCTCGGCGGCCAGTTCAGAGATGCTCACGATGATGCCTTTCCGAGTGCGGTGCCGATCGCGTCGAGGTTGGCGCGCATCCAGGTGAGATAGGTCTTACCCGCCGGCAGCGTCTCGGCGACGGGCACGAGCGGCACGTCGTTCGCCTTCGCCGCGTCCACCACCTTCTGGGTCTGCGCACCGGCCGTCTGATCGTTGTACGCCAGGAGTGCGACGGAGCGCGAGGAGAAGAGGTCGAGCGTCTGCTGCAGAACGGACGGCGCGACATCCGTGTCGTTCTCGATCGCCTCGCTGAACTTCTCCGGCGTCTTGTTCACGAGCCCGATCGCGTTCAGCATGTACAGCGGCACCGGCTCGGTGATGGCGGCGCCCCTGCCCGCGTACTGGCGCTTCAGCTGCGCCTCCGTGCCTTTCAGCGCCGAGACAGATGCCTCGAATCTCTTCTCGTTCGCCTCGAACGTCGACCGGTCGGCGGGGCGCGCCTTCGCGTAGGCGGTCGCAAGTCGCTGCGCCACCTTGTCGACGGTGGGGAAGTCGTACCAGAGGTGCTCGTTGAACTCGCCGTCGGAGGGATGCTGGTCGTAGCCGGAGAGATCGGCCGCGTTCAGCACGACGGGCTTCGTGCGCAGCGAGGCGAGCATCTCGTCGACGAAGTCGTCGTATCCGCCACCGTTCACGACCACGATCTCGGCTTTCGACAGGGCGAGCTGGTTCTGGCCGCTGGCTTGGTACTCGTGCGGATCCTTGTCGGGGTCGTCGATGATCGACGTCACCTCGACCTTGTCGCCGCCGATCTGCTTCGCGACATCTCCCCACACGTCGGTGGAGGCGACGACGTCGATGCGACCGGATGTGGAACCAGACGCGGGGTCGCCGGATGCCGCTTGCGAGCATCCGGTCAGGGTGCCGGTCGTCAGCGCGGCCACGGCGAGTGTGGCCGCGGCCAGCGTGGTGGATCGGGCAGAGATGAAGGCAAGGCGCTTCATGGAGGTGGGATACCTGTCTAAGTCGCTGTTCCGGTGACGCGCGGAAGGATGTTCACCCACGCTGAGCGATCGATGTCGCGACTGCCGTCGACCGCTTATTGATAATGATACTCAAAAGCAGCAAGACTCGCACGCGATGGATGAACAGCAGAGTGCGCGTGCTCCGCGACGGCATGTGGTGACAGGATCGACACCATGACCGGCCGCCTCATGCTGCTCGACACCGCCTCGCTGTACTTCCGCGCGTTCTACGGAGTGCCGGAGAGCGTGAAGTCGCCCGACGGAATGCCGGTCAACGGCATCCGCGGACTGCTCGACATCATCGCCAAGCTCGTCACCGACTTCGAGCCGACCGCGCTGGTGGCGTGCTGGGACGACGACTGGCGCCCGCGCTGGCGTGTCGACCTCATCCCGTCGTACAAGGCGCACCGTGTCGCCCAGCTCGTGCCGGGCGGCGTCGACGTGGAGGAGACCCCCGCGGGACTCGCGCCGCAGATCCCGGTCATCCGCGACCTGCTCGGCGAACTGGGCATCGCCGTGGTCGGCGCTGCCCAGGCCGAAGCCGACGACGTCATCGGATGCCTCGCCCGCCGTGCGCAGCAACCCGTCGACGTGGTCACGGGCGACCGCGACCTGTTCCAGCTCGTGGACGACGCGAACGGCGTGCGCATCATCTACACGGCGCGCGGCATGAGCAAGCTCGAGCTGGTGACGGATGCCGTCGTCGAGGCGAAGTACGGCATCTCGCCCGGGCAGTACGCGGCGTTCGCTGCCATGCGCGGCGACCCATCCGACGGGCTGCCGGGCGTCGCCGGGATCGGCGAGAAGTCCGCGGCAGGGCTCCTGCGCGAGTTCGGGGATCTCGAGGGCATCCTCGCTGCGGCGAACGACCCGGCTACGCCGATGGGTGCCGGCGTGCGTGCGAAGCTGACGGCATCCACCGAGTATCTCGAGAGGGCCGTCCCCGCCATCGCGGTGGGCGAGCGGGTGGACCTGCCCGTGGTGGACGGCACGCTACGGGCATTGGATGCCGCGCAGCTGGCATCCGTGCACTCCATCGGCGAGCGCTACGGGCTGGGCAGCGCGCTCGACCGCGCGCTGAAGGCGCTGGGCGCCGCGGCCGAGGCCAGCGGGCGCTAGTCGCGAGACCTGCCCCCTGCCTCGTCGCGAAACTAGCTGAACAGGACGAGACCGGGCGCAGTGCGCCTAGTACAAGAGCAAACAGCTAGTCTCACTGACCGGGCCGTTCACGCCCCGGACGCGCCGCCCGCCCTCGCTGAGCCCGTCGTGCGCACCTCGCCGAGCACGGATGTCGGCATGGCGGTCGCCGTGCCGGGCAGCAGCGGGAAGTGGCACGCCACCATGTGCGGCACCGCACCCGGCGGGGCAGGTGTCGGCTCCTGCGAGCTGCCACCGCCGACGCCCAGCAACGGTTCCACCTGGGCGCAGATCTCCTGCGCCATCGGGCAGCGAGTGCGGAACCGGCATCCACTCGGCGGATCGATGGCCGATGGGATCTCGCCACGCACGCCGAGCTCCGCCTTCGCCTTCTCGACGACCGGGTCCGCGATCGGGATGGTGTCGATGAGCCCGCGCGTGTAGTGATGCTGCGGCGACGAGTAGACCGACGCCGCGGGGCCGATCTCGACCAGCTTGCCGAGGTACATCACGGCGATCACGTCGGAGAGGTAGCGCACGACGGAGAGATCGTGGCTGATGAAGAGGTAGGTGAGGCTGCGCTCTTCCTGCAACTCCTTCATGAGGTTCAGCACCTGCGCCTGGATCGAGACGTCGAGTGCCGACACCGGCTCGTCGGCGACGATCAGCCCCGGCTCCAGCGCGAGAGCCCGCGCGAGCCCGATGCGCTGGCGCTGCCCGCCGGAGAACTCGTGCGGGTAGCGCTCGCCGGCGCGGGCAGGCAGACCGACGTCGGCGAGCAGTTCATCCACGCGGCGGTCGCGATCGCGCGACGTGCCGACGTGCTGGATCTCCAGGGGCTCGCGCAGGATCGAGCGAACGCGCATCCGTGGATCCAGAGACGCGTACGAGTCCTGGAACATGAACTGCACGTTGCGCCGCGCCTCTTGCCGGTCGCGGCCGCGCCGCCGGTCGAGTCGCCGCCCGCGGAACAGGATCTCGCCACCGGACGGCGTCTCCAGCCCGACGACAAGGCGACCCAGCGTGGTCTTGCCGCACCCGGACTCCCCGACCAGCCCGACTGTGTGGCCCCGCGGGATCGTGAAGCTGACGTTCGCCACGGCGCTGACCGCACCCACCTTCCTGCGTAGCACGGCGCCCGCTGTGACCGGAAAGTCCTTCACGAGGCCCTTCGCCTGCAACAGAGGCACCCCGTCTTCGGGTATGAAGCGTGTCGGCGCGACCCAGGTGCGGGCATCCGTGTCGGCGGGCTGCAGCGCCGCCGCATGCCTCGCCATGAGCTCGTCGGGCGACGGCAGCGGCTCGGTGCGCGGCACGAAGCATGCGTACTGCTGGATGCCGTCGTCGTGCCTGATGCGGTCGAAGTGCGGCACCTCTGTGCGGCACCGGTCGACGGCGAAACGGCAGCGCGGCGCGAACCGGCACGCGGGCGGCGGGTCGACGAGGTCCGGCGGCAGTCCGGGGATCGAGTAGAGGCGGGCATCCGCTCCCGCGGCGCGCTCTGGCAGCGACTCGAACAGCGCCTCGGTGTAGCGGTGCCGCGGCTCGCGGAACAGCGTGCGAGTACCAGCCGCCTCCGCCACCTTGCCCGCGTACATCACGACGACGCGGTCGGCGCGACCCGCGATCACGCCGAGGTCGTGCGTGACCAGGATGACCGCCATGCCGAAGTCCCGCCGCAACCCGTCGATCAATTCGAGGATCTGCTTCTGCACCGTGACATCGAGCGCCGTCGTCGGCTCGTCCGCGATCAGCAGCTTCGGCCGGCAGATCAGCGCCATCGCTATCATCACGCGCTGCCGCTGTCCTCCGGAGAGCTGGTGCGGGTAGCTCTTCATGCGCCGTTCCGCGTTCGGGATGCCCACCATGCGCAGCATCTCCAGCACCGGTTCGCGCGCCTCGGCTCGCGACATCCCACGGTGCAGCAGCAGCGGTTCGGCCACCTGGTCGCCAATGGTCTGCACCGGGTTGAGGCTCGTCATCGGGTCTTGGAAGATCATGCCGATGTCACCGCCGCGAATCTCCCGCATCGTCGACTCCGGCGCCTTGACGAGCTCGAGCCCGTCGAACAGGATGCTGCCGCCCACGATGTGACCGCCCGGCGGCAACAGTCGCTCGATAGACATCGCGGTCATGGTCTTGCCGCATCCGGACTCGCCGACGAGCCCGACGGTCTGCCCGGCGCCCACGCTGAACGTGACGTCGTCGAGCGCGTGCACGACCGACTTGCTGAGCCGGATGTCCGTGCTCAGCCCGTTGATCTCCAGCAGCGCCATCGGCGCCTCCCCTCTACTCGGCGCGGGTCAACGCCGCTGCAACCGCACCTCGACCGAGTCCCGCAGCCCGTCGCCGACCAGGTTGACCGCCACAACCACGAGGATGATCGCGATGCCGGGCGGGTAGATCAGCCACCAGTAGTTCAGGAAGACGAACTGCGTGCCCTTGCTGAGCATCCCGCCCCAGTCGGTCGCCGGCGGCGAGATGCCGAGGCCGAGGAAGCCGAGGTAGGCGACGAGCAGGATGGCGTCGGCCACCTGGAACGTCGCGTTCACGATGACCGTGCCCACCACGTTCGGCATGATGTGCCTGGTCACGGAGCGCCAGCTCGAGCCGCCCATCACACGCACCGCCTGCACGTACTCCCTCACGCGCAGGGTCAGCGACTCGCCGCGTACGAGTCGCGCGGGAACCAGCCAGGCGGTGAGCCCGATTACCACGATCATCACCGGCAGCGACGGCGTCACGATGGTGACGAGGAACAGCAGCAGGAACAGGATCGGGATGGCGAGGATCGCGTCGACGATGCGCATCATGACGGCATCCACGATTCCGCCGAAGAATCCGGCGATCGCGCCCCAGATGGTGCCGACGATGGTGGCGACGGCTGCGGCAGCGAAGCCCACGATCAGCGAGACCTGGCCGCCGACCATGAGCCGGCCGAGCACGTCGTAGCCCGAGCTGTCGGTGCCGAGCGGATGCCCGGGCCCCGGCGGCAGGTTCGCGTTCAGCAGGTGCACGGTCACCTGGTCTGTCGGGTAGACCAGTGGCCCGACGAAGCAGAACAGTACGGCGAGTGCCACGACGACGATTCCGGCGACGGCGAGGCGGTTCTGCACGAACACCTCGAGGCCGAGGCGGAACATGCTCTTCGGCTTTGTCGAGGTGATCGCGCCGAGCGTCGGCTCCCCGGGAGGCGTAGGGCCGACGTCGGTCTCCAAAGCGAGCGGTCGGGTCATAGTTTCACTCTCGGGTCAACGGCCAGCAGCAGCAGGTCGGCGATGAGGTTGCCGATCACCGTCGCGAAGGCTGTGACGATGACGACGCCGAGCTCCACCGGGTAGTCGGACTGCTGCGCGGCGTTCCAGAACAGCAGCCCCATGCCGGGGAAGTTGAAGATGGACTCCGTGATCAGCGCGCCGGCGAACAACGCGGGCAGTGACAGCCCGAGCAGCGTGATGATCGGGATGAGCGCGTTGCGCAGCACGTGTCCCCACAGCACCCTGGTGCCCGAAGCCCCCTTGGCACGCGCCGTGCGCACGTAGTCCTGATTGATGTTGTCGAGCACGGATGACCGCATGTAGCGGGAGAAGCCCGCGATTCCCAGGAGCGCGAGCGTGACGATGGGCAGGATCATCGCGTCGAACTGCTGGAAGATGGGCCCGACCCCGTCGGACTGCGGCGCCTCGGGCGGGAACCACCCGAGTGTCGATGAGAACACCTCGATCATGATCAGCCCGAGGAAGAACGTCGGCGCCGCATAGAACACGAACGACGCTCCGGTGAGCACGTAGTCGAGGAACCTGTTGCGCCGAACGGCCTGGTAGATGCCGATCGGCACGGCGACGAGCACCGTGAGCGCCAGGGCGAACGCGGCGAGGATGATCGTCTTCGGCAACCGCTCGGCCAGGAGCGACCCCACCGATTGGTTCAGCTTGTACGAGAAGCCGAAATTGCCGGTCAGCCATCCGCCCAGGGTCGTGAAATACTGCACGACGAGCGGCTGGTCCAGACCGTTCTGCTTGTTGAACAGAGCGATCTGGGCCGCCGTCGCGCGTGGCCCCAGGATCGCGCGCGCTGCGCCGCCCGGCAGCGAGTGCAGCAGGATGAACACGATGACGGTCACCACGAACACCACGAGGACGGCCTGGGCTAGACGCCTGAGGGTGTATCCGATCATGATCGTTCACCGCGTCCCGCTAGACCGCCCCCTCCTTCGTGGTGCGGATCAGTAGTGCCATGTCTCCGGCTTGATCGACCCGTACGGGTTGTTCTGGAATCCCTTCAGCCCGCCGGCCACCTCGACGAGCGAGTAGGTGTAGTTGGGCTGGTAGATCACCGGAACGTTCTTCGCCATGAAGTCCTCGTACGCGTGCAGCACGGCATCCCCGCTCTGCACGTTCGTGGCCTCGATCAGCTTGTCCAGCGTGGAGTTGGAGTAGCTGCCCGAGTTCGACCCGGCGCCGGTGGCGAACAGCAGTTCGCCGGTCGGGTAGTAGTCGGGCGCGTACACCCAGCCGCCGCCCCAGTTGCCCATCTGCCAGGTGCAGGTCGGTCCGGAGCACGGCACCGCGGTGGAGGTCACCGAGTTGAACGGCTCCGACTTGAGGTTGAGCGTGATGCCCACCTGGGCTGCGTTGGATTTCAGCGACGCCATGGCCGTGTCGATGGTCGCGTTGCCGCTGGCGTACGGCAGGTTGAACGTGAGTGCCGCGCCGGCGGGGATGCCCGCGCCGCAGTCACCCTTCGCGGTGCCCGGCTTTGTGCAGGTGGTCTTGCCGTTCTTCACGACGTTCCAGCCGTTGTCGGTGAGGTATTTCTTCGCGCTGGGGATGCTGAACGGGTACGGGTTGGACTTCTCCGTGGAGGAGACCAGCGAACTCGACGGGAACAACGGCACCGGACCGTAGGTCGGAAGGCCGTAGCCCTTGGCCGTGGACTTGATGATGCCTTCCTGGTCGACCAGGGACTGGAACGCCTGACGGAAGTAGAGCTGCTTGAAGATCGGGCCCACCGTCGGGTTGTTGTAGTTGATCGGGAAGTAGTTGAACCCGTAGAGGAACCACGGCACAAGGTTGTAGTTCTTGCTCAGCGGGTTCGGGCCGCCCACGTTGGGTGCGGTGTTCGCCGGCTTCACCTGACTGATGTCCTGCGTCGGGATGTAGCCGACGTCGAGGGTGCTTCCGGACCGCAGCACGCTGAACTCGGACGAGTCAGTGGTGAACGGCACCATCTTGAACTGCTTCACCTGCGCCTTGACCGGGCCGGAGTACTTCGGGTTCGGCACGAACGTGACGTGACCGTCCGAGTTGAAGCTGGAAAGCTTCCACGGGCCGTCCACGACAGACCAGATCGGACTACTGGCGTACGTCGGCAGATCCTTGCTCTGCGCGGTCAGGTAGGCGAAGACCGCCGCGCATCCGCTCTCGTTCGTCGAGCAGTCGCCCTTCGCCGTGGCACTCGTCATGTCCCATGCCTCGGGCATGGGCGTGATCTGGCTGAGCTGGTTCAGCAGGAACCACTGCTGGCTGTACGCCTTGTCGGTCGTGAGCACGACCGTCGAGCTGTCCGGCGTGGTCGCCGACACGATGTTGTCGGGGAACTGGCCAGGAGCGTAACCGGCGTAGTTCGCCTTCTCCGCCTTGGCCATGTTGATCCAGAACATCACGTCCTGAGCCGTCACGCTCTCGCCGTTGGACCACTTGTACGGGTTCAGCTTGATGGTGATCGTCTTGCCGCCGTTGCTGTAGACCGGCTTCTTGGCCAGGCTCAGCGAGTAGTCGACACCCGTCTTTCCGTTGTCTCCGTACCAGTACAGCGTTCGGTACATCATCAACTGCATCTCGGAGTTCGTCACGGAGAAGTCCGCGATCGGTGAGAACGGCCAGATCCAGTTCGGAACGGTCGCGGGAGGCAGCGCCCACGAGATCGTGTCCGATGACTTGCCCGGCGCGTTCCCGCTCGCCGACTTCGGCGACGACGAGCCGGACGAGCATCCGACCAGGATCATGGAGACGGCTGACATCAGAACTCCTGCGAATAGAAGTCGGCGCCGCGCGCCCGATTGTCGAAGATTCATTGCTATGGCCTCCCGCCAATGCGTGCGCGATCCGCGTCTTTGCTCTTATTCGCGCAACTTCTCTTCTCAGAGTGCGAACCGGAACGTGGGAATCGGCTGGAAGGCAGATTTCATTTCAGGGCATGTGTCTGCACGCGTGCTCAGGCGCGCGGCCGGGCCGCCGCTGACCCGCCGCTGACTCGCCGTCGGCCCGCCGCCGGCCCGCGACACTAGCTGTTTGCGACGACACTAGGTGCATGGCGGCCAGTGTCAGCGCAAACACCTAGTGTCGGTGCCCGGGCTGGGCGTGGGCCGGCTCCGTCAATCCGGGCCGAGGCTCAATCGAGAAGGAGCGCCGGCTCCTCGATGATCGCGGCGACATCCGCGAGGAAGCGGCTGGCGACATCCCCGTCGACGACCCGGTGATCGAAGGATGCTCCCAGTGTGGTGACGAAGCGCGGGCGCACCTCGCCGTCGACCACCCACGGCTTCTGCTTGATCGTTCCGAGCGCCACGATCGCCACCTCGCCCGGGTTGAGGATGGGCGTTCCGGTGTCCATGCCGAAGACCCCGATGTTCGTGACGGTGATGGTGCCGCCGGCCATCTCGGCGGGCTGCGTCTTGCCGTCGCGGGCCGTGATGGTGAGCTGCTCAAGCGCGCCGGCCAGCTCGAGAAGGCTCATCGACTGCACCTCTTTCACGTTCGGCACAATGAGGCCGCGCGGGGTCGCCGCGGCCACGCCGAGGTTGACGAAGTGGTGCACGATGATCTCTTCATCGGTCCACGTCGAGTTCACGGTCGGGTTGCGGCGCACCGCCCAGATGATCGCCTTCGCCATGATCAAGAGCGGTGACACCTTCACACCGGCGAAGTCGGGCGACTTCTTCAGCCGCTGCACGAACTCCATGGTGCGCGTGGCATCCACGTCGACGAAGAGGCTCACGTGCGGAGCCGTGAACGCGCTGGCGACCATCGCTCCGGCGATCGCCTTGCGCACGCCCTTGACCGGAATGCGGTCCTCGCGGGCATCCGGCCACTCCGGGGTCTGGATGTTGCGGAACACGCTCGCCTGGCTGGCCTGCCTGATGACGTCGTCGCGCGTGATCTCGCCGGCGATTCCGGTGCCGGCGACCTGGGCGAGGTCGACGCCGAGGTCTTTGGCGAGCTTGCGGATCGGCGGCTTCGCGACGACGGGGACAGCGCGGGCTGCCGGTACGAGATCTTCCGCGGCAGGAACGTGGCGACCCTCGGGCACCGGACGCTGGCTGCGTCGCCGGCTCGCACCGTGGCCCGCCGACCCGTATCCGACGAGCACGGCGCCGGGCTTCGGTTCGTCGCCGTCGCGCTCGATGAGTGCCGACGCATCGGCGCCGGCAGCGGCATCCTGCTCCAGCTCGCTCTCGTCCACCTCGATGACGTTGTCGAGGCCTTCGGCGCTCTCCACCACGCCAGAGACGGTGCCGCCCGTCATGCCCGCGCCGACGATGATGATCGGCGCGCCGACCTCGACGGTGTCGCCCTCGTTGACGAGCAGGCGGTCGACGACGCCCTCGAACGGCGAGGGCAGTTCGACGAGCGACTTCGCGGTCTCGATCTCGCACAGCACGTCGTTGACGTGCACGGTGTCACCCGCGGCGACCTTCCACGACACGATCTCGGCCTCGGTCAGGCCCTCACCGACGTCCGGCAGCAGGAACTCGGACTCACTCATGGATTCTCCTTGTGCGGATGTTTCGAGGCGTCGGCTTCGCGTGAGCGCAGCGGATGCCGGTCAGTACGCGAGTGCGCGGTCGACGGCCTCGAGCACACGGTCGGCGTCGGGCAGGTAGGAGTCTTCAAGCTTGGCGGGCGGGAACGGCGTGTCGAAGCCGGAGACGCGGAGCACCGGAGCCTCGAGCGAGTAGAACGCCTTCTCGGCCACGGTCGCGGCGATCTCGCTGCCGAGGCTGGCGAAACCGGGGGCCTCCTGCGCCACGACGAGACGGCCGGTCTTGCGCACGGAGCCGAGCAGCGGACCGAAGTCGATCGGGGAGAGCGAGCGAAGGTCGACGACCTCCACGCTCGTTCCCTCGTCTGCGGCGATCTCGGCCGCACGGAGCAGCACGCTGACCATCGCGCCGTGGCCCACGAGCGTGACATCCGTTCCGGTGCGAACCACGCGGCTGGCGTGCAGCGGGACGGCGCTCGCGGAGAAGTCCACCTCACCCTTCGGCCAGTACCGGCTCTTCGGCTCGAGGAAGATCACCGGATCGTCCGAGCGGCAGGCCTCCTGGATCATCCAGTAGGCGTCGTTCGGTGTCGAGGGGCTCACCACTCTTAGCCCTGGGGTGTGCGCGAAGTAGGCCTCGGGGCTCTCCTGGTGGTGCTCGACCGCACCGATGTGGCCGCCGTAGGGGATGCGGATCACCACGGGCATGCGTATCGCACCTTCATGCCGTGCGGTGAGCTTGGCCAGCTGGGTGGTGATCTGGTCGAAGGCGGGGAAGACGAATCCGTCGAACTGGATCTCGCACACAGGCCGGTAGCCGCGCATCGCGAGCCCGATGGCGGTGCCTACGATGCCGGACTCGGCCAGCGGCGTGTCGATCACGCGCTGCGCACCGAACTCCGCCTGCAGTCCCTCGGTGATGCGGAACACGCCGCCGAGCGGCCCGATGTCCTCGCCCATGAGCATGACCTTGGGGTCGTCGGCGAGCGCCTGTCGCAGTCCGGCGTTCAGTGCCTTCGCCATCGGCAGGCTCTCGATGCCGGTGCGGAAGGGCGCATGCGCGGATGCCTGCGGCACGGCATCCGCGGTCCTCACGTCGCTCACGCGGTCACCCCCTGTTTGCGACCCTGCTCGGGCTCGGGCACCGCGAAGGACTTCTCGTACCGCTCGAGCCACGCCTGCTGTTCGACGACGCCGGCGTGCGGCTCGGAATAGACGTGTTCGAACGCGACCTCCGCCGTCGGTGCCGTGAGCTCGAGTGTGCGACGGCGCACATCGGCCGCATAGTCGGCGGCCTCCTCGTCGACGCCATCGAACCAGTCGTCGCCGACGCCACGGCCGGCGAGAAACGTTCGCAGACGCACGATCGGGTCGCGGCCCCGCCAGTGCTCGTCTTCGTCGGCGGAGCGGTACCTCGTGGGGTCGTCGCTGGTGGTGTGGGCGCCCATGCGGTAGGTCACGGCTTCGATCAGGCTCGGTCCGTGGCCGCCGCGTGCTTCGTCGAGCTGCTTGGCGCTGACGATGTAGCTGGCC
Organism: Humibacter ginsengisoli; assembly: GCF_054780095.1. Taxonomy (NCBI): domain Bacteria; kingdom Bacillati; phylum Actinomycetota; class Actinomycetes; order Micrococcales; family Microbacteriaceae; genus Humibacter; species Humibacter ginsengisoli. The sequence continues at coordinate 171,287 of NZ_BAAGWZ010000012.1, forward strand.
AGCACGTCGTTGCCGTCCAACTGCACGCCGGGGATCCCGAAACCGCTGGAGCGTAGGTACAGCGGGGTGCGGGCTTGCGTCTTGACCGGCACCGAGATGGCCCACTGGTTGTTCTGCAGGAAGAACACCTGCGGGGTCTGGAAGCTCGCGGCGAAGACGAACGACTCGCTGACGTCGCCCTCGGAGCTGGCGCCGTCGCCGAAGTAGACCATGACAGCTTGATCGGATGCGTTGTCCCCGGTTCCCGAGGCGCCGTCGAACTTCACGCCCATCGCGAAGCCCGTCGCGTGCAGCACCTGGGTGCCGAGCACGAGTGTGTAGATGCGCACGTTGCCGTTCTTCGGATCCGTCGGATCCCAGCCTCTGTTCGTGACACCGCGCATCACCCGGATGATCTCCAGCGGGTCGACGCCGCGGATCATCGTCACAGCGTGCTCGCGATAGGACGGGAAGATGGTGTCCTGCGGCGCTGCCGCGTGGGCGGAACCCACCTGCGCGGCCTCCTGCCCGCTGCTCGGCGGCCATAGGGCGAGCTGGCCCTGCCGCTGCAGGTTGGTGGCTTCGGTGTCGAACCGGCGCACCACGACCATGTCGCGGTAGAAGCGGCGAAAGTCGTCGTCGGTGAGCCGGTCGAAGTAGGGCAGGAACTCGGCGGCGGCATCCGTCGGCTCGAAACGGCCGTCTTCGGTCAGTACCTGCACCGTCGCCGCGGAGAGCCCGGTCGACGACGCGAATCGGTCGTTCGTGGCAGACATCCTCACTAACCTAACTGCTCGGCAGGAGGGCTCTTCCGTAGGTGTTCGACAAGCTCTTCCGTGATCTTTAGAACGCGGTCGACAGATTCCTCCTCGCCTACGCCGACACGGATGCCGTCGGGCACGAACCCGCGCACGGCCAGCCCCGCGTCGAAGAAGCGGTCGATGCAGAGCGCGGTGTGCTCGCCGGTGGGGAGCCAGACGAAGTTGCCCTGGGCGTCCGGGATGTCCCAGCCCTGGTGCAGGAGCGCGTCCCGCAACCGCGCTCGACGCTCGGCGATGACGGCGACGCGCTGGAGCAGCTCATCCTCGCGCTCGAGCGACGCGAGCGCCGCCGCCTGGGCCGTGTCGGTGACGCTCATCGGGATGGCCGTGGATCGCGCCGCGTTCAGCAGCCGCTCGGGGCCGACCGCGTAGCCGATGCGCAGTCCGGCGAGGCCGTACGCCTTGGAGAACGTGCGCAGCACGACGAGGTTGGGGTAGCGGCCCACGAGCGTGCGCCCGTCCACGTGCCTCGGGTCGGTGATGAACTCCACATACGCCTCGTCGAGCAGCACCAGGCGGTCGGTGGGCACGGCCGCCATGAACCGCTCGAACTCCTCGGCTGTGACGATCGGCCCGGTCGGGTTGTTCGGCGTGCAGACGATGATGACGCGCGTGCGATCGCTGATGGCTGCGACCATGCCGTCGAGGTCGTGGCGGGCATCCGGAAGCAGCGGGACGGTGACGCTGGATGCCCCCGAGACGGTCACGAGGCCCGGGTACGCCTCGAACGACCGCCACGCGTACAGCACCTCGTCACCGGGGCCTGCGGCGGCGTTGATGAACTGCGAGATCAGCGCAACGGATCCGGCACCCAGGTGCACCTCGGCGGTTCCGACACCGAACCGTTCGGCCAGCTTGTCCCGGAGGGCGAGGGCTGCGCCGTCGGGGTAGCGATTCAGCGTGCTCGCTGCGGCGACGGCATCGAGCACACCGGGAAGCGGGTGGAACGGATTCTCGTTGCTCGAGAGCTTGAACCCGTCGGCCGGAGGGACACGGCCCTGTTTGTAGGCAGCGAGGCTGGCGATCTCGGGGCGCAACAGCACCCGCTCGACGTTCTGGGCATCCACAGGGCCAACTTACCGTCGGCATCTGCACGCGCGATGGGCGGGGAGGGTATCGCGGACCGCCGCGACCTGGAACACTGTGCGGATGAGGTTTCTGCTGAAACTGATCATCAACGCATTCGCGCTCTGGGTGACCACCCTGATCGTGAGCGGGGTGACGGTGAAGTCCTACGACCCGATCGGCGGCAACTTTCCGCTCATCCTCACCTATCTGCTGATCGCGCTGATCTTCGGCATAGTGAACGGGATCGTCGGAACGGTCATCCGCATCGTGGCCTTCCCGCTCTACGTGCTCACGCTCGGTCTTATCTCCCTGATCGTCAACGGCCTGCTGCTGCTCATCGTGTCGTGGATCAGCGACGCGATGGGCTTCGGCCTGCACGTGGACGGGTTCTGGAACGGCGTCTGGGCCGCCCTGATCCTGGCGATCATCAGCTGGCTGCTGGGACTCATCTTCCGCCCGGTGATGCGGCGGTGACTGGACACGCGGCGACGGTGATCGTGGCCGCCTGAGCCTGGGCCCGAACGCCGGAGGCTCCTCGCGCCGCGAAGCGGCGTGTGGAGGGGTGTTAGGGACCGGCCCTGTGTGCGGCTTTCTCACCACGACCTCCCACCGCCCCCACGGCCTGCCGCTCGGGGGACGACCCGATCGCCGCGGAAGAGCTCGGCGTCGCCGGGGCCGCCCGTCGGGAGCCTGGACAACGCGGCGGCCAGTCGCGGGTCGGCGGCGGCATCCATCTTGTGCGCCGTGGCCGCGTACTCGTTCATCAGGTGCGCGTCGATCGGCGAGGAGTCCGGCGGCACGTCGCCGCTGAACGTCTGTCGCGTGACGACGATGCGGTCGCCTCCGCCCCGGTCGTCGGCGCGCGGGATGCCGCCGAGCGCCGGAACGAGGTCGTCCGTGTGTTCGACGGCGACGTCGATGGTGGTCGACGCGACGTCCACACCCGCGGTGGGGGAGCCGAACGTCACGAGTGCCGGGATGTCGTAGTCACCGGACGTCGCGATCGAGGTGGCCACGATGCCGCCCTGCGAATACCCGACGGGGATGACGGTGTCGCCCGGGCGGATGCCCGCCTGCTGCATCGCCAACTCCGTCGCGCGCAGCGACCCCGGGTCGAGCCGGGCCACGCCGTTCAGATCGCTGGTCATGTCGAATGGCTCGCCGCCGGCGACAGGGCTGGTGTCGATTGTTCCGCCGGCGTACACGACGTAGCTCTGCTTGTCGCCGTCGCCCGGGTAGCGTTCCACGCGCACCTGCGGCGAGTCGCTGCGGGACGGCGGGATGCGCGCGGCCAGGTCGGCGAATCCGGAGGGCGGGGCGACGGTGCTCGACGAGGTGCGCTCCACGTTCACCGGTGTCTCCTTGAAGGCACCGACGGTGCGTCCGGCTCCGACTATGACCGAGCTGCCCCCGCGCAGGCCGAACGCGCCCGTTCCGCGATCGTCGACGAGCGCAGCGAACGGCAGCGGCAGGCCGGCGGTGCCGAGCATCGCGTCGTCGGCCGCCGAGACGGCGAACCGGATCGCGGACACCACCCGCGGGTCGCGGAGCAGACTCGCCTTCGACCCGGCCGCATGGCCGAGGTTCTTGAGGAACGTCTGGGGCGAGCCTGCAACCAGGCTGCCGATGCTGAGGGCGGCAGCGAACGTGGCGAGCAGTTCGGGCAATGCGAGCATCGCGGCGAGGGCCGCCAGCGGCGCCAGCCGGCCGAGCGTCCACCCCGCGACCGTGCTGAGGTCGGCGATGCGGGCATCCGCGTTGCGATCGGCGGCGTCGTACTGCCCGGCGGCCTCGAGCAGCCCTTCGGCGAGACGCTTCGACTGCGAGGCTGCGGTGCGGATGCCGGTGGCCGCCACCTGCGCAAGCCGCGCGGCATCCTGCACCGCGATCGTCACCAGGGTGGTTCCCGGAGGAAGGTCCGACCCGAGCGCGAGCGCCGGGCGCAACGCATACGCGAGCTCGTCGAGGGTGCCGCTCAGCGAGGCGAGAGAGGCGCGGGCGACCAGCAGGGCATCCGAGGTGACCTCCGTGCTGCCGCCGGAGATGGTGATGTCGGAGACGGTGACGTCGTCGGACATGCGCCTCATCCCCCGCGCTCGCTGCGTGCGGTATCCATGCTCGACGCGGGTGGGCCCAGTTGATCGACGGGAACGACCGCCAGCTCCTGTGCCGCACGATCGAGGGCGGCAATCGCGTCGCCGATCGATGCGGTGAGATCGTCGACTCCGGCGCGGAACCTGCGTTGCGCGGGCGATCTCCAGTGCAGGGCACCGGCATCCGGAACCTGCGCCATGAGCGCGGCCAGCTCGGAACGCACGTAGTCCACGGCCGCCTGCGCGGCTCGTAGTGCCGCCTCGTCCAGACGATCACCTCCTGAAATCGCGAAAGGAATGGGATCAGCCTGCCGTCGGGCGTGCGGCCGCCGGCGGCTGGCGGCGCCTGATGGGGGCGAGCCGGCTCGGCGCCTGCCTGGGGACGGAAGGATGCCGGACCGGGAGCATCCGGGCGTACAGCAGAATGGAGGCATGACCTCGGATGCGACCCGGTTCCGCATCTGCTTCGTGTGCAGCGGCAACATCTGCCGCTCGCCGATGGCCGAGGTGGTGCTCCGGCAGCTGGCGGAAGACGCCGGGCTTGGCGACCGCCTGGCCATCTCGTCGGCGGGAACGGGCGACTGGCACGTCGGGGAGCAGGCCGATCCTCGCGCCGTCGAAGCACTCACCGCACACGGGTACGACGGGTCGACGCACCGGGCGCGGCAGTTCGATCCCGCCTGGTTCGCGGATCTCGATCTGGTCGTGGCACTGGACCGCAGCCACGAACGAATTCTCAAAGCATGGGCCGGGAACGACCTCGACCGCAGCAAGGTGCAGCTTCTGCGCAGCTTCGAGACGCCGCGATCCGATTCACTGGATGTGCCGGATCCCTATTACTCGGACCACACGCTCTTCGCCGCCGTTCTCGGCATGATCGAGCGAGCCGACCGGGCGCTGCTGGCCCAGCTGGCCCCCGCCCTGCGCGCACCGTCACAACAACAAGGAAAGTCATGACCTCGCTTCCCCCTCAGCCGCTCAGCCCGCTCGACGGCAGGTATCGCGCCGCCGTCTCCGAGCTCGGGGACTTCCTCTCCGAGGCCGGTCTGAACCGCGCCCGCGTGCAGGTGGAGGTGGAGTGGCTGCTGTACCTCACCTCGCACCGGATGTTCGGGAGCGAGCCGCTGACCGAGGGGCAGGCATCCGCTCTGCGCGCCCTCGTCACCGACTTCGGCCAGGACGAGATCGACCGGCTGGCAACGCTCGAAGCCACCACCAGGCACGACGTGAAGGCCGTCGAGTACCTCGTGCGCGAGAAACTGCACGAACTGGGCCTCGACTCGATCGCCGAGCTGACTCACTTCGCATGCACGAGCGAAGACATCAACAACCTCTCCTACGCGCTGACCGTCTCGGAAGCTGTGCGCGACGTGTGGCTGCCGAAGCTTCGCACCGTGATCGACGCGCTGCGTTCCCGTGCGGTGGAGCTGCGGAACGCCTCGATGCTCGCCCACACGCACGGCCAGCCGGCGACGCCCACCACGATGGGCAAGGAGTTCGCGGTGTTCGTGTACCGGCTCGAGCGCATCGCCGCCCAGGTGGAGGCGAGCGAGTACCTCGGCAAGTTCAGCGGCGCCACCGGCACCTTCTCCGCGCACCTGGCCGCGGATCCGGATGCCGACTGGCCGGTGATCTCGCGCGAGTTCGTGCAGTCCCTTGGCCTCACCTGGAACCCGCTCACGACTCAGATCGAGTCGCACGACTGGCAGGCGGAGCTGTACGGCCGTGTCGCGCACGCGAACCGGGTGCTGCACAACCTCGCGACGGATGTCTGGACCTACATCTCGCTCGGCTACTTCCGGCAGATCCCGCAGGCCGGCGCCACGGGATCGTCGACCATGCCGCACAAGATCAACCCGATCCGATTCGAGAACGCGGAGGCGAACCTCGAGCTCTCCAGTGCGCTGCTCGACTCGCTGGCATCCACCCTGGTCACGAGCCGCCTGCAACGCGACCTCACCGACTCGACCACGCAGCGCAACATCGGCGTCGCGCTCGGCCACTCACTGCTCGCCTTCGACAACTTCGAGCGGGGCCTGCGCGAGATCGCGATCGACGAGGATGCGCTCGCCCGCGACCTCGACGCCAACTGGGAAGTGCTCGGCGAGGCGATCCAAACGGTCATCCGTGCCGAGGTCACGGCCGGCCGCTCATCGATCAGCGACCCCTACGCGCTGCTCAAGGAGCTGACACGCGGCAAGCGGGTCGATCGCGAAGGCCTGGCGGGGTTCATCCGTGCGCTCGACATCGGTGAGGATGCCAAGACTCGCCTGCTCGCGCTCACTCCGGCCGGATACGCGGGCCTGGCCTCGCAGCTGGTCGAGTACGTGGAGCGGTAGCGCGCGTCAGTCGTGCGGGTTACGGGGGCCGGCGTCGGAGCCGGCATCCGTTCCGCCCGACAGTTCAGGATGCTCGCCGTTCTGCTCGGCCAGGTCGCGACGCTCCTCGTCGTCGGGCTTGAATCCGAGCGCGAACATCGCCAGCACGACCAGGGTCGCGATGAAGGCGACGCCGAAGAAGATCAGCGCGAGGACCGGCTCGCGAGTGGACATCAGCACGATGACGCCGACGAATACGGCCAGCACGGCGGCGATGCCGAGGAACTCCACGGGCTTCATGCGGTCGCGCAGGCTCGGCCGGCGGTCCTCTGGGATGTTGTCGTGGGTCACGCGTGTCTCTCCGAAGCGTTCTGATCAGTGTCGCCAGCGCCGGTCTTCCGGCCGCCCTGGCCGCTGGCGACCTGGCCGGGATGCTCGCCGTCGTGCGCGTGCGCGAGACCGAACTTGATCGTGAACGCGCCGATGCCCACGTAGACGCCGACGATCACCGCGTAGGCGCCGAACAGTCCGACCGCGAGCAGGGAGTCCGGCGGGATGACGAGGAAGACGACGGCGAGGATGACCGTGAGGCCGCCGATGACCATCCAGTCGCGCGCGGCGTCGTACCGGTGGCGGGCGCGCCATCCGCAGTAGAACTCCGCGAACCCGGTCAGCAGTGCCCACACGCTCACGCCGTAGAGCAGCGCGCCGAGGCCGGCCCCGTTCAGCACAAGGGCCGCGATGCCGACTACGACGCCGAGCGCGCCCTGGGCGACGAAGAGCCACTTCGTGAGGGCATTCTTCAGCAGCAGCGCGCCGATGCCGATGACGACGCCCTCCACCAGCGCGTAGCTGCCGAAGACGAGCAGGCCGATTCGCGCCGAGTGCTCGGGGTCGAACGTGATGAATCCGCCCGCAACGAGCGCGACGATGGCGCGCACGAGTGCGACGACCCAGTAGCGATCCGGGCTGACGCGCGAGGACGCGGCTGTGCTCACGTGACTTCTTTCGTGCGGATGGGGCAGTGCGAGTCTTCTGGGTACCGGCGGCTTGCGCTGTGCTTCTGACCTCGAGGGTTCCGCGGCGCCGGGACCGGAACGATTCTACCCGCCGTAGAGCACGGGCTAGCTGGGAGGTCGGCGGCCGACGACGACCGTGCCATCGACGTCGTCGTCGCGCACGATCGAGGCGGAGAAGCCCGCCGCCTCGAGGATGCCCACGGTCGCGGATGCCTGCCTCCTGCTCGTCTCGATCAACACGTGTCTGCCGGGCGAGAGCCACTCATCGGCGCCGGCGCCGACACGTCGCTGGAGTGCGAGACCGTCCGCACCGCCGTCGAGCGCGGCCGGCGCCTCGTGTTCCCGCGCCTCCGGCGGCATCAAGCGGATCTCATCCGTGGGCACGTAGGGCGCGTTCGCCACGATGACGTCGACGCGACCCCGCAGCGAGTCGGGGAGCGGTTCGTAGAGGTCGCCGGTGTACACCCGCGGAGCCTGCGTGGACACCGCGGCCAGCGTGCGGCGAGCGCAGTCGGTCGCTATCGGGTCGATGTCGGCGGCGTGCACAGCGGCATCCGGTCGAGCAGCGAGGATGGCCGCGCCGATCGCGCCCGCGCCGCAGCAGAGGTCGAGCACGACAGGCGCGCGGGGTGCGACCCGCAACGCCTCCCGCACGAGCAGCGTCGTGCGCTGTCGCGGAACGAACACGCCCGGCGCAACACTGACGCGGAGCCCGCGGAACTCGGCCCAACCGAGGATGTACTCCAGGGGTTCGCCCGCCACACGGCGACCGATGAAGTCCTCGAGCTGACGTGAATCGCACGCCTCGTCAAGGATGAGCCGCGCCTCATCCTCCGCGAAGACGCAGCCCACGGCGCGCAAGTGGGCGACGACGGCGTCGAAGCCGGGAGTTGTGCGGTCGGGGTCGGCGGACATGGGGCGAGCGTATGGGTTCCGCCGCGATCGGACGAGCCCACACGGGCCGGACCGCCGAACACAAAGCCATCCAGCGAGCACGGAACGGTCCACCGAGCACGGAAAGGACGTCCGCTCCGTGCTCGTTCGCGCGCTGCGTGCTCGTTCGCGCGCTGCGTGCTCGGTCGCCCGCTGCGTGCTCGGTCGTGCGCTCCGTGGTCGCTCAGCGCTGCGGCGCCGGCGTGTACACCACCACGTGCAGGTCTGGATGGTCGGACGGCACGAACTGGTGGTGCTCGAGCGTGATGAGACCCGCGGTCGGATGCCGGAACACCCGCTCGCGCGACGCGAATCCCTCGATGTCGTGGGCCGCCCATGCCGAGCGGAACTCTGGGCTCGCCTCCTCGAGACGCGAGACGAGGTCGAGGTAGGCGGGGTCGCCGAGGCGAGGGCCGGCATCCGCTCTGAACTCGGCGACGAAGCGTCGGCTCGTGACGTCCCAGTCCGGAAGCAGCTCGCGCACGAACGGGTCGGTGAAGACGAGCCAGAGCAGGTTGCGGTCTTCCGCGCGTGCCGTGGCGACGCCCGGGTAGAGCGCTGCATAGGCGGCGTTCCAGCCGGCGATGCGCCAGTCCGCGGTGACGGTGTACGAGGGCGAGTCGGCGAGCGCATCCATGAAGCGCTGCAACGCGGGCGGAGCGGTGGCCGCCGGCGGACGGGCTGTCGTCGCGGCGGTGGAGTATCCGGCGAGGGAGAGAAGGTACGCATGCTCGGTCACGGTGAGACGCAGGGTGCGAGCGAGGGCATCCAGAACCTGGCGGGACGGGTGGATGTCGCGCCCCTGCTCGAGCCACGTGTACCAGGTGACGCTGACGCCGCTGAGGTACGAGACCTCCTCACGGCGGAGGCCGGTCGTGCGTGAGCGGCCGACGGGCGGCAGCCCGGCATCCGCCCTGGAGAGGTTCTCGCGACGGGCGCGCAGGAACCCGCCGAGCTCGACCCTGCTCTGCTCGGCCATCACCCCTGCCGCTCCTGCGCGTTGCGAGATGTCCACGAGATAACGCTAAAGGTTCAGCCGTGCTAGTACTCCAAGTACTAGCATCCGGAGCGTCTTCCGCTCGCGCCACCGGCCACGCAGCATGTCACCATGCCCGTACTCCGCTCTCGCACCGTCACCCATGGCCGCAACATGGCCGGAGCCCGCGCCCTGCTGCGCGCCGCCGGCGTCAAAGGCAGCGACTTCGGCAAGCCGATCGTCGCCGTCGCCAACAGCTTCACCGAGTTCGTGCCGGGCCACACTCACCTGCAGCCCGTCGGGCGCATCGTCTCGGATGCGATCACCGCGGCCGGCGGCATCCCGCGCGAGTTCAACACCATCGCTGTCGACGACGGCATCGCCATGGGCCACGGCGGCATGCTCTACTCGCTGCCCTCGCGCGACCTCATCGCCGACTCCGTCGAGTACATGGTGAACGCGCACTGCGCCGACGCGCTGGTGTGCATCTCGAACTGCGACAAGATTACGCCCGGCATGCTGCTGGCCGCGCTGCGGCTGAACATCCCGACGGTGTTCGTCTCCGGCGGTCCGATGGAGTCCGGCCGCGCCGTGCTCGCGAACGGCACCGTGCGCACGCTCGACCTGATCGACGCGATGTCGGAATCGGCGAACGAGAACGTGTCGGATGCCGACCTGCAACGCATCGAGGAGGCCGCGTGTCCCACGTGCGGATCGTGCTCCGGCATGTTCACCGCCAATTCGATGAACTGCCTTACCGAGGCGATCGGGCTCTCCCTGCCCGGCAACGGCTCGACGCTCGCCACCCACACGGCACGTCGCGAACTGTACGAGCGGGCGGGCGCCCTCACCGTCGAGATCGCCAAGCGCTGGTACGACGATGACGACGCATCCGTGCTGCCGCGCAGCATCGCCACGCCCGCCGCGTTCGGCAACGCCATGGCGCTCGACATCGCGATGGGCGGGTCGACGAACACGATCCTTCACCTGCTCGCGGCCGCGCACGAGGCGGGCGTCGACTTCGGGCTGAACGAGATCGACGCGCTCTCGCGCCGCATTCCCTGCCTGGCGAAGGTGGCACCCAACGTCACCGCGACGCGCACGTATTACATGGAAGACGTGCACCGCGCCGGTGGCATCCCGGCGATCCTCGGCGAGCTGCGCCGCGGCGGCCTGCTCGACGAGGGCGTGCACTCAGTGCACTCGAACTCGCTCGGCGAGTGGCTGGACGAGTGGGATGTTCGCAGCGGCAAGGCATCCGACGCCGCGTTCGAGCTGTGGCACGCAGCACCCGGTGGCGTGCGATCCTCGTCGGCGTTCTCCCAGTCCGAGCGCTGGGAGGAGCTCGACACGGATGCCGCGGGCGGGTGCATCCGTGACATGGAGCACGCGTACACCCTCGATGGCGGCCTCGCGGTGCTGCGCGGCAACCTCGCGGAGAACGGCGCGGTCGTCAAGACCGCGGGTGTCGACGCATCCATACACACGTTCGCCGGAACCGCCGTCGTCTTCGACTCGCAGGAAGCGGCGTGCGAGGGCATCCTCGGAAAGAAGGTGAAGGAGGGCGACGTCGTCGTCATCCGCTACGAGGGACCGCGCGGCGGCCCCGGCATGCAGGAGATGCTCTACCCCACGTCGTTCCTGAAGGGACGCGGACTCGGCAAGGCGTGCGCGCTGATCACCGACGGACGCTTCTCGGGCGGCACGTCGGGCCTCTCGATCGGACACGTCTCGCCGGAGGCCGCTGCGGGCGGCACGATCGCGCTCGTGGAGAACGGCGACCGCATCGTCATCGACATCCCGAACAGGTCGATCAGTCTCGACGTGCCCGAGACGGTTCTGGATGACCGCCGCCGCGCCATCGAGGACGCCGGCGGTTACCGTCCGGTCGGCCGCGAACGCGTGGTGTCGCCCGCGCTGCGCGCCTACGCGCTGATGGCCACCTCGGCCGACACGGGTGCGGTGCGCGATGTGGATTCGGTGGAGGCGGCGGTCGCTGCGAGCCGGATGCCCGCGCCGGTCGGGGTGTAGTCAGCCCTACCCTCGTAGGGGTCCCCATCGAAACGAGGTGTCGAGTGCCCGATCCCCAGAGCGGCGCCGTGCGCACGCTGCGTGGCGGGATGCTGCTGATCGGGCTGCTGCTGATCGCGGCCAACCTCCGTGCGGCGATCACGTCGGTGGGGCCGGTGCTGGGCGACATCCGCAGCGATCTCGGGATCGGCGCTGTCACGGCATCCGTGCTCATCTCGATCCCGCTGGTCGCGTTCGGCGTGTTCTCTCCCGTCGCACCCATGCTCGCCGCGAAGTTCGGCATCGAACGCACACTCGGCGGCGCGATCATCGTGCTCGCGTTGGGCATCGTCGCGCGGTCCTGGCCCGGCCTCGTCACGCTCTGGGCAGGCACCGTACTGCTCGGCCTCGCGATCGCCGTGATCAACGTGCTACTGCCCGCGCTCGTCAAGCGCGACTACCCGAACCGGGTCGGCTCGGTCACCGGAACGTACTCCGCCGTGCAGTCCGGCATCGCCGCCATCGCGGCCGGAGTCGCGGTGCCGATCGCGGATGCCGCCCCGCACGGCTGGCGCCTCTCGCTGGGCATCTGGGCGGGACTGGCGCTCATCGCGTTCGCCGTGTTCCTCCCGCAGTTGCGGAACGGGCCGGAGTGGATGCGCGGGCCGTCGCAGGCGGTGCCCGTCACTTCCCACGGTCAGCCGGAGAGCCACCTCGAACCGGCCGGCGCTGCAGGACGATCGACGCGCCCTCCGCGCTCGTACCGCTCGCCGTGGGGCGCCGCACTCGCGTGGCAGGTGACGCTGTTCATGGGTCTGCAGTCGACCATCTACTACACCGTGGTCACGTGGTGGCCGTCGGTGGAGCAGGCATCCGGGGTCTCCGCCGCCATCGCCGGATGGCACCAGTTCGCGTACCAGATGTTCGGGCTGCTGGGCACGGTGCTGTGCGCCGCGACCATCTCACGGATGCGCGACCAGCGCACGATCGCGGTGGGCGTGAGCGTGCTGATGTTCGTGGGCATCCTGGGACAGCTGACCGCGCCGGCGCTTGGACTGCTGTGGATCGCGCTCGTCGGGCTCGGCTCGGGCGGATCCATCGTGCTCGCCCTCGCCCTGCTCGGCCTGCGCACGCATCACCACGGCCAGTCCGCTGCGCTGTCGGGGATGGCGCAGTCGATCGGCTACCTGCTCGCCGCGACCGGACCGATCGCGATCAGCATCCTGCACGATGCCAGCGGCGGGTGGGCTGCGCCGCTCATCGTGATGCTGGGGGTCATCGTCGTGCAGGTGGTTTTCGGCGTGCTCGGGTCACGCGACCGGCTGCTGCCGTTGCGTGCGTGAGCCGTAGCCCTGCCGTTCACGTTCCGCTTTCCCAGATCGCGGGTGTGCGGCATCCGGGCCGGCAATCTGCGACCATCCTGCGCGTCTATGAAGTCCCGTCGGCCGGCCAGGACGGATGCTCGTGCGGCGGCACGCTGAAGATGCGCGAGTAGATGTCGTCGATGACGCCGTTCTTGTCGAGGTTGTACGAGTCCGGGTCGTCGGCCGTTTCGATGGCGAGTCGTCGCTTCGCGGCGGCGTAGAGGTCGCGGTCGTCGGGATGCGAGCGCAACCAGTCGCGGAACAAGAGGTGCCGCAGCGGCTCGGGGGACCCGGCCTGGAACACGTGCAGGTTGACGCCGGTGCGCACGAGCATCCGGTGTCCGTTCCACCACGGTTCGCGCAGCACGTGCCGGTAGCCGGCGGAAATCAGCGCAGGCACGTATGCGCTCTCCTCCGCCGAATCGGGCACCTGCACGTCGATGTCGATGATCGGCTTGGCCGGCAAACCTGGGACGGACGTCGATCCGACGTGCTCGATGCGCACGATGAGGTCGCCGAGCGCGTCGACGATCTTCGCGCGCTCGCGCTCGTACTCGGCCGGCCATGCCGGATCGGGCTCGACGATCACGATCGGCGCGAACGCTGCAGGCGGCCCGTCGACCCAGCGGATGTCCTCCTGGTCCTCATCGCCGAGCTGCCTGCGGGTGAGTTCCTCCGGATAACCGTGCTCGGATAATGCTTCCGACTGCGCGCGCACTTCGACCTCCCAGTTCGAGCGAGCAAAGTCTTCAAGCGTACGACTCAGGAAGTCGCGCTACAAGCATCCGCTCGTCAGGCAGTACGTGCGCGCCGCTGGGAGGATGTCACGGTGACCTACGACGCGACCGAGCAGACGACCGACTACCAGGCGACGCGGGTGCGGATGCACGCGAATACCCGGTTCGAGGCGTTCGTCGCGGCGCTGGAGCAGGCGGTACCCGAGCTGTCGCACGCGGATGCCGTCGCACGACTCGCCGAGGACGGCGACTGGTCGGGGTTCACGCGTGGCCTGCAGTGGGAGGCGCCCAGTGGGTTCGTGCGTGTCTGGTCGTGGTCGCCGTCAGAGCTCATGCGGCACGCCGGCAACTCGACGCCGAGCGCGCTCTGGCTGATCGTGAATCACGCGATCGGGGCGCGCCTCTTCCGTCACGATCCGGCCGCCATGCTCTACTCGCCGCTGCGCGTCGAGGCTCACGCCGCTCCGGATGCCGGCACCATCGTGAGCTTCGACGTTCCGAGCTCCCGGCTGCGCGGCTTCGGCATCAATAAGGTCACGCAGGCCGGCGCCGAGCTCGACCGTGCGCTCGGCGACCTGCTCGAGGACCTCGGCCTGCCCCGCCCCGCCGCGCTGCGTCGCTGACGCATCGCTCGACGTCGAAATTGGGGGCCGAAAGTGTCGTTTCCGCCACTTCACACGACACATCGGGACCACAAGTCGGCGCTGGCGAGCCGCTTCAGCGGTGGGGGCGGCCAGGTCAGCGGCGGCGGCGCACCGTGAGGCCCTGTGCGCAGGTGCCGATGACGCCGCGCTCGTCGTGCAGCACGGTCTGCGTGACGCCCAGGCCGCTCACCCCGTACGCCACAGTGGTGTCGAACCCGAGCCAGTCGCCCTGCGGCTGTGCGAAGAGGTGTGCGGTCAGGTCGATGTTGGGGAACAGAACATCCTGCGGCGCGAACCGCGGCGTGATGCCGTTGGCGATGTCGAGGATGCTCAGCAGCCGCCCCGTCGCGCTCACCGGTTCGCCCTCGAGCAACGCAACCCGCGGGCGCAGCCACACCTGCGCCCGGCCCTGCTCAAGGCGCGTGCCGTGCACGTCGACGGTGCGCACGAACTCGCCCGGCCAGGCATCGAATCCATTCCACGCCTCCAGCTCCGCACGCGAAGGCATCGCGGGGAACGCGTTCCCGGCGAGCTTCTCCGTGTCGTGCCTGGCCATCAGCCATGCCCGCAGGATGACGGATGCCCGCCCGCCGTGGCTCATCGTCGCCTCGACGAGCTCGACGGTGCGGCCGGGTCGCAGCGTGCGGGTCTGAATCTCGACGACGTCGATCGGCATGGTGCCGAGGATGTCGAACGACAGCCGACCGACCTGCAGCCCGTCGGCGATCCGGTCGGCGAAGGTGCGCTCCACGACGTGCGTGAGCAGGCCGAGCGCGGGTGCGATGTGCTGCTCCGCCGGATCCCACGCGCCGCCAACCGCAGGCGTCGCACGGAAACGGGAGTCGTCGAGTCGTTCGAAGTACGCAGTCACCCAAGAGATCGTAACGAGGGCGCGGCTCACGTCGTCAGGATCACCAGCTGCTGCGTCGCACGCGTCATCGCCACGTAACGGTCGACGGCACCCTCGATGCCTTCGCCCCAGCGGTCGGGGTCGACCAGCACGACGAGGTCGAACTCGAGCCCCTTCACGTGCTCGGGACTCAGCGAGCGGATGCGTGCGCTCCCCGTGAATGACGGGTCTCCGATCACGCACGCGACACCCTCCGCGTGCTCCGCCGCCCACGTGTCCACGATGCCGCGCAGCCGGGACGCAGATGCCCGCACCACCGGGTGCCCGCCGCGGCGAATCGAGACCGGCACGTTCGCATCCGGGATCGCGGCACGGATGACCGGCTCGGCGGCATCCATCACCTCCTGCGGGGTTCGGTAGTTGATGCTGAGGGATGCCTGCACGGCCTCGCCCAGCCCCACACGCTCGAGCCGCTCGCGCCACGACTCGGTGAACCCGTGCCGCGCCTGCGCCCGATCGCCCACGATGGTGAAGCTGCGCGACGGGCAACGCTGCAGCAGCATGCGCCACTCAGCGTCGGTCAGCTCCTGCGCCTCGTCGACGATCACGTGCGCGAACGGGCCGGCGAGGGCATCCGAGTCGGCCGCGGGAAGCGCCGACTCGTCCACCAGCGCGTTCTTGAGGTCCTGGCCACGCAGCATGGTCATGACGAGCATCTCGGAGTCGTCGGCGGCGATCAGGTCGTCGGTGATGCGCTCCCGCTGCTCCCGCTCCGCGGCGAGCGCCGCCTCCCGCGCGCGTGCCCGGCGAGTGGCATCCGGGTCTCCGATGCGCAGCCGGGCGGCGTCGAGCAACGGAAGGTCCGAGACGGTCCAGGCGCGGGCATCCGTGCGCTGCAGCATCCGGATCTCGTCGGACTCGAGCCACGGTGCGCACAACCGCAGATAGGCGGGCACCGACCAGAGGTCGCCCACCACACCCGGCGGATCGAGCAGCGGCCACGCCTTGGCGAACGTCGCGGTCAGGGCGTCGTCGCCCGCGAGATACCGGCGCAGCTGGTGCGGAGGAGCCTCGTCGTCGTCGAGTTGATCGACGAGGATCTCCAGCAGCGCGTCCCACACCTGCTGCCTCGCCTCATTGTGCGGGGCACCCGGCTCGGCGGAGTCGAACGCCTCCGTCCATTCGGCCTCGCCGACCTCCGCGTCGCCCCACGGCGTCTCGACCACGAGGTCGACGGTCGGCGGCTGCTCGTAGTGCTTCACGGCGGCCTCTACGGCGTCGATCAGGCGAGCGGATGCCTTCAGCCGAGCCACCCGCTGGTCGCCCTCGTCTGCGACGGAGGAACCTTCTGGCACCAGATCGCGCAGCGTGCAGATGCGCACGCTGTGCTCGCCGAGGCTGGGCAGCACGTCGTCGACGTAGTCGAGGTACGCCTGGTGCGGCCCGACGAACAGCACCCCGCCGCCTGTGCCGCCCTCCGAGCCGCCGATGCGGGGCTCGGAGTACAGCAGGTAGGCGGCACGGTGCAGTGCGACCACGGTCTTGCCGGTGCCGGGTCCGCCGTCCACGACGAGCGGGCCGTGCGAGCCGGCGCGGATGATGGCATCCTGATCCGCCTGGATCGTGCTCAGAACGTCGCGCATGCGCGGCGAGCGGGTGCCGCCGAGGCTCGCGATGAACGCCGACTGGTCGTCGAGCGCCGCATTGTACTCAAGGCCATCGGCCGTGAAAACCTCGTCCCAGTAGTCGCTGATGCGACCGCGAGTCCACCGGTAGCGCCTGCGGCTCACGAGCCCCATCGGGTTCGCGTGCGTGGCCGCGAAGAACGGCTCGGATGCCGGTGCCCGCCAATCCACCAGCAACCGGCGCCCGTCGCCATCGGTGAGGCCGAGCCGCCCGATGTAGATCGGCGCGCCGCCGTCTGCTGCCACCATGCGTCCGAGGCAGAGGTCGAGGCCGAACCGGCGCAGCAGCCGCAGCCGCGACGCCAGCCGCCGGATCTCCAGGTCGCGGTCCATCGCCGCCTGGCCGACGCCGCCCGGCTCCCGGCGAACGGCGTCCAGGCGTGCGGTCAGCTCGGCGAGCTGCCGGTCGAGGGTGCGTCGCAACGCGGCGAAGTGCTCCTCGTCCGCGCCGATCAGTGCCGGGTCTGCTTTGGTGTTCAGCCGGGGCGGCAGGGCGAATGCGCTGCAGGCGTCGGGCGTGTTCTCGTCGGGTGTGCTGCTGTCGTTCGTGTTCGAGATCGAGCTGTGGTCGGTTGTGCTGCTGTCGTGGGTGTTCGAGATCGTGGCCGTCATCCGTTCTTCCACCTGTCATCGCACGCGAAAATGGCATGCGATCAGCGATTCTGCATCACAGAGGGGCTCTTGCGGCAAGCCCTGTGCCGTGCGGGATAATGGAAATGCGGGCTGAGGCTTGGAGCGGTTCCGGGAACGCCGCCTATCTCGCGACTGTGCTGACCGGTGGTTGAGCGGGTGCCTGTTCGAACTCGGCAGCGGCCTTACGCGCCGTTCCCTGCGCCCAGCGCCCGGTGCTCATCACGGCGAGAACGGCGAGTGCGAGGCCGAGGCCGGCGAGCATCCACCAGATGCCACGTGCCGCGTCCGTGAACGCCGCGGCTTGCGCGCCCGTGTGACGGATGCTCGTGCTCAGGATGCTCAGGCTCGGTCCGACGAACACGCCCGCGACCGCGACGCCCAACGCGGTGCCCGTCTGCCGGCCGGCCGAAGCCAGGGACGCCGCAAGTCCGGCCATCGATCGCGGCATGCCGGACACCGCCGTGTTGCTGATCGGCGGGTTGACGAAGCCGAGGAAGACGCCGACGAGAAGGAAGGCGGCGAGGAGTGCCGGCATCCACGTCGCGGGAGTGACCCAGAGCAGGGCGACGCCCGCCGCGGTGAGCGCGACACCGGCGACGAGCAGCGGATGCCGCGGCCCGCGCGCTCCGACCATGCGGCCGGAGATCGGCGAGAGTGCCAGCACGAGCACGCCGATCGGCAGCAGGCAGAGCCCGGCGGACCAGGCGGGGAGACCGCGCACGGTCTGCAAGTAGAGCGTGATGACGAACAGGAACGCCTGGAAGCCGCACAGCGCGAGGATCGCCATGACGAGCGCCGAGACGAACGGCACGCTGCGGAAGAGCTTCGGCTCCAGCAGCGGTTCGCGACGCCGGCGCTCGACGAAGACGAGCGCGATCGCACTGGCGGCCGAGGCGGCGGCTGCCGTGAGGATCGCCAGTGATGTCCAGCCCAGCGAACCGCCCTCGATGACGGCGAACACCGTGCCGCCGAGCAGAACGGCCACCAGCAACTGTGCGACCGGGTCGAAGCGGCGGGCGCGAGCGGCGCGGGACTCGGGCACGAACAGAGTGACGAGCACGACGGCGAGCGCGACGATCGGCAGGTTGACCATGAAGACCGCGCGCCAGCCGGCCGCGCCGACGAGCAGTCCGCCGAGCACCGGACCGAGGGCAAGGGCAAGGCCGCTCATCGCGCCGTACACCCCGATCGCCCGCGCGCGTTCCCGCGGGTCGGAGAATGTGTTGGCGACGATCGCCATCGCCACCGGGTTCAGCATCGTACCGCCGACGGCCTGCGCCGCGCGGGCCGCGACGAGCCATCCGATCGTGGGGGCGAGCCCGCAGGCGAGAGAGCCGACGCCGAAGATCACGAGCCCGATGACGAACATCCTTCGACGTCCGAATCGGTCGGCGAGCGAGCCGGAGAGCACGAGGAAGACGGCGAGCACGAGGGCGTAGGCGTCGATGGTCCACTGCAGGCCGTCCGCCGAGGCGTGCAGCTGGCGACGGATGTCCGGCAGCGCCACGTTGACGATGGAGAGATCCATCACGACGACGATCATGCTCATGCAGCAGATCGCCAGGATCAGCAGGCGCCTGACGCGGCTCGGCTCGGTGCCCGGCGTCGGCGCGGTGCGCACGACGGGCGGGGTCGGGTTGCTGGATGCCGGAATCGGGGTGGGAGCTCGCATGCTCTCGAACGTAGGATTTAGAGCGTGCTCGAAGTCAAGACGGCGCCCGTGCCGAAGCATCCGACTCGTCCGTCGCCCGAGGACCGGGAAGTACCGGAGGGCGGTGTGACCATCGCGGAAGCCGCCCGCCGCACGGGGGTGAGCGCCCACACGCTGCGCTACTACGAACGCGCGGGTCTCGTCGTCTCACCCGTCGACCGCACGAGCGGAGGCCGCCGTCGATACCGCCACATCGACCTGAAGTGGATCGTGATCTGCACCAAGCTGCGCGCCACCGGGATGCCTATCAAGGGCATCCGCAGGTACGCCGAGCTGGTGGCGGCAGGACCGGGCAACGAGCAGGAACGCCTCGAACTGCTGGAGGCGCACCGCGCGAACGTGCTGGAGAAGCTCGCCGAGGTGCAGGAGAACCTGCAGACCATCGACCACAAGATCGCGGTCTATCGCGGAAGTCTCGCCGCAGGCGAAGCCGATCGGCTCTGGGCGCCCCGCTAGGGGCCCGACTTTCTCCGTTCAGGTCGCGAAATCTGCCGTTATCCGGGCGTCATAACGGCAGATTTCGCGACTTGAAGCGGGTGCCGAGGCGACCTACGACGTGAGGAAGTCCACGATCAGCGGGGTCACCGACTCGGCGCGATCGCGCAGTACGGTGTGCGAACCGCCCCGCACGATGAGCAGGCGAGCGTGGGGGATGCTGCTGGCGAGCATCCGGGTGTGCCCGCGGCGGATGACGTCGTGCTGGCCGGCGAGCACCAGCGTCGGCGCCGAGATACGGCTCAGGTCGCGCATCCCGATACCGGGTGCATCGAGCATGAGACGCAGCAGCTCGAGCTTGTGCCTTCGAGCGTGGCCGGGGGTGAGGATCGCAGCGAGGTAGAGCATCCGCAGTCCCCATTGCACGCCGAATCGCAGGCCGCCTACTCCGAGGTTGCCGGACGCAAGCACGAGGGAGCGCACGAGTTCCGGATGCCTGACGGCCAGCAGCATCGCCACGTTCGCGCCGTCGGAGAAGCCGAGCACGTCGAACGGCTCCGGTGCGGCATCCGTTCCCGCGCCGAGCGCTCGGATCACCCGGGCGGCGTCGTCGGCCATGCGCGAGAGCGTGAGCGGCCCCGAGCCCCGCGCCGACCGCCCCTGACCGCGGCAGTCCATCGCCACGACGCGGTGGTGCTCTGCGAGCAGGGGTAGGTTGCGGTTGAAGAAGCGCAGGTCGCCGGAGTTGCCGTGGATGACCAACAGCGGCGCCCCCGATCCGCGCACCTCGACGTGGAGATCGCCGACCCGGTGCTGCCAGCTCGTGTGCTCGCCTGGCAGCTTGTCGGGGCGCGGCAGCACATCGGCGCCGTTCCCCGGCGTCGGACCGCGTTGCAAGTCGAGCACAATCACACGGTAAGTCACCTGCCTATGCGGCGCTCATGCATCCGCTCAGCGCCGGCCGCGGAACGGGCGCCTCCCAGGATGCACGGCCCGGCATCCGCTCGCTCCGGCCCCCACGGAGCGCACCACCAAGCACGGAACGGACCACCGAGCACAGAACCCACCACCGAGCACAGAGCGGACCACCGAGCACGGAACGGACCAGCGAGATACGAGACGATGACATCGTCACGCTGCACGGTCTCCGACTCACCGGGTCTGCGCTGACGGTGGCCGACACAGCGCGAAGTCTGCCGCTCGCGACGGCTCTGGCCGTCGCCGACGCATCACTGCGCCTTGCGGCCATCGACGGTCACGACTACGACCTCGACCGAGCGGCCGGCCGCGGCCGCCTACTCCTCTGTGTGTCCCAGCATCGGCGACGGAAGGAAACGGGCCGTACGCGACGACATCGCGTCGAGCTCCAGGACGACCAGCTCGTTCTCGCCAGCGCGCGTCGCACCGGCGGGCACGTAGAGCGTGCGCTGCGGCCCGGCGCTCCAGTAGCGCCCGAGTGGGAACCCGTTCACCCAGGCTGCACCCTTGCCCCAGGAGACCGTGTCGAGGAAGAGGTCGGCGGATGCCTCGAGCTCGAACACCGCGCGATGGAATCCAGGCAGCGACAGGTGGCCGCGACCCACCACGCCGCCACCGACCATGTGCGCCGACGCAGCAGCACCAGCCGTGCGTGTGAGCGCATCCGCGTCCAGACGCAGCGTCTCCCACCGATCAAGCTGAACGCCGTCGACGCTCGCCGGGCCGATCAGGCCCTTCCGCTCGCCGATGCGGGGGCCGTAGTCGACGCGTCCCTCGTCCTCCACGACGACGAGCAGCTCATAGCCGCCGGGCACCACCAGGGCTCGCTCGTGCCGCTCGCGCGCCAGCACTCCGATCCGCACGCCGTCCACGAAGACGATCGCGCGGTCGCGCACCTCGTCGAAGGTGAGCACCGCAGGCGAACGATTCGACAATGAGGCCCGGTACGCGACCAACCCGCGGTACACGCCGAGGTCTTCCATGGTGGGCAGAGCCGAATGCGTCAGCCACGAGTCCACCGCTGCCGCGGCATCCAGAAGCCCGGCTCCGGGCGAAAGCGACACCTCGAAGCTCGGTGCCGGCGAGCGCGGCACCCGCTCGAACTCGGGCACGGGCGCGTACTTCGCGATCACCTCGCGGAACGCCCAGAACTTCTCGGTGGGGCGTCCGGCCTCGTCGATCGGGGCGTCGTAGTCGTATGAGGTGGTGATCGGCTGGTACACGCCCTTGTCGTTCGCGCCGTTCGTGAATCGGAAGTTCGTGCCGCCGTGCACCATGTAGATGTTGACGGATGCACCGGCCGCCAGCAGCGCGTCGAGTTCGGCCGCCGACGCGGCAGCGGGCGTTGTGTGGTGGTGCGCGCCCCAGTGGTCGAACCATCCGCACCAGAATTCGCCGCACATCAGCGGTCCGGTCGGCTGCTGAAGCCGCAGCCGTGCGAGGCGCTCGACGGCGTGCGAGCCGAACGAGCCCGTCTTGTGCAGCTCGGGAAGGCTGCCGTCCGCGATCATCGATCCGCTCGGCTGGTCGACCGTGATCAGCGGGACGGTGATCCCGGATGCCCGAGTCGCCTGCGTCAACTCGCGCAGGTACTCCTTGTCGGAGCCGTATGCCCCGTATTCGTTCTCCACCTGCACGAGGATGACCGGGCCGCCCGCGTCCACCTGCAGCGGTGCGACGATGCCGAGCACGTGACCCAGATAGCGCTTCGCAGGGTCGAGGAAGCGGGCATCCGTGCTGCGCATGCGCACGCCGGAGTCGGCGAGCAGCCACGCCGGCAGTCCGCCGCCGTCCCACTCCGCGCAGATGTACGGGCCCGGCCGCACGATCGCGAACATGTTCTCCTCGGCGACGATCCGCAGAAAGCCCTCGAGATCGAGGCGCGGGTCATCCGTCACGAAGGCACCCGGCTGCGGTTCGTGCTCGTTCCACGGAACGTAGGTCTCGATGGTGTTGAGACCCATCGCACGGGCGAGCCGGATGCGATCGCGCCAGTGCGCGGGATGCACGCGGAAGTAGTGCAGAGCCCCCGAGATGACGCGGAAGGGGGCGCCGTCGAGCAGGAAGGCGTCGGATCCGATCTCGAAACGGCCCATGCGTGAGAACTCCAGGTTGTGGTGCGGGTGCGGCAGAGGAAACGGGCCGGCTCGTCACTCGAGCCGGCCCGTCATCGGGTGGGTCGCCGGTCGAGCTGCAATCGCCGCTCGACCGGGCAGGTTTCGCTAGGAGCCGGTCTTGACCGTGAAGCCCTGCTGGTTGCCGTAGCTGATCAGCTGCTTCTGCCAGTTCTCGAGCCCGGAGTCCAGCGAGGTCGCGCTGCTGTACGACTGGCCCACCGTGTCAGCGAAGATGCTGTTCGCGTACACCTCGTACGGCAGGTACTGCCAGCCCGGCAGCACGTTCTTCGCGCCGTCGACCAGCACCTTGTTGATCTTCTGGCCAGCGAAGTACGCGGGTGCCTGATTCAGGAACGAATCCGAGTTCTGGTCGGCGACCGTCGACGGGAACCCGCCGCCGCTCTTCACGAAGATGTCGACGCTCTGCTTGCTGTCGTTCAGCCACTTCAGGAACCCGGCGGCGAGCGCCTGGTTCTTGCTCTGCTTCATGACGACCTCGGAGCTTCCGCCGTTCTCGGCGTTCACGGCCTTGCCGTCGTAGGTCGGGATCGGCGCGACGGCCCACTGCCCGGATGCCTGCGGCACCGACGACTCGAGCACACCGGGCATCCAGGCGCCGGTGATCAGCGTGGCGATGTCGCCGTTGCCGAGGCCCTTGTACCAGTCATCCGTCCAGCCCGGCGTCTGGGAGAGGAGCTTGTTCTCGACGAGCTCGTTCCACACCGAGGTGAACTTCTTGGTGCCGGAGTCCTGCAGGTTGATCGTCACCTTCGTGCCATCGACCTTGAACGGATGCCCGCCCGCTTGCCAGATCATGCTGGTCGCGAACCCGGGGTCGCCGCTGTCGGAGGTGATGTAGGCGTTCGGGTCGGCGGCGTGCAGCTTCTTGGCGGCATCCACGTACTCGGCCCACGTCGTCGGCACTGAGATGCCGTACTTGTCGAACACGGTCTTGTTGTAGAACATCGCCATCGGGCCGGAGTCCTGCGGCAGGCCGACGAGCTTGCCCTGCACGTTGACGTTGCCCCACGGACCGACCGAGAAGTCCTTCTTCAGCTTGTCGAAGCCGAACTGCTTCAGGTCGACGAGGGAGTCGCTGAGCGCGAACTGCGGCAGCGCGTAGTACTCGACCTGGGCGACATCCGGTGCGCCCTTGCCCGCCTTCACCGCGTTCTGCAGCTTGGTGTACTCCGTCGTGTTGGTGCCGGCGTTGACGAGCTTGACATGCACCTTCGGGTACGCCTTCTCGAACGCGGCGACCTGTGCCTTGGCGGCCGGGGTCCACGTCCAGTACGTGATGGTGCCGCCCTCCTTGAGGGCCGCGTTCACGTCTGTGGAGCTGCCGCCTGCGCCGTTGCCGGATGACGAGCATCCGACCAGGGCAGCCGCGACGACCGCACCGGCGGCCGCGACGGATGCGAGCCGGCGGAGCGCCGACGATCGCGTGCTGTGTTTCATTTCGTGCCTTTCACTTCATCGGGATGTGAGGGGTTCGGGTAGAGGAGCTCGGGTAGAGGAGAACGACGGATGCGCTCACGACTTGACGCTTCCGGCGGCCAGCCCCGACTGCCAGTAGCGCTGCAGGAAGAGGAAGGCCACGACGATCGGCACGATCGTGAGCAGGCTTCCCGTGATGACGAGGTTGAAGATCGGCTGCGCGCCCACGCCTGTGGCCTGCGCGCTCCACTGGCTGAGGCCGACGGTGAGCGGATACCAGGTCGGGTCGCTCAGCATGATCAACGGCAGGAAGTAGTTGTTCCAGGTGGCGACGATCGCGAACAGGAGCACCGTGACGATGCCGGGCGCGAGCAGTTTCAGCGAGATCGTGAAGAAGGTGCGCAGCTCGCTCGCGCCGTCCATGCGCGCCGCCTCGAGCACCTCGGTGGGAACGGCGTCGATCGCGAACGTCCAGACAAGGTAGAGCCCGAATGGACTGATCAGCGACGGCAGGATGATCGCCCACGGCGTGTTCGTCAGCCCGATCTGGCTGAACAGCAGGAACGTCGGCACCGCCAGGGCCGTTCCCGGCACCGCGATCGCGCCGAGCACGACCGCGAACACGGCGCGCCTGCCGCGGAAGGCGAACTTCGCGAGACCATACCCGGCCAGCGTCGCCAGCAGGGTCGCGCCTCCCGCACCGACCCCGACGTACAGCAGGGTGTTGCCGAACCAGTGCAGGAAGATGCCGTCCTTATACGTGAACGTCTCGGCGATGTTCTGGAACAGCGCGAAGTGGTGTCCGAAGCCGAGCCCGAACGTGGAGAACAGGTCGCCCTGCGTCTTCGTCGCATTGATGAGCAGCCAGGCCAGCGGCACGAACGAGTAGACGACGAAGAGCGCCATCACGATGGTGAGCACGATGTTGCGGCGCGGGCGCGCGGCCGGCCGGCGTCGGCCCACTGCGCCCATGGGACGACGGATGCCGCCTGCCCGGCGCGTGCTGGCATCCGTGCGCCGGGTGCTGGCATCCGTCGGTGTTGTCGTGGTCGCGCTGGTCATCGGTTCTCCGCTCTCGTTCCGCGCACCTGCACCACGTAGGCGATGACGGCGGTGATCAGCCCCATCACGATGGCGACGGCCGCGGAGTAGTTGAACTGCTGGCCGGCGAACGACAGGTTGTAGGCGTACATGTTCGGGGTGAAGTTGCTGCCGATGGAGTTCGGCGCGAGCGGTTGCAGCAGATTGGGTTCGTTGAAGAGCTGGAAGCTTCCGATGATCGAGAAGATGACCGCGATCACGAGGGATCCGCGGATGGCCGGCAGCTTGATGTCGAACATCACGCGCCAGGCGCCGGCGCCGTCCAGCTCGGCGGCCTCGTACAGGTCGGGCGAGATGGCGCGCAGCGCCGAGTAGAAGATGAGCATGTTGTAGCCCATGAACTCCCAGGTGACGATGTTGCCGATCGAGCCGAGGATCCACGACTTGGCCAGCGGCGCCAGGTGCCACCCGAATGCGTCGTTCACAGCTGCGGTGAGCCCGAACTGATCGCCGTAGATGAAGCCCCAGATGAGCGCGGCGACCACTCCGGGAACCGCGTAGGGCAGGAAGATCGCGATGCGGAAGAACCCTGCGCCGTGCAGACGCGCACTGTCGAGCGCGAGCGCCGCGATGAGCGAGAGCACGAGCATGATCGGCACCTGCACGACGAGGAACAGCAGCACGCGCAGGAACGACTCCCAGAACTTCGCATCCTGGAAGAGCGTGATGTAGTTGCCAAGGCCGACGAAGGCAGTGCCGCCGACGAGCTGCGTGCGGAAGACGCTCAGGGCAAGCGCGTAGACGATCGGCGCCACGATGAACAGCGCAAGGCCGATCATGAACGGCGCGACGAAGCCGACGCCTGCCAGCGAGACGCGGCGCTGGAGTGTCGAGCGCTTGCGGCGGGTAGGGCCGCCCTGCGAGCGAGAGTCGCCGCTCTTCTGGCGGGAACCGGCGGGGGAGCCGGGTGAGCCGGCGGGGGAGCCGGTCGCACCCGCTGGGGATGCGGGCGATGAGGTGATGGACACGATTTCGGGTTCCTCAATGAACGATGTTCACGTAAACATGTTTACGCTAACATACTCGGCGATACGATTCTGTCGACCGCGCTCGTTGTCGCCGGTGCTGCTGCCGGGGCGGATGAGCGGTCGCGGAGCGAGGGAGCGCGATGACCGACACGGAGCAACGCGAATGGCTGCGCCCGGCATCCATCGCCGATGTCGCCGCGAGGGCCGGCGTTTCATCGCAGACGGTCAGCCGCGTCTCCAATGGCCTCGACACCGTCAAGGCCGAAACCCGCGACCGGGTGCTCGCCGCAATGGCGGAGCTCGACTACCGGCCCAACAGCGCAGCACGTGCCCTGAAGAGCGGCAGGTTCCAGACGATCGGCGTGCTCATGTTCACGCTGCAGAACATCGGGTCGATCCGCATCCTCGACGCGATCACGGCCGAGGCCGCGTCACACGCATTCTCCATCGACCTGATCTCGATCGGCGACCCGTCGACGGGCGACATCACGGATGCCCTCTCCCGCCTCGACCACGAAGCGGTCGACGGGATCATCGTCATCCTCGAGGCGCACGAGCTGCGCGAGCACTCGATCACATTCCCCGACCGCATTCCCTCCGTGCTCGTGGACTCCCGCGAGTACGACGACCGGATCTCGGTGAACGCAGACCAGCGACAGGGCGCGCGACTGGCGGTCGAGCACCTGCTCGAGCTCGGGCATCCGACCGTCTGGCACGTGGCGGGACCGGTCGAGAGCTCGAACGCGGCATCAGACCGCGCCGAGAGCTGGCGGCAGACGCTGCGGTCCCACGGAATCGAGGCGCCCGAGCCCCTCGGTGGAAGCTGGCGGGCCGAATCGGGCTACGAGGCCGGCCGAACGATCGCCGGCCGGCAGGATGTCTCGGCCGTCTTCTGCGCGAACGACCAGCTCGCGCTCGGTGTGCTCCGCGCCCTGCACGAGGCGGGCCGGGATGTGCCCGGCGAGATCAGCGTCGTCGGTTTCGACGACAACCCCGAGTCGGCCGAGTACTGGCCGCCATTGACCACGGTCCGGCAGAACTTCGCGGAAGTCGGCCAGCGCGCGTTCGCCCTGCTCAACCAGGCGATCCAGCGCGAGACCGTGAAGCCGGGGCTGCGGCTGATCGAGAACGAGCTCGTGGTGCGGGAATCGACGGCGCCGTTCGTGGCGCGCTGACACCTCGGGCTCTCGGAGAAGGTGGGGGTTGCACGACGCAGTAGCCCGCCCTGTCTATCCCACATACGGGGTGGACATGCTCTGCTCATCCGTGTACCGTCTCCTCCTGTCTGCGTCGAAGAACACGAGCCGAATGACGGCTCCGAGAGTCCAACGATTCCTCGACGCTCACGAACGGCTCATCAGTGGAAATCTCGGAATCGCGCCCAGCTTCCTGGCTGCTGCGCGTCCTTCTGCTCGGTGCCGCACTTGCCGCTGGATGGGTGATTCTCACAGTCGTTCTCGGCGTCGCCTCGCAGAGCGCCCACGCCGAAGACGCGATTCCGGATGACATTCCGGCCGTGTCCAGCTCCTCGACAACGGCATCGACGCCGCCGTCCACGCAGTCCGTCGACTCGTCGATCGTGGGACTCGCGACCGGCACCTCGAACGACCTCGCGTCGACGACATCCGCCGTGACCTCCGCCGTGCAAAGCACCGTCGCGCCGCTCACCACGGCGCCGGCCCCGACCGTCGATTCGTCCGTGTCCGGACTCGGCGACACAGGGTCGTCTGCCGGCACGTCCCCCGCTGTTCTCCTCGATGCCGCATCGGCCGCCGGCTCGACGCTCGACGCGCTCGACGGCACCGTCTCGAATACGCTCACCTCGGCCGTCGACGTCGTCCGCTACCCAGCGGTGGCATTGCTCGGTCCCGTGCCCGCCTCCCCGCGACCGGTGGTCGACAGCGCCTCCCAGACATCCGTCCCGGCGTCAGCGGTCCCTCGCACGTTCGCGCAGGGTCACGCGGGCCTGAGTGCGACGAGGCCGGGATCCGCGGCAGCCGACCGGCTGCCTGCGCCGTTCGGCACGCCGCCGAATGAGGCGTCCGGATGTCTCGGAGTCGGAATAGGTATTGCCGGCTCGGGAGCAGCGGGTGGCGGGGGCTCTGCGATGTCGCCGAACCTGCTGCTGCATGCGGCACTGACATCCGCGGCGGCACGCCTCCAGCCCGGCGATCGGCTGCCGCCGGCACCGCCGGAATCGCCCGAAGTCTCTCCCGACTGAATCCGCCTCACCGTCGCTCTCGACGGACAGGCACACTCGCGCTTTCTTGCGCTCAGATTCAGATACGAAGGACAGAAACTATGCATCGCGTCATTTCGCGCGCCCTGTGGGGCACCATCATCGCCGGTGGCTTGACACTCGCCGGCGCCACGGCAGCAAACGCTGCGACACCGGCAGACGCGGGGAGCGACACCGGAGCCACGGCATCCGCGTTCTCCTCGACGAGCGCCAGCAGCACCATCGACAGCACCGGCAACGTCCTGGGCGGCGTCATCGGCACGACCGGTTCCTCCGTCAGCGGAGTTCTCCGCTCGGCGGGCAATACGGCGGACGGTGTGATCGGCACGACCGGCGCCACGGTCAACGACACCATCCGCACCACCGGCGCTACGGCCGGTGCTTTCGTGGGCACCACAGGTTCCACCACGACCGGCGTCATCGGGAGTGCCGATTCTGCGGTGAACAGCGTCACGAGCTCGGCGGACAACACCGTGTCGAACGTCGCCGGCACGGTCACGGGATCCGCCCGCACCGCAGCCGGCGTCGCGGATGGTGCCGTGGGTACCCTCGACAGCGCCGTGCGCACCACCGCAGGCGACGGCGTCACTGCCGTCAGCGGCCTGGTGAACCGGGCGCCGGGCAATGCTGCAGCACTGAGCAAGCTGGTCGACACCGGCCTGATCACCGACGGGGTCTCGCGACTGCCGGGCATCCCCCTCGGAGATCTCGCAGGCGGAGCCAACAGCGCTCTCGGCCAGACGATCGAGGCACTGGGCGCCACCGCTCGGCGCACTGACGGGCTCGACGGCCTGCTCGTCGCAGGTCCCAGGAAGGCGCTCGCCACCGTGAGCGGCACCCTCGGCACGGTGACTTCGGCGCTCCCGAGCACCGGCAACCTCACCGGGTCGCTCCCGAACGTCGAGTCGCTGCCGAACCTCGGCAACCTCACCGGGTCGCTGCCGAACCTCGGCAACGTCACCGGCGTGCTGCCCAACACCGGCGACCTCACCGGGTCGCTGCCGAACGTCGAGTCGCTGCCGAACCTCGGCAACCTCACCGGGTCGCTGCCGAACCTCGGCAACGTCACCGGCGTGCTGCCCAACACCGGCGACCTCACCGGGTCGCTGCCGAGCACCAGCAACCTCACCGGCGTGCTGCCGAGCACCAGCAACCTCACCGGGTCGCTGCCGAGCATCGGCAACGTCACGGGCACGCTGCCGAACGTCGAGTCGCTGCCGAACCTCGGCAACCTCACCGGCACGCTGCCGAACCTCGGTAACCTCACCGAGTCGCTGCCGAACGTCGGCAACCTCACCGGCACGCTGCCGAACGTCGGTACGCTGCCCAGCGCCGGCAACCTCACCGGCTCGCTGGCAGGCATCCATGATGTCGCGGGTTCGTTGCCAGACCTGGCGTAGTCCAGCGCAGACGCGCAGGTTCGGCCTCACCAAGGCCTGAACCAGGCGTCCCACCATCGACTGGACGGGGCGAGGCCTTCTCGCCCCGTCCAGCCGGGGTCTGCATGCCCTGCCATTACCTGTTCCGCCAAGGACTCCCACGAACGCGCGCGAGGGTGTTCCCTTGTATCGCACCCCATCGACCACAACTGGAGGCCACGCAATGCGCGCAGTCATCATGGATGCTCCCGGCGAGATCAGCGTCGTCGAGCGCGAAGATCCGACGATCGTCGAGCCGACGGATGCGATCATCCGTCTCGCTGCCACCTGCATCTGCGGCTCGGACCTCTGGCCGTATCGCGGGGTCGACCATCCGGATCACACCCCGATGGGTCACGAGTACGTCGGCGTGGTCGAAGAGATCGGCCCGGACGTGAAGAACATCAAGGTGGGCGACTTCGTCGTCGGATCGTTCATGGCCTCCGACAACACGTGCGAGATCTGCCAGGCGGGCTACCAGTCCCGCTGCGTGCACGTCGTGGGCATGGGCTCGATCGGAACGCAGGCCACGAAGGCACGCATCCCACTGGCGGATGGCACGCTCGTCGCCACGCCCGGTCAACCTGACCCGGACCTGATTCCGTCGCTGCTGGCGGCATCCGACGTGCTCGGAACCGGATGGTTCGCTGCAGTCGCCGCAGAAGCCGGCCCCGGTAAGACGGTCGCGGTCGTCGGCGACGGAGCGGTCGGCCTGCTCGGTGTGCTGGCCGCGAAGCAGCTCGGCGCGGAGCGGATCATCGCGATGTCCCGCCACGCCGACCGGCAGGCGCTCGCGCGCGAGTTCGGCGCGACCGACATCGTGGAGGAGCGCGGGGATGCCGGCGTGGCCCGCGTCAAAGAGCTCACCGGAGGCCTCGGCGCACACAGCGTGATCGAGGCGGTCGGAACGCAGGAGTCGTTCCTGCAGGCGATCCGTTCGACCCGCGCCGGCGGGCACATCGGTTTCGTCGGAGTCGCCCACGACGTCGCCATCCCGGGTGACGAGCTGTTCTTCAAAGAAGTTCACCTGCTCGGCGGACCGGCACCCGTTCGCCGGTTCCTGCCCGAGCTGATCGACCTGATCTGCACGCGCACGATCGACCCGGGCAAGGTGTTCGACCTCACACTGCCGCTCGAACAGGCCGCTGAAGGCTACAAGGCGATGGACGAGCGCCGCGCAACCAAGGTGCTGCTCACCGTCTGAACCCGCGCCGGGCATCCGTCAAGCCCTACCGAGCCAGGTCGCCCCGCGGCTTGCTGGATGCCATGGCTGGCTTCATCTCAGAGGTGCGATCGAGCGCCAACGGTCTCATCATCAGGGCCGCGATCATCGCGGCAATCGGCGGACTGCTGTTCGGATACGACACCGGTGTCATCTCGGGCGCGCTCCTGTTCATCAAGAAGGATCTGCACGCCAACGCCGCCGCGCAGGAGTGGATCGTCTCGGTGCTGCTGCTCGGCGCCATCATCGGCGCGCTGATCTCTGGCTACCTCGCCGACAAGATCAGCCGCAAGTGGACGAAGGTGATCTCCGGCTGTGTCTACTTCATCGCGGCCATCGGGTGCGCGCTGTCGATCTCGGTGCCGATGCTCATCGGGTTCCGGTTCCTGCTCGGTGTCTCGGTGGGCACGGCATCGTTCGTGTCGCCGCTGTACATCTCCGAGGTCGCGCCTCCCCGCGTGCGCGGCGGGCTCGTCTCGTTCAACCAGCTCGCGATCACGTCGGGCATCCTCATCGCCTATCTGGTCAACTTCGCGTTCCAGGGCTTTCCCGGCAACTGGCGATGGATGCTCGGAATCGCGGCACTCCCCGGCGCAGCCCTCGCGATCGGCATGCTCACCGTGCCGCACACCCCGCGCTGGCTCGCGCAGGTGGGCCGCGAGGACGACGCCCGAAAGGTGCTGGAGAAGCTGCGCGAGGGCGACGAGAAGGCGGATGTCGACGGCGAGCTGAAGGAGATCAGGGAGGCGAACCAGCGCGAGGCCGGCAGCAAGGTGAAGGACCTCTTCGGTCCGAAGGTGCGCCCGCTCATCCTGATCGGGCTGGGGCTCGCGATCGCGCAGCAGTTCGTCGGCGTCAACACGGTGATCTACTACGCCCCGACCATCCTTTCCGACACCGGACTCTCGGCCAGCAGCTCGATCGGGCAGACGGTGTTCGTGGGCGTCACGAACGTGGTGTTCACGATCGTGGCGGTGCTGCTGCTCGACCGTGTCGGGCGCCGTGCCCTGCTGCTCATCGGCACCATCGGACTGACCGTGTCGCTCGCGGTGCTGGGCATCTACTTCGCCATCCCGACGCTGCAGCACACGGCCGGCTGGCTGGCGCTGATCTGCCTCATCGTCTACATCGCGGCGTTCGCGATCGGCCTCGGGCCGGTCTTCTGGCTGATGATCTCCGAGATCTTCCCGAGCGGGCTGCGCAGCAAGGCCATGTCGGTCTCCACCATGACGAACTGGGCGGCGAACTTCGTGGTCGCGGGCTCGTTCCTCACGTTGAACATGGTGATCACCCGGCAGGGCACGTTCTTCGTCTACACGGCGATCGGCATCGCCGCGTTCCTGTTCTTCATGTTCCGGGTTCCGGAGACGAAGGGACGCTCCCTGGAGCAGATCCAGACCGAGCTCGTCGGCGAGAAGTAGCTCGCGCTCGACGTTTCGCCGTCGCACTCGGCGGCGTTCACGCGGCGCTGTCACCTTCGCAGCAGCGTTGCGAGCAGGCCCACCGTTTCGACCACGGCTGCCTACGCACGTTCGGGCTACCCGGTGAGCAGTCCGCGCCTGAAGCCTTCGGCCACGGCGGCGGCGCGATCGCCGACGCCGAGCTTGGCGTAGATGCTCAGCAGGTGCGTCTTCACCGTGGCCTCGCTGAGGTGCATGCGGGCGCCGACCGCGCGGTTCGTGGCTCCGTCGGCGACGAGGGCGAGCACCTCCAGCTCCCGCGGGCTCAGCGCGTTCGCCGCCGGTGCGCGCACCCTGCCCATCAAGCGAGAGGCGACGGACGGCGCAAGAACCGCCTCGCCGGCAGCGGCGGCACGGATGGCCCGCAGCAGGTCGTCGCGCGGCGCATCCTTCAGCAGATACCCGGTCGCTCCCGCCTCTATCGCCGGCAGCACGTCGGCGTCGGAGTCGAACGTCGTGAGGATGACGACCCTGGCACGGATGCCCAGCCGGGCGAACTCGCGGGTCGCGGCGACACCGTCGGTGCCTGGCATCCGCAGGTCCATCAGCACGACGTCAGGGTCGAGCACACGCGCGAGCGAGACGGCCTGGGCGCCGTCGGATGCCTCACCCACGACCTCGACATCGGGAGCGGACGCCACCATGCCGACGATCCCGTCGCGCACCACGGGGTGGTCGTCGGCCACCATCAGCCGGATGGGCGTCGCTTCGCTCACGCCGGAACCTCCGCACGCACCGCCGTGCCGTGTCCCGGCCTCGATTCGACGGTCAGGGCGCCGGCCACGGATTCGATCCGTTCCCGCATCGCCACCAGACCATACCCGCCTTCCCCGGTACGGGCGGCCCGCCCGTGTCGTTCCGCCGGATCGAAACCGCAACCGTCGTCGCGCACCTCCAGGCGAGTTCCCGAGCGGTCCGATCGAACGGTCAGCGCCACGCGGTGCGCCTGAGCGTGCCGTTCGACGTTCGCGAGCGCCTCCTGCGCCGCTCTGAGCAATGCGACCTCGGCATCCGTCGACAGAGTTCGGCTGTCGCCCGAGACGCCGAAGTCGACGGGGATGCCTGTGCGCGCCGACCAGCTCGCGGCCACGTTGCGGAGGGCGTCGTGCAGTCGCATCGCGTCGAGCGCGGCCGGGCGGAGCGCCTGCACCGAGCGTCGTGCCTCCGCGAGGCCGTCCCTGGCGAGCTCGATCGCGGCATCCGAGTGGCGGCGGCGCGTCGCGTCATCCGGTGCCTGTTCGGCCGCCTGAAGCTGCGTCACGATGCCGGCGAACTTCTGCGCGAGCGTGTCGTGGATCTCACGCGCCAGCCTCGCTCGCTCCGCTGCTGTGGCGGCACGCTCGTCCTGTCGCTGCGCGATGAGCAGACCCCAGGAGAGCCCGCACATGATGACGATGTTGATCGCCACGACGACGACCCGGCCGATCAGGCCGAGCGTGTCCGCCCCGAAGCTCGAGCTCTGGGCCAGGCCCGCCACGACGGCTGTGCCGCCTACCGGCAGAAGCTCCCACGGCCATTCGACGAGCGAGTAGGCGAAGGTGAACGTCGCGATCGTGAGGAACCCGAAGTACCCCTGGAGAAGCACGAGCGCCAGGTTCAACAGGATGGCGCCCGCCACGAATACCGCTATGGCCACCGGACGGTCACGCCAGCGGAACGGCAGGTTGCGCATCACGAGCACCCAGACGCCGTACGCAGCACACAGCACGAGCACGGGCACAAGGCGCGCCCGTGCGCCCCATTCGGTGCCGAGGGCGAATGCTGCGAGCATCCCCAGCACGAGGTAGGGCGCGTAGGTGAGAACGGTGCGCCAACGCGGGTCGACCACGTACCGACCCTATGCCGTGGCCGTTGCCACGGCTTTGGGGAAGAGGCGTCCCATGCGAGGGAGGTTGACGAGGATGACCGCCGGCAGCACGAGAAGCCCGCAGACCGCCTGCTCCACGCGCACCCAATCGGGGAGGAATCCGGGGATCGAGACGATCACGATGACCGCGATGACCACGATCGGCGTGATGATGCGCAGCCGGATCCACGCGGCGCGCGAGCCGCGCGCGGCGGATGCCCCGATGAGCAGCAGCACCACGGCGCTGGCGAGCACGAGCGAGCAGCGGATCCAGATGGCGCTTTCGATGGATGCGCCACCCACGCTCATCGCGACGAGCACGGCGATCATCGCGGCGCTGACGACGAGGAAACCGGTGAACAGGAGAAGCACAGGACGGAACGCCGCGCGCCGGAGCGCCGGGATGTCGATGCGGAACGGGAGGGAGTCGGTGTTTGTCATGACTCCAGCGTCGCGAGCCTCGGATCCGGCCGGATCAACCGAACGGTCAGGCTGCGCCACCGATCGGTTGATCGTGGTCACCGCTGTTGTCTCTTGGCTTCTCGCCTGTCGCGACTGCCGGCGGCGGAGCGCCCGCTACGACAGCATCGGCCAGGCCCGGCTTCGCTCAGCCCAGCGAAGCTGTGGCCGCTCGCAGCTCGCCCAGAGCGCGCGACGTGTAGTACGCGAGGTCGTGGTCGGACTCGCGGTCGGCCTCCGTCCAGTCGGCGTATCCGCGCTTGAACGCGAGCAGACCGAGCTCGGCGGCAAGGTGGGCCGTCGGGTCCGGTACTCCGCGAGCGACGAGTGCGGTCGTCATGGATGCCGCGAGGCCGACGCTCTTCAGTGCGTCCCGTTCCTGCAACTCGCTGCTTGCTGCGATGGCCGCCTTCATCCGCGGCCAGAGCTCACGGTTGATCGGGCTCATGACGCCAGAGGCCGCCTTGAGACCTGCAGCGACGGCCTGCAATGGCGTGGCATCCGAGGGTGCGCCGGCTATGCCCTCCGCGAGCAGTGTCCCGAGGATCTCCTGCCCGGCGACCAGGAGCTCGCGCTTGTCGGGAAAGTATCTGAAGAACGTGCTCTTCGTGAGCCCAGCGCGCTCGGCGATCTGGGCAACGGTGGTCTCGTCGTAGCCCTTCTCGCTGAACAGCTCGACGGCCGCGACGACGAGGCGATCGCGCGCACCGGGTTCCCATCGAGCCATGCATCCAGTGTAATGACGGGACTTTTGTCTCATCACAGGTGTAGAGTGATGAGACATCGGTCCCATCACTTGTGGACCGAGGTCCCACATCCACTACTCACCAGGGAGATCACATGCACGTCTTCATCACCGGCGGCAGCGGCTTGGTCGGCTCGGCCGTCGTCGCGGAACTGCTCGAGCACGGGCACACTGTTCTGGCGCTCGCACGTTCGGATGCCTCCGCTCGGGCTCTCGAGGAGGCCGGCGCCACGACCCTGCGCGGCGACCTGGCCGCGCTCGACGTCATCCGTGCCGGTGTCGCCCAGTCCGACGGCGTCATCCACCTCGCCTTCGCCAATGACTTCAGCGGCCAGGAAGCACTCGAGCGAGCGATCGCGGAAGAGACCGCCGCGAGCGCGGTGATAGGCGAAGAACTTGTCGGCACCGATCGTCCGTTCGTCAAGGTCTCGGGAACGCCGGCCGAGCCCGGACGTGCGTCGACCGAGAGCGACCCGATACCCACCGGTGGGCCTGTCGGCGGCCGAAGCAAGTCCGTCGCGGCCGCGCTCGCGCTGGCCGATCGCGGTGTGCGCAGCAGTGCCGTCCGCCTGCCGCGCACCGTCCACAACAACGGCACCGGCGGCTTCGCCGGACTGCTCACCCAGATCGCGCGCCAAACCGGCGTCTCCGGTTACCCGGGAGACGGCTCTCAGCGCTGGCCGGCCGTGCACGCCCTGGATGCCGCCGTGCTGTTCCGGCTGGCTCTCGAGCGGGCGGATCCCGGGACCGCCTGGCACGCGGTGGCCGACGAGGGCGACGCGGTGCGCGACATCGCCGCGGTGATCGGTCGGCGGCTCGGCCTGCCGGTGCAGCAGGTTCCCGAGGAGACGTACGGCCCGCTCGGCCCGATCTTCGCGACGGACCAGCCGTCGTCGAGCGCACGCACCCGGGAGTTGCTCGGCTGGGAGCCGACCCACCCGAGCCTGCTCGAGGACCTGGAGAACATCCAGCCCTGACCGCGAAGAACCCGCACTCTCGCGCACCCGAACCCGCACCCTCGCCAGGCCTGCTCCAGTCCCCGCGAGGGTGCGGGTTCGTCCTCCCGAGGGTGCGCATTCCTACCGCCGAGGGTGCCGGTTCGTCTCCTCGAAGGGTGGCGCAGGAACGCGGTCAGTGGCAGGGTTACTTTCCAGTCAGTAAGTGACGAGTCCACCAGGGACATGCTCCACCCGTTTTCAGGCACCGCCGCCTGAGATCCGCGTGCAGGCGGCTCGGCAAGAAGGAGAACCAGATGAGTCGTTCCGCACCCTCCCGTCGCATCTTGGCGGGAGCGACCGTTCTCGCCTCGTCGGCACTCGCGCTCAGCGGGCTCGGCCTGCTGGGCGCCGTGCCGGCATCCGCCGCGACTCCCGCCGATGGCTCCACGGCGGGCTGCCAGCCCGACCCCTCCTACCGCGCACCGGCCGCGCCGGACTTCGGACCGAACGTGGTCATCCTCGATCCCGGCATGAGCAACGACGCGATCAACGCGAAGCTCGCGGCCGTGTCGAACGAGCAGGAGTTCTCGTCGAACCGGTACCAGGTGTACTTCCTGCCAGGCACGTACGGATGCGGCACCAACACCAACAACTCCGGCCCCGATCAGGCGACGAACATCATCAACGCCAACGTGGGCTTCTACGAGTCGGTCGCGGGTCTCGGCGGTTCGCCCGACGACGTCACGATCAACGGGGCCCTGCACGTCGAGCCCGTCCAGCCGAATCCGACGGCGCCCTGGGAGGGACAGAGCCCCGGCTCGCTCGACAACTTCTGGCGAAGCTTGAGCAACGTCAAGATCAATCCGATCCAGGAGCCCCTCGGCGAGGATGCCACACGCCAGTACCCGGAAGGCATCACCGACCCGCACACCATGCGCTGGTCGGTGTCGCAGGCCGCCCCTCTGCGGCGCGTCGACATCGCCGGCAACCTGACCCTGATGGGCCGCTTCGGCGCCTACGCGAGCGGCGGGTTCCTCGCCGACTCGAACGTCGACGGGCTCGTGACGAACGGCTCACAGCAGCAGTGGTACACCGAGAACAGCTCGTTCGGATCCTGGTCGAACGGGGTGTGGAACCAGGTGTTCTCCGGCGTGACCGGCGCCCCGAGCGACACCGCGTATCCGAACCCGCCGTACACCACGCTGGGCTCCACACCGGAGAGCCGGCAGGCCCCGTTCCTCTACGTGGGCCAGGGCCAGTACCGGGTGTTCGTGCCGAAGGCGCAGAAGAACGCGTCGGGTGTGTCCTGGTCGACGGATGCCTCGGCCGGCACGTCCCTGCCGATGAGCGCGTTCTACATCGCACACCCGGGTGACTCCGCGGCACGCATCAACGCGCAACTGGCATCCGGTAAGAACCTCATCGTCACGCCCGGCGTCTACAACCTTGATGAGGCGCTGCGGGTGCGGCGAGCGGACACGGTCATCCTCGGGCAGGGCGAGGCGACGCTGACGCCCACGCACGGCAACGCCGCCATCGAGATCGGCGACGTGAAGGGCGTCAAGGTGTCGGGACTCACCATCGACGCCGGCGCCGAGACCAGCAAGGTGCTTGTGCAGGTCGGTCCGGACGGTGCCCGGGTAAGCGACCCGAGCGATCCGACAACGTTGAGCGATGTGTTCGTGCGCATCGGCGGGGCCCAGCCAGGCAGCGTGGACACCGCGATCGTCGTGAACAGCAGCAACGTGCTGCTCGACGACATCTGGTCGTGGCGCGCGGACCACGGGACGGGCGTGGGCTGGACGCTGAACACCGGCCAGCACGGCCTTGTCGTCAACGGCGACCACGTGGAGGCGAACGGGCTGTTCGTAGAGCACTACCAGCAGGCGCAGACGGTGTGGAACGGAAACGACGGCACCACGGTCTTCTACCAGAGCGAGCTGCCCTACGATCCGCCCACCCAATCCGCGTGGATGGACGGCACCCGCGACGGCTACGCCTCATACCAGGTCGCCGACACGGTGACGAGCCACCACGCATATGGGCTCGGCATCTACTCGTTCTTCGACCCGACCCGCGAGGCCGGCGGCGTCGATCAGAACGTGTTCGCCCAGTCCGCCATCCAGGCACCGGTGAACCCGAACGTGGCGTTCCACCACGTGGTCACGCAATTCCTGAACGGCGGCGGCGGCATCGTGCACGGCATCAACGGCACCGGCGACACCGTGTCGGCGACCGCACCAACCGGACACACCGCCTACATCGTGGACTACCCGTCGGCGGGCACACCCGTGACAACGGTCACCTTCGCCACGCCTGGCGCTCAGCCCAACGGTGCGGGCTTCTACAAGGGCGGGTCCGTCACGTTGGTGATCGGCACGACCGGTGACACGTCCGCGGTGCTCACCGCGAACATCGACGGCCGCGCTCCCGTCACGGTGACCGGGCCGATCAAGCTCGGCGAGGGGTCGCACACAGTCTCGGTCACCGCGACGGATGCCGCGGGCGACGTCGAGGCGGTCGGCACCTGGCGCGGGCGCGTGGTCGGCTAGCGGGCACGTCGACACTATGGATGCCACACCGAGACTTGGGCGAACGGCCGTAGTCTCGGCGGCGCATCCATAGTGTCGGCGGCGCATCCGTAGTGTCGGCGACGCCTGGCGTCGGCCGGCTCAGTCGCCCCTGGCCTCCAGCAGCGCGGCACGAGCGCGGGCATCCGGTGCAGGAGTACCGGATGCCAGCCTGTCGACGATCTCGTTCATCACCATCTCGACGGTGGCCCGCATGTCCACAGCATCCGGATCGAGCAGCCACTGCACCTGCAGCCCGTCCATCACCGCGATCAGCGAGTTGGCCGCACGCAGCAGTTCGTCGTCGGTCACGTCGTGCGCCGCGAACTCGCGCAGAACGCGCATCAGCTTCTCGCGCAGCGCGGCGATCCTGCCGCGGAAGTACTCCTGTGCAGGATGCCCCTCGGTGACCGACTCCGCGGACAGCACGGCATACGCCTGTACGACGCCGCGGCGCTCGGTGTTGGCCTCGACGGTGTCGAGGATGTGGCCGACGAACGCCGGCCCGTCTACCTGCGCGCGGGCGGCGATCCCGTCGACTTCGTCTCCGTCGCGGTACTGCAGCACCGCCACCAGCAGTCGCTCCTTGCTGCCGAAGTGGTGCAGCACGCCGGCGTGCGTCATTCCTGCGCGTTCCGCCACCTCGGTCAGCGCGGCCTTGTTGTAGCCGCGTTCGCCGAACACGCTCATCGCGGCCTCGAGCACGGCCTCGCGACGTGCCGCCGTCCCCGCTCGTGCCTTCGACTTGCCGCGCGACTCGTCGCGCATCGTGGATGCGGTCACCTGGGCTCCTCGGTCATGTCGCCGATCTGCGGCTGTTTGCCGACTATGAGTATTCTCGGATGCCATAACTTACTGACGTGTAAGTAAGCTACCGCACAGGCTACACAGGAGAACGGAAGGGCGAACCATGAACTGGGCATCCGTCGTTGCCATGGAAGCAACGTACGACCTCGGCAACACGCAATGGAACCTCACGCTCCTCAGCGAGCGCGGCACGCCCGTGCTCTTCTTCGTCGACTTCGACCATCCGGATGCGCTCAGTCCCGAGGCCCTCGGCTGGGACGCCGCGCTCCTGGCGCCGCTCGACCTCGACTTCACGCCTGACGGGAGCTGGCGCGCCCAGCCCGACGGCCGATGGACGGCCGCCGTGCAGGCACGACGCGCCAGAGAACTCCAACTCGCCGCGGGCTGAAGCGCACCCCGGCCACACAAGCGCGCACCCTCGGCAAGACAAAAGCGCACCCTCGGCGACACAAACGGCGCACTCTCGGCGGTGTCAGGGCCGCAGCAGCACCTTGCCGACCCGGCCGGCGCGCGTGCTCGCGGCCACGGCGGCACGCACGTCGTCGAGAGCGTGCACGCTGTCCACGGGCAGGGTCAGCCGCCCGTCGCCGATCAGCCCGAACAGCTCGGCGAACAGCGCGCGCTTGGTCTCCGCCGGCATCGCGGCCGATACCTTGCTGCCCCAGAACCCCTTGATCACCGCCTGCTTGAAGATGACCGCGCCCGACGACAGCTCCATGCGGTCGGAGGCCATCGCCCCGAACGACACCAGCGTTCCGCTTTGGCCGAGCAGGTCGAGTAGATCGCCCGATGCCGTGCCGCCTACGGAATCCACCGCGGCGACGATCGGTTGATCGCCGGCGAGCTGTCGCACCCGGTCGCGCCACGTCGGGTCGTCGGCGGCGACGGCATCCGAGATTCCGGCATCCGCGAGCGCGGCGACCTCCGCGTGCCTTCGCACGACGCCGATCACGCGGATGCCCCGGCTCGCCCCGATCTGCGCGACGAGCCGCCCGACCGCGCCGTTTCCCGCGTTCTGCAGGATGACGTCTCCCTCCCGCACGCCGAGGAAGTCCACCAGCGAGATGGCGCTGAACGGCATCGCGACGAGCTGCGCCGCGACCTCATCGGGGATGCCGTCCGGCACCGGAACCAGCGCTCCCGCCTTCGCGATCACGTACTCCGACCATGCCCCGAACGCTCCGCCGGTGGCGACGCGCTGCCCGAGTTCGAACCCCTCGACCTCGTCACCGAGCGCGTCGACGATCCCCACGGCCTCCGTGCCCGCGCGGGCCGGCAGCTCGGGCTTGTAGCCGTAGGTACCACGGATGGTCCACAGGTCGTGATTGTGGATCGGCGAGAGCAGCACCCGAAGGCGCACCTCGCGCGGCCCGGGCTGCGGAACCGCGACATCCTCGACCCCCAGCACGTGCGCGGGGTCGCCGAACTCGTGATGGACGATTGCACGCATGGGCTGCTCCTCTTTGTCGATGACCGACGCCTGCGGCGTCCTCCCTCCAAATTGTGGACGCCCATTGCCGTTGTCGCGCGGCATAACGGCAACGGGCGTCCACTATTCCGTAAGACAGCAGGCGCTACCGAGCAGGAGGAGAGGCGCCGCCGATCAGGCGGGCGCGTCGCCGAAGTCGGGGATGGGCAGCCGCGCTCCGCCCTTCAGGGCGGACTCGTGCGCCACGATCCCGGGCAGCGTGTAGCGAGCAGCGACCCACGCGTTCACCGGCGGAAGCGTGCCGTCCACCACGGCCCGCACGAAGTCGTCGGCGAGAAAATGGTGGCTGCCCTCGTGGCCGCTCGGCAGACCGTGGAACTCCTCGGGCAGCCGCGACGGGTCGTGCACCTCGGCGTAGCCGGAGACGAACGACTCCCGCAGCTCGGGCGCGACATCGGCGAGCTCCGGGTCATCCAGAGACATGGATGCCTCGGTGTCGAGCTGCTTGCTGACGTCGAACACCTCGTACTTGTCCTGCCAGAGCGACACCGTCGCCAACTGCTCGAAGCTGGCCTCGGTGCCGAAGTAGCGGAACCGGGACTCGCGGATCTGCGACGGATACCCCACCCGGCGCATCTCGTTGGTGCGCATCACGGCGCCGTTGTCCAGCTCGAACAGCGCGCTCGCGTTCGAGAAGTCGTTGTCGAACTGGCTCACCTCCTTGTCGAACACGCCGTCGCCCCGGTCGTCGACGATGCCGATGCAGCTCACGCTCACCGCATGGCCCGGGATCGCCCCGAGCACCCCGCCGATCGCGTGCGTCGGATAGAGCATGGGCGGGTAACTGGCCGTCGACTTCCAGCCCTCGCCCCCGCTGTACTGGTAGGCGGCGTAGAAGCCGAGGTCCATGTCGTGCACGTAGTCGCCCTCGGCGTAGATGATGCGCCCGAACGCGCCCTCCGCCACCTTCTTGCGCGCGAACACCGTGGCCGGGTTGTAGTAGCTGGTCTCGCCCATCATGTAGGTGAGGCCCGTCTGCTTCACCGTGTCGATGATCGCCGCGATCTCCTCGGCCGAGATGGCCATCGGCACCGCGGAGTACACGTGCTTTCCGGCCTTCAGCGCGGCGACCACGAGCGGCCCGTGCGTCCACCGCTGAGTGAAGATGGCCACGGCATCCACATCGCTGGCCAGCATGGCATCGAAGTCTTCGACCGTTCCGTCGAGGTGCTCGCGTTCCACGAGCTCCGAAGCGCGCCCGGGCAGGATGTCCGTCACCAGCACCCGGTCGACATCCGGATGCGCCTTGAACAGCTTGGCGAAAGAAGGGGCGAACTGGCCGGCACCGACCATTCCGATGGAGATCATTGTCACCTTTCGTTGCTTTATTGCGTGGGTTCTCAACGCACGACGGAGCCGCAGTGCGTCACTTCTTGCTGGCGTACGAGATGCGGTAGTCGAAGATCTCGGAGGCCGCGGCGAGCGAGCTCGCGACCGGTTCCTGCCCGAGGAAGGCCGGCCCGAGGGTGGTCGTCACATTGGTCAGGGCTTCCTGCATGCCCGTGGCCACCGGGAAGTTGACCGTCTTGCCGTGCGCGGCATCCAGGAACCAGGACATGTCCAGGCCCTTCTTCTTCCAGTAGGCGAGGAACAGCGGGTCGAGCTCCTTGATCGCCGACCACACGTATCCGCCCTCGGCCATGATGCGCTGCGACTCGGGACCGCCAAGCCACTGCACGAGCTGCCATGCCTCCTTCGGATGCGGCGTGTTGCTCACGATCGCGTCGATCAGGCCGTTGAAGACGCTGATGCGTCCCTTCGGGCCAGATGGCATCGGCATCACGCCGATCTTGAAGCCGGAGAGCTGGCTCACGGTGAGAGTATTCCAGTCGCCGGTCATCCATAGGGCCATCTGGCCGGAGGCGAACAGCGTCTCCACGTTCGTCGAGTCCCCGTTCGGCCCGGTCTGCGCCGCCGGCACGATGACGTGCGCGGCGCTGAGCATGTCGGTGATGAAGCTGAACATCTCACGGTTCTGCGGGCTGTTCATCGTCGACGAGGTGGCGTACGGCTTAGGCAGCATCGAGCCGCCGTTCATCGCCATGTAGTTGCCGAACGAGTCCTGGTAGCTGTTCGTCGCGGCGGTGGCGTACATGGCGATGTTCCCCGGATCGAATCCCGCGTCGAGCGCGCTGCGACCGTTCTTGTCCAGGGTGATCCGCTTCAAGAAGTGCAGGAAGCTCCCGCCGTCCGTCGGATTCCACTCGAGGTCTGTCGGCGGCTTCGCGTAACCGCACTTGGCGAGGTGGGTCGCGTTGTAGAAGAAGCAGATGGTGTCCCAGTCCTTCGGCAGGCCCCAGAGATGGTCGCCGTCGGTGTGCAGGTCGACCAGTGCCGGGTAGTACCGGCTCATGTCGATGCCGGCCTGCTTCACCTTCGGAGCGACATCCGTGAGCACACCACCCCGTCCCCAATCGGCCAGCCACGGCGTGTTCACCCAGAACACGTCGGGCGCGTTGCCCGAGATGTACTGCTCGGTGATCTTCTGCTGGTAGTTGCCGTACGGCACCTGCTGGATCGTGACGCGGATGTTGGGATTCCGCTTCATGAACTCGGCGACCGATTTCGTGAGGCCGATCTGCTGGTTCGCATCCCACAGCGCGTACGTGAGATCGACCGTCTTACCGCCGTCGCCCCTGAATCCCCAGCCGGCTGCCGAGCATCCGCTCAACGCAAGGGTTCCCGCCGCAGCCCCGGCGAGCTGGAGGAACTGCCGCCGCTTCATCGGCTCGCTCCCGACAGGTTCACCGAGTTGACGATGTGCTTCTGGAAGA
This sequence comes from Humibacter ginsengisoli, assembly GCF_054780095.1. Classification (NCBI taxonomy): domain Bacteria; kingdom Bacillati; phylum Actinomycetota; class Actinomycetes; order Micrococcales; family Microbacteriaceae; genus Humibacter; species Humibacter ginsengisoli. The sequence continues at coordinate 215,131 of NZ_BAAGWZ010000012.1, forward strand.
TGGCAAACAGGATCACCATCGGGATGAGCGCCACCAGCGAGCCCGCGAGCACCAGGTTCCATTGCTGCGCATAGTTCGAGTTGAAGTTCGCGATCCCGACGCTGAGCACCTGCAGGTCGTTCGAGTCGGTGGCGATCAGGGGCCAGAGGAAGTTGTTCCAGCCGAAGATGACCGCGATGATCGCGGCCGTCAGGATGACCGGCTTCGCCAGCGGAACGATAATGCGACGCAGGATGCCCAGCTCCGAGAGCCCGTCGAGGCGTCCGGCTTCGACCACCTCGCCCGGGATCGTCTGCAGATACTGCCGCATGAGGAAGACCGTGTACGGGGTGCCGAACACGTACGGCAGGAACAGCGCCCAGTACGTGTTCACGAGTCCCGCGCCCGACATCATGATGTAGAGCGGGATCATCGTCACCACGTTCGGCACCATGAGCATGGCGAGGAAGCCCCAGAAGATCGCCTCACGGCCGGGGAACTTGATACGCGCGAAGGCGTACGCGCCCAGCAGCGAGAAGCCAACCTGGCCGATGGTGAGGATGACCGTCACGACGACCGTGTTCGCGAGGTACGTAGCGAAGTGGTACTGGGTGAAGATCGTGACGAAGTTGTCCCAGGTGAAGTGCGAGGGCAGCTGCCAGGCCCGATCCGACTGGATCTCCGACAGCGGTTTGAACGCGGCGAAGATCGAGAAGATGTACGGGGTCAGGAAGACCGCGGCGATGAGGAGCAGCACGACAACGTAGAGCGTCTTGCGCAGTCCGGCATTGAATGTCATGGTCGGAACTCCTCACATCATTTCGTAGACGGTCTTCTTCTGGAAGTAGTTGAACTGCACCAGAGTGACGACCAGGATGATCAGGAAGAGGATGACCGAGAGCGCGGATGCCGTGCCGAACCGGAATCCCTCGAACCCGTTCTGATAGATGAGGATGTTCATCACCGTGGTGGACGTGCCAGGGCCTCCGTTGGTCATCACGTAGACCGTGTCGAAGACCTGGAACGATCCGATGACGCCCGTCACCACGACGAAGAGCATGGTTGGCCGCAGCAGAGGCAGCGTGACGAACCAGAAGCGTTTCCACGGCGACGCGCCGTCGATGGATGCCGCCTCGTAGACGTGCTGCGGAATCGCGGCGAGCCCGGCGAGGAAGAACAGCATGTTGTAGCCCACGTACTGCCAGATGTTGGCGAACGCCACGACCGGCATCGCCCAGCCGGGTGAGTTGAGCCAGTTCGGCCCGGTGATGCCGATAAGGTGCAGCAGCGTGTTGACCACACCGGTGCTGGGGGCGAAGATCCACTGCCAGACCACGCCCATCGCTACCGGCATCGCGAGATAGGGGAGCACGCACAGCACGCGGATGACCGCGGTGAACCTGCCCCTCCGGTTCATCAGCATCGCCATGCCGAGGGCGAGCACCGTCTGCGCGGGGATGTTCAGCAGCACGTACCAGAACGTGACGACGAGAGCGTGCCACGCACCCTCGTACTTGAACGCGTCGATGTAGTTGCTGAAGCCCGCGAACGCCGGTGCATTCAGCATGTTCCACTTCATGAACGACAGCACGAACACGAAGATCACGGGGATCAGCAGGAAGACCACCACCCCGAACAGGCTGGGGGCGAGTAGTCCGTATGCCGCGAGATACCGCTTGCGCTCTGGCGCGCGGTTCCTCACGTTCTTCGCGGGCGCGGGCCGCGCCTTCACCGGGACGTCTTGCGCCACCCCGGTCATGATGAGGTCTCCATCGACAACTCCTTCGTCTTCCATGGACCACCCGGTTGACCGCATTGGTTGAACGTTCGATCATGGGGCGTGGTGCCATCGTGACAGACGCGCCGAGTCTCTGTCAACGAATGCACCAAGATCGTGGGAGGAGGCGAGATGACCGGAACGGGACGCGTGACCATCGACGACGTCGCACGCACGGCAGGCGTCTCCCGGCAGACCGTGTCGAACGTCGTGCACGGCACCGGCCGGGTCGGCGCCGCGACGGCGGAGCGCGTGCGTGACGTGGTGGACCGGCTCGGCTACGTGGTGCATCCCGGCGCGCGCAGCCTGCGATCACTGCGCACCGGTCAGCTCGCATTCCCGCTCGACGAGTACATCGAGGGCAAGGACGATGTGTTCAACCTCGACTTCGGACGCGAGCTCACCTTCGCCGCCGGCAAGCGCGGCTACCACGTGCTGCTCATGGTGCCCAGCCTCGACGCGATGCGCGATCTGATCCGCTCAGCCCGCGTCGACGGCTTCGTGTTCTCGAACCTGAAGAGTGACGACCCGCGCGTTGCGCTGGTGACCGAGTACGGCACGCCGTTCGCGTGCATGGGCCGCACCGAACCGAGCCAGCGCCAGCCCTGGGTCGACATCGACAACGCGGCGGGCATCCGGCTCGCCATCGAACACGTCGCTTCGCGCGGCCACCGCCGAATCGTCTACTTCGGGTATGAGCCGATGAACTACTGGGACAAGGAGCGGGCGGATGCCTACCACTCCACGATGAAGGCGCTCGGCCTTCCGCCACAGTCCGTTCTCACCGACGGCGATCCGTCGAGCGTGGCGAGAGCCGCCGCGATCTCGGGCGACGCGACAGCCGTCGTGTGCAGCGGCGACCAGCTCGCCGAGCAGATCTACGAGGCCGCCGCGGAACGCGACATGGCCATCGGCCGCGATCTGGCGGTCACGGGCTTCGGCCACGACGTGATCGGGCGCAACCTGGTGCCGTCATTGACCACCGTTCGCACGCCCATCCGTTCGATCGTCGAACTCGTGATGCAGCGCTTCGTGCGCGAAGTGGCGGGCGAACCGGATGCGCCCGGCGAGCTCATCGTGCCGGAACTGGTCGTAGGCGCCAGCACGGGATGAACCGCGATCAGCACCGTCGGTCGCCGCCCACCAGGCGAGAAGCGCCATCCGCTCGTGCAAGCCGTGTCCTAGCCTGAAGCCATGCTGCTCCGCATCGCCGGACGGGCCACGGAGACCTGGCATCGGCTCGCCCCTCTTGTGCGTGATTCACTCGGCGCCCCGTTGCTCCTCGTTCTCTCACTGCTGCCTCTCGGCGTTCCTGCGCTGCAGCTGGGTGACGCCGGACGTGGACCTACAGCTCCGGCGATGCCGAGCCGAGATGTCGAAGCTTCACGATCATCCTCTGGCCCCTTTTAGGCCTACCTCGGCGATGCTCCTTAGAGCGCCGCGTCGGCGTCCGCGGAGGCCAGCATGCTGTTGATGTTCGCGGCGGCCGCTGCCCCTGCCGCTGCGGAGGAACCGACCTGGGCGGCCGGGTCGGCGGCGTTGCCCGCCACCCACACACCCGGCACCTCGGTAATCCCGGCCGTGCCGGAGGCGAAACCGCGTCCCGTGTTGTTCGGCAGGTCCTGCATCGGCAGGCGCAGTCCTTCTAGACCTCTGCTGCGGGCTTGCATGTGCGTGCCGACGGCGAGGACACGGCGGGCCACGACCTGGCCGTCGGCCAGGCGGACCCCGGCGAGGGCACCGTCCTCGTCGTCGACGATCTCGGTGATCGGGGTGTCGATGATGCGGATGTCGCGGGCGGTGAAGCGGGCGCGGCTGTCCTCGTCGAGGTCGGCGCCGTTGGTGAAGTAGGTCAGGTCCTCGGTCAGCTGACGGAACAGGAACGCTTGGCCGATGGAAGCCGGGCCTGTGGCGATGATGCCGATGGGCTCATCGCGCACCTCCCAGCCGTGGCAGTACGGGCAGTGCACCACACTGTGGCCCCAGTGCTCGGCGAGCCCTGGAATCTCTGGCAGCACATCGGTGAGGCCGGTGGCCACCAGGATGCGGCGAGCGGTGATGCGGCGGCCGTCGGCCAGGGTGACGATGAACCGCAGGTCCCCGTCGGCCGACGGGGAAGCAGCCTCGGCCGCGACGACCTCGCCGTGGATCACTCGTCCGTCGTACTGGCGCACCTGTTCCCGGCCTCGTCGGAGCACCTCGAACGGCGGGGTGCCGTCGAGGACGATGAAGCCGTGCACAGCCTCCGCGGGCGCATTCCGTGGGGAGCCGCTGTCGATCACGACGACCGACCGGCGGGACCGGGCGAGGATCAGCGCACCGCCGAGGCCCGCAGCGCCTCCGCCGATCACCACCACGTCGACGATCCCCTCGGCCAGTGAGTCGCTTGCGTACGAAAGAGTCGTGCTTACAGCCATGGTCTCCTGCCTTTCCTTTTCAGCCCTGGTTCAGTCAGTTCTTCGGCAGCCGGTTGAGCTTGCGGATCTGTTTGTCGAAGGCGCTCGAGGGCACGAACCGGCGCAGCAGGCTGACACGGCCTGCCAATGAGCCAGCGGTGTACCGCTGTTTGGGTCGGGAATCGGTGGCGGCCGCGACGATCACCTTCGCGACAACGTCCGGGGCATCGGCAGTGCGTATGGCGGAGGACAGCACGTCTCGGGAGATCTCCCGCTGTGCGGCGTAGGCGGGCAGCGGCGAGTCGGGTGCCAGACTGCTCGCCTCGAAACTCGTGCTCGTGTAGCCCGGCTCGATCAGCAGCATCCGCACGCCGTGCTCGCGAAGCTCGTGATCGACGGACTCGGCGTAGCCCTCAACGGCATGCTTGGTGGCGGCGTACACGGCCATGAAGGGCGCTGGAATCCGGCCGAGCACCGATGCGACGTTGACCACGCGGCCACTGCCTTGGGCGCGCATGTGGGGCAGCACGGCGTTCGTCATTCGCATCAGACCGAAGACGTTGATGTCGAACACTTCCCTGGTCTGGTCGATCGAGCTCTCCTCACCGGCGCCGACGGCCCCCACGCCCGCGTTGTTGACCAGGACGTCGATCCGACCGAACCGTTCGATCACCTCCTCAACCAGGGAGTGGACCGACACGTCGCTGGCCACGTCGAGATCGAGGAACGTCACGCCGGCAAGCGGTGCGGCAGTCGCCGCGTTGCGGCTCGTACCGACCACCGTGAAGCCGGCCTCCGTGAGGGCGAGCGCCGTCGCCCGCCCGATCCCGGAGGAGGCTCCGGTCACAACGGCCACTGAGGAAGCTGTCTGCATGTTGATTCCTTCGCTTGTGGGCATGACTTCGTCTGCGTTGCGCGCGGTGCGCAGGCTGATTGTGTACTGAACAGTCAGGAATCTATAGAGTTCTGTACTGAGTTGTCAAGAACTGCGTCTTGGAGCTAGCTTTTGCGTATGGGGAGACCACGAAGCTTCGACCGTGACCACGTTTTGCATGCCGCCGAGCGGCAGTTCCGCACCACGGGCTACAACGGCACGAGCGTCGACGACATCAGCGCTGCCACGGGCCTGGGCCGCGGCAGCCTCTACGCCGCATTCGACGACAAGCACGGCGTGCTGTTGCAGACGATGGCCGGATACTTTGCCCGCCTGGGCGAGCTCGCGCCGAAGGCGCTCGCCGGACCGGATGACGGCGCCTTGGAGCGACTGCACGGTTACTTGCTTCGCGCGGTTCGCGGGGTGCCACTCGCCGATGACGTGCCGCCCGCCCCTGACCGGGCTGCTGCGGCCTGCTTCGCCGCCAAGATGGCCCTGGAGATCGGCGCCTCCGACGCCGAGGTTCAACGCCTCGCCAGCGAATGCTTCTCCGTGGTCGTCACCGCTGTGGCCGAGTGTGTGCGCGCGGCGCAGCGCAACGGTGACATCGACCCGAACGCCGATCCTGACGATCTTGCCTACCTTCTGCTGACCGTCATCCGCGGGATCGACGTCGTGGGCGCCTCCGGCCAGAGTCCCGCCCGCCTGACCTCGATTGCAGACAGCGCGTTCGCGTTGTTGCCTCGCGGGCACCACCGCTGAAAGGGCTCGGCCGGCCTCGTTGCGGGCAGAGCGGTCGCTCCGATGGGGCCCGTTCAGAGCTTCCGGCGTCGTGACGCGATCGACAGCAGTGGCCCGCGCACCCGCCGGGTGCCGCGCGACATGTTCCGCCAGGATGCCTGTGTCACGTACTGTCCGGCGATGGCGCCTGCAGCGAGTGCTGCAGCGACAGCGGCCGCGACGAGCGCAGCGAGCACGCCGGCGACCGATCCGGATGCCAGCTGCATCAGCGCGTTGAACAGTACGAGGCCGGGAAGGAGTGGAACGAGACCGGTGATCACGAGCGCGAGCACGGGTGTGCGGCTCAGGTGCGCGAGGATCGAGGCGAGCATCCCGACGGCAAGTGCCGCGATAGCGGATGACCACACCGGCCCGAACGCGTTCGCCGCGCAGACGAGGTAGAGCGCCTCCGCCACCGCGCCGAGCAGGCAGACAGCCCAGAGCGCGCGCCACGGCACCTGAGTCGCGAGCGCGAAGCCGATCACGATGACGATGGCGGCCGCGACCGTGATCGCGGGCGGCCCGCCGGTCTGCGTGCCGCTCGACATCACATCCAGAGACAGTCCGAGGCCCGAGAACACGAGGGATGCGCCGATCACCCCGGCCGCGATGCCGATCGTGATGACGAGCGCCTCGGTGAGCCGCGCGAGCCCGGTGAGGTAGAAGCCGGAGAGGATGTCTTGCACGCCGCCGAAGATCGCGGTGCCTGCCAGCAGCACGATGATCGTGGCGACGACAACCAGACGTGCCGACTCCTGCGGTTGTACGAGGTGCACGACGACGGCCGCGACCGGTCCGACGACCCCGCCGACAACACTCTGGAAGAAGACCGGAGCGCGGCGCCGAGCCATGAGCGACGTGATGCTCTCCAGCACGAACGCCGCGACGAACGCCACTGCCGCCACGAGGAGGTCGCCGCCGACGAGGAGTGCCGCGCCGCCTCCGATCAGGCTCCACCCGATGCGCAGCACGAGACGGGATGCCTGCGGCTTGTGCGACGCGATTCGCGCCAGGTGACGCCGTGCCTTGTCGAGTTCGAACTTCCCGTCGACAATCTCCTCGAACAGGGTGGACGCCGCGGCCAACCGGGCGAAGTCCATCCCGCGGGCCGGGATCGTGTGGCGTCGCGACACCGACTCGTACGTGCCCGGGTTCGTCCAGGTCAGGCTCAGCACGGTGTGCGTGACATCCGAGTCGACGTTCCGCACCCCGTACGCGCCGGCGATCGCGGTCATGGCGGCGGTCGCATCCGCTGCTCCTGCGCCCGAGGAGAACAACACTTCGGCCAGCCGGATCGCGAGGTCCAGCACCATCCGGATTCGTCCTGGTGCGTCCACCGCTCGACCCTCAGTCATCGATGCCAACGCTACTCATCGTCGAGCAGCGGTTCGATGATGCGGCGGGACGACGAACTCAGGCGGCCGTGTCGATCGGCGTGATGCCGGACACGTCCACGCCCCGCGCACGCCACAGATCATGGTTGGTCTGGAGCGTCAGCCAGAAACGAGGCGTCGAGCCGAGCGCCTTAGCCAGGCGCGCAGCCATCTCCGGGGTGAGACGGCTCGTGCCGTTCAGCACCCGGATCATGGTTGAGGGAGCAACGCCGAGACGGTCTGCCAACTGCCTACCGCTCATGCCAAGGGGCTCAAGATATGTCTCGGTGATGAACTCGCCGGGGTGAGGCGGGTTGAACATCTGCTTGGTCTCGTTCATCAGTGGTAGTCCTCATAATCCAGCACGTACGCGTCCCCGTCGTGGAACTCGAACGTGACCCTCGAACCGACTCTTTCGTGGTGCGGAGCTACGCGTGGCCGAGGTGATCTGCGAACGGGTCGGTGAGCAGCTCGAGGTGTCCCTCGTGGCACGCAGTCTCCTCGAGCATGTGCACCAGTGCCCAGCGCAGCGTGACGGGACCCCTTCCGAAGGAGGGGTGGGATGCTCTCGTGTCGAGATCGGGGATCGACGCCACCACGGCACGGCTCCGGTCGCACGCAGCCTGATACAACGCCGTGAGCTGCTCGACGGTGTCTTCGACAGCGGATTCGAAGTCCCAGTCCGGCTGGCTGGTGAAGGGAGCGGATGCCCACGGTTCGGGAAGTTCTCCCGCCCCGATCCGCACGGTGAACCAGTGATCCTCCATGTGCGCGAGGTGCTTGACGACTCCGCCGGGTGTGAGCCTCGTGGCGGGCAAGCTCGCCGCTCCCGACTCCCTGTCGGATAACGCCGAGAACCTGGCGATGACGCGTCGGCGGTAGAGGTCGAGGAACTGTGTGAGCGTGGTGCGTTCGTCTGCGTCGAGGTCGGGATAGATCGGTACCTGTTCAGGGTCACCCATGGCCCGAACAGTAGAGCACTGAGGTCGCCACTCAGCTCCTTTTGTAGAGCCCGTCGATGCGCCCGCGAGCCAGCACCTTGGCGTTGCTCACGACTAGCCCGGTGAGGGCATCCGGCGAAAGCGCGTCGGCGTTCGCTCCGAGGTCGAGCGGTGCTTCCAGCGCGAACAACTCGAAGACGTAGCGATGCGGCCCGTGTGACTTCGGCGGGGCGGGCCCGAGGTAGCCGATGCCTTCAGCCGAGCGAACGAACTGCACTCCGCGCCCAACGTGCGGCGCGCTGAGCGCACCTCGCTCGAGCGAGCGCAGCGAAGCATCCAGAAGCGCGAGACAGTGCAGATACGGGATGCGACTGGGCGCGTCCGGATCCTCGATGACCAGCAGGAACTGGGCAACGCTCGCGGCAGCGGTCCATGCCAGTGCTGGTGAAAGGTTCTCGCCGCCGGCGCGCACGGCGGCATGCGTCAACGGGATGAAGCCGTTGTCGCCGAAGTCCGCGCTTCGGAGCTCGATGGTGCCGGGTGCGGCGAGAGACGAAGCGTCCCAGAGGAGCCCGGTTCGTGAGTTCGAGATCATGACGGCGAGGATAGGCACCCAACCTCGATGCGCACACAGCCATCGGCTGCGGCGATATGTTCTCTGCCCGACCGACGCGGGAGGCGTGTCTCAGTTCCTGCGGCTTCCGTGCTGATCGCGGGCAGGTTGTGCGACACGGCCAGGAGTCGTGTCTCGGAAACTGCGCCACGCGTTCCCCGAACCCGCGCCTTCTGAGACATGCGCGACCCCGAAGAGGCTCCGCGACTCCTTGACGCGCCCGGCTTGCAGCCGTACGTTCACCCCATGGTCGAGCCCATCACCTCGAAGCAGTTCCATGAAGCCCAAGGCGTCGAAGACTGGCGCGTGCTCTCCGACGGCGCGGCCGCGTTCTTCGCGACCGGATCGTTCGCGAAGGGTCTCGAGTTCGTCGACAGGATCGGCGCCCTCGCGGACGCCGCGAATCATCATCCCGATATCGACCTGCGCTATCCAGCGGTGCTCGTCAAGCTCATGACCCACGAGGTGATGCCGAACGGATGGCTGAGCGAACGCGACGCGGCCCTCGCCGCACAGATCTCGGAGGTCGCACGCGAGCTCGGGATCCCCACGGATCCGACCAAGGTGCAGACGCTTCAGATCGCGATCGATGCCCTCGACATCCCGAAGGTGCAGGCGTTCTGGGCCGCGGTGCTCGGCAGGTCAGCCACCGAGGAGGACCTGTTCGACGAGAACGGCTTCGCCCCGAACTTCTGGTTCCAGCAGATGGATGCCGCCCGCCCGCAGCGCAATCGCATCCACATCGATCTCTACGTGCCGGCCGATCAAGCGGATGCCCGTGTCGCCGCAGCGCTCGCGGCCGGCGGAACCGTGGTGCGCGACAACGGCCCGCAGTGGTGGACCCTTGCCGACCCGGAAGGCAACGAGGTCGACGTCGCGCCGTGGCCCGACACCTGGTCCGGGTGGGGCGGCTGACATGACACGAGTTCGAGCCGACCTGTTTCTTTCCCTCGACGGATATGCCGCCACCACGGAGCCGACTGCGGACAGCCCGATGGGCGAGGACTGGGATCGCCTCACGGCGGCATACATAGCGACTCGCACGTTTCGGAAGATGGCCTTCGGCGACACGAGCGGCGCCGGCACCACGGGTGTCGACGAGAGTTACGCTGCCGCGTTCTTCGACGGGATCGGTGCCGAGATCATGGGTGCTGGGATGTTCGGCTTGCACTCTTTCCCGGACGACCCGGGCTGGAAGGGCTGGTGGGGCGACGAGCCGCCGTTTCACACCCCGGTCTATGTGCTCACTCACGGGGCCCCGCGTGAGTCGATCGCGATGGCTGGCGGCACGACCTTCCACTTCCGCAATGACCCAGTCGAGAAGGTGCTGGCCGAAGCGACTGAAGCTGCAGCGGGCGAGGATGTCCGTGTCGGCGGCGGCATCGGCACTGCGCGCGAGTTCCTGCTCGCCGGGCTCGTCGATGACTTGCACCTCATGATCGCTCCTGTCATCCTCGGCCGCGGAACACGGCTGTGGGATGACCTCGGCGGGCTCGAGCGCACGCATACCGTCACCACGGAGGTAGCGGAAAGCGGCACGATCCACGTCAACTTCACGCGATAGGGGAATGCGTCACAACCATCGCGCGAGCAAGCTCGCTAGCCGCTCGGCTCAGTAAGTCACGCCGCCGGGCAGGATCACCGGCGGGCGCGGCCGCTGACCGAAGTCGAAGTCGGCCGCGATGTTGCCGAGCTCGGGGTTGTTCTCCCGCACGTCGGGGCGCGGGTCCGGTCGCCCGTCGGTGGCCGGGTCCAAGCGCTGTCCGTGCAGGAAGTCGTCCTCGATGAACTTCACATACGCATCGTGACTGAGCGTCTGATGGTCGATGAAGCCCTTGCGCGCATACGGACTGATCACGATGGCGGGCACGCGCAGCCCGTATCCGTTCTGGTCGACGACCGGGGGTTTCACGTGGTCGTAGAAGCCGCCCCAGTCATCCCAGGAGAGGAAGATCGCGGTGCTCGACCAGTCCGGGCTCTTCATGACGGCATTGATGAGACCCGTCACGTAGGCCTGGCCGGCGCTGACCTTCGCCGGCGGATGCTCGCTCACCTGACCGCTCGGGTCGATCCAGCTCACCGCCGGCAGGGTTCCCGCTTTCACGGCCGAGTAGAACTTCGTCAGTGACTGGATGTTTCCCAACTGTCCGTCCTGCTTCACGGTGTCGAAGTAGGGGAGCGGGTTCCAGATGCCCGGCGTCTTCGCGTTCTGCTTGACGGGCGCGCACGTCATGGCCGAGTCATCCTCACAGTCCGGCTCCGTGCCGTTGAACACGTAATAGCCCCATGACACCTTCTGCTTGTGCAGCAGGTAGGTGAGATCCGTCCACGCGTAGTCCGGGGGTGCGAGCGCGTTGGATGCCGCGATCAGCTTCTGCTTGAGCGCGTCGGGCAGCGTCGCCTTGTCCACCGCCGCCTGGCAGGTGGCGAGGGAGTCCTTCGCGGTGCAGTTCCGCCGGATGAGCGCGTGCAGCTGCGCGGCGACATCCGGGGTGATGCCGATCTTGGTCAGCTGCGCCTGGCACGCCGGCTTCGCCATGCCGCCGCGGCAGGCGCCGATGAGGTTCTTCTTGACGGCACCGCCGAAGTCGGGTGGGTTGCCAGGGCTCTGCAGCGCGTTCACGCAGCTCTGCGGGTCGCCGGCCGTGCTGCACTTCGCCGACCACTCCGAGACCATGTACAGGTGCGAGGGCAGGCTCCACGACGCATTCGACTCGAACAGGTGGTCGTCGAGAACGAAGTCCTTCGCGTAGGTCCAGTAGTTCGGGATGTCCGCGCCGGTCTTGTATCCCATGACATCGGTCTGCGTTCCCGCGGCGCACGACGGCGCATTGGGTGCGCACTTCTTCTTCGCCTGCTCGGCCTGTGCGACGAAGCCGTCCATCTTGCCGCCGTCGATGTCGGCAGTCGCGTTTGCAGCGCCGTGCGGTCCGCCTGAGTTCACGTCCGCCGAGTCGTGGAACGGCTTGTCGCAGGCGCCCGTCGCGGGATCGGGCGCGCAGACGGTAGGCGTTCCGTTCGACATCGGGATGCCGTCGGCGCCGGGAAACGTGCCGAAGTAACTGTCGAACGACCGGTTCTCCTGCATGATGACGACGACGTGTTTGATCTTCGAGATGCCCGCTTCCATGCCGGTTCCCACAGTTCCGGACGGCTGCGCGGTGGATGCCTGCGAGACGCCGAGCGCGTGGACCGCGGCGAAGTCCGACCGCACTCCGAAGGCGACCCCCAGCGTGACCGCCACGACCGCCAGGATCGTGACGACCCCTGCCGCGGTGATGGACATCATCCGGTGCGACCGGATCCACGATCCGAGCCGAGACCGCCGAGAACGAGCCGGACCTGTCATGCGTCCACGATCATCCCGCCGCGGCATCCGCGGGTCAGAGTTTCGTAAAGAGAGCGTTAGCGCTTCCTGATACGCCGCCGGCGGGGTGCGACCGACGGCCCGATGTGACCGAGGACGATAATGGGTGGCCGTGACTGATGTGCTCGTGCTGCACGGCTCACCCGGCTCGGGGAAGAGCACCCTCGCGCGGGCGCTCTCCGAAGCGCTTCGGGCGGCGGATGTCGCGCACGGCGTCATCGATATCGACGAACTGAGCCTCGTGCACCCGTACCCGGGCCGATGGTTCCCGCGCGAGAACCTTCGTGCCATCTGGCCGAACTACGTCGACGCCGCACCCGACATGAAGCTGATCATCCCGATGGTGTTCAACGACGAGGAGGAGGTCGAGCTCGTTCAAGCGGCCATGCCCGGGGCGAGGCTGCTGATCTGCGAAACGACCGCACCCCTCGCCGTGCTGAAGGAGCGAGTGACCGAACGCGAGCCCACCGAAGAGTGGGCGACAGCGCTGCGCCAATGGGTCGACGTCTACCATGCCCGGTCCGATCACGACCGCATCCGGCACTTCCAGGTGGTTACCTATCCTGCGACGGTCGACGAGTCCGTGCACGAGATCCTGGAACGAACGGGCTGGATGCCCTGAGCCGGGCGCAGGCGGGGTTCTCTAGAAGCCGCACGTGTGCCGTGTGTCTCAGCTCCGGCGAGTCGGGAGTCCGCACCCGCATCTTCTGAGACACCTGCGACGCTCACCTGAGGACTCGGGTCACGGCCTGTCTGGATCCGAGGCTGGTGGGCGAGGTCGCCGCACGGATGTACTCGATGCCTTCTGGCCAACGAGCGATGTGCTGGCCATGTGTCGCCTCGTCGTAGCCGATGTAGGTCACCCCTTCGATTTCGACGCGGAACAGGGCGAACCTCCCCACGACCGGCTGCCAGCCGAGTTGCTCGCCCGCGGCGGATGCATAGCGTTCCTGCACCGATATCTTGTGCTCCTGGATCGCTCTGCCGACGATCTTGATCTCGACTCCCGGCTCCGGGCCCGTGACGATGCTGTTCAACACGATTCGTTCATCGCGGGCCAGGTCCAGCGCCTTCTTGGACTTGAGCATCATCGACAGCCACAGGTCATCGTCCATGATCAAAGGTTCCACACCGCTGATCCGCGCGATGCCAGCACGTCGGACGGTGCCGATGAAAAGGACGCCGGGCTCGATCAACTTCTGGTTCGCGATTGCGCCGAGCGCCGGTTGCGCCGAAACGAGGTCCGACCATCTCATGCGCGTGACTCTAACGATCCCGCCCGACAGCCTGATGGCGGCCGCTGTGCTCCTCGTCGTACACGGCGGTACGGTGGAGACCCTTACGAGACCTGCAAGTAGCAGCTCCTGATGAGCGTTTCCACGGCACCGATCAAGGCCACGATCACGATCGACGAGCTCGCTCGCGTCGACATCCGCGTCGGCACCATCACTGCGGTCGACGACGTCCCCGCCTCCAACAAACTGGTACGGCTCACGGTCGACCTCGGCGACCATCGGCGCAGCATCCTCGTCGGCGTGAAACAAGAACGCGAGGACCCGACGGAGATCGTCGGCCGGCAAGCACTCGTCGTAGTCAACCTCGCCCCGCGCCGGATGGCCGGCGAGTTGTCGGAGGGGATGCTGTTCGACATCGGGTACTCCGACGGCATCACACCGGTGCTCGCCACACCCGAGGTTCCGGTGCCGAACGGAACCCGGGCGGGCTGAGCACACGTCGCACGTGGCCCGCCGTCAGTAGGCAGCGATCAATCGTTCGACCAGGGCACGGGCCGCCTCACTCGGCGACGTTCGCGTCACGACGCTGAACTCCCAGTCGATGCGTTCTGCCAGGGAGACGACGACCGCGTCAGTGCCCGGCGGTATGAGCAGTTCCGGCAGAAGCGCGACACCGAGTCCAGCGGCGACGAAGACCGGTATTGCCGCAGTCTCGGTCGCTTCGATCGCGACATCCCGACTCACGCCGAGGCCGTTCAGGGCGCCGTCCAGGATGTCACGGTTGCCGAACCCGACAGGCGCGTCCACGAATCGTTCCTTCGCGAGGTCTGCCAGGCTGATCGTCTTCTGCCTTGCGAGATCGTGCCCGGGCGGCAGCAGCGCTACATACCTGGTGATGGCCAATCGGTGCGTGGCGAGGCCGGTGGCCGCGGAGGCCGGCAGCCCGAACAAGCTGAGGTCGAGGCGACCACGCAGCACGTCATTCGCGAGTTCCCTCGAACCGGTGGGGGACGAGCGAAGACGCAGGTCGACGAGCGGATGTTCGCGGTGGAACTCTCGGACCACCCGGGGCAGTGCGAGGTAGCTGACGTTCGAGAACACTCCGATACGCAGCTCACCGCGTAGTTCCCCGCGAGGGTCGGCAGCGGTGCGGGCGCGCGCCTCGGCGTCGGCGATGCCGCGCAAGGCCGGCAGCACCGATTCGCCCGCCGGGGTGAGGCGCACACCCCGCTGGTCGCGCTCGAACAGCACGGTGCCGAGGTCCCTTTCGAGTGCTTGAACACCCGCCGAGACCGTGGACTGCACGGCGAATACCCGTTGGGCTGCGCGTGTGAAGCTCAGTTCGTCCGCCACCGCTATCGCGTACTCCACCTGCCGAGTGTCCATGGGAGCAGCATAGGGAGTGAATCGTCGTTATCGATGGCAACCATCGTTTACGTTCGTTGGACACGATGACGCCGATCGGCGAATGTTGTGTCATGACATCGACGACCACGAGACCCACGCCGGCTTCGGCGGGCAGGCGTGTTCCGCATGCTGCAGGGTTCTGGATCATCGCGCTCACCTTTCTCACCGAGATGGCGTTCTGCGCCCTGCCGACCCCGCTCTACGCGATCTACCAGCGGAAGGATGACTTCCCCACCGTCGTCCTGACCGTCATCTTCGCGGTGTATGCGGTCGGAGTCATGCTGAGCCTGTATCTCGCAGGCCACGTCTCCGACTGGATCGGACGGCGACGGATCATCCTCGCCTCCCTGCTCCTGAACCTGCTGGCCGCACTGCTGTTCCTCGTGTGGAACGACGTCGCTGGCCTCATCGTGGCGCGCTTCATCTGCGGCCTCGGAATCGGCATCCTCGCGGCCGCAGCGACCGCGCACCTCGACGAGTTGGGAACCGTGGCCCGCCAGGCGAGCGGGCGTGCAGCGCTCGTCGCCACGTTCGCGAACCTCGGCGGCATCGGCCTCGGCCCCTTGGTGGGCGGACTCATCGCCTCGTGGTCGTCGGCACCGCTGGTCGTTCCGTTCGTAATCTTCGCCGCGCTTTTCACCGCGGAAGGCATTCTCGTCGCCTTCGTTCCCGAGACGGTCGAGCGCCGTGCGGTGCGTCCCTCGTACCGGCCTCAGCGCATCGCCATACCTGCCGGACGTCGTGGCGCGTTCTGGGCTGCGGCCACAGCTGCGTTCGCCGTTTTCACGGTGTTCGGCACGTTCATGGCACTCTCGCCGACGTTCCTCGTCAGCATCCTCCACCAGCGCTCTTACCTGCTGGCGGGCCTGGCGCCCTTCGTCGTGTTCATGGCCGCAGCGACGGCGCAGATCGTCACCGCGCGCCTCGGGGTCCCCGCTCAGCTCCGACTCGCCATCGCACTGGCCGTGTTCGGGCTCGCGAGTGTGGCCGTGAGCGCCGTCGTTGCTTCGCTCGCCGTGTTCCTCATCGGCGGCGGGGTCGCGGGCGCGGGCATCGGCATCCTGTTCCGGTGCGCGCTCGTCACCGCCGCAGCAGCAGCCGAGCCGGGACGCCGAGGCGAAGCACTTGCGGGTATCTTCCTCGTCGCCTACGCGGGATTGACCCTGCCGCCCTTGCTCACGGCCGTCGCTCTCGGATTCTGGCCGGCGGTTGCCGTGCTCGTCGGCCTCATGTCGCTCGGCGCGCTTCTCGTCGCCGTCTCCGGCGCCATGATGGCGGCGCGGTGAGGCGTCACCGAGATGCCCGGCCGGCAACCCAGCCCCCGGAACGGCTCAGGGGAGGACGATGACCTTCCCTGCGACGAGACCGGCGGCGGCCTCTGCGTGGAGCGCGGGCAGCTCCGTCAAAGGGATCCGTCGCGTGACCTCGACGACGAGTGCGCCGGCGTCGACGAGGGATACCAGTTCGGCGAGGCGCTCTCGGTTCGGGCGAACGAACACCGTCGACGCGCGCACCCCTCGGGCTTCGTCGCCGGGGGTGGCCAAGGGCGGGATCGTGTTGACAACCACACCGCCGTCGCGTACGGCGGCCACATACGCGGTGAGCTGTTCGGGCTCGATCGACGCGAGGTTCAACAACACGTCGACCTGCTCATCGACGGCAGCGAGCAGGTCGGTGTCGGTGTGATCGATGATCTCGTCCGCTCCCGCGGCGCGGACGAGATCGATGCTGCGCGGACTGGCCGTCGCAATGACGTAGACACCTGCCCGCTTGGCGAGCTGGATAGCGTACTTGCCCACCGCACCACCGGCGCCGACGATCAGCACTCGCTGGCCCGGCTCGAGCCCTCCGTCGTCGAAGAGCGCCTGCCACGCGGTCAATGCCACGGACGGCAGCGCCGCGGCATCCGCTAGCGGGATGCTCGTAGGCGCGGCGACGACCGCTTCGGCAGGAGCGATGACGTAATCGGCCGCACCGCCGTTGCGCTCCAGCGGCAGGAACCCGATCACGGCGTCACCGATTGCCACCTCGTCCACGCCCTCACCGACAGCGTCGACCGTGCCGGACACGTCATAGCCGGGGACGTGCGGCAACTCGATCGGGACGGGCATGGCTCCGGCCCGCATACCGGCGTCCGCCGGGTTGAACGCTGACGCTGCGACCCGCAGCCGCACCTGCCCTGCACCCGGGTTCGGCTGTTCGACATCGTCGTACCGGAGAACCTCAGGTCCGCCGACTTCGTGGAACTGCACTGCCTTCATAGTCTCACTCCTCGCCTTTGTACTTCGAATTCGAAGCAGTTCGACGATAACACTGCTTCGACTTCGAAGCAACTAGTAGAATCGGAACATGAGCGCTACGCCCGACGCCCTCACTCCGACGCAGCTGCGCGCGTACTTCGCACTCACCGAGGTCGGCAATCTGCTGCGCCCAGCGGTCGAGAAGCAGCTTCGCGACGACGGCAGCCTCAGTTCTGTGCAGTTCCAGCTCTTGGCGAGGCTGGGCGACTCTCCGGGGGGTCACGAACGGATGACCGACCTCGCGGACGGCGTCGTCTACAGTCGCAGTGGTTTGACATACCAGGCGCAACTGCTCGAGCAGCGCGGTCTCATCACCCGTTCTTCCTCCCCTGAAGACGAGCGCAGCACCGTCGTCACGATTACTGACGCCGGCCGCAACCTGTTGAGTTCCGTGTTCCCCGGCCACGTCGAAACGGTGCACGAACTCCTGTTCGCGCCCCTCACGGACGAAGACGCCGGCGACCTAGCCCGCATCCTCGGGCGCGTCAGCGAGCACCTCCGCGCAGCCCCGCCACGCTCAGCCGCCCGTCGTCGAGGAAAGTGACGACGCTCGGCGATGTCCCAATCCGCCCCGCCGTCTCGTCGTACTGGTATGGGAAAGCATCGGATCATCGTTCTGGGCGGCGGCTACACCGGCATCGTGGTCGCCGGGCAACTGGCGCGGCGAGTGCGGGCCGACGAGGCATCCGTCACCCTCGTGACGAGCAACGAAACGCGTGACGAGCGGATGCGCTGGCATCAGCTGGCGACCGGGCAGCGGTATGCACTGCTGCCGGTTGCGGATGCCTTGAAAGGCTCGAGCGCAAAGCTCAGGGTTGCTCAGGTGGAACGCATCGACCTCGAGCGGCGCTGCGTCGTCACGGAGAGCGCCACGCTCGAATACGACTCGCTCGTCATCGCCCTCGGCAGCGTCATCGACTTCCGCGGGGTGCCGGGGGCGCACGAGAATGCGCACGGTCTCACCGGCGTCGCTCACATCCGCGAAACGGCGCAGGCGCTCGACGCGCTGCCCGACGGCGCGCCCGTGGTGGTCGTCGGCGGTGGATTGACGGGCATCGAGTTGGCGACCGAGGTCGCCGAAACGCACCCGGGGCTCCGCGTCTCGATCGCGAGCTCGCGCGCCCCTGGCGACTGGCTGAGCCCGTCCGGCCGACGGCACCTCGAGCATGCCTTCGACCGATTGGCGATAGAGCGGTTCCTCGGACGCGTGGCACGCATCGAGCCCGACGCGGTCGTCTTCGATGACGGTCGCGAGGTCCCGTCGGCGCTCACGTTGTGGGCGGGCGGGTTTCGAGCGAATCCGCTTGTCGAGGCATCCGGACTCGATGTCGACGAGCTCGGCCGCGCGTACGTCGATGCGACGTTCCACGCCGTCGGCCACCCTGAGGTGCGGGTCGTCGGCGATGCGGCGCGTCTGCCCGGACCCGACGGGGTGCCGCTGAAGATGGGTTGCCGCACCGGCGCCTTCATGGCGATCACCGCGCCGAAGAAGATGGCAGCGGAACTCGCCGGTGAGGATGCATCCGCATTCTCCGGCCGCTATTTCGCCGAGTGCATCAGCCTCGGACGACACGATGCTCTGCTGCAATGGCTGACGGCGGAGGGAAGGGCGATCGACCGCATCGTCACCGGCCGCGCCGCCAGGTTCATGAAGGAATACGTGCACCGAGGCAACCTGTTCGTGGCCCGGCATCCCGGACCGTATCTGCCGATGCGGCGAACGCACGTGCTGGTCCCGTCGAACGGCCACCGCGAGAAGATCGAGGCATGACCGAACTGGAGTCGCTGCGTCGTGTCGCGTTCGGTGCGGCCTACCGCATGCTCGGCTCCGTCACCGACGCAGACGACATCGCCCAGTCGGCCATCGAGCGGATGCTTCGCCTCACCGACGCAGACCGGCCCGCGAACCAGGAGGCGTGGCTCACCACGGTGGCGACACGGCTCGCGATCGACCAGCTGCGCTCTGCGCGTGCCCGTCGCGAGAACTACGTGGGCGAGTGGCTACCGGAACCCATCGTCGGCGAACTCCCGAACGCGTCGCGCGACGCGTCGGAGCATGCGGAACTCGCCGAAGAGTTGTCCTTCGCGTTCCTCGTGCTGCTCGAGACACTGACACCGACCGAACGTGCCGCGTTCCTGCTCCACGACGTGCTCGACTACTCGTACGACGAGGTCGCCTCGGTGCTCGGCCGCTCCTCCGATGGCGCGGCACGCAAGCTGGTGTCGCGAGCGCGGGCTCGAGTGTCGGGGCGCGTGCCCCGCTATCCCGCGTCAGCGGCGGAGCACGAGGAGCTCGTCTCGCACTTCATCGCGGCGGTGGAGTCGGGTGCGGTGGGCGAGTTCGTCTCGCTGCTCACGGATGATGTCGTCGCTATCAGCGACGGTGGCGGAAAGGTTCCGCCCGGCTTCGCCATCACCCGGCCAGTGCAGGGGTTCGACGCGGTGTCCAAGATGCTGGCATCGTTCGGTCGGAGGGCGGTGTTCCCCGTCCACGTCGAGCCGCATCCCGTCAACGGCGGGCCCGGTGTCGTCATCGTCGCCGATATCCCCGTCGGAGGTGGTGTGCTCGCGGTCATGTCGCTCGAGCTGCGCGACGGAAGGATCGCCGCCATCCACGGCGTCGTGAACCCCGAGAAGCTGCAGCACCTCGTTCCCTCACTGGGACGACTGGCCGACTTCGACGCGGTGCGCGACGCCGAAAAGGCTGGGCACGCGCAAAACGTGCATCACGCCCGGCGCCCTTACGGGCACTAGAACCACATCGCTCAGGATGCGTCCGCGCCGACGATGTCGTCCTTAGATCGGGAAGTAATGCGTCGGCGAGCGGGTTCTGACCAGTGACCGATCGAAAGGAACCTCGCATGACCATCGTCATCACCGGTGCAACCGGGCACCTCGGCCACCTCGTCATCGAATCGCTACTCGAGCGCGGAGTCCCCGCATCGCAGATCCGGGCGACGGGCCGCAACACCGAGCGCTTGGCTTCGTTCTCCGCCCGCGGCATCGAGACCGTCTTGGCCGACTTCGACCGCCCCGAGACCCTGGTGCCGGCATTCACGGGTGCGGAGGCGGTGCTGCTCGTCTCGGGTTCGGAGGTCGGCAAGCGCGTCGACCAGCACCGCAATGCGATCGACGCCGCGCGCAAGGCGGGAGTCGGCCGCGTCGTGTACACGAGCGCGCCGCATGCGACGGACAGCGACCTCGTACTCGCACCCGAGCACGCGGAGACAGAACGGCTTCTGGCGGCCTCCGGCCTGCCTGTGACCATCCTGCGCAACAACTGGTACACGGAAAACTACGCCGGCACGCTCGAAAGCGCGGCGGCCACGGGCGAGATCATCGGCAGCGCCGGAACCGGACGAGTCGCCAGCGCTTCGCGTCGCGATTTCGCCGATGCGGCCGCGGTCGTGCTGACAACCCCCGGTCATGACGGCGCTGTCTACGAGCTGAGCGGCGACGTCGCGTGGACGTTCCACGACCTCGCCCGGGCCGCCGGATCGCTGCTGGGTCGCGAGGTTCGCTACCGGGATGTAACGCCCGAGGAGCACGCGGCCATCCTGACCGCAGCGGGTCTCGACGACGGCACGGCGGGATTCGTGGTCGCGCTCGACGGCAATATCCGCGACGGAGCCCTCGCCGATGTCACCTCCACGCTCAGGGACCTCATCGGCCGGCCGACCACCCCGCTTGCGGAGGGCTTGGCCGCGACTCGCGAAGAGAACGCCGCGTAACCGGATCACTCGGCGCTCTCCGGCCGCATCCGGCGACACCGGATGCCTTCACCATCGAATGACGTTCGGTCGCGAGAATCCGTGGTCGGTCGCCGGTGGATCCACCACGCGCCGAGGTCATAGGTCTGGTTCGGTCCGCGTCGTGCGGTAGATGTCGATGGCTTCGCGGACCGCGTAGTACACGATGACGAGGGAGGCGGCGGAGTCCGCCCACCACCATCCGAGCACGGTGTTCAGAAGCACACCGAGAAGGACGGCGCAGGCCAGAAGTCCGTCGATCATCGTCACGTGCCCTTCGGTGCGCAGCACGGGATTGTTCAGAGCACGACCTGTTCGGGTCTTCAGCCCGGCGAGTGTGAACATGCATATTGCGGTGATGGCAGTCCAGACGATGCCGGCGATGCTGGCGCCGGGCCGGTGCCCGGTGAGGAGAGCGATCGCGGTCTGCACCAGGAGGTAGACCGCCAGTGCGATGAACGCTGCACCGATCAGTCGCAGCGCGATTCGCTGCCGTTGCTCGCCGGTGCCGGACAGTTCCCACAGCACGACGATGCTCGCGCCAATCTCGATGAGAGAGTCCAGACCGAACCCGGCCAGAGCGACCGAACCCGACGTGATCGCCAGAACGGCCAGCACGACGACGCCGACGACGTTCCACGCCAGCGTGATCCCCTCCAGGACGAACCCGGTTCGGAGAAGTCGGGCGTGAGCGTGCCTGGTCCCTGTCATCGATCTTTCTGTCGTGTTACGAGAGCCGCTGTCCGGCGCCCGGCATGGGTTCCTGGCGGGAAGACGCTCCGGATCGGGAGCAGAAGACCGATCAGTGAGAGGGCAATGAATGCGTACTGGTGGACGTGGTCGGTGCCGGGCGGCAGGTGGAAGATCAGGTGGGCCGCCCAGAAGACGGGGTAGAACCAGATCGCCCACCACGCCCATTTCTCGCGCCGTCGGTAGGGGATCAGTGTGAGCAGGCCGCCGTATAGGCCGAGCCCGATGCAAGCCAGCCCGTCTGCGGTGTAAAGCAACTGGCCGGCGCCCGATGGGACGGCGATCACGATCACGCCGAACACGAGGATGCCGAGGCTGACGACCGCCAGGCAGATCCAGCCGATCCGTAGGAGAACGATGTCGGTTTTCTGACTCATCACCGCGGAGTCGGTCCACGGCATCCTGTTCCCCCTCTGCGTGGGTGTCCCCGGTGCTGTTAGTCGTCGTCGAAGTCGACGTCTTCGCCGCGCAAGGCCGCCACGGCCTTGATCAATAGTCGCACCGCGGCGATCGCGATGACAGCGGAGATGATCAACGCCAGCACCGGGTCCAGCCAGTACAGGCCCTCCGTGGCCAGGATGATGACCCCGGCGATCGCGACGCCTGCGGCCGCGGAGGCGTCCGCGAGGGCATCCAGCAGAACGGAACGCATGTGCAGATCCTCGGAGGCGGCCGAGGCGCCGAGCACCCAGGCTCCGGCCAACATGACCAGGATCGTGATCACGGCCACGATCACCACCGGCAGCCCCTCCACAGGCGACGAACCGGCCAGCAGCCGCGCCGCCGCCTCGATCACCACTGAGACCGTGACCGCCAGCAGCAGCACTGAGTTGATCAATGCCGCAATGGCGATCGGCCGGTGCGCCTGCGGGTGGTCCGGGTCGCGATCGCGCAGCGTAACCGCGATCAATCCGATGACCAGCCCGAAGCAATCACCCACCGTATCGCCGGCCGCGGCGAGCACACTCACCGAGTTCGCGGCAATGCCGACCACGACCAGGGCGAGGATCAGTGCGCCGTTCAGTCCCAGCACGATCGACAGCCGCCGGCGCTGACTCCACCGCGATGTCCTACCCCGGCTTTCCAGCCCCGCGTTCCGCACCTGGCGATCATAGGCAATGCGGTATTTCCGTGTCCGGATCGCGCTGAGGAGCCGAGGCTTCTAGGGCTTCCTCGAGGCGTTCGCCGGCCACGAGACGGTCGACGATGCACCCGAGGTCGCGCGCGGAATCGCACAGTCCCTCGGGCGCAGCCTCACCTAACAAGCCCACGCCATCGCCCGACACCTACATGTCGGTTCCAAGCCGCGATGAGCTCGAAGGATCGCTCCCACATCGGCGGATTTCAGCGGGTGTGAAGCTTTGATATGCCGGCGATACGTCGGGGCTGGGAGCATTGAGATCGTGCGTGTGCTGATTGTCGAGGACGAGCCTTATCTGGGTGAGGCTGTTCGAGACGGCCTGCGACTGGAGGCGATCGCCGCTGATGTCGCGGCGGACGGGGAGGCGGCGCTGGAGTTGCTGAGCGTCAACACTTACGACATAGCGGTGCTCGACCGTGACATCCCGGGGCCTTCCGGCGACGAGATCGCGAGGCAGATCGTCGGTTCCGGAAGCGGCATGCCGATTTTGATGCTGACCGCCGCTGACCGGCTCGATGACAAGGCGTCCGGGTTCGAGCTCGGCGCCGACGATTACTTGACCAAGCCGTTCGAGTTTCGTGAGCTGGTCCTGCGTCTGCGAGCGCTGGACCGGCGGCGGGCGCATAGTCGGCCGCCCGTGCTTGAGCTTGGCGGGCTGCGCCTGGATCCATTTCGCCGCGAGGTGTACCGGGACGGGCGATACGTGGCATTGACCCGGAAACAGTTCGCGGTGCTCGAAGTGCTCGTCAGCGCCGAGGGTGGTGTTGTGAGCGCGGAGGAACTGCTCGAACGCGCCTGGGATGTGAATGCGGACCCGTTCACGAACGCGGTACGCATCACGGTCTCCGCGCTGCGGAAGCGCCTGGGCGAACCGGGGATCATCGCGACCGAGCCCGGCGTTGGCTATCGCATCGACGCGGGGCAGGAGCGCGGTTCGCATGGCTAGACGGGCAGGGCTGAGCATCCGCCTCAAGCTCACCTTCAGCTACGCCGGATTCCTGATGGTGGCCGGTGCTCTCCTGCTGGGGACCGTCTGGGTTTTCCTCCTGCGATATGTACCGAACCACCAGTTCGTGTTCCCGGCTGGTTTCGACTTGCCTGTTGGCCCGACGCGGGCGGATCTGCAGCGCGCCTTCGTGCCGCGAGCGGCGGAGGCGATGGGTTTCCTGCTCGTCTTCGGGCTGGTAGGCGGTTGGTTCCTGGCCGGCCGGATGCTGGCCCCGCTGGCCCGGATCACGAACGCGACCCGCAAGGTCGGGAAGGGGGTGCTGTCGCACCGCATCGAGTTGGAGGGCCGCAACGACGAGTTCCGAGAGCTCGCCGACAGTTTCGATGCGATGCTCGCCCGGTTGGAGGCGAACGACGCCCAGCAGCGCAGGTTCGCGGCCAATGCCTCGCACGAGTTGCGAACACCCCTGGCGATCACGAAGACGCTGCTGGAGGTGGCCCGCGAGGATCCGGAGACCGACGCTTCTGAACTCATCCGGCGGCTTCAAGCTGTCAACACTCGGGCGATCGCTCTCACCGAGGCGCTCCTGTTGCTCAGCCGAAGCGATCAGCGCTCGTTCGCACGAGAACCGGTCGACCTTTCGCTCCTCGCCGAGGAGGCGGTAGAGACGCTGCTGCCCCTCGCGGAGAAGCACGGTGTGACCATGCAGAGTTCCTGCACGGCGGCGACGACAACTGGGTCGCACGCCCTGCTGCTGCAGCTGACGACGAACCTGGTGCATAACGCCGTCGTTCACAACCTCCCCGAGCGCGGTCTCGTGAGGATCGCGACCTCAGTAGAGGCAGGCGTCGTCGTTCTCTCGGTGGAGAACACGGGCGCCTTCCTCACGCCGGAGCTTGTCTCCACCCTCACCGAGCCGTTTCGGCGCGGTACCGAGCGCATCCATAGCGATCAGGCCGGCGTTGGTTTGGGTCTGGCGATCGTGAAGAGTATCGCCACGGCGCACGAGGGCACACTGGCCCTTGCACCGCTCTCTGGTGGCGGCCTGCGGGTAACCGTCCGCCTGCCCGCTAGGTGATCGGGAAGTCGAAGTAGGTGTCCGGGTGCGGCTCGGTCTGCAACGTGTAGTGCCACCATTCCTCGGCGTATGCGGTGAAGCCGGCCGCCTCCATGATGGACCGTAGGCGCCGCCGGTTGCCGTCCGCAGGCTCGAGAATGCCGGCTGCACCGTGGTGGGAGATCGTATCCATCAGATCATGGTCGCCGCCCATGTCTACAAGTTCGCCGGTGGTGAGGCGATACAGCGTCAGATCGACGGTGCTGCCCCGGCTGTGGCCGGAGCGGGCAGCGACGTAGCCCAACCGGAACATCTGCGCCCGATCGATGCGGGGGTAATGCCGAGATTTCCTCAGCCCGTCCTCCGGCTGCTTCGACCAGCTCAGGAAATCGTCCACCGCGCGCTGTGGGCGGTAGGCATCCCAGAGCAACAACCCGAATCCCTGCCCGGCCGCCGTGTCGCGGGCGCGGGCGAGCGCGGCGCACAACGCGATCGTGCCGATCATGCGGTTCGCGTGATATCCGGCGACAGGTCGGCCGGTGAAATTGTCCCAGGTTGCGTACTTGGCGTCCCAGCGGATACCCGGAACCTGCTCGTCCACGTAGACGAAGTCATCGCTCACTGCCGCTCCTTCAACGCGAACGCGATAAGCCGGTCGATGACCTCCGACAGGGTTATCCCGGTGGCGGCCATCATGCGGGGGTAGCGGCTGTAGGAGGTCATGCCGGGGAAGGTGTTGACCTCGTTGAGCACGACCTCTCCTTCGGCGGTGAGGAAGAGGTCGATGCGGGCCAGTCCCCGGCAGCCGAGCGCCCGGAAGACTGTTCGCGCGGTCTGCTGGACGCGGTCCCGCTCCGCTTCGGAGATCTCCGCAGGTACGAGGATGGTCGCATTCTCCGAATGCACCTCGGGAGCTTCCTCCTGATGGATCCGGAAGAATCCGTGCGACAGCCGGATCTGATCCACCTCCCCGACCACCAAGCCGGACTCGTCTTCGAGCACCGCGCACCCGACTTCGGTGCCCACCACCGCACGCTCGATCAGTACTTTCGAGTCGTAGTACCGCGCAGCATCCACCGCGTCCGGCAGATCCTCCTGACGATCGACCCGGCTGACACCGAACGATGATCCGGAGCGTGCCGGTTTGACAAAGACCGGGTAGCTCACCCGCGCCGCATCAGCTGGACCGTTGCCTGTGACGGTCCAGAAATCAGGAGTCGCGATCCCCGCGTTGCGGACGATCAGATAGGTCAGCGACTTGTCCATCGCCAACGCTGAACTCGCCACGCCGCAACCGACGTACGGAATGCCGGAGAGTTCCAGCAACCCCTGGATGACGCCATCCTCACCGTGACGGCCGTGCAGTACCGGAACGGCTACGTCCACGCGCACCGTCTCCCACAGTCCGTCGCGTTCGACCAGAATGCCGTGCACGCTGGTGTCCGGCGACAACACCAGCCGTCGATGATCCACGTGCTCCCAGTCCTGAGCGGGGCTATCAGACAGCAGCCTCCACTCACCGGCTTTCGTGATTCCGATAAACAGCGGCTCGTACTTGGCAAGGTTCAGGTTGCGGGCGACCTCCCGCGCGGACTTCACCGAGACGGGATGCTCCTCCGAGACCCCGCCGAAAATGACCGCGATCGTCAACCTGCTCATGCGTGCGTCCTTTCGAATTCCAGACAGTTGAGGAGGGTGTTCTGAACCGTGTCGAACAGAGCCTGTTCCGTGTAGTAAGCCGTGTGCGGGGTCAGGACCACGTTCGGCAGTCGCTGCAGACGTGGAACCAGAGGATTCCTGATCGGGGTGTCGCGGTGGTCGACGTAGAAGACGCCCTCCTCACCCTCCAGCACGTCCAAGGCTGCGCCGCCCAGGTGCCCACCCTCGATCGCCACCAGCAACGCCTCGGTGTCCACCAGTCCGCCCCGGCCGGTGTTGACAATCAGGGCGCCGGCCTTCATGCGACCGATCCGCTTTCCATTGACTAAGTGCCTTGTCTCGGAAGTCAGAGGCGTATGGAGCGTGACGATGTCGCTCCGGCTGAACAGTTCGTCCAGTCCGACGTATTCCACCCGGGTCTTCATACGATGGTCGTAGGCCAGCACCGCGCAGCCGAAGCCGCGGAGCCGTTCGATCACAGCCGTACCGATGCGGCCCGTACCGATCACGCCCACCGTCAGGTCCTGGAGTTCGCGTCCCCGCGGCCCCTGCACCCGGAAGTCACCAACCTCGACACCCAAGAGGACGGATCGGGCCCGCCGCAGAGCCATCAGCATCAGCATCAGCGTGTAATCCGCCACCCCACCCGGCGAGTACGTAACCCCCTCCACCCGGATGCCCAGGCGCTGTGCGAAGTCGACATCCAGATGGTTCCGGCCCGTGCTACGGGTGGAGATGTACTGGACGCCAACCCCTCTGAGCGCACGCAGCGTCGAGTTCGAGATCGGCGCCCGATGCCCGACACTCACACACCGACTCCCGCGAGCCAATGCCGCATTCGCCTCCGACACCGGCGCCTCAATGACCCTCACCACCACACCCCGGCGCTCTGCCGTGGCCCGGAAGAGGTTCGCTTCCTCGGCCCCGCACCCATATGCGGTGATGCCGGCCACGGACTCGCCAGCGCCCGATCCAACACCGGCACACACTTCCGGTCCGACCCGTGTGCTTGTACTCACACCCCAAGCCAAAACCAGAGGCTGTTGCAGGCGCGTATTCGATTTTCAATACACCGACAACATGCACTGGCGATCTCTGCCGGATCTTCGTACTGGTGGGCACGGTCCGCGGCATTCACTGACACTGGCAGCGCCGAGCCTTGCGCTAGTGTGAGCGCACCTTCCCCGCGCGGGGACTCCTTTGAGACAAGCGTGTCTGACGTTCCCCCACCGCCTGCACCGCGGCTGCTCGAGCACTGCTCGGGGCTGAACCTAGATCGCTTCCATAAATGGGACCGTTACCGACATCAGAATCGATTGCTAGCCTGACCGTCGTGCCTTCCGCGGATCTGCTCCTCCATCCGCGCACCCGGCGCATCTACGCCAGCATCCCGCTCCTTGGCGACAGGACCGCCAACCAAGCCGGGCACAGCAAAGCACCAGCTAATGCTTAACACATCGGACGACTTATCGCCGCGCCAGCGGCTCTGGAACGCGTCGCGCAGCGCCCGTCGGCTGCTGTCGGGCGAGCGTCCGGTCACGCCTGCAGAACGGCTAACTGCCTTGGCGCGGTCGGCAAACGGTTCCCTCATCGAGCCCGTAGACCTCTATAACACCGGGATGGTCGAGCGTGTCGAGGAACGTGTCGCCACCCTTCTCGGCAAGGCAGCTGCAGCATGGTTCCCCACCGGCATCATGGCTCAGCAGTCAGCCTTCCGTGTTTGGGCCGCGCGAACCGAAACCAACCGGGTCGCGGTGCACCCGCTCCATCACACGCAGCTGAACGAAGAGGATGCATTTACAGCGCTGAGCGGCCTTGAACCCGTCGATCTCACGGGTGAACTGCGCCAGCCCACCGCCGATGACCTTCACAACTGCTCCGGCCCACTGGCCGCTGTCGTCGCAGAGCTTCCGATGCAGGAACTTGGTTACGTCCTACCCACTTGGGAGGAATACGTTCAATTCTCTGCAGAGGCACGCGAACGCGCGATTCCCTTACACGTCGACGGTGCACGAATCTGGGAAGCACAACACCACTTCGCTCGGCCGCTCACCGAGATCGCGGCGCACGCTTCGTCCATCTACGTCTCCATGTATAAGGGGATCGGTGGGCTCGGTGGGGCGCTCATAGCAGCGGACGCCGACGTGATCGAGGAAGTACGGCTCTGGCGCACCCGATACGGCGGCAACCTCTTCCAGCAGTTCCCCTCAATCATCGCCGCCCTCGACGGGCTCGACACACGCCTCGACCGAATGCCCATGTGGACTCAGCACGCGAAGATCATCGCGGACGGACTGGCTGACCTCCCCGGCCTAACGGTCACACCGAACCCACCGCACATCAACGAGTTCTGGGTGTACGCCGATCGTCGAGCCGACCTGCTCAACAGTGCTGTGCTTGAACACCTCGAACAGAGTGGAGAACGGTGGTTGCACGGGTGGTGGACCGATAGCAGCGGGCGTAGCGTCGCCGAAGTCACCGTACGCGACGAAGCCATGGCCTGGACGGCAATCGACGTTGCGAAAGCCGGCCACAGAATCCTCGACCACGCCAACCGCATGAGCCCGGGGTGAGCCAGCTATCCCGGAATCGGCCATCCCCCCGCGAACCCACAGCCAACTACTACATCGGCGCCATGTCGGCGAACCGCGAGAAGTGCCCCTGGAACGCGACCGTCACCGTGCGAGTCGGCCCATTGCGGTGCTTCGCAACGATCAGGTCGGCCTCACCGGCGCGGGGGTTGTCCTTCTCGTAGGCGCTCTCCCGGTGCAACAGGATCACCACATCGGCATCCTGCTCGATCGATCCGGACTCACGCAGGTCGGCCAGAGCGGGCAGCTTGTCTGCGCGCTGCTCGGGGCCACGGTTCAGCTGTGACAGCGCCACCACCGGCACCTGCAGTTCCTTGGCGAGCAGCTTCAGTGCACGAGAGAACTCGCTGACCTCCTGCTGCCGGTTCTCGACGCGCTTGCCGCTCGTCATCAGCTGCAGGTAGTCGATGACCACCATCTTGAGCCCGACCCGCTGCTTGAGCCTGCGGCACTTCGCGCGGATCTCGACCAGCGTCATGTTCGGGCTGTCGTCGATGTACAGCGGTGCGTCGTTGATCCGTCCACGCGTGGCGGCGATGGTCGTCCAGTCGCGCTGGTCGACCGTGCCCTTGCGCATGTTCTGCAGCGGAACGGATGCCTCGGCCGACAGGAGACGCATCGCGATCTCGCTGCGCCCCATCTCGAGCGAGAAGAAGATCGTCGGCAGGTCGTGCTTGATCGCGGCCGCCCTGGCGAAGTCCAGCGCGAGCGTGGACTTTCCGAGCGCGGGACGCGCCGCGACGATGACCATCTGTCCCGGATGCAGGCCATTCGTCAGCTCATCCAGGTCGGCGAAACCGGTCGGCACGCCGGTCATGCTGCCGTCCTTGTGCTTCGCCGCCTCGATCTCGTCGATGGCGGCGGTGACTGCATCCGTCAGCGGGATGTAGTCCTCGCTGTCGTTGGAGCCGGTCACCGAGTAGATCTCGGCCTGAGCCTCGTTGACGAGGTCGAGCACCTCGCCCTCGCCGTTGTAACCCATCTGCGTGATGCGCGTTCCGGCCTCGACGAGACGGCGCAGCAGCGCGCGCTCGGCGACGATCTCGGCGTAGTAGCCCGCGTTCGCGGCGGTCGGCACCAGGCTGGTGAGCGTGTGCAGGTACTCGGGGCCACCGGCGCGGCTGAGGTCACCGGTCTTGGTCAGCTCGTCGGTGACCGCGATGACATCCGTCGGCTCCCCGCGCGAGTACAACGACAGGATCGCCTCGTAGATCACCTCGTGCTTGGGAATGTAGAAGTCGCCGCCGCGCACGGTCTCGACGACGTCGGCCACCGCATCCTTGCTCAGCAGCATGCCGCCGAGGGCACTCTGCTCGGCGAGCAGGTCGTGAGGAGGGGTGCGCTCGGTGGAGCGGCTCTCGGATGCTGGCCGGCCATCTGCCAGACCCAGGTGTGCGATCGACACCCAGACCTCCTCCCTCATGACCGGCGTCTCCGACGGTGTTCCTGTTGCGGTGTGCGCTCCCCGTGTCGCTCGCCTTCTGCGGGCACGACGCGGCTGCGGTGGCTTCCGGCCGTGCTCTTACACGGTCTCAGCCACCCCCGACAAAGACCACGATTCGCGTTCTGGCCACACACCGCGGTGCAACGCTGACCAACACTAGGGAGGGCGGATCATCCACCACAACTTGCCCTGTGGATAACTTTGTGGAGAGTCTGGGCGAAACGCCGGGGGCGATGTGCAGAAGGTGTGAGTACATCTGGGGATAACTCACTGAATCACACGAGGATGTCTGCACTGATCAGCACAAAAGTTATCCCAGCCCTGTGTGGGAAAACTTGTTGGATGCCTGTGGCGACGACACTCCGCGACACTCCCGAGGTGTGGACAAACATTGCGGAAGAAGCGATCGGATGGTAGCTCCGATCCACGCTTGGCAAGCCCTCAAAAGGGTGCCGACGCAGACGAAACGGGCCGCATCCCACGAGGAGGATGCGGCCCGTTCTCGGCTCGGACGACTACTTGGCGGCGACCACCTGGAGGGTGATCGTGGCGTTGATGTCGTCGCGCAGCTTGATCGTGGCCTCGTGCTGCCCGACCGTCTTGATCGGTGCGCCGATCTCGATCTTGCGCTTGTCGACGGCGCCGATGCCGGCCGCCTCGACCGCTGAGGCGATGTCGGCCGTCTTCACGGAGCCGAAGAGACGACCCTCGGCGCCGGCCTTGACGGTCAGCCTTACCTTGGTGGCCTCGAGCTTCAGCTTGAGGTCCTGGGCCTCTTCGATGGTCGCGTGCTCGCGTGCGGCCCGCGCGGACTTGATCTGCTCGACCTGCTTCTCGCCGCCGCGGGTCCACGCGATCGCGAAGCCCTGCGGAATGAGGTAATTGCGGGCGTACCCGTTCTTGACCTCGACGACGTCACCGGCCGAACCGAGGCCGGAGACCTCGTGCGTCAGAATCAGTTTCGACATGGGTGACTCCTAACGGCCCGAGCCTGCGTAGGGCAGCAGGGCCATCTCGCGGGCGTTCTTCACGGCCTTCGCGATGAGGCGCTGCTCCTGTACGGAGACACCGGTGATGCGGCGGGCGCGGATCTTGCCGCGCTCCGAGATGAACTTGCGCAGGGTGGCGACATCCTTGTAATCGATGACGCCGACGCGGACGGTCTTCGCCGGAGCGGCGTTCTTTCCGTCCTTACCCTTGCGGATCGGCTTGCGGCGGTCGCCGCTCGACTTTCCAGCCATGGTCTTTCCTTACTTGTGAGCGGATGCCGTGAGTCAGGCATCCGCAGAAGCGATTGTTAGAACGGGGTCTCGTCGTTGTAGCTGCCCGGCGCGTTCCACACGTCGGAGCTCGAGTCGGACCCCTGCGGGGTGGATGGCGCCCACTGGTCGTCGCTGGGCGCACCGCCGATGCGGCCGCCTCCCGACGACTGAGCGCGCGTGACGGACGCGGTGGCGTAGCGCAGCGACGGCCCGATCTCGTCGATCTCGAGCTCGATCGAGGTGCGCCGCTCGCCTTCCTTCGTCTCGTACGACCGCTGCTTGAGACGCCCGGTCGCGATGACCCGCGAGCCCTTGGTCAGCGATCCCGCCACGTGCTCGGCGAAGTCGCGCCAGACGCTCGCGCGCAGGAACAGGGCCTCGCCGTCCTTCCACTCGTTCGCCGCACGGTCGAAGGTGCGGGGAGTGGATGCGATGGTGAAGTTGGCAACGGCCAGCCCGTTCTGCGTGTAGCGCAGCTCCGGGTCGGCGGTGAGGTTGCCCACCACGGTGATGATGGTCTCGCCAGCCATGGCCTTAGGCGCTCGCCTTGTCGGCCTTGCGGGCCGCCTTCTCGTCGGCACGCTTCTGCGCGGCGGCGACCTGGGCGATGGCTTCCTCGGCACGCAGCACCTTGGTGCGCATGACGGCCTCCGAGAGGTTCAGCTGGCGGTCGAGCTCCTGCGTGGAATCCGAGTTCGCCGTGAAGTCGACGACGGCGTAGATGCCCTCGGACTTCTTGTTGATCTCGTACGCCAGGCGGCGCTTACCCCAGATGTCGACCTTGTCGATGGTTCCACCATCCGTGCGGATCACGTTGAGGAACTTGTCAAGGCTGGGAGCAACGGTGCGCTCATCGATCTCCGGATCGAGGATGACCATCAACTCGTACTGATGCATGACTAACCCACCTCCTCTGGACTAGAACGGCTGCAGGCTCTCTGCAGCAGGAGGGTATGTGCATCGTCGTCGTGCTCACGGGCGGATGCCTGCGGCCGGACAACCTGGTAAGCATACCGGATGCCGGTCCCGTCGGCGAATCCGCGCCACGTACCTACGCTGGAGACATGGCCGAACGACCCTTGCACATCGCAGTGGTGGCGCTGCACACGTCGCCTTTCGCTGCTCCCGGGTCTGGCGACGTCGGCGGCATGAACGTGCTCGTGCGGGCGACGGCCGAGCGCATGGCCTCCGAGGGCCACAGCGTAGAGGTCATCACGCGGCGCTTCACGCCCGACCTGCCCGCGGTGAGCACCCGTCCGTCGGGCGTGGTGCTGCGGCTCATCGATGCCGGGCCCGCCGCACTCCGGCCGAAGGGCGAGCAGGAGGCATTCGTCGCCGCATTCCGCGTCGGCCTCGATGACGTCGACGACGTCGACGTCGTGCATTCGCACCATTGGCTGGCCGGAATGGCCGGGCTGCCGTTCGCGCGCGACCGTTGCGTGCCGCACGTGCAGAGCTTTCACAGCATTGCGGCGCATCCGTCCACGCAGCTCGCCGAGGGGGAGCGGCCGGAATCGCCCGGACGCCTCACCGGTGAGGCGCAGCTGGCACGGGAGTCGGATGCCGTCGTCGCGGTCAGCCATGCCGAGCAGCGCACGATCGTGGGCCGGCTCCGCGCGAGCCCCGACAGGGTGCACGTCGTGCTGCCCGGAGTGGATGCCACGCTGTTCCACCGCGGCTCCCGCCGCACTGAGCCTCGTCCGTACGTCGTGACCGCTGCACGCATCGAGCCGCTCAAGGGGCTCGACCTCGCCATCCGCACCATCGCCGCGCT
Source organism: Humibacter ginsengisoli (assembly GCF_054780095.1). Classification (NCBI taxonomy): domain Bacteria; kingdom Bacillati; phylum Actinomycetota; class Actinomycetes; order Micrococcales; family Microbacteriaceae; genus Humibacter; species Humibacter ginsengisoli. The sequence goes on from NZ_BAAGWZ010000012.1 coordinate 248,549, forward strand.
TCCGGATGCCCGGCGGCCCGATCTCGTGATCGCCGGCGGTCCCACAGACGGCTATGAGCGGCACGTCGACGAACTTCGAGCGCTGGCCGCCGAGCTCGATGTGACCGAGCGCGTGCGATTCGCCGGACCGCTGGCGCGCGAGGATCTCGCCGAACTGTTCGCGCACGCCTCCGCGGTGCTCGTTCCGTCGCACTCCGAGACGTACGGACTCGTCGCCCTCGAGGCGCAGGCGAGCGGCATTCCTGTGCTGGCGTCGGCGTCCGGCGGCCTGGTCGAGGCGGTCAACCGGCAGGCGGTGCTGCTGTCGTCGCGGGATCCGCGGGAGTGGGCGCAGCGGCTCGGCGCGCTCCTCGACGACCGCCCCTTGTGGGAGGCGCAGTCGGCGGCGGGCATCCGTTTCGCGGCGGAGCGCTCCTGGGATCGCACCGCACACGAGACGGTGCGGGTGTACCGCGAGCTCCTCGGGCACGCCGACCACGCATCGTGGCGGAACTGCGCATGAGCCAGCTGGAAGAGCCCGGGCCCCCGGCCGACAGTTCGGATGCGGCCGACCCGTTCGAGGGCGCGCGCTCGGTGCTGTTCGTGCACGCGCATCCCGACGACGAGACGCTCTCCTCCGGCGGCGTGATCCTCCGGCTGGTCGAGCGTGGGGTGCGAGTGACCTTGCTCACCGCGACCCGCGGCGAGCGCGGCGGCATCGTGCCCGAGTTGCGGGAGCGGGTGGGCGACGACCCCGACGTGCTCACGGGGATCCGGCTGGACGAGCTGAGGCGGGCCGTGCACGCGCTGGGAATCGCGGATGCATACTTCCTGGGCGAACCTCCCGCCCGCGCCGACGGTCTTCCGCCGCGCCGCTACAGCGACTCCGGGATGCGATGGGTCACCCCGACGGTTGCCGGTCCGGTCGACGACGCGCCCGCGGAAGCCCTCACGTTGGCACCCGAGCCGGAGGTGGTGGCCGACGTGCTCGCTCTCATCCGTCACTCGCGGCCGGATGTCGTCGTGAGCTACGACGACCAGGGCGGGTACGGGCATCCGGACCACCGGTGCATTCGCCGAGCGGCGCTGCTGGCCAGCGGTGCCGCCGACGTGCCGTTCGTCGAACTCGTGGCTCCCGACGCGCCCGGTGCGTTCGTTGTCGACGTCTCAGACCGGCTGGATGCCGTCGCGGATGCCCTGCGTGCGCACGCCACGCAGCTCACGGTCGACGGGGACCACGTGGTGCACTGCGGCGGTCAGCGCGAGCCGATCGCCACGGTCGTCGGTGTGCGGCTGGTGCCGTCCACAACCTCGTCACCGTGACGGACGGCGCTCTCTCGCCGAATGCGTGATCGCCGCCGTCAGTTCCCGCGTGCCCACTCCCGCAGGCGCCGCTCGGCCTCCTCGGCACCCAGCGGGCCCTCGTCGAGCCGCAGGTCGAGCAGAAACTTCATCGCCTTGCCCACCTCCGGCCCGGGCTTCAGGTCGAGGATGCGCATCACGTCGGTGCCGTCGAGGTCGGGGCGTACCGCTTCCAGTTCTTCCTGGGCCTGCAGCTGGGCGATGCGGTCCTCGAGGTCGTCGTACGCGAATCCGAGCCGGTCGGCCTTGCGGCGATTTCTCGTGGTGACGTCGGCCCTGGTGAGCTCGTGCAGTCGCTCGAGCTGGTCGCCCGCGTCACGCACGTAACGGCGCACCGCCGAGTCGGTCCATGCGCCGTCGGCGTAACCGAAGAACCGCAGGTGCAACTCGATGAGCCGGCTGACGGCATCCACCGTCTCGTTGTCGAACCGCAGCGCCCGCAGCCGTTTGCGCGCGAGCTTCGCACCGACCACATCGTGGTGGTGAAAGCTCACTACCCCGCCCGGCTCGAGCCGACGCGTGGCCGGTTTGCCGATGTCGTGCAGCAGCGCGGCCAGGCGCAGCACGAGGTCGGGCGCCTCGCCCGGATGCCGCTCCCGTTCGTACCCGATCGCCTGCTCGATCACGGTGAGCGTGTGGCGGTACACGTCTTTGTGGTGGTGGTGCTCGTCTATTTCCAGGCGTAGCGCGGGCAGTTCGGGGAGGATGCGGTCGGCCAGCCCCGTCTGCACCAGCAGTTCGAGCCCCGGTCTCGGGTCGTCGCTCGTCAAAAGCTTCACCAGCTCGTCACGGATGCGCTCGGCACTGACGATCTCGATGCGGTCGGCCATCTCGCCCATGGCCGCCACCGTGTCGTCGCTCACCGAGAACCCGAGCTGGGAGGCGAACCGGGCGGCGCGCAGCATGCGCAGCGGATCATCGCCGAACGACACCTCAGGCGAGATCGGTGTGCGCAGAACCCCGGCCAGCAGGTCGTCCACGCCGTTGGACGGGTCGACCATCACGACCTGCGGCACCCGCAGCGCGAGCGCGTTCACCGTGAAGTCGCGGCGCACCAGGTCGCCCTCGAGGGTGTCGCCGAACTCGACCTCCGGCTTGCGGGTCGCCCCGTCATAGCTGTCGGCACGGTACGTCGTGATCTCGACGGTGTCGTCACCGAGCCGCGCGCCCACCGTGCCGAACCTGCGGCCGATGTCCCACCAGGCATCCGCCAGCGGCTTCACGATCTCGATGGTGTGCTCGGGGCGGGCATCCGTGGTGAAGTCCAGGTCATGCACCGCGCGGCCGAGCATGGCGTCGCGCACCGGTCCGCCGACGAGGGCCAGTTCGTGGCCGGCATCGGCGAATGCTCGGGCGAGACGCGAAACGACGGGCGACTCGGCGGTTTCGCGCAGGCGCGCGAGGGACTCGGCGACGCTCTGCATAGTGCCGACAAGTCTAGGGTGTGTCTGAACATCCTCATCCGACCTGTGGATCGCGCCGCGCACCCTGGCAGCCCGCCTGAACGGCTGCCCGGCCGGTCCCGGTTTCCGGCACTGGGGCGCTCAGTACAATTGCGGGCATGCTCCCCGTCGACCCCTGCGCTGCCGCATGCGGTTGAGCAGCGGCGCCGTCGGGTCGCGTGGCGGTAGGAGCGAGCACCGGCGAACCCGAAGCCGCATGAAGGCGGTCGGAGGCGCCCTGCTGGGGGCACTCAGCGTCCTCGTGACAACGAGCGGGATGCTCGTGCCGGCATCCGCCCAGGCGCACGAACCGGCCAAGACGCCGTCCGCTGTTGCGGCCAGCGGCCAGGCTCCGACGGTGTCGCTCTACGCCGGGAATGCCGGAACGGAGTCGCCAGGACAGTCCGTCACCGTCACGATCGGCATCGACAACGCCTCCGCCGATGTCATCGGGCCGGGCACTGCGACCATCTCGATCACCGAGAAGCCCATCGCATCTCGTCAGGGTCTGGATGCCTGGCTCAAGCAGGATTCCGATCACGACGCCTCAACGCGCGCCATCCAGACGGTGGCCACCCAGGCCGTCACCGCCGGCACGAGTCAGCGTGTCGCCACGGTCACGATCCCGGAACAGGCGGTCGGACTGGGCGGCGACACGGCCGTGTACGGGCTCACGGCGACCGTGACAGAGGGCTCGGGCACGGTGGGGACCGGTTACTCGACCCTCACCTACCAGGGCACCGGCGCACAGCACCAGGTCGGCCTCGCCGTGGCCATGCCCATCACGGTGCCCCCGACCTCGACCGGACTCATCGCCGCCGACGATCTCGCCACCTACACCGCCCCCGACGGTCTGCTCACCCGGCAGCTCGAGCTCGCGCGCGATCATCCGTCGGTCGCCATCGCCATCGACCCGATGATCATCGCGTCTATCCGTGTTCTCGGAACGTCGGCGCCTCAGAGCGCGCAGAACTGGGTCAACGACCTGAGCTCGCTCACCAACGACTCCTTCCCGCTTCAATACGGCGATGCGGACGTCGCTACGCAGCTGCAGTCCGGCGTTACCTCGCTGCTCACGCCGACGTCGTTCGGCTACGCCATGAATCCCAGCAACTTCCCCGGCCAGCTGACCGTCGGCGAGACCCCGCAGCCGACGCCAACACCGACGGCCACCAACCCGTTCGTGACGCCGACGCCGACGGCCACTCCCAAGCAGCCGAACGTTCCCACCACGGCCGAGCTGCTCTCGTGGCCGTACACGTTCAGCGGCATCGCCTGGCCGGCCGACGACAGCCTGCGCACCAGCGACCTCGACGCACTGGCAGCCGACGGATACAAGTCGACGATCGTGTCCGGCTCCAACACGAATCAGTCCTCGCTCTCGGTCACCCCGAACGCGCCGCTGCCGGTGAAGGGAGGAACCGCGCTCGTCACCGATCAGGGCGTCAGCGACGCACTGCGCAACGTGGTCTCTGCCGTCGGTACGGATCAGGAGAACGCCGCACTGGCATCCGTCTCGGCCCAGCTCGCCGAGATCAGCAAGCAGGGCTCCAGCGGCACGATCATCCTGGCCGGGCTCGACCGCGACTGGCCGGCGAACGAGGGGGAGGCGAGCCGCGCCCTGACCTCGGTGTTCACGCTGCCCTGGGTCACCGCGTCGTCGCTTCGGGATGCACTCACCGCACCGGTCTCCGAGGGCCTCAAGCTCGATGACGTCACGCAGGACCCGGCCAGAACGGCCTCCGTCAACCAGCTCACGAGCGCCGCAGGCAACATGGATGCCTTCGCCACCGTTCTCGCCGACCCGACCACCCTGACCGGCCAGACCCGCAATGAGCTGCTGTCACTGCTGTCGGTGGGATGGCGCCAGCCCGACAACAACTGGCCGGGTGCCGTGGCCGGCTTCGTCAAACAGGCGAGCGACACGGTGGGATCGGTCAAGATCGACCCGACCGGAAAGATCACGGTGGCGAGCGCCCAGAGCCTCATCCCGGTCACCGTGACCAACGCTCTGACCCTGCCGAACGGGGTGAAGCCATCGGTCAACATCGTGCTGCGCGCGACTCCCTCCAACAACCGGCTCGAGGTCGACTCCGACACCGCGAAGACGATTCCGGCGGATGCCAGCGCGAAGGTGCTCGTGCCGGTCAAGGCGAAGCTCGGCAACGGCAACGTCAAGCTCGGCCTGCAGCTGTACAGCCCGACCGGTCTGCCGATCGGCGCCCCGCAGACAGCCGCGATCGACGTGCACGCGGACTGGGAGGGCCTCGGTGCGCTCATTCTCGGCATCGCGTTCGTGCTCTTCTTCGGCTTCGGCCTGACCCGCAGCATCGTGCGCAGGGTGAACGAGCGCCGCAAGGGGCGGGCGCAGACGGATGCCTCGGAGGAGCAGACAAGCGACGATCCCGAGAAACCGGCAGAGCCGGTTACGGATGCCGCCGACTCTGCCCTGCAGTGCGACGAGCCTCTTCCGCCGGCCGAGCCCGCCGAAAGCGAACCCACCGACGAAGGGGGACCACGTGGCTAGCGTCGGACGCGCGAGTGCCATGCTCGCCTCCGGCACGATGGTCTCCCGCGTGCTGGGCTTCGTGCGGTCGTGGGTGCTGATCCAGGCGATCGGCGTCATCGCCGTCGGCGCGAACGCGTACGCCACGGCGACGCAGGTGCCGAACAGCATCTACGCGATCATCGCGCAGGGCATCCTCAGCGCGGTTCTCGTGCCGCAGATCGTGCGTGCGTCCGTTCACGCGGACGGCGGCAAGGCTTACATCAACAAGCTCGTCACCCTGGGCATCCTGATCTTCGCCGCGGTCGCGGTCGTCGCCACACTCCTTGCGCCGTTCCTGGTGCAGTTGTTCGGCACGCGCGGCTCCTATGCAGGGCTGGCGACCCTGTTCGCATACTGGTCGCTGCCGCAGATCTTCTTCCTCGGCCTGTACACGCTGCTCGGCGAGGTGCTCAACGCGCGCAAGTCGTTCGGCCCGTTCACGTGGGCGCCGGTGTTCAACAACGTGGTCAGCATCGCGACGCTGGTCGTGTTCATCCTCATGTTCGGTTCCGAAGCACAGCACCCGCGCCCGCACGCGGCGAATTGGACCCCCGGCATGATCGCGGTGCTCGGTGGCGGCGCCACCCTCGGCATCGCGGTACAGGCGCTCGTGCTGTTCTTCTTCTGGCGCAAGGTGGGCCTGACGTTCCGCTTCGACTTCCGCTGGCGGGGTGTCAATCTCGGAAGTGCGGGAAAGGCGGCCGCGTGGACGCTCGCCATGCTCGTGCTCACCCAGCTGGCCGGTCTCATCGAGACGAACGTCGCCAACACCGTGGGCGCCGGCGGCCGCTACGCATCCGTCGCCGCCATGACCCAGTCCTGGCTCATCTTCATGCTGCCGCACTCGATCATCGCGGTCTCCATCGTGACGGCGTTCTACACCCGGATGGCCGAGCACGCCCGCGAGGGGAACGTCGCCTCGTTCCGCACCGACTTCTCCACCGCAACCCGCTCGATTGCAGCCCTGATCAGCTTTTTCTCTGTCGCCATCATTATCGCCGCCTACCCGATCGCGCGGGTCTTCACCTCCGGCGACTATGCAGCAATGGGCAACGTGCTGATCGGGTATGCGGCCGGCCTCGTGCCGTTCTGCATCCTGTTCGTCATCCAGCGCGCCTTCTACTCGATGGGCGACACACGCACCCCGTTCCTGTTCACACTCGCCCAGGTCGTGGTCGTCATCGCCGGCGTGCTGCTCTGCCTGTTGGTTGCGCCTCAGGTGCGCGCCATGTCCATCGCATTCGCGGTGTCGCTCGCCGGCACCGTTCAGGCCATCATCGCGGCCGTGCTCCTGCGACGACGGATGCACGGAGTCGACGGGCGACGCATCCTCCGCGGTCTGTGGCGATTCCTGCTTTCGGCCGTGGTCGCGGGTGTGGTCGGGATGCTCGTGCTCGCTCTCCTCGGGGCGTACACCCGCGGCTTCGCCGTGGCGGGCATCCTCCCCGCCATGCTCTCGATCGCTGCGGCCGGGGTGGTCATGCTGGCCGTTTACTCCGGGATGCTGCGCCTTCTGCGCACCGAGGAGTTCGCGAACGCGTGGAACCTGCTGCGGCGCCGCCTGCCGGGTCGCTCACTGCGCTGATCCGCCCGGGTCGGCGGCCGCTCCGCTGGCTGGAATACCATCCGCCTACACTGTGTTGCACAGCACAGCAAGACGAGGAGCTTTACGTGCGGCAGATCATCATCATCGGTTCCGGCCCAGCCGGTTACACCGCGGCCATCTATGCGGCGCGTGCCAACCTCGAGCCGCTCGTGATCGCCAGTTCCGTCGAGGCCGGTGGCGAGCTGATGAACACCACCGAGGTGGAGAACTTCCCCGGGTTCCCGGACGGCATCATGGGCCCCGACCTGATGGCCAAGCTTCAGGTGCAGGCCGAGAAGTTCGGCGCTGAGGTGCTCTACGACGACGTGGTGTCGCTCGAGCTCGACGGCGAGGTGAAGAAGGTGCACCTCGGCAGTGGCGAGACGCACGAAGCCCGGTCGGTGATCTTCGCGACCGGTTCCGCCTACCGCAAGCTCGGGCTCGCCGAGGAGGAGCACCTCTCCGGCCACGGCCTGTCGTGGTGCGCCACCTGTGACGGATTCTTCTTCCGTGAGAAGACCATCGCGGTGGTCGGCGGCGGCGACTCCGCCATCGAGGAGGCCACCTTCCTGACCCGGTTCGCGTCGAAGGTGTACGTGATCCACCGTCGCGACCAGTTGCGGGCATCCAAGATCATGCAGAACCGTGCGTTCGAGAACGACAAGATCGAGTTCGTCTGGAACAGCGAGGTCGTCTCGATCAACGGTGAAAGCGCCGTCACCGGGGTGACCCTGCGCGACACCGTCACGGGGGAGGAGCGCGACCTCGCGCTCGACGGGCTGTTCGTCGCGATCGGCAACGACCCCCGCACGCACCTCGTGCATGGCCAGCTCGACCTCACCCCCGCCGGCACCATCGCCGTCGACGGTCGTAGCTCGAAGACCAACCTGCCCGGCGTTTTCGCCGCAGGCGACGTGATCGACCCGACCTACCGGCAGGCCGTCACCGCCGCGGGCAGCGGAACTGTCGCCGCCCTCGACGCTGAGCACTACCTGGCGGCACTCGACCAAACGGAACGCGAGGCGCTCACCCTCGCCACCTGACGCAAGGCCCCCGGGCCGAACGCGAGCACTCCACCGCCACGTGCGGCGGAACCGAACCGATAGAAGGAGAACAATGTCCAGCGCCAAGTCCGTCACGGATGCCACGTTCCAGCAGGACGTGCTCGATTCCGACAAGACCGTGCTCGTCGACTTCTGGGCCGAGTGGTGCGGACCGTGTCGCGCGGTCTCACCGATCCTCGACCAGATCGCCGCGGAGCACGGCGACAAGCTCGAGATCGTCAAGTTGAACGTGGACGAGAACCCTCAGACCGCTTTCAAGTACCAGATCACCTCGATCCCTGCGCTGAAGGTCTACCAGGGCGGTGAGGTCGTCAAGACCGTCATCGGCGCCAAGCCGAAGCCTGCCCTCGAAGCCGACCTGGCCGCCTACATCAAGTAGGCCGGTCGGCGCACCCTGAACGCCCGCCCGGCACTCGCCGGGCGGGCGTTCTGCATTTCCGCCCCTTACGCCCGAAGGCGACCCCCGTCGGGCATCCCATAACATGGAACGCACGCTCAGAACGGAATGACACGTGATTCACAACGGCGGCTCGCACTCTGCGGGCAACAATCTCGACCCCTGGTTCTCGTCGTACGCGCAGCGCACGGCCGGTCTTGCCGCCAGTGAGGTTCGAGCTCTGTTCGCCGTTGCCTCCCGGCCCGAGGTGGTCTCGCTGGCGGGCGGCATGCCGTACGTGTCGGCTCTTCCCGAAGACCTCGTCGTCGGTGCGATGGAGCGGGTCATGCGGGAGCAAGGACCGGTCGCGCTTCAGTACGGATCGGGCCAGGGCGTTCCCCTGCTGCGCGAGCAGATCACCGAGGTGATGGCTCTCGAGGGCATCAGTGCGAGCGCCGACGATGTGATCGTCACGACCGGCTCTCAGCACGGCCTCGAGCTGTTCGCGAAGTTGTTCCTCGACCCGGGCGACCTCGTACTCGCCGAAGGTCCGAGCTACGTGACCGCGCTCGTGATCTTCAAGTCCTATCAGGCAGAGGTCGATCACGTTCCCTCCGACGAGTACGGACTGATTCCGGATGCCCTGCGCCAGCACATCGCCAACGCGCGCGCCGTCGGTCGGCGCATCAAATTCCTGTACACGATCCCCACCTTCCACAACCCGGCCGGCGTCACTCTGACGTGGGAGCGGCGCCTGGAGATCCTCGAGATCTGCCGTGAGAACGGCATCCTCGTGCTCGAGGACAACCCGTACGGGCTGCTCTACTTCGAGCAGAAGCCGCCGGCCGCGATGCGCTCCATCGACGAAGACGGCGTGGTCTATCTCGGCACATTCTCCAAGACGCTGGCGCCGGGCTTCCGCGTCGGATGGGCGCTCGCGCCGCACGCGATCCGGGAGAAGCTCATCCTCGCCAACGAGGCAGCCGTGCTCAGCCCCAGCTCGTTCACGCAGCTGGTGATCTCGCAGTACCTCAGCGAGGCGAACTGGCGCGGGCAGATCGACACCTTCCGCGGCGTGTACCGGGAGCGCAAGCAGGCGATGATCTCCGCTCTGGAGGAACACCTGCCGGAGCTCAGCTGGACGAACCCGAACGGCGGCTTCTACGTTTGGCTCACACTCCCGGAGTCGCTGGATTCCAAGGCGATGCTGCCCCGCGCGGTCACCGAACTCGTCGCCTACACTCCCGGCACGGCGTTCTACGCCGACGGCGACGGAGCCCAGAACATGCGTCTGTCGTTCTGCTACCCGACACCGGAAGCCATCCGAGTCGGCGTGCGCCGGCTGGCGAACGTGATCAACGGGGAGCTCGACCTGCTCGACACCTTCGCCGGAACGGGATCGTTACGTGCCCAACGCGCAGCCGCCGACACGTTCCCGCCCTCCGACCTCCGCTAGGGCACCGCCGCCGACCCCGTAACCGACCGACATCACCGAACCGCCTGAAGGGTCGCCATGACCGACTTCGAACGACTGAATGTGCTCGTCCTCGCGGGCGGACTCTCCCATGAACGCGACGTTTCGCTGCGCTCGGGCCGCCGTGTCGCAGACGGGCTCTCCGCCCATGGTCACCGCGTCACCGTTCGCGAGCCCGACGGCGAACTGCTCTCCGCTATCCGCACGCTCGAGCCGGATGTCGTGTGGCCCGCCCTGCACGGCGCCAGCGGTGAGAACGGTGCGCTTCGCGCGCTGCTCCAGACCGCCAGGGTCCCGTTCGTGGGAGCGGATGCCGAAGCCGCCCGCCTCGCGTGGCTCAAGCCGGTCGCGAAGACGCTGGTCTCCCGTGCCGGGGTGCAGACACCAGCATCCGTCACGCTGCCAACGGAGACATTCCGAGAACTCGGCGCTGTGAGCGTGCTCGAGGCGCTGGGCGACGCACTCACTGCGCCTCTCGTCGTCAAGCCCGCAGAGGGCGGCTCTGCGCAAGGCGTCACATACGTGGATGACACGGCCGACCTGCCGCGCGCGCTGGTGAACGCGTACACCTACAACGACGTGGCACTCATCGAACGCCGCGTGGTCGGTATCGAGGTGGCAGTGACGGTGCTCGACACCGGCGCCGGCCCGGTCGCTCTTCCTGCCGTGGAGATCGTGCCGCGGAACGGTGCCTACACCTTCGAGGCGCGGTACAACGCGGGGGAGACGAGCTTCTACACGCCGGCGCGGCTGACGGATGCCGCCGCGGACCGGGTGACCGAGGTCGCGATCACCGCACACGAGGCTCTCGGCCTGCGGCACCTGTCGCGCGTCGACCTGATCGTGGATCCGGATGGCGTCCCCTGGTTCCTGGAGGCGAACGTGCTGCCCGGGCTCACCGAGACGTCGCTCGTCCCACTTGCCATCGAGGCAGCCGGCTTCGACCTCGGCGCCGTCTACGTCGGACTCGCCGAGCAAGCGATCCGCGAGGCGTCGGCACTCGCCGACTGACGCGGGCCGCCCGTGTTTCACGTGAAACATGCAGCTCTTCGCTTTGCGCCGTTAGCCCGCGACAAGAACGGCGAGCCTCACGGGATGTTTCACATGAAACTTCGAGCCCCGTCCAGAGGCTCTTGCACCATGTTTCACGTGAAACATCCGATCCACCGACTTCCCGTCGAAGTGCGCGCCGCGAGCTGCGCGCCGAGCTCCGCCATCACGGCCAGAGGCGTTCGCTGTGCCAGGCGTCCGCTCCACGGAGATACCGAAGTCGCAAGTGATCCCGGGTCGGGGCACCCTGCCAGAACTCCACGGTGGTCGGGAAGACCCGCCACAATGTCCAGGTGGGGGACACTAGCGTCGGGTCGGCCTCGATCCGGGCGCGCTCTGCCGTGATCAGCTCGACGTGATGAGCCGGATCGGCCATCGGCAGGCTCTGCCGGCCCGTGAGTGCTACTGCTCGGGCGTCGGGATGCCTGGCCAGAAAGTCCCTCGCCGCCTCTTCCCTTGATCCCTGGATCGCCGTACCGCGAATTCTCACGGCGCGGGCGACCGATGACCAATAGACGGTCAGCGCACACCGCGGGTCCGCCAGAAGGTGGCGACTCTTCGCGGATTCGGCGCCGGTGGCGAGCTCCAGGCCGAAGTCCTCGGTCACATCCTTCAGCATCACGACCCGGGCATCCGGTGCCCCGATCTCGTCCACGGTCGAGAGCGTGACAGCCAGCGGTTCCGTCACACCGGCGTCGAGTGCCTGGATCAACCACTCGACGAAGAGCTCCCGAGGATGTTTCGGCGCTCTGCTGGGATCCCACGAAGGTGCCGTCCCGGTGACCGACGGAGTCGAACGAAGACGATCGCGCAGAGTACTCATCGCCCCGATCCTGCCACCTTCTGCTCAGATGACCTCCCGACGATGCCCGCAGTCACCGGGTACTGTCCGGCGCGGGGTCAGGCGGTCGCCAGCCACCTGCCACCGCCGATGTCCGCGGGCAAGCGTAAGCGCCGAAGCCTTCAGCGATAAGAAGCCACGGCCACGAGCACGCTCAGCCGGCGAACGGACCCTCGCCGATCTCGCCGAGAATGCGGTTGAGGTCCTGCACCGAGGCGAACTCGATGGTGATCTGACCCTTCCGGGCACCGAGCGCCACCTTCACGCGGGTGTTCAGGCGGTCCCCGAGGCGATCGGCGATCTCGTCCAGGTTCGACTGCCGCTTGCCCGCCGCGGGGCGGGGCTTCACCTGCTTCGGCTTCGCGCTCACCAGCGCTTCGGCTGCGCGTACCGAGAGGTCTTCGTTGACGATCTTGTCTGCGATGCGCTGCATGGCATCCGTGTCGCCTGCGGCGAGGATGGCGCGTGCGTGTCCGGCGCTCAGCACGCCCGCCGCCACCCGTTGCTGCACCGGCGACGGCAGCTTCAGCAGCCGGATCGTGTTCGTGATCTGCGGGCGCGAGCGACCGATGCGGGTTGCAAGCTCGTCCTGCGTGATGCCGAAGTCGGCCAGCAGCTGCTGGTACGCAGACGCCTCTTCAAGCGGATTCAGCTGCGAGCGGTGCAGGTTCTCCAGAAGGGCGTCCCGCAGCATGTCTTCGTCGGCGGTGTCTTTCACCACCGCCGGAATGGTGGCGAGCCCCAGTGTCTTCGTCGCGCGCAGGCGCCGCTCGCCCATGATGAGCTCGTATTTGCCGGGCAGACCCGACAGCGGCCGCACCACGACGGGCTGAAGCACACCTACCTCGCGGATGCTTGCGACGAGTTCGTCCATGGCATCCTGGTCGAACTCGGTACGAGGCTGCTGCGCATTGGGAACTATGTCGTCGGGGGAGAGGTTCGCCAACCGGGCGCCGGGCACGGCCAGCAGGCTGCTCGCCGCTGCCTCCCCTTCACCGGATGCCCCGCGGTCGTGGAAGAACACGTCCACCGGTCGCTTCGTGTCCGTGTCTGCTGTGGGGATCAGCGCGCCGATTCCGCGGCCCAAACCCGTGCGCTTCACTGCCATCGTGCTGTGCTTCCTCTTGCCTGCCGCTTCGCGGCCTCTGTCGTCTGCGTTCTTGCTGATTGTGGTCCGAGCGGCCGTCGCCGGTCGCTCGTCAACGCGGTGCGCCGCGCTTGGCGATCTCCGCCGCCGCCTCGAGGTACGAGAGCGCGCCCGGTGAACCCGCGTCGTAGCTGATCACGCTCTGGCCATAGCTCGGCGCCTCCGAGATGCGCACCGACCGCGGTATGACCGCCTGCAGCACCTGCTTCGGAAAGTGGTCGCGCACCTCGTCCGCGACCTGATGCGCGAGATTCGTCCGAGAGTCGAACATCGTGAGCAGGATCGTCGATACATGCAGCTTGGGGTTGAGGTGCTTCTCGATCATGGAGATGTTCTTCAGGAGCTGGCTCAAGCCCTCCAGTGCGTAGTACTCGCACTGGATCGGGATCAGTACCTCGGTCGCCGCAACGAATGCGTTGATCGTGAGCAGCCCGAGCGAGGGCGGACAGTCGATCAGGACGTAGTCGATGCCCTCGGGAATCTCGTCCAAGAATCTCTGCAACGCTCTCGAGAGTCTTTGCTCACGAGCCACCATGGACACCAGTTCGATCTCCGCCCCCGCCAGATCGATGGTTGCCGGAACACAGAACAGATCGCGTTGGTCGGGGGAGGCCTGGACCACATCCGCCATCTCCGCGTCGTTCACCACGACGTCGTAGACGCTCGGCGTTCCCTCCCGATGCTCCACACCGAGCGCGGTAGACGCGTTGCCCTGAGGGTCCAAGTCGATGACGAGCACCCGTGCGCCCGATCTGGCAAGTGCCGCGGCCAGGTTCACCACGGTGGTCGTCTTCCCGACCCCGCCCTTCTGGTTCGAGATCGTGAAGATCCTCGTTCGCGACGGCAGCGGCAGAGTCGTCTGCTCGATGGCTTGACGCCGGCGGCTGAGGTCGGCGATTTCGCTCGCGAGCGGAGTCGACATATCCACGGGCGCGGTTTCCTCCGTGTGTTCTTCATGCGGATGTTTCATGTGAAACATCCTTTGCCTTGCTGTGGACGAGGCCGCGAGTGCCGGACTGCGAGGGACGCACTCCGCGACCTGTCACCACGGTGCCGCCAGAGCTATCTCACTGTAGCCCGGATGACTCTGGTGACTTCGTCGACGATCCCAGAGCCGAGAATCTCCACAGTCACGTCGTGGATGCGGAAACGCCGGAGCTCTTTCGTCGCCGCCGATACTTCTGCCTCGGCGTTCGCACCCTTCATGAGCACGAGTTCACCGCCATCGCGCACCAGGGGAGCGGTCAACGGGATCAGTTTGCGGAAGGCGCTGACCGCCCGAGCTGTCACCTGGTCCAGTGGCGATTCCAGACGGGCATCCTCGGCGCGGGCTCGGAGCACCTCGACGTTCGTCAGGCCGAGCGCATCCTTCTGTTCCTGCAACCAGGCGATACGGCGTTCCATCGGCTCGATCAGAACGAAGCGCACATCGGGTCGCGCAATAGCCAGCACGATCCCTGGAAGCCCTGCACCGCTGCCGACGTCGCCGACTGTTCCGCCTGTCTGCAACAACGGGGCGACGACGGCGCAGTTCAGCACGTGACGGGTCCATAGACGCGGCGGCTCCAGCGGGCCGATCAGACCGCGTTCCTCACCCTCGCGAGCGAGCGACTCGGTGAAAACGCGAGCCAATCCGATGCGGTCGCCGAACAGTTCGATCGCAGACGCGGGCTCTCGCTCGACGTCAGCGTGCATGTTCCACGTGAAACGTCAGAAGGGTGAGATCCACTGGCCGACCTACGAGCGCGTGATGACCGTGTGGCGCTCGGATGCCTCGCCTACGGAGTGGGACGAGAAACCGCGGTCCGCCACCACGTCGTGCACGATCTTGCGCTCGTACGACGACATCGGCGGCAGTGCCGCCTGTGCGGCGCCCTGATCCAGCCGATCGATCGCTCGATCGACGAGCACGGCCAGTTCCTGCTTGCGTGCGTCGCGGGAACCACCGATGTCCAGGATCAGACGCGAGAAAGCGCCGGTCTTCGACTGCACGGCGAGGCGGGCCAGTTCCTGCAGCGCGCTGACGGTCTCTGCGCGGCTCAGCAGACGAAGTGCCTGCGGATCCTCGGCGGAAACCGAGACGTAGGGACGTTCGTTCTGCACGTCGATGTCGATATCGCCATCGAGATCGCAGATGTCCAGGAGCGCCTCGATGTAGTCCGCGGCGGCGTCGCCCTGGGCATCCAGGCTCTGGTCGTCCTGTGCGGCGGAGACGGTCGCGTCTGCCGACTGCGTGCGCGCGGCATCCTCGCCATCCACTGACCGCTGCTCGGCACCCTCGATCACGGATGCCTCGTCACCGTGAACGGACGTCTCGTCTGTCATGCTCACTATTTCTTTCCCCCGGCCTTCTTGGCTCGGCTCTTGCTCATGGGTTGCTGCCGCTGCGTCGTGATCGGTTTCGCCGGAACCTCGTCGACGATCAGCACGGGAGCACCCTCCGGCGTCTTCAGCTTGCCCCTTCGTGCCAGTCTCGCCTCGCGCGCCTTCTCGGCCTCACTGCCCGGAGTCGGCATGTTCCGGATGACCAGCCACTGCTGGCCCATGGTCCAGATGTTCGACGTGAGCCAGTAGAACATGACGCCCAGCGGGAACGCGACACCGGAGAACAGGAAGACGAACGGGAGCAGGTAGAGCAGGATGCGCTGCTGCCGGAACTGCGGGCTGGCCTTCGTCTCCGGCGACATGTTCTTCGAGACGATCTGAAGCTGTGTGGTGAACTGCGAGGCCACCATCAGGATGACCATGGTCGCCGCGATCAGCATGACCGAAAGGCTGTAGTCCTTGCCGGCGACCATCAGCGTCCATTGCGACCCGAATGACGCGTTCAGCGGAGCACCGAGGAATTTCGCGTCCTGGAACGACTTGAGCAGATTCGCGCCGCTCAGCAGACCCACGCTGTCGTGCCCGCTCTGCGCATCGTTGAGCACGTGGAAGAGGCTGAAGAACACGGGCATCTGCAGCAACAGGGGAAGGCAGGAGCTCAGCGGGTTCGTGCCCGTGCGCTTGTAGAGCTCCATGGTCTCCCGAGACATCGCCTCGCGAGAGAGCTGGTCCTTCTTGCCCTTGTACTTGTCCTGGATCTTCTTCAGTTGCGGCGCCACCTCGAGCATGCGCCGCTGGTTCTTGATCTGGCGCACGAAGATCGGGATCAGTGCGGCACGGATGACGGCGGTCAAGCCGACGATAGACAGCACCCAAGTGACGCCACCGGCCGGGTCGAGCCCGATCGCGGTCCACAGCATGTGCCAGCCGATCAGAAGCAGCTGAACCAGCCACTCGATCGGCCAGAGGATCGTATAGATGAAGTCCACTTACTCGGTCATCCTTTTGCGTGGCCGCGTGCCACCACGAACCCGAAGGGCGTGACGGAGTAGCGGGGGGTCTTCTTGCGGGGAATGTCGTCGACGCCGCCGGCGGCCCAGGGGTGGCATCGTGCGATGCGCGCTATCCCGAGGGCGGTTCCGACGATCACGCCGTGCTCCTGAATGGCGCCCAGCGCGTAGGCCGAGCATGACGGGTAGTAGCGGCACACGTCTCCGTACAGGGGCGAGATCACGGCCCGATAGGCGCGCAGAAGCAGCACAGCGACGTTCCTCGGAAGAAGGAGAACGGTCGTCATCACGGCATGCATCGGGCGCCTACTTTGTCGACGGCTCGGCGGATCTCACTTTGCAGCGTAATCCAGGATGCCTGCGCGCAGGCTGGCAGAGCCCGCACCACGATCTCGTGACCCGGCGCCAGCTCCGGGAGCAGCTCGCGACACACGGCCTTGAGCCTGCGTCGTACCGTGTT
This sequence comes from Humibacter ginsengisoli, assembly GCF_054780095.1. Lineage (NCBI taxonomy): Bacteria > Bacillati > Actinomycetota > Actinomycetes > Micrococcales > Microbacteriaceae > Humibacter > Humibacter ginsengisoli. The sequence goes on from NZ_BAAGWZ010000012.1 coordinate 265,212, forward strand.
GCGCACGACAGCTCCGCCGACCGCCTTGCTCACGATGAACCCGAAACGCACCGGACTCACGTCTTCAGCAGGCCCCACCGCCGTGCGCACGTAGACGATCGTGTTCGGCCCGTGCACTCGCGCTCCCTTACGGACGGTCAGACGATAGTCGGTCCCGCTCCGGATCCGGTTCGCCTTGGCGAGCACCGCACTGAGTCGACTACGTGAAAGGGACGACTACGCGGAAAGCTCGGTGCGGCCCTTGCGACGACGGTTCGCGAGGATCGCGCGACCGGCACGCGTGCGCATGCGCAGACGGAAACCGTGCACCTTGGCGCGACGGCGGTTGTTCGGCTGGAACGTTCTCTTGCTCATCAGACAGGTCTCTCGATCGATGTTTCGGTTCTCTTCGTGAGGCAGGCCTGCAGAGACACGTCTCGCGGCGCCGGAAGGAAGGAAGCTGTGCCGCGCGCTGCAGCGTGCGGTCAACCCATTAACGGTACGGGGTGGCATCCACAAGGTCAAACCGGACGCCGGTGAACCGTTGATTATCCATACCGAGAGGACTAAGCCTGGAGAGGCACGCCGAGAACGGCGCACATCCGGCTCGCACGATGATTTGAGCGTGCGGGCCCGATTCGTTAGCGTGACATGCGAAGTTATCCCCAGGTTGTGAGTCGACCGCTGCCGAAGCCGCGGACGAGCACGCAGAATGCCCTTACGGCATTGGGGATAACGGTGTGGATAAGAGCGGCCGGACCTGCTGCTTCGGCCGAAGAAGATTCACGACGGGGTGGATCGGACTTGCCGTTGCCGGTGGTCCGTGGGAGTGATCTAGGGGAACTATGGCTGACGGCGATCCGTCATTGACGAACGCATGGCGATCCGTGTTGTCGACGCTCGAAGCGGATGATCGGGTCACCCCGCAGCTGTACGGATTCCTCAGCCTCGTCGAGCCCAAGGGCATCATGGCCGGAACCTTCTACCTCGAGGTGCCGAACGAGTTCACGCGGGGAATGATCGAGCAGCGTTGCCGGGTTCCGTTGCTGAACTCCATCGGCCGGCTCGACGACACGCTTGCTGTGTCGAACTTCGCGATCGTCGTCAACCCGAACATCACGCACGACTCTCCCCAGCTCGAGCCCGAGCGACTCGAGTCCAGCTATATCGAATCCAGCTATATCGACACGCCGGCAACGGTCAGCCAACCGTCGGCTCCGGTCACCGATATCAGTGCCGCGCCGCGCAATCCAGACTCCCGGCTCAACCCGAAGTACAGCTTCGACAACTTCGTCATCGGCCAGTCCAACCGGTTCGCGCACGCGGCGGCCGTCGCGGTCGCCGAGGCACCGGCCAAGGCGTACAACCCGCTCTTCATCTACGGCGACTCGGGCCTGGGCAAGACCCACTTGCTGCACGCGATCGGGCACTACGCGATGAGCCTCTACCCGGGCATCCGGGTGCGCTACGTCAGTTCCGAGGAGTTCACGAACGACTTCATCAACTCCATCGCGAATAACCGCGGCTCGTCGTTCCAGGCCCGGTATCGCAACATCGACATCCTTCTGATCGACGACATCCAGTTTCTGCAACGAGCCGTCGAGACCCAGGAGGCGTTCTTCCACACCTTCAACACGCTGCACGACCACAACAAGCAGGTGGTCATCACGAGCGACTTGCCGCCGAAGCATCTCACCGGCTTCGAAGACCGGATGCTCACCCGCTTCGAGTGGGGCCTGATCACCGACGTGCAGGCACCGGACCTCGAGACCCGCATCGCGATCCTGCGCAAGAAGGCGCAGAGCGAGCGCATTCTCGTGCCCGACGACATCCTCGAGTTCATGGCGACCAAGGTGTCGAGCAACATCCGCGAGCTCGAGGGCACGCTCATCCGCGTCACCGCATTCGCGAGCCTGAACAAAACGCCGGTCGACATGAACCTGGTGCAGACGGTGCTGAAAGACCTCATCACGCTCGACGACGACAATGTGGTCGCGCCAGCCGACATCATCACCGCCACCGCCGACTACTTCAAGCTGAGCGTTGACGACCTCTATGGTTCGTCCCGGTCGCAGGCGATCGCCACCGCACGCCAGATCGCGATGTACCTGTGCCGCGAACTCACGAACCTGTCTCTTCCGAAGATCGGCCAGCTGTTCGGCAACCGCGATCACACGACCGTGATGTATGCGAACAAGAAGATCAGTGAGCTCATGAAGGAGCGCCGCTCGATCTACAACCAGGTCACCGAGCTGACCGCCCGCATCAAGCAGAACCACCGGTAGCCGGATGACGAATATTCACACTGTGGATAACCCTGGGGATAGTTAACGAATAACAGGCTTGCCGGTGTGAGCGGATGCGAGACGCTTGTGAAATCCTTGTCATTCCGCGGCCTCCCATGACCCCGCACCCGGTGGCCTCCTCAACAGCCCATGGACAACTCACACCGATGTAGTTCCCACTGTCCGCCTCAGATCCACCGAGTTATCCACAGTTTCCACAGCGGTTAAGCCGATTAAGAGAACAACTTCTTTAAGCAGTCGGCCGACAACCTCAACGAACCGCACGATCTCGCGTGGTTGCAGCCGATCGCTGGTCGGCACTGCCCGCTTGCCTCGCAGTAGCATGGAGCGGCACGCGCCCATCGGACGACAGGGGAGACGACGTTGAGGTTTCAAGCCAACCGCGATGTGCTGAGCGAAGCGGTCTCGTTCACCGTCAAACTTCTGCCCCAGCGCACCACCCTGCCGATTCTGAGCGGAATCCTGATCAGCACGACGGATGACGGCATCTCGCTCTCTGCGTTCGACTACGAGGTCTCGGCGCACACCGAGATCTCCGCTGCCGTCGAAGAACCGGGAACGGTTCTCGTCTCCGGTCGCCTGCTCGCGGAGATCGCCTCCAAGCTTCCGAACGCCCCTGTCACGTTCGCCACGGAAGAGAACCGCATCGTCGTCAGCTGCGGGACCGCCAACTTCACACTGCTGTCCATGCCGGTCGAGGAATATCCCACGTTGCCGCAGATCTCCGGCGAATCCGGGGTCGTGCCGGCCGACGACTTCTCCCAGGCCGTTGCGCAGGTTGCTGTGGCCGCATCCCGCGACGACGTCACACCCGTGATCACCGGCGTGCAGCTCGAGATCACCGAGAACCGGCTCAGTCTGGTGGCGACCGACCGTTATCGCGTGGCCGTGCGCGAGATCGACTGGGAGGGATCGATCGGCCAGTCCGAGCCCTCCACGGCGCTCGTTCCGGCTCGCACGCTGCAGGAGATCGGCAAGACGTTCGGCCACAACGGAAACATCGACGTGACTCTCGTGGCGAAAGACGACCGCGAGCTCATCGCGTTCACCGCCGAGAAGAAGACCGTGACATCCCTGCTCATCAAGGGCAACTTCCCTCCTGTGAAGCGGCTCTTTCCGGAGAGCGTCGACAACTACGCCGTCATCAACACCGCCGACCTGATCGAGGCGACCCGTCGCGTCTCCCTCGTTCTTGAGCGGGAAGCGGCCCTCCGGTTCTCGTTCAGCACTGACGGGCTGACGCTCGAGGCGATCGGATCGGAGCAGGCACAGGCATCCGAGAGCATCGACGCTCTCCTCACCGGCGATGACACCGTGGTCTCGCTGAAGCCCCAGTTCCTGCTCGACGGTCTGGGCGCGGTGCACTCGGAGTACGTGCGCATCTCGTTCACGAAGACCGACAACCCGAACAAGCCGGGTCCCGTGCTCATTACGAGCCAGACCAGCAAGGAACAGGCGGGAAGCGACAGCTACCGGTATCTGTTGCAGCCGAACCTGCTGTTGCGCTGACCCCGTTCGGTCAGCGGTTCGACTCACACGACGAAGGGCTCCTCATGCACATCGGTCTCATCGGTCTCGGCAGGATGGGCAACAACATGCGTGCCCGGCTCGAGCGCAAGGGCATCGACGTCACCGGGTACGACACGAATCCGGATGTCTCGGATGTGGCCACCCTCGCCGATCTCGTCGCAGCGCTTCCTGCACCCCGCACCGTGTGGGTCATGGTGCCGGCCGGTGCCGTCACCGACAGCGTCGTGAACGATCTCGCAGGACTGCTCGAGGCCGGCGATCTCGTGATCGACGGGGGCAACTCGAAGTTCACCGAGGACTTCAAGCACGCCGAACTGCTCTCCAAGACCGGGGTCGACTTCGTCGATGCCGGTGTGTCCGGCGGCATCTGGGGACTCGACAACGGGTACGGCCTCATGGTCGGCGGAAGCGACACGCAGGTGCAGCGCGTCATGCCGGTGTTCGACGCGCTTCGCCCGGACGGTCCACGCGACGAGGGGTTCGTGCACGTCGGCGAGGTCGGCGCCGGCCACTACGCGAAAATGGTGCACAACGGCATCGAGTACGCGCTCATGCAGGCATATGCCGAAGGGTATGAGCTGCTCGACACCCGCAAAGACATCATCAAAGACGTCACAGGCACGTTCAAGGCGTGGCAGCGCGGAACCGTGGTGCGCTCCTGGCTGCTCGAACTGCTGGTGCGCGCGCTGGAACAGGACCCCGAGTTCGAGCACATCGAGGGCTACGTCGACGATTCCGGTGAGGGGCGCTGGACTGTCGAGGAGGCGCTGAATCACGCGGTGCCGATGCCCACGATCAGCGCGTCGATCTTCGCGCGATTCGTCTCACGGCAGGAAGACTCGCCGGCCATGAAGGCGGTGGCCGCGCTACGCAACCAGTTCGGCGGTCATGCCGTGAAGGCCGTCGACTGACTCGGTACTCTCGCCGGTTGGGCGGAGCTCAACTTACGGGAAGAGGTGGTGAGCGATGCGCGTGACGCACCTGTCGCTCACCGATTTTCGCAACTACGAATCCGCCGAGGTCGAGCTGGCGGCCGGCCCGAACTTGTTCGTCGGCAGCAACGGACAGGGCAAGACGAATCTCGTCGAGTCGCTCGTCTTCCTCTCCACCGGAGCATCGCATCGCACACCGATCGACGCGGCGATGATCCGGCAGGATTCCGCGGCGGCAGTCGTCAGGGTGCGTCTGGAACACGACGGCCGTGCGGTTCTCCTGGAGTTGCAGCTGAACCGGTCGTCGGCGAACAAGGCGATGGTGAACCGCACCTCGTCGCGGCCACGTGAGCTGGTGCGCTACCTGTCCACGGTGCTTTTCGCGCCGGAAGATCTTGCGCTGGTCAGGGGCGAACCCGCCGTGCGGCGCAGGATGCTCGACACGGTGCTCGTGCAACGTACCCCGCGGCTGGCGGGGGTTCTGGCCGACTACGACCGGGTGCTGAAGCAGCGCAACACGCTTCTCAAGTCGGCACGGGCATCCGGTGTGCGCGGGTCGGCGTTGTCGACCCTGGATGTCTGGGACGAGCGATTGGTGACGCTCGGCTCCGAGATCATCGACGAACGCTCCGCGCTGGTCGACGAGTTGCGTGAGCCGGTGCGGGACGCGTATCGGTCGGTCGCCGGCGACGACCACGATCCGCGCCTGGTGCCGCTGTTGTCGGTGGATGGCGCAACACCCGACGATGATGACGACTCTGCATCGAGGCAGGGCAACGCCGGTGGAACGATCGAACCGGGATCCACCCGCGACAGATTCGCGGCAGCCGTCGCGCGGCTGCGGCCGCGCGAGCTCGAGCGAGGCGTGACGCTGGTCGGTCCGCATCGCGACGACGTCTCGTTCCAACTCAATGGGTTACCTGCGAAGGGCTACGCCAGCCACGGCGAGTCGTGGTCGTTCGCGCTGTCGCTGCGGCTGGCATCCGCTCAGCTGCTGCGCGAGCACTCGAGCGCCGGGGATCCCGTGCTGATCCTGGACGACGTGTTCGCGGAACTGGACCAGAAACGGCGGGCGCGACTGGCGGCATCCGTGCACGATTTCGAGCAGGTGCTCGTCACCTCAGCGGTGCTCGACGACGTGCCGGATGCCTTGCGCGCCCACACCGTGCACATCGAGGCCGGCCGTGTGATCGAGTCCGAGCCGAGCGAGGCGGAGGACTCGGGCGCCCGGGAGTCGCTGAGATGAGTGAGGCATCCGACTTCTACCGGCATCTCAAGGAGTTGTTCGGAGTGGATCCAGGGCGTGGTCCGCGCCGAAGTGCCCGGACTGCGCGCACAGAACGATCGGGAAGCCAGCCGTTCGAGCCCGGCCGGGAACCGCACGGACTCGGCGGAGTCATCGACTCGCTCACCGACGAACTCGGCTGGAACTCGCCACTGGCCAAGTCGGAGCTGATCGCCGCGTGGACGGAGGTCGTTGGCGAGGAGACCGCCAAGCACTCGGATCCGGTCGAGGTGGAAGGCCACGTGCTGACGGTTCGTTGCGACTCGACGAGCTGGGCGACTCAGCTGCGGCTGATGCGCGGAGAGCTCTTACAGCACATCGAGAAGCGATACCCGGAGGCGGGTGTGGAAAGTATCCGGTTTTTGGGCCCTGACGTCCCCACCTGGAAACGCGGCCCCAGGTCCGTTCCAGGGCGCGGTCCACGCGACACCTACGGTTGAGCCGGCAAATCTGGTCACCCGCGCGATTTCATCGCTTCAGAGGGCCGTTTCGCGCCAGATCCTCGGTCCGCTCTTGGTAGAATGAGTGGTCACGAAAAATGTGCGGTCAGGAGCCCTAACCGAATGACGATGGAACCGAAGACGGCTGGAACCGACAACGACTACGGCGCGAGCCAGATTCAGGTTCTCGAAGGACTCGAGGCGGTCCGCAAGCGGCCGGGTATGTACATCGGATCCACGGGTCCGCGCGGTCTGCACCACCTTGTCACGGAGATCGTCGACAACGCCGTAGACGAGTATCTGGCAGGCTACGGCGACCACATCGACATCACGCTCACGAAGGATGGCGGCGTGCGCGTCGTCGACAACGCGCGCGGCATCCCTGTCGACATCCACCAACCCGAGGGCATCTCCACCGTTGAACTCGTTCTCACGGTGCTGCACGCCGGCGGCAAGTTCGGCGGCGGAGCCTATGCGGTCTCCGGTGGTCTGCACGGCGTCGGCTCCTCGGTCGTGAACGCCCTCTCGAGGCGCCTCGAGGTGGAGGTGAAGAACCAGGGACACGTCTGGAGACAGAGCTATCACGACGGTGTTCCGGATGCCCCGCTCGAGCAGGGTGAGGCCACGACCGAGACCGGAACGACCATTACGTTCTGGCCGAGCAGCGACACGTTCGAAACGGTGGAGTTCGACTACGAGACCCTCCGCACCCGGTTCCAGCAGTACGCGTTCCTGAACAAGGGACTGAAGATCTCGCTGTGGGACAAGCGGGAACGCGAGGCATTGGACGAAGAGGGCGAGGTCGTTCCTGAGCGCAACGACACATTCCTCTACCAGCGTGGGCTCGAGGACTACGTCGAGTACCTCAACTCGGCCAAGCGCGCCGAGGTGGTGAACGACGAGATCATCTCGTTCGAGTCCGAAGACACCGAGCGCAAGATCGCGCTCGAGGTCGCGATGCAGTGGACGACGGCCTACACCGAGAGCGTCCACACGTACGCGAACACGATCAACACGCACGAAGGCGGCACCCACGAAGAGGGTTTCCGTGCGGCGCTGACCACGCTGGTCAACAGGTACGCGCGAGACAAGGGCATCCTCAAGGAGAAGGATGACAACCTCTCCGGCGAAGACGTGCGCGAGGGGCTCACCGCGGTGGTCTCCGTCAAACTCGGCGAACCGCAGTTCGAGGGTCAGACGAAGACGAAGCTTGGCAACACCGAGGCGAAGGCATTCGTGCAGAAGGTCGTCGGCGATCAACTCGGCGATTGGTTCGACCGAAACCCGAACCAGGCGAAGGAGATCATCCGCAAGGCCATCCAGGCGGCCAGCGCCCGCATGGCGGCACGCAAGGCGCGCGACACCGCTCGGCGCAAGGGTCTGCTCGAAGGCGGCGGGATGCCGGGAAAGCTCGCGGACTGCTCCAGCCGCAACCCCGCGGAGAGCGAGATCTTCCTCGTCGAGGGCGACTCGGCCGGCGGATCGGCGAAGCAGGGACGCAATCCGGCGACCCAGGCCATCCTTCCGCTTCGCGGCAAGATCCTGAACGTCGAGAAGGCTCGGCTCGATCGTGCGCTCGCGAACGCCGAGATCCAGGCGATGATCACCGCGTTCGGCACGGGCATCGGCGAGGAGTTCAACGGCGAGAAGGCCAGGTACCACAAGATCGTGCTGATGGCGGATGCGGATGTCGACGGCCAGCACATCACGACCCTGCTGCTCACGCTGTTGTTCCGCTACATGCGGCCGCTCATCGAGCTCGGCTACGTCTACCTCGCCCAGCCGCCGCTGTTCCGGCTCAAGTGGTCGAACGCCGACCACGAGTTCGTGTACTCCGACCGCGAGAGGGATGCCCTCCTCGCCGATGGGCTTGCCGCCGGCAAGCGCATCCCGAAAGACAACGGCATCCAGCGCTACAAGGGTCTCGGCGAGATGAGCTATCAGGAGCTCTGGGAGACCACGATGAACCCGGAGACGCGCACGCTCAGGCAGGTGACCATGGAGGATGCGGCGGCGGCCGACGAGACCTTCGCCACGCTGATGGGCGAGGACGTCGAGTCGCGACGCCATTTCATCCAGAAGAACGCGAAAGACGTTCGATTCCTCGACATCTGAGTACAGCTGGTCCGCGGTAGTCACCGCTGGTCGAGTGGCCGGCGCAGGTATCGAAACAGGCGAGCGTTAGCAAACGAGTAGAAGAGACGAAGAAGAAGTAGATGGCAGACGAGATCGACGGCACTGGCAATCTCGGAAGTGGCGACGTCGACGGTAGTGCGACCGACGTCGATCCCATCGACGATGGCATCGTGCACGGCAAGATCGAGCCGGTCGAGCTGCAGTTGGAGATGCAGCGCAGCTACCTCGACTACGCGATGGCGGTCATCGTCGGCCGTGCCCTTCCCGAGGTGCGGGATGGGCTGAAGCCCGTGCACCGCCGCGTGATCTACGCGATGTACGACGGCGGATACCGTCCGGACCGCGCCTTCTCGAAGTGCTCGCGCGTCGTCGGCGACGTGATGGGCCAGTTCCACCCGCACGGCGACACCGCCATCTACGACACCCTGGTTCGCCTGGTGCAGCCATGGAGCCTGCGGTACCCGCTCGCGCTGGGACAGGGCAACTTCGGGTCGCCGGGGAACGACGGTGCGGCCGCGATGCGGTACACCGAGACGAAGATGGCACCGCTCGCGCTCGAGATGGTGCGCGACATCGACGAAGACACCGTCGACTTCACCGACAACTACGACGGTCGCACGCAGGAGCCGACCATCCTTCCGAGCCGGTTCCCGAACCTGCTGGTCAACGGTTCGGTCGGCATCGCGGTCGGCATGGCTACGAACATCCCCCCGCACAATATGCGCGAGGTGGCCGCCGGAGCGCTGTGGGCGCTGGAGCACCCGGATGCCTCGCGCGAGGAACTGCTCGAGGCGCTCATGGAGCGCATCAAGGGGCCGGACTTCCCGACCGGTGCGCAGATCCTCGGTGTGAAGGGCATCCACGACGCCTACCGCACGGGACGCGGATCGATCACGATGCGCTCGGTCGTGAACGTCGAGGAGATCCAAGGCCGCACCTGCCTCGTCGTCACCGAGCTCCCCTACCAGGTCAACCCCGACAACCTCGCGATCAAGATCGCCGAGTTCGTGAAGGACGGACGCATCGGCGGCATCGCGGACATCCGCGACGAGTCCAGCGGTCGCACCGGCCAGCGGCTGGTCATCGTGCTCAAGCGCGACGCCGTGGCGAAGGTCGTGCTGAACAACCTGTACAAGCACACGCAGCTGCAGGAGAACTTCGGCGCCAACATGCTCGCCATCGTCGACGGGGTGCCGCGCACTCTTCCGCTCGACGGGTTCGTGAGCGCGTGGGTCGATCACCAGATCGACGTGATCGTTCGGCGCACCCAGTTCCGTCTGCGCAAGGCGGAGGAGGACGCGCACATCCAGCGCGGCCTCGTGAAGGCGCTCGACGCGCTCGACGAGGTCATCGCGCTCATCCGCCGTTCGCCGAGCGCCGACGAGGCGCGTGCGGGACTGATCGAGCTGCTCGACGTCGATCAGGTGCAGGCGGATGCCATCCTCTCCATGCAGCTGCGCCGGCTCGCGGCCCTCGAACGGCAGAAGATCATCGACAACCTCGCCAAGCTCGAGGCGGAGATCGCCGATTACAAGGCGATTCTCGCGGACGACGTTCGCCAGCGATCGATCGTGTCAGAGGAGCTCACCGAGATCGCCGAGAAGTACGGTGACGAGCGGCGCACGAACATCCTCTACGGCTTCGACGGCGATATGAGCGTTGAAGACCTCATCCCCGAAGAGGAGATGGTCGTCACCGTCACCCGCGGCGGCTACATCAAGCGCACGCGCAGCGACAACTACCGCTCGCAGCATCGCGGCGGCAAGGGCGTGAAGGGAGCCCAGCTGCGCGGCGAGGATGTCGTCGACCACTTCTTCGTGACGACGACCCACCACTGGCTGCTGTTCTTCACGACCAAGGGCCGGGTCTACCGGGCGAAGACGTACGAGGTGCCCGAAGCAGGACGGGACGCGAAGGGCCAGCACGTGGCCAACCTTCTCGCCATGCAACCGGATGAAGAGATCGCAGAGATTCTCGACATCCGCGACTACTCCGCCGCGAAGTACCTGGTGCTCGCCACGCGCGACGGCCTGGTGAAGAAGACTGAGCTGAAGGAGTACGACACCAACCGCACGGGCGGGATCATCGCGATCCGGCTGCGCGAGGAGGACGAGCTCATCTCCGCCTTGCTCGTCGAGGAGGATTCCGACATCCTGCTCGTCTCGCGCAAGGGCATGTCGTTGCGATTCACGGCGACCGACGAGGCGCTTCGACCGATGGGGCGCTCGACCTCCGGTGTCATCGGCATGCACTTCCGCGGTGACGATGCGCTGCTGGATGCAGCCGTGATCGGGACCATGGGCGCGGATCGCAGCGAAACCTCAGCTTCCGCCGACGAAGGTTACGTGTTCGTCGTGACCGAGGGCGGCTACGCGAAGCGAACCGCTGTCGATCAGTACCGACGACAGGGTCGCGGTGGTCTGGGAATCAAAGTGGCAAAGCTGAGCGATGACAGAGGTGACCTCGCCGGCGCCCTGATCGTCGAGGATGAGGACGAGGTTCTCGTGGTTCTTGCCAGCGGCAAGGTGGTACGCTCTGCCGTGGCCGAGGTGCCGGCGAAGGGCCGTGACACCATGGGTGTCGTGTTCGCTCGCTTCGCCGATGACGACAGGATCATCGCCATCGCGCGGAACAGCGAGCGGAATCTGGACGCTCACGACGCCGAACCGGAAGAGGAATCGACCGGTGAGGAGGCCGAGCAGCCCGGAAAGGACAACCCCGTAGATGACTAGTGTGGCGGAACGATTGGCGAAGAAGACATCCTCGTCTCGGAAGGGGCCGGCCAAGCAGGTCAGGCTTCGCCTCGTCTACATCGACTTCTGGTCGGCGGTGAAACTGTCGTTCCTGGTGGGTCTGTGCCTGGCGATCATCTCGATCGTTGGTACGTTCCTGATCTGGATCGTGCTCGATCAGACTGGCATCTTCGACAACCTGAACAGTCTGTTCAAAGACATCTCGGGCACGAGCGGCAGTGACCTGAAGTCGATTCTCAGCCTCGGCACGGTCATGGGCTTCTCGATCGTCGTCGCGATCCTCAACCTGGTGATCACGACCGCGCTCGGTGCCGTGTGCTCGCTGCTGTACAACCTCAGCGTGAAGATCACCGGTGGCCTGCTGATCGGCTTCACCAACAACTGACTGAGGTGAGCGCAGAGCGAGCTTGCTCGCTCTGCCGAGCCGATGGAAGTTGTTGAGCAGCGAAGCTGCGAACACAACTGACCACCTCCCGCCACGATTCGCGTGATCGAAGGCGCTCAGGTAGTCTGTCATTCGGCCATTTCGATGGTCCATGTCGGGGATATAGCTCAGGCGGTTAGAGCGCTTCGCTGATAACGAAGAGGTCCGAGGTTCAAGTCCTCGTATCCCCACCAATTCTCCGCACGGGGCCTTAGCTCAGTTGGTAGAGCGCCTGCTTTGCAAGCAGGAAGTCAGGAGTTCGATTCTCCTAGGCTCCACAGTTCTGACCGTCGCTCGCCTGCGTTGGCGGCAAGGCGACGTCTGCGTGTTCCGCATCTTTGGGCGTGCGTGCGTGCTGCCAGGTCCCCGTTCATTCTCTGCCGCTGTCCGTATCGTGGTCTGGCCCCACCGGGTGCTCGTGCGACGTTCAGCCTGAAGTCGCTGCATCCGATCTAGTCATATACACACTAGTTATGTTATAACTAGAAGCATGAACGAGCAGACCAACAATGAACAGGGCGAGCCCGCCATCCACGTGCCGGTACTGATCGTGGGTGGCGGATATGCGGGCACAGCCATGGCGCTCTTCCTGGCGCAAAACGGCGTGCAGGCCCTGATGGTGGACCGCCACGACGGCGTAAGCGTGCAGGGGCGTGCCCGTGGCGTCAACCAGCGGACCATGGAGCTGTATCGCACGGTCGGCATCCACGAAGAGGTGGAGGCGCTCTCGGCGCCGTTCGCCGGCGAAGCGGGTGTCGCTCGGTGTGCATCTCTGGCCGGCCCGTGGGAGTGGCTGTACGACCCGGAGCCCGACCCGCGCTTGGCCACGATCAGCCCTTCCTCTTTCGTGATGGCGGATCAGAACACCGTGGAGCCCGTGCTCAGCCGTCGGGCGCGCGAGCTGGGCGCGATCATCGAACGCGGAACCATCGCCGAGCAGATCGAGGTGCGCGCGGATGGCGCGACGGCGACGTTGCGGAGCCTGGGGAGCGGCGCTATGCGGCGCGTGTCTTGCGACTACCTCATCGCGGCAGACGGATACGCAAGTGGCCTTCGTGAGGCGTTGGGCATTCGACGAGACGGCCCGGCCGAGGTGCGGCACTGGGTCAGCATCGTGTTCGACGCTGAGCTAGCCGACCTTGTCGAGAAGCGGGCATTGTTCTGGATTGTGCTCAACGAGCAACTCGGCTTCGCGTCGCTGACGACCACGGCTCGACCGGGCAGGTGGAGCATCGGCGTGACCTACGACCCGGCGACCACACCGCTGACGTCCTTCGACGCAGAGAAGTGCACCACGATCATCCGTGACGCGCTCGGCGACTCTGAGCGAGAGGTCGACGTGATCGACGTGACGCCATGGCAGCAGGCCGTTGGCGTGGCGGAGCGGTACCGGCAGGGATGCGCGTTCCTCGTCGGCGACGCGGCGCACGTCTGGCCGCCTGCTGGTGCGATGGGCGCGAACTCGGGCATCCAGGATGCGCACAACCTCGCCTGGAAGCTTGCCGCCGTGCTGGATGGGCGAGCGGATCAGACCCTTCTGAACACTTACGAGGAAGAGCGCCGACCTGTCGCCCTGGCGCTGGCCGACCTCACTGTCAGGCGGCAGACGGCCCGATTCGGCGGCGGAATCGACGACGACGTCGACGACATCGTGTGCACGTTCGGCCAGCGATACCGGTCGGCCGCGATCCTGGGAAACGTCGCGGCGGCGCCCTTCGCAGGCGTCGTAGCGGATGTCGCCGCGGCAGGTGCCCGCATGCCGCACCGGTGGATCGACAAGGAACGGCGCACGAGCATCCTTGACGTGACGGGCGATAGATTCGTACTCGCCGTGGCCTCTGATGCGGAAGAGTGGGAACAAAAGATGCACTCGCGCGGCATCGCGGTGCAACCGGTGGGCAGAGACGTTCTGCCGCACGACACCGTGGCGGCCCTGATCCGGCCGGACGGGTACGTCGCCTGGCTGGTGGACGAGGAACACGCGGACACCGACTCCGTGAGAAACGCCGTGGATCGCGTGTTGGGAGTTCCAGTTCGATGAGTCGAGGAGAACAGCATGGCACGTGCCGATGACGCGAGACGGCGTACCTCGGCTCTGCGGCCCTCTGTGCTGGGCCTGATCGTTCTGGCGATGCTGCTCGAAGAGCCGATGCACGTCTATCGCATGCAGAAGCTGATCAAGGATCGCGGCAAAGACAAGGTCGTGAACGTTCGGCAACGCACCAGTCTGCACCAGATCATCGCTCGGCTGGTGGACTACGGCCTGGTCGAACAGACCGACAGTCCCGCTACAGCCGAGAACTATCCCGAACGACGGGTCTACGCCATCACGGCCGACGGTCGTCACGCCGCTGTCGAGTGGTTGTCCGCTCTGATCACCGGGCTCGCCGACGAGTTCCCGCGCTTCCCGGCAGCGCTGTCGGTCCTGGCGATGGTCACCCCCGAGTCGGCGGCGCGCCTGATCGCCGAGCGTTCGTCAGCTGTCGATGCGGAACGAGAATCCCAGCGCGCCCAGTTGACCCGAGCGTCGGTCGACCGCATCTACCTCCTCGAAGACGAGTACCGACTCCGGATGCTCGATGCGGAAGCCGCCTGGCTGGCCGACGTGCGCGCCGACATCCGCAACGGCACGCTTGACTGGACGGCGCCGGCGACTGCCTCGTAGTTCACGTCTCAGGGCAGGCCGGCCAGGATCCAGTCGAACGCGGCCAGGCCGGCGCCGCCGAACAGGGCCGACCACAGCGCCATCACCCCTCCGACGCCGACTCCGACCAGAGCACCGAACCCCACACAGACACCGATGATCCCGGCGATCGCACCACCGGGCCTCACCTCGGCGGTGCTCACATCATGGGGTGTGTCGAACCCGAGCCCGACGAGGGCGTCTTCGGACGGGAGCACGGTGTTGCCGGGTGCTGGGGTCACGTAGCGATCATCGCAGGTGAGATGGCACAAAGGGACTGCCGACGTAGGGTGTCTGCATGGACATCCGGGTCGCCGCCTACGCGGTCATCGCCGACGGCTCCAGGGTGCTGCTCGCGCACTGGAATGAGCACGGGCGCAGTGGCTGGACGCTTCCGGGCGGGGGCCTCGAGTCCGGCGAAGATCCGGCGGATGCAGCCGTTCGGGAGGTGCGTGAGGAGACCGGATACGACGCGGAACTGGACGAGCTGATCGGCGTGCACTCGCACGTCATCCCGGAGGAGCAGCGAAACCCGGGTCTCGGCGCGCTCCAGGCGCTGCGGATCGTCTACAGCGCCCACGTGGTTGCGGGCTCGCTCACCAACGAGGCGGATGGCTCAACCGATGAGGCGCGCTGGTTCGGGCTCGACGAGATCCCGGCTCTGCGAAGGGTATCGCTCGTCGAGATCGGCCTTCGCTTCGCAGGGCTGATCGAGTGAGCGGAGGCTACTCCGCCACCGGCGGCTCGGTGGAGTCGTCTTCGGCGACCCACAGTTCGTCGTCTGCGCGGAAGGTCTGCCAGACGGCGTAGACGACCCCGATCACGGCGGCGGCGCCGAGAGCGAGCGCGAGATAGGTGCCGAACCCGGGACCGGACTTCGCAGGCTTGGTGAGCTCGCGCTTCGCGCCCTGCAAACGCTTCACAGCCGCCTGAACTCTGGTGTCGTGCGCGACGTCGGCAACACTGAGGGCGGTGCCGAGAACGGTGCCGACGGCCGGGACAACGGTATTGCCGATCACGTCGCCTGCGGCGCGCGTGACCGGGCGCACGTACTGGTCGTACCCCTCGCGAACGCGGGGGGCGACCTCCTCGCGGGTGTAGCTCGCGGCTTGCTGGCCGGCCTTCTGGGCCACCGAGTTCGCGCGACCCAGCACCTGCTGCTGTGCGTCCCACAGATCGAGGGCTTCAGCGCGAAGCCGGTTGAGTTCCTTCTGGCGCTTGCGTGACAGACTCACGGTTCCTCCACCCGGTCGTACTTGCGTTCCTCCATCTTGCCACCGAAACGCTCGGCGGCCAGGGGGTGGACAGAACCTGCCAGCGGACGCCAGGAACCGCTATGCAAGAATTGGGCCCATGTCGAAGCACACCGCGGTGGCCACCCTGCACACCAACTACGGCGACATCGCCGTCAACCTGTACGGCAATCACGCACCGAAGACGGTTCGCAACTTCGTCGGCCTCGCCACGGGCGAGCAGGAGTGGACCGATCCCGGCACGGGTCAAGCGCGCTCCGACAACCTCTATGACGGCGTGATCTTCCACCGCATCATCCCGGGCTTCATGATCCAGGGCGGCGACCCATTGGGTACAGGCACCGGCGGCCCCGGCTACCGGTTCGACGACGAGATCAGCCCTGACCTCGACTTCACGCAGCCGTACATGCTGGCCATGGCGAATGCAGGCATCCAGGGCGGCCGCGGCACCAACGGTTCCCAGTTCTTCATCACCGTCGGGCCGACCACGTGGCTCCAGGGCAAGCACACCATCTTCGGTGAGGTCGCCGACGACGAGTCGCGGCGCATCGTCGACAAGCTCGCCGGTGTTCCCACGGATTCCCGCGATCGCCCGCTCGACGACGTCGTCATCGAGTCGATCTCCGTCGAGCAGGCGTAGCTCGCCGCGCCGGCCCGCGCACACCGACCTTCACCGAGCACAGCGTGTCGCAACCGACCACACCAGGGGAGCCGTCTGCGCTCGTCTGCTACCGGCATCCGGACCGGCCGACCTACGTGCGCTGCCAGCGCTGCGGGCGCGCCATCTGCGGCCAATGCCAGACGCCGGCACCGGTCGGATACATCTGCCCTGAGTGCATGAGGCAGCAGCGCGCGACGGCACCCCGCACCAAGTCCGCGTTCCTCACCCGGTTCACCGGGCCGAGGCAGCCGACCGTCACCTACGTCATCATCGGGATCTGCATCCTGGTGTTCATCGCGCAGTGGGTGACCGGGCTGGGCAACGGGCCGGTGACGTCATCGCTCTGGTATGCAGGGATCTACGGATACCCGAGCGGTGCGGTCGTGCAGACCTCCCAGGGGGCGGTACTCGCATCCTTCGAGCCGTGGCGCATGATCACCACCGCGTTCGTGCACGCGAACATCCTGCACATCGCGCTCAACATGTACACGCTGTGGATCTTCGGCATGGTGCTCGAGCCGATGCTGGGCAGGGCGCGGTATGCGGCGCTTTTCGTACTGAGCGCGATCGCAGGCTCTGTTGGGGTCTACGTGCTCGACTCCCCGGTACAGCCGGTGGTCGGCGCATCCGGCGCGATTTTCGGCATGATGGCGGCGCTGCTGATCATCCAGCGTCACCTGGGCGGACCCATCACCCAGTTGCTCGTGCTCGTGGGCATCAACCTCGTGATCAGCTTTCTGCCCGGGTTCAGCATCGCCTGGCAGGCACACGTCGGTGGCCTGGTAGGTGGAGCACTGGTCGGTCTCATCTACACGCAGACGCGCGCCCGATCACGGCGCCCGCTTCAAGTGGTGCTGCTGATCGTGCTGGGCGTGCTGCTGGTGCTCGCCGGCAGCTGGCACGTCTTCGCCGGCGCCTGAACCCTGGACCTCTGCACCGGAGTTATCCACAGGCTTACCCACAGGGGGATAATTACACCGGTGTAATTGGACGGCCGACTAGAAAGGTCGTGCTAACGCCAGCGGGTGGTCATGAGGAACCCGACGAACGCAATCGCGAAGCCGATCAGGATGTTCCAGGCGCCGAGCTGCGGGATCGGGTACTGGCTGCCGCTGACGTAGAACACCACGATCCACAGCAGTCCGATGATCATGAAGCCGAGCATGACCGGCAGGAACCATACCGGGTTCGGTGCGTCGTCGTTCGACCGGGCTTCGTTGGCCGGCCGGGAGGAACGCTTGGTGCGGGTCTTGGAAGCCATAGTGCGGCTTATCTTACCGGGGAGAGGATCGGGATTCCGGTGAGCGGCAAATGAAGGTGACCACTACTCGGCGCGTGCAGAGCGCACGCCATTAGACTCCCGACTCGTGACCGATCGCGACGACTCCGCCGGGCGCAGGAATCCTGCGACCCGGCCGAAGCGACGCCACAAGGTGTCCGTCGTAGGGGTGACCGGCGAGCTGCTCGTCACTGCGGGCGTGCTCGTGCTGCTCTTCATCGGATGGCAGACCTGGTGGCAGTCCAGCGTGCTCGCCGCGCAGCAGAACAGCGCCGCCGCGCAGCAGAGCAAGAAGTTCCTCGACGAGGCGAAAGACGCTCCGACCCCGACCCCGACACCGGTCGCGACCCCGAGCGATTCGGCAGACGGTACGAAGACCGCCGGCTATGGACCGCCGCCGGTGATGAAGGCGCCGGGCGCGGCGCAGCCGTTCGCCGTGATCTACGTGCCCCGGTTCGGTGCGGACTGGAAGAGGACGATCCGCGAGACGGTCGACGTCGAGTCCGTCCTGAACAGCTACAACGCGGGTGTTGGGCACTACCCGGGGACGGCGATGCCCGGTGAGGTGGGCAACTTCGCCATCGCCGCGCACGACACCGGCTACGGCAACACGTTCATCGACGTGTCGAAGCTGCAGGTCGGCGACGCCATCTACATCCAGACCAAGGACGGCTACTACACGTACCGGTTCCGCAACATGGAGTACATCTCGCCGAACGCGGTGCAGGTGCTGTACTCGGTGCCGCAGGTGCAGGGTGCTCGAGCCTCCGACAGATACATCACGATGACGACGTGCAACCCGCCGTACCACGCCCAGGAACGCATCGCCGCGTTCGGGGTGTTCGAGTCGTGGCAGCCGCTTTCCGCCGGTCCTCCGGCGGCGATCGCATCCGAAGTGGGGGGCAGCTGATGTACGGCGCGCTGTGGCGGGTGTTGCCGGGTCCGGTCTGGCTGCGCGTACTGATTCTGGTCGTGCTGGCGGCAGTCGTGCTCTATTGCCTGGTCACCTGGGTGTTCCCGTGGGTCGATAGTCTTTTGCAGGGCAATGAGGAAGGGACGGTTGCGACATGACCCGAGTGCTCGTGATCGACAACTACGACAGCTTCGTCTACACGCTGAACGGATACCTGCGCGAACTGGGTGCGCAGACCGATGTGGTGCGCAACGACGCCATCGAGGCGGATGACGTGCCTCAGGTTCTGAAGGACTACGACGCCGTGCTGCTGTCGCCCGGGCCCGGAACACCGGCCGACGCGGGCGTGTCGATCGATATGGTCAAGGCGGCGCTTGCATCCGGAACCCCGCTGCTGGGCGTCTGCCTCGGTCATCAGGCGATCGCGGAGGCGTTCGGAGCCACCGTGACGAACGCAGAGGAACTGATGCACGGCAAGACGTCGATCGTGGAACACGACGGATCGTCGTTCTATGAGGACGTGCGGCAGGGCTTCACGGCCACGCGGTATCACTCGCTCGCCGTCGTCGACGACACCGTGCCCGACGAGCTCATCGTGACTGCGCGCACGCCCGGCGGCGTGATCATGGGACTCCGCCACCGTGAGGCCCCGATTTTCGGTGTGCAGTTCCACCCCGAGTCGGTGCTCACGGAGGACGGCTACCGGATGCTCGGCAACTGGCTGGCCGTCGCGGGCCTGGAGTCCGCGAAGGAGCGCGCTCGCACGCTCGACCCGCTGCTAGCGGCCGGCTGACGTCCGCACGCCAGTGACACTAGGTGCATGCGCCGAGACCGGTGCCCATGCACCTGGCCTCATCGCGTGCACCTAGCCTCGCGAGCGCTGCTTCTCCGAGGCGCGCCCGCCAAGCAGCCCGATCGTGTCCGACACAACCAGACTGGGACAAGGCGACCAAGCGGCCGACGCAACACGCTCTACGAGGCGGCGGCTCGCGCGCCGCCGCCGTACGCAATCACGCGGCCCGCCGACTGCGGCGCGCCGGAGGCGCGCAAAGCTACCCAGTGCAGTAGGTGAACTTGATCGTCGAGCCCTGGGGTACCGGGCCGGGGGCCTGGTCCTGATGGTTCACGGGAGCGCCGGTCTGCGTCTTGCACGAAGGATCGCCCTCGGCGTCGGGGACCAGTCCGAGGCTGGGATCCTGCAGAATGGCCGTTGCCTGCTGAACGCTCTTTCCCGTGAGGTCGGGAAGGTTGACCTGCCCGTTCGAGACGACGAAGTTGATCGTGTCGCCCTCGTGGGCGGTGGAACCGACCGCCGGATCCGTGCTGATGACCACGTTGGCCGCCACAGTGGCAGAGTCCTGCTGGGTGATCTGGCCCGTCTTGAAGCCGAGGTCTTGGAGCTCCTTCTGGGCGTCAGAGATCGACTTGCCTGCGACATCCGTCGGCACCTGCACTGGCTTTGCTCCACTCGAGACGTAGACCGTCACGCTGTCGCCCTTGCTGGCGATGACGCCGGAACCGGGGTTGGTGCCGATGACCTTGCCCTTCGGTACCGATGTACTCGACTCGTCGGTGAAGGTGGGGTCGAGTTTTACCTTGTGGAGGGCATCCGTCGCCTCTTTGACCGTCATGCCGGCCACGACGGGAACCTTCGCGGCGTTGTCGGCGAGGTGCTGAGTGGGTGTCTGATTGAAGACCCACAGCAGCAGCGCGGCGATGATGACCGCGACGCTGAGCACACCGGCCCAGATCCACAGCACGGGCGGCCGGTTCTGTGTGCGCACCACCTGGTCGTCGTCGGCGAGCTGGCGCAGCGCCGCCTCGGTCGGGGTGGGGCTCGTCACCGATTCACCGAAGAGCGCGGCGTCGAAGGCGTCGCCGCGCTTCTTGTGCACCGGTACCTTGCCGGATGCCGCGAGCTCGAGATCGTCGCGGAACTCGGCAGCGCTCTGGTAGCGCTGGAAGCGGTCTTTCGCCAGCGCACGCATGACGACCATGTCGTAGGCGGGGGAGACCTTGGGGTTGATGCTGCTCGGCTTGACCGGCTGCTCGCTCACGTGCTGGTACGCGACCGCCACGGCGGTATCGCCGCGGAACGGCGGGCGGCCGGCGAGCATCTCGAAGAGCACGACGCCCGTGGAATACAGGTCGGTGCGGGCGTCCACCGTCTCGCCCTTCGCCTGCTCGGGCGAGAAGTAGCTGGCTGTGCCGAGGATGGCGGTGGTCTGAGCGACCGTGGCCGACGAGTCGCTGATGGCCCTGGCGATGCCGAAGTCCATCACCTTCACCTGGCCGGCCCGGGTGACCATGATGTTGCCGGGCTTGATATCGCGGTGCACGACGCCCGCGCGGTGCGAGTATTCGAGCGCGGTCAGGAGCCCGGATACGATGCGCGCCGCCTCTGCCGGGTCGAGCGGGCCGTTGCGCAGGATGTCGCGCAGCAGCACGCCGTCCACGTACTCCATCACGATGAAGGGGGCCTGCACCTCGTTGCCCATGGCATCGCGCACGGTTTCTTCGCCCGCGTCGAAGACGCGGACGATCGTGGGGTGCGCCATGCGCGCCGCAGCCTGCGCCTCCTGCCGGAAACGGGTGCGGAAAGCAGGGTCGGTCGCCAGTGAGGGCTTCAGCAATTTGACCGCTACCGTTCGCCCCAAACGGATGTCGACACCCTTGTGCACGTCGGCCATGCCGCCGCGCCCGATGAGCTCGCCCACACGGTATCGCCCCGCGATCATGCGGGGTTCGTCCGTGGCGGTGGATTCGACGTCAGGCAACACTGCGAACAGTGTAACGGGGCCAAGTTGAGTGTTCGGTACACCGCGTCGAGCGGTGGGTGAACGCCCAGACCTCTACGGAGTCGGCGTGCTGCCGCTGGATGCGGTGACCTGCAGGGGCGGCGACTGGGCCGACTCGACCGACTGCCCGCAGAAGATCGTGTAGGTGACGTTGTGCGGCTTCGTGTCGCTGAACGTGTACTGCTGCTGGCTGCCGGTGGTCGGTCCGACCCCCGCGCCGTCGACGTAGAGCTGGCGGCCCGTAAGGGTCTGTCCGGCGGGGCACTGAGCAGAACCGAAGTTGAACGTCGCGGGCTGGCCCACGGTCGCCTTGCCGCCCGCCAGGGTGACTGAGTCCGTCGGTGCCGAAGGCGGCGTGACATTGTCGTAGATGGTGAGAGTGATCGTGGTGGAGAACGGCACGGTTCCGGTGGGGTTGATGTCGTAAACCGTGTTCACTTTGTCAGCGGACGGAGCGGCGGTCCCCACGTTCCGCGTGATTTTCTGGAAGCCGGCTGCGTTCAACGCTGCCACCGCCTGATCGTACGTCTTACCCAGGTAGTCGCCTCGGTTGATTGTGCCTGTCGTCGCTTGCGTCTTCGTCGGCGTCGTCTTGGGTGTTGTGTGCACTACGGACGGGGTGGACGCCGGGGGCGATGTCGACGGAGCCGGGTTGCCGTGGCCCTGCGTGAGCAGCGCGATGAGGGTCGCGATCAGGATGATCGCCAGCAGCGCGATGAGCGCGATCAGCGGCCAGGTCCACGGGCTGCGCTTCTTCTTGGTCTCCGCGGGTTCCTCGGCGGTCTCGGTTGCCGAGAGCAATGTCGTCGCCTGCGTGTCGCCAGCCGCGGCGGCAGCAGCGCCGCCAGGGAGGAGAAGCGTGTTGAACCGTGTCGTGTCGGTCTCGTCGCCGAGCACCGCCGGCACGGCTGCCGCGGCCGCCTGGATGTCGCCGCGGCGCAGTGCGGTCGCCGCGCGCGCGAGGTGGGCCGCCGACGAGGGCCGCTCGGCCGGGTTCTTCGCGATGCACGCGTAGACCAGGTTGCGCACCGGCTCGCTGACCGTGACAGGCAGCGGCGGGGGCTGCTCGTTGATCTGCGCCATCGCGATCGCCACCTGCGACTCGCCCGTGAACGGGCGGCGGCCGGCCAGGCACTCGTAGGCGACGATGCCGAGCGAGTAGATGTCGGTGGTCGGTGACGCGGGATGCCCGGATGCCTGCTCCGGCGACAGGTACTGCACCGTGCCCATCACCTGGCCGGTCGCGGTGAGCGGAACCTGGTCGGCGATGCGGGCGATGCCGAAGTCGGTGATCTTGACCCGGCCATCCGGCGTGATGAGAAGGTTGCCCGGCTTGATGTCGCGGTGCACCAGGCCGGCCGCGTGTGCGGCGTGCAGCGCCGCGGCCGTCTGAGCCACGATGTCGAGCACCTTGTCGGTGGAGAGCGTGTGCTCGCGCTCCAGGATGCTCGACAGCGCCTCGCCCGGCACGAGTTCCATCACGAGGTAGGCGCTGCCGTCTTCCTCGCCGTAGTCGAAGACGTTGGCGATGCCTTCGTGGTTGACGAGTGCCGCGTGCCTTGCCTCAGAGCGGAAGCGCTCGAGGAAGGTCGGATCGCCGAGGTACTCATCCTTGAGGATCTTGATGGCGACCTGACGGCCTATGACGAGGTCGGTGGCCTGCCAGACCTCGCCCATGCCGCCGACTGCGATCCGCGACTGGAGTTCGTATCGTCCGCCGAACGTGAGCCCTGCCGTGGGTCTCATTTGCCAAGCACCGCCTCAAGTACCTTCTTCGCGATCGGAGCGGCGACGGAATTTCCGTCACCGCTCTGACCTAGTCCGCCACCATTGTCGACCACGACCGCCACCGCGAACTGAGGATCGTTCGCCGGCGCAAACCCGGTGAACCACAGGGTGTAAGGGTCTTTAGAGCCGTTCTGTGCGGTACCGGTCTTACCGCCGACCTTGACCCCGTCTATTCTTGCATTGCTCGCGACGCCCTCTGAGACGTCCTTGACCATGGTCTGGGCGATGGCGTCGGCCGTGTTCTTGCTCGTCGCCCGGCCGAACTGAGTCGGCTTGAACGACTCCCGGGCCTGTAGGTCGGGGGTCAGAACCGACTCGATGAGGCTGGGCTTCATCACCACGCCGCCGGTGGAGATCGCGGCCGTATTCATCGCCATCTGCAGCGCCGTCGCCTTATCGTCCTTCTGCCCGAATCCGCTCATCGCGGTGTCGGCCAGGCTGCTGTAGCCGGGGTACTCGCTGGCCGAAGTGCGCATGGGCACCATGAAGCTCTGATTGAAGCCGTACTTCTCGGCCTGCGCCTTGATGGCATCCGATCCCAGCTTCATCGCCAGCTCGGCATAGGGGATGTTGCAGGAGAGGATGAGCGCGGTCTCGAGCGAGACCGTGTCGCCGGGGCCGCACGTGCTGAACGTGTCGTTGTAGATCTTCGTGTTCGTGCCCGGCAACGTGAGACTCGACAGGTTGGGCATCTGTGAGTCGAGCGTGTAGTCGCCGCTCTCCAGCGCGGCCGACAGCACGACCGGTTTGAACGTCGACCCCGGGGGGTTCAGCTCGTTGATCGACTTGTTGATCAACGGCTCGCCGGGGGCGTCGAGGAGCTGCTGGTACAGGGCATCCACCTGCTTGACGTTGTGCACCGCAAGCGTGTTCGGGTCGAAGTCGGGCTTGGAGACCATGGCGAGGATGCGCCCGGTCTTCGGCTGCAGCAGCACGACCGCGCCCTGCTGCGAGCCGAGGGCGTCGTAGGCGGCCTTCTGCGCGACCGGGTCGATCGTGAGCTCCACGGAGTTGCCCTGCGGATGCTTGCCCGTCACCAGGTTCTGCAGTTGGTCGAAGAAGGCGTCGTTCGACGTTCCGCTCAGCTCGCTGTTCATCGCGCCCTCGACGCCGGTCGGCGCGCCGCTGATCGGGAAGAATCCGGTGACCGAGGAATACAGCGGTCCCTGCGGGTACTGGCGCTGGTAGTTGTAGGAATCGTTGCTCGGCACCGATTGCGCCACCGGCTGGCCGTTCACGAGGATCGAGCCACGCTGCACGTTGTAACTGTCGTCGAGGGTTCGGGTGTTGCGGGCATCCGCGTTGAGGCTGTCGGCCACGCCGACCTGGATCACGGATGTCGACACGAACAACGCCAGGAACATGCACAGCACCACGATGCTGACGCGCTTGATCTCCTTGTTCACGAGTCACACCACCAGCCTTGGTTGGTTGCGGACGGTGTCGGAGAGGCGCAGCAGGAGGGCGACGATGATCCAGTTGGCGACCAGGGACGATCCGCCGGCGGCGAGGAACGGCGTGGTGAGCCCGGTGAGCGGGATGACCCGGGTGATGCCGCCGATCACGATGAACACCTGCAGCGCCATGGTGAAGGCGAGGCCGACGGCGAGGAGCTTGCCGAAGTCGTCCTGACTGGCGAACCCTACGCGGAAGCCGCGGGACACGAAGAGCAGGTAGAGGCAGAGGATGGCGAAGATGCCGATGAGGCCGAGTTCTTCGCCCAGGCTCGCGATGATGTAGTCGCTCTCGGCGAGCGGGGTGATGTTGGGTCGTCCCTGCCCGAGTCCCGTGCCCAGCAGGCCGCCGTGAGCGAGGCCGAAGATGCCCTGCACCAACTGGTAACTGCCGCCGGTGGCGTTGTAGACGTGGTCGTTGAACGGCTCGAGCCAGTTCTGGAAGCGACCCTGCACGTAGTCGAGGATGCGACTGGCGATGAACGCGCCGCCCACGAAAAGCACGAGGCCGATGACGACCCAGCCCACCCTCGCCGTGGCCACATAGATCATCACGAGGAAGAGTCCGAAGTAGAGCAGGCCCGTGCCGAGGTCGTGCTGAAAGACGATCACGGCCATCGACACGGCCCAGAGCACGAGGATGGGGCCGAGGTCACGCAGCCGCGGGAACCGCACCCCGAGCACCTTCTTGCCGACCATCGACAGGGAGTCGCGCGCTTGGACGAGATACCCGGCGAAGAAGATCGCCAGCGCGATCTTCGCTATCTCGCCCGGCTGGAAGCTGAACGGCCCGATGCCGATCCACACCCGGGCGCCGTTCACCTGGCGTCCGATCAGCGGCAGCATCGGCAGGATGAGCAGCACCAGCGCCCCGAACCCGAACACATAGGTGTAGCGCTGCAGCACCCGGTGGTTGCGGATGAGCATGACGACGCCGATGGCGCAGATCACGGCGATCGCGGTCCACACGATCTGACGCACGGCCGCCGACTCCCAGCCGGAGTCGCCCCTGGCGATG
The DNA here is from genome assembly GCF_054780095.1 of Humibacter ginsengisoli. Lineage (NCBI taxonomy): Bacteria > Bacillati > Actinomycetota > Actinomycetes > Micrococcales > Microbacteriaceae > Humibacter > Humibacter ginsengisoli. The sequence continues at coordinate 290,844 of NZ_BAAGWZ010000012.1, forward strand.
TCGATGCGGTAGATCTCGGCGATCCCGACCCCGTTGAGAAGTGTGGAGATAGGAAGGAGGAAGGGGTCGGCATCCTGTGCCAGGTAGCGCATGACCACGTGCATCGCCACCACGAGCGCGGAGAGCCCGGCGCCGAGGTAGAGAAGCGTGAAGTCGAGGTGCCCCAGCGCGCCGAGCTCGACGAGCGCGATCGCGACCGCGTTGATCGCGCACGCGAAGATCAGCAGGGCGAGCTCGACGTTGCGCAGCTTCTTGGGCAGGCGGATGCGCCGCACCGGTGCGGTCGTGGCACCGGAGCGTGCGGTCGAGGCCGTCGCGCTAGCCGGAGCTGTCATCGGAAAGCTGTCTCACAATGCGTTCGGCGTCGTGCAGCGACGACGCGTTGATGGTGTCTTCGACCTGCTGCTTCTCGTAGGCGCTCAGGCTGCCGACCAGGATGTCGGTCTTGGTGTGCACGTGCGAGAGCGCGATCGGCCCGAGGTTCTGCTGCACGCCCTGGAAGATGGCGACCTTGCCCTGCGACTCGCCCACGAAGTAGCGGGACTGCGTCCACTCGTAACCGAGGATGCCGGCGAGCACGATGGCGACGACGAGCAGTATCGCGCTGAGCAGCCAGGTGAGCCGGCGGCGGCGCACCCTGCGCTGATCCTCTTCGATGAGCTCGTCGAGGTAATCGTCGGTCTGCGGTTCGAAGTGCGTCGGACCGGTGGCGGGCCGGGACGGATGCAGGCGTAGCGCGGGAAGCCGCAGCGCACGCGTGTGCGTGGTCGCCTCATGCTCGAACTGCACGGGGGCGGATGCCGATCCCACCGTGACCGGTTCGCGCACGCCGTCGATCGCGCGGTCGATGTCGATGACGACGACGGTGACGTTGTCGGGAGCACCGGCATCCAGGCTCGCCCGCACCAAGCGATCGGCGGCGGCCTTCGGGGAGTCGACGTGCGCGAGAACGGTCTGGATGGACTCCTGCTTGACCACTCCGCTCAGGCCGTCGGAGCAGATCAGCCAGCGGTCGCCTGGCATGGTGTCGAGCGTCCAGGTGTCGATCTCGGGAGAGGAATCGACGTCGCCGAGCACGCGCATCAGCACGGACCGGCGGGGGTGCGTGAGCGCCTCCTCCTCGGTGATGCGCCCCGTGTCGACGAGTCTCTGCACGAACGTGTGGTCGGTGGTGACCTGCTTCAGCTCGCCGTCGCGCAAGAGGTAGATGCGGGAGTCGCCGATGTGGGCGAGGGCGACCTTGCCGTCGACGCGGATGAGCGCGCTGACGGTCGTGCCCATCCCGGTGAGCTCCGGATGCTCGAACACCGTCTCGGCGAGCAGCCCGTTCGCCGCCAGCAGCGCGGACTGCAGCGCCACCTGGGCATCCTCGGCGGTCGGGTAGTCGTGGTCGATCTCCTTGATGCGGTTGGTCGCGATCGCTGACGCCACATCGCCGCCCGCGTGACCGCCCATGCCATCCGCCACCAGGAAAAGCGAGGCTCCGGCATAGCCGGAGTCCTGGTTGTTCGAGCGCACCTTGCCCACATGCGACGCCGCAGCGGCCCTGATCGAGGTCACCCGCTACCGCCGCAGCTCGAACGTGGTCGTGCCGATCTTGATGGGAGCGTCGAGGGGAACCTGCGTGGGAACGGTCACTCGCTGACCGTCGAGGAACGTGCCATTGGTGGAGTCGAGGTCTTGGATCATCCACTCGTTGTTCCACAGCATCAGCCGGGCGTGATGGGTGGACGTGTAGTCGTCGCGGATGACCAGCCCCGACTCGCCGGAGCGGCCGATGGTGATCGGCTCGTTGCCGAGCGGCACCTCAGTGCCGCGGCGTGGACCGGACGTGATGACGAGCTTGTTGGCGGTGAGCACGGTGGCCATGGGACGGTTCGGAAAGCTGGTGCGACCCGTGAAGGCCCCGGTCGGTTCGTCGCGGAAGCCACGCCCGGTCGGGCTCTGCTGCTCGACCGGCCCGGTCGTGGGGCGGGCGAGGCCGGCGAGCGGATGATCGGGAGTGGCGATCGAGCCTGCGGCCATGCCTGATGCAGGCGTCGGGGCGGATGCCGCGGCGGGAGGCGCGGAGGCGACGTTCGCGAACGGGGTGGGCTGAGCATCCGTCTGCAATTTGCGCACCCGCTGCCCGAACAGGTCGCTGCGCAGGGCGTAGACGATGGCGAACACGAAGAGCCACAGCAGCAGGAGGAATCCGATGCGCAGCACCAGCAGCGTGAGCGTGCTGACGGTCATCGCTGCCAGAACCCGTCGATGTCGTGCCGGCGGGTGATGTCGTCCGGTTCGGGAGCGGAGGGGCGGCGGGCGGATGCCTGGGGCAACACGCGGAACACGATGCGGGTGCGTCCGATGGTGATGACCGAGTCGGGCTCGAGAACGGCCTTCTTGACCGGCTGGCCGTTCAACTGGGATCCGTTCGTGGAGCCCAGGTCGCGCACCTGCGCGTGCGAGCCGTCCCAGGCGATCTCGATGTGCTTGCGGGAAGTGCCGCTGTCATCCACCGTGATGTCGGCCTCACGGCCACGGCCCACCACGGTGCGGCCCTTGGTCAGCGGGTAGCGCTTGCCGGCGATGTCGAGCACCGGCACCCAGGCGACGTCGCCCTTCACGTTTTGCGACTCGACGTGCAGGATGCCCGTGGAGAGCGACTCGTCGGGCTGCATCGTGATCGAGATGCCGCCGGCGAACTGATAGTGCTGCTTGCGAGCGTGCTGCTGCACGAAGTCGGTGAGCTCGTCGGTGAGCGCGGGACCCATGGCCCTCATGCGCTTGTAATCGCCGGGGGCGAGGCTCAGCGTGAAGTCGTTAGGGGCGAGGATGCGGTCACGCGTGACCACGGCCGCCTTCGTGTCGAGCTCACGACGAAGAGCGCTGGTGAGCTCGACAGGCTGCACGCCGGACCGGAAGGTCTTCGCGAACGCACCATTGACGGCGCGTTCGAGGCCCTTCTCGAAACTGTCCAGAATGCCCACAGGTCTCCCGATCTGCCCGACGACTATGTGCATGTTAGCCGCAGACCGTGTGAAGGGCCCCGGGCATGGCCGCGTGTGGGCCGGGGCTGGGGCGAGCGGCGTGTGGAGGGATTCGGCGCTGGCAGTAGGAGCAGTGTGGTGGCGGTGGCGGGAAATGGCGGACCCTCGTTGTTGCTATTTCTGCTCGAAGCGGCACCTCGGGTCCCCGATTTCGCTTCGGATGGGAAATGCCCGTCCCGGGATGCCTTTTGATCGAGCCATCACGACAATCTCGGCCTGGAATTCTCGAGTGCTGGGCTCAAGCGGTCAAATGGCATCGGTCGACGGTGCATGCTAATCTCGCTGGGTTGGCACGCAAGTGTCGACGGATCAGCGCGAGTGGCGGAATAGGCAGACGCGCACGGTTCAGGTCCGTGTGCCCGTGAGGGCGTGGGGGTTCAACTCCCCCCTCGCGCACGAATGAGGAGAGCCCCCGGGAAACCGGGGGCTCTCCTCATTCGTGCGCTCGGGAGGACGCGAAGCCGCACTTGGGGGTGGGCCCCCATCGCCGGAGGCTCCGCGCGCCGCGAAGCGGCGTGTGGAGGGGCGATAGGGACAACTCCCCCCTCGCCGGAAACGAAGCAACGCTTCGTTTCCGTAGTGAGGAGCACTTCTACCGGCTCGCACCAACGTCCAGCTTTGCGAACACGACCAGGTTGTCGACTGACTCGGTCTGCGCCGGCACCTGCAGACAGGTGAATACGACGAGGCGTCCGGGAGTGTTCGCCCAGAGTGATGAGTCGGCCGGCACTGTGCTCTTTTTGAGCGCTTTCGATCCGGTGACGGTGTAGGTGAGACCTCCCACGCGGATGACCGCGCCCGGACGCACCCGCGATGTTTCGGCATCCACGTCGATCAGGTAGTTGCCCGGGCCCACGCCCCCGTTGCGGAGCGAGTGCATGACGACGAAGACGGATCCCGTGCCGGCACGGGAGAGCGGCACGCCGAGGTTGTCGACGCGGTATGCGGAGGTGAAGCCGGGCGGCGTGATCTCGCCGTCGACGACGTCGAGGGAGCCGAGCGGAACATCCAGGCCGACGGAGGGGACGACGAACCGTGATCCCGTGTTGGTGACGGCGTGCATCCGTTGCAGGACTTGAGGTGCTGGTGTGTCGCCCGGATCCAGCTGCACGACGTTCCCCTTGAGGTCGACGGGCCCGCTCGCGGGGACGGCCCGAGTCGCGACGACTCCGACCGCCCCGGCGACGAGGATGATGGCGGCCGCGACCAGCGCCACGGCCACCATCATCCTTCGTGAACGGATCAACGCGTCTCTGACCCTTCGACCCGCGGCTTGCGACGCAGGCCGAACGCGGCACCCAGGGCCGCCAGCAGGGCGAGCGCCGCCATGCCCACAGCACCCCAGTTGCCGTTCTCCACCAGTTCACCGCCGGTGTTCACGGACGGCCCGACGCCCGAACCGCTGGCGTCGGCTCCGACCCTCGAACCCGCCGAGAGCGCGGATGCCGGTGCTGCGGAGCCCGCCGAGGCGGCCACGGCCGTGGTTGCGGTGCCGCCGGTGCTTCCCGTGGTGCCGGTCGTGCCACCCGTCGTGCCGCCGTTTCCGGTGGACGACGAGCTACCGGTCACGGAGCCGAGCAGCGCGTCGGCCATTGCGACCGGAACGCTGACCACGCTTCCGACCACACCCGAAACAGGATCGGCGCCGTTCGCACCGAGCACCATGCCGGCCGCGTCGTCCGCGACGTGGGTCACCGGGTCGACGACGGATGCGAAAGTGCTCCCGACGATCGGCAGGGCGGCGATTCCGGCGCTGTCACCGGAGGTGCCGCCCGTGTCGGTTCCCGAAGTGGTGCCGGTGCCGGTTGTGCCCGTGCCGGTTGTGCCACCCGTGGTGCCGGCGCCTGTTGCCGGAGCGGATGCCCCGGTGAGGGCACCGGTCGCGGCATCCAGGATCGGTCCGACAACCGGAAGGCTGCCGACCAGCGGGATCGAGCCGGCCTCACCGGAACTCGAACCGGCCGTGCCCGAACCCGGCGTGCTGGAGCCGCTTCCCTGGTTGCCTCCCGTTCCCGTGGAGCCCGACGGCAGACTGCTCGTCAGGCTGTGCACGATGGTTCCCACCACGGGAAGTGAACCCAAGGCTCCGGAACCCGCCGAGCCCGATCCGCTGCCGGACGCGCCGCCGGTGGGCAGGTTGCCCGCAACGGAATCGAGAAACGGTCCGACCACAGGGACCGAACTGAGGAGGTTTGAGCCTCCAGGGTTCGACCCGGACCCGAGGTTGGATCCGGAACCGGGGATGCTGCCGCCGGGCAGGGACCCGGTGAGTGCGTCCAGGATAGGGCCGACCACCGGGATCGATCCGGGGAGGTCGGTGCCTCCGGGGGTCGTTCCGCCAGGATTGCTCCCGGAACCGGGGTTGGATCCGGATCCGGGAACCGTGCTGCTAGGAAGCGATCCGGTCAGTCCGCCCAGGATTGGGCCGACCACCGGAAGCGATCCGAGCGGGTCCGTTCCGCCGGGGTTGGATCCGGTTCCCGGGTTCGTCCCGCTGCCGGGGATGGTTCCGGAGAGCTCATCCAGGATCGGGCCGACGACGGGGATTGCGCCCAGCGGACTTGTGCCTCCAGGGTTCGATCCACTGCCGGGATTGCGGCCATTCGGAAGCCCGCCCGTCAGCGAGTCCCAAATCGAGCCGACCACCGGGATCGATCCGAGCAGGTCCGTTCCGCCGGGGTTCGAGCCCGAACCGGGGTTGGAACCGCCGGGAGTCGTCCCGCCAGGGAGCGATCCGGTCAGTCCGTCGAGGACTGGTCCGACGACGGGGATCGATCCGAGCAGGTTCGATCCGGTGGGGTTGGATCCACCGGGTTTGGAGCCGCCCGGAGTCGTCCCGCCGGGGAGCGATCCGGTGAGTCCGTCCAGGATTGGTCCGACGACAGGGATTGAACCGAGGAGGTCGGAGCCCCCAGGGTTCGTGCCTCCGGGGTTGGACCCGGTGCCGGGGATGGCTCCGCTGAGCTTACCCAGTCCGGGGAGGGTGACCTCCGCGGAAGGGCTGGTCCCGTCGGTCGGGATGGCACCGTTCACGTAGACGTTGGTGTCGTCTGTTCCGATGCGGTCCGCGGTGGAGACACCGGCGGGTCCTGCGGAGAGGTCCCACAGGTCCTTCACTCCCGCGACGTCGAGGTTCTTTCCGACCGAGACGCCACCGTTCGGTGTCGTGCCGGCGCGAACCGTGCCGACGCCCGGGATCGGGAGCGTCACACCGGAGGGTGTGCCGTTCAGACCACCAGGCAGCACACCGGAATCACCGCTGCCCGGAGTCGATCCCGAGCCGGGCAGCGAACCATCGGGTAGCGAGCCGGTCAGTTCATCCAGGACGGGTCCCACGACGGGGATCGATCCGAGCAGGTCCGACTCGCCAGGGTTGGACCCGGATCCCGGGTTGGAGCCGCCACCCGGAGTCGTCCCACCGGGGAGTGAGCCCGTGAGTCCGTCCAGGATTGGGCCGACCACCGGGATTGAACCGAGGATGTCCGATCCGCCAGGGTACGTTCCGCCGGGGTTCGTTCCGCCGGGGAGGGTTCCGCCGGGCAGCGAGCCGCCGAGGTTGCCGAGTCCGGGGAGGGTGATCTCCGCGGAGGGGTTGGTCCCGTCGGTCGGGATGGCACCGTTGACGTAGACGTTGGTGTCGTCTGTTCCGATGCGGTCCGCGGTGGAGACCCCTGCCGGTCCTGCGGAGAGATCCCAGAGGTCCTTCACTCCCGCGATGTCGAGGTTCTTTCCGACCGAGACGCCGCCATTCGGTGTCGTGCCGGCGCGAACGGTGCCGATGCCCGGGATCGGGAGAGTCACACCGGAGGGTGTGCCGTTCAAACCACCAGGCACCACACCCGAGTCACCGCTGCCCGGAGCAGTTCCGGAACCGGGAAGCGACCCGGCGAGATCGCTCAGGACGGGTCCGACCCCGGGAATAGAACCGAGGACGCCCGTTCCACCGGGGTTGGACCCGGTGCCGGGGACGGTTCCGCTGAGGTTACCCAGTCCGGGGAGGGTGATCTCCGCGGAAGGGCTGGTCCCGTCGGTCGGGATGGCACCGTTCACGTAGACATTGGCGTCATCCGTTCCAATGCGGTCCGCCGTGGAGACGCCGGCGGGTCCTGCGGAGAGATCCCAGAGGTCCTTCACTCCCGCGACGTCGAGGTTCTTCCCGACCGAGACGCCACCATTCGGTGTCGTGCCGGCGCGAACCGTGCCCACTCCCGGGATCGGGAGCGTTACACCGGAGGGTGTGCCGTTCAGACCACCAGGCACCACACCGGAATCACCGCCGCCGGGGGCTGACCCCAAGCCGGTGCCGCCTGGAAGGGAACCGGTGAGTCCGTCCAGGATCGGGCCGACCACAGGAATCGAGCCAAGCGGGCTGGATCCGCCCGGGTTCGACCCGGTGCCCGGAGCGCTGCCAGTGGGGAGGCCGCCCGTCAGTGAATCCCAGATCGAGCCCACGACCGGAAGTGATCCGAGCGGATCCGATCCGCCCGGGTTGGAGCCTCCAGGGTTCGACCCGGTACCGGGGATGGTTCCGCCGACGTTACCCAGTCCGGAGAGGGTGACCTCCGCGGAGGGGCTGGTCCCGTCGGTCGGGATGGCACCGTTCACGTAGACATTGGTGTCATCCGTTCCGATGCGGTCCGCGGTGGAGACCCCCGCCGGTCCTGCGGAGAGATCCCAGAGGTCCTTCACTCCCGCGATGTCGAGGTTCTTTCCGACCGAGACGCCGCCGTTTGGTGTCGTGCCGGCGCGAACCGTGCCGACGCCCGGGATCGGGAGCGTCACACCGGAGGGTGTGCCGTTCAGACCACCAGGCACCACACCGGAATCACCGCTGCCCGGAGTCGATCCGGAACCCGGAAGCGGACCGCCCGGGAGCGTTCCGCCGCCGGCCAGGCCGCCCAGCGCGGGAAGCGTGACCTGCGCCGACGGGCTGGTTCCATCGGTCGGGACGGCACCCTTCACATAGACGTTCAGCTTGTCCGTTCCGATGCGATCCGCCGTCGACGCACCTGCCGGTCCTGCGGAAAGATCCCAGACATCCTTCACCCCTGCGACGTCGAGGTTCTTCCCGATCGAGACCCCGCCGTTCGGTGTGGTGCCCGCCCGAACACTGCCGATTCCCGGGATGGGAAGCTCGACTCCGGATGGCGCCCCGTTCAGTCCGCCGGGAACCACTCCGGAGTTGTTGCCTCCCGGAGTGACCTCCGAACTCGAGTCGGTGGCACCCGAAAGCACGTCGGTGACGTCGCCGAGCAGGCCGCTCACCATGCCACCGACATCCGGGATGCCGCCCTCCGGATCCGCCGCGCCGGGAACGCCCGCGGTGACATCCGTGAGACGACTGCCCAGCGTGTCGGTGGTGTTCTCGAGGTAGGGCAGCGAGTTCGTCACGCCGCCGAGGGATCCGCCCACGTTGGGGACGACGCCCACCGGGTTGCTGATCGCACTATTCGACCCGGTGATGCGGCGACTCGTTGCACCGATCGCCTCGATCGCCTCTCCGATCGTTCCGGCGTTCGGCGTTCCGAGTGCGCCGCCGACCGTGCCCGAGATCACCGAAGCCGCCGACGGTGTCACACCGGCCGTCGCCGTTCCTGTTGCCGATGTCGTCGTCGCAGCCGGCGCCGGCGCGTCGTTCGTCGTGACGGCGACTGCACCGGATGTCGAGGCATCCGACTGCAGGCCGGCCGACGGTGCCGACGGAGCCGTCTGAGCGCCTCCGCTGGTCGCAGCGGACGGTGCCGGGGCTGGAACCGTCGGTGCGGGCGGCGTGGCGGGCGCAGGAGCCGCCGGCGAGCTCGTGGGCGAGATGACCACGGGTGCGACCGAGTTGATTACTCCGCTCAGCGCATGGTCGACGCCGCCGAGCAGGTTGCCGACGAGCGATGACGGCCCGCTGAACGTGTCGGGCACACCGCCGGAACCTGTTCCGTCCGTGCCGCCCGCCGAGGGTTCGGCGGCATTCGCCGCGCCCACCCCCGCCAATGAGATTCCGCCGAGCACGGCTGCAAACATCAGCCCTCTCGACACACATTTCTTCATGACATTCCCCTAGATCTGAATGAACGACCGATCGATTCGCCCGCACCGCAGCCGAAGCCGCGCACGAGCGCGATGTGCCGTCGTCCGCATCCGCGCCCGCACCCGAAGCGGGAAGGTGGATGCGCCGCCGTGAGGGTCCCGGAGAGCGGATGCCCGAGCATCCGTCGTGCCTGTCGAACGCGCCTCAGCGCAGTCGACGACCGTCAAGGCAGGACGGCGCGACGTGATCAGTCGGGGGAGCAGTCCGTGTCGTACGTCGGCATCGACGGGAGGTCGTCGTCGCCGGCACTCGCGGTGGAGTGCGAAGTCAGCGGGGCGGGACCGCTCAGGCCGAGCACGCCCGCGAGTGCGGTGCCGCCGGGCGAACCGCCGCCGCCACGCAGAGTGGTGGGCTGGCCGGTGGCTCCCGGAGGAGACGTCGGCGTCGAGGGAACCGGCGTCGACGGCTCAGGTGCGTTGGACGTGGACGTCAGGCCGAAGTTGCCGGCGGGTTCCAGTGTGCGGTCGATAAGCGGCGAAGAAGCGAGCGATCCGATCGCCGCAGCAGCGTCAGCGCTCCGGGAAACGTCGGCCGCTCCGGTCGACATGAACTCGATCGGGGACGACGCTGAGGTGCTCGCAGGCATCGCGGCCGCCGTCACGGATGCGGTCGTCGCATCGACGGAGGACAGCACGCCATCGACCGTGCCCGCGAGGGGAGTCGTGACGCTCGAAAGCGTCCCGAGGGTCGCGTGCAGTGTCCCGCCGACGACCGGAACGGAAGACACGATGCCGTCCACCGCGTTCGCGACCGGCTCGAGGGTTCCGGAGGCGGAGATCGTCCCGGTGGTCGCATCCATGGTCTGCGCGACCGGCTGAACGAGCTGCTGCACGGAGGTCGGCGCAGCGTGGATGACGGTCTCGACCGTGGGGGCGACGATCCCGGAAGTCGATGCCGGAATGGATGCGACCGTGTTCGTCACAGGCGCGGTTACGGCATTGAGTGTGGAACCGACCGTGCTGAGCAGCCCCGGTGCGGGAGTGGTGCCCGACGGCTGCGAGGCGCCCGGCTGCGAGGCCGGCGGTGACGAGGTGGTCGGCGTCTCGGCCGATGCCGAGTGAGCCCCGAAAGCGAGTGCGAGCAGCAGCAAGCCCCCCGTGACACCCAACGCTCCGAGAGCGATCTTGAGTGCCGAGGAGAAGCGGCCCCCGACGCCGTCCATCTTCACCAAGCCCCCTGCCGTGAAAACAGTCGCGAGTCTACGCTCGCGTGAACCGAGCTGTCTACACCCGATTGGGGTTGTTTCGAGATTCCGTGGAAACACGGCTTGGGCTGTTGGCAGGACGATGACCGGGCAGGGCTGCGAGTCAACGGCACATCGGCCGCCCTCACTCTGGCATCGAGCGCCGCAGTTGTAGTAGCGTTGCGCACCGATGCGGCGGCTCGGGGTTCCGTCAACCCCGGATTCATCGAATCGAGGGAGATTCATGTCCACCGCATCCGAACGACCTTCTGTCTCCGATCCAGGCGCTGAGCCTCAGGGTGTGAGCCGCCGCGGCGTACTCGCAGGTGGAGGCCTCGGCATCGTCGCACTCGCCGCCAGCATCGCAACGCCGGCGATCGCTCACGCCGCCCCCGCATCCGGCGCTACGTCGGCAGCCGATGGGCCGGACGCCTTCGGCGCGCTCCACCGGGACTTCGTGGCCAGGGCCGGCCGCGACCTTCGCGTAGGAGACAAGGCGTGGCGCTTCGGCGGAACCAACACGTACTACCTGCATGTCGCATCCCACTACCGCATCGACAGCGCGCTGGACAACGCGGCTCAGATCGGGTTGCAGGCGGTGCGTTGCTGGGCGTTCAGCGACGGCACGGACGGCGGCCAGCAGGTCGTGCTCCAGCCCAAGCCGTATGTCTACGACGAGGCTGCATTCGACTCGCTCGACTACGCGGTGTACAAGGCGGGCCAGCTCGGTCTGCGCCTGGTGCTCACTCTCACCAACAACTGGAGCGACTACGGCGGCATGCCGGAGTACGTCAAGTGGTTCCACCCCGAACTGGCCAACGACGAATACGGCGACTCCACCGGCAACACGCCGAACCATGATCTCTTCTACACGGACCCAGACATCCGCAAGGCCTACCTTGCGTACGTACGCCACGTGATCACGCGCCGGAACCGGTACACCGGGCTGAAGTACAACCAGGATCCGACGATCATGACCTGGGAGTTGGCCAACGAGCCGCGCAACAGGTCGGCCGGCACGGGGTTCGGCAAGAGCGGCGGTGCACCGCTGCTGGCCTGGGCGGATGCCGTGAGCCGGTACGTGAAGTCGCTAGCTCCCCAGCAACTGGTGGCGCTCGGCGACGAGGGGTTCGGACTGGATGCCTCGTCGTCGGACTACCCGTACGGCGGGTACGAGGGCAACGACTGGGTGAAGCTCACGTCGCTTCCCGCGATCGACTACGGCACGGTGCACCTCTATCCACTCGGTTGGGGTGAGAAGACCGATCCCGTCGCCTGGGGGACGGAGTGGATTCAGGCACACGCGAAAGCGGCCGCAGCGATCGGGAAGCCGGTGGTGCTCGAGGAGTTCGGGCTGCCCATGGGGCAATCGCCGGTGAGTGCCGACGAGACGACGAGAGACGCCGCGTACCAGACGTGGGTGGACGCGGCACGCACCTCCGGCCTCAACGGCTTCCAGTTCTGGCTGCTCACCGCGCTCAACGATGACGGCACGCTGTACCCGGACTACGACGGTCTGCGCGTTGTGTTCCCGAGCTCGACGGCGACGTTGATGGGCGCGGCGGCGAAGGCGATGACGGGATCCGAGGAATAGGAGAGCGTGCTACGGACGCGCGATGGTGATGCCCGCGATCGACGGCCGTGACGCATCCATCGCGACCAGTGCGTCGGCCGCGCCTTCGAGGTCGGTGACCGAACCGACGAGGGCGGCGGGATCCAGGCGACCGTCGGCGATCATGGCGAGCATCTCCGGGTAGTCTCGCGCGCTCATACCGTGCGAGCCTGCGACCGTGAGCTCCCAGGCGATGACGCGGCCCCAGGGCAGAGGGGCCGTGTCATCGCCGCCGAGCATGAGGCCGACCTGCACGTGCGATCCTCGCCGGCGCAGGCTCCGCACCGCGGAGGCGGCGGTGCGTGCCGATCCGAGCGCATCGACACTCACGTGCGCGCCTCCCTCGGTGCTCTCGATGATCGCTCGCTCAAGGGCGGCATCGTCGTCCGTCACGCGGACGCGGTGGGTCGCGCCCAGCTCGCGGGCGCGGTCGAGCGCGGCATCGGACAGATCGACCGCCGTCACGCTCGCGCCGAGCGCTGTCGCGATCATTACGGCGGAGAGGCCGACGCCGCCGCAGCCGAAGACGGCCACCTCGTCGCCGGGACGCACGCGGGAGCTGACCGTCAGCGCGCGGAAGGCGGTCGCGAAGCGGCAACCGAGGGAGGCAGCGGCATCCATGCTCACGGCATCCGGCAAGGCGACCAGGTTGGTGTCCGCGGCGGTGACGACGACGTACTCGGCGAACGATCCGGCGCGGGTGAATCCGGGCTGCGTCTGGTGGGGGCAGACCTGCGCGTCGCCGCGCCGGCACCACTCGCAGCGGCCACAGCCGTTGACGAAGGGTGCGGTGACACGGTCGCCACGAGCGAATCCCACCACCTTTGGACCGACCTCGGCCACGACCCCGGCGAACTCGTGGCCCGGGATCATGGGCAGCGGCACCGGGTCGTGCCCGCGCCACGCGTGCCAGTCGGAGCGGCAGACGCCCGTCGCCTCGACGCGCACGAGCGCGCCGTCGGGCGGACACTCTGGAACAGCGACCTCGCGGATGCCCGGTTTTCCGCCCACCTCGTCGTACACGACCGCCCGCATCGTCTCCGCCACCCGCCCATTCTCGTCGGACGGCAAGGGACCCGTCGCCGGTCTCCGCTACGGTCGACGGATGCAAGACATCCTCACCACGACCGCTTTCGTCGCGGCGACCGTGTCGACCGGGCTCCTCGCCGGCGTGTTCCAGCTCTACGCCTTCGTCGTGATGCCTGGGCTGCGGCGCGTGGACGACCGCACGTTCGTCACGGCGTTCGCCGCGCTCGACCGCGCGATCGTGAACCCGTGGTTCCTCCTGGTCATCTTCTTCGGTGCGCCGGTGCTCTGTGCGCTCGCCGCCGTCGCGGCGTGGGGCGAAGCGGGCGGCGCGTGGGCCACGGGTGCGCTGGCCGGCACCGTGGCATCCGTGGTCATCACGGTCGCCGTGCACCTGCCGGTCAACAACGCGCTCAAGGCCGCCGCCGCGGCACCGGGAGCGGATGCCGCCTCGGTGCGCCGGCGGTTCGGCGAGGTGCGCTGGGCCGCGTGGAACCTGGTGCGCGCGGTGCTCAGCACCGCCAGCGCCGTCGGGCTCGGCATCGGCTTGGCGCAGTAGGAAGCACAGACCGCCCGGAGATACCCTCAGCCCTTCGTCGGGCCCGCGGGATGCCGGATGCCTTCGACCAGCCCGCGCGCCCACGGTGAGTCCACCGCATCCAGACCCGCCGTCACGATCAGGTGACACAGCTGGCCGTAGGCCATGAATCGCTGGATGGCGTCGTCGCTCGCGCCCGACCGCGTCGAGGCGAAGCGCGTGAGCCGGCCGACGCCGTCTTGAAGTGCCGAACGGATCACTTCGACATCGCTCGCCGACTGGGCGTGCACCTGCATCATGAGCAGATCGTGGTCGGCGATGAGCCGAGCGTATTGCTCACCCATCGCGTCGAGTATCCCGTCGGATGTCTGGTCCTGCGCCTCGGCGGCGGCACGCTCGAGTGTCTGCTCGATGAGCTCGAAGCAGCGAGCGAGTGCCGCGACGAAGAGGGCCTCTTTGGTCGGGAAGAGCTTGAAGACGTAGGCCGTCGAGATCTTGGCTTCCTGCGCCACCGCGGTGGTGGGCGTTCCGAGATATCCGCTCCGGGCGAAAGCGCTGATCGCAGCGGCGACCACGGTCTCTCGTCGCTGGTCTGAGGTGGACAGTGTCGGCATGTGAGTGATCATACACTCACCCCTTGCGATACCACGGCAGTGAGTGTACAGTCACTCACCAGTGGCGCACGATGCGCCATTCCTTTGATCAAGTGAGTGATTGAGCAATCACTCACTTGACGGAGAGGTCTCGAATCGGGTCAGGAAAGGACGAAGAGATCATGACCATGGAGAGTGCAGCCCACGCGAAGGCGGAGCGGGCAGAGGCGGCTTCGCGAGAGAGTGCGCGACGCAGGTGGATCTCGCTGACGATCCTGGCGATCGCGGAGTTCCTCGTGGTGCTCGATGCATCCATCGTCAACATCGCCCTGCCCTCGATCGGGACGAGCCTGCATCTCGGCACGGCGCAGCTGAGCTGGGTGATCACGGCGTATGTCCTACCGTTCGGCGGACTGCTGCTGCTCGGCGGTCGACTCGCAGACCGGTTCGGCCACCGTCGCGTGTTCCTGATCGGCGTGGCCGGCTTCATCGCCGCTTCGACCCTCGCCGGACTCTCCCCGAACGGTGGCGTGCTGCTTGTCGCTCGAGCGGTGCAGGGCGCGTCGGCAGCGCTCCTCGCGCCCGCTTCGCTGGCGCTCGTGACGCGACTCTTCCCTGCGGCATCAGATCGTGCCAAGGCTCTGGGTGTTTGGGGAGCGGTCGCCGGGATCGGAAGCGCCGCCGGCGTGCTGCTCGGCGGCGTGCTGACTGCAGTCTTCGGGTGGGAGGCGATCTTCTTCGTCAACGTGCCGGCGGGCCTACTGGTGCTCGTTGTGCTGCCGTTCCTGGTCGGGCGAGACGACATGCTCACGAGAATGCGCCTCGACCTTGCCGGGGCGTTGACCGTCACGGGAGGGCTGGTCTCTCTCGTCGGAGCGCTGAGCCTCTCCGAGCAGATCGGTTTTGCTGCACCGATCGTGATCGCACTCTTCGCGATCGCTGTCGTCCTGCTCACAGCATTCGTCGTGATCGAGCGGCGCACCACCCAGCCGCTCATGGAACTGCGCATCTTCCGGTTGGCTACCGTGGCCGGCGGTAACGCAGCCATGTTCTTCCTCGGCGCCGCGACGACCGCGACGTTCTTCGCGCTCTCCGTCTACATGCAGCAGGTGCTCGGTTACAGCGCGCTGGAGTCCGGTCTCACCCAGCTGCCCCTGGCGGGTGCGCTCGTGATCACCGCGGGAGCTGTGCCGAACGTCATCGCCAGGATGGGATCACGTCGGGTGCTCGTCGTGGCGCTACTGGTGCTCGCCGCCGGGCTAGTGTGGCTCTCGCTCGCCCCGTCCGACGCGACCTTCGTCGGTTCGCTGCTGGCACCGACGATCGCGATCGGAGCGGGCCTCGGGGCATCCTTCATCGCGACGACCGACCTCGCAGTCGATGGAACATCCGGATCGGATGCCGGGCTCGCCAGCGGGCTCGTCAACACCAGTCAGCAGGTCGGTGGTGCGCTGGGGCTCGCCGTTCTCTCCACGATCGCGGCGACCCGCACGGCTGGGCTGATGGCATCCGGCGGCTCCAAGGGTGACGCGCTGACCTCGGGCTTCAGCTGGCTGTTCGTCGGCGCCGCTGCCGCAGCGGTTCTGGCCGCGGCGGCGGTCACGCTGATCGCTCGGCGCCGCTCGGTCGCGGTTCGGCCCCGCCGATAGTCTCGAGGCGACATCCTCATCGCGGAAGACGGAGGCAGCGGTGCGCGCATTCGTGATCACGGCGCCCGGCGCGGCCGAGGTGGCCGACGTGCCGGAGCCTGTCGCGGGGCCGGGCGAGGTCGTCGTCGACGTCCGTCGCGCCGGCGTGTGCGGCACCGACGTCGAGTTCTACACCGGTCACATGGCGTACCTGCACGACGGCAACGCCCGATATCCGGTGCGCATCGGCCACGAGTGGATGGGCGTGGTCACCGAATTCGGGGCCGGAGCGGATGCCTCGTGGCTGGGTCGCCGTGTCACCGGGGACACGATGCTCGGTTGCGGGCACTGCCGGTTGTGCCGCAGCGGGCGACAGCACGTGTGCGCCGACCGCGAAGAGGTGGGCATTCGGCGCGGTCGTGCGGGCGCGCTCGCCGAGCGGATCGCGGTGCCGGCGAGTTCGCTGCACGCACTGCCCGACGCGGTCGACGACATGCTCGGCGCACTGGTCGAGCCGGCGGGCAACGCGCTCCGGGCCGCGGAGGCGGCTCTCTCGCTGGCAACCGGGCGTCGGGCGGAACGCGTGCTCGTGGTCGGCCCAGGCACCATCGGCCTGCTCGCCGCGATGTTCGTGCGGGCCGCGGGAGCCGACGTTCAGCTGGTCGGGGTGTCGCAGGCATCCGTCGACTTCGCGCGGTCACTCGGATTCACGGCATGGCTAGGGTGGAATGCCCTGCCAGACGTTCCGTTCGACGCCGTGATCGACGCGGCGATGGATGCGTCTACGGCGGCACGCGCGGTCGACCTCGTGCAGCCGGGCGGTCGCGTCGTCTTCATCGGCATCGCGTCGACGCCGAGCACGGTCGACACGCGCGAGCTGCTGCTGAAGGATGTCACGGCCACGGGCATCCTGAGCGCGTCACCCGGGCTGGATGCCGCGATCGCCGGGTTCGCCTCCGGCACCGTGGATGCCCGCCCGCTGGTCGCCGCCACGGTCAGCCTCGATCACGTGGGGTCGGTGCTGGCCGGGAAGCATCCGGCGGGCGGACCGGGTCCGAAGGTGCACGTCGACCCGCGGAGGTGACGATCACATCGACGGCATGGGGGTGGGCGTCGCCGTTCCCCTGTGCATCCCGTGGCGCCGGCGGGTGTGCGCCTTCGCGGCGGGCTCCGCCTTGCCACCCTGCGGTATGGCATCCGGTCCGGTGACGGGTCCGCAGCGGGTCTGCGTGTCGATGCAGGCGGCGGTGTCTGCGTTCATGCGTTGCTGATTCCAGCCGTTCATGAAGTCGGCGTGTCCGGTGGTCGCCGGTCCCTGGTTGTTCGGCCCGATGGAAAGGGTGATGCCGCTGCCGCTGTGCGTCGGGTAGTACACGTGGAACACGATCTGCGGAATCTGCACCGGATGCGACGAAGGGCAAGCGCCGGCCTTGCTCGCGTAGACCACGTTCTGCTGGCCCTTGCCGTTCAAGCTGTGGCCGTCCCAGCAGTTCGGGAACGTCACGATGAGTCGCAGGAAGTGGCCGTCTGCGCAGTCGTGCGGGGCATCCGATCGGGCGGATGCCTTCTCGTTCTTGCCCTGCGTGCACGTCCAGTCGATGATCTGATCGCTCTGCGGCGTCGTGGCCTTCTCATTGCCGGCGATCATCGTCATGCCCTGCGGCATGGCCTGCACGTGCTTCGCGGTCGTGGCCGGCGCACGCCAGTAGATCAGCGCGCTGGACGGCTTGAGCGCCTTGCCGTTCTGGTAGAGAACGGGCAGCCAGTACGCGGACGAGTCCGCTGTGGTGGTGCACGATGTCGGCTTGCCGACGAGATCGGTGGTCACGGTGGAGGCGGTCGGTCGCGTGAAGCCGAAGAAGTCGTGCTGCATGGATGCTCCGGTCATGCCGGGCATCATGATCGGGTCGTTCGGGGCCTCCATCGTCATCGGGCAACGGTCGGTGAAGATGCCGGGGTTCTTGCCGCCGGTCGGAAAGCCCGCGGTGTTGACGGATGCCGCATCCTGCGTCGTCATCGGATGCGACGCGGACGCCGAACTGATCGCCAGGGTCGTCGCCGAGGAGGCTCCCGCGATGGCCAGCCCGCCGACCACGGCGACGGCGACGATCAGCGGAATGCGCCAATTGCGGCGGCGCGGCGCGGGAGGACCGGCCTGCGGTGCCTGCTGCCGACCGGTCGGCGGGATGTCACCTGGTGCGTTCGTCACGCGGACAAGGCAACACCGCGCACGTTCACCGCACCCTCCGCGAATGTCAGGATTCGGTAAGGGGTTGCTGGATAAGCGTCACCGCTCGCGCAGGTGCTCCGTGAGGTAGGCATCCAGTCCCTCGATCGGGATGCGCTCCTGGCCCATGGTGTCGCGGTCGCGCACGGTGACCGCGTTGTCGTCGAGCGAGTCGAAGTCCACCGTCACGCAGTACGGGGTGCCGATCTCGTCTTGACGGCGGTAGCGGCGGCCGATCGCGCCGGAGTCGTCGAACTCGACGTTGCGGTGGCGTCGCAGGTCGGAGGCGAGCTTGCGCGCAAGCGGCGAGAGATTCTCGTTGCGGGAGAGCGGAAGCACGGCCGCCTTCACCGGCGAAAGGCGCGGGTCGAGCTTGAGCACGGTACGGATGTCGGTGCCGCCCTTCGCATTCGGCGCCTCCTCCTGGTGGTAGGCATCCACCAGGAATGCCATCAGGGACCGGGTCAGGCCGAACGCGGGTTCGATGACGTACGGCAGGTAGCGCTCGTTACGTCCCTGGTCGAAGAACGACAGGTCTTTGCCGGAGTGCTCGGTGTGCGTGGAGAGGTCGAAGTCGGTGCGATTGGCAACGCCCATCAGCTCGCCCCAGTCGCCGCCGGTGAAGCCGAAGCGGTACTCGATGTCGATCGTGCGCTTCGAGTAGTGCGAGAGCTTGTCTTTCGGATGCTCGTACCGCCGCAGGTTCATCGGGTCGATTCCCAAGTCGATGTACCAGTTCCAGGCGTTGTCGATCCAGTAGTCGAACCACTTCTCGTCGTCGCCCGGCTCCACGAAGTACTCGAGCTCCATCTGCTCGAACTCGCGGGTGCGGAAGATGAAGTTGCCCGGCGTGATCTCATTGCGGAAGCTCTTGCCGATCTGGCCGATGCCGAACGGCGGCTTCATGCGGGATGCCTGCACGATGTTCGCGAAGTTCACGAAGATGCCCTGCGCGGTCTCGGGGCGCAGATACTGCAGACCCGACTCATCCTTCACGGGGCCGAGGTAGGTCTCGAGCATCATGTTGAAGTCGCGCGGCGGCGTCCACTGGCCACGGGTGCCGCAGTTCGGGCAGACGATGTCGCCCATACCGTTCTCGGGCGCGCGGCCCTTCTTCGCCTCGAACGCCTCGATGAGGTGGTCTTCGCGGAAGCGCTTGTGGCAGTGCAGGCACTCCACGAGCGGGTCGTTGAAGACGCCAACGTGACCGGATGCCACCCACACCTGCTTCGGCAGGATCACGCTGGAGTCGAGGCCGACCACGTCGTCCCGGCTCGTGATCATGGTCTGCCACCACTGCCGCTTGATGTTCTCCTTCAGCTCCACGCCGAGGGGGCCGTAGTCCCACGCCGACCGCGATCCGCCGTAGATCTCGCCCGACTGGAAGACGAACCCGCGGTGGCGGGCGAGGGCGATGACGGCGTCGAGCGCATTCTGATCGGGCATGGATGTGCCTTTCACGGCTGGCGGAGCGGGAGAACATCTAGTTTAGGTGCGTGAGTTCGACTGCCAGGCGCCGCAGACGCCGCATCGTGATCGCCGGTGCTTCGGGGATGATCGGGTCTGCGCTCGCCGAGCGGCTGCGCGCATCCGGTGACGAGGTCGTGCGACTGGTGAGGAGGCCGCCACGCGGCGAGGACGAGGTGCAGTGGGAACCGACTGCGGGCATCCTCGATCCGGCCGCGCTGAACGGCGCGGACGCGGTTGTCAGTCTGGCCGGAGCACCGACGAGCCGGCTGCCGTGGACTCCTTCTTATAAGAAGGTCATCCTCGAGTCTCGACTGGATGTCACGCGCACCATCGTCGACGCGATCCACGTGGCGCAGAGGCCGCCGCGTGTTCTCGTGAGTGCGTCGGCGGTTGGGTACTACGGGGACCGCGGCGATGAGGACCTGACGGAGAGTTCGCCGCGCGGCGACGGCTTCCTCTCCGCCGTGGTGGATGCATGGGAGGCGGAGGCGTGGCGGGCATCCGATGTCGCGCGCGTCGCCTTCGTGCGCACCGGGCTCGTCGTCGGGCCGTCGGGCGCGATGCCGCCGCTGCGCCTGCTCGCCCTCGCCGGACTCGCCGGGCCGATCGGCAGCGGACGGCAGTGGTGGCCGTGGATAAGCCTGCACGACGAGGTGGCGGCGATCGCTCACGTCGTCGGATCCGACCTGAGCGGACCCGTGAACTTCGCCGGGCCGACTCCGGCCACCGAGGCGGAGTTCATGCGCACTCTCGCGCGGGAACTGCGTCGCCCGTACGGGGTGCAGGCTCCCGCGTTCGCGCTCCGCCTCGCACTGCAGGATGCCGCCCAGGAGCTGATGCTGGGCAGTCAGCGGATGCTCCCTGCCGCGCTGCTGAACGACGGCTTCCGCTTCCGGGACGAGACGGTGGGCGCCGCGCTCGCCGCCTATGCCGGTGGGAGTTAGAGGCCTGGTTTCACGAGGCACGCAGGGTGACCGCATGTCACGCGACGATGCCGAGCACGTGCATCCCGAGACCTCCGCCGAGTTGCAGCCTCACCCGAGCCCGACCGTGCGAGCCAGCGTCGACGTCGGGGCGGCTTGCGCGGGGCATCCGCCGAGGATGCGCTGGAGCGCGTCGTGCTCCGCGGGCGCCACCCACAGATGGTACGCCGCCTTCACCGAGACCTGCCGCGCCGCGTAGTCGCACCAGAAGCCGCGGTTCGGCGGCAGCCAGGTGGCGGCATCTCCGTCGCCCTTGCCCTCATTCGTCGGGCCGTCGACCGCGAGCAGGTTGAGCGGATCGTTCGCGAGCGTCTCCCGCTGTTGCTGCGTGAGCTGCTGCGCGCCCGTCTGCCACGCGTTCGAGAGCGGCACAACGTGGTCGATCTGCACGAGCGCGGAGGTCTGCACGCCCCGCACGAAGTGGATCGTCTTGCCGGTGTACGGGTCGCTCAGCACGCCCGACTCGACAGTGCACGTCCCGCGCTTCATGACATCTGTGAGGTCGCGCGCGAGCACATCGTCGCGAGTGTCGCAGTGGTTGTGGTCCACGTCTTTCCAGGCAGACCCGAAGTCGCCGACCCGGTCGTATCCGGTGCGCGGCGCCTTGCCCTTGACGGGAATGGTCGCGAGCTCGGCGAGGGCCGTTCCCGCGGCCGGGCTTGTCGTGCCATCGGAGGAACCGCCGGGAGTCGCGCTCGCGGTGCTATCCGCGCCGGGGAAGGCCGAGGCATCCGTGGCGCAGCCGGCGAGCAGGATGCCGGCTGCGGCGAGGCACAGCGCGGCGACGGTGCGGCGGATGGCATTTCGCGCACGCGGAACGTTCTCGGAGGGCATTCGGGACTCTCGTCGGGATCGGAAGGTCACCCGACGCTAGCGCAGACACGAGACATCGTCACGACGACACGAGCCCGGCAGAGCACGGCGCCGGCGGGGCTGTGCGCGCCATCCGCACGGCGCCGGCGTCTTCGCCCGGCTGAGGCATGCGCTCGGCCGGAAAAGCGTGCGTCCAACGGTACGCCGTTGAGGTTTCCTCGTAAAGAACAAGGAGACGCGAACTTTCCGGTCTGCTCGTGTCGCCGGAGAAGCGAATAGCGACACGTCGGGACCGCAATTCCGCTGCCGAGGTACTCAGCCCGGCGAAGACGATGGGGCGAGCGCGCGCGTTAGCCTGCGAGAATGCCGACGCACATCCTCGCCATCGACCAGGGAACGACGAGCACCCGGGCAATCGTGTTCGATCACGCCGGGAGCGTGGTCGCGGTCGGGCAGCTCGAGCACCAGCAGATCTTCCCGCGCGCCGGACGGGTGGAGCACGATCCGATGGAGATCTGGCGCAATACGCGCGAGGTCGTCGGGGTGGCCCTCGGCAAGGCGAACCTCACCCGGCACGACCTGGCTGCGGTCGGCATCACGAATCAGCGCGAGACCGCCGTCGTGTGGGACAAGCACACGGGAAAACCGGTATACAACGCGATCGTCTGGCAAGACACCCGCACGCAACCGATCGTCGACCGGTTGGCCGCCGACGGCGGCACCGACCGGTTCTCGGATGCCGTCGGCCTGCCCCTGGCCACGTACTTCGCCGGCACGAAGATCGCGTGGATCCTCGAGAACGTCGACGGCGCACGCGAACGGGCCGAGCGCGGCGAGCTGCTGTTCGGCACCACCGACACCTGGGTGCTGTGGAACCTCACCGGCGGCAAGCACGGCGGCGTGCACGCGACGGATGTGACGAACGCCTCCCGCACTCTCTTCATGGACCTGAAGACGCTCGACTGGCGCGACGACATCCTCGACGCGTTCGGCGTTCCGCGGTCGATGCTTCCGCAGATCCGCTCGTCCAGTGAGGTCTACGGCGAGGCGGAATCGCACAGCCTGTTGCGGGAGACGCCGATCGCGGGGATCCTCGGTGACCAGCAGGCCGCGACGTTCGGCCAGGCGGCGTTCGAGGCAGGCGAGTCGAAGAACACCTACGGCACCGGCAACTTCGTCATCGTGAACACGGGCGAAGAGATCGTGCACAGCCGGAACGGCCTCATCACCACGCTGGCGTACCGTCTCGGCGACGAGTCTCCGCGGTACGCGCTGGAGGGGTCCATCGCCGTCACCGGATCGCTCGTGCAGTGGTTGCGCGACAATCTGGGCATCATCAGCGACGCGAAGCAGGTGGAGAAGCTGGCGGCATCCGTCGACGACAACGGCGGCGCCTACATCGTGCCCGCGTTCTCGGGGCTCTTCGCGCCATACTGGCGACCGGATGCCCGCGGCGCGATCGTGGGACTCACCCGCTTCGTGAACAAGGCGCATCTGGCGAGGGCTGCTCTGGAGTCGACCGCGTACCAGACCCGCGATGTGCTCGAGGCGGTGGAGCAGGACACCGGCACGCGGCTGAACGAGCTCAAGGTGGACGGCGGCATGACCGCGAACGACCTGCTCATGCAGTTACAGGCGGATGTTCTGGGCATCCCGGTCGTGCGTCCGACGGTCGCGGAGACCACGGCTCTGGGCGCGGCCTACGCCGCCGGCCTGGCTGTCGGCTTCTGGAAGGACTGCGACGAGCTGCGCGCGAACTGGCAGGAGGGCGCACGGTGGGAGCCGACCCCTGATCGCGACGAGGTCGAGCGGCTGTACCGCACCTGGAAGAAGGCGGTCACGAAGACCTTCGACTGGGTCGACGACGATTGAGCGGTGGTCCGCGGGCGGGTGTTGCAAAGCCGGATGACGGCATCCGTTCACACGGTGCTCACGCCGCCCGGGTATCATCGCGTCACCGGCCGCAGCAATAAAAGAAGTGATCGCCCTGATACGAGTACTCAGCTACAACCTCCGTAAGAATCGCGCGACGGGCGAGCTGATCGACCTTGCGGAATCCACCGCTGTGGATGTGATGTGCCTGCAGGAGGCCGACACCACGGTGCTGCCGAACGAGGTCGGCACCCTGGTGCTCGCGGACTCCACGAAGCGCAACCGGCTGGGCCTCGCGGTCTATTACCGACAGGACCGCTTTCACCTGCGCGAGACCGACACGTACGAGCTGAAGAAGTCGTTGCACGATCGGGTGCTCGCCCCGGCGCACGAGCGTCTCGTCGGTACCCTGCTCGAGGATGCCGTCACAGGGAACGAGGTCGTCGTCGCGTCGTTCCACGCGGCTCCGCTGACGGCCCTGAACTCCCTGCGCCGCACGCAGATCCATGCCGCGCACGCCGAGCTGCTGCGGCTCGGGCACGGCGCACCGACCCTCATGGTCGGCGACTACAACTACCCGTTCTTCACCCAGTCGCTGGGGGAGCGGGTGAAGGCATCCGGCTATGACATGTCGCTCAGCGACCGCAAGACGTACACCCGCTACAAGTTCTTCAAGGGTCACTTCGACTTCGTGACCTCCGCCGGGCTGGATGTTCGCAACGTAGAGACCCTGCCGCGCGGCGACTCGGACCACCTGCCGATCGTGGTCTCCGCCGACTATGGTGGGGTCGCCTGAGTTCGTTCGGGCGGATCGGGCGGCGACACGGCACGGCCGGGGTATACGTCGCCGATTACGATTCAAGGGTGACCGCGCTCGCCGAATTGTCTTCCGCCGAACTGCGCGAACTGCACTCGCAGCTCGCCGCTGAGTATGACGCGCTCGTGAAGCGCGGACTCTCGCTCGACATCACACGCGGAAAGCCGTCGCCGGAGCAGCTCGACCTCGCGAACGGGCTGCTCTCGCTTCCTGGTGGCGACGATTTCCGCGACGAATCCGGCAACGACCTGCGCAACTACTCGAACCCGAAGGGGCTGCCGGAACTCCGCGCGATCTTCTCCGACGTGCTGAAGGTCCCCGTCCCGCAGCTCCTGGCGCTCGGCAACTCCAGCCTGACCGTGATGCACGACGTCGTCGTGCACGCCATGCTGCACGGCCTGCCGGAGAGCGCGCGGCCGTGGTCGCGCGAAGACACCGTCAGCTTCCTGTGCCCTGTGCCGGGTTACGACCGCCACTTCACGATCACCGAGCATCTGGGCATCCGGATGATCCCGGTACCGATGACGGATGACGGACCCGACCTCGCCGAGGTGGAGCGGCTGCTGGCGGAGGACCCGACGATCC
The DNA here is from genome assembly GCF_054780095.1 of Humibacter ginsengisoli. NCBI lineage: Bacteria > Bacillati > Actinomycetota > Actinomycetes > Micrococcales > Microbacteriaceae > Humibacter > Humibacter ginsengisoli. The sequence goes on from NZ_BAAGWZ010000012.1 coordinate 315,305, forward strand.
GGGGCATGTGGTGCGTGCCCGTGCACTCGAACCCGTCGGGTGCGATCTACAGCGAAGAGGTCGCGCGCGCGCTCGTGTCGCTGCCGGCGGCCCCGGACTTCCGCATCTTCTGGGACAATGCATACGCCGTGCACCACCTCGCCGACGACGTGCCCGAGCCGATCGACATCCTGTCGCTAGCCGCGGAGGCGGGGAACCCGGACCGAGTCTTCGTGTTCGCCTCGACCTCGAAGGTCACGTTCGCGGGCGCCGGGGTCGCGTTCTTCGGCTCGTCGCCGGAGAACGTGTCGTGGTACCTGAGCCATGCGGCGGCGCAGTCGATCGGGCCGGACAAGATCAACCAGCTTCGGCACGTGCGATTCCTGAAGGATGCCGCCGGGTTGGAGGCGCACATGCGCCGCCACCGCGAGCTGGTCGCGCCCAAGTTCGAGGCGGTCTCCGAGGTGTTCGAGCGGCGGCTGAAACCGTACGACGCGGGAACCTGGACCACGCCGACCGGTGGCTACTTCGTGAGCCTCGACGTGCACGACGGATGCGCCGAGCGAGCGATCGCGCTCGCCGCGCAGGCAGGCATCGCGGTGACGCCGGCCGGGTCGACGTATCCGTACAAGAAGGACCCGCGCGATGCGAACATCCGCATCGCACCGACGATGCCGCCGCTGTCGGAGCTCGTCGAGGCGCTCGAGGGTCTGTGCACGGCGATCCTGCTTGCCGAGACGGAGCGCCTGCTCGCCGCCTGATCGCGGTCAGCGGGTGGCGTCGCCCACTTCGTCGAGTTCAGGTCGCACTTTCGGTCGGTTCGGATCGGTTTTCGCGACAGAAACTGCGACCTGAGCCGATGTGACCGTAACGGAGGGTGCGGGCGCCGGGCGGCCGGGCAGGGCGAGCGAGAGAACCACGGCGAGGGCCGTGAACCCGATCGACCACCAGAAGGCCTGGTCGTACGCGGTCGCAACGCCTGACGTGCCTTGCGCCACGTGGGCGGTCAGGCCCGACTGCAGGATGACCGCGAGCACCGCGGTGCCGAACGATCCGCCGAGTTGCTGCGCCGTGCGCGTGATGATGCTCGAGTGCGGGATGTCCGACGACGCCAGCCCCTGGAACGACGCCACCATGAGCGGCATCACGATGGCGCCGAGGCCGAAACCGCGCACGAACAGCACGGCCATCAGCAGCCACTCGTTCGTCGTCGCCGTACTGAACGCGAACGGCACAGTCGCGGCGCCGACGATGGCGAAGCCGATGACCGCGACCCAGCGGGCGCCCATCCTGTCGGTGAGCCGGCCTGCGAGGGAGCGACTGGCGAGCGTGCCGAGACCCTGCGGAACGAGGAAGAGACCGGCGGCGAGCACGTCGAATCCGCGCAGTTGCTGCAGATAGAGAGGGAGCAGCAGCATGATCCCGTACGCGGCGAGCCCGGAGAGGAACAGCAGCGCCGATCCCGACCACACCGACCGGTGGCGGAGCAGGCGGATGTCTACCAGCGCGCGGTCGCCTCGCCTCAGCGCGTAGACGACGAACGCGGCCAGCAGAACGGCGCCGATCGCGAGCGGCAGCCAGGCATCCGTCGCTCCGAATCCCTCGCCGCCTGCCGAGTTGGAGAGGCCCAGCAGCAGCGCCACCAGGGAGGGCAGCAAGAGGACCATGCCGATGACGTCGAGCCTTGGCCGGCTAGCAGCGCGGACGTCTCGCGGGAGCATCCGCCAGGCGAGGAACAGCCCGACGACGCAGAACGGCACGTTGACCCAGAAGATCCACCGCCAGTCGAGCCAGTTCAGGATGACGCCACCGACCGCGGGCCCGAGGATCGGGCCCAGCATGGCCGGGAGCCCGACGGCCGCGGCGACGCGTCCGAGGTTGTTGCCGCCGGCCGCCTGCATCACGATCGTCTGCATCAGCGGAAGCATGAGTCCGCCGCCGACCCCCTGCACGACGCGGAACGCGATAAGGCTCTCGGCGTTCCACGACACGCTGCAGAGCACGGAGCCGAGCAGGAAGAGGGTGAGTGCGAACATCCACGCCCGCTTGCCTCCGATGAGTTGCTGCACCCACGCGCTGAGCGGAACGGTGGCCGCTAGGGCGAGCACGTAGCCCGTGGTCACCCACTGGATGGTCGAGACCGGAACGTGCAGGTCTTTCGAGAGCGAGTGCAGTGCGACGCTCATGATCGTCGTGTCGAACACGACCGCCAGAACTCCGACGACCAGTGCGGTCGTCGTGCGCTTGACGGATGCGTCCACCGCAGGCCGGGTCTGTGTCTTGATGCTCACCGCTACTCCTCATTTAGATACACATATGTATCTAAGAAGGAAGAATACGCGTTCGCGCTAAGATACACAAGTGGATCTTGAATCGGATGCTCCTGCCACCCGTCGCCGAGGCGCCGCGCTGGAGGACGCGCTGCTCGACGCCGCCTGGGACGAGCTGACCGAGAAGGGCTACAACGGATTGACGTTCGACGCCGTCGCCGAGCGCGCGCACACGAGCCGGCCGGTGCTCTACCGTCGCTGGCCCGACCGCGGCTCGCTCGTGCTGGCGGCCATCCGGCATCACTACGACGCAGATCCCATCGATGTCCCCGACACCGGAACGCTCGCGGAGGACCTGCGCGCGTTGCTGCGGATCGCGAGCGAGAGACGCGTCGAGATGGCGGTCATGCTGAGTGCGCAGCTCGCCGGCCTGTTCAGCGAATCGGGCATGTCGCTCGCTGCCGTGCGGGAGCGGCTCCTCGGGCAGAGGACGCTGTGGAGCAGCGTCGTCTTGACCCGCGCTCAGGAACGCGGCGAGATCGACCTCGATATCGTCCCGGAGCGGGTTCAGAACCTTCCGTTCGACCTGATGAGGCACGAACTGCTCATGACCCAGGCAACCGTGACGGACGAATTCATCGACGACGTCGTCGACGGCATATTCGTGCCGCTGGTCGACCACTACATGGGCGCGGCGAAGCGGGCGAGCTCGAGCCGATCGACCGTCTGAGCGGCGCAGACGCCATGCCACAATCGTGGCCCGTGCACCGCAGACGGTGAACGTCCGGCAGACTTGCACGGTGCCCCGATCAGCGACCTTGAACCGGCCGCTTGCGTTGCTCGCCGCGGTCGGGCTCTCGATGGAGAACCTCGACGGCACGATCATCCAGACCGCCGCCCCCGCCATGGCGCACGACTTCGGTGTGCGCGCTGTCGATCTGAATATTGCCATGACGGCATATCTGCTCACGGTCGCGGTATGTGTTCCGATGAGCGGATGGCTCGCCGACCGATTCGGGGAGCGCAGGATCTTCGCGACGGCGCTGGCGATCTTCACCGTGGCATCCGCGCTGTGCGCACTCTCCGGCAACCTCCCGGAGCTCACGGCTGCGCGCGTGCTGCAGGGCGTGGGCGGCGCGATGATGGTGCCGGTCGGACGCCTCGCGGTGCTCCGCGGACTCGACCGGCGCGACCTGCTGGATGCCATGGCCTACCTCACGTGGCCGGGGCTGGTCGCTCCCGTGGTCGCCCCCGCGCTCGGAGGAGTGCTGACCGACACGGTCGGATGGCCGTGGATATTCCTCATCAACATCCCGTTCGGTGTCGTCGCCTTCGTCGTCGCGCTGAAGATCGTGCCGAACTCGCCAGCACCCCAGGCGCGTCGGCTCGACTGGGCCGGATTCGGGCTCGCCGGCGTCGCGCTGGCCGCTCTCGTACTCGGCATGGAGGAGGTCGGGTCGAGTTCGACGAACTGGGCGTGGGCGGCGGCCTACCTGGTGATCGCAGCCGGGGCGGGCATTGCCGGAGTGATCTGGATGCGTCGTGGCAGGCATCCGCTGCTCGACTTCTCGGCCCTGCGGATCGGTACATTCCGCGTGGGGAATGTAGGCGGCGGCGTGTACCGGCTCATCATCAGCGCGGCGCCGTTCCTGTTCACGCTGCTGTTCCAGGTGGGCTTCGGCTGGAGCGCCGCGCAGGCGGGACTGCTGGTCGGAGCCGTGTTCGTCGGCAACATCGCGATCAAACCGGTGACGACTCCGCTCATCCGGCGGTTCGGGTTCAAGCACGTCATCGTCGGCAGCAACCTGCTCGGGGCCGTCGTCTATGTGGCGTGCGTCTTCATCGATCCCGCCACGCCGTTGTGGGCGATCGCATTCCTGCTGTTCCTCAGCGGGGTGTTCCGCTCGATCGGCTTCAGCGGTTACAACTCGCTGCAGTTCGCCGACGTGCCCAGCGATCTGATGAGCTCGGCCAACACGCTGGCCTCGACGATGCAGCAGGTCGCGGTGGGCATCGGCATCGCGGTGGCCGCGCTCATCGTGCGGCTCACCACGACGGCGGCATCCGCGCTCGGACCGGCGGATGCCTGGCTCGGCTACCGCTGGGCGCTCGCGGTGGTGGCGCTCCTGCTGGTCTTCCCGATCGTGGAGGCGGCGCTCCTGCCGCGCCACGCCGGCGAGCACGCCGCCCAGCGCTGACGTCGCCCAGCGGTGACTCGTCACTCAACCGCCGCGGTGCTGTCCGCCAGAATGGTTCTGTGCCCGAACGAATCCTCACCGCGTCAGATGTGTCCTTCGTGCGGCAGGGGCGCGACATCCTGTCCGGTATCTCGCTCGAGGTGGATCGCGGGCAGCACTGGGCGCTGATCGGCGCGAACGGCGCGGGCAAGTCGACGCTGCTCAGCCTGCTGGGCGCGGTGCAGCATCCGACGGCGGGAAGCGTCGACGTGCTCGGCCGCCGTCTCGGCCGGGTCGACCTGCGCGAGCTGCGATCGCTGATCGGGCACGTCAATCCGCGTCACGAGGTGCGGTCGCCGCTGACCGTGCGCGAGGTGGTCGCCACCGGTGCCACGGGAACCCAGGAGCTCATGATGCGGTGGCAGCCGACGCCCGCCGAGCGCATCCGCATCGACGAGCTCATCGAGCTGATGGGCATGACGGCGAGGCGGGATGCCCGCTGGCCCAACCTCTCCCAGGGCGAGCGCGGTCGAGCACTGATCGCCCGCGCCCTGATGCCCGACCCGCACCTGCTGCTCCTCGACGAGCCGACGACCGGACTCGACATCGCCGCACGTGAGCACCTGCTCGACCGAGTTGACGAGCTGAGGGCCAGGCATCCGGATCTCGCGAGCGTGCTCGTCACCCACCACCTCGAGGAGCTGCCAGCGTCGACCACTCACGCAATGCTGCTGCGCGACGGACGAGTGCTCGCGCAGGGCGACGCGGACGCCGTGCTCACCGGATCGCTCGTCAGCGAAGCCCTCGAATACCCGCTGACCATCACGCGCGTCGAGGGTCGCTGGAGCGTGCGCACCGACAAAGACGGCCGCGACAGGTCGAGCGCCCAGCAGGGCTGACGACGGAGCACGGTGCGAAACCTGCTCGACCCCTACAGCGCCGCGAGCGCAAGTCCGGCCGCGGCAGCGAGCACGCTGAGCACGAGCATCCCGAGGCTGTTGACGACGGATGCCACCCCCTTGCGCTCCATGAGCAGCCGCGCGGTCTCGAAGCTCGCCGTGGAGAACGTGGTGTATCCGCCGAGGAAGCCGGTGCCGAGGATGATGCGCCAGTCATCGGGTGCCGCGTGGAAGGCCGAGAGTCCGGTGAGGAACCCGAGCAGCAGCGACCCGCTCACGTTGATGAGGAGCGTTCCGGCCGGAACGACCCAGCGCAGCCGGGTGCGCAGCACGCCATCGAGCACGAACCTGGCGACCGCGCCGAGTCCCCCGCCGATCGCGACGAGGGCGGCCAGCAACGGTGTGCCGACGAGCGCATCCGGAGTCACGGCGACGCCTTCGTGTTGCGCGCCGCACCGGATGCCCGTGGCCGGGTCCACCGTGCCCCGAGCGCGATCCCGCCGAGCGACGCCGCGAGTCCGATGAGCAGAGTGGCGATCGAGTACCCGGCGGCGAGCCAGGTGCCGGCGCCGCCCGCCAGCCCTACGGTCTCGACGGCGAGCGAGCTGAACGTCGTGAACCCTCCCATGAATCCGGTGCCGATGAGCAGGCGAAGCGTGCGTCCCCGACGCGATTCGGTACCACGACGGGCGATCGCGCCGAGCAAGAATCCGAGGAGGAACGCGCCGACGACGTTGACGAGGAGCGTGGCGACGGGAATGCCGCCGATGAACCATCCAACGGTGGGCCCCGTGAACGGCGGGACCGGAATCGGGGTCAGTGCTTGCGAGATGAGATAGCGCGCCAGCGTGCCGAGCCCTCCGCCGACGAAGACGACGAGCATCGCCAGAGGATTCAGGTGCAGCGGCCTGGACCGCGGAGTCGCTCCCGGTCCGGTGGGATGAGGCCGAGGGGTCACGAAGCGTCTGATGACGGAACGCGCCGTGCGGGATCGTGGCCCTCGACGGTGTGCGCGACGGGGATGACGATCACCGGCCTTGCCTGATTGTGGGCGAGGCTGACGGCGATCGAACCGGCGAGGAACTCCTCGAGACTCGCCCGGAATCCGGGCTTGCGGGTGCCCACCGCGATCGCGCGCGCGTCCCGTTCCTCGGCCAGCCGGGCGAGCTCGATCGCCGGATCGCCCGCGCGTGCGACGAACTCGGGCTGGGCATCCGGAACCAGCGACCGGATGCGCGCCACGAGGTCGGGATCGAACGTCTCCTCCTGGGTGTCGGCCACGTCGGGATCGAGCGGCATCGAAAGCACAGAGCCATCCGGCAACGTGCTGATCGAGTAGCGCAGCGGCTCGACCGTGGCGAACACGATCGTAGTGCCGAGCTGAGCGGCCATCGCCGCTGCCTCGGTGATGACGACGTCGGGCACGTCGGCCACGACGCCGGCGATCAACGGACGGGAGGATGCCGCGCCGGCGGCCTGCGAACCTGCTGCGTCGGTCATGCTGGCACTATACCGACGGCCCGTCTCCTGTCTCCGCACGAGCAGCGGCGTGCGCCCCGCGTTCGCTCCAGCGTGCGGCCGCTGCGACCCGCTTCGCAGCCTTCGAGACCTGCCTCAGCAAGGAGTGGTCGCCGCGCAGCTCGAACCCGAGATCGCCTGGCACCCAGGCCAGCATGGAGGCGAGGTGCGCGACGGACTCACCCGACAGCGGCCACACGCAGCGGTCACCGCCCTCGTCGACGAGACCGGCACCCCACTCGCCCAGCCACATGCGGACATCCTCGATGCTTGCGTGCAGCACGACGTCGAGCCGCAGCGGGGCCCGCACCGAACGGATGCCCGTGCGCACGTAGCCCGCAGCATCGCCGCCGGGAACCGGGCGCGGTGGGAAGCGCACCCTGGTGCCGAAGACATCCGCGATGCGATCGAGACGGAACGTGCGCCAGTCCTCACGATCGCGGTCCCATGCGAGCAGGAACCAACTGCGCCCGTGCGAGACGACGGCGTGCGGCTCCACGCTGCGGCTGGTCTCATTGCCGTCGCGTGACCGGTAGGCGAACCGGATGCGCTCGGCGTCGCGGCACGCCAGCGCCAGAGTGCCGATCAGGTCGGCGGCGACCGGGACGCCTCCCGAAGGCGAGGTGCGCAGGGCGGAGGCGAGGGCATCCGTTCTGGCCCGAAGTGCGGGTGGCAGCAGTTGCTCGAACTTGGCCAGTGCGCTCAAAGTGGTGTGTTCACCATCGACCAATCCCTGCGCGACGGCCGAGCGCAGGCCGACGGCGATGGTCACAGCCTCGTCCTCGGTGAGAAGCAGAGGCGGGAGATGGGAACCGGCCTCCAGACGGTACCCGCCTGCGGTTCCGCGCACCGCGTCGACGCGGTATCCGAGGCCGCGCAGTCGCTCCACGTCGCGGCGGAGCGTGCGCTCGGTCACGCCTAGCCGATCCGCGAGCTCGGGCCCCGGCCACTGGCGATGGGTCTGCAGCAGCGAGAGCAGTTCGAGCACGCGGGATGCGGTGGCGGCCATGAACCGATTCTCTTCTCATTCAGGACAGAAAGTGACCGGAAGGCCGAATACGGTGTAGCCAACACATCAGGAACGCGGCCGGAGTGCTCCGGTCCGAACGAAGGGAACAGACCATGGATTGGAAGATCGAGCTCGTGTTCGTGCCCGTCTCCGACGTCGACCGTGCCAAGCGCTTCTACGCCGATCAGCTCGGCTGGAACGTCGACCACGACCAGACCGTCAGCGATGACATCCGGTTCGTGCAGATCACGCCGCAGGGCTCGGCGTGCTCCATCGCGTTCGGCAAGGGACTCGTCGACATGCCCGTCGGCAGCCAGCGCAGCGTGCAGATCGTCATCGCCGACGCGGATGCCGCACGCGCGCACCTGCTGAAGAACGGCGTCGACGCCAGCGAGGTCGACGAGCAGCCCTGGGGCCGCTTCGTCACCTTCAGCGATCCCGACGGCAACCGCTGGACACTGCAGCAGCTCCCGAAGCGCGACTGAGGCATCCTCTGCGTCGCTGGGGGTCTGCCGCAAGCCCCTGACCTCGCCCGAGCCCGGTGGTAGCTTGCCCTACGTGTCCCGTATCGTGGCGGCAGCGCCTGCCGTCCCCGCCCACCGCTACTCTCAGGCGGAGATCACGCGGGTGCTCGAACCGCTGCTGACGCACGATCCGCTGCGGGCCGCGCTGCTGCGCCGCATCCATGCGTCCGCCGGCGTGCAGACTCGCAACCTGGTCATGGAACTCGACCGGTATGCGGGTCTCGACTCGTTCCACGAGGCGAACGATCTCTTCATCGCGGCGGGCACCGACCTGGCGGAGCGGGCGACGACGGATGCGCTGGCCGCCGCGGGCATCCGCGCCGACGAGGTCGACTTCGTGCTGTTCACCTCGGTGACCGGCGTCGCCGCGCCGTCCATCGACGCCCAGCTCGCCACCCGCGTGGGAATGCGGCCGGACGTGAAGCGGCTGCCGTCGTTCGGTCTGGGCTGCGTCGCCGGCGCCGCCGGGCTCGCGAGGGTGCACGACTATCTGGTGGGGCATCCGCACGACGTCGCCGTGCTCGTCTCGGTGGAGCTCTGCTCGCTCACCGTTCAGCGCGGCGACGACTCGATGGCGAACATCGTCGCCAGCGGGTTGTTCGGCGACGGTGCCGCGGCGGTCGTCGTGGTGGGAGATGCGTTCGCGCGCGACCGCGGGTTGTCGGGGCCGGACGTCGTCGGCACCCGGAGCAGCCTGTACCCGCAGACCGAAGACGTGATCGGGTGGGACATCGGCGGCACCGGGTTCCGCATCGTGCTCAGCGCAGGCGTGCCGGAGGTGATCGGCCGGCACTTCGCGAACGACGTGCACGCGCTGCTCGGCGACCACGGGCTGACGGTCGCAGGCGTCACGACGTGGTTGGCGCATCCGGGTGGTCCGAAGGTGCTGGAGGCATTCGCGCAGGCGCTCGGACTCACCGATGCGGCGCTCGAGCCGAGCTGGCGCGCACTCGCCTCTGCCGGCAACCAGTCGTCGGCGGCCGTGCTGGGCATCCTCGCCGAGTCGTTGCGGAGCCCGGTTCCGGATGAGACCGGACTGCTGTTCGCGCTCGGCCCTGGCGTGACCGCGGAGCTCGTGCTGCTGCACTGGGCAGCCGATGACGAGTCAGCGCCCGCGCCCACCGGGATCGCCGCGTGACGTGGTACACGGCGCTCGTGCTCCTGGTCGGCCTGGAGCGACTCGCGGAACTCGTGGTCTCCGCCCGTAACGCGCGCTGGTCGCTGGCGCACGGCGGCCGCGAGTACGCGCGCCGGCAGTTGCCGCCGATGATCGCCCTGCACGTCGCGCTGCTGATCGGATGCCTGCTCGAGGCGTGGCTCGCCGGTGCGTTTCTGCCGTGGCTGGGGTATCCCATGCTGGCGCTGCTCGTCGTCGCGAACGCTCTGCGATGGTGGTGCATCAGCACGCTCGGCCGGCAGTGGAGCGTGCGCGTCATCGTGATCCCTGGAGCGGGAGCGGTGCGACGCGGACCGTACCGCTGGCTGCGGCATCCGAACTACCTGGCGGTCGCACTCGACGGCATCGCGCTGCCGCTCGTCTACGCCGGCTGGATCACGGCTCTCGCGTTCACGGCACTCAACGCCGTGCTGCTCTGGGGCTTCCGCATCCCGGCGGAGGAGCGCGCTCTGGCGCAGCTGCACACGGACGCCGTGCCGGACGGCGCCTGACGTGGGTCGGAAGCCGGCCCCCACACGGAGGAGCGAGCTCCCGTGACGCCCGACGTGAACGTGGCCATCGTGGGCGGGGGTCCGGTCGGGCTCGCCTGTGCGCTGTTCGCCGCCGATGCCGGCCTCGAGCCGGTCGTGATCGAACCGCGTGAGACGCCCATCGACAAGTCGTGCGGCGAAGGGCTCATGCCGGGCGCCTGGCGTCTGCTGCGTGAGCTCGGGCTGGAGCCGCCCGGTGCGCAGCTGCGAGGCGTCGCATATATCCAGGGGCGGGCTCGCGCGGAGCACCGCTTTCGCAACGGGCCCGGCCGGGGTGTGGCCCGAACGACGCTGCACGCGGCGATCGCGGCGCGTGTCGCCGAGCGGGGCATCCCCGTGATCCGGGCGCGAGTGGATGCCGTCAGCGCGCACGACACACAGGTCACGATCGCGGGCCCCGAGCTCGATGCGATCACGGCCGGTCACCTCATCGGTGCCGACGGCCTGCATTCCCGTGTGCGCGACCTGGCGGGGCTCACGGCGCGGCCGCAGCGGGCATCCGCTCGACGATTCGGGCTGCGCAGGCACTTCGGCGTCCCCCCGTGGAGCGACCTCATCGAGGTGCGCTGGACACGGCACGGCGAGTTCTATGTGACGCCGCTTGGGCTCGAGCTGGTGGGCGTCGCGCTGCTGGCGCGCCGAGGCGCCGACTTCGGGGCGGCGCTCGCCGACGAGCCCGAGCTCGCCGGGCTCCTGCATGCGGATGCCCGTGGGGATTCTGCGGCGCAGCTCGGGCAGGTGCGCGGCGCGGGCCCGCTGCTGCAGCGCACGCGCGCGCGAACGGCAGGGCGCATTCTGCTGGTAGGGGACGCTTCAGGGTACGTCGACGCCCTGACCGGTGAGGGTCTGCGCCTCGGGATGGATCAGGCGAAGGCCGCCGTGGCGGCGATCGCCGCGGACGATCCTGCGCGTTACGAGCGGGACTGGACGACGATCACGCGTGACTTCCGGATGCTGACCAGCGGTCTCGTCGCCGCAGCGCGGTCACCGCTGCGCCCGGCCATCGTGCCGGCCGCCGTCCGCTTGCCGCGGCTGTACGGCCGGATCGTGGAGCGTCTGGCGCGCTGAGCTACCGAAGCAGCAGCCCGCGCAGCTGGTCTGCCGAGTGCACCACTGCCGTCGCGCCGACGGCCTCGACCGGGGAGCCGTAGCCCCACTCGACGATGATCGAGGGGATGTCGTTGGCCGCGGCGCCGAGCACATCGTGACCGCGGTCGCCCACCATCACGAGGTTGCTCGTGTCGTGTCCCTTGGCCTCGAGCTGCTCGCGAACCCAGCGGATGACATCCGCCTTCGTGCTGTTGTGGGCGGTGTCTGGCGACCCGCCCACCACGTCGAAGTACTCGCGCAGACCGAAGTGCTCGAGGATGCGAGTGGCGCGGCCGACGGGCTTGCTCGTCGCCAGGGCGATCGGGATGCCCGCATCGCGCAGCGCGCGCAGCAGGCCGAGCATGCCGGGGAAGACGGCGTTGCCGTGCAGGTCGGTGAAGTCGGCACGGGCGCGATAGGCAGCGGTGGCGGCAATCGCCTCGCTCTCGTCGAGGCCGAGGGCGCGCATCGTCTCGTGCAGCGGCGGACCGACGTGCACGGTGAGGGAGTCGGGGTCGGCGACCGGGTGGCCGATCTCCTCCAGCGCTCCAGCTAGGGACTGGGTGATGCCGGGGGCGGAGTCGGTCAGGGTGCCGTCGAGGTCGAACAGCACGGCAGACCACGTTCTCGTGATCTCGGGGGTGTGTTCGCTCATGATCGAAGTCGGGGTACTCATGGCTCGGCCATGCTACGACCTTTTGTCGAGTGCCGCCTCCACACGGCGATGGGGGCCCAGCGCCGACCTCCGTCTCGGCGTTCGATTCGAGGTAATGCGCGGCAGGTGCATTCGCGAATGGCCTATTCACCCTTCGCGCTATCGCTGCAGCAATGCAATTGCGTATGGTTATCGCATGGCGAAGAAAACCACAGTGGTTCTGGTCGACGATATCGATGGCGTGGAAATCGAAGACGGAAAGGGAGAGACCGTCTTTTTCGCTCTCGACGGCGTCTCCTATGAGATCGACCTCAACGATGCGAATGCGCGCAAGCTTCGCGACGCATTCCGCCCATTCCAAGACGCGGGCCGCCGGTCGCTGCGCGGCAGCCGCTCAGCATCCGCTCCCGCTCGTTCGTCCCGCAACTCGAAGGAAGACCTGGGCGCGGCTCGCGAATGGCTGCGGTCCCGCGGGCACAAGATCTCGGACCGAGGTCGCATTCCTGCGGCGCTGCTGGAGGAATACCGCGCCAATTCATAGGCGCATTCCCCGCAAACACCGCATTACTCAGAACAGCCGGCTGAGCGAGTCGTCGATTCCGCGCATCTCGTCGTAATCGAGAACGACACAACGGATGCCGCGGTCTTCCGCGAGCGTGCGCGCCTGAGGTTTGATCTCCTGCGCGGCGAATACACCCGAGACGGGTGCGAGAAGCGGATCGCGGTTCATGAGCTCGAGATATCGCGTGAGCTGTTCGACGCCGTCGATATCACCCCGTCGCTTCAACTCAACGGCGACGGAACGTCCGTCGGCGTCGCGGGCGAGGATGTCCACCGGTCCGATCGCCGTCATGTACTCCCGGCGCACGAGCGTGTGCCCGTCGCCGAGGCGGTGGATCTGCTCGGCCAGCAGTTTCTGCAGGTGAGCCTCGACGCCATCCTTCTGCAGTCCGGGATCGATCCCCAGCTCGTGTTCGGAGTCGTGCAGCACCTCGTGCACGCTGACGATGAGACGGTCGGAGGTCTTGGAGTGGGTGACCGTCCAGATCTCGGAGGCACCGGCATCCGACTGGGCCTCGTCGGGCTCAGAGGCGCTGAGCGTGCACGGCGGGCTCATCCAGTTGAGCGGCTTGTACGAGCCGCCGTCGGAGTGCACGAGCACGCTGCCGTCTGCTTTGAGCACGAGGAGCCTGGTCGCCAGAGGCAGGTGCGCGCTGAGGCGCCCCGCATAGTCCACCGAGCACCGAGCAACAACCAACCGCACCAGTCGAGGTTAACGGATGGCGGGCTAGCTCTCAGGCCGGGCGGCGCTGCGCGGCAGTGCCCGCCTTCGGTTCGCGGTGCCTGAGGGCGGGCGCGCACACGAATGCGGCGACGAGCAGCACGAGCACGACGTAGAGCGCGTTCAGGATGCCGAACTGCTGGCCCAGGAACCCGATGATCGGCGGGCCTGCGAGGAACGCGAGGTAGCCGATCATCGCCACGGCGGAGACTCGAGCAGTGGCGTTCTGCTCGTCGTCTGCGGCGGCCGACATTCCCAGCGGGAACCCGAGCGATGCCCCGAGACCCCAGAGCACGACACCGATGACGTACGCCCAGGGCACGGGCATGAGGATGAAGAGCAGCAGGCCGGCCACCCCTAACGCGGCCGTCAGGCGGATTGCCCAGACCCGGCCGATGCGGTCGACGACCGGTCCGCCCGCGACTCGCCCGACGGTCATGGCCGCGACGAACACATCGAGCACGAGCGCGCCGCCGGCGTTGCTCAGGCCGTGCCCGTCGACGGAGGCCAGCGCGATCCAGTCGTTCGCCGAACCCTCGGTGAACGCCATGCCGAGCATGACGACGCCGATGAGCACGAGCCGCCAGTCGGCCCATACCGTGAGCTGCGACGTGATCGTCTCGCGGAAGGTGCGCCGGCGCGGGGCGGCGGCGATCGCCGGATCGCCGAAGGAGTCGAGGGATGCCTGCGCCGCGGCATCCCGATCCACGACGTCCTGCGTGTTCGGGATGTACCGAACGGCGATGGCGCCGGCCGCGATGCAGACGACGGCCATCACGGCGAAATGCCAGAACACCGAGATGCCGAGGGCAGCGCATCCGGCACCGATGGCTGCTCCCGCGACGGTGCCGACGCTGAAGCATGCGTGCATGAAGGGCATGATCGTGCGGCCGATGCGTTTCTCGACGGCCGCCGCCGAGACGTTCATCATCACGTCGACTGCGCCGTTGCCGAGGCCGAGCAGCGCGAGACCGAGCACGACGACCGGGAAGGAGTTGAGCACGGCGGCGCCCAGACCGACGACCGCAAGGCCGAGCGAGGCCGCGACCACGACGATGGCGATTCCCCGCTTGGTGCCGACCCTCGCCTGCAGAGGCGGGGCGACGACGAGGCCGATGATCGCCCCGACCGAGACGCCGAGCAGGATCAGGCCCACGACATCCGTTGGCAGGTGCAGCGAGTCGCGCACGCCGGGCACGCGTGACACCCAGCTGGAGAGGAACAGCCCACTGACGATGAAGATGACGAAGAGTGCGTTGCGCCAGGCCCGCAACTCGGGTGCGACGCGAGTGCGGGAGCTGGTGATGTCGGTGCGTGTTGCCATGAATTCGATCTGAGTGGTGCCGCCGAGACCGGGCGACGAAGACGGAGGTGACGCGGGGTGAGGCGACGGCCGAGTGAGGCGCGGGAGCCCAGGCGAGTCGAATCGATTCGAGTGCGTCTTTCGCCTAAGCTAGCGAATCGGATGCCGACCCGTCAAGGAGGCGTCAGAAGGGAGCCGGATGCCCGAACACGACGCTCCGCGGCCCACCCTTGCGGATGTCGCGGCGAAGGCCGGCGTCTCCGCCTCGACCGCCTCACTCGCGTTCAGCGGATCCGGCCCGGTCGCTGAGGCGACCAGGGAACGCGTTCTCGCCGCAGCGCGGGAGTTGCACTACGCGGGCCCCGATCCGAGGGCGCGATCGCTGCGGCGTGGACGTTCGGGCATCATCGGCGTCGTCATCGAGGAGCGGGTGCGGGAGGCGTTCCGCGATCCGATCCAGATCGCGCAGTTCGACGGCATCGCCGAAGAGATCGGGCATATCGATGCCGCCCTGCTCATCCTCGCCGCGGCGGGGCCGGCACAGCAGCTCGCGGGCGTCAAGTCCATGCCGACGCAGCCGGCGCATCCGGTCACCGTCGAAGACGCACCGATCGACGCGGCCGTGCTGATGGGATGCACGCCGCGCCTGGCCGACAGCATCTCGGCGCTGCGCAACCGGGGGCTTCCAGTCGTGGCGATCGAGGGGTTCCCGGCCGAAGGCATCCTCGTCATCGAGCAGGACAACCGCGACGCCACCGAGCGCGGCGCGCGGCATCTTCAGCAGCTCGGCCACGAACGCGTCGCCATCATCACCCTGCCGCTGGATGTCACGCATCACCGCGGGCGGGTCACCGACGAGCTGCTGGCCATCAGCTCGTCCGCCACCGCACTGCAAAGGCTCGAGGGCGCCCGGCTCGTGTTTCCGGATGCCATGGCGTACGCGGCCGCAGGCAGCTACGTCGACGAGGGCCGTCGAGCAGCCCGAGAGCTGCTGTCCCTGCCGGAGGAGGAGCGTCCGACCGCGATCATCGCGCAGAGCGATCTGCTCGCGGTCGGGGTCATCCGGGCGGCCGAGGAGCTCGGCATCGCCGTGCCCGATCAGCTGAGCGTGATCGGATTCGACGGCGTACGCGTCGACGGGCTGTGGCCGTACGAGCTGACCACGCTCGAGCAGCCCGCGTACGAGAAGGGCCGCGCCGCCGGACGCGCGATCGTGCGGATGCTCGAGGGCGAGCAGGCGGAACCCGCCGCGTTCACCTCGGTGCTCCGCGTCGGCAACACGACGGCACGCGTCCCCGTCGGCCGGCGATAGCCCTAAGGCCGTCCCCGGGCGGCCGAAGCTGCGTGTTCGCGTTGTGCGTATGGATTCCGTTAGGAAGATTCACAAATTTGTGAATCGGGCGTAGCGTCACGTCCATGACCTCAGTGATAGAGACCCGCGGGCTGCAGAAGCGGTTCGGTCGGGTCCAGGCTCTCGACGGGCTCGACCTCACAGTGGGTGAAGGCGAGGTGCACGGGTTCCTCGGGCCGAACGGCGCGGGCAAGACCACGACGATCCGTGTGCTCCTCGGACTGATCCACACCTCAGGCGGTTCCGTGCAGGTGTTCGGTGAAGATCCGTGGGGAAAGGCGGCACGACTGCACGAGCGCATCGCGTACGTGCCCGGTGATGTGGCCCTGTGGCCCAACCTGAGCGGCGGAGAGATCATCGATCTCATCGCCCGGCTGCGCGGCACGAACACGAGATCCGCCGACTACGTGGCGCGACGCGACCGGCTGGTCGAGGCGTTCCAGCTCGATCCGCGCAAGAAGTCGCGCACGTACTCGAAGGGCAACAGGCAAAAGGTGGCGCTCGTCGCCGCGTTCGCGACGCCCGCGGAGCTCTACATCCTCGACGAACCCACGAGCGGCCTCGACCCGGTGATGGAGGCGGTGTTCTCCGAGCAGGTGGCGCGCATCGCGAAGGATGACGGCGCGAGCATCCTGCTCTCCAGCCACATCCTCTCCGAGGTGGAGGCGTTGTGCGACGGCGTGACGATCATCCGTGCCGGCAGAGCCGTCGAGTCAGGCACGCTCGCCGACATGCGGCACCTCACGCGCACCGAGATCTCGTTCGCCGCCGACGGCATCGACCCGGCGGTCGTCGAGTCGATCCCGGCCGCGCACGACGTCGCCGTCTCGTCCGGTCGCATCCACTTCACCGTCGACAGCGCCGCCGTCGCGTCGGTACTCCCGCGCCTCGGTCAGCTCGACGTTCAATCGCTGACGGTCACGCCGCCGTCGCTGGAGGAACTGTTCCTGCGGCACTACGGCGACGAGATCACGGCCGCCGACAGCTCGTTGGAGGCCGTGCGATGAACGCGCTCGGAACCCTGGTGAGGTTCCGCCTTCGACGGGACCGCATGGTCGGCACGACCTGGGTCGTCGTGGTCGCTCTCAGCATCCTGTTCGTGGTGAGCGCGCTCGCATCCACCTACGGAACGCGCGAGCTGCGCCTCGGAGTGATCCAGGTGCTCACCACGAACCCCACGCTGCTCGCTGTGCGCGGGGCCCCCGACGGTGCTTCGGCCGGTTCGTTCTTCATGACCGAGATCGGCGCCTTCATGATGCTTCTCGTGGCGTTCATGAACACGTTCACCGCCGTTCGCCACACCAGAGCCGACGAGGAGCAGGGCCGCAGCGATCTGATCGTCGCCACCCGCGCCGGGCGCGTGGCGAGCACATGGGCGACGATCGTGCACGCGGTCGTGCTCAACATCGTGATGGGCCTGCTCTCGGCCCTCGTGGCCACGCTTTCCGGCTACGACGGTTACGGCTCGCTCATCCTCGGCTGGGCATTGGCCAGCACCGGCATCGCGTTCTTCGGCATCGGGCTCGTTTCCGCGCAGATCTTCTCCACCTCGCGGGCGGCGAACGGCTGGGCCATCGCGGCGATCGCGGTGTTCTGGGTGATGAATGCGGCGGCGGATTCAGGTGGCACGGCATCCGCAGATCGCCTGTACGTCACCCCGTCCCCTGCGGTATGGTTCACCCCCGTCGGTTGGGGCCTCCGCATCCGCCCGTACACGCAGAACTACTGGTGGATCGGACTGCTCAGCGTGGCGCTCGCCGCGGTTCTGGTCGCGATCTCGTTCTGGCTGCAGTCCATTCGCGACACCTCGTCGGGGCTGGTCGCGCCGCGGAGGGGCCGCGCGTGGGCATCCGCTGCGCTTCGTGGTCCGCTCGGACTGGCATGGCGGCTGCAGCGCGGTTCGATCATCGGCTGGGGGATTGCGGCAGTCGTCGGTGGTCTTCTGATCGCCGGCCTCGGCAAGACGCTGAACGATGCCGTGGCGGCCAACCCCGAGATCGAGACGTCGTTGAAGAAGGTCGGCAGCGGCTCGGGATCGGTGCTCGAGGTGTTCCTCGGCGTGATGGTCGCGCTGATCGGGCTGCTGGTGGCGGGCGCCGCCGTGCAGACGGTCATCCGGCTGCGCCAGGAGGAGGCCGCGACCAATGCGGAGACCGTTCTCGCGACTCCCGTGAGCCGGCTGCGCTGGTACCTGTCGTTCGTATCAGTCGCTGTCGTGGCATCCGCGATAATCCTCGTGCTGGCGGGTGCGGTGATGGGCGGGGCGCTCTCAGGGATCGACAAGCGGCTGGCCGGCGAGGCGATCGCCCTGGCGCTCGCGCAGTTGCCCGCTGTGGGCGTGTACATGGCTGTGACGGCGTTCGTGTTCGGCGTCTTCCCGCGGGCGACGACCGCGGTCGGCTGGGCCGCATTCGGCATCGGAGTCGTGCTCGGCGAATTCGGTTCCCTGCTCGGGATGCCCGACTGGGTGCGGCAGATCGCGCCGACCGACCACACGCCCACCGTTCCGCTCGGGAGTGCGGATTGGGGCGGCACCTGGATCATGGCGGCCATCGCGATCGTGCTCGTCGCGGCGGGCGCTTGGGCGTTCACCCGACGCGGCATCGTGTCGACGAGCTGAGCAGAACGGGCAGAGCGGCTGTGCCCGCCAGGCGAGGGGAGCGGACGCCCGCATCCGGCGAAAAGGCCGGCGCCGACACCGGCCGCGCAAGCAGGCAGAATCGATCGGGGAGGGCACATGGCGCGAGACGAAGAGCGGGTTCAGGAGTACGTCGAGCGCGGCGCCGCGGTGCTCAACGGCGCGGGCTTTCCCCGCATGCCCTCCCGCGTTCTCATGACGCTCACCGCCGCCGAGTCCGCTCTCACCGCCGCCGAGCTCGCCGAACGCCTGAACGCGAGCCCGGCCGCGATCTCCGGTGCCGTGCGATACCTGCAGACGTTGGCGATGATCCATCGCGTCTCGCAGCCGGGAAGCAGAAGGGATGTCTACGAGCTGCCCGACAACTCCTGGTACGCCGCGACGATGGCCGAAACCCGGGTCTACGACATGATGATCGCGATCTCGGAGGACGCCGTCGACGCGGTCGGCGGTCCGGACTCGCACGCTGGGGAGAGGCTCACCGAACTGGCGGGCTTCTTCCGATTCATCCGGAAGCGCCTTCCGGCGCTCCTGGATGAATGGGCGGCCTCGCGCCGCTAGCCGTGGTGCTTCAGACGCCGGCCTTCACTCGTGGGTCGATGAAGCCGTAGACCAGGTCGACGATGAAGTTCGCGATCACGATGAGGAACGCCGCGAACAGCGTGAAGCCCACCACGAGCTGCAGGTCGAGCTGGTGCACGGCGTCGATGAGCAGCGCGCCGAGCCCCTGCATCGAGAACACCTTCTCGGCGATCACGGCACCGCCGAGCAGCGCCCCCAGGTCGAGCCCGAAGATCGTGACGACCGGGATGAGCGCGTTCCGCAGCCCGTGCCTGAGCACCACCCGCGGCTCGCGAAGGCCTTTGGCCCGTGCGGTGCGGATGTAGTCCTCGCCCATCGCCTCGATCATCTGGCCCCTGGTGAGCCTGGCGTAGATCGCCGAGGAGATGAACGCCAGCGTGAACCACGGCAGCAGCAGGTGCAGGAACCACTGCACCGGATCCTGGGTGAGCGGTATGTAACCGCCTGTCGGCAGCCATCCGAGGGTGAAACCGAACACCAGGATCGCCAGCAGGCCGACGAGATAGCTCGGCGCCGACACTCCCGCGATCGCCAGCGTCATCACGCTGCGATCCACGAACGTGCCGCGCTTCAAAGCCGAGATCACGCCGCCGGCCACGCCGATGATGAGCCACAGGATGGCCGCCCCCACCGCGATCGACGCCGTCACCGGAAAGCGCGACAGGATCAGGTCGGTGACAGCAGCGTTCTGCTGGAACGAGTAGCCGAAGCATGGTGCGGAGCACACGACGGCCGCCTCGCCGGAGCCGAACGTGCGGCCCACCACGATCCCGGAGAGGAAGTCCCAGAGCTGCTGCCACCACGGCAGATTCGTGCCCATGAACTCCTTCGCCCGCTCGAGGTTGTCGGGCGTGCACGGCTTGCCGCAGCTGAGTTGCGCGGGGTTCGTTGGCAACAGGTAGAAGATCGCGTACGTGATGGCGGCGACCACCAGCAGCACGACGACCATGCCGAGCAGGCGCAGGAGTATGAAGCGGAGCATCCTCATCGGCGGCGCGCCTTCGGGTCGAGCGCATCGCGCAGGCCGTCGCCCACGACATTGAACGCGAGGGTGATCAGGAACAGTGCGGCGCCGGGAAACACGAGGTACATCGCATCGGTCTGCACCCAGCCGACCGCGTCGCCGATCGTGCGGCCGAGGGAGGGCGTCGGCGGCGGAACGCCGACGCCGAGGAACGAGAGCGCCGCCTCGAACCCGATCATGCTGGGCACGAGGATGGTCGTGTAGACGATGATCGTGGCGGTCACGTTGGGCAGCACCTGGCTCAGCGCCACCCGCCACGGGCCTGCGCCCATCGCGGTGGATGCCACCACGAACGTGCGCTCGCGCAGCGACATCACCTGCCCCCGGATGACGCGCGAGATGGGCGGCCAGCCGAAGAAGCCGATCACGAGCACCATGAACAGCGGCCGCGGGAACGAGCTCGGCACGATCGCGGTGAGCGCGATGATGAAGATCAGCACCGGGAAGCCGAACATCACGTCGACGACGCGGCTGAGGACGCGGTCGTACCATCCGCCGAAGAAGCCGGTGGTGAGGCCGACGAGCACGCCGATCAGTACGGAGACGACGGTCGCGCTGACGCCGATGAGCAGCGAGGTGCGAGCGCCGTAGACCACGATCGAGAACAGGTCGCGGCCGGTGAGCGGCTCGACGCCGAACCAGTGAGACCAGCTGATGCCGCCGGCAGCGCCCTTCGGCGCCCCGGAGTCGTCGAGCAGGCTCAGATGGTAGGTGTACGGGTTCTGTCCGTTAATGCCGGTGATCAGCGGGGCGAAGATCCCGACCAGCACGAACACGACGATCGCCACGACTCCGGCGGTCGCCCACGGGTCGTGCGCGATACTGCGCACCACGTGCCCGAAGCCGGTCTTGCGTGAGACGACGGCCTCGCCCTCGACGGTGTTGGCGGTCGTCATCCCTCCTCCGTCCCCTCGCTCCGTGCACCGGCGACGGATGCCTGCAGCGCGGCCGCGTCGAGTCCGACCGGCTCCGCTTCGGCGTTCTCGACCTCCAGCCACGCCTCGCGGCGTCGCCGCTGCTCGCCGGGATCGGCCACCGGGGCCGCAGCGAGGAGGCGCAGCGTGTATGCCTGCGTCGGCGCGCTCAGCACCTGCTCGGTTGGCCCCGCCTCCACGAGCCGGCCGGCTCGCATCACGGCGACGGAGTCGGCCAGCTCTTGCACGACGGCGAGGTCGTGGCTGATGAACAGGCAGGCGAAGCCGATCTGCTCGCGCAGCTCGCCGAGCAGCTCGAGGATGCGCGCCTGTACGGAGACATCCAGCGCACTGGTCGGCTCGTCGGCGATGAGCAGCGACGGGCCGAGTGCCACAGCCCTCGCGATCGCGACGCGCTGGCGCTGTCCGCCCGAGAGTTCGTGCGGGTAACGGGAGGCGTACGAGCGCGGCAGTCGCACCGCCTCGAGAAGATCGGCGACCCGGGACCGGCGGGTGGCGGCATCCTGCGCGGTATGCAGCCGCAGCGGCTCGGCGATCGCCTGCCCGACGGTGTAGCGCGGATTCAGCGACGACGCCGGGTCTTGGAACACAAAGCCGACATCGCGCCGCACCCGGCGAAGGTCCTTGGCCGACGCCTTCGACAGCTCGACGCCCGCCACCGTGATCGAGCCGGAGGTGAGCGGCACGAGTCCGGCGAGGGCGCGGCCGAGCGTCGACTTGCCGGAACCGGACTCGCCGACCAGCCCGAGCGTCGTTCCCCGGGCGATCCCGATGCTCACGCCGTCGACCGCCGCCAGTGGCGGCCGCCCCCACGCGCCGCCGTAGGTGACGACGGCGCTCTGCACGTCGACGACCAGAGAGGTGGCTCGCGATCCGGCCTCACGCTCGCTCAGGTCGGCGTTCGCGTGGCCTCCGGACACGGCCGGCGACGAGAACTGCGAACTGAACGACGCACGTACGGCCGGCTCGGCGACCGCCTCGACCCGCAGTCGCTCCAGCCGCGGGACGGCCCCCAGCAGTTCGCGCGTGTATTCGGCATGCGGATGCGCGAACAGCTCGACGGCATCCGCGCGCTCCACGACCTCGCCAGCGCGCATCACCACGACGTCATCGGCGAGGTCGGCGACCACGCCCATGTCGTGTGTGATGAGCAGCACTGCCGTACCGACGGTGTCGCGCAGCGACCGGATCAACTCGAGGATGCCCGCCTGCACCGTGACGTCCAGCGCCGTCGTCGGCTCGTCCGCGATCAGCGCGACCGGCTCGCACGAGATCGCCATCGCGATCATCGCCCGCTGAAGCTGTCCGCCGGAGAGCTGGTGCGGGTACGAATGCGCGATGCGTCGCGGATCGGTGATGCCGACGGCCGTGAGCAACTCCCGTATCCGAGAGCGCAACTCGTGCCGCGGCGTGTGCGGGTGGTGCGCCCGTATCGCCTCGGCGATCTGCCACCCGATGCGGTACATCGGGTCGAACGCGCTCATCGGCTCCTGGAAGATCGTGCCGATCCGGTTTCCGCGCACCCTGCGGAGGCTGCGGGCATCCGCTCCGATCAGCTCCTCGCCCTGAAGCCGGATGCTCCCCGTCGCCCGCGCGCTGGCGGGCAGCAGCCCGAGTACCGACATGGCCGTCACGGACTTGCCCGAGCCGGACTCGCCGACGAGCGCGAGCACTCTGCCCTGGTGCAGCGTGAAGCTCACATCGTCGACGACCGTGCGTCTGGGCGCGTCGTGGCCGTCCTGGTCGGCGAACGAGACGGAGAGTCCGTCCACCGCCAGGACGTCCGGGTGGTGCTGGATCACTTGCTCAGCGTCACCTTGAGGTAGTTCGGGTACGCCGGGAACGAGGCGACGAAGAAGTTCTGCACGTTCGCGCCGCGCAGGAACGACTGCTTCGAGTACGTCAGCGGCACGACCGGTGCGTCCTGCATGATGCGCTTGTCGGCCTGTGCCCACAACGCCTCCGCCTTCGACGCGTCGACCTCACCGGTCGCCTGCGCGATCAGCTGGTCGACCTCCGGGTTGGAGTAGCGCGACAGGTTGTACCCGCCGCCACCGATCTGGCTCGAGGCGAACAGGGGCTGGATGTTGCCGTTCGCACTCGGGAAGTCGGGCTGCCACCCGCCCAGGATGAGGTCGTAGTCCGGGTTCGCCTCGGTCGTGGCCTCGGTGTACATCGTCAGCTCGTCCATGGGCTTGATCGTGACGGTGATGCCGGCCCGCTGGATGCCCTGCTGCAGCGCCTGCGCCTGCGCCTGGCTCGACGAGTCGTTCGCCGCCCACAGGGTGAGGTTCAGCCCCGTCGAGTGTCCGGCCTCCTTCAGCAGCTCCTTGGCCTTGGCGACGTTGCCGTCGTCACCCGACGGGTACAGGTTGTAGCTGACGCGCCCGGGGATGCCTGGCGTGATCAGCGTCGTCGCCCGGATGGCGGCCTGGCTGCCGCCCTGCGCGATGATGAAGGCCTTCGGGTCGACCGAGTACTCGATCGCCTGCCGCACCTTGAGGTCGGTGAGCGCCCCGCGCTGCGTGTTCATCGCCAGATAGTTGATCGGGCCGGCCTGCGAGGTGACCAGCCGCTTCTTGGCATCCGGATTCTTGTTCACCAGCGAAAGCTGCGCTGCGCCGAGGTAGTCGGACATGAATGACGTCTTGGCGCTGCCCACGTCGGAGATCAGGCTCTGCGCGCTGGTCGCGAGGTCCTGGCTCTCCTTGAACACGATCTCGTCCGGGCCGCCGGAGCGCACCGGGTCGGTCTTCGCGCTCCAGTACTTGTTGCGCACGAGCGTGAGCTGCGTGCCGTTCTTGTTCGACTGCACCTCGTACGGGCCGGACGCGACGGGCTTCTCGCCGTAGGTCTTCGGGTCGTCCTTCGCCTTCGGCACGGGGGCGAACGCCGGCATCGAGGCGATCCACGGCCAGTCGCCGTATGAGGAGTTGAGGTGGAAGACGATGGTCTTGGAGTCGGGAGTCTGGATCGACGCGAGGTCGCCGCCGGTGTACGGGCCCTTGTAGTCCGCGCCGCCGACGAGGAGCGACTTGTGGTAACTCAAGCCGCCGGAGAGTTCAGGGGCGAACGAGCGCTCGACGCCGTACTTGATGTCCTGAGAGGTGATGGGCGTGCCGTCGGAGAACTTCAGGCCGCTCTTCAGGGTGTACGTCCAGGTCTTGCCGCCGTCGCTGGCGACGCCGGTGTTCGTGGCGAGGTCGGGAACCACCTTCGCCGGTTTGCCCGGCTCGATGTCCCACGTGGTGAGCCGGCGTTCGATGAGCCCGAGAGTCGTGATCGCGAGGTTCTGGCTTTTCGCCGGATCGAGGTTGATCTGCGTCTGCTGCGTGAGGATGGTCAGTGTTCCGCCGGAGCTCGATGCACTGCCCGTGGAACCGGATGCCGTGCATCCGGTGAGCAGGAGCGCTGCGGCGGCCGCGACCGCGACCGCGCCCTTCAGGTGTTTCATTCTTCAACTCTCGTTCTCTAACCGCCTGGCTGTCGAATCGTGTGAACGTGTGTAGCACCCGGTAACTTCCCGTCGGCGCTGAACCCGTCGTTGCTCGCCTAATCTGGAAGACATGAGTGACGCGGCGCAGAAGCCGGCGCAGACGCCGGACGACGGGGCATCCGTTCTTGCCTCCGGCATCCTGATCGATGAGCTGGATGCTGGCATCCGGCCCCAGGACGACCTGTTCCGGCACGTGAACGGCAAGTGGACGACACGCACCGACATTCCCTCTGACAAGGCCAGGTGGGGATCGTTCATGATCCTCGCCGAGCAGTCGGAGAAGGCCGTAAGGGAGATCATCGACGACGCCCAGCACGCCGAGGAGGGCACAGAGGCGCGCAAGTTCGGCGACCTGTTCGCCAGCTTCATGGACACCGAGCGCATCGAGAAGCTCGGTATCTCGCCCGTGGAGTCGCGCCTGGCGCTGGCCGGAAACATCCGCTCCATTCCGCATCTGCTCGAAGCCATCGGACGCCTGGAGAAGAGCGGGCTCAGCGGTTTCTACCAGCTGTTCGTCGACAACGACCCCGGCGATCCGGAGCGCTACCTCGTGTTCGTCGAGCAGGGCGGCATCTCGCTGCCCGACGAGAGCTACTACCGCGAGCCGAAGTTCGCGTCGGTGCGTGCCGCCTTCCTCGCGCACGTGCAGCGCATGTTCGAGCTGGCGGGCGTGCCGGAGGCGCCGCGTCGCGCGCAGAACGTGTTCGACCTCGAGACCGACATCGCCAAGGCGCACTGGGACAACGTCGCCAGCCGCGACAGCGAGAAGACGTACAACCTCTACAACTGGAAGGATGCCGCCTCCCTGGCCAGCGGCGTCGATCTCGGCTCCTGGCTGAAAGCCCTCGGCGCTCCGGACGGCGCCTTCGACGAGGTGGTGCTGCGCCAGCCGAGCTTCACCGCCGGCCTCGGATCGTTGCTGCGCGAGCAGCGCCTGGCGCAGTGGCGAGACTGGCTGCGCTGGCGGGTGCTTCACGATGCGGCTCCGTACCTGAGCGGCGATTTCGTGAACCAGAACTTCGACTTCTACGGGCGCACCCTCACCGGTACGCCGAAGATCCGCGAGCGGTGGAAGCGCGGTGTGTCGCTGGTGGAGGGCGCGATGGGCGAGGCCGTCGGCCGCGTCTACGTCGAGCGCCACTTCCCGCCGGAGTCGAAGCGTCGCATGGACATCCTCGTCGGCAACCTGGTCGATGCGTACCGGCAGTCGATCCGCACGCTGGACTGGATGGGCGAGAAGACCCGAAACCGCGCGCTCGAGAAGCTGTCGAAGTTCACGCCGAAGATCGGCTACCCGGTCAAGTGGCGCGACTACTCCGGCCTGATGATCGATCCCACCGACCTGATGGGCAATGTGCGGCGCGCTGCGGAGTTCGAGTTCCGGCGCGAGCTCGACAAGATCGGCAAGCCGATCGACCGCGACGAGTGGTTCATGACGCCGCAGACGATCAACGCCTACTACAACCCGGGGTTCAACGAGATCGTGTTCCCTGCCGCGATGCTGCAGTACCCGTTCTTCGATCCGAACCGGGATGACGCTGCCAACTACGGAGCGATCGGCGCGGTGATCGGTCACGAGATCGGGCACGGATTCGATGACCAGGGTTCGAAGTTCGACGGCAACGGCAAGCTCGCCGACTGGTGGACGACGGATGACCGCCGTGCGTTCGAGAAGCGCACGCGGGCGCTGATCGCCCAGTACAACGCGCTCGCTCCCGCGCAGGTGCCGCAGTATCACGTGAACGGCGCGCTCACGATCGGCGAGAACATCGGCGATCTCGGCGGCCTCGGCATCGCCTGGAAGGCGTACCTGCTGTCGCTGAACGGTGCCGAACCCCCGGTGATCGACGGGCTGTCGGGCGCTGAGCGGTTCTTCCTCTCCTGGGCGCAGGCCTGGCAGCAGAAGAGCCGTGACGAGGAGGTCATCCGCCTGCTCGCGATCGACCCGCACTCGCCGAACGAGTTCCGGTGCAACCAGATCGTGCGCAACATCGACGCGTTCTACGACGCATTCGATGTGCAGCCGACGGATGCACTATGGCTATCCCCTGAGCACCGCGTGCACATCTGGTGACTCACGGCCCGGGGGGCTCGCGGCGTGGTTTGATGTAAGCACGCCAGGATGCCGCGACGGGGGACGCGGCATCCATTCCAGCAGCACGAAGCTTCGAGGACCGAACAAGACCGTGAGCGCCCCCGTCCAAGGCTCAGAACGCCGATCCAGGCATGGGGGCGGGCGACGTGGCAAACACCGCGGGCGCGAGCCAGGAGACAGCTTCGCCAGGGGCTTCGCGGCTCTCGGGGAGCTTGCGCTCGCCGGAGTGCAGGTATCCGCAAGGGCCATCGATCTCACGACCGGTGCCGTGCTGTTCTCGGTCGACGACCACGTCGTCATGCCTACCGCGTCGATCGGCAAGGTGCTGCTGCTCATCGAGGTGGCCGCGAGGCTCGAGGCGCGCGACACGAGCGCGCTGAGCCTCGTCGACCGGTTGGAGACGGATGCCGTCGGCGACTCCGGAATCTGGCAGCACCTTGTCGCTCCCTCGCTTCCGCTGGCCGATCTGGCGGCACTCGTCGGCGCGGCCAGCGACAACCTCGCCACGAATGTGCTGCTGCGCCGGGTGGGGCTCGAATCGGTGAGCGCGCGCACCGAACAGCTGGGTCTGCGTCAGACCGCGATGCTCGATCTGGTGCGCGACCATCGGGGACCGGATGACGCACCGCAGCTCTCCGTGGGAAGCGCCAAGGAGCTCACCTGGCTGTTCGCGTCGCTCGCCAGGGGCGAGGTCGTGGATGCCGGAACGAGCAAGCGCGTGGTGGGGTGGCTCTCGCTGAACCACGACCTCTCGATGGTGGCGAGCGCTTTCGGGCTCGACCCGCTGGCGCATCGCGGTCCGGACCACGGACTGCTGCTGATGAACAAAACGGGTGCCGACGCCGGTGTGCGCAGCGAGGTCGGCGTGCTGCGTGGTCCGAGGGCGGGCGTCGCGTACGTGGTGTCGACATCCTTCGACGACCGGGAACTGTCTGCACGGCTCGGAGTGCTCGACGGGATGCGCGCCGTCGGCCGCGACCTGCTCGAATACGTCCACTGAATCCTGGGGCGCTCTGGTGAGCGCTGCGATGCCGCTGGCAGGGCCCGACGTGGGAGCAAGGTCGCCTTATGTGTTCACTTTGTAAAGATTTGGCACAACACTGGCCCAATGCGTTGCGGGGGGTCTGAAGACTCGTCTACGGTTCAGGACATTGCAACCGTGCAAAGGGGCACAACCCGCCCCTGGCACAGGACCTGAAAGGCAACCTCCATGGCAACCAAGAGGATCATCGGAGCGCTGGCCGCGGCAGCGGCGGTCGCGCTCCTGACGGCCGGCTGTGTGAACCAGTCGTCGACCGGGGGATCCACCTCCAGCACCAGCAAAGTCGACCTGCCGGTCCAGACGTCGATCGACGTCTCGAAGAACGCCGTGCTTCCCGCGGGCGACGGCAAGGCGAAGTGCGACAGCAACCTGACGATCGGCTACATCGGCGCGGAGACCGGCCCGAACGCGCAGCTCGGCATCAACATCTTCAATGGCGTTCAGCTGGCGATCGACCAGCACAACAAGGCGAACCCGGGCTGCCAGGTGCAGTTCAAGAAGTTCGACACCGAGGGTGATCCCGGCAAGGCTCCCGGCGTCGTGACCCAGGCGGTGAATGAGTCCGACATCATCGGTGTCGTCGGCCTTCCGTTCTCCGGCGAGTCGAAGGCGACCGGCGGAATCTTCGAGCAGGCCGGCCTCGTGCACATCACGCCGTCTGCCACGAACCCGACGCTGACGCAGAACGGCTGGAAGACGTTCTTCCGTGCCCTGGGCAACGACAACGTGCAGGGTCCGGCGGCGGCGACCTTCGCGACCGACAAGCTGAAGGCCAAGAAGGTCTACGTGGTGCAGGATGACTCCGACTACGGCATCGGGCTCTCCACGGCCATCCAGAAGGCGCTCGGCTCCTCGGTCGCCGGAACCGACAAGGTGACCACCGGTCAGAAGGACTTCTCGGCCACGGTCAGCAAGATCATCAACGCGAAGCCCGACGCGGTGTTCTACTCCGGCTACTACGCCGAAGGTGCGCCGTTCGACCAGCAGCTGGTGAACAAGGGATACAAGGGCGTCTTCATCGGCCCCGACGGCGTGAAGGACGACCAGTTCATCAAGCTCGCAGGCAACGCGTCCGAGAACGCCTACTTCACCTGCCCCTGCATCCCGGGCGAGCTCATCAAGAGCTTCTCGGATGCCTACCAGTCGGCGTTCAACATGGCACCGGGAACGTACTCCGTAGAGGGCTACGACTCGGCGACCGTGCTGCTCTCCGGTATCGACAAGGGCAACACCGACCGTTCGAAGCTGCTCAACTGGGTGACGAACTACGACGCGGACGGCCTGAGCAAGCACCTCAAGTGGGACTCCACGGGTGAGCTCGCGAAGTCCGCGGTGTTCGGGTACAAGGTCGACAACGGCAAGATCGTGTCGGTCGGAGCGATCGGCTAGTCGCGCCGTTCACGTGAAGGCCGCGTCGTGGGGCGTTTCCAATCCGCTCCACGACGCGGCCATGCTTGACCCGAAACAGCCGGACCCCCACGACGTGGTCGGGGTTCGACACGGCACCGGAAGAACCACATGCTCGCCACCCTCCTCGCCCTGCCGGCGGCTCTGCCGGCATCCGTCCACGCCGATAACAGCTGGATCAACTTCGACGTCGGCTCCCTCGTTCAGAATTTCTGGCCAGCGACCTTCGACGGTCTCACCTTCGGCGCCATCTACGCGCTGGTGGCTCTCGGCTACACGCTCGTCTACGGCGTTCTGAACCTCATCAACTTCGCGCACTCCGAGGTGTTCATCATGGGGTGCTACGGCGTCGTCGCGACGCTGACCACGCTCGGTTTCGGGCCGAACCCGCCGAACCTCTCGATCTGGGCGATCATCGCGAACCTCCTGCTGGCGATGATCGTCGGCATGGTGTTCTCGGTCGTGACCGCGTTCATCATCGAGCGGGTCGCCTACCGGCCGCTACGGCGGCGCGGCGCGTCGAGGCTGGCGTTCCTGATCACCGCGATCGGCGCATCCTTCTCGATCCAATACATCATCTTCCTGGTGCGCGGGTCGAACGCGGAGCCGGCCGTGACGATGTTCATCCCGACGCCGGTGTTCCAGGTGTTCGGTGCGATCATCGACAGCCAGCAGCTGACGATCATCATCGCCGCCATCGTGATGATGGTCGCGACGGACCAGTACATCCGGCGCTCCCGGGTGGGTCGCGGCATTCGTGCCGTGGCACAGGATCCCGACACGGCGACGCTGATGGGCGTCAACAAGGACCGCATCATCGTCACCACGTTCGTGATCGGCGGCATCCTCGCCGGAGCGGCGGCGCTGTTCTACGTGATGAAGGTGCCGAGCGGCGTCATCTACAACGGCGGTTTCGTGCTCGGCATCAAGGCGTTCGCCGCCGCAGTGCTCGGCGGAATCGGCAACGTGCGGGGCGCCCTGCTGGGCGGACTGCTGATCGGCGTGATCGGCAACTACGGTCAGCTGTTGCTCGGCGACTCGCAGTGGACCGACGTCGTCGCGTTCATCGTGCTGGTGCTCGTGCTGCTGGTGCGTCCGTCCGGCTTGCTCGGGCAGTCCCTTGGAAGGAGCCGCGCATGAGCGCCATCGGAGGCGGCACGCCCATGCCGACCGCTCGCAAGTCGCAGCAGCTGGTTGCGGAGGAGTCGTTCGGCGGCCGCCGGCAGTTCCTCGGCGGCTGGCGTCGCCGGTGGAACCGCATGGCGCGCTGGCAGCAGTGGCTGTTCCTCGCCATCGTGCTGGCCGCGGTCTACTACCTTCCGGTCGCCAACCCGTGGCTGATCACGACGGAGCCCGGGAACGACTTCCCGATCTCGTGCTTCCAGATGGCGGTGTACGCGCTGGTGGCGGTGGGCCTGAACGTCGTGATCGGATTCGCCGGCCTGCTCGACCTCGGATACATCGCGTTCTTCGCGATCGGGTCGTATACGGCGGCGTTCTTCACCTCGCCAGACTCGACGGCGATCCACATCCCGTACCTGTGGACGCTCCCGCTCGCCATCGGCATCGCCATGGTGTTCGGCGTGGCACTCGGCCTGCCCACACTGCGGCTGCGCGGTGACTACCTGGCCATCGTGACGCTGGGGTTCGGTGAGATCATCCGCATTCTGGCCACGATCATCCCCGCCGCTCGCGGGCAGGTCGGGTTCCAGGAGGTCGGGCATCCGCCGGGAACGGATGCCCAGGGTCACGCCGTCTTCTCGGCATCGAACGGCACCCCCTGGTACTGGCTGGCGGTGACGGTCATCGTGATCATCCTCATGTTCGTCGGCAACCTCGAGCGCAGCCGGGTGGGCCGCGCCTGGATCGCCATCCGCGAAGACGAGGACGCCGCCGAGATCATGGGCGTTCCGACGTTCAAGTTCAAGCTGTGGGCGTTCGCGATCGGCGCAGGCATCGGCGGTCTCTCAGGAGCGCTCTTCGCCGGGCAGGTGAGCTTCGTGAACAACCAGAAGTTCGACGTGGCCACCTCGATCCTGTTCGTCGCGGCCGTCGTGCTCGGCGGCTCCG
Organism: Humibacter ginsengisoli; assembly: GCF_054780095.1. Lineage (NCBI taxonomy): Bacteria > Bacillati > Actinomycetota > Actinomycetes > Micrococcales > Microbacteriaceae > Humibacter > Humibacter ginsengisoli. The sequence goes on from NZ_BAAGWZ010000012.1 coordinate 346,357, forward strand.
GCAACAAGGTCGGCGCCATCCTGGGCGGCGCGATCGTTGCGTACATCCCGCTGCGGTTCACCGCCATCGCGGACTGGAAGTACCTCATCTTCGGCGTGCTGCTGATCGTCATGATGATCTTCCGTCCGCAAGGCCTGATCGCGGCCAAGTCCCACCTGCTCACCTACTCGCGCCTGGTGGCAGACAAGGTGCGAGAGCTGAAGGAGGCACGCACGAAACCCGGCGGCCGCGCGAACCCCGGCGACGATGGGGAGGCGACAGCCGTGTGGCGTGCTCGCCCCGAGGGTGCTCCCGTCACGGGTGTCGTTCCGACCGACACCAGGGACGGAGGTGCCGAATGAGCGAGAAGAACGACGCGACACGCGACGAGCGGCCGGAACGCGTCCCCGTCGAGCACGATCCGAATCTCGGGGCGCTGCCGGAGCCCGTGCCGAACGCAGGCCCGGACGATGCCGACCTGACCGACGTCGGGCCCGACCCGACGCCGGAGGCCGACGCGGATATTCCAGCCGAGGAGGAGAACGCGGCGACGCTCGCCGAGGCCGGGGTTGATGCGGAGCTCGCCGAAGCAGCGGCGCCGGACCGGGAGATCACCGTCGGGGTCGGTGAGAAGCTCGTAGAGGTCAAGGCGGTCACGGTGAAGTTCGGTGGCCTGACGGCTCTCGACGACGTGACGTTCCACATCAACCGCGGTGAGATCCTCGGGCTGATCGGGCCGAATGGAGCGGGCAAGACGACGGCGTTCAACGCCATGACCGGCGTCTACCGTCCGACCAGCGGCGACGTGCTCATGGAGGGCGCATCGATCAAGGGCAAGAAGCAGCACAAGATCACCAGGGCGGGCCTCGCGCGCACGTTCCAGAACATCCGCCTGTTCGGCGAGATGACGGCACTGGAGAACGTCGTGGTGGGCCTGGATGCCCGCCACCGCACGAGCGTGCCAGGTGCCCTGGTGCGCAGCCCGCGCCACTACCGCGAGGAGAAGTCGTCGGTGGAGCGTGGTCTCGCCCTGCTCGAATTCGTCGGCATCGCGGATTCCGCTGACACCCTGTCGCGTCACCTGCCTTACGGCAGCCAGCGCAGGCTGGAGATCGCGCGGGCGCTGGCGACGGACCCGAAGGTGCTCTGCCTGGACGAGCCGGCCGCCGGCTTCAACCCGGCGGAGAAGGAGCAGCTGATGGAGCTCATCCGCACCATCCGCGCCGACGGCTACACCGTGCTGCTCATCGAGCACGACATGAAACTCGTGATGGGAGTCTGCGACCGCATCGTGGTGCTGGAGTTCGGAAAGAAGATCGCGGACGGATCGCCCGCCGAGGTGCGCAACGACCCTCGCGTGATCTCCGCCTACCTGGGAGAGCCCGATGACGACGCTGCTTGAACTGAACGATGTCGTGGTCTCCTATGGCCGCATCGAGGCGCTGCACGGTCTGTCGTTCACCGTCGAGGAGGGCGAGATCGTCTCGCTCATCGGTGCGAACGGCGCGGGCAAGACCACGACGATGAAGGCGATCTCCGGCCTGCTGAACCTGACCAAGGGGTCCATCCGGTTCGACGGTCAGGACATCACGAGGACGAAGGCGCACATCCGGGTCGCGAACGGCATCTCGCAATCGCCAGAGGGTCGCGGGATCTTTCCCGGGATGACCGTGCTCGAGAACCTGGACATGGGCACGTACGCCCGCAAGGACCGGACGGGTGTCAAGGCCGACTTGGAACGGGTGTTCGCGCTCTTCCCCCGGCTGGAGGAACGCAAGACGCAGACCGGAGGCACCATGTCGGGCGGCGAGCAGCAGATGCTCGCGATCGGACGGGCGCTGATGGGCCGGCCACGGCTCCTGCTGCTCGACGAGCCGTCAATGGGTCTCGCCCCGCAGTTCATCAAGCAGATCTTCCGCATCATCACCGAGATCAACGAGCAGGGCACCACGATCCTGCTCGTCGAGCAGAACGCGAATCAGGCTCTCGCGCGCGCCCACCGCGCGTTCGTGCTGGAGACCGGAACGATCACGCACAGCGGAACGGGCAGGGAGCTGCTGACGAACTCGGCCATCAAGGAGGCCTACCTCGGCGTGGCCTGATACCCGCACCGCCGGTTGGTTTCGTCCAAGTCGCTCAGATGGCCCTGAAGATCCGCCCAAAAGGGGCCATCTGCGCGACTTGAACCGTGGAGTGCGGCGTCTGAGAAGATATCGGCGACTCCTAGTGCGGGGAGACGGGGGAGACCACCGTGAGCAGATGCACCTTGTCGTTCTGACACGCGGTGAGGCTGGCATCTTTCACGAAGACCGACTTCGTGGAGTGCGGTGGGTAGACGCGAAAGCCGTCGGCGGCAAGCGGCTGGCATTGGCTCGAGCTGTAGTTGCCCGCCTGCACGATGCGCAGGTTCGCGGCGACGGCGGAGCCCGGCTGCAGAGTGTTCTGCACGATCGGCTTGGACTGGTCCCAGTCGGCCGCAGCGCCGAGTTGTGTTCCGTTCCCCTTGCCCACGAACGAGACACCGGGGAAGCCATGCAGCTCGCACGGCTTCGACGACGTGTTCGTGAAGACGATCGGCACGTAGTCGCTTCCGGCCGCGCCGCTGAACGAGCCGAGCGTCACGGAGAGGTCGCTCACTGAGCACGTCGCCACCGCACCGGATGTCTGCGTCGGCGTCGGTGTGCTGCTGTGCGTCGGAGTCGGGCTGGATGTCGTCACAGTCGGGCTCGACGTCGGCGTGACCTTGCCGCTCTGGGCGTAGACGAGCGAGGCGACCACGATGATGAGCACCACGACCACGATGGCCAGCACGATGATGGCAACCGTGCGCCCGCGGATGCCCCGGTTCGGTCCATCGGGACCGCCGGACCCACCGCCATCCGCGTCGCCGAACGGCTCGGGGAATCCCTGCTGATCGCTCATCCACCCATGGTGCACGGATGCCGGTCACGACCGGGGCAGGCGCGCGCGAATGTCCCTTCGAGAGCCCGGAGTCAGGCGGTAATGGCCTGCGTTGCCGCGAACTCGCGATCCAGCAGGCCGAAGATGGCGACGTCGCGCCACTCGCCGTCCACATGGTCGCGGTCGCGCAGCAGTGCCTCGCGGGTCATCCCGAGAATCTCGCACAGCCGAGCGGATGCCTCGTTCGCGGCATCCAGCTCCGCGTACACGCGGTGCGCGCCAAGCTCGTCGAACGCCACCTTCAGCAGCGCCGTGGCCGCCTCCGTGGCGAAGCCGCGCCCGTGCACTGCCGGATGGAACACCCAGCCGATCTCGACCTGGGCATCCTTCGCGCTCTTCACGAACAGGCTGACGTCCCCGATCACACGGTGCTCATCGGAGCCATCCGTCGCGCACAACTCGACCGCGAAGATGAGGCCGTCGCCGTCGTGCGCCAGTCGCTGAAGTGCGATGCGCTTCTCGAGGTTCTTCGCCGGCTCGTCGTGGTCGTGTACCTCCCAGCGCAGGTAGCGCACGACATCGGTGCGCTTCTGGTAGTTCGCGCTGCGGCTCTCCAGATCGCTCTTCGTCAGCGGTCGCAGTCGCAACCGCTCGGTGGAGATCTCCCGCGTCTCGAAGGGCAGAGCCAGCAGACCGGCGTCGTTCGTCGTCTCGGAAGTCATGTGTTGTTGAAGTCCCCTCGTCGTCTCTGACGGCATCCGAGTCGCTCGGATCAGGATGCCTGGCCCTCGTCCGCAACGATACGCAGGGTCGGCCGCGCTTCCGAATCGAGCCCGAAGACGGCGTTCACGCCCTCGATGAAAGCGTCCGCGTCGCCGTCGCGCGACAGCTCGCGGGCTCGTACGGACGGCGTGTGCAGCAGAACCCCGACCAGGTGCCGCAGCGCTGCCTCGGTCTGCTCCGCCTGCTCCGGTGAGCCGCTGCGCCGCCTGGCACGTTCGATCTCCGCCTCGAGCAGGCCGAACACGTGCGTGCGCAGGGCGACCACGGCGGGCTCGGCTTCGCGCTCGTCGCCCTTGGCCGCGAACTCCGCCGCGGCGTCACCGACTATCGTTCGGGCGCGGTCGGTCGCGGTGAAGTCCTCGAGCGGCGCGTGCAGACCGATCGTCTCGAGGTCGAGCAGTTCGGTGCCGGTCACCCACGCCACGTCGCGGTCGACATTGCGAGGCAGCCCGAGATCGATCACGAGACGGTGCACCACGGCATCCGGCCGATGACTGGCCTGCTCGACGAGTTCGCGGTCGAGCAGCACGGTCGGGGCGACGCTGCACGTCACCACGAGCTCGGCCGCAGCCACCGCCTCGACGAGTCCGTCGCGCTCCACCGCTTCGATGTCGTGCTTCACGGCGAACGCCTGTGCGCGTCCGGTACGCGACCACACCCGAACGTTCTCGGCGCCGCGGTCGCGGAGCGCTTTCAGGGTCGTGGCCGCGTAGTTGCCTGTGCCGACCAGCAGGATGTTCGCGCTCGCCCAGTCCGCGATCCGGCTCGCGGCGAGCTCCAGGGCGAGTCGCACGATCGACCTACCGGCCGAGCCGACCTTCGTGCCGTTCTTCACCTCGCGCGAGACCCGCGACGCGTTTTGGAACAGCCGCTCCAGGTCGCTCGTCGCGCTGCCGTGCCTGCGCGCCTTCTCGAGCGCCCGGCGCACCTGGCCCGCAATCTCGCCCTCGCCCACGACGAGCGACTCGAGGCCGCTGGCCACGGAGAACAGGTGGTCGGCGACGCCATGGTCGCGGACCACCGTGGTGGATGCCCTCAGCTCTTCGGGCGCGACGCCGGTGGCGTCGCCGATGGTGGCGAGCGCGAGGCGCGCGGCATCGGCAGCGGCGGCATCCGTCACGTCGAGGTAGGCCTCGAACCGGTTGCAGGTGGCCAGCACGACGGACCCCGCGAAGGCATCCGTGCGCGCTCGCAGTGCCGCGTCGACGTCACCCGCGTGCCGTTCGAGCCGCTCGAGCAATTCGAAGTCGGCCGTGCGATGGCTCGCGGTGAAGCAGAGAAGCACGCGTTCGATGGTACGCCGGTGTCTCTGTGTATTCGGACGGCGGGACATCCAGCGACGGATGGGACAATCGAGCGTGTGACGTCACCCGAACCGGCCGCGCCATCCGAGCCGACCGCGCAGCACATGCAGAGCAGGCAGACGACCGAGGATTCGCAGGCACTTGCGGCGGAGCATCCGCTCGTCGCAGGGCTCACGTCCAGGTCGCCGCTCATCACCGCCTACTCGGGCCGTCGTCCCGCCGTGCTGCCCGTGTGGTTCATGCGTCAAGCCGGCCGCTCCCTGCCCGAGTACCGTGAGCTGCGCATCGGGACGAGCATGCTGGATGCCTGCCTCGACCCCGCGCTCGCCAGCGAGATCACGCTGCAGCCGGTGCGCAGGCACCGGGTCGACGCCGGCATCTTCTTCAGCGACATCGTCGTGCCGCTCAAGGCGGCCGGGGTCGACATCGACATTGTGCCTGGCAAGGGGCCGGTGCTCGGCGCCCCCGTGCGGACGGCGGCAGACATCGCTGCGCTGCCGACCCTCGACCCGGATGCTCTCGCCCCCGTGGCGGAGGGCGTGCGGCAGACGGTCAGCGGTCTCGCCGAGCTCGGACACACTCCGCTGATCGGATTCGCCGGCGCACCATTCACGCTCGCTGCATACCTTGTCGAGGGCGGTCCGTCGAAGGATCACATTCGCGCGCGCACGCTCATGCACGCGGATCCGGATGCCTGGCACGCCCTGATGGCCTGGGCCGCCGACGTGACGGGCACGTTCCTCCGCACCCAGGTGCTGGCCGGGGCCAGCGCGGCGCAGCTCTTCGACTCGTGGGCCGGTGCGCTGTCGCTGGAGGATTACACGCGGCATGTCGCACCGGCATCCGCTCGGGCGCTTTCGTACGTGCGCGACCTCTCGTATCCCGATCCGGACGAGCCATCCGACCCGGTGACCGGGATGCTCGTCAGGCGCAACGTGCCGATCGTGCACTTCGGCGTCGGCACCAGCGAGCTGCTGAGGGCCATGCACGACATCGGCACCGACGTCGTCGGCGTCGACTACCGGGTGCCGCTCGACGAGGCGAGCAGGCGGCTGGGCAACATCGTTCCGCTGCAGGGCAACATCGACCCCGCCTACCTGGACGCCCCGTGGCCGATCATCGAGGCGCACGTGCGCGACGTGGTCGAGCGCGGGCGCAGCGCTCCGTCGCATGTCGTCAACCTCGGACACGGTGTGCCGCCCGAGACGGACCCGGCCGTTCTCACCCGCATCGTCGAACTCGTGCACAGGTTGCCGGCATGAGCCCACGGAGCACCCGACGCGCGGGCGGATCCGACCTGGCGTCGCTTTCGCCGGAGCAGGAGCGCAGGGTTCGCGAGGCGCTCGAGCACGCGATCAGCGACGAGCCGACCCGCGTCGTCGTCATCGGCGGAGGCGCAGCGGGGCTGGTGGCCGCACGGGAGACCGCGCGGCCCGGCTTCGAGGTGACCGTGCTGGAGGAACGTCAGGAACTCGGCGGGAGCGTCGCGCGGCACGAGGTCGCAGGCGTCCAGCTGGATGCCGGCGCCGAGAGCTTCGCCACCCGCGGCGGTCACGTGGCCGAGCTGCTCGAGGAGCTCGGGCTCACCGACGACGTGGTGTCCCCGCTGGCCGCGGGTGCCTGGCTTCAACTACCTGGACGAGCAGTGCCGATGCCGAAGGCAGGGCTGCTCGGCATCCCGAGCTCGCCGCTGGCGAGCGACGTTATCGCCGCGATCGGCTGGGGCGGCGCGTTCCGTGCGTACCTCGACCGGCTGATGCCCGTGCTCAAGATCGGCGAGGAGCGCAACCTCGGGGTGCTCGTGCGACGCCGCATGGGGGAGTCCGTGCTGCAGAACCTGGTCGCTCCGGTCACCACGGGCGTGTACTCGGCGTCGCCCGACGAACTCGACGTGGCCGTCGCCGCGCCCGGCCTCAACGCGGCCATCACCCGCACCGGCTCGCTCTCCGGCGGCGTCTCGATTCTGCGGGAGAATGCGAAGGCCGGCTCCGCGGTCGGCGGACTCGTCGGCGGCATGGCCAGGCTCATCGACGTGCTGGCGGCGGATGCCCGTGCCCGCGGCGCCGTGTTGCGCACCGGGTCGAAGGTGGTCGGGTTGCGTCCCGGCGGGGAGGACGAAGCCGACCGATCTGCGGATGCCGGCGGGACGCAGGAGCATGCGTCCCGCGCGGACACCGAGGCGCTCGCCGCATCCGTCGATGCGGCCTTCGGAGACGCACGTGGGGAATCGGTGAGCACCGCGGCGCCAGCACAACCGCCGCCACGGCCGGGCCGGTGGCTGGTACAGCTCGCCGACGGGGAGACGCTCGACGCCGACGTCGTGCTGGTGGCGGCACCAGCGGAGGCGGCGCTGTCGCTGCTGGCACGGGCATCCGATTCGCTGACGTCACTCGCCGAGCTGAATTGGCCGAACCCGTCGACGGTCGACATCGTGACGCTCGTGGTGGACGATTCGCGCCTCGACTCAGCGCCCCGCGGCACCGGGATGCTCGTGGCAGAGACCGTGTCGCAGAGCCAGGTAGCCGCGAAGGCGCTGACGCACGTCACCGCGAAGTGGCAGTGGGTCGCGCAGCAGCTCCCCGCCGGCCGCCATGTGCTCCGGCTGTCGTACGGACGGGCCGGATCGCCCAGCCCGCTGGCGGGAATGGACGAGCAGGGCATCCGCTTGCGCGCTATCGCCGACGCGTCAACCCTCTTGAATATTCCGCTAGCGGAATCTAGTGTCGTCGGATCGGACGCAGTGCGCTGGACGAACGCTCCTCCCGTTGCCGCGCAAGGGCAGCGAGAGCGAATCGACCGGGTGCGCAGCGCGGTAGAAGGGGTGGAAGGACTCGAGGTGACGGGCTCTTGGCTGACGGGAACCGGGCTCGCATCGGTGGTTCCGGATGCCCGCAAGGCCGCCGAACGCATCCGCGCACTACGCTGGAAGACGCTGACCGGCAACGGCTGATCGGGCGATCGGTCGGTGTGAACATCGAGCGTCGTAAGACGAACACTGCAGGGGCGGGGGCACCATGAAAGGCAAGGTTCTCTTCGTCGTCGGGCTGGGAGCCGGGTACGTGCTCGGCACTCGGGCCGGACGGCAGAGGTACGAGCAGATCAAGTCCGCCTGGCTCAAGGTGTGGGACTCGCCGGTCGTGCAGAAGCAGGTGCATTCCGTGCAGGACTACACGGCCGATCGCATCGGTGACCTCGGCACGGTCGTGACCGAGAACATCAAGCGGGCCGTCACGAAGTCGAACGGTTCGGGGTCCAAGTCGAACGGGTCGGCCTCGAAGACGGATGCGCCGACGGACGAGTCGGCAACGACGGCCGCCAGGTCGGGGCAGCGGCGCACGCGGTCCGGAGGCTCAGGATCGGGCGGGCGGGCATCCTGATGTCCGAGAGTGCTCGTCCGTCGGGTTCGCAGAACCCGCAGTCGCCGGGCATGCGGCCGTCCACCATCGGGGACCGTGGGCTGCGGGACAAGCGTTCGCTGATCCAGTTGCTGCGGGATCTTCCCGGCCTCGTGGTCGCGCTGCTCAAGGCGGAGCTCGCACAGCTCAAGGCCGAAATGGTCCGCAAGGCCATCAGCCTGGGGATCGGCATCGGCATGTTCGTCGTGGCCGGTGCACTGCTGTTCTTCATGCTCGGCGTGCTCGTGGCCGCGGCGGTGCTCGGCATCGCGGTCGCCCTGCCGGCCTGGCTCGCCGCACTCATCGTGGCGGCCGGCCTGCTGATCCTGGCCGGGATCTTCGGCTTCGTCGGAATGCTCTCGTTGCGACGAGGCATGCCGCCCGCGCCGACCGAGACGATCGAGAGCGTCAAGCGCGACGTCAATGCGGTGAGGGGGCTGGGCGACTATGACCATTGAGCCTGTGGAATCCGGCACCGTCTCGGAGGGCGCCCGGCGCGATGCGGAGAAGGGCAAGGGCTCCAGCCCTGCCGCCGATGTGGCCGCCGCTCGCGCGGAGCTCGCCGCGACTCTGGATGCCCTCCAAGACAAGCTGAACGTGCCCAAGCGCATCCGCGCCGCCGCTGAGGAGAACCCGCTCGGCCTCGCCGCCGTGGGTGTGGCGCTCGCCGCAGCGGCCGCCGGCGCCGTCTGGCTCGCTGTGCGGGTCTTCCGGCGCTGACGAGCAGCCCAAATGCTGCGGCGCCGGTCCAGCGGGAGGCTCACGCCCACTGGACCGGCGCCGGCGCTTACTGGCCCGAGTGTTGCGCGCGGAAGTTCGCGATCGCGTTCTGCACGAAAGCCTGACGGTTCAGGCTTGGTGAACTCGAGCTGCGGGCCTGCGGACCGCTACCGACGTTTCCGTCGGCAAGCGAGATGATCCCCGCCTCGACACCCCCAGGTTCGCCGTACTGCGCTCCCGTGATGACGAAGACGAGACCGGGGTCCTGCGAATAGAGGGGCTCGTCCAGCGGCATCGTGAACCGGCTGTATCCGGCCGGCATGGGCGAGGAGAGCCGCGTCCATTTGGTGGGGTCACCCAGGTCGCGGTTGATCAAGAAGTCCGCGTCGTCGTTGTCCGTGACGATGATCGTTCCGTTCTCGCCCCCGTATGGTGACCACGACACGACGGGGGCACCGTTGGGTGCGGTGCTCCCTTCCGGCGGAACGAGCGGCGTGTCGGTGGAGAACCGGAACGACTCCGGGTCTTTCGCGATCCGGTAGTGCACGTGGTACGTGTAGTTGTTCTGGTCCGGGTTGGCGGGGTCGTCGGGCTCACCGAACTCGTACGTCATGATCCACAGGTCGCCGCGCAGACGCGCCACGGTCGTCATACCGGGCCGTTCCGCGTACGTCGTGCCGGTGGCGTCATTGACGACCGGGCCCCATGTCTGCAGGTCCGTGCTGGTCTGGTGAGCGAGCTTCTGCCCGTAGTTCGGGTCACGCTGGTCGGAGTAGTAACAGATCAGGTTGTTGTTGTGCAGCAGCAGGAAGGGTTCCCATACCGGCGTGGCACCGTTCGTCGTATTGGGTGGCCCGCCCTGAGCGACAGTGCTCAGGAACCTCCAGCTCGTGCCGCCGTCGGTGCTCGCGTACAGCTGGATGTTGGTGCTCGTGAACCTGAACCCTTGTGAGGTATCGATCGCCCAGTAGTTGCATGCGAAAAGCAGCGTGCCCTTCGGCAGTCCAGCGAAAGCTCTTGGAAGCTCGTACAGGTAGGGCTGCACATAGATCCCGGCGGGCGCGCCGGCGCCGAGGATGCTGCCCTGCTGAGCCCAGGTGTGACCGTCGTCGTTGCTGCGGTAGAGCGGAAACGGCGTGCCGCCGAAGCTCTGGTAGGTGGCCAGCAGCGGACGGGGCTGGGCCGGGCCAGAAGTGCCGAACCGCACCGCACGGGCGTAGGACAGCCCGCCCGTCGTGCTTGGTACGACGTCCACCGGGCCGAACGGGGCCACGTTGTAGCCGTGACCAGAGTCGCTCGGCGCAGCGAACGCCGGCGCCGCCAGACCGAGCGACGACAGTCCAACGACGGAGAGTCCCGCCGCGGCTGCCCCAGCCTGGATGACGGTACGACGCGAAATCTCCGGCGGCCGACTGCCCGAATCAGCCTTGTACGAATCCCGAACCTTGCGCACAACTTCCTCCTCATCGAGAGTCGATGCCGTGGGACGGACGACGGTCCGCTGATCACACGGCGACGACTTCGCCAACATAACGCCGCATTTGTTGGAGCACAAGACAAATGCGGAGAATTTGTTGGCAAGCAGGACGAATACGCCGTCGGACACGAGATATGGAGCCTGCCGCTATACCTGGTGGCCGAGTTTGTACTCGCCCTGTTTCCACTCGGGCATGGACTGCTGGCCCTCGTCGCCGCGGGTGTACGAGAAGCCGTCGGCGCCGATGGTGACGCTCATCTCGCTGGCCTCGGTGCGGGCGAGGACCGGCTGAGGGTTGCCGTCGAGGTCGAGCACGAGTGAGGCATCCGTGTACCAGCTCGGTACGACGGGGTTGCCCCACCAGTCGCGACGCTGGTTGTCGTGCACGTCCCACGTGACGACCGGGTTGTCGGGGTCGCCGGTGTAGTAGTCCTGCGTGTAGATCTCCACGCGGTGGCCGTCGGGGTCGCGGAGGTAGAGGTAGAACGCGTTCGAGACGCCGTGGCGTCCCGGGCCGCGTTCGATGGCGTCCGAGCGGCGGAGTGCGCCGAGCTTGTCGCAGATGGCGAGGATGTTGTGCTTCTCGTGGGTGGCGAACGCGACGTGGTGCATCCGCGGTCCGTCGCCGCCGGTCATGGCGGTGTCGTGCACGGTGGGCTTGCGGCGCATCCAGGCCGCGTACACGGTGCCCTCCTCGTCCTGGATGTCTTCGGTCACCCGGAAGCCGAGGTCTTGCATGAACTTCACCGCACGCGGCACGTCGGGCGTGACCTGGTTGAAGTGATCGAGCCGCACAAGCGAACCCGGCGTGTACAGGTCGTACCGCCAGGCGAGCCGTTCGACGTGCTCGACGTCGTGGAAGAACTCGTACGGGAAGCCGAGCGGGTCGGTGACGCGCACCGAGTCGCCGATGCCCTTGACGTAACCGTCTGTGCGGCGCTCGACGCGGCATCCGAGTTCCGTGTAGAACGCGACAGCCTTGTCGAGGTCTTCAGGAGTGCGCACGCGGTACGAGAACGCGGCGACGGCCGGCACGTCGCCCTGGCGCAGCACGAGGTTGTGGTGGATGAACTCCTCGAGCGAGCGCAGGTAGACGGCGTTCTCGTCCTCCTCGGTCACCGTGAGGCCGAGCACGTCGACGTAGAAGTCGCGGGAGCGCTTCAGATCGCTCACGACGAGTTCCATGTAGGCGCAGCGCAGGATGTCCGGCGGAGTCGCCTGCGGCGTCGGCGTCGGGTCGGCGCACTCGATCGGCGCCTCCTGGGAGACGTAGAAGCCGGACGAGGTCAGCGTCATGTCGTCGCGGTGGGTCATGGTCAGCGTCCTTGCGTGTTGTCTTTCCCGTTCAGGTCGCAGTTTCTGTCGGTAAGCGCGAATGCAAGCGACAAAAAGTGCGACCTGAAGGGGTGGTGTTGAGGTGGTTGGTCAGTTCTTGCCGAAGGTGGGGTTCGGCGTCGGGCCGAGCGTGATGTGCACGGCCTGCTGGTCGGTGTAGAAGTCGATCGAGCGGTATCCGCCCTCATGGCCGAGGCCGGATGCCTTCACCCCGCCGAACGGCGTGCGCAGGTCGCGCACGTTGTTCGAGTTGAGCCACACCATGCCGGCGTCGATGGCCTGCGAGAAGTTGTGGGCGCGCTTCAGATCGTTCGTCCACACGTAGGCGGCGAGGCCGTACTTCACGCCGTTGGCGAGCTCGAGGGCTTCCTCGTCGGTGTCGAACGGCGTGATCGCCACCACCGGACCGAAGATCTCCTCCTGGAAGATGCGGGCGGCCGGCGGAACATCCGCGAACACCGTCGGTGCGATGAAGTTGCCGGTGGGGAAGCCATCCGGTCGTCCGCCGCCGGCCACAAGCCGGCCCTCCTGCTTGCCGAGCTCGACGTAGCTCATCACTTTCGCGTAGTGCTCCGGATGTACGAGAGCACCCACCTCGGTGGTCTTCTCGTGCGGGTAGCCGACGACCACGCGCTTCGCCTGCGCCGCGTAGCGCTCGACGAACTCGTCGTAGACATCCCGTTGCACGAGGATGCGCGAGCCTGCGGTGCAGCGCTCGCCGTTCAGCGAGAAGACGCCGAAGATCGTGGCATCGATGGCGGCGTCGAGGTCCGCGTCGGCGAACACCACGGCGGGGCTCTTGCCGCCGAGCTCCATCGAGAGTCCCTTGAGGAACGGTGCCGCGTTGCCGAAGATGAGCTGCCCGGTGCTCGACTCACCGGTGAACGAGATGAGCGGCACGTCCGGATGCTTGACCAGTGCGTCGCCGGCATCCTCACCGAGTCCGTTCACCAGGTTGAAAACGCCCTTCGGGAGCCCGGCCTCCTCGAAGATGCCTGCCCAGAGGGATGCCGACAGCGGCGTGAACTCCGCCGGCTTCAGCACCACGGTGTTGCCGGTCGCGAGCGCGGGGCCGAGCTTCCACGACTCGAGCATGAACGGCGTGTTCCACGGGGTGATGAGGCCTGCGACGCCGATCGGCTTGCGGTTGACGTAGTTCATCTGGCGGCCGGGAACCTTGAACGCGTCGTCCGCCTGCGCCACGATCAGGTCGGCGAAGAAGCGGAAGTTCTCCGCGGCACGACGCGCCTGGCCGAGCGCCTGGGTGATGGGCAGACCGGTGTCGTAGGTCTCGAGCTCGGCGAGGCGGGCATCCCTGGACTCCACGATGTCGGCAATGCGGTGCAGCACGCGGGACCGCTCGCGAGGGAGCATCCGCGGCCAGGGGCCATCGGTGAACGCGCGGCGGGCGGCGGCGACGGCGCGGTCGATGTCGGCCTTCTTGCCGGCGGCGGCGCGCACGTAGGTCTCGTTCGTGACCGGGTCGAGCACGTCGAACGTGTCGCCGTCGGCCGAGTCGACGAACTCGCCGTCGATGTAGTGCTGGATGTGCTCGGGCAGGTCGTGCGGGATGTGCCGGGCGTCGAGCTCGTCAGCGGTGTCGGTCATGGTTCCTCCGGTGGGTGGAGCGGGGTCGGTGGAGACTGCGTTGCGGCTTCCGGATGCCGCGCGGCGAGGAAGGCGTCGAGGGTGCGCCAGCGGTGGTAGCGGGCTGCGAGTTCGATGTCGAGGCCGTCGGCGCCCTCGCGGATGAGCCGCACGATGTCTTCGTGCTCCGTGACCGAGTGGGTGGCGCGTTGCGGCACGAACGAGAACGTGGAGTCCCGCACGCCGCGCAGCCGTCCCCAGCCTCGGTGCACGAGGTCGAGGATGTGCGGGTTCGGGCACGGCTCGAACAGCACGGAATGGAACTGCTCGTTGAGCCGGGTGAACTCGTGCGGGTCTAGTTCGCCGAGCATCCGGCGCATCCGCTCGTTGATCTCGAGCGCACGGTCGAGGTCGGCGTCGGTGAGCAACGGCGCGGAGAGGGCGGTTGCGGCGCCCTCCACGAGCCCGAGGGTCTGCATCGCGTAGGTGTATTCGCTCTCGTCGGCCAACGCGACCCGCGCGCCGACGTTGTGCTCGAACGTGACGAAGCCCTCGGCCTCCAGCCGCCGGATCGCCTCGCGCACCGGGACGACGCTCATGCCGTTCTCGTCGGCGATGCTTCCGAGCACGAGCCGATAACCGGGGCTGTACCGGTGGTCGACGATGCGCTCGCGGATGTACGCGTACGCCTGCTCCGACTTGCTGCCGGCGGCCGGCTTGCCCACAGGATGCGAGGGACCGGTCGTCACGAGTGCCTCGCTCATCGGTCGCTCTCACCGGCGCGCTCGTTTGCTGCGGCATCCGCTGAGGCGGGCGCGATCGCTGGCTCGGCACCCGCCAGCCCCGCCGCCTCGAGCGATCCCCATGCCTCCGCGCGCTGCGTGTCGTCGACGCCCGGGAGCGATCCGACCTCGGGATCGAAACCGCGCGTGCCCTGCACGACGGTCGTGACGAGGCGACCGGACGACGGATGCTCCGCCGCGCCCGGTGCATCCACCTCCACCTCGACGACGTCGCCGGGCTGCACCACGGATGATCCGGCTGGCGTGCCGGTGAGGATGACATCGCCCGCCTCGAGCGTGAAGTGCTGGGAGAGGTCGGCGACGAACTGCGCCAGCGGGAAGATCAGACCCTCGGTCGTGTCGTCTTGCACGAGGTCGCCGTTCAGCCACGTGCGGAGCCGGAGCGACTGCGGGTCGATCGTTCGCGCGTCGATCAGCCGAGTGCCGATCGGCGTGTACCCGTCGCCGCCCTTGGAGCGCACGTTGGATCCCTTGTCGTTCGCGCGAAGATCGTACAACCCGAAGTCGTTCGCGGCCGTGACCCAGCCGACGTATTGCCAGGCGTCGGCGAGCGAGACGTGCCGGGCATCCGTACCGATGACGAGTGCGATCTCGCCCTCGAAGGCGAGCAGTTCGGCGCCGGTCGGACGCACGACCTCGCCACCGGATGCCTGCACGGAGCTGGAGGGCTTGAAGAAGTAGGAGGGCGCGGCCGGGCGGCGTCCGCGCTGCTGCGCACGCGACGCGTAGCTGAGGTGGACGGCGACGATCTTGCCGGGGCGCGACGGGAGCGCGCCGAATCGTGCGTCTGCCGGAGCCGCATTCGCTGCGGTGGTTTCGCTGGTCATGACCTGCATTCTCCCGTCGGTGCTCTGGCGTTCTGCCAGGCGCGACCCCCTCGACGCGCCGTTGCATTGTATCTCAAATCGTATATGATCGGCGCAGTCTGTGAGAACCGACAGTCCGCGGGACCGCTCACGAGCGTGCTGGGTCAGGCATCCGGCGGAGCGAGTCAAGCCACCACTATCCATGACAAGGGAGTCAGTTGCATGAGCACATCAGCCGCATCGGGGTTCACCCCGACAGGCACCATCCGGGCAGCCGTCGATCGGCGCCGCGTGGTCGTCGCGACCGTCGTCGGAACGACGGTCGAGTGGTACGACTTCTTCATCTACGCGTTCGCGGCCGGAGTCGTGTTCGCGAACCTCTTCTTCGAGCCGATGGGGCCGGACTTCGCCCAGATCGTCTCGTTCTTCAGCGTCGGCGTGAGCTTTCTGTTCCGTCCGCTTGGCGCGTTCCTCGCCGGCCACTTCGGCGACAAGATCGGCCGGCGTCCCATGCTGGTCATCACGCTCCTGCTGATGGGCATCGCGACGACGCTCGTCGGGCTGCTGCCCACCCACGCGGTCATCGGCGTGTGGGCGCCCGCCCTGCTCATCCTGCTCCGCGTCGTCCAGGGCATCTCGGCAGGAGGGGAGTGGGGCGGTGCCGTGCTGATGGCGGTCGAGCACGCGCCCAGGAAGCGGCGCGGAGTCTTCGGCGCGTCTCCGCAGATCGGCGTGCCGATCGGGCTGCTGCTGGCATCCATCGTGCTGGCGCTCATGGCTCTCATCGCACCGGGCGACGCGTTCCTCGTGTGGGGCTGGCGGGTGCCGTTCCTGCTGTCGATCGTGCTGATCGGGGTCGGGTACTGGGTGCGTCGTCGTGTCGACGAGAGCCCGGTGTTCCGCGAGATCGCTGAGCGCAAGGAAGAGACGCGGATGCCCATAGCGCAGCTGTTCCGCAGGCATCTGCTGGTGGTGATCATCGCCGCGCTCGTGTTCGCGGGCAACAATGCCGTCGGATACATGACCACAGGTGGATACGTGCAGCACTACGCGACGGACCCGAAGGGCGCCATCCGGCTCGATCCCGGCCCCGTGTTCTGGGTCGTCGCCGCCTCAGGAGTGACGTGGCTGGTCGCGACGTGGGTTGCCGGATGGCTGTCGGACAAGCTCGGCCGCCGCAACACGTACATCCTGGGCTGGGTGCTTCAACTGATCGGCGTGTTTCTGCTGTTCCCGCTCACCAACCTGGGCACCGTCTGGTCGCTCTTCGTTGCACTGGCGAGTCTCACGATCGGACTAGGACTCACCTACGGACCACAAGCGGCGATGTATGCCGAGCTCTTTCCCGCCTCGATCCGGTTCTCCGGGGTCTCCATCTCCTACGCGATCGGCGCGATCGTGGGAGGTGCGTTCTCGCCGATGATCGCGCAGGCGATCTTCCAGTCCACCCACTCGACGGTCGGGATCACCTGGTACCTCGCCGGGATGACGCTCGTAGGACTCGCCGCCACGCTGCTGCTGCGCGACCGCACGGGCATCCCGCTGGGTCCCGAGCATGAGGCTGAGCAGAACGCGAGTGCGGTCTACGGGTTGTCGAAGGCCTAGCGGGCCGGCGCTGCTGCGGGCTACTCGAGCATCGGCGCTATTCGCCCAGAGCGTCGCGGATGGCGTCGGCCGCGTCGCGCAGTCGGCGGGCGATCCGCTCCGGCGCGGTCGCCTCGCCGACGTAGACCACGGCGATGGCGGCCCGCCGGCGTCCGCGAAGTCGCAACGGGACCGAGACGGACTTCAACGTCGGAATGACTTCGTCATGGCTCGTCGCCCAGCCACGCTCCCGCGCCTCGGCGACATCCTGTGCGACATGAGGGGGAACGGCGGTCGGCCACTCACTCTCCTGCATGATCGAGAGCAACGCCTTTCCCGGCGCGCCCGCCCACACCGGATGCCTGGCTCCTGGACGCTGCGCCACGGACGCCACGGCGTGCCGGGGTTCGACGCTGGCGAGTGTGACGCACTCCTCGTGATCGAGCACGGCGAGAAAGCAGGTCATGCCCAGGTCGTCGGCCGCCGCGTTCAGCTCGGGAACGCTCGCCGCCTGCAGATCCGGCACTGCCGCCATCGCGAGAGCCGCGAGACGCGCGCCGAGTGCATAGCGTCCGTCGGTCTCGCGCATGACGAGACCATGGTCATCGAGCGTGCGCAGCAATCGGTAGGCGATCGAGCGATGCACGTCGAGCCGCCGTGCGAGATCGTCGACGGTGAGCGGCACGCGGGCATCCGCGAGCTCCTCGAGAATGCGGATGCCTCGACTCAGGGTCTGCGACGCCGGTGCAGTCGTCGCGGCAGTCGCGAGAGCGGTTGCGGCGGGGGTCGGGGTCCCGGTGTCGGTCACGTGGTCGTTCCCTCCGCCCGGTTGCGTCGCAATCATCCGAATTCTATGATTTGTTCAATAGTAGAACGCGCCGTTCGAATATAGAACAAGGCCAGGTTCGCCGCAACCTCGACATCGATGTCCGAGGAAGGATCCACTCCATGCAGTTCCACCATCACGGATACGTCTCGGGCGACCCGACCGTCCTGCCAGCCGCGGGCACTGGAATCGACCGGCCCGAGGAGATCCCCGACGAGGTCGACGTTCTGATCGTCGGATCGGGCCCCGCCGGCATGCTGCTGGCTGCGCAGCTGTCGCAGTTCCCGGATGCCACGACGCGGCTCATCGAGCAGCGCCCCGGGCGGCTCGTGCTCGGACAGGCCGACGGCATCCAGCCACGCAGCGTCGAGACGTTCCAGGCGTTCGGCTTCGCTGAGCGCATCATCGCCGAGGCCTACAACATCGCCTACATGAACTTCTGGGGACCCGACCCCGAGAACCCGGCCAACATCATCCGCACGTCCCGCACAGAGGACTACGCCAAGCACATCGGCGAGTTCCCGCACCTGATCGTGAACCAGGCGCGCGTGCTCGACTACTTCGCCGAGGCTGCGGCGCACGGGCCAGGACGCATTCTGCCGGACTACGGCGTCGAGTTCCTCGGGCTCACCGTGCACGAAAGCGGCGAGTATCCGGTCGAGGTGCGCATCCGCTACGGTGCAGGCGAGCGGGAGGGCGAGGAGCGCGCCGTGCACGCGAAGTACGTCGCCGGTGGCGACGGCGCACGAAGCAGGGTGCGCGACGCGATCGGGCGCAAGCACCTCGGTGAGTTCGCGCGGCATGCGTGGGGCGTGATGGATGTCACGGTCAACACCGACTTCCCCGACTGGCGCATCAAGTGCGCGATCAATGCCGAGGCGGGCAACATCCTGCACATTCCGCGAGAAGGCGGTTACCTCTGCCGCATGTACATCGATCTCGGCGCGGTGGCCGATGACGACAACCACCAGGTTCGGAACACGCCGATCGAGGCGATCATCGCGAAGGCGAACGAGATCCTGCATCCGTATTCGATCGACGTGAAGCAGGTCGCGTGGAGCAGTGTGTACGAGGTCGGGCACCGCGTCACAGACAAGTTCGACGACGTGCCGGAGGGGTCGGATCGCACCCCGCGCGTCTTTCTGATGGGGGACGCGTGCCACACGCACAGCGCCAAGGCCGGCCAGGGCATGAACGTGTCAATGCAGGACGGCTTCAACCTGGGCTGGAAGCTCGGCAACGTGCTCTCCGGCAGCAGCCCCGAGTCGCTGCTGGCGACATACTCCGCCGAGCGGCAGCCTGTCGCGCAGGAGCTCATCGACTTCGACCGCGAGTGGTCGAGCCTGATGGCGCGCAAGCCGGAGGAGTTCGCGGATCCGCAGGAGCTTGCGGACTTCTACGTGCGCACTTCGGACTTCCCGTCCGGGTTCCTCACCCAGTACAAGCCGTCGATGATCACCGGCGAGTCGACGCACCAGGAGCTCGCCGCCGGGTTCCCGATCGGCAAGCGCTTCAAGTCGGCGGAGGTGGTGCGGGTGTGCGACGGGAACATCCAGCACCTTGGCCACCATGCTCGTGCCGATGGACGGTGGCGCATATACGCGTTCGCGGATGCCGCGGCCGCTGGGGAACCGTCGGCTCTTACCGACTGGGCGGAATGGCTGCTGGATGCCCCGGACTCGCCGCTTCGGCGGTTCACTCCGTCGGATTCCGACATTGATTCGGTATTCGATGTGAAGGCGATCTACCAGCAGAACTACGACGAGGTGGACACCGCGAAGGTGCCTGCCGTCTTCAGGCCGCAGACCGGTCCGTTCGGTCTGACCGACTGGGAGAAGGTGTACGCGGCCGGTCCGGGAGAGGACATCTTCGACTCACGTGAGCTTTCTCGAGACGGTGTCGTCGTTGTGGTGCGTCCGGACCAGTACGTCGCGCACGCTCTGCCCCTCACAGCGACCGACGAACTCGGGTCGTTCTTCGAGGGCGTGATGCTGGAACAGTCATCGGTTGTGCGCGGTTGTGGCGCCGTAGGCGTTTTGCCCGCGGCAGGTCGCGTGCGGGAGGTCGCGCGCGGGAGGTCGCGCACCGGGTCGTGACGCGGCGCTCGCGTGCGGGACGTCGCGCGCGGGAGGTCGCGCGGCGGGTCGTGACGCGGCGCTCGCGTGCGGGAGGTCGCGCCCGGCGGGTCGGGACGCGGGGATCGCCGGCGCGCGATAGATGGTTCGTTCCCGGTAGCGGCCCCGTAGGCGGCGCCTTCAGGTCGTCGCGCCACAGGTTGCGGCTGCAGTTGATCGTGCGGCAGATGCTTGCACCGCCAGCGGTTGGCGGCTACTTCACGCTGCCGGTAAGGCCGGCGGCTACTTCACGCCACCCGTAAGGACGCCTCGCGCGAACGTTGTCGCTCGTTCGCCTGGCGGCCGCCGCTTCGCGAGCCTTCGATGATGAGCCCAGCCAGATGACTTGGTGCTGAGTGCGATCGGGGTTTGTGACGGGTCGACGCTCTTCGGGGGCTTCAGGAAGCACTGGGCGCCGTCTCTGCCGATCTTCCAGCCGTTGTTGTGGAGCAGAAGATGGTGAAAACGACACAGCAAGACTCCGTCGGCGATGTCGGTCTTGCCGTGATCGGCGTACCATTCCTCGCTGTGGTGGGCCTCGGTGCTCCATGGTGGTCGATCGCATCCCGGCCATACGCATCCTCCGTCACGTACCTTGAGAACGGTGCGCTGTCGGCCGTTGAACAGGCGGCTCTCACGACCGAGATCGAGCACATTCCCGCCCCGGTCGGTGTGAATCTCGACGGTGCCGGCGTCGCAGAGGTGCGTCTCGACAACGGAAAGCGGAACAGCGTCGACGCTCCCCTCGAGGTGCCCGATGCCGAAGGCGACTCCCTGGGGAGCGTCGTCATCGCGGGTGACCATGACGCGGACAGCGGGTCGGTGCGTGCGCAGCGTGCTCGATGCATCCACCTCGGCGCCGCTGCGCAAGACATCCATGACCGTGTCGAGCGCCAACTGCTCATTGCTGCGCGGATCGGTCGTGAGCTCGTTCGACCAGCGGCGATCATCTTCTGAGACGAATCGAGGACCGCCCCTCCGTGGGCTCAAGGCCAGATCGAGGAGCTCTGTCACGAACACGCCGGACTCGTCGTCGAAAACAGCGTGAGCTGTCAACTGGCCGTCCTGATTGCGGCGCATGGTCCAGGAACGATTGTCATATCGGCGCTGCCACCGTTCACGCACGCCCTGCGGGTCGATCTCGTCGCGCTTGCGCCGCGCGAGGCCGAAGATCTCATCGACGTGCGCTGACTTCGCCTCCTCGACGAGCTCGCCCGCCGCGAGCCGCATGGCCTCGCCGTCGCAGGTCGAACTCGGCTCACCGAGACCTCGCGCGAGCGCATCGCCGGCGGCAGGCGAAAGGATGCCCGCACTCACCGCAGCGACGATCGGGTGATTCCACGGCAACGGAACGGGGCTCGAGGCTGAGCCTTCACGATGGTCACCGGCGTCCCCCTGCGGTCCGTCACCGGCCGGTCCGTCACTCTCGACGCCAAGGACGCCTTCCGACCCCTCGGCCGTTCGCAATGCTCGTTCGGCGGCATCCACCTCACCCATCGCTCCGCCCAGCCGCACCTGACGGGACGCCTCGCCCCGGCTAGCGCCGGTAAGTGACTGCACAAATCGCACTGCGTTCTGGTGGCCGTTCCGTTGCGCGAGCCCGGCATGCCCCAGCACTCTCTCGGATCGCTTCGCTGCGACTCCGGCCGCCGCAGTTAATACGGTGTCGAATTCCGCGCGGGCGCGGGAGGCATCCGTGATGAGCCGAGCCAGCACCTCATCGGCGAGCAGATCGATCGACTCGATCAGGGTGGGCTCTTCGGTGTTCGCCTGTGTCGTATCGCGGTCCTCACCTGAGGAATCGGTGCTGCCGCACGTCAAAGCCGCACAGACACGAGAGGTCGTGTCCCTGAGCCGTTCGACGTTGGCGAGCATGCTTCCAATTTACCGCACACTGTCGAACGTAGCAACGACGAATGATGCCCAGTTGTGCGAAAGTACGGGCAAATACCAGCTGGGGACGGAGAGTCGGATCCGACTATTGATCGAAGGTATCTTCGGTCGCGGATCGCCGTAATCGACGGCCCGGAGCGGGTGGCCGAAACGCGACCGACCCACGCCTGCGCCGTACCGTCCACCACTCCTCTGCGCGGTCACTCCTCTGCGCGGTCGCCGTCGGTCCCGCGGTCAGCGGGCAGTGGCGCAGGCCTATCTCGCCGAGGCGAGCAGGCATCGAACCATCAGGCACCCTCGCGTACAGCCTTATGACCCACTTCGGACCGAGGATGCCGTCATGGCTCGGCTAGCCGTAGGCGTCACGCGACCCGTAGGCGTCACGCGACCCGTAGGCGTCACGCGACGCGGCGTGCCCGGTTCTTCCAGGAGAGGATCAAAGCCTCGAGCTGCCCGTTCGGGAGGTCGCGCGGGTGGTGCGCGAGCTCGTCCGCGAACTGCTGCTGCTCGAGGTACGACAGGTTCTGCGCCCACGGGAACGCAGAGATCACCTTGGCGCGGGCATCCATGATCGGCTTCGCCTTGGCGCGGCTCGGGCGCTTACGGCGAGGGGTCGTGCTCGTGGAGGACTGCTCCGCGATACGGCTGGAGTTCTTCAACGATTCAGACATTTGTATCTATCAACACCACGAGGAGCAGTTTTATTCGGTTCATCCCAGTGATTTCGTCAGGTTTGTTCAGCATGCGTCCAAACGTGTTGAAGGCCAAGGGCTTGACTGCGCCGCCACTGCTCGTCGTGCGCAGGAGTGCGCCCCACCACTGCTTTTGCTGCTCAGCGGACAACGGGGGAGACTGGATGCCATGACACACCCGGCGGCTGCCGATGCGGCGTCCGATTCCCCCAGCACGAACAGCACCCCCGAAGCATCCGACCACCCGACGGATGCCGTCCCGAAGCCCGAAGAGCACGGGTCGACGGCCGAGCAGCCCGATGGGTTCACACTCTGGGCGGTGCTGCGACGAGACCCGCTGCGCCCGTTCGACCTTGAAGAGCCGAACGTGGAATGGGCGACCGCAGAACTCGAGTCCGCGGTCACCGAGATCGAAGCAGGCGGCGTCACCGTTCGCGGCTTCTACGACGTCTCCGGGCTGAAGGCGGATGCCGACATCATGGTCTGGCTGCACGGCCCGGTGGCCGAGCAGATTCAGGCTGCGCTGCGGCGCCTCAAGCGCACGAAGCTGTTGAGCGACCTCCTCCCCACGTGGAACGCCATGGGCGTGCATCGCGGGGCCGAGTTCAACAAGGCCCACGTGCCCGCGTTCCTCAAGGGCATCGAGCCGCGGGAGTGGCTGACGGTCTATCCGTTCGTCCGCAGCTACGAGTGGTACCTTCTCCCCGACGCCGAGCGCAGTCGCATGCTCTCCGACCATGGTCGGAAGGGTGCGGCGTTCCGCTCGGTCCTGGCCAACACGGTCGCCGCTTTCGCACTCGGTGACTACGAATGGCTACTGCCGATGGAGTCAGACAATCTCGTCGATCTCGTCGACATGATGCGCGATCTCCGCGCGACGGATGCCCGCAGGCACGTGCGCAAAGAGGTCCCCTTCTACACGGGTCGGCGCATTCCTGTGACAGACATTCCCGAGGTCTTGCAATGACGAAATACGACGCGATCCTGCTCTCCAGCTTCGGCGGCCCGGAGGGTCAGGATGACGTCATCCCGTTCCTGCGCAATGTGACGCGCGGGCGGGGCATTCCGGACGAGCGGCTCGAAGAGGTCGCCCATCACTACCGTCACCACGGCGGCGTGAGCCCCATCAACGAGCAGAACCGCCAGCTGAAGGCGGCGCTCGAGGCAGAGCTCGCCCGCCGAGGCATCGACCTGCCGATCCACTGGGGCAACCGCAACTGGAAGCCGTACTTCACGGACGCGGTGCGCGAGGCCCATGAAGCAGGTCACGACCGCCTGCTCGCCCTGGTGACCAGCGCCTACACGTCGTACTCCGGCGTCGGCCAGTACCGTGAGGACTTCGAGCGCGCGCTCGCCGAGAACGGGTTGACCGACACGATGTCGATCGACCGCATCCGCGAGTACTTCGACCACCCCGGATTCGTCACGCCCCTCATCGAGGGCGTCGAGTCCGCCGTCGCCGAGCTCACGACGGACACCGCAGACGGCGTAACGGATGCCGTCGCAAGAGACGACGTCCACATCCTGTTCGTGACGCACTCGATCCCGTCGGCCGCGGCCGAGGCATCCGGACCGCAGTTCGGCAAGGGCGGCGCATACGTCGCGCAGCACTGCGCCGTGGCGCACGCGATCTCGGATGCCGAGGCGCGTCATGCAGCAGTGCGTGCGGCCGAGCGTTCCGCGCAAGCGATCGGCGACGCCGTGCAGTCGGATGCGGGCCGGGCGGTCGCAGACATCCCCTGGTCGCTTGTGTACCAGTCGCGCTCCGGCGACCCTCGCACGCCGTGGCTCGAACCCGACATCAACGACGCCATCGCCGACCTCGCCGTCGACGGGCACACGAAGGCCGTCGTCATCGTGCCGTTCGGATTCGTCAGCGACCACATGGAAGTGATGTGGGACCTCGACAACGAGGCTGTCACGACTGCGGCCGAGAGCGGGTTGCGGGCCGCGCGCGTTCCGACGCCGGGGACGCACCCCGCCTTCGTCTCCGGCCTCGTCGACCTGATCGAGGAGCGATTGAACGACGTTCCGCCCGAGCAACGTGCGCACGTGACCGAGCTCGGTCCGTGGCCCGACCACGAGCCGGTCGGGGGGCCGCTCGAATCGGTCCACCCTCACCACGAGCCGGTAGGCGCCCGCGGAGAGAAGGTCGCAGCGCGATGACGGCCCTGCGGGTCGGAACACGTGGCAGCGCGCTCGCTCTGGCGCAGACGCGCCAGGTCGCCGACTCGCTGGCGAAGGCATCCGGCCTCGAGGTCGAGCTCGTCACGATCACCACGCACGGGGACACGACGACCGAGTCGCTCTCGCAGCTCGGCGGCACCGGCGTCTTCACGTCCGCCCTTCGGGATGCCCTGCTGCGGGGCGAGATCGATGTCGCCGTGCACTCACTGAAAGACCTGCCGACCGCGGAGCATCCGGATATCGCGCTGGCAGCGGTGCCCAAGCGAGCGGACGCCCGCGATGTGCTCTGCGCCCGTGACGGGCTCACGCTCCAGACCCTGCCGGAGGGAGCGCGGGTGGGAACCGGATCGCCCCGGCGTATCGCGCAGCTGAAGGCGCTGCGTCCGGATCTCGATGTCGTCGACATCCGTGGCAACATCGACACGCGGCTGGGCCGCGTCTTCGGTGAGGCCGAGGGTGATCGGCGGCTCGACGCGATCGTGCTCGCGGCCGCCGGTCTCGGCCGACTCGGGCGAGCGGATGCCGCGACCGAGTACCTCGAACTCGCGGACTGGCCCACTGCTCCCGGTCAAGGCGCGCTCGCGCTCGAGACGCGCCGAGAGAAGAATGCCTCGCCAGAGGGCCGAGCGCTCGCCAAGGCGCTCGCCGCCGTGAACCACGCGACGACGCGGGCGAACGTCGACGCAGAGCGCGGCGTTCTCGCGGGTCTCGAAGCCGGATGCGCTGCCCCGCTCGGCACCACCGCACTCGTCGAGGACGGCCTGCTGTTCCTCACGGCAACGGTCTACAAACCGGACGGCACGCGGCGGCTCACGTCGTCGCACGCGACCAGCCTCGAGGGGAACGGCCCGGCTGCGCTCCTGGAAGCGGCAAAGGATGCCTCGCAGCGCGTCGTCGACGAACTCCTGGCCAATGGTGCTGCCGAACTGGCCCCGCTGGGCGGGGACGTGCCGGTGCAGAACCCGCGAACCGGCGATGGAACGCGAGGCGGTGACGTCCGATGACGGTGGGCGCCACCGGCCCCATACCCACGCAAGGCCCGAAACCCCTGGCCGGCTGGCGTGTGCTCGTGCCACGCGGCGGTCCCTGGGGGGACTCGGTGGCTGCGGACATCCGCTCCCACGGCGGCACACCCGTCGTCGCCCCGATGATCAACTTCGCCCCCACCTCCGACGCCGAGGCCCTGGAGCGTGCGCTGACCGGGCTCGCCGCGGGCGACTTCGACTGGGTCACGGTGACCAGTGCGACGACGGTCGACGTGCTGTCGGCGCATCAGGCGCGCATCCACCAGAACACCCGCATAGCTGCCGTCGGTGAGACGACGGCCGCAGCACTGCTCGCAGCGGGCTACCGGGCCGATTTCGTGCCGGCCGACGACAGTTCGGCCGCTGCCATGCTCGAGGAGTGGCCTGCCGTGACGCGCGGGGTGGTTCCGCTGCGCGTGCTCACCCTGCGCAGCGAGATCGCGAAGACCACACTCACCGACGGCCTCACCGCGATGGGACATCAGGTGCAATCGGTGGTCGCGTACCGCACCGTGGGCATCCCAGTGCCGGAGCAGGTCGTGGCGGATGTGGCATCCGGCCGCATCACAGCCATCCTGGTCACCTCGGGCAGCGTGGCCGAGCAGGTGCAGCAGCAGCTCGGTCCCGTTCCTGAAGGCACGCTGGTCGCCGCAATCGGGCCGCGTACTGCGCGGGATGCCCGCCACTACGGTCTGCGCGTGGATGTCGTCGCATCCGATCGCACCGCAGAATCGCTCGTCGACGTGGTCGCGCAGGCAGCGGCGCGGCGGGTCTCGTCGTGACGATCGTCGACGGGCAGCACGCCGAACCCGTCGATTCCGGCACGAGTACTGGCAGACTCGACCTCGTGAGCGTCGACCCGGCCCGTGTCGTGCTGCTCGATGACCATGGCAACCCGACCGGGACGGCCGAGAAGGTCTCTGTGCACGGCGCCGACACACCCCTGCACCTCGGCTTCTCGTGTCACGTGCTGCTGGACGACGGACGCGTGCTCGTCACGCGACGAGCGCTTTCGAAGCTGACGTTCCCCGGCGTGTGGACGAACGCGTTCTGCGGGCATCCCGCGCCGGATGAGTCGGTCCCGGATGCCGTGAGCAGGCACGCTCGCGACGAGCTGGGCATCCGCCTGGCCGACCTCGAGCTGGTGCTTCCGGACTTTCGCTACCGCGCTGTCGATGCCGGCGGGGTGGTCGAGTACGAGATCTGCCCGGTCTATGTTGCGCGCGCGGTCGGGGAACCGGTGCTCAATCCGGCCGAGGTGGCCGAGGTCGCCGCGGTGCGTCCGGCCGAGCTTGGCGCGGCTCTGCGCAGCACTCCGTGGGCGTTCAGCGCCTGGCTCGTGGAGCAGGCCAACCTGATGCCGCTGTACGCCTGACGGGCGATGAGCCGACGCGATCGAGCTCAGTCCGCCTCGACGATCCGGCGCCGCGCCCGAGGGTCCATGAGCAGGTCGACGTTGTCGGTGCGCTGCTCCGCGGATCCGCGCCCGAGCGGCAGCGCGGCGACGGCGGAGTCGCGGATGCCTGACAGCAGTTCGACGACGATGTCCGGGTGGAGGTGCAGGTAGGGGCGGTCCCAGAACGACTCGGTGGCATCGCTCGCGGAGGTCAGCCCGAGAGCGTTCTGCAGCTCGAGCAGCGTTCGCAGTGCGGCGGCGATGGCCGACTGCCGATCGCCCCAATCCTCGGCGAGAAGTGAACGATCGAGGGATGCTCCGACCTCGGCGGAGCACTCGAGCCGGCCGAACATCGTGCCGAACCACTTCGCATAGGGCGGCCAGCGTCGCTCCAGCAGGAAGGCGAGGTGCATCGCGACGTGCGCCAGCCGTGCGCACACGATGCGGGACCCGCGATCGTCGCCGACGTCACCGGCCCTGCTCATCAGAGGGAGCTCCTGTTCGAGCCGAGCCCAGTCGCACGCCAGCACATACCGCCAGAGGTCGTCGGGGTACCACGCGATGGCGCGCCGGACTCGACCGAGGTCGCCCGTGTCGTCGGCGAAGACGGGCCCCGCCACGACCTCGAGCACGGCCTGGCCGGTGAGCGAGAGCCAGTCGTCGGCTCCGATGCCGTCGCGCGGGTCGAAGCCGAGGCGGGCATCCAGAAACGATCCGAGCGTGCTCACGTCGATGCGGTGCCTGGCCTCGGCGGTGCCGCTGAACGCGAAACGCGTTGGCAGGCCGGCGAAGCTCGTGGGAAGCGCGCGCTCGAGCTCTGCGTCGACGGCGAGCACGGCATCCGCCGGCACGAACAGGGTCAGCCGTAGCCCCCAGTCGTGGTCGCGCGACATCGCGTCGTCGAGCCCGAGCACGTCGGATCCGGCGCCGAGCCGGCCCGCCGAATGCGGCATGCCGGGGAATCGCTCGCGAAGCAGCGGTCGCACGAGCTCGGTGTAGTACGCGCGGGAGAGCCGGATGCCCGATGAATCGCTGGACGCCATCTCTCCATATTGCCGTCGCTCGTCACCACGCCGTGGAGCGTAGTGCGGTGAGGTCAGGCTTCGAGCTGAAGCGCATCCTTCGGCAGCTTGCGCACCTTCGTGCGTCGCCGCCTGCGCGCCGGGATCATCGACCGCATCTCCTCGAGCTTTCCGAAGCACAGCAGGCGGTCGCCCGCCTCGAGCTCCGTGTTGCCGCGCGGGTTCGGGATGACGGCAGCACCGCGATGCAGGGTGAGCACCGTGATGTCGCGCTCGTCGAGTCCGGAGTCGCGGAGTCGCTTGCCGACGAGGTCGGCATCCGCTCCGACGGCGAGTTCGGCGACGCCGTAACCGGTCGAGACGGTGAGGCGCTGGCGCACGTCGATCTCGGGGAAGGCGACCTGGTTGTCGATGTAGTCGACGATGGCACCGGCCACGTCCAGTCCGGTCGCGGTCTCGATGCCCTGCAGGCCCGGCGACGAGTTGACCTCCATCACGAGCGGTCCGTCGTTGCTCTCCAGCATGTCCACACCGGCGACGCGCAAGCCCATGATCTGCGCCGATCGCACGGCTGCCTGCTCGTACTCCGGAGGCAGGTCGATCCGTTGCACGGAGCCACCCCTGTGCACATTCGACCGGAACTCGTCTCCGCTCGCGACCCGTCGCATCGCGGCGACGACACGATCTCCGACGACGAGAGCACGAACATCCCGCCCCCTGCTCTCGGCGATGAACGACTGCACGAGCACGTTCTGCTTTGTCGAGTGCAGAGTCTCGATGATCGCCTCGGCGATCTTCGCCTCCGGCGCGAGGATGACGCCGATGCCCTGCGTGCCCTCGAGGAGCTTGATCACCACAGGGGCCCCGCCCACCGACTCGATCGCGGTGCGCACGTCGGCGCGGCTGTGCACGAACGCGGTCGCGGGCATCCCGATGTTGTGCCGGGAGAGAATCTGGTTCGCACGCAGTTTGTCGCGCGAGTTGGTGATGCCGTTGGCGGTGTTCGGCGTGTAGACATCCATCTGCTCGAACTGCCGCACGACGGCGGTACCGAAGTAGGTGATGGAGTTGCCGATGCGGGGGAGGATGGCGTCGTAGTCCGACAGCAGCTTGCCGCGGTATTGCAGGTCGGGCTCGTCGCCGGAGAGGTCGATCGAGAACCGCAGCGTGTCGAGCACCTTCACTCGGTGCCCGCGATCCGTTGCGGCCGCGCGGAGCCGCTGCGTGGAGTACGACTGAGGGGCGCGCGAGAGGATGGCCAACTTCACCGTGGCGGCTCCTGGAAAGATGGGGGAATGGGGAGAGCGAGCGAACCGGGGCCGTCGACGCCGATGCACCGGGTGCGCTCGACAGCGGATGCGCCAGTCCATTCAAGCACCGTCCTCGGGTGGCGCGAGTGGGTTGCCCTGCCGGCGATCGGTGTGCCATGGGTGAAGGCGAAGCTCGACACCGGCGCGCGCAGCTCGGCGCTTCACGCGTTCGACATCGAGGAGCTCGACGGCGGCGACCGTGTGCGGTTCCGGCTGCGCCCCTGGCAGGACTCCGACCGCGACGCCGTGGTCGTCGAATGCCCCGCCTACGACCGCCGGCTCGTGCGCAGTTCGTCCGGCCACGTGCAGCACCGGTACGTGGTGCTGATCGAGTTGGAGCTCGGCGGCCACCGTGTTCAGGCGGAGACCACGCTCACCAACCGCGACGAGATGGGGTTCCGGATGCTCGTGGGCCGGCAGGCCCTCCGGCAGGGCGGTTTCGTGGTCGACCCCGGACGGTCGTTCGTGGGCGGCAAGGCACCCCGGCCGGTGCGCCGCCGCAACCGCGGGAAGGCCTAGGGGGCTTCCGGCGCCTGTTCCTGGTAGCTGCGTGGATGCCACGTTGCCAGCAGCACCGCGTGCACGATGGCCAGCCCCGTCGCGATCGCGACGATCGTGAGCCACTGCGGTACGGCATCCGGTCCCGATCCGTTCACGAAGATGGCGCCGAGCACCGTCGTGGCAAGGATCGCCCCGACGTAGCGCGACGTCTGGAGGATGCCGGCGGCGACGCCGACATCCTTCGGCGAAGCGGATGCATAGAGCGCCTGGCTCATCGCGATGCTCACCACGCAGTACGGCGCGCCCATCGCGGCGGTGATGAGCAGGATGGCGATAGGTGTCTGCGTGGCCCCGGCGATCGCGAGCAGTGCCGCGCCGGCGATGAGTCCGAGGCCGCCGACGATCAGGGTGAAGCGCAGGCCGCGCGACTCGATCCAGCGGGCGCCGAGCGGTGTCAGGCCGATGGTCACGGCAGCGAGCGGGAACATCAGCAGCCCGGTGATTCCGGCGTTGTAGCCGCCGTGCTCCTGCAGCAACTGCGGCAGCCCGAAGAACGCCGAGTAGTACACGAGGTTGAAGACCGCGAAGCACAGGTACACCATCATCAGCGACCGGTTGGCGGCGAGCAGCCGCAGATCGATGAAGGGAACGGATGCCGTCAGCTCCCGCCACACGAACCCCGCGCCCGCCAGCACGGCGACGGCGAGCAGCCACCAATCCGGCGACGACTGCAGGCCGAGCAGGAACACGAGGAGGGCCACGAGCATCCCGATGAAGAGGGCGACGCCCGGAATGTCGGACTGGGCGAGCAGGCTGCGGAACCGCTGCGCCTTGCGGGGAGCGTCCGCGGGGGCGAGCATCCTGGTGCCGATCAGGGCCAGCGCCGCCAGCGGAACGTTCACCGCGAAGATGGCCGGCCAGCCGAGCGTGCTCACCAGCAGCCCACCGAGCACGGGGCCCACCGCGGCGCCTGCGGTGTTGGCGATCTGGATGCGCCCCAGCAGCCGGGGAGACGACACCCCGGATTGCGCGCTGAGCGGCCGCACCATGGCCACGGCCGACGGGAACGCGGTGGCCGTTCCGATCGCAAGACCGACGCGGCCGACGCAGACGAGCGCGAACGACGGCGCGAACGGTGTCAGGGCGCTGACCACGATGACGACGCACATGCCGAAGATGAACAGGCGGCGCGGTCCGAACCGGTCGCCGAGACGCCCCATCAACGGTTGCCCGGCAGCCGACGCGAGGTAGAACGCGGTGATCACCCAGGTCGCCTCGGCGATGCCGAGCGCGAACGTCTTCTGCAGGTCGACGAGCGCGACCGCGATCATCGAGGAGTTCAGCGGGTTGAGCGTGGTGCCGAGGCTGAGGCTCGCAACGGCGAGGCCGGTGCGGCGACGTGAGCCGGGTGCGGGTTCTGGGTCGGATGCCTCGCTCACGATCCCGTACCCACGTCTTCGATCGTAACCACGGCGACCTGAGTCGTTCTGCGCGGGACGCTGCACCCTCGAAGTGATACTAGGTGTATGCGCCGAGACCTGGCGCTGTGCGCCTAGCGTCGTCGCGTACGCCTAGTCCCACCGGTGGGACGTGCCGCGCTGCCGGCGTCGGCGCGGACGCCGGCTCCGCATGCCGGTCCGCCGCCGGCTCCGCACGCCGGTCCGCCGACGGCTCCGCACGCCGGCCCGCCAACGGCGCCCCGAGCGAGCACACAGGGCGCACCACCTAACCTTGAACGGTGAACGACGTGCTGCATCCGACTGTTCGCCCCCGACGTCTCCGCACCACAGCCGCGATGCGGCGCCTCACCGCCGAGACGCGGCTGCACCCCGCCGAGCTGATCCTGCCGGTCTTCGTGCGGGAGGGCATCCGCGAGCCGCAACCCATCGCATCCATGCCCGGGGTCGTTCAGCACACGCTCGACAGCCTGAAGGCCGCGGTGAACGAGGCGGCTGAGGCGGGCATCGGCGGCGTCATGCTGTTCGGCGTGCCCGAGACGCGGGATGCCGTGGGCAGCGGCGCTACCGACGCCGACGGCATCCTCAACGTGGCGACGAGGGTCGCGGTCGCCGAGGCGGGCGACGCGCTCGTGGTGCAGACCGACCTCTGCCTCGACGAGTTCACCGACCATGGGCATTGCGGGGTTCTGGATGCCGCGGGTCGCGTCGACAACGACGCCACGCTCGAGCGCTACCGCGACATGGCGCTGGCGCAGGCGGACGCGGGCTCGCAGATCCTGGGGCTCAGCGGCATGATGGACGGCCAGGTCGCCGCGGTGCGCGACGCGCTCGACGCCGAGGGGTTCACCGACACCGCCGTTCTCGCATACGCGGCGAAGTATGCGTCGAGCTTCTACGGTCCGTTCCGGGAAGCGGTGGACTCCCAGTTGCAGGGCGACCGTCGCAGCTACCAGCAGGATCCGTCGAACCGGCGCGAGGGTCTGCGCGAGGCGCGGCTCGATCTCGAAGAGGGCGCGGACATCCTCATGGTGAAGCCGGCGATGTCGTACCTGGACGTGCTCAGCGACGTCGCTGTGATCAGTGATATTCCGGTGTGGGCATATCAGGTCAGCGGAGAGTATTCGATGATCGAGGCGGCCGCCGCGAACGGATGGATCGATCGCGACCGTGCTGTGCTCGAGACGCTCACGAGCATCCGCCGCGCCGGCGCGGGCGCGGTGCTGACCTACTGGGCGGTCGAGGTCGCGGAATGGGTGAGATGAGCGGGACGGAGACGGCCTCAGTGACCAGCGACGACGGTTCCGCAACGGTAGACGCCAACGAACGCGAGTTCGCCCGCGCCCAGCGAGTTATCCCCGGAGGCGTGAACTCGCCGGTGCGGGCGTTCCGTTCGGTGGGTGGCGCACCTCGGTTCCTGGTGTCGGCTCAGGGACCGTATGTGACCGACGTCGACGGCCGCCAGTACGTCGATCTGGTGGCGTCGTGGGGCCCGGCGATTCTCGGCCATGCGCATCCGGATGTTGTGGCAGCGGTGCAGGATGCCGCCGCTCGCGGCCTGAGCTTCGGCGCGTCGACGCCGGCCGAGTCGGACCTCGCCGAGCTCGTGATCGATCGCCTCTCGGTCACCCCCGGCTCCGAGCTGCTGCCCGGTCGCTCGCTCGTGAAGACGCGACTCATCGACGAACTGCGCCTCGTCTCGACCGGCACCGAGGCGACCATGACGGCCATCCGGCTGGCCCGCGGTTTCACGGGCCGCGACCTGGTCGTCAAGTTCTCCGGCCTCTATCACGGCCACTCCGATGGCCTGCTGGCGGATGCCGGCAGCGGCTTGGCCACGCTCGCCCTTCCCGCGTCGGCCGGCGTTCCGGCAGCGATCGCCGCGCAGACCGTGGTGATCCCATACAACGACCGCGACGCCGTGCGCGAGGTCTTTGCGCAGCACGGCGATCGCATCGCCGCGATCATCGCCGAGGCCGCACCGGCCAACATGGGTGTCGTGGCGCCTGCGCCCGGGTTCAACCAGTTCCTCGCCGATACGGCACATCAGCACGGCGCGCTGCTCATCCTCGACGAGGTGCTCACCGGCTTCCGTGTCGGCCCGGCCGGCTACTGGGCGCTCGACGCGTTCGCCATCCGCGAGGAGGATGACGGCAGCCGCGCCCTCGTCTCGCCCACCTACCTGCCCGACATCGTGACGTTCGGCAAGGTCATCGGCGGCGGGATGCCGCTAGCGGCCCTCGGAGCCCGCCGCGAGATCATGGAGCGGCTCGCACCCGTGGGCCCGGTCTACCAGGCAGGCACGCTCTCCGGAAACCCGGTCGCGGTGGCGGCCGGCCTCGCCACACTGCGCCTCGCGGATGCGGATGTCTACGCGCGCCTCGACCACGTCGCCGCGGTCATATCCGAGGCGGTTGAGGACGCGCTGACGGCATCCGGTGTGCCGCACTTCGTCTCGCGCGCCGGCAACCTGTTCAGCATCCAGTTCCGTGACACTCCGGCGGTCGACTACGCCGGCGTGCAGGCACAGGATGCTTACCGCTACGGCCCGTTCTTCCACGCGATGCTCGACGCCGGCGTCTCGCTCCCGCCCAGTGTCTTCGAGGCGTGGTTCGTCACCGCGGCCCACGACGACGCCGCGGTGAACCGCGTGCTCGACGCGCTCCCCGCGGCCGCTCGTGCCGCGGCGTCGGCGCACCCGTACACTGAAGCTGCGGGATGAGCTTGGGCCCCAACGCCGGTTCCGGCGCGTCGCGTAGCGACGTGGCGGCCGAGCGTTAGGGAGCGAAACCCCGATGGTGAAGCCGCTTAGTTCCCGGTCAATGCGTTCAACGCGGTGATGGTGCCGCTCGCAGCTAACGGTGCCGCGACTAGGATGCCGAGTTCCCTGGCTCTTCTCAGCACCTCGACGCGTCCCCGAGCGCCGAGCTTGCGGCCGATGTGGCTGATGTGATGCTTGACGGTGACCTTCGTGATGCCCAGCCGGAAGGCGATGTCCTCGGTGGCAACCTTGTCCACAAGAAGCAGGAAGACCGTTGCTTCGCGCTTGCTCAGCGTGGCGTGGAGTAGCGAGCCGTCCACGATCTCCGCCACCAGACTTTCCCGTTGTACCGACACGCCCGCGGAGTCGAGCACAAGGGCTATACCGAAGAGCAAGTGCTGTGCGAGGGAGATCGCGATCTCGACGTTCCGACCGGGAAACGCGAGATCGAGGCGCTTCAGTGCCGTCTCGAACAGTAGGGCAGCTCCTGCCAGTGCGACACCAGGTCGGATTCCGCTGTCGGCCAGTTCGACGACGACGCCGCGCGTATCGAGCGCTGGTGATTCGCCGACCGGTCCATTCAATGCCATGAGCACCGCGCGAACAACGCTCCGGGCATAGTCGGCGCGCTCGGTGGTCAGCTCGTTCGTGGCAATGAGCGGGCTGCCCGCGAGGTGCAACTCTTCCACGTAATTCAACGCGATCGCTTCGACCAGGGCTTCTCGATCATCAGTTGTAGCGGTTACAGCGGGAGACGCTACTTCAGCCGGTGTTGCGATCAGTGTCTCGATGGTCATGCGGTAGTTCCTGGTACTGACGACTGTATGGTTTCGTCACTATACCGCCGTCTTTGGTTGCTGCTATGCATCCTCAATTCCTTCCCTTGAAGCAGGGGCGATGACGGCGCGGCGGTAGAAAGCGTAAACGCTGCGGATATTGGCACCCCGAGTGCTATGTCCCCTGGACGGGTTCATGCTCTAGCGTCGGC
>NZ_BAAGWZ010000013.1:0-1155 GCF_054780095.1 Humibacter ginsengisoli
TCGAACTCGATCGGGGTCAAACGGCCGAGTCGGGTTTGCCTGCGGCGGCGATGGTAGGTCCGTTCGATCCAGGTCACGATCGCGATCCGCAGGTCGTCTCGGGTGGCCCAGGAGTGCCGGTTGAGGACGTTCTTCTGCAGTAGGGCGAAGAAGGATTCCATGGCGGCATTGTCGCCGCAGGAAGCGACTCTGCCCATCGATCCGACCATCTGGTGTCGGCGGAGTTCGCGCACGAACTTGCGGCTGCGGAACTGCGACCCGCGGTCCGAATGCACAACGCAGCCGGCGATGTCGCCACGCATCGCAATCGCGTTGCGTAGGGCCTGGACGGCGAGGCGGGACTTCATGCGGGAGTCGATCGAGTACCCCACGATCCGGTTCGAGTGCACGTCCTTGATCGCGCAGAGATAGAGCTTGCCCTCGCCGGTCCGGTGTTCGGTGATGTCCGTCAACCACAACTGGTTCGCGCTGTCCGCGGTGAACACGTGCCGGCTGCGCCCGTCCTCATCGATCACGACACAGTGATCGTCGTGCACCGCCGGTCCCGGGCGTTTGCCGCCTCGGCCGCGTTTCTTGCCGAACACGCTCCACCAGCCGTTGGCCGATGCGATCCGCCACGCAGTCCGATCCGCCATCGGCTCCCCGACGGCGCGGGCCTCGTCGGCCAGGAGACGGTGCCCGAACTCCGGGTCGTCGCGGTGCGCGTCGAACAACGCGTTCGCCCGGTACGCCTCCACGATCTCAGCGTCCGTGATCGGGTTGCGCAGCCACCGGTAATAGGGCTGGCGGGAGAGCTTGAGGACCCGGCACGTCACCGCGACGGGGATCCCGTCCGCGGCGAGCTCCCTCACGAGCGGGTACCTCATTTTCCCGGCAGATGCGCCTGCGCGAAATACGCTGCAGCACGGCGCAGCACCTCGTTCTCCTGCTCCAATAGCCGCACCCGCTTACGCAGCTCGCGGGCCTCGTCGGTCTCCGCTCGCGTCACCCCAGGCTTCGCGCCCGTCTCAACAGCAGCCTGGTGGACCCAGTTCTGCAGACACGTCTCGCTGATTCCGAAGTCCGCCGCGATCTGACGCAACGGCACACCAGGCTCACGGTTCTGGGCGACACGAACCACATCGTCACGGAACTCACGGGGATAGGGCTTGGGCA
>NZ_BAAGWZ010000014.1:0-5191 GCF_054780095.1 Humibacter ginsengisoli
CAATTCAGACGGTGAAGTGTTTGTCAAGTTGTTGGCTTATTAGTACCGGTCAGCTGCACAAGTCTTTAGTCCTTGCTTCCACATCCGGCCTATCAACCCAGTCGTCTAGCTGGGAGCCTCTCCCCCTTGCGGGGTTGGAAGTCTCATCTTGAGGCCGGCTTCCCGCTTAGATGCTTTCAGCGGTTATCCATCCCGAACGTAGCTAATCAGCGGTGCTCCTGGCGGAACAACTGACACACCAGAGGTTCGTCCAACCCGGTCCTCTCGTACTAGGGTCAGATCCTCTCAAACTTCCTACGCGCGCAGCGGATAGGGACCGAACTGTCTCACGACGTTCTAAACCCAGCTCGCGTACCGCTTTAATGGGCGAACAGCCCAACCCTTGGGACCTACTCCAGCCCCAGGATGCGACGAGCCGACATCGAGGTGCCAAACCATGCCGTCGATATGGACTCTTGGGCAAGATCAGCCTGTTATCCCCGAGGTACCTTTTATCCGTTGAGCGACAGCGCTTCCACAAGCCACTGCCGGATCACTAGTCCCGACTTTCGTCCCTGCTCGACCTGTCAGTCTCACAGTCAAGCTCCCTTGTGCACTTACACTCGCCACCTGATTGCCAACCAGGTTGAGGGAACCTTTGGGCGCCTCCGTTACTCTTTAGGAGGCAACCGCCCCAGTTAAACTACCCACCAGGCACTGTCCCTGAACCGGATTACGGTTCGAAGTTAGACATCCAGAGTGACCAGAGTGGTATTTCAACAATGACTCCACGAACACTAGCGTGCCCGCTTCATAGTCTCCCACCTATCCTACACAAGCCACACCGAACACCAATACCAAGCTGTAGTAAAGGTCACGGGGTCTTTCCGTCCTGCTGCGCGTAACGAGCATCTTTACTCGTAGTGCAATTTCGCCGAGTTCGCGGTTGAGACAGCTGGGAAGTCGTTACGCCATTCGTGCAGGTCGGAACTTACCCGACAAGGAATTTCGCTACCTTAGGATGGTTATAGTTACCACCGCCGTTTACTGGGGCTTAAATTCTCAGCTTCGCCCTACAGGGCTAACCGTTCCTCTTAACCTTCCAGCACCGGGCAGGCGTCAGTCCGTATACATCGTCTTGCGACTTGGCACGGACCTGTGTTTTTAGTAAACAGTCGCTTCCCACTGGTCTCTGCGGCCATCACACGCTTCCCCCAGCAAGTGGGTTCACGCTTCAGGCCCCCCTTCTCCCGAAGTTACGGGGGCATTTTGCCGAGTTCCTTAACCACGATTCTCTCGATCTCCTCGGTATTCTCTACCTGACCACCTGAGTCGGTTTAGGGTACGGGCGGCTGGAACCTCGCGTCGATGCTTTTCTCGGCAGCATAGGATCACCAACTTCCCCTTACGGGTCCGCATCGTGTCTCAACCATCAAGGACGACGGATTTGCCTATCGTCCGGTCTACGCACTTGCACCGGGACAACCATCGCCCGGCATCGGCTACCTTCCTGCGTCACACCTGTTAATACGCTAGCCGCACCAGCATAGGGTCGAGCGCTACCTCCCCCACGCCTCACCCTAAAAGGGATCAGTCGTTGAGGGTTTCGGGCTCTTAGCATCACTGGATTGACTGGGACGGTTCTTCGCCGGTACGGGAATATCAACCCGTTGTCCATCGACTACGCCTGTCGGCCTCGCCTTAGGTCCCGACTTACCCAGGGCGGATTAGCCTGGCCCTGGAACCCTTGGTCTTTCGGAGGACGGGTTTCTCACCCGTCTTTCGCTACTCATGCCTGCATTCTCACTCGTGTGGCGTCCACGGCTGGATCACTCCGCCGCTTCACCCGCCACACGACGCTCTCCTACCCATCAACACCACTGAACCAACCGGCAACAAGGCCGGCGGCTTATGTCTATGCGTCAATGCCACAACTTCGGTGGCGTGCTTGAGCCCCGTTACATTGTCGGCGCGGAATCACTTGACCAGTGAGCTATTACGCACTCTTTCAAGGGTGGCTGCTTCTAAGCCAACCTCCTGGTTGTCTATGCAACTCCACATCCTTTCCCACTTAGCACGCGCTTAGGGACCTTAGTTGGTGGTCTGGGTTGTTTCCCTCTCGACGATGAAGCTTATCCCCCACCGTCTCACTGCTGCGCTCTCACTTACCGGCATTCGGAGTTTGGCTGACGTCAGTAACCTTGTAGGGCCCATCGGCCATCCAGTAGCTCTACCTCCGGCAAGAAACACGCAACGCTGCACCTAAATGCATTTCGGAGAGAACCAGCTATCACGAAGTTTGATTGGCCTTTCACCCCTACCCACAGCTCATCCCCTCCATTTTCAACTGAAGTGGGTTCGGTCCTCCACGACGTCTTACCGTCGCTTCAACCTGGCCATGGGTAGATCACTTCGCTTCGGGTCTAGAACACGCGACTACGATCGCCCTCTTCGGACTCGCTTTCGCTACGGCTACCCCACACGGGTTAACCTCGCCACGTATCACTAACTCGCAGGCTCATTCTTCAAAAGGCACGCCGTCACCCCAACAAAGGAGGCTCCGACGGTTTGTAAGCAAACGGTTTCAGGTACTATTTCACTCCCCTCCCGGGGTACTTTTCACCTTTCCCTCACGGTACTTGTCCGCTATCGGTCATCTGGGAGTATTTAGGCTTATCAGGTGGTCCTGACAGATTCACACGGGATTTCTCGGGCCCCGTGCTACTTGGGATCCTCTCCACGCTGCGTCACGCATTTCGGCTACGGGGCTCGCACCCACTACGGCCCACCATTCAAAGTGGTTCGCCTACACGCACGCATCACGCCAACTGCCCGGCAGAACAGCAACGGAAAGTCCCACAACCCCGACCATGCAACGCCCGCCGGCTATCACACATGGCACGGTTTAGCCTCATCCGCGTTCGCTCGCCACTACTAACGGAATCACTATTGTTTTCTCTTCCTGTGGGTACTGAGATGTTTCACTTCCCCACGTTCCCTCTACCCGCCCTATACATTCAGGCGGGAGTCACCAGGTCACCACAAAGGGCCTGGCCAGGTTTCCCCATTCGGACACCCTCGGATCACAGTTCGCTTATCAACTCCCCGAGGCTTATCGCAGATTGCTACGTCCTTCTTCGGCTCCAGATGCCAAGGCATCCACCGTTCGCTCTTAAAAACTTGAAAAACACATGAGTCTGAATCGATCAGCCCACCAAACGGTGAGCGGATTGACCAATGATCTTTCAAAAAATCAGATCATCATGACCCCAACCCGAAAACGGGTCAGAGTCGAAGATGCTCGCGTCCACTATGGAGTTCTCAAAATACGGTCGGCACCCACCCGCAACCCCACCACACGGCAAGACAACAGATGGGCCCAGAGGTTCAGGTCCAGCCACCCGGCCGGCCCGGTCCCTCAGGACCCAACAGCGTGCATGTGCGAAACCACATCCGGGACCCTGCCGTTCCTTGCCCCCGAAGGAGCCGTACTGAACAGGGAACCGTTCGGTCCCGCACCAATGTCAATGTTCCACCCATGAGCTAACCAGCCGAGAACACTCGCCTCGGCCTGGCGCCTGGACACCCAACGGTGCCAGTTGCTCCTTAGAAAGGAGGTGATCCAGCCGCACCTTCCGGTACGGCTACCTTGTTACGACTTAGTCCTAATCACCGATCCCACCTTCGACGGCTCCCTCCCACAAGGGGTTGGGCCACCGGCTTCGGGTGTTACCGACTTTCATGACTTGACGGGCGGTGTGTACAAGGCCCGGGAACGTATTCACCGCAGCGTTGCTGATCTGCGATTACTAGCGACTCCGACTTCATGAGGTCGAGTTGCAGACCTCAATCCGAACTGAGACCGGCTTTTTGGGATTCGCTCCACCTTACGGCATCGCAGCCCTTTGTACCGGCCATTGTAGCATGCGTGAAGCCCAAGACATAAGGGGCATGATGATTTGACGTCATCCCCACCTTCCTCCGAGTTGACCCCGGCAGTCTCCTATGAGTTCCCACCATCACGTGCTGGCAACATAGAACGAGGGTTGCGCTCGTTGCGGGACTTAACCCAACATCTCACGACACGAGCTGACGACAACCATGCACCACCTGTCCACCAGTGTCCAAAGAGTTCCCTATTTCTAGGGCGTTCCGGTGTATGTCAAGCCTTGGTAAGGTTCTTCGCGTTGCATCGAATTAATCCGCATGCTCCGCCGCTTGTGCGGGCCCCCGTCAATTCCTTTGAGTTTTAGCCTTGCGGCCGTACTCCCCAGGCGGGGCGCTTAATGCGTTAGCTGCGACACGGAAACCGTGGAATGGTCCCCACATCTAGCGCCCAACGTTTACGGCGTGGACTACCAGGGTATCTAATCCTGTTCGCTCCCCACGCTTTCGCTCCTCAGCGTCAGTTACGGCCCAGAGAACTGCCTTCGCCATCGGTGTTCTTCCTGATATCTGCGCATTCCACCGCTACACCAGGAGTTCCATTCTCCCCTACCGCACTCCAGTCTGCCCGTACCCACTGCAGGCCCGAGGTTGAGCCTCGGGATTTCACAGCAGACGCGACAAACCGCCTACGAGCTCTTTACGCCCAATAATTCCGGACAACGCTCGCACCCTACGTATTACCGCGGCTGCTGGCACGTAGTTAGCCGGTGCTTCTTCTGCAGGTACCGTCACCCAAAGGCTTCTTCCCTGCCAAAAGAGGTTTACAACCCGAAGGCCGTCATCCCCCACGCGGCGTTGCTGCATCAGGCTTGCGCCCATTGTGCAATATTCCCCACTGCTGCCTCCCGTAGGAGTCTGGGCCGTGTCTCAGTCCCAGTGTGGCCGGTCACCCTCTCAGGCCGGCTACCCGTCGTCGCCTTGGTAAGCCATTACCTCACCAACAAGCTGATAGGCCGCGAGCTCATCCCCAACCAGAAAAACCTTTCCACCCCCAGCAGATGCCTGCGAGGGTCATATCCAGTATTAGACGCCGTTTCCAGCGCTTATCCCAGAGTCAAGGGCAGATTGCTCACGTGTTACTCACCCGTTCGCCACTAATCCCCCCAGTGCAAGCACCAGGGATCATCGTTCGACTTGCATGTGTTAAGCACGCCGCCAGCGTTCGTCCTGAGCCAGGATCAAACTCTCCATAAATGAACAAAACCAACACAACCCAAAAAGGCCGCGCCGGAAAATTCACCCAGCAGGCCAAAAGACCCACAGA
>NZ_BAAGWZ010000015.1:0-1189 GCF_054780095.1 Humibacter ginsengisoli
GATCGTTGGGTGGCCGCCGGATGCGCCGCGCGGGTCGGTCACGACGTTCTGCGCCGAGCACGGGATCTCCCGGGAGACGTTCTATGCGATCCGGAAACGGGCAGCGGAGGACGGGCCGGCGGCGGCGTTGGAGCCTCGGTCGAGGCGGCCGTGCAGCAGCCCGTCGCGGATCACCGACGAGGTCGTGCAACGGGCCATCGGAGTGCGTGCGGCGTTAGAGGCCTCCGGACTCGACCATGGCCCGATCAGTGTTCACGAGAAGATGCGCTCGCTCGGGATGGACCCGGTGCCCTCGACGGCGTCGTTGTCGCGGATCTTCCGCGATCAGGGTGTCGCCCGGTTGGAGCCGAAGAAGAAGCCGAGGGCGTCGTATCGCCGGTTCGTGTATCCGGCGCCGAACGCGTGCTGGCAGCTGGATGCCACCGAATACGTCCTCACCGGTGGTCGTAAGTGCGTGATCTTCCAGCTCATCGACGACCATTCCCGGCTCGCGATCGCCTCCCACGTGTCCTGGGGTGAGACCTCCGAGGGAGCGATCGCGGTGGTCAGCAAAGGCATCGCCGCCCACGGTGTCCCGCAACGACTGCTCTCCGACAACGGCGCCGCGTTGAACCCCTCCCGTCGCGGAGTGCTGGGCCAGCTGGTCGCCTACCTGCGTTCGCTCGGCGTCGAGCCGATCACCGGGAAACCCTACAAACCCACCACCCAGGGCAAGAACGAACGCTTCCACCAGACCCTGTTCCGTTACCTCGACAAGCAACCCCTCGCGGAGTCGCTGGAGCAGTTGCAGGTCCAGGTCGACGCGTTCGATGTGATCTATAACACCGAGCGCCCGCATCAAGGGTTGCCCGGACGGGTCACTCCGGCACAGGCATGGGCGGCGACACCGGTGATCGAGCCGCCAAGGCCGATCCCGCAGCCGGCCGCCCCGGTCGGGGACGACGGGGTGCGCATGACGCGGATCCGCGACAACGGCACCGTCTATGCCCGCGGCACCAAGTTCCAAGTCAGCCGCACCCTCGCCGGAGCCATCGCCTACCGCGTCGAGGAGAACGACCGACTGCTGATCTTCGACGCCCTAGGCACCTTCCTGGCCGAGTATCCATGGCCCGCCCCAGGCACCAAATACGTCGGCAGCGGCAAACCCCGAGGACCCAAAGGCCCCCGCAAAAATCCAGAACCGTCAGAG
>NZ_BAAGWZ010000016.1:0-1267 GCF_054780095.1 Humibacter ginsengisoli
TGAGTTCGGGGATGCTCACCTCCTCGGTTTCGACGGTCAGGAGTTTCATTGATTGTTCGCTGAAGTAGCGACGGTCGGCGCCATCCCATTCGTCGTGCTGCTCGATGAGCACGTGGCCGGCCAGACGCAGCAGCGCGGCTGGGTTCGGGAAGGTGCCCACCACGTCGGTGCGACGCTTGATCTCCTTGTTCAACCGTTCCAGAGGGTTGGTCGACCAGATCTGTCGCCAGTGCGCGAGGGGGAACTGGCAGAACGCGAGCAGGTCGTCTTTGGCGTCTTCCAGCATGTCCGCGATCTTGGGATGCGATCTGGCGAGCATGCGGACCACCTCGTGGAACTGGGAGAACACGTGCTCGGTGTCGGGCTGCGCGAAGATCGTGCGGATGATCGAGGCAACCATGGGCCCTGCCGCTTTCGGCACGGCGGTGAGCACGTTCCGCATGAAGTGCACCCGGCATCTTTGCCAGCTAGCGCCGGCAAACACGGTCTGAACAGCCGCGATCAGGCCGGTGTGCGCGTCAGAGATCACCAGCTTCACTCCGCCCAAGCCTCGGGCCTTGAGCGAGCGGAGGAAGGTGGTCCAGAACGGTTGTGATTCCGTCTCTCCGACCTCGAACCCCAGGATCTCGCGCCGTCCGTCGGCCGCGACCCCGATCGCGACGACCACGGCTTGCGACACGACCCGCCTGCCGACTCGAGCCTTGCAGTACGTGGCGTCCAGGAACACGTACGGGTAGGTGGTGTCCGCCAGCGGCCGGTCCCGGAACGCGGCGACATCCTCGTCGAGGTTGGCGCAGATTCGCGACACCTCCGACTTGCTGATACCCGTGTCCGCGCCGAGCGCTTTGACAAGGTCATCGACCTTCCGGGTCGAGACGCCGTGGACGTACGCCTCCATCACCACCGCGAACAGCGCCTGATCCACCCGGCGCCGCCGTTCCAGCAACGACGGGAAGAAGGTGCCCTGCCGCAGCTTCGGAATCCGCAGCTCCAGCTCCCCAGCCGTCGTGGTCAGAGTTCGCGGGCGGGTCCCATTACGTTGCGTCACCCGCTCCGGAGTGCGCTCAAACGGTGCAGCGCCGATGAACGCGGCAGCTTCCGCGTCGATCAACTCCTGATACAACGTCTCAGTCGCGACCCGGATCCGGTCGGTGACATCGGTGAGCTTCAGTTCCCCGAGGAGCTCGAGGAGGGCAGACTGGTCTAGAGCCATCGTGCTTTGTGTCCTTCTGTGAGTGACTTTGATCGGTACTCACTGACCATCGCA
>NZ_BAAGWZ010000017.1:0-1195 GCF_054780095.1 Humibacter ginsengisoli
CACCTGTGGTCCCGGTGGAGAAGAAGACGAGGATCGTGCTCAGCGTCCTGGCTGGTGAGGTCTCGATCGCGGAAGCCGCTCGTCGGGAGAAGGTCAGTGAGCAGTCGATCGGTCGGTGGAAGCTGGAGTTTCTCGAGGGAGGCAAGACGGCGCTGGCGGCGGGCAAGTCGGGCCCATCGACTCGTGAGCAGCAGCTTGAGGATGAGGTTGCAGATCTGACCCAGGCGCTGGGTGAGGCGGCGGTGGAGATCCGGGTGTGGAAGAAGAGCGCGGAGGGCCGGCTGGGCCCTTCGCGGACCTCGAGGTGATCCGTGTGGAAGCGGGCATGCCGACCGCGAGGTTCGTGAAGCTGATCGGCGTGCCCGAGCGTTCGTATCGGCGGTGGCAGGCGAAGGCGAAGCAGGCGCGGCCGCCGAAGGGTCCGTGGCCCCAGCCTGCGCGGACCGCCGCCCGCCCGCTGTTGGTGAGGCATGCGCTGGAGCACCCAGCATGGGGACACCGGAAGGTGTGGGCGATGGTCCGCCACGACGGGCACCGAGTCTCGCAGTCCACCGTGTTGCGTGCTCTCCGCGACGAGGGGCTGCTCCTGCCTGCGGAGTATCAGCGGGAGCGTCGTCAGCTCGCTGCGGAGCGCAAGGCGGCGTTCGCGAGGACCCCGACCGGTCCGAACCAGGTGTGGCAACTGGACTTCAGCGAGTTCGAGACCACCACTGGGGGCACGTGGCGGATCGCGGGGTGCCGAGACTGG
Organism: Humibacter ginsengisoli; assembly: GCF_054780095.1. Lineage (NCBI taxonomy): Bacteria > Bacillati > Actinomycetota > Actinomycetes > Micrococcales > Microbacteriaceae > Humibacter > Humibacter ginsengisoli. The sequence continues at coordinate 749 of NZ_BAAGWZ010000017.1, forward strand.
TACTCCAAGCTGGAGCACCGGTTCCACACCTCGCCGACCGCGAATCAGCATGATGCGATCGCTGCGATCGAGATCGCCCTGGCCGACTATGAGCGCATGTTCGGGCGGCCTCTGGTGGATACCTGCCCGATTCATCCCGACACGGGCGAACTGGAGCCGGTGCTGACGATCGTGACGGACAACGGCGGCCCGTTCCGGTCACTGAACTTCCAGCTCTTCATCACCACGCATCCCGAGCTCAAGCATGTCCGGACAAGGGTCCGCACGCCGGGGCAGAACGGGTCACGCGAGCGCGGATTCGGGACACTGAAATACGAGCGGCTGTTCCTCGACGAGATCCCCGACGCCCTCGAGCTCGTCGAACGCGCCGAGGACTACCGCATCGAATACAACACCGTGCGCCCGCACGAAGCGATCGCCTGGAACCGGCCCCTGGACGTCCACCTC
>NZ_BAAGWZ010000018.1:0-21841 GCF_054780095.1 Humibacter ginsengisoli
AAAAAAACGAGAGGGAAGAGACCAATGAACATCGGTAGCGACGAGCAGGCCACTCACGACGCATGGATGCGAGACGTGCTCCGCGGAGCGGAGTGTCAGGGCGGAGTGATCCGACTGACCGGGCACGGCAGCGTGACCGACCCCCACACCATCGAGACCGGCGCTTGCACACAGTGCGAGTACACCGAACCGGCCTCGCGCGGCACTGCGATCGAAACCGACGACCTCGGCGGATATCTCGTGCCCGTCGACCCCATGGACGCGCTCGGCTGCGATTCCTGCCAGTGAACGGAGAGACAACGATGAAGACAAACAACGGCATCAGCGCTCCTCTCGTGGCCGCGATCGAATCAGCGTGGGCAACCATCCGCACACGCCACGAAGACGTGCCCGAGGTCGTCGTTACGCTCGCGTCAGGTACGACCGCCAAGGGAATGAAACTCGGCCACTTCTCCCCCGAGCGCTGGATGCGCGGCGAGGAAGCCGTGCACGAGCTATTCGTGGGCGGCGAAGGCCTCTCACGTGGCGGTCGCGACGTGCTCGGAACACTCCTCCACGAGGCGGCACACGGCGCAGCTCGCGTACGTGGCATCAACGACACCAGCCGTCAAGGCCGCTATCACAACACCAAATTCAAGGCGATCGCCGAAGAGTTCGGCCTCACCCTCGAACACGACAAGAGCGTCGGATGGTCAACGACCAGCGTTCCCGGCAACACCGCGGCCGCCTACGCTGCCGCCGTCGACCAGCTCGACGCGACCATTACCGCCTACCGCCGTGCCGAAGTCATCGGCACCGGCGACGGCCGCAAGAACAACAACAACGGCAAGGCCGCCGTATGTAGCTGCGGGCGCAAGATCCGTGCATCCCTCGTCGTGTTCGATGCTGGTCCGATCATCTGCGGGCTCTGCGGCGAAGAGTTCGAGCCAGAAGAAGTGTAGCAGAAATATCTAGTGGCACTTGATGGAACTATCTAGAGGGGGTAGACTAAGATCATGCCAAAGCCGCAGAAGCACCGGGACGTGATCAAGGTTGTCAAAGACAACGGCTGGGTGTTCCTCCGCGGCGCGAAAGGAAGCCACGAAATGTGGGGACTGCCGGACGAGTCGCAAAAAGAGTCGATCCCGCGTCACGGTGAGGTGAGTGCAGGAATCATCGGCCAGCTGATCAAGAAGCTGCCGAAATCCCCGCAGAGCTGGCGTTGAAAGGAGCAAGGGCGATGGCTGAGCGCAAGACGTACAAGGCCACAGCGAGCCGAGACGGTCGATGGTGGCTCGTGAAAGTAGACGACCCCGACACCGCCGGCCAGGCACGAGACCTCAACGAGGTCGAGGAAGTGGCCCGCGAGGTCATCGGGTTGTGGTTCGACATCGACCCGGACAGCTTCGATGTCGACATCACCATCGAGATTCCCGACTCCGCGCGGGAAGCCTGGAATCAGGCAGTCGTCCTAGAAGACCAAGCGCGCAGAGATGAAGCCGACGCCGCAGCGCTGCGCCGGTCGGCAGTCCAAGCCCTCCGCGCCGAAGGCCTCACCATGAAGGACGCGGGCCGAATCCTCGGCCTCTCCCCCCAACGCGTCCACCAGCTCGCGCACGCCGCACCTGAGCGCGAGGTCGTAGGAGCCAAAAGAGCCTGAACGTCAGAGGCCTAAGAGAGGATGCCGAAATGACCGCCACGACCATCGAGCACGACCACGCACTACGCGAATGGGCGCGCGGCCTGCTGCCACTAGAAGCCGCGACCGAGCTACTGATACGCGCCGGCTTTGCCAACGAAGGATACCCATGGGTGCGGCATGACGTCGATACCGGCCGACCCTGGATCGACTTTGCATCGATTCCTGAGCACATCGGCGGCATGTCAGGCGGAGAACAGCGATTCCTGCGCATCGCCGCAAGCCTGGGAGCAGACTCCCCCATCATCCTCGCCGACGAACTCACCGGACTTGACCGCGAACGACTCTCGCTCGTGCTTGCCGCCATCGCCCACTCCGGCGAAGCTCACAAGCCGGGGCGCACCATAGAGTTCATCGACGGCGCCCCGCAGCTCGTGGACGTGCCCGCGCTCTACACCTGGCCGGACGCCTAAGAGCCATCGCCGAAGCTGTACCCGTCGCTGTGTTCTAGCGAGCTTTCTAGAAAGCTCGCTAGAACACATGTTAGAAAACACGCCAGACAGAAAGCACTCTAGTTAGAAAGCGAGCATTCTAGAATGATCGATATGCAAACCGTGATGGTCTACAGCGAGGCCGGCGGCGTCAGCAAGACAACGGCCGCCGTGTCCCTCGCGATGACAGCCGCCGAGAACGGCCGCCGGGTCGTCCTCATCGACCTTGACCCGCGAGCTGCTACCACGAAGTGGACGCGCGCTGAGCCGGTAGGGGAGGGGCTGCACGTCGGCGCAATCCTCGGCGCCAGCGACGAACCAATCGGATGGGCTGAAGAGCTGGCGGCCGCGAGCCGCTGGCACGAACGCTTGCGGATCATCCCGGCCGCCCGAGGGCTCAGCAACCGCGAGGCGGACCGCGACGACTTCGCAGAGCTGCGCCTGAAAGCATCGCTGGAAGGGCTCAACGCCGATCTTGTCGTGATCGACTGCGCCAACCGGCAAGGCGGACCGCTCACCCTCAGCGCGCTGCACGCCTCCGACACCGTGCTGTACGCCGCCACGGCGAGCGATTCTGGCGTCGACGGGGTAACAGGTGCACAACGCACCATCGAGGCGTTCAAACGCAGCAGGGAGCGGATGGGGGCGCCCTCAAACCTCACTGAGGCCGGCGTGAGCGTCACACGTGACGGCACCGGGTTCATGAGCTACGCGGAGAGCGACGCGATTGAGCAGATCAAGGGACTGGCGCCAATTCTCGAGCCGATCGTGCCACACCTGTCGATCGTGCCCGAAGTGCGCCTAGCGGGGGAGTGGTACGGCATGTACCGCAAGGGGAACGCCGTCCGCGACGCCTACACCGAAGTAATGCGAAAGGTGATCCGATGAGTCAGCAACTCGACCGACCCGCAAGACGCCCGCGGCCGGCAGCAGACGAAGGACAAGACCCCGTCGACTACCACCCGCCGACACCCACGTCAGCCAAACCGGCCACGGCGCCGGTCGAAGGCAAGGACACGCCTAGCGTGTCCGCGGCAGCACCGACGCCCACAGTTCAACGGACGGAGCCGCCCCAACTGAACGCAGGCGGCCGCGAACTCACCGTGCAGCTCGCGACGCGAGTGAGCCCGGAAGTTGCCGCCATGGTCGACGCAGAGTATGCGCGCACCGGGCGGTCAAAGCGGGCGCTGATCGAGGAAGCGATACGCAACGCACCGTGGCACAAGGGGGAGTGATGGACCCGCAAAGCATGCCCTGGCTGATGCTCGGCGGCGCCGCCGTGGTGCTGATCGTCGTCTACGGGGCATGCCGCCTCGCGGTCAGGTTGCTGCGCTGGCTGTTCCGCCCCTGAACAGTTGACACGTACGTGTCAACTGACAAGCCAACCGAAGAGCGCGCCGGCATCCGCGCTCAGCTTGCCGCGGTCTGCGCTGTAGCGCACCGTACGGCCGCTACGCTCGCCAGGGGGAACGTCCGCGGTCAGGTAGCCTGCATCCTCCAGTGCAGTCAGAGCGCGGTGGACCGGCGCAATGGCGGCGCCGGTGGCCTCCTGCACGTCGATGCGTGAGGCGAGCGGGTGCGCTACCACATAACGGAGCACCATCACACGAGTCGGGTTCTGCAACGCCTCGAACAGATCGGCTAAGTGTGCCGGCAGGTCGGGAATCTGACGGCGAATCGACATTCGACCATTGTGCCGGTTACCCGAGGGGAAATCACCGCTAGACATCGATCTCATTTCCTCTACCTGATCGGTTACCGATCAGGTAGAGTAAGCGTACTCCCCTCGATCGGGCAGCAGGCCAGTTTGTCTACCGGGGGGACCACACGCGAAGATGTCTCCATTTGGGGGAGTAGTGGCGAAGGCGAACATTTTTCTCAGGGCGCTGAATCTCGACGGTGTAGAGGACAAGACGCAGCACCAATCGACCTTGCCGCAAACCGAACACGACCACCCCGCGAACCCGTGGCTACAGGCCAGCACCGGGACCGGGGAAGGGGCAGAGCTGCCCTGGCGGCAGGAACGCAGCGAGTCGCCACGGTGGTACTGGAAGGTGCTTCGAGTCGTCCTGATCGTCGCTCTTGTGATCGTCGTACTGGTAGGCCTCCGCGCCATGTTCTTCCCGCCAACAACGACGGTGGCCAAGCCTAAGAGCAACCCGGCGGCCGCGTTCCCGCAGGCCGCGGCCAGCGGTGTCGCCGACCGCTTCGCCATGAACTTCTTGACGTGGGATGCCGCGCACGCGAAAACCCGGACCTCTCAGCTCAGCCAAGACCTCGGCGGCATCAGCGGCGACGCCACCTATGAGTGGGACGGCACGGGAAAGCAGACCGCACAGGCGGCCTATACCGTCGCCGTCGACCCGCAGAACGCGACGGACGCCACCGTCACGGTGGCGGTGAAGGTGCAGCCCTACGACAGCAAGGGGACCGAGCTATCGGCGACATGGCAGGGCCTCGCCGTCCCGGTCCACGTTCAGGCCGGCCGGCCGGTCGTTGCCGCCGACCCGGCATTGGTCGCGCTGCCGAACGCTCAGGCCGTGTCCGGAACCCAGACACCGACTCCCGATTCGGCTCTCACCAACAGCACGCAGACCTACGCAAAGAGCTTCTTCGCCGTCTATGGGACAACCGGCGACATGTCTACCGTCGCCGCGCCCGGCGCCAAGCTCCGCGGACTCAACGGCGCCGTCGAGCTGCAAGACCTCACGAGCTGGACCGTCTACGGCGGCGACGGGCAGACCCGCCAGGCGCGCGCCGTCGTCACCTGGACCACCAAGAGCGGCGGAGTCGTCACATCGACCTACGCCCTGACCCTTACCCGCGTGACGGCCGGCTCCACCGACAGGTGGCAGGTCTCGGCCATCACCGCTTCACAGCACTAGAGAGGAACGACACCATGTCATTCGAGCAACTGGCACTGAGCATCATCGGCAACATCTTCTTGGTCGTCCTCGTGGTCCGTGCCTTTGGCGCGTATCTCAAGAAGGAGTGGGGCGACCTGATCACCGAACTGGTCTTCGCCGTCATCCTCGCCGGCTTCATTTACTTCACCGACCAAATGCTCGCCGTGCTCAAGTTCCTGTGGAACATCACCATTGGGGCATGGTTCGGGATGCAGGTGCACTGATGCTCACCGGCCGCACCGTCACCAAGGCCCTCCGGATCGAGGCGAAACAGCACGAGCTGTTCGGATTCGACCTAGGGGAGGGTATCGACCGAAAGAAGTTCGGTCTGGGCGCGCTGGCGTTCATCGCCTGGCTCGTTATTGCCTGGCCGATTCTGATTTGGACAGGTCTCCTGGCAGTGCGGCCCGACATTGGATCCCTCATCCTCCTGGCGCCCCCGATCGCCCTGATCATGCTCGGGTTCCAGCCTGACGAGGAAACACCGCAGCGGATGCGGCTGACGCCCTTCGCGCTGCACATCCGGTTTCTGCTGGTGGGATGCGCGCCCATCATCAACCTCGGCCGCCGCGAGGCCGGCCGAGGCGAGCGACCCACACTCCGCGAACGGGTCGGCCGCGAACGGGTAGATGGGGACAAGCCGACGCAGCGCGTCATCCGTAACCACGCGCAGGCGCGACTGATCGGCAACGACGAGCTGCACGCGATCGTGAACCGCAACACGAAGAGGGAGGGGCAATCATGAAGGTCATCGACAACCTCTTGGCGATGGTCGGAGCGACGCCCGGTCGCAAAGCAAAGCCGCCGACGTATCGCGCGATCGCGGACGGGCTGATCATCACCGCAACCAAGGCGGAAGCCTGGTTCGAGATTCCGACCGCCAACACCGACACCATGCCCGAGCTGCTGCTCGATGACGAAGTGCAGTCGGTCATCCGGGTGGCCGGCCGCGCGCTGAAAGACACCGACTGCCACCTCAAGGTGATCTGGTCGAGCCTGGAAGGCACCGAGTATGTGCAAGGCATCGAAGGCGAGTACACCGCCGGCGACTGGAAGCGCTGGGTGGACATGCGCGCCGAGCAGATCGACGCCATGCAGCTCCCGCAGCGGCACGTGCTCCTCGGCGTAACGATCGCGGAAGGAACCAAGCACGACACGTCCGGCGTCCAGCAACTCGCGGCACCGGCGTTCGGCATCGAACAGCACCGGGTGCGCGAGTCGGACATGTCCCGATACGCCAACGTCGCGTTCAAACTCGGCCGCCAACTCCGGGGCAGCCGGCTCAATGCCCGTCTGGCCAGCGCCGAGCTGCTGAGCTGGACCATCGCACGAGAACAGCTCCGGTCTCTGGGAGCAGTGCCACGCCACGGCACCATTGTGGGCGCGTCGCTGGCAACGCTCACCAACGGGCACGCCGACCCGTACACGGACCACCTGCGACTTCGCGACGAGAAAGGCAACGTCGCCGGCTACGTTGCAGTCCTGCCGATCACAGACTTTCCCGAAGAAATGTCGACGCCAGGCGAGGGAGAGTGGCTACGTACCATCGCGGACGTCAGCCGCGCCAGCGAAGCGAACGACGGCACCGCCGGTGACGACATTCCCGTCATCGTGGACGCCAGCGTGCGATTCCGCGTCCTCAGCCGCAGCCAGTCGCTCAAGCTGGTCACGGATGCCCGTGACCTCGCCACCGAGCAACGCCGCTCCGCCGGCAGGACCAGCGCAGGCGATCCCGGAGAAGAGACCCTTGACGCCGGCGACGTCGCCCAAGGACTACGCGCCGAGATTCAGCGCGACGGGCTCATCCTCGTGCGCTCCCACCCGCGCCTAGTGGTCATGGGCGACACGTATGAAGAGCTGGAGGCGAACGTGGCCGCCGTGATCAGCCACTATGCCGACAACGGCATCCAGGTCTCGCGGGGCAGCGATGAGCAACGCGAGCTGTGGCTGGAAACCCTGCCAGGCGACCAGCTCCGCGTCGATGACCTCTACCACGTGCAAGAGGGCGTCGGGTTCTTCGGATCACTGTTCTGGGGCGGCTCAGCGCTCTCCGACGCCAGCGGGGGAGTCATCGGCCACCTGACCGGCTCCACCCCCGGCCTCGCACACCTTGACGTCACCCGATTCTCGAAGCGAGACCAACCAACGACGGTCGGACTGATCGGGCTGTCTGGTCAAGGCAAGACCACCCTGATGCAGCTCCTACTGCTCGATGCCGCCTTCAAAGAGTCCTGGTGCTTGCTGCTCGACTTCAAGGGCGACACCGGCGGCCTGGTCGACGCGGCGCAGCGGATGGGCTTGCCCAGCCAGCTCATGCAGGTGAGCGCCGCGAACGCTGGCGCAATGGACCTCTTCCAAGCGTTGCCGATCGCGGAAGCACCCGAGAAGGTCTCGCGACAGCTCGCATTGCTTGCACCGCGCGACCTGGCCGGCTCAGCAGAGAGACTCTCGCTCCGCGCCGCAAACCGGATTGCTCAGGCACCGCGACCCACAACATGGGCCACCATCCAACTCCTCGCACACAGCAACGAGCCGGACGAGCGAGAACTTGGTGAGGCGCTAGTGGAGCTGGCGCAAACCACGCTCGGCCGCGTCATGATGGGCGAGCCGGTCGGCCAGCCGGTCCTCCGCACCGACCCGGGGCTCTGGGTGCTCCAGATGCCCGGCCTCTCGCTGCCGGAGAACAGCGACCCACCCGAGACATGGGACTCCAGCCAGCGGCTCACCATCGCAGCAATGCGAGCCGTGACAACGCACGCCCTCTACATGTCCAGCTCGCACCTACTCCGCCGGCGATCGAAAGTGATCGGCGTGCCCGAAGCACACCGCATGCTCAAGACCAGCGAGGGTCGCGACTTCATGGGACAGACGGCCCGCATGGGCCGCGCGTTCGGTACCGCGCTGCTGGTCGACTCCCAGGACGCTGACGGCATCAGCGAGCACGAGGGACTGGTGGAACAGCTCGCCGCGGTGTTCGGATTCCGGCTCCGCTCGGTCGGGCAGCAAGACGCGCTCGCACGTCTGCTCGACCTCGAACCCGACGACGAGACCCGCGCATGGATTCGCCGGCTCAACGTGTCCGAGGCACGCTCCCAAGTCGCACGCGACGACGAGACCGCCGAGAGCGACCAGAAAGGGAACTGCCTGGTGCGAGTGGGAACCGAACTCGCCCAGATACACGTCGACCTACCCAGCAGAGAAATCGAGGAACTGCTGGACACCAACCCGGATCGTGCCCAGCAGGGCATGCGACAGGACCTTGAGGAGGTACCAGCATGAAGCGACGGACACTCACCGCCGTAATCGGGATTACGGCGTCGTGTTTGTGTCGCTGTCTGACGAGCCGGAGGCGCCTACTCCGCCGTGATGCGAGCACACGCCTTGTCGACCGCCTGAATTCGACCACGACCCATCGGCGCACTGGACGTGATAGCCGCTGCCGTTTACGCCCATCAGCCAAGGGTGAGTACAGCCAGCAAGAAGGAGACCCACGCTCAGAGCGGCCAGGAGGGTCGCAGACTTCCGAAACCGCATAGAACACTCATAGCTTCTGTGCGGAACGGAGCACAAGCCCCAGCGCGAGGGGCGACCGCCGGCCATGCGTAAGCTGAGCCCATGGATGCTCGTGTGAGCCCGATCCGGGCGGACGTCGACGCCGACGTCGCGGTCGAGTTCGAGGATGAGGCGTGGCTGTCCACTGAGGTGTCGATCGACCCGGTGTCGGGGGAGCGCAGTGACCCGTTCGAGACGGTCTCAGCGCACACTGATCCGCGAGGGTAGACAGGCCTGTTCTGTCATAACGAAGGTTATCGGTCACATCTGGGAGGCCCAAAGATGAGGCTTCCGAAGCTGCATCCAGAAGCAAATCCGACTCTTGCGGCCGCTGCTCTGAACGCCGCGGCAGCCGCCGCGGGGAATGTGGTCGGGCGAGGGTTCCCGCCATCCGAGCTTCCAGGCGAATATCTTCGTTGGGCCGCAGAGCAGGAGCGCACGCTCACCGGTGTGCTGACCGCGGACGAGACAGCCGCGTTGCTGCTCACACCGCGCTACTGGGCGGTGAATGCCGGTCCTGCTGTGGCCGGTGGGCCCGCCCTTGCGGCTCTCGCACTCCAGGTGCAGAACGAACTCCTGGGGCGTCAGACTGATCTGGCCGCCGCGGCCGCCGCGATCACCAGAGAGCTGGAGCTTTGGGCGTACTCAAGCGAGCATGGATTCGCCGCACAACGGCGCCATGCAGTCGTGCTGGACACCAACGTGTTGGAAGAGCATGGAGGAAATCTGGCTACCTACCCGTGGGGTGAACAGAGCAATCTCTCGGAGGGCGCTATCACGCTCGTCATCCCATCGGTCGTGCGCGATGAACTCGATGCCCACAAGGCCAGTGGAAACAAGCCGTGGCACGGAGAGATACAGGTCGATCTGCGGTACCGTGCTCGCGCCGCGCTCAGAGCCATCGACGCACTCTTCCCGGGGGGCGAGTCGCGGGCGGCCTTAGAAGAGAGCCCCACGATGCATCCCGTGAACGTGTTCTTGCCAGTCGACGAACTCACTCGGCGCCGACTGCCGAGCCCAGACAACGAGATCGTGATGAACGCGCTGGAGCTGAAGCCGTACGCCGAATCGGTGACCCTGGCCAGCTACGACACGAACATCGGGCTTACCGCACAACGGTACGGACTTCGCTCCCTTCGACTCCGGTACGACGACTGACATCCCTCGACGTCGGTGCGTATGTGTGCCCACGATCCGGGCTGCCTCGTTAGCCCCAGAGCCGGGGCGTGGGCCAGGCATTGCTGCTCCGACCCACACCGATGAGTAGGCGGTCAGTGTGGATGCACGGTCGCGTACAGGATCAGGAGACTGACGATCAGAACTGGCCAGTCAGTCGGCACCTGAAAACGCGGACGGCGAGAAGGGTTGGTGGCCACGGGCCACCTCCTTTCGGCTTGGATGAACCTCACCGGGAGCCTTCCGCCGTATCATGGTGTCGTTGAAGCACCACGGCAACGGGAGTTCCCCGAGGTCCGAACCAGAAACCGGGACTGTTTACGCAGGCCCGGTTTCGTGTTTTGGGCCTCACGGCATCAAGAGGATTACGTGCCGTCAGTTACTACCATCGGCGCCCGTGCTGCGGAGTGATCGCGACACGCGCAGTACACCAACCTTGGAGTAACCTGGATATAAGCTTAACGTCTTCTGATGGAGTTTATCCAGAAGTCACGCCCCCATCCACGGCCCGGGCGCTCGTTGCTTACTGCGAAGGTCCAATGCGTGGCTCGCGGGTGATCGGGACAAGCGGAACCGGAACGCCGACCAGTAGATGAGACGCCCAAAAAGTTCGACGAAAAGTGAGGGGGGATCTCCCCGCCGTGACTTATGAATGGGATGTCGTACGGACAGTAGGACGTTCCAATCTGGTCTAGAGGGGCCGAGGCGTGGAAGCAGGAAGCGGTGAACGCGCGCAGCGCGGGACCGTCGGCGCGCCCATAAAACCACCGGACTCGAATCCGATCAGCGAGACATGGCTCCGAGACTTCGACAAGGACCGAAGCGAGTACCTGCAGCGGCTGGAAACCGACCGCTCGATCATCGACGAGCTGCGCGCCGCCGGGTTCGCCGGCGCGCATTACACATACTTCGCCTCCGAGCTCTCCAAGTACGGCATCGCCGTGATGACCGCGTGGATCCGTACGCAGCAGATCTTCACCAAGATGAAGCAACGCGGCATGGGTGGGCTGCGGCGCCCGCCGACCGACATCCTCAACGACCAAGAGGTCGCCGCCGAACTCGCCTGCGAGACCGTGGCCTACGCCATCCACAACTTCCGCCTTCACGTCCTGATCCCGGGCAAGTGGGACCCGAACAAGGGGGCCTCGATCAGGACATATTTCATCGGGCAGTGCCTGATTCAGTTCGCCAACGTCTACCGGCGCTGGCTCAGCGAGACCTTCGACGAGCCACCGTGGAAGACCCTCGTGAACGAGGCCGCCATGACCGCTCGCGGCTACGAACACGTCGAGACGCGAGTTGAGCAGCTCGTCCAGGTCGATCAAGTGCTCGCCTCGGTGAAGAAGCCCCGAACGAAAGAGATGCTCGTTCTCTCCAGCACGGGTCTGACGCACGCGCAGATCGCGGCCCGGATGGGCATCACCCCGAAGACCGTCGAGATGACCCTGGCGAACGAACGAAAACGACAGACGAAAGAAAGACGATCATGACGAGTTTCCGAGCCCGCGTGGAGAAGTCATCAATTGGTACCAGCGGCGGACAAGCAGCACGGCGCACAGTATCGACCAGCACGGCATCGAAGGTGATGGCTCGCGCCGCGACCATCGGTAAGACGACGTCGAAGTCGGCGCAGACGCGCGAACAGAAAAAGTGAGGGCCGATCGGCCGGAGCGCACTTATTACTTGACGTCAGGCAACTGGCGGCAAAGAACAACTGAAGAACTGAGGCCGGCCCGCGGGAACGGGACCGGCCTCAACAAGACCTGAGCTAAGTCAAGGCTTGCAGCAAGCACAGACTAACGGAGTCCCCCGCTGTACGGAACAGCACTCCTCTCAGGCACTCGAAGCCGAGAAAGGAGTGGGAATGGCAACTCGCATCGTGCGCATCGTGCGCACCAAGCCGATCCCGGTTCGTGTGACCATCACGACCCAGATCCGCAAGTAACCATCCGGCAGGCCGAGCAAGGCCTGCACTGCAAAGTAAGGAGTACTCCCATGGGACGTACGGTCAACAGGTCCGCATCGAGCGGACGTTTCGTCAACAATGCCGCAGCCGCTCGGTGGCCGTCGAAGACGACCACCGAGCACGTGGGCTCCGGTACATCCAACAGCCGCACCGTCTACCGGTCGGCGTCCTCGGGTCAGTTCGTCACCCGCCGCGACGCGGACGGCGATCCGGGTGGCACCATCCGACAACGCGTCTAGAGAACAGTAGGTGCCCGGCTCACATGAGCCGGGCACCTACTGTTCTCACCGCTCTTCAACCGAGTCGCTGACATAGCGCTAGATTATTGGACATTCGTCAAGGTCGATTTCGCGGGGGCGAAGAGAGGCAGCGGCAAGCGCAGCTAGCCCGACGTTGACGCACACGAGCGTGCTCGGCGATGCGACGATGGAGCGTCGCACCACCCCATTAGCGTTGTCGGCATGCATCTCCAAGCGGTTCCCAGTCGCGAACCCGTAGTTCCCAACGAGCCAGCGGCCGCGCTCGAACAGCTGATTCGTGAAGGTGTGACTTGGGGCGACTCCGCAGCATGGTTGCCGAAGCTTCCCGCCGGAAGTGTCGACTTGTTTTTTACATCGCCGCCCTACGCCGACCAGCGAGCATACAGCCGGATTCACCCAGATCGATACGTCGAATGGTTCTTGCCCTTCGCGCGATCGATGTATGAAGCCACCTCTGACACAGGCTCGCTCGTCATCAACATCAAGAACCGAGTGGCGAAAGACGGGCCCCTTCGAGGCCAACGGCATCCCTATGTGTTTCAGCTAGTGATCGCACTTCAGAACATCGGTTGGCGATGGATTGAGGAGTACATCTGGCAGAAGCCGAACGCGATACCAGGCAGGTTCGGGCCACGAACGAAGGATGCCTTCGAGCACGTGTTCCACTTCGCCCGTGGTGCCAAGCCGTACTTCGATCTTGATGCTGTACGGGTTCCGTACAAGACGACTCCCGACGAGATTGAGCGCCGAAAGCTTGACACCAATGGACGGCGGACCACCGAGGCTGGGTTTGGTCGCGATCGAGTGGGCACCTACCGTCATGGTGGCGCCGATCCGGGAAATGTCATCCCGGTCAGCCAGACCTACAACCAGCATCGCGGCGTCGCCCACACAGCGCCTATGCCGGAAGGGCTTGCTGAGTTCTTTGTGAAAGCCATGAGCCCTGCCCTTGGCGTGGTGATCGACCCGTTCGCGGGCGGTGGCACGACGACGGTTGTAGCGAGACGTCATGGACGTCGTGCTGGCGGTCTCGAGCTGCACGAGGAGTTCGTACTTGAAGCCCAGCGTCGGATCGCGGCCGACGAGGCGGCGGATATTCCCGGCCGTATCGTGGGCGCAAGCTGATGCCGTCGATCGACGAGACGGTTCGTCGCATCGTCGACGCAGGTACTTGGGATCAACGTGTGGCGCAGATCCGGCTTGTTAGTCAGAATCACGGTACGGCGCAGTTCCAGGAGATTTACGCCCAAGTCGCTCGCGAGGCGTACGTGCCGCATCTGGCTCCTGATTTTGCCTACGTGCATTTCACTGAGTTCTACGACTTGCCTGCATTTCGTGCGGCATATCGGTCAGCGGCCGCGGCAACGACCGACTTTACGAACGTGTCGGAAGCGACGATTGCTGCAGCGGTAGAGGACGACCCTCGTTGTCTCTTGGCGTTTCGGACGATCCTGGGGCTCGTGTCCAAGGAGTTTGCTCAGTCGACGCTCCTCGTGGCCGAACCGCTCGGCATCCGCGGACTCAGCCCGGCCAAGGTTGACGCGATGGAGCGCAGTGGGACACCGGTATCCCAGGAACAGGCGATGCTTGTCGCCCGGACCATCCTTCGCGTCATGGATGGATCGCTGTTCGGAGAGCCGCCGGGCGAGCTGCACCGGAAGCAGGAGAAGTACGACACTGCGCGGGGCTGGGCAACGGTCCAAGACCTCGCGCGGGATGGCGTGCCCTACGATGCGTTTCTGCATCAGCGACATTACGGCGGTGCCTTCCGCCAGCTGCTCGACGCAACGTCGACGCGTAGAGGCGACCTTCTTGAGGACGCTGTGGAGGAGCTGTTTCTCGAGAACGGGATCCCATATATCCGGACTGGCAGCCACAATCAGGCGGACATCGCGAAGCGGTTTGAGTTGACTGTGCAGCCCGCTCCGGACTTTGTTGTCTATGACAGCTCGGGGACACTGCGAGGCATGCTCGAATGCAAGCTCGTCAATGACGGCGGAACGGCACGTGACAAAGCGCTCCGCTTCGAGCGGCTGCGTGCTGAAGCTGTGCGCCTAGGAGGCGTTCCTCTCCTAGCGGTGCTTGCCGGCCTCGGCTGGAGCCGTGTGAATGACACGCTTGGGCCCGTTGTTCGTGACACCGAAGGACGAGTGTTCACGCTCGCCACGCTTCCCGAAATGATGAATGTCGCACCGTTCCCGAGTCTGGTGGGATTGGCGCAGCCGGAAGCCGGTGCAGACACCTACCACACCCAAAAGTAAGGTGCCCTCATGGCATCAGAGCGATTCAGGAAACCGGATAGACGCTTCTTCTCGGCGCTGATCATGGACAGCCTGACGCACCCGGGCATCGACCGACTCGAACAAGCGATCGATCTTCCCGAGAACGAATATGTGTCCATGCCCGGCGAGACCAAAGAGAGACGCGCTGTAGCGCTCGTCAACGCAATCTTCGAGAACGCGCACACGGACGACTTGATCATCGATCTGCTGGACTTCCTCTGCGTCGAAGACACAGGAGCGGACTATCGGATGGCCGGCGAACCCTATAGGAAGCTGGAAGACAAGGTCCTGGTCCCTCGCGGGGTGATGCTCAAAGAGGACGGGTTCGAGTACACAACGCCAGAACAGGCCGCCACCGCTGCCGCGCGGACATCCCCTCCGTCTCTCAACGACATATGGGACAGCTACATCACGACGCCGCCCAAGGCGACGCCGGTAACAAGCTCAACTACTCCCCCTAAGCAGAGTCCGGTCGCCACACCAGCGAAGGAGCCGCCCCAGGACCGGGGAACAAGAAGCAGTCTGGATCCACAGAAAGTATTCATCGTCCACGGCCGCGACGACCGACCTGTGAAAGTCATAGAGAAGTTCCTGACGTTCATCGGGTTGCGGGCGATGGCCTGGTCAGAGGCGGTTGCGGCCACAGGCAAGGCGCAACCAACGACGTTCGAAATCGTCTCAGCCGGCCTAAAGACCGCCGCTGCTGTCATCGTGATTTTCTCGCCAGACGACCTTGCCCGAATCAAAGACGACTTCTCTGATGCGAATGATGAGGACCGGAAGGTACGAGGGCAAGCCCGGCAGAACGTGACGCTAGAGGCGGGAATGGCGTTCGGCCTCGCGCCCGACCGCACGATCTTCGTCCGGTCCGCCTACATCCGTCCGATAAGCGATATCGACGGGTTCAACTGGGTGAAGCTCGATGGTGAGTGGGAAAGCCGCAACGACCTCATGAAGCGACTAGAAGCAGCTGGCGCCCGAGTAAATCAGTCATATCCCAATCTGCTCCACCACACCGCTGGGGAATTCACGGTGACCGGCCTGACGCAGTGACACGTACGTGTCAATAGCTCGAGACCGCCAGCTCCCGGTCGGGCTCCACGTAGCTCGACGGTTGGTCTGGGTACAGTCGGGGCATGATGCGGGTGTACGGCCGGCTCAGGGTGAAGGCCACCGAGGCCATCGAGGTTGAGGCGACCACGATCGAGGACGCGAAGGCCGCCGTGCTCGCACAGCTGGCCGCCGACGTCGACTGATCGAATACCGGCAACAGTCCCACGGCAACGGACCCGTGATCCCCGAGGGGTATGTGTCGCTCGGCACCGGTGTGGAGCGCGCTTAGCCGGCTATTGGCAGGAGTCGCACTCCAGATCCTCCATGGGGTCGACGGGCACCGCGTATTCCCCGACTAGCTCGATCGCCTCAGGTGTTCCGTTCATCGTCTTACCTCCATGCAGCTCACGTGTCGGGGCATCCCCGATATGCAGCGTGACCGCGCATCGAGAGGGCCGGTCAAGGGTGCAGCTGTGCTGCATCGGGCAGCGACGCGTTAGCGCCCTTGACCGGGCCGGCCGATGCGCCAGAATCCGCGGCCGGGGGTGCCTCGAAGTTCCACCGCATACGAACAGAATACCGATAGTTCCATTTGTATGCCTATCGTTATATCGAAGATGGGAACGATAGGTGAGGCAGGGTCATGGGTGGGCAGACGCGATACGACCGCGACCTAGGACGGCGGATCGAGCGCAGCGTGAACACGGCTGTCACGCGGCCGCGGCCGATCAGCCTGACCGACGCCGAGCTGGATCTCGAACACGCGCGCGTGGTCGAGGCGGACTCCCCCATCCCCGTGCGGGCGTTCGTGCGCTTCCACGAGGCCGTGATCCGGCCCGAGGGCGAAGCGATCGCGTGGACGCCGCGCGCCGTCAAAGTGCACTTCACGATGGTCGACGGCTCCCAGCACGTCGTATGGGTGTGGGCATCCGCCGTCGACCGGCTCTAGGACTTCACGCGCGACACGCCCTGAAATGCTCGCGTTAAGCCTATGGTCAGGCTTAGCTAGACGCATGACTCCCCCGCGCCGGCCCCGTGGTTCCCGTAAGGACCCGGTAGCCATCGGCTACGACGTGGAGCGCGAGAACAAGGACCGCTGGGCCGAGATAGCCCGGAATGCCGGCGTCTCTCCATCTGCTCTCTTCGACCTCATGGTCGAGTCGATCGAGCTGGACGAGCACGGCGTTCCTCTGTGGTTCACCCGACCCGAGGAGCTGCCTATCGACAGCCGTTAACGTCCAAGGCCCGCCGCTGATGCGGCGGGCCGGAAGCAAATGCCAGAACCGCTGAAAGTTTGGCGACCTACACGGTTCTGAGTGATCCATCCGAAGCCGGAAAGACCGGAGGTCTTTTCGCGCCCTGAAAGGACACCTTCATAGTAACCCGTACTGGTACGGGTGGCGTTAGCCGCAGCGTTAGCGCTTCCCGCGTGTCGCGGTTCGAGGCGACTCGAGAATTGACGCCACAGGCGCGCGCCTGGCGGCCGAACGCGACGGGGCCGGCCAACCGTGTCGAACCGGTGGCCTCGCCCCGCAGCGGGACGCACACGGCGTCTCGTCGTGGCGGGCTCATCCTCCGCCCCGCCGAAGGGCAGTTCTCCGCGGTGCCGGTGTGCCGGCCGGGCGCGTGGCTGCACGCGGTCGAGCTGGCCATGGCACAGCCGGCCGTCGAGCGGTTGATGCGATCGCGTCGACGCGGCCGCGCACAGATCCTTGCTGTGGCCGCACGGATGGCGGCCGCGGCGGACTTCGAGACCGGCCGCAACGTTGCCGTTTCCTTCCAGACGATCGCAGATGCACTGCACTGCGCCCCGGCCACGGTGAAGAAGTGTGTCCAGTTCCTCAGCCACCTGGGCTTTCACATCGAGGTCTGCCACGGGCGCGACAAGCTCACCCTCGACGAGCTGGCAGAGGCACGCGCGCTGGGCGCACAGGACCAGCGCGCGGCAGCCTCGACGCGGTACCTCGTCGTTCCCGCGTGGGCCCGCCAGCTCGTGCGTGCAGCTCGTGCAGCTGTGAGTTCCGCCCCCCTACACACCCATCTAGAAGTTAAAGAAGAAGCTTCTGTTTTAGAGAACTCACCAACGCGCAAACGCGCGACGAAGGCGGCCGCTACGCGACCGCCGGCAGCGACGAGAAGAAAAACACGACGCCATGCAGGAACGCCCACGTCATCTGCACCGCCTCGCCCCGTCTCCCTCCAGCGCTTCGCAGCGCGTCTCATCGACGGCGACGAGCGAGACGCGCAGCCTCGACGGTTGCCCTGGCTTCTACGCGGCGCAGCGGGGCGCCGCGATCGCCACATCGGCGCACTCTGCGACATTCTCACCGCGGCCAGGGTCGACATCGCACGGTGGAGGCCACGTGAACTCATCGAGGCGATCGACAGTTGGCACCACGCAACAAGCCGTGCGACGGTATCGCCTGACGCCCAGCTCAACCCGCTGCGGTACTTTGCATGGCAACTGACGCAGCTCGACCACGCGGCGCCAACGCCGACCGAGCTAGCCGAACGGCGGAAAGCACAGCGTGCAGCAGAGCGTGAGAGTCGCGCAGCGGAACGCCGCGCCGAGCAGGAGCGCATTACTGCAATTGACCAGTCGGAAGTGAGCCGGATCATTGCCCAGATGAAGCTGGATGCCGCGGCGTCCAGCGATCGACTGAGACGTGCTCTGCGCTCCCGCTCCGATGAAACTCCGAGCGCGCCGCGCACACTCCCCCGCTCGCCCGAAGGGGGTCGCGAACGATGATCCTGACGCCATTTCCACAGATCAAACCTGCTTACTTACCGAGTAGCTGTGTCATCGGATGGCAAGTACATGAATCGGAATTGCGCCGGGCGCGATTGGCAGCAGTGCAGCTCGACAAGCAGCAGGGACTAGGAGTGCGGGCAGCGCGGAGCACCTCGGGATGGAGCAGTCCAGAGTCGCGTGCGGCCGAGCCGGGTACGCATGTGATGCGGGCGCAGCGAAGCGCCTGCGATGAGGACCCTGCGGAGCCCACGCCCCAGACGCGGAAGGTTCTGCCGTGAACTGGAGCAATAGTCGTTTGCCTAGACATCGAGCGCGACTAGGCAAACGACCACCTACGGTGGCTTCTGTCCTGTCCCACCGCTGACTCCTCGCGTAGCGAGCTTCCCAACCTCAGCCAATCCGCGTTGCTTGTATTGACTGAGGTTGGGAAGTAAAGAGTCAGCGGTGGGACAGGACAGAAGAGAGAAAGAGTGAATGTGAAGAACAGAGGGAAAGTAGAGAGATTGGTTGCGTTGGAGAGACCCCGTAGCGTTGGGTAGGCAGAGTGAAAGAGCGGTTACGTCGGGTGGGGCCACGAGCGTATGCAGACATGTATTTGACGGCGTAGCCGCCTGATTCTCTGCACTACGATCCGCACGCTGATCGCTCCTCATCAGCGCTAAGCTAGTGCGTGAACCGATCAGGTAGGGGGTACCGTGATCCAGATGACCGATCGCGACGGGGCCGCGCTCGACTGGCTTGGCACGGTGCGCATCGCAGACATGGAAGCCGTGCGATGGGTGCTGGGAGCGCTGAACGGATCACGTGATCCAGTAACCCTTCGGAAGGCCCAACGGTGGGTCGCGCGCATGAAGGAAGTAGGGGCGGTGGACTCTGGGCGGCCAACGTTCAGAGACGGGTCGCTTCTGTGGTCGACCCACGCTTGGACGGGCGAGGCCCGACCCAACCTCTATCGTCAAACGACACGGCACGAGGTTGCCGTGTCGGTCGCCGCGGCGAGGTTCCTCGCCCACGGATACACCTGGTCCGCCGACCGCTACGTGTCTCGTCAGGACGCTCGGCGCGGTGAACATCGCGCCGATGGGCTTGCGATCGGATACGGGCGGCGGGTGCTGGTCGAGGTCGAGCTGACGCCGAAGACGCCCGGTCGTCTTGACGACATCCTTAAGAATCACGTCGATCGGAAGATGTGGGCTGAGCATCGCGGTGAAGAAGCCATCACGGATGTCGTCTACCTCGCTGAGCCGGCCGCTGCCCGCGGGCTCCGGAGGCAGCTCCGCGAGGGACCGGACCAGGCACACATCCAAGTGCTCGACGTGTTCGACCCGCGCGGCAAATGGCGGGCTGACGCCGAGCAGGCGTGGCCGAAACTGAGCACCGATGACACGTACGTGTCAACCGTGCTCGAGGCGGCGGCCGGCCCGAACCTCTGGACCGGGCAATGAGCGGCCACGAGGATTCTCCTCCGAAGAAGGACGCGGTAGTCGAGTTCTTCAAGCTCGTGGGCCTGGTGATCGGGTGCGTCCTCGGCCTCGTCGTCGTACCCGTGCTGATTCCAGAAATCATCATCCGGCGAAGCGGCCGCTACCTAGCCCCGCGGGCGCGGTTCTGGGTCGTCCAGCCTTGGCGATGGGCACTCGACGCGGCCGGCGTGCTCCTCTACGCCGTGCTTGTGCTCATCGAGTTGTCGAAGCTTGGCCCACTCGTGCATACGGGCGAGCTGCTGCACATCGTGCAGCAGCCGAACGGATGGAGCCACCTACTGGTGGCGGCACTCCCCTGGCTCATCCTCAACCTCTTGGCGGGAGTGCTGTTCGTGCCGTTCCTACTGACGCTCTACCGTCGACGGCTGGCGCACACGATCCGCGATCGCCGGCACGACGACGTGATGATGCAGGAACGGATCGAGACGGCGCGTGTCCGTGCGGCCGATATTGTCACCGCACGTCGGGTCGGGGTGAAGCTCGACCCACGCTCCGGGAAGATCACCGGCGTCACGTCGCGGGTCGTCACCGCACCGCGGCCGGTGGCCGGCGGGGCCTATCAGTTCGGCATCATCAACGTGGCGACGATCCGGACTCTGGTGGAGCGGGCCTACGACGTTCGCCGCATCCGCGACTGGACACACAAGGACGGGCGCTCGATTGTGATGCCGAGCACGGCATCCGCCGCGCGCGCGATCGTCATCGCTGAATCCGGAAGCGGCAAGACCGTTCTGCTGGTCAATCTCATGCTGTGCGCCCTGATGTACGGGTGGCCCATCGTGTTCATCGATGCGAAGGGAGATCCGGACGACGCACGAGCGCTCAAGACCCTTGTCGAATCGCTCGGGTTCACCGCGACCATCAACGAGCCGTGGAACCTGTTCACCGGCACTGGTGATCAAGTCACCGAGAAGCTGATGCGGCTGTGGCCGAGCGCGCCCGGCGGCGAGTTCTACGAGCTGGAAGCGCGCGGTGTGCTCCAGGCCATCCAGTACCACTCCCCTCTGCGAAGCCTGGCAGAGCTGGGCGAACGCGTCAGGAACCCCAGCAGCCACGTAGCCGGCCCCGATGACGCCGGCGTCGTGAATGCCAAGACGCGCGAAGGCGTCACCGCCGGCGCACGGGTCTACAACAGCATCCGCACGTTCATAGGGCCGCTAGACAAGTGGCTCTCCGACGATGGATGGTCGTACGGAGAGCGCACCGCAGACGTCACCATCATGAGCATCGTGCCGGTTGAGAGCGCACAAGCGAAGCTCGCAGACCTCCTGCTGATGGACCTTCGCAACTACATGGCCGACCGGTTGCGCCGCGGCGACAAGTCGCCGCTGCTCGTCGTGGTCGATGAGTTCCCGCAGCTCGTGACCGATAGCGGCGTCGACGCCGGCGACACGGCGTCGACCCTCTTCGAGGTCGCGCGGTCCGCAGGCATGGGGCTCATCATCGCCGGGCAGAGCGCCGCCGGCCTATCGAACGACGAAGTGCGCCGCCGGCGGGCGCTATCGTCTGGCGCCGCACTCCTCATCGGGCGATCCAAAGACCCGGAAGACATCGTGCGTTTCGCCGGCACCCAGATGCAGATGGAAGCATCCGGCGCCGCTGCCGGCGACGAGCTGCGCAGCGCTCGCGCACAACACACGTGGATCGTGGACCCCAACGACGTTCGCACCGCCTCAGACGGAGCCTTCTGGATCGTGCAGAGCGGTGCCGCGGCACCGTTCCGCGTACTTCCCAACCCGAGACCACAGGACCGCCCGGAAGACGACACGCCGGCGGAGAAGGTCAATTCGGCCGAGCCGGTGGCTCAGCCGAATCTGTGGGTTCGCGACGGGGAAAAGTAGCACTCCCCCTGACCACTTGTGGACGGCTCCAGCTCCCGTCGGCTGGACCCGCCCACAAGTGGACAGCGGGACCCAGGCCGCAGGCTGCGCACAGGACGAGCCTGTGCACAACCTCGTACCGACAACAAGACGATCGGCGCGTAGCGCCTCGAGTTGACGGCCACCCTCCGGGAGGCCGACTGCTCAGCACCCCGCATGCGCGGGGTGCTCCCGTTGTTTTGCCATGAAGCCTTCGGCAGCATCCGGGGTTCCAGCGCTGCGCGCAAGAGCTTTCGCGGCATATCCTCCCTCCCTCCGCTGCGCTCCGGTCAGTCCGGTATTCCACGGTCTCTTGCACTCCGCGCCTCCACCCCTCCGCGGCACTACGTGCCTTCAAGGCAAAAAAACGAGAGGGAAGAGACCAATGAACATCGGTAGCGACGAGCAGGCCACTCACGACGCATGGATGCGAGACGTGCTC